>CAZOAH010000004.1:0-246967 GCA_964577845.1 uncultured Akkermansia sp.
CTGATGGTACTGCCCTTTTGAGGGTGGGAGAGTAAGTCGATGCCACTTTTAGAAAGCCTCAATAGCAACATTGAGGCTTTTTTATTTATGTTATATTGAAACTTTTAAATTTAATGGATCAAAACCATGACCTAGGATCAAGACAAAAAAGTTGGGGACTACACATAAATTTGAGTTAATCTAAAAAGAAAAAACGGTATATTTTCCAATACTCTGAATTGAATTTAGAAAAATTCTGTTCTTGATTTAGATCAAATACTTAGTAAATACTTCACGGACGGTTGAAGCACTTAAATAAGTTATTATAATGACCGAATGAGTGTTTCTATTACAGATTTTATTTAACAAGGCACAAACTAATTGTTTTCAAAATACATATAGAACAATAATAAAATAGTTGAAGTATTTACATGTATTTGTAGTTCGCAACCCAATTCGAATCCATGACGTCATGAAGCAGCTTGTAAAGATTAGTGTCTGCAATATAATCTAGCTTGAAATTTGATATATTGTAACGTTCATTCAAGAACTTTCGCTGTCCTTCAGTTGGACCATTTTCGGTTCCAGCCCAACCTGGTTCCATTCCGCCAGCAAAAGGATAAGTCGAATGACTAAGTTTCCATAAAGAATCTAAAGGCATACATCCATAAACAGGTTTTCGGGTAAATTCATCAATTATATAACCACAATTCAAATCATATTGTTCTAAATAATTTATTCTTTCTGGATTGTAGACACTAGGCCAATATCCAGTTGCGTAGTTAATAAACTCATGTTTTGAGATAAACGTTGTATTGGAAATGCGTTCTCCATTTATGCAATAAGCTTTAAGATGATAAAGTAAACCATCGCCCTGAAGGGAAATATTAACTGCAAAAACACCTTTAGATTGTGTAATGTTATCAGCGTAAAATAGTGATGAACATAATATCCAAATTGCTGTGATAATGATGAATCGGCTCATGTGTTAGGATTTTTTGCTTATTACTTTTAAAAGTATTTAAAAATAACATAAATAAGGATTGTGGAAATCAAAATATAAATTGATAGCCATAACCAACTATTCGTTAGAAATAATGTTAATGCAAATCCAGGAATAAGGAAAATGCTTAAGAGATGATATTTTCCTTGATGTTTCAGTTTTTGAAATTGATTAATTTATGTGGTGATATGCAATAGTGAAGTGGAATGTCAAATCCATCGATGTCGTCAATTTTTACAAGTTCATCGAAAATATTTAATCCTACAAATAAACAAGAATCGTTACATTTTTCAAGAAAACGATCATAAAACCCTTTGCCATAGCCAACACGGTGTCCATTAATATCGCATGCTAATAGCGGTACAAAAACAATATCAAATTCATGGCTGTTAATTTCTATATTTTTTTCATTAGGTTCAGGAATACCGAATTTGTTTTCCTCTATTTCTATATCATGGGAAAATAGGAAATGTTTTAAGCTGTTGTCGTTGAAATTGCTTTTAGGTACTGCAATTCTCGAGGATTTATCCAATTTCAAACGATTGATTAAAATATAGGTGTTTACCTCTTTAAATTTTGAAATAGGTAAAAAGATACTTATCGTTTTATTTTTGAAGTTGAAATTATTAAGTGAGATTTCACAAATTAATTGTGACTTTTGATTTAATTCTAAATCAGATATTTTGTTTCTCTCAGTTTTTATAAAAGATCTAATTTCTGACTTTAACATCACATTCCAGGGAATAAAAATTGAGATGATTTTTTTACTTCATCTTCATTAATACGATTAACTTTTTCCATGGCTCTTTGAAAGGCTACTGATATAAGATCCTCTAAATCATCGATACTGATCATTTTATGATCTGTATTAATCTTAATCGATTTAAATTCCCTATTACCATTCAATGCTATTACAATCAAATTGCCACCCGATTCACCTTCAACCGTAATAGAGTCCAATTTAGCTTTACTTTCATCAGCAATTTTCTTCAATGCTTCTAATTTCTCAAACATTTCGGGCCCAACCATAATAATATTTTTTTCGTTTCAGATACTATTTTGTATCTTCATCCACAATTAAAAAACAAATATAGAACAACAATAATTCTGTTACAATGTTATGATAATTTTGCGTTTGAAATTTCTATTAATTATTCTATTCAATTTTGTGGTGTTTGAATTTCAATCTCAGTTTCAATTACCTAATAATACAGCTGATTATAAATATAAAAAATCCAAAAATTTAGTTTCTTCTGATAACTTTACTTTTAAATCGTCTAGAATTGTTAATGGACATTCACCAGAAGTAATTGAAAATAAATCCCTTCTAATGAAAATTGACCATCGTTTTGGGGATATTGCAGGAGGGACTGGTGGGTTACAAAATTTATTTGGTTTGGATAATTCCTCAGATATCAGGATAGGTTTTGACTATGGAATTACAAATAAATTAAATATCGGCATTGGCCGTTCAAAGGGAACAGGAAATCCATATCGTTCCTTAGTAGATGGTTTTGTGAAATATCAATTTTTGAATCAATTTACTTCGAGAATACCCATAACAGTGGCAGGAATTCTAACATCAGCGTATACCTACATGATTGCGTCTTCTGATATTTCTAAGGTAAGTCATTTTCCAAAATGGCAACACCGGCTATCGTATTCAAGTCAATTACAAATTTCAAGAAAATTAGGAGATCGTTGGAGTTTAAATCTTGCCCCAACCTTAGTTCATAGAAATTACGTTGCTTCAAATGATGTAAATACACTTTTCGCTCTTGGTTCCGCAGTAAGATTTAAAGTCAATGATCGCATTGCGTTACTTGGTGAGTATTATCATGCATTTTCAAACAAAAGTTTCAGAACAGATTTTATGAATAGCTTGTCCATTGCAATGGAGTTCAATACCTACGGTCATATTTTTACTGTATTGTTTACAAATTCGCAAGGATTAGGCGAATCACAATTTATACCATATACTTTTGATAAATGGTTAAAAGGACAATTCCGATTAGGATTTTGTATTGAACGTAGTTTTAACTTTAATAAAAATAAATAGCATGAGAAAAATACATTTCTATTTGGTGTTTTCCTTTATAATATTAGCTGTATCGCTGATTTCTTGTAAAAAAAGCATATATGATAAGAATCTAAATTGCGATACAACTATATCTTTTGCGAATCAAATTCTTCCTTTGGTAGAAAATAATTGTATTTCTTGTCATTCTGCAGGAGAAGCAGGTTACACACTGACAAATCATTCAAATATTTCTGCCAATGCAGAAGATATGTTAAGTTCGATGAAAGGGATCTTGAAGTTAATGCCTCAGGATGGGGCCCTTCCAGATTCATTGATTGATCAATTTGAATGCTGGATTAACCAAGGTAAACCCAATAATTAAACAAAAATATATATGAACAAAGTAATTTTTATCGTAGGATCATTGCTTAGCTTGTCCTTATTAACTGCTTTCAATGGCAAAAAGGAAGGAGTTGTCAGCACATACATTAAAACAGATTTCCACAATAAAAACTCAGGTGGAGCTGGACCTGGAAGAACAGGAGCGCCAGGTGAACAAAATTGTACAGGTTGTCATGCGGGTACTGCTCAAGATGGCTCTAATGTTAATTTAATAACACTTTTGCAAGGTGCGACACCAGTTACCTCTTATGTTCCTGGTACGACTTATACAGTTGCTTTGTCAATGTCAACAAGCGCAACTAAAAAAGGATTTCAAGCAACTGTTTTGGATGGTTCTGGAAATATGGCTGGAGATTTTACAGCTGGATTGAATACTCAAGTAAATGGTACGGCAAGAAAATATGCAAATCACACCTCTGCCAGTAATACATCTGCAACTACTTTATGGGGTTGGACATGGATGGCTCCGTCAACGAATGCAGGAGATGTAACTTTTTATGTTGCGACCAATGAAACCAATAACAATGGAAATAATAATGGAGATGTAATTTATCTATCTCAACATATTTTTAGTGCTCAATCAGGCGCCGGAATCGAAGAAAATGAAATTGATAATAATTTTACTGCAGGTTATTCCTCTTCTAAAAATAGTATAGTAATATCATGTAATTCATTGGTTTCTGGATCTATAAATATGAATTTATTTGATATGAGTGGTAAGTTGATTTATTCAAAAAATTTAGGCCAATCAATTCCTGGACAAATAAAAGAAAATGTTCAATTGCCATCAGTAATTGAATCAGGAATGTATGTTGTAAATTTCTTTATAGATAATAAAGCTTTTTCGACGAATATTTATATCGATTAATTCAATCAAAATATTTAAATATAAAAGGGCTTTATGCCCTTTTTTTATGAAATACGTTTTGTGACAATATCTCTTATTTTATTGAATAGTTGCATTGGAAGATAGGTTCTCCATTCAATCTCTTCCAATTCCCCTCCCATAACAAAATAATGATCTATGTGTATGCTTTCGAATTCTCGGATTACATGTTCGTGAAAATTGACCATTGCGATCCAACCCTCCTCAACCTCCTCAAACCATTCCTCATAATAACAATCGTCTGAAAAATGAAAATTAAGCACATTTTCACCTATTAGGATAAATTTATCAATGCCAGATTCCATGATTGGTTCAATGATATCCCTTTTAAACGTCATAATATCATTGTGTATGGCATCATTCCATTCCCCAATAAGTTCAATTATTGAAAATCCTTCGTCATAATCAACGTAAAGAACTTTTAGAAATAGTGTTTCAGATCCAAAATAGTCCCATTGAGGATGAATGTAGAAGTTATATATGGTATTTTGAAATTCGAATTCACTATATTCTCTATTTAGAAATGGGGATAAGGGATCTTCCGAGGCAATATAAAGGTTTCTCCAACCATAATATGGTTCAATTAAGTGCATTTCTAAATTTAATGATTTGTTTATTAATGATTATTCCACTTTCAATTATTATTTATTTTTAAGCTTTCAATTAATGGATTTAAGCATGATAAAAACTTGGCGATTAATATTTGTTAACCTTTTGACATTATTGCTTTTTGCATCTTGTGGAAATGATCCTAATATTGAAAACAATGCAAAAAATAAATTGCTTGAATTGATTGCAACCAACAAAAAAGTAGTTTCATTCGGTAAAATAGATTTGAAAGGTTTGATTGATAAATCGGAAGTTGATAAGCTTCAAAAGGTTGGTGTTTTTGTAAATACCTTCAAGGAAATTCATAGGTATATAAATCTTGAGGATTCTCTTTATTTTGCCAACGAAATTGTTGATGAGAAAAGTATCAATAGTTATTTTTTTGTAGAAGTTTCCAATAAAGATTCGTTAGTTGATTTTTTTAAAGGAATGGGACTAAATTTCGAGGAGAAAGGAAATCTTTATGTTTATTCATCAACACAATTTTCAGTAGCAATTAATGATCTGACTTGTGTTTTGGGTACAAATAATACAGGTAAAGTTTCCGAGCTTAAAACATTCGAAATTTTAAATGAAAAGAATATTACGGTTGATTCTACTTCCATTCCCAAAAATATTTTAAATAGTAATTCAGATATCGTGGTAGGAATTTCATTGGCATCGACCATGAATGAACTGAATGATCCAATAACAAATAAGAATTCCTACAAATTTTTTGATAATAATTTTATTCAGTCTAAAATCCAATTTAATCGAGGCAATATTCATATACAGACGAATAACTTTTTTTCTCAGGATTTGTTATCAAAGGCATTTTTTAATTCTTCTGATGGCTCCTGGGCTCAAAAACTGATTGAACCCAATACTAATGTTGCCTATGCATTAAATATTGATGTTGTTAAATTCTTCAATTTTATTGGGACAATAAATCCATCATTTTACGAGCAATTCTCAATTTTGCAGTTGTTCGAAAATATTCCGTTGAAGAATACCAATGATTTTCAGGAGATTTTTGATGGAAGAATGGCTTACATTCTTAATGAATTTCCCAATTTGGAAAATGAATATGGGGATATGATTTTGTTTTTGGGGCTAGGGAAAGAAGGGCAGCAACTAATTAATTTGTATCGCTTAATGGTTGAAGAAAATGATTTTGTTGTCAATTACGTGAATAATGGTGTTTGGATTTCCCAAAGAGAAAAGAATGTTGAAACAAAAAAGATAAATGATAGTAGATTTTTAGATTTCGGAAAAAAAGGTGTTTCATTTTTTATCGATTTTACCAAATTTCGAGGAAACAACTTGCCAGCGGATGTTAATTTAGAATATATAACCGATTTAAATTACGCGACCTTTGAAATGGATTTTCAAGGTTCTGAACTGATTTTGTTTACCAAAGAAACGAACAAAAATGTTCTCTCTGCTCTCATTCATTCTATTGTTAAAGGCTTTTATCAAAATGAAAAACCTTCAGAAAATTATGATGCTGTTTAGTTAGCTCAATTTTACATTTTACCCGTGTAGTTTTGAAGGCTATCACAATTTTTATAAACCATTTCATGCAGAATTAGCTGTGCAGCGAGTGCCAACTGCGAATAATTTTGTGAACTGTTGCCAAATTGACCTGCTGTCGTTTGCCACATTGCGGTAATTAATGATTGTCCTCCTTCTTTAGGATTGATTTTAGAAAGCACTGCTTCAATATTTCCAGCTCCAGCATGGTAAACATGTAAAACAAACAAACGAAACCAAATATCCGTTTCTGTGTAATTAATGTTGTAGGTGTTTAGTAATCTTTTTGCACTTGGGATGCATGATTTTTTAATCAAATTTGAGGCAGCAAGTGCTGACTTCTCGAAATCCTCTCGTTCATCTTTGGTATCATTTACAACAAGACCATATTTTCTAGCAACCGATGGCATTAATTGAAAAGCTCCATATGCTCCAACATTTGATTTTTGCAATTGACCAGGACTTTCAATCAGTAATATTGATTGTGCATACCATGGGTCTACAGCATTTGAATGAAAAGCCTTAACACCCTTCGAAATAGACGGATAAACAGCATCAAACTGATAAAAATGATTCTTTCCTGTTGTGCAATTTAAGGTGGCATCTGCTTTAAGTCCATTCACATTTCTTAAACTGTCTTTTATCTCATTTTTTTTTGTTTCGGAATATTTGTTCCAGTCTTTTACCGCAATTTTTAATAATATTTGACGGTTATTGGCATAATTTATTAACATAGAATCTGGTGACATGCGCATGATGACTTTCCAAAATTGTGGTTGAGGTAGTTGATCCCAGCGATCAATAAAAATTCCATCTGCATTCAAAACATAATTTGTTGAATCATCTTTCTTAACCTCAAGAATTTCCTGCTCCCAATTTTGAGATTCTTGAGCGCATGAGACAAGAACTTGCGCCGCAATGATAAAAAGCAATATTATTCGCATGAATTGAAAAAACTATATGTGAAGATAATCATATTATTCAACGAATTAAACCTGAAACAATAGTTGAAATTACATTTAAGGATAAATAAGCTTAAATTTGAATATGAAATATTTTCTAAAGTTTATGGGATTTTTCCTCATTTTTCCCATTAAGATTTATCAATGGATTATTTCTCCAATGTTTCCTCCAACATGTCGTTATACGCCAACATGCTCGCACTATGCAATAGATGCTATTCGTGAATGGGGTCCCTTTAAGGGTTCATATTTGGCGTTGAAAAGAATCGGTTCATGTCATCCAAAAGGCGGTTCAGGTTTTGATCCAGTACCTAAAAAATCTTCAAAATCATAAGTATGGAAAGGTGTTTTTTATTTTTATATTGCTTTTGTATTTCAATTTTTTCAGCTCAAGATTTGGAGTCTCCATTACCCTTTGTTCAAAATGATAATCTTGAAAATGAAATTCAGTTGGCATGGATTTGTCCTGATAAACCTTATCAAACTGAAAAATTTTTAAAGACTGAGCTTGGGATTAAATTATCAGAAAAATGGAATCAAGAAATTGTTGCATTTTTTGATGGCGAAACCAAAAAAGATAAGCGATTAAATCCATTTAATCCTCAGGATATTCGTGTCGATTTACAACTTTTTAATAGTGATGGAGCGCTTATTGATAGCCGACCTGGGTTTTATTATGAAGCTTACAAAAAGGATATGGAAAAAAATGTTTGGATAAAGGATACAACGTCATACTCATTTCGTATTCGTTTTTCTCCCAATCAAACAGGCCAATTGAATGGTCAAATAATCTTGAAAATTCGAGATCAAATTTTGTGTACAAAAGCTTTTTCATATCTTGTTGCTGACAATAATAAACCTGGTTTTCTCGAAATTGGAGCGAACGGAAAGCACATGCGATTTAGTGATTCAAAAAAGTCATTCTTTGGCGTTGGTCAAGATATTCCCTGGCCGGTGTGGGAGGATTGGAGTAGATTGGACAAAGCAATTGGCCCGCAACCACTTGAAGCTATTTACAGATCTTTAGATGCGTTCAAAGCTGCTGGGGGAAATTATACTAGATTCGTTGCTTCTTCATGGTTCATGCAGCTCGAATTTGAGGCGCTTGGTAATTATCAGCCCCGTATGGGACAAGCTTGGGAGTTTGATAATATTGCTGATTATTGCGATAAAAATGATATATATTACATGTTTTGTGCGCTTTTGCACACCCCCTTGGAAAGTCGTTCTGACGATAAAGCCGGATTAATTCCTGGAGTCCGCTGGGAAACCAATTGTTACAATGATTTGGATCAAAGTCCAGCAGAAATCCCACATGAAGAACCTATTGGAATTCAAAAAGCTATTGAATATTATTCCAATCCAATCGCAAATCAATACACGAGAAATTATTTCAGATATTTAGTCGCACGATACGGTTATTCAACACATTTGGCTGGTTGGCAATTGATGTCAGAAGTGGATGAAACAGCCGAATATCGTGATCAACAAATAGGAGACAGTATTATAGATCATTCAGAAAACAGGTTGCATGTTCGTAACTGGACCAATACAATGTCTACTTACATTCGGGAGGATTTAAAAGATCCTCATCTTATAAGTATTGCCATAATTAAAGGAAAAGGATATTCAAAGACGCTTTGGGATCCAGAGCTATATAATTTAAAAAACATTGATTTCTTTGGTTATCATGATTACATGTATGAGAATGAATCATCAGAAGGAAAAACCCGAAATAGGAATTTATTATTGCGATTTTCTTCTGTAAATGAATTGAATTTGGGATATCAAAATGGCTCAATAAGTTATCCTGATTTTCAGAAGAAACTTTTTATTTATGATGAATTCGGACATTTTTTATCCATACCAAGAAAGCTTCCGGAAGATGAATTTGACGATCCAACAATAGCATATAATAATTGCGCTGATTTTATGTTTAAGCAGGATTTGTGGTTTACCTTGACTTCTGGTTGTGCCGTGGCAGGTTTAGATTGGTGGAATAATGATCAGTTAGATCGCTACAAAATGTGGGAAAAATATTTTAATGGTATAAAATCTTTTGTAGCTGATATTGATTTTGAAAATGTGAATTTTAATGTCATTCGTGAAACGAAAGGTGAGTTATCTATTGCACAAAGGTGGCCTTTGACTGAAGATAAAATCAACCGTAGTAATTCAAAACCATATCGAAAAAGTGATTTACTTGAGGCGTACACACAAGTTTCTGAATTTGGAGAACATGCATTTGGTTGGATGTCGAATCGAAGCATACATCCATACAATTTAGTGGAAACGTATCCATGTCTTTCTGCGTTGTACAAAGGTACCGAACCTTTTTCAATTCCATATTTGTATCCTCCAAAAGACGATGATTTGGTTGAAGAACCGATTAATATTGGTGAAAATGATTGTTTCATTAAAATTTATCATTTGAGAAAAAATGAGAAATATGAAATCAATTTTTACAATACTATTTCAGGTAAAATTTTAGAAACGGAAACAAGTAAAACGAATAGTAAGGGAACTTTAAAATTGATGAGCCCAGCTATGAATTTGATTGATAATCCTGATGTGGCTTACAAAATAAGTCTATTAAAATGAAAAAAGGGGTTAAGACCAAACCCCCATTCTGTTGAATTTTTCTATTCTATCGTTAATTCGATGTTCGGGAGAAAGATCTGATAATTCTTTAAGATATCCTTTAATTTTATCCTTTACTATTCCAAACATTTCTTCTTGATTGCGATGTGCACCATTCAAAGGTTCAATAATTACGTCATCAACCAAACCATTTTTTTGCATATCAGTTGACGTCAATTTAAGTGCCTCTGCAGCTCGTTCCTTAAAATCCCACGATCTCCATAATATAGAAGAGCAAGATTCTGGTGAAATCACCGAGTACCATGTGTTTTCCAACATCACGACTTTGTCACCAACGCCAATACCTAAGGCTCCTCCTGATGCACCTTCACCTATGATAACGCAGATTACAGGGACTTTTAAGCGCATCATTTCGTAGATATTTCTTGCGATAGCTTCGCCTTGTCCGCGCTCTTCTGCTTCTAAACCGGGAAACGCTCCAGGCGTATCAATAAAGGTTACAATTGGTTTATTGAATTTTTCGGCTAATTTCATTAAACGCAAAGCTTTTCTGTATCCTTCAGGATTCGGCATTCCAAAATTTCGGTATTGTCGCATTTTGGTATTTATACCTTTTTGCTGACCAATAAACATAACAGTTTGACCATCCATCAATCCAAAACCACCAATCATGGCTTTATCATCTTTTACACTTCGGTCACCATGTAATTCTTGGAATTTACCGTTTGTTAGCGCATTGATATAGGCCATAGTATAGGGCCTATCTGGATGACGAGAAAGTTGTACCCGTTGCCAAGGTGTAAGGTTATTGAAAATTTCTATGGTCTTTTCTTTAAGGCGTTCCTGGAGTTCGGCAATCTTATCAGACATATCCACTTCTGTGCTGGCTCCAATTTCTTTTGTTTGTTCAATTTGTTCTTCCAATGCTTTGATTGGTTCTTCAAAATCAAGGTACACTGACATATCCATTTAATTTGAGGTCTGAAAGTTACGAAAATAGTTAACTTGTTCCTACTTTTACACCATGATATTCTATCCACCCGCAAAGATCAATTTAGGTTTGCATGTACTTCACAAGCGAGATGACGGCTATCATGAAATTGAAACCTGTATGGTTACTATTCCGTGGTTTGATATACTTGAAATTACATTTTCCGAGACATTCGAGTTTGTTCAAAGTGGAAATGTCATACCGTCAAGTCTTGAGGATAATTTGTGTTTTAAGGCTTACAATGCTTTAAAATCCAAGTATTTAATTCCCAATTTGAGAATTCATTTGAGAAAGCAATTGCCTATGGGGGCAGGTTTAGGTGGAGGTTCAGCAGATGCGGCATATGTTTTAAAAGGTATCAATGAACTTTGCGGATTTAATATTTCAAATGATGAATTAAGAAATATTGCTGCTGCTTTAGGAAGTGATTGTCCTTTTTTCATTGAAAATGAGCCACAATTAGCAAAGGGGAGGGGGGAGTTATTGAGTTCTTTATCACTAGATTTATCGGGTTATTGGATAAAGGTTATTAATCCAGGAATTCATGTGAGTACGAAAGATGCTTATGATGGTGTACTTTTAAGCAATGAATTGAAACAATCCATTTCAGCAATTTTGGAAAAGGATATTTCTCTATGGAAATCAGAATTGAAAAATGATTTCGAAAAGTCAGTATTTAAAATTCACCCGCAACTTGAAAATCTAAAAGATGAGTTGTATGGTGAAGGCGCAGTCTACGCAGCTATGTCAGGAAGTGGATCTACAATTTTTGGAATTTATAACCATCAACCTAAAGATGTTGTATATCCAGAGCATTTTAATGTTTTTATTGGGTTGATGTAAGTTTGCGTAAACTTATTTTAGGACGATATATAGTCATCCCCCTTGGCCCCCCTTCTCCGCCGCGGCGGAGGGGGAAATCATACTCATGCCTATGCTTGTCGACTAGAATGTAAAAAACGAGTATTGATAAGGATGGACCGATATTTCAATTTGAGTGAGGTGAAGAGTATATCTATTAAAAATAAGGCTGTTCATTCAGATTTTTAAAAATTTCCTCTAAGAATTCCTTTCTTATGTAAGAAAAATAATCCTCCCTTGAGGGAGGAAAGAGGAGGGTGACATTTACAATTTTCCTTATACATAATAAGTTTTTTCACCTCCCTTAATCCATCCTCAAGGAGGTAAAACGTTTCTGCACTCCTCTCTTTAAGGGAGGGAAAAAGGTGGGTGAATTATATTTGGCCTTAAATATATAATTCCGTATATTGAATTATGTATTCCAACAATCATTACAATAAAAACCTCAAAGATTTCGCTAGAGAATTAAGATCAGAAACTGTATCCAAAGCTGAAAAATATTTATGGAAATCGGTACTTTCAAGAAAACAGACGGGTGAACGATTTTTGAGATAGAGACCTATTGATAATTTTATTGTTGATTTTTTTGCCCCTTCACTAGGTTTTATTATTGAAATTGACGGCTCATCACATTTTAATAGAGGAAATTACGACTTCTTTCGTCAGAAAAAATTAGAAGGTTTAGGATATGTTTTTTTAAGATTTACTGAAGGTGATGTGATTCAAAATATTGGCGAAGTAAAGGAAAGAATTGATTATGCCATTTTTTGTTTGAGGCAAAAACGCAACAATAATTAAAATAGTCATCCCCCTTGGTCTCCCTTCTCCGCCGCGGCGGAGGGGGAAATCATACTCATGCCTATGCTTGTCGACTAGTATGTAAAAAACGAGTATTGATAAGGATGGACCGATATTTTAATTTGAGTGAGGTGAAGAGTATATCTATTAAAAATAAGGCTGTTCATTAAGATTTTTAATAATTTCCTCTAAGAATTCCTTTCTGATGTAAGAAAAAAAAATCCTCCCTAGAGGGAGGAAAGAGGAGGGTGATAACAATTAACAAAATTATTGCTTGATAATCTTTTTCGTCAATGAAACATTGTTCTCATTAGTAATAAGCACAAAATACAATCCTTTTTCGTGATTACTCAAATCTACGCGTGCAGTTCCAATTTGATTTTTCGAAATGAAAATTGTTTGACCTAAGGCATTGCATATTTTGAAATTGTAAATATTGTTGTTGATTGATCTGATTGAAATTTCTTGATTAAAAGGATTGGGATAAATCTCAAACTCAACATCAAGATCGATTTCGCCAACATTAGCATTGCTATTTGGATCAACCTCTAAATGATATAATCCACCTAAATCTTGACCGACAAACATATTCAATCTACCATCTTGATCAATGTCATTTACCCAAAATGAGCTATAAGCACCAACATTAATATTTAAAAATTCAGAGGATACCAAATTGAAGCTGCTATCGGAATCCAAATGGTTGTCAATATCATTAAAGTAAAGTAATTTTCCATCAATCGATCCTAAAAATAAGTAGGTGGTATCGTTTAAATTGAAAAAATGAGGAACTGGAAACCCATCAGGGGAAGAAGTTGCTGCATCTATTTTTCCTAAGGTGTCGTTTGCTAGTTGAAATGAGGCAGCAGATGAGGTTCCAATGTTTTCATAATACATTAATTCACCTGTTTTTCTTCCAACAATTAAATCCAATAGTCCGTCTTTATTCAAATCAAAAAGTTGCGGCGTTGCATATTGTCCAGATGAAATATTTACTCCTGAATTGTCTTGAAGCAGAACTGGTGTAACAGCAAAATTTGCAGTATTAGGTGTGCCATTGTTTTTGTAAAGTTGTAATAACCCATTTTCAAGTCCAACAATTAAATCTTGATCATTATCCCCATCAATATCCCCAAAAGTTGGTATGATGTGTAAGCCGAGCGATGCGCTACTAAAATTCAAAAAATCATTATCAACAAGCGAGAAGATAGGATTGGTTGCTGTTCCGGTGTTTTTGTAATATGCGATGCTACTTTCTTTGCTCAAGGTTGGTTTGTAACGGTAAAAATTGGCAACAAACAGATCTTGAAGTCCATCACCGTCAATATCTGCAAATACTGGGATTGTTCCTGTGCCATGCTCAATCATTTCATTTTGAAGAAAAGCATTTGTTTGATAAACAAAAGTTGGTTGTTGATTAGTATCTAAGTTTTTGTAATAAAGAATGCTTTTTTCATTTTCTGAAATGTTTTTTGCGTTGGCACCAACGATGAGGTCCTTTTTATTATCAAAATCAACATCAACCCAAAAAGCTGCTGGAAAAAGATTCATGTTGGCAGGTAAAGAATTGCTCGGAAAATTATTGGTAACCGAAACCATTGAGGAATTCGAATTGGGTGTTGTTCCACCATTAATAAGCAAGTTCAAATTAGGGTATGCCACATCACCTAGTATTAAATCCAAAACACCGGAATTGTTAATGTCCAGAGCAAGTACTGTCGATCCTGCATGTTTTGGTGTTTGCTCTGTTGGTTTAATTGTGCCTTCAATAATTGGAGATTCTGCTCCTGGAACGTTCCCTGTCGTACATTCTATAGATGGGTCATTCAAGTAGACAGTGCTTGTATTCAAATCTTCACGGAATCCTCCCCAGCACTCATTTTTCAATACAAATTCAAGGGAATCAGGAACACCATATAATTCCATACTTTGATTTTGATGGTATTGTAAATGCTCACCACCAATGTGAAAGGTTAAAATATCAAGGTCACCATCCCCCTCAACGTCAACTATTGCAGGAATGTCTGCAGAACTCACATACAAGTTCAAATTGGCACCCCAGTAATTCGAATATAGAAGGTTTTTTGCAACTTGCCAACTTAATCCATTTGCTGCGTCGCCGGTATTTTTATATACTTTGATACCTCCGATACCATAAGCGAATAAATCCTTTTTCCCATCTTGATTGTAATCTGCCAAAGTAGCGCGGTACTTCAAATCTGAAGGGAAAAATAAATGGGCGTTGTATAGTAATCGATAAAATTTATTTCCATTCTGATTTTCTTGAATGTACACTTTACATAGGTCATTACTTCTATCAAAAACAAAAAGATCCATATCTCCATCGAAATCAAAATCAAGGTCAGCAAACTGCGCATAATTTTGACCACCAGACCATGCCAAATTAAGTTCGTTTCCACCATTGAAAACCTTTATGGAGTCATTGAATTCAAAGTTAAATTGCGCATAAATAGATTGCGCGATATTAGTGCAAAAAATCATTAATACAAGTCTAAATTGGATTCTTATCATGATTTTTAATTTAACAATTGAAAAAAGATTAATTTTTTTGTAATTAATCCAATGAAGTTACTCAATTTTGAAATAAAAAACATGAAGTTTATTTACCTTTTATTTGCGTTTGTTTCTTGCATTAATGTTTTCAGTCAAGATACTGCTCGCGTGCTATTTATTGGAAATAGTTATGTTGCCTCAAATGATTTGCCTACCGCGGTTAATCAACTGTCATCTTCATTGGGTGATGTAATTATTCACGATTCTAAATTGAACGGAGGTTTTACTTTTGCCAATCATTGGAATGATCCTTTAACTTACACTAAAATGCAAGCGCAAATTTGGGATTATGTCGTCATTCAAGGACAAAGTCAAGAACCATCTTTTCCGACAAGTCAAGTGAATACACAATCTTTGCCTTATGCTGTAAATTTAGCAGATAGTGCTTACGAAATTTCAAATTGTACACAAGCCATGTATTTTATGACATGGGGAAGACAAAATGGGGATCAGCAATGGGATTCTATCAATACGTTTGACAAAATGAATGGTCGTTTGAGAGATGCTTATTTGAGAATTTCTGATTCAGCCAATGCTTGTGTGGCTCCAGTTGGAGTTGCATGGAAATATGTTAGAGATAATTATCCAACCATTAACCTATATTCTGGGGATGGTTCTCATCCAAGCGTTGAAGGCACCTATTTAGCTGCTTGTACTTTTTATGCATCTGTGTTTAGAAAATCTCCTGTTGGAGCCTCTTTTTTAATGGGTTTAACACCCACAGTGGCAGGTCAGTTACAAACCGCTGCGGCATTAACTGTTTTGGATAGTTTAGAAATTTGGAAATTACAACCTGCAGATTCAATTGTTATTGCTGCATTTTATGGAACTCAAAATGATAATCCAATTCAATTCACTAATCAGAGTTATAGGGCTGATTCTTACCAATGGAATTTTGGAGATGGTGGGCAATCTTTTGAAATCAATCCTCTTCATTCCTATTCAACACCAGGAAATTATAATGTACAGTTAATTTCTAGTAGTTCGTGTGGAACTGATACTGCTGTCAATGTTTTCAATGTTGAAGTATTTTCAGTAGATGAGTTGCTTCTTGATTACACTCTTCAAACTATTGGAAATGGAAGTTTTGTTGTTCAATTTGAATCAAAAATTGATTTTGACAAAATTGAATATATCGCTGCAGATGGAAGAAATTTAACCAATCAAGTTCGATTAACAATGAATACCTCAGGAAATGAAATTTCATTGGATTGTTCGAAAACACCTAAGGGAATTTATTACTTGATTCTTGAAGACCAAGAACGCATACAATCAATAAAAATCCCCAATTTTTAAACGATTTCGAGGAACTCACTCATTGGTTTACGCACCTTTTTAAGGTGTTGATTGGAATCTTCTTCGGATCGGTAACCAATTGCGCATACTAAAGTTGCATTGAGATTTCTTTCGTTTAAACCAAGTATTTCATTATACTTTTCAGGCTCAAAACCTTCCATAGGAGTAGCGTCAATTTTCAAAGCGGCGCAGGATTGCATTAATATTCCTAATGCAATATAGGTTTGTCTCGCGTTCCATTCCGCTTGTTCAGTGATGGATTTTTCTTTAACCTTTACTTTAACAAAATTTGAAAAGCCTTGAAGTTGTCCTTTTTCAAGAGAACGTGTATTTTCGATAAGTTCGGTATGTTGATCGATGTAATCTTCAGACATTTCACTGAAAGAACAGAATGCCAATAAATGAGAAGCATCGGTAATTTGAGATTGATTCCAAGAGTGTGGCTTTAGCTTTTCTCTTATTTCTGCTGATTCAATCAAAAGTACCTTAAAAGGAAGTAAGCCGTAGGAGGAAGGACTTAAACGAACAGCTTCTAATAAAATGTCTAAATCGTCCTGCGAAATTTTTTTCGTTGGGTCATATTTCTTGGTGGCATAACGCCAGTTTAAATCTTCCAAAAGGGTATGCATAATTTAACTGATTTCCATTGGTACTTCGATTGCCAAAATCCTGCTGTTTTCTTCAGCAATGATAACAACATCGTTTGTATTCCAAACACCCAAGGAATCTCTTTGTTCAAGGAGATTATTCCCGATCTTTATTTTTCCTAAAACAACCATAAAATAAACACCACTATTTTTACCTTTTAGCTCGTATTTAATATTATTCATTTCTGTGATTTCTGTCATGCTCAACCAGGCGTCTTGATGGATCCATGAACCATCTTCATTTTCTTTATTACCAACCAATTGTAAAAATTGGTTTTTCATTTTTTCTGTTTCAATTTTAAACTGGGCATATCGTGGTTCAACGTTTCTTTTGTTTGGAATAATCCAAATTTGAAAAAGTTTTAGTGCTTGATCATTTTTCGGATTGAATTCACTGTGCAAAATACCAGTTCCGGCGCTCATTATCTGAATTTCACCTGCTTCTATAACGGCAGTATTTCCCATACTATCTTTGTGCTGAATTGCTCCTTCTAATGGAATGGTGATAATTTCCATATTGTCATGTGGATGCATTCCGAACCCCATTCCAGGACTTACCTCATCATCATTTAGCACGCGCAGAGCCCCAAAATGAATTCTATCTGGATTATACCAAGATGCGAAGCTAAAGGAATGTTTGGCATTAAGCCAGCCATGGTTTGCGTGACCTCTTGAAGAAGCCGAATGAAAAACTGTATTCATATTATATCTTTTCTATTGCAAAAATATAAAGACTTTACATAAATACCATGGTAAATAATTTTTTTGTTTAGAAATAAAAAATTATGCTTTGATTAATCTTTTTTCAAAGCTTCAACTTCCATTTTCAATTCTTCAACTTGCGTATTGAGTTCCTTAATGGCTTCAATCAATACAGGAATCAGCTGATTATAATCTACTGCCTTATACAAGGTTTCATCGCCGGCATTAATAAACAATGCTTTTTGTTGGACCATTTCAGGGAAGACCTCTTCTAACTCTTGAGCAATTACACCGTATTGTTCTCTCGAATTCAAAGTGATTTCACCCTCAGGAGTTTTCGACTTTGTTGTGATGGTGTAATGTTTTCCGCTAATCAACGATAATTTTTGAAGCGCATTGCCAATAGGAATGATGTTAGATTTTAATCTTCTGTCAGAAGCATTTATCCATCCTCCTAACGCATATCCTGCACCATCGCATCCAATATCCGCTGTAAAATATCCAGCCCAACCGTTAAGTGGATCTGTTGTTTGACCATAAACGCCATTAAATCCAATGCCATATGTACCAATTCGTAATCCTGTTGTTGCTGTATTGTTGCCATAAAGTCCGTAGCCTGTACCAAAATTTGATTGACCAACCACACCATTAAATCCTATTCCGTTCACGCCGCATCCTCCAGAGGTTCTTAAATTTGAACCGTATACTGCTGCAAATCCCGTGGCTGTTGCAGGTATTTGACCTGAAACACCATATCCGCCACCAGCATTATTTCCCAAAATTGCTGCAACATTGGCATTGGTACTATTGGTGTTGGATTGTATTGCTGAAAAAGAATTGGATGGATTCGTGCTTTCTGCCCTCAATGCAACACCTAAACCGGTATGTGTGGAAAGTAAACCAGAAGAGTTGTTCACCGCTGAATTGATTTCTAGTGCAGTTGTATTTGAACCACTGTTATTGATTTGAACAGAACCGGCGTCAGTAGTGATACTTCTTCCCAATCCAGCTCCGCCAAAATCGTAGGCTTGATCAAGTGTGCCTCCACCTCCTCCAGAAGACGGTAACGTTACGGAATTACCATTTGAAATAGTTAATGAATTGCCACTAATACTTAAAGTTTGGATTTCATTTGTTGCTGATGCGTCAACAATTACTTGAGTTGAGGCGCCTCCAGCGGTAGTTGCTGATAAAATTACTGGGACGTTGCCTGCAGAAATAGTTCCTAAAGATAAGGTTTGGTATTCATTAGATGTTGATCCATCAATAGTTACCGTATTCCCTCCACTTATACTTAAAGAATTACCCGATAAACTTAGTATTTGGGAATCTGTACCAGCTGGTCCTTGAATACCTTGCGGTCCTGCCGGTCCGGTAGCTCCAACTGGTCCTTGTGGTCCTGTTGCACCTTGTGGCCCTTGTGGCCCGGTTGCACCTTGTGGCCCTGGAGTGCTGCTTCCGCTGTTTTTAGCATACAGAGCGTATGGAACGCTCAGTAACTGTGCTGTTCCAGTAATTGTGTAGTTTGTTCCACCATTCAAATCACTTTCAGTTTTAATAAAAAATGGACCATTAGCCCAATCAATTGTGGAGAAATCTCCTGAAACCAATGATCCTGCACCAATTTCAATTGTTAATAGGCCATTTGCATTGGTACTTGAATTGTGTGTTTCTACATATACACTTGAACCAGTTGCAGAACCTTGAAGAATACTCACTTGGGTGCCAATTATAGAATTGCCAACCAAATTGTTAGAACCATCACGAATTACCGCTTGGTAGGTCATCTTTTCTGGCGCTTGAGCGAAAAGTGAGAACGTACTCAATAAAAATAGAAACGTAAATAGATTTTTCATAAATTAATTTTTGATGATATTGTATGATTTTATGAGTTTTTGTTGATTTTCAATAATTAGAAAATAACTTCCAGTAGATAAGTTTGACAAATCAAAAGTATTATCTGAGGCAAGTTTTTGTCTTTCTTTGACAATTTTGCCATTTTGATCATTAACATATCCTTCCACATCCTGCATTTTGGAAAAGTCCGCCAAAACATTTAAAATATCAATAAAAGGATTGGGTCCAAATGTAATATAAAAATCAAACTCTGATTCATTTATAGAATTATCCAATATTTGATAAGTTTGTTGAACACCTTGATTGATGTTTCCAGAGGTATTAGCAATATTAATATAATCTATTTGGCCAATTGAAAAGCTAACACTACCATTTGAGTTGTTGAAATCTCCTCCTGAAGATACTGTGTTTTGCTGGGCTTGGGAACTGAGTATAAAAAACAAAAAAGTTGCAGTGACTGTGAAGTAGTGTTTCATGATTGTAATTAAGTATCTAAAATAAAAAAATTAAGTCAATTATAAAGAATATAAGTTGTATAAAATCAGTGTACGAAAAAATAACTTTACTTTTAATGAAGAATAAAAAATCAAATGCGAAAATTAGCTTATATACTCCCACTATTATTATTCAGTTGCACGAAAGAAAGGGATTCGACCTATGCCAAATATGATAATATTGTTGAAGCTGTTTATTCAAGTGTTGTTTTAGAGCCAGAAGGAACTTACGCAATTAATGCGACTATCTCTGGAATTGTAACAGCTGTAAATGTTGAAGAAGGGGATTCGATTTCTGTTGGAGATAACATCTATTCTATTGATAATGCTGCAGCAAAGCTTAACTCGCAAAATTCAGAATTGAATTACGAATTGCTGTTGTCAAATAGTTTTGGAAATCAATCTATTATCAATGAGTTGAACCTTGAATTGGCAAGCGCTAAAACCAAATTGTCTTCGGATTCTGCTAATTTTAAGCGATACCAGTTGTTGTATAAGGATAAAGTGGTTTCAAAGCTTGAATTAGATAATACAGAATTGTTGTATGAGCAAAGTAAAAATGCAGTGGCAACATTGACAAATAGAATTTCAAGAACAAGAATCGAACTCGATAATCAAGTAAACCAAGCGAAGAATTTAAGGGATTTAAATAATTTAAAAAAAAATGAATACCAAATAAACTCACTTGCGGATGGGATGATTTATCAGCTCTTAAAAGAAAAAGGAGAGTTTGTTATGATGCAGGAAACGATCGCAGTTGTTGGTAAAAGGAATCAATATAAAATCAAAATGCAAATTGATGAGGTTGATATTGCTAAAGTGAGAATTGGACAAAAGGTGGTTATTGCATTAGAGGCTTTCAAGGAAAAAACATTCGATGCTAAAGTGACCAAAATAGCTCCTAAAATGAATGAAAAAACGCAGACTTTCGAGGTTGAAGCAACTTTTGATAGTACACCAGCAAATTTGTATATGGGGCTAACAGGTGAAGGCAATATCGTGATTCAAGAGAAACGAAAAACTCTTGTAATTCCAAGAGAATACCTTCAAGAAGGTAATAAGGTGGAAACAGATAAAGGATTAGTGCCAGTTAAAACAGGATTATCCAATTGGGAATTTATTGAAATATTATCCGGAATTGATGAAAAGACCAAAATCTACAAACCGGAATAGGACCAACTGGAAATTGATTTTGTCTATTTCCAAAACCCACATCTGGACGCGTAAAAAGCAATCTTTGATTGCAGCTTTGGGCGTTACTTTTGGCATTGGGACCTATGTTATTATGATGGGTTTCATGCATGGTCTAAATGATTTATTGGATGGACTTATATTAAATCGTACGCCACATATTCATTTGTATAACGAACTCAAACCTTCCAATAAGCAACCTTTAGATATAAATGAAACCTATCAAGGTAGAACAGTTTTTGTACAATCGGTTAAACCAAAAAATGCGCAAGTAAGAATTCACAATGCGCTCCCAATTTTGAGCTTTTTAAATAGTCAGCCTTATGTCAAAGGTGCTACACCACAAATTAAAGCACAAGCTTTTTATCTTGCAGGTTCGAATCAACTTAATGGCTCTTTAACCGGAATTGATGTAATGAAGGAAGGTACTTTATACAATCTTTCTGATTACATTATCGACGGGACTTTAGAGAATTTGGCTCAAAATGAAAAGGGTATTCTCCTTGGTGCAGGTGTTGCCAAAAAATTATCTGTTCGTGTTGGAGATGTTGTTCAAGTTTCTTCCATAAAAGGTGATGTAATGCCTTTAAAAGTAGTTGGCTTATATCAAAGTGGGATGGCAGAAATCGATAATATTCAAAGTTATGTCAATTTGAAAGTTTCACAGCGATTAACAGGGCAATCTAACGACTATGTAACGGATATCAACATTAAATTAAATGATTTGGAAATGGCGCCAAAATTGGCCAAACAAATGGAGGAAATGTTCGATGTAACAGCGGTTGATATACAAACTGCAAATGCGCAATTTGAAACTGGATCTTCCATTCGAACAATGATATCTTATGCAGTGTCCATTACTTTACTTATTGTTGCAGGATTTGGAATTTATAACATTTTAAATATGCTCATTTTTGAAAAAATGAATGATATTGCTATCCTCAAAGCGACAGGTTTTTCAGGGAAAGATGTGAAATGGATGTTCATAAGTCAAGCTATGATTATTGGTTTGGTAGGTGGAGTGATCGGTCTTTCGGTTGGATATTTTGTCACTGTTATTATTGATAACACACCATTTGATACAGCCGCGCTTCCAACGATCAAAACCTTCCCCGTAGATTACGATATTAAATATTACATTATCGGTGTCTCTTTTTCATTGATTTCAACTTTTTTAGCAGGTTATTTTCCTTCTCGCAAAGCAGAGAAAATCGATCCTGTAGATATCATTCGAGGACAATAATATGCAAGAAATTATTAAAGCTTCTCATATAAGTAAATACTTTCGTAAACCTATAGAGGTGAAGGTGTTAGATGATGTTTCTTTTAAAATTGACAAAGGTGAATTTGTCTCTATAATGGGAAAGTCTGGTTGTGGAAAATCTACCTTACTCTATATTCTATCTACAATGGATACCGATTACGAAGGTGAGTTGTTTTTAGATGGTGAATTGATTACGGGCCAAAGACATGAAGAATTGGCTCGAATCAGAAATGAAAAAATTGGTTTTGTTTTTCAGTTTCATTATTTATTGCCAGAGTTTACAGTTTTAGAAAATGTAATGCTTCCTGCCAAGAAATTAGGTGCCAAATCAAAGCAGGAAATAGAACATGATGCTATTGAGAAGTTGAAATTACTTGGAATTGACGATCAAGCAAAAAAACTTTCAAGCAGAATTTCTGGAGGACAAAAACAACGTGTTGCAATTGCTCGTGCATTAATTAATAATCCAGCAATTATTATGGGTGATGAACCAACTGGAAATTTAGATTCTAAAAATGCCAATAACGTCTTTGATATTTTTAAAGAATTATCGGATTCTCAAGATCTTTCCCTACTTGTTGTAACCCATGACGAGGATTTTGCCAATCGCACAGATCGCATCATTCACATGGGAGATGGAAAAATAATCTAATCTTTATCGCACCAAATGGAAGTAGGTATGACCGTCAATTTGATGGCCACTAAAATCCGTTGCTAAATATTTAATGAAGTATACACCCTCAGAAGCATCATTACCATTTACTTTACCGTCCCAACCTTGATTCAATTGGTTTAATTCAGCCATGACATTTCCCCATCTATTTATGATAACAGCTTCGAATTGAGCGCCATACAACACATTAACAAAATATTCTTCGTTAGAATTATCGCCATTAGGAGTGAAAACATTAGGAGGTGTAACTACCATAGGAGGAATGGCTTCAATTAGAATTGTCCAAGTATCCTGACAAATTCCGTTGGATGCGGTTAAAACAACAGGATAAATTCCTGGTGTTCCATAGATATGGTCAATACTCTCAGTACTTTGAGTCACTAATGAATCACCATCACCAAAATCCCAAACGTAATTGGTAGCATATAAACTCAAATTATCCAGGGTAGTTGGAACAGGAATATTTCCATAAGTTAAACTTGCGTTGCCATTCGCTTCAGGTTGCGGAAGCGAGGTCACACTTACTTGATCAGTATCGATACAACCATTTGCATCGGTTCCAGTTACCGTAAAAATTGTAGTTCCAGGAGGAGGTGTAAAAGCCACATTATCAGTAACATTATTATCCCATATGTAGGAAACGGCACCTGAGCCACTCAACGTCACATCTGAAGGTGTTGAACTTCCTGGTTCGCAAAGGATTTGATCTTCACCTGCATTCACTATGGGTAATGGGTTTATTAAGACTACAGCATTTCCAGCTTGATTTTGCGTACATTGAGTCAGTGATGCGTCAGTTACACTTGTTAGGGCATAGGTGAAGGTTCCCGCAACATTTGTTGGTGCATTTAAAGTAAATGTATTGCCACTAGTTATCACAGCAGTTTGAGGAACACCATTCAATGTGTAACTAATTGTGTAAGGTGAAGTAGCATTGCCACCGGTAAAAGTTATTCCAGGTGATGCTGAGTTTAAACACAATTCCGTAGTCCCGGAAATACCCGCTGTAGGTAATGGATTGATACCTATAATATCAGTAGTTGTATTCGAGCAAATTCCTGCTGTGAAATCATAGGTAATTGTATAAACACCCGGAGTACTTGCTGATAAATCAATTAATCCAGTATTTGGATCGATATTTAGGCCTGCTGTTGATGAGTATTGTCCACCTGCTTGTCCAGTTTGAATAACAGCTTCTGATCCAGTGGCGCAATATACTGGATCTATGTAATCAATTGTAGCTACAGGTAAGTCAACTACGTTCACTGTAGTAGAACTGTTTTGTAATTGAAAACATTGAGTGGTGCTAGCATCCGTTACATCAATAATTGTGAAGTTAAACGAACCCGAGGTTCCTGTTGGTACATCTAGAATCGCCGTATTTCCAGAAGTTATCAACGGCGGCGCATTTGATCCGTTGACCTGATAATTAATGGTGTAAGGAGCTGTTCCACTGCCACCTGTAAAAGTTAGTTGAGGCGGCGAATCTCCAACACATACATCCGTTGCGCCACTTATGGATGCTGTTGGTGTAGGGTTCACAGTAATCGTTAAGTTGGCAGTTTGAGGTAAAGTACAAGAACCAGATTCCGTAACGGTTAAAGTGTAAGTTGTTGTTGAAGAAGGCGTTGCAATTGGATTTGCGATATTTGGATTGCTTAATCCAGCTGCAGGTGACCAGCTGTAAGTGAAGTTGTTGCTATTGCAACCATTTGAGGCATTGGCATTTAATTGGCTGTTTTCATAAGTACAGATTGAATCTTGAGAAGCAGTAGCATTTAATAATATTGGACTTGCACCTCCGATTGTAAATGTGTATTCAGGGGTATAAATGTTACAAGTTGTTTCGGCTGCACGCCATTTATATGTTCCGGGACAAAAAGAAGATAAATCAATGTATGTTGTTGGATATGGGGTTGGAACGTTATAAGTACATGATGCACAACTTCCACCCGCAATACAAAGTTCTTGTGATAAATAATTTGGAACACCTGTAAAATTTGAATTGGCACAAACTATTTCTATTCTTACGGTATAGCAACATTGCCAACCTGCATTGGAGGTGAAATTTAATTCAAGGGTATTACCATTGACGTTTTGAGAAACGTTAGATAAAGGTTGGCATGGTGTACAAGCCCATGATAACATTGTATTACTTAAGAAACCCATCATTAAAATGATGGAGAATGAACGCATTTTCATAGTAGAACAGTTGTATTGCACAAATTAACGAGTTTCAGACGAAAAATAAAAATGTAAAGTTGCATATTCAGATTTTAGTCCTCATTTAGCTTATTTTCAAGCTGTTCTATTCTCAATTCTAGTGCCTTAATTAATTCGTTTTGTTCTTTTACAGCATTGATTAACGGGAGTACAAATTCTGCATACCTCACACTGTAAAAATCTTTATTGTTTTGCGGACGAACAACACCGCTAAATGTTTTTCCCATTGATTTCAGTATTTTATCTACGTCTTGTGCGATAAGTCCAGTATATCTTATGTTTTCTTGACCTTTGGCTTTATATTCATAACTTACCGGTCTTAACTTCACAATGAAATCTAAACCCAAATTATCATCTTCAATATTTTGTTTTAATCGTTTATCTGAAAGTGTTGCCCAATTGACCTGCCCGCCTATATTTAATACTGAAGAGTTACCGATAACCACTGAATTGCTTGAGGTAGCAATCGCTTCAGCTCCAATTACAGTAACATTGTTTAATGAGCTATTCAGAACATCAGCATTAAAACCTATAAAAGTATTGTTGTTGCCTGAGACGTTTGCATCGCCGGCAAAATTTCCAAGAAATGTGTTATTATTTCCAGTAGTATTGAAATAACCTGAGTGTGCGCCAATAAAGGTATTTTCATTACCAACAATGTTAGAGTTTCCTGCCTGAACTCCGAAAAATGAATTGTGTAATCCATCTGTATTCGATTGTCCTGCAAAGGCTCCAATGAATGTGTTCTCATTGCCATTATAATTCGAAAAACCGGCCCTTCGACCTAAAAAGGAATTCATAGAACCATCAAAATTTGCCTGACCTGACTCGGTTCCAATAAATGTGTTTTGCATTCCGGTTAGGTTATTTAAACCTGAATTGAAACCTAAAAAAGAATTGTTAAATCCAATTGAATTCACTGCACCAGCATTCACACCAACAAATAAATTTCCTGTTCCTTTTGTCCAAAGTACTTTTTTGTTATTGATCATATAACTGCTGTCGCCAGCAATGGTGATGTTTCCATTTACATGGAGTTTTTGGAGTGGGGTACCTGTATTTATACCAACTTTTAAACCATTATTGTACAAAAACTGATTGTCAGTTCTCCAAATGGTTCCATCCCAAAACAAAGTATTACCAGTTTGGGTACCATTTGAAAGTCCTGAACCATTTGAACTTCCAGCACTATTTGCGTAAATTGCATACGGAACGCTCAATAACTCAGAAACACCAAAAGTGGTGTAATTTGTTCCGCCAGTCAAATCCCCCTCAACTTCAATGAATTTTGCACCATTCGACCAGTCAATGCTATTCATATTTCCAATTGTTGCGTTTCCTCCTCCAATATTCAAATTGTATAAGCCAAATTCATTTGTGTTGGCCAAATGTGTTTCCTGGTATAAAACGGTTCCATTTGGACTTAAATTTCTTACACTTAATCGAATTCCAATGAATGCATTAGACAATGGATTGCCATTACTTCCTCTAGCTACAGATTGGTATTTAAATAGATTGGGTGCTTGACTTTTTGCATGAAAAGTGCAAAGACAAGTTAAGGCAACAATTAAGCAGTTTAAAAATATTTTCATTGTTCGATTTTTATCAGATTTCCTAGAAAAAAGGTGATGTTTTGATTGGTCCTAAAATAAATAAAGTAGTTTGCCTGTTTCAGTTCCTTGATTGAAATGGTTGAAAAATTCATTTCCTCCAATACCATTTTCAAAACCTCACTTCCAGCCAGATTCAATAAGATTAATTCACCATCTAAAGTTTTATCTGATTCAATATTGAAGAAATCACTTGTGGGATTAGGGTAAATGGTTAAAAAGTCATTTTCAATTGACGTTAACTGATTATTTACTATTTCAGTTTGTTGAAATCCTTGCGTCAAATAAAAGTTATTTGCGCTAAAAGTTTCACCGATGATTTCACCAATTGTAATTGAGAATGAGCCATTCGTATTTGAAAAAAAGTCTCCACTTGAGGTCAAAACTTCCTGACTTAATAAACTATTATTAAGAGATAGAAATGCAAAAAAGACGAGAACATACCTTTCCATAGCAGCACTTCCAAAGATACCATAAAAAAAATCCCCGCCAAAAAGCGAGGATAATTATCTTATTTTTCATGAATTTCTGTGACTTTGAACTCCGTTCTTCGGTTTTTTTGATGGTCTTCCTCCGAACAAAATACACCATTTACACAGCCATTGACCAGTACTTTTTCTCCGTAACCCTGATACGATAGTCGATTTGGATCTATACCTTGCGAAATCAAATAGTCGACAGCTGCTTTTGCTCTTTTATCTGATAGGATTTGATTGTATTGATCGTTTCCGCGTACGTCAGTGTGTGAGCCCATCTCAATATCTATTTGTGGATTATCATTGAGTATCTTGACCAATTTATCCAGTTCTTTAGCTGCATCTTCCCGAATATTCCATTTATCAAAATCGTAATAGATGTTTTCTAAAACAATTGGTTTGTTGATAATTATGGGTTCCACTAGAAAATCTGCATAGAAATCTTGAGAATATTTTAAACCTTTGGTAGAAATTTTATCGGTTCTTGAAAAACATCCTAGTTTAGTGCAATACAATAGATACTCTGTTTCCGGGTTTAATTTAAGTTCGAATTTACCGTCTTCATTACTGACCATCTTGATTATTTCTCCAGTCTTCGCATCAGTTATTTCTACCAAAACATCTTTCACAGGCAGATTACTTGACTTTTCTTTTGCGGATCCATATAAGTTAAAAGTGGGTGGGAATTTTTCGAAACTGTAAATTTTATCTGCTGATGCTCTTGAAGAAGTAACGAATCCTGAAGAATCGTCTTTACTTAAAGAAAAGCCGAAATCGTCTTTAGATGAATTCAATGGATAATTCAAATTTTCGGGTTGTACCCATCTTTGTCCATTGTTATAGGTAATAAATACATCAAGGCCACCTAATGAATTGTGAGCATCGGATGAAAAATAAAGTGCTCCATCGTGATGGATATAAGGAAACATTTCATTTCCTGCTGTATTAACTGTATAACCAAGGTTTGTTGGTTTTGTCCATCTGCCATTTTCAAATTGCGATTTGTATAAATCTGTTCCACCTATACTTCCAGGCATGTCCGAAACAAAGAAAAGTGTTTTTCCGTCTTCACTTAAAGTTGGATGGCCACAAGAGTAATCGTCACTATTGAAAGGGAACTCCTCCAAATTTTTCCATGCTCCATCAATCAATGTTGCTTTGAAAATTTTCAGGTTGTTTTCTCTTTCTTTATTGACTTCAAGTTTTCTTTTGAAGTAATTACTCCTCGTGAAATATACAGTTTTGCCATCTGAAGAAAATGTTGCCGGTCCTTCGTGAAATTTCCCATTGATATCACCTTGAAGTAATTCTGGGTCCATCCAATTTCCGTTTTCATCTTTTTCAATATAATATAGGTCGAGATAGGAATTTCCTGTCCAAGCACTCGTTTTTTGTCCCCGAAATACTGGTTTGTCAGCACTAAACACCAAACCATTTTGATATTCAATTGGACTAAAAGTGTTCACAAATTCTTCTTGAATCATAGGTTTTAGTTTATATAAGGTCGTATCCCTATAGCGCTCTGAAACTGAATTACAAGAGGACAATAACATGGAAGCGACTTTATCCTTAGGATACCATTGCAAATAAATTCGAATGTAACGGGCCGCTTCTTGATGACGTCCCATATTCATAAGTACTTTGCCATATTCAAAATAGGTATTTGGGTGCGCATTTTGAGATTTAATGGCCAAATCATATATGGCCATTGCAGAATCTAGCTGTCCTGTTTTGACATAGCAATTTCCGAGGTTTAGCTGAACATGTGGATCAGATTTTTTGTGATAAATTCTTTTGTAATGATCTATAGCTTTTGAATAGGCCATGGACTCATAACAAGCATCTCCTTTCATTTTGTGGTAACTTATACAGGATGTAAATATGAAAAGTGAGCTGAAAATTGATAGTGATATTATTTTTTTCATGACGTCTCTTTTAGAAATAACGAGGTGTTTTTATTTTGACCAAATCCCTTCCGAAGTCGATTCCAATCATAATTTCATGTGATCCTGAGCTGTAGTTTCGCAATTTAGAAAAGGTAATGTCATAGGCATATCCAACCCTAAAAAAAGCATTGGTCTGGTATTCTGCCATAACAACAACGGCATCTCCGGATCTGAAGGAAGCGCCTAACCAAATGGCATTTTTGTATACTGCACTGATATTAAGGTCAACTTCCATCGGCGTGTTTGGAACATATTTCAAAAGGAATGAAGGTTTTAAGTTTATGTCTTTGTTTATTTTGAAAATGTAGCCTGCAGTCAATAAATAATGCCTTCTCAGAAAAGTTGCTTTATTCAAGTTCAAACTGGCATCATAATCTTTATCGTAAGAAAAAAGTGTTGGAATTGATAAGCCTGCGTAATATTGAGGTGCGAAGTAATACGCTCCGATACCGAATCTAGGTAACATTTTCCCGCTTAAGTTGGCATCAAATACCTGATCATTATCCCAAACTGTAAGTTCAGTCAATTTCGCTGAATAATGTGAAAATCCAGCGTTTACGCCCAAAGCAAGTTTGTGTTCTCCTCCAAGTTTCAATTGGTAGGCATAATTCGCAATAACTGAATTTAAGGTGCTAACTCCAATTCGGTCATTGACTGCGATTAACCCCAGTCCCATATTTTTATTTGGTAAGGGTCCATCCACGGCTGCAACAAATGTCTCTGGTGCGCCATCAAAACCTACCCATTGGTTGCGATAGGTTAGGGTAGAAGTCCAATACTTGTGTGAACCAGCATAAGCAGGATTCAAATAAAGGCCGTTGAACATGTATTGACTCAACATAGGGTCTTGTTGTGAGTAGGAATCGTTTTTCCACATTAATCCCATCAAAATAAAGAATGCTAATTTTTTCATATTAATATTTTTGATTTATTTTCTTCTTAAATCCACATAACCTTTGAGGGTAATTTCCTCCTTCCCATAAACTGTCAATAAAGCGAAGTAGGTACCGTCAGGAATTTCCTCTCCAGAATTGTTTTCACCATTCCAGTCGTTGTTGTAATTGGATTGCTCGTAAACAATATTACCCCATCTGTTGAAAATGATTAATTTATTTTCTGGATACGCATCCAAGCCATGTATGAGGAAAACATCATTTCTAAAATCGCCATTTGGTGAATATCCTGTTGGCATTTCAAGAACGCCTGGTTCAATTAATCGGTAACTTCCATTTACAACACATCCATTATTATCCTCAACGATGATGGTATAAATTCCACTGGATAAACCATTAATTGTTAAGGTTGTATCACCTGTTGACCAGAGGTAACTGTAAGGTTCTGTTCCGCCGAATGTATTTGCGGCAAGCCAACCGTCTTCACTTTGATTTCCGCTTAAATTGTATCCATTGACATAATCTGAAGCATTGATTTCAACAAAGAATGAATCCGGTTGATTGATATTAAAACTGTAGGAGCTAGAGCAACCAAACAAATCTGAAATTAAAACAGAGTAATCCCCAGCCTCAAGATCTTCAGCTATCGCATCCCCATCCCCATTTGACCAATCATAAGTGTAAGGAGGATTTCCATTAGCTACAAAAACCTGAGCCATACCACTTGCTTCTCCAAAACATCTGGCATCTTTTACAATTAACTCACTCAATAAATTGTCAATTGAACCAACAATTCCAGTGTATTGTAATTGGCAATTGTTGTTGTCTTCAACTGTTAAAATGTATGTTCCGGATTCTAGACCTAATGCATTCATTCCAGACGTACCATTTGACCAAGCATATGAATATGGAGGTGTACCTCCAGTTAATAAAGTTCGGATAGTCCCGTTACTTGCCGAACAAGTGGCATCGGCTATCGTACCTTGAATGGTAAGCGGTTGCGGTTCGGTAATTTCTTTAATCCAGCCTGCTGTGCACCCGTTATTATCTGTAACAACAAGCGCGTAACTTCCTGCAACGAGCGTATTAATAACTTGTGTTTGTTGACCGTTGTTCCATAAATAACTGTAAGGTTGAACGCCTCCGCTAACACTAACATCTAGACTTCCGTTATTTCCACCGTAACAGTTTACATTTTGAGACAATCCAGAAATGACAATAGTTTCCGGCTGAGTTATTGAACCATTGGCATTGGTTTCACAACCATAGAAATCCGTAATGTGTACCCCATAATTTCCTGGAGATAAATTATTGATGTCTTCACTATTAGATCCATTGCTCCAGGCATAAAGATAAGGAGTAGTTCCACCAGTTACAGTCAAATCTAAACTTCCATTGTTTAGTCCAAAACAAGAAATAGCGGTTGCTTGAATTGATGCCGAAGGTATTGGACGCACATGAACTGAAAAACTTCCTGTGGTAGAGTTACCATTGATGTCGGTGATTTGAAAAATATTTGTTGTGGTTCCTACTGGGAAATTAGATCCACTCGGTAAACCTGATAATTGAATGATGGATTGTATACCACAATTGTCGAATCCTACAGGATTCGTAAATGTTACGAACGAATTACATGAACTGATATCCTCAGAAAGTGCAAGCGTTGGTAATTCATTATCTAAAACTGAAATGTTAAATGAGCAAGTGAAATTGTTGCCAGATGCATCTAATGCCAAATAGGTAATCGTATGCTGACCCACATTGAAAAATTGACCAGGATTGTAATTACCGCTTAAGGTAGCGCCGCAATTATCAACCACATTTGGAATCTGCCAAGATGCACTAGCGCCGCACAAGCCGGGTTCTGCAGCAATACTAAAATTTGAAGGACAACCCACTATTGTTGGGTTTTGATTGTCTTCAACCACGATTGAATAAGTACAGTTTTGTTGATTTCCTGATGCATCTGCTACAATCCAATTGACGTATGTTGTTCCTATATTGAATACAACATTATTTAAAGAGTTTCCGCTTCCTGTTGTTGCTCCGCTTAACGAGTAGGAGACTGTGCTGATGTTACAATTGTCTGTAACCGTTGGATTCCAATTATTTCCAATATGCGTGTAAAAACAAGAACCTAAATCGCATGAAACAGTATCTGTTCCTTGAACACCACAAGAAGAAATTACTGGTTGCCAAGTATCTTGAATCGTAACCGTGTAGAAACAAGAGTCACTATTTCCAAGGCCATCTGTTGCAATCCATAGAACCTGAGTTATTCCTTGGTTGAAAATGACGTTGTTTAAGGTTGATCCTGTTCCTGTCGTTGCGCCTGTTAACTGATAAATTAAAGATGATATTGTACAATTGTCAGTAGCTGAGGCATCCCAACTGTTTGTCGTTTTTTTATATGTGCATGATACTGATGAGGTACTTTCTATTTGATTTCCTACACATGAAATAATTGGCGGTGTTACATCTTGTATGGTTGTAATAGTTACCTGATCTTGTGCCGTACAATTTTTATTATCTGTAACAGTAACCTGATATGTGCCGGCAGCAATATTCGAAATGTTTTGTGAGGTTGCATTGAAACTTGACGGACCCGTCCATAAGTAAGAGAATCCTGAATTTCCTCCTGTAACAGCTGAAATTGCTGCACCATTTGTTGCACCTTCGCAACCAACTTGTTGTGTCATAGTTGCTGAAATAACCAGAGAATCAGGTTCATTGATGTAAACAGAAATTGGTCCCAAAACGCAGTTATTGTTGTCAGTTATGGAGTATTGATATAATCCGCTTGACAAGCCATTAAGGTCTTGTGTATTATTTGTATAACCATTTGGACCTGTCCAAGTGTAATTGTAAGGTTGAGATCCGCCTGCTGGTGTCAAATTTATCGACCCGAAGCTATTCTTGTAACATGGATTGTCCTCATAAGTGTAGGATGACGATAATTTGTTTGGTTGCGTGATACCTATACTTCCAGTTGTACTACAATTATTAACATCCTTGACCTGCACTGTATAGGTTCCTGGTGACAAATTCACCAAATCTTCATGATTCGCATAAGGCGTAATCCCAAAGTTCCATGTGTAGTTATAAGGATAAGTTCCTCCAATAACAGTTAAATCTATAGTTCCATTATTCGATCCATTGCATGAAATATTTGTTGGAACCAATCCCACTTGTAGCGGATTGGGTTGCGTTATGGTGAAGGTCTGAAATGTACTACATAAAGCAGCATCTGTTACGAGAACTGAATAATTTCCTGCTGAAAGATTTGAAATGGACATACTATTATTTATTCCATTCGACCATGCAATAGTGTAAGGTGGGGTGCCGTCTGCCACAACGATAAATGCAGAACCGTCTGATAATCCATTACAACTTACGTTTGTTGTGTTAATTCCTATTAAAAAGTTATCGCAAGGTGGTTGATTAATTATAACACTGTCATTTTTAATACAATTGTTATCATCAGTTATGGAAACATAGTAAATATTATTACCCGGAATACCAGATAATCCTGTTGCTGTTTGATTCGTTTGTCCTCCAGGAGTCCAGAGGTAACTGTAGCCAGGTGTCCCTCCTTGCGGATTTGCAGTGGCGGTTCCATCGTTGATTCCAATTCCAGATGCATTTGTATGTATTATGGTATTTGTGAGAACAGTGGGTTGAAGAATATTTACACTAACAACGTCGATACATCCATTGGCATCAGTTGCTGTAACCGTAAAATTTCCTGAAGGTAAATTTGATGCAGTAGAAGTATTTTGAATAGGAGATGAATTCCAAGAGTAATTTACAATTCCAACACCACCTGTAACATTTGCTGAGGCAAAACCATCATTCCCATTATAACAACTCACATTAGAAATACTATCTAAATAAACATCAAAACCTGAACATGTTGGATTGTTGATGACAACGCTTTGCGAAATGGCACATCCATTGGCATCTATTACACTGACAGTATCAATCCCATAGCAGAGGTTGGTTGAAATATTTCCAACATTTCCATTAGACCAAAAGATAGAATAGGGCGTTGTTCCTCCGTTAATCGTTACAGAAGCCGTTCCATCACATGATCCATAGTCTAAAGTTGAGCTGGTATTCAATTGTATCGGATTCGGTTGCGTAAGAAAAATAGAGGCGCTCGCATTACAACCTTTTGAATCCGTAATACCTAATGTATAATTTCCTGATGTTGCTGATATACTTATCCCTGATCCTCCATTACTCCAAGCATATGTCAAAGGTGGAGTTCCACCAACGATACTCGAATTGATGGTTGTTGAACCACTGTAACAAAGTATTGGATTGGCATTCAACTGAATGTTCAAACTGTCTGAAAAATTAATTCTGATAGTGTCCTTTGAATTCGTACATCCAGCTCCTGTGCCAGCTGATGTTAAAACCAAATCAACAAATCCAGTATTGATTTCAGCACTCGATGCGGTATATGTTGTAACTAACGAATTCGCGTTAGGACTAAACGTTCCGGTTCCATTTGACCAAACGCCACTGCCAGTTGAACTTGTGCCGCTTAAATAAACGATTGGATTGGTGGCACAAACCCATTTATCCATTCCTGCATTCACAGTTGGAGGAGAACTAATAACAACAGGTACAGTAATGAATTTTGGTGAACAAGTAGCTGTAACCAATGCATCCTTCACTTGAGCTGTATAACTTCCAGCAGCAGTAGCAAAATATGTTGCTGATGTTGAAATTGTATCACCCGAACTATTGAACCATAGGTAGCTGTAAGTTCCGAAACCTCCAGTTGCTGATGCCGTCAAATTAACACCTGTTCCACCAGAACAGAAGGATGCCGGGTTTGGATTCGCTGAAATATTCAATTCATCATAAACTGTAATGGTAAATGTTCCAGAAGACGGATATGTTCCGCAAAATGCTGCTTTTGGCGTGCCTGTTACCTGATAGGTAATTGTGTATGGGTATGTGGCATTTGTCCCGGGTTGAAAAACAGGGTTCTCACAATTTAAACAACTCATAAAGGTATTACATGTGCTTAAGCTTGCACTAAGGTTAGAACTTTTGGAAATAGCTGTTATCGAAATGGCGTTCAATCCATATATGGGAAGTGGAAGACTGCATCCAACCCTAGCTGGTTGTGAAATAGGGTAAATAGGTTTTGGAATTTGTCGAAATATATATTTAATCTTATTACTTCCAGGTTTACTATAGACAATTTTGTGTGGTCCAGGTCCTGTTATACAAATTGGACTTCCTCCTGGAATTTGCGTGCCACAGGCTCCTGGATTTGTTAAATCACCACCTGAGATTATGTTGTAATTTCCTGATCCTCCTGGGTCGGCATAGCCGGGAGCTACAATTAATTCAAACTGAGCTACATCTGGATGTAACTTTACATAGAATGAGACATATTCATCGTTGACCGAACAACAACCCGTTTTTCGAATGATTTCAGGAGTTGTAAATGTTGAATCCGGGCTCCCTGATAAATCAATATTAAAAAAAGGAACATTTGATGTACATTCCGGCAATTGACCTTGAGAAAACAAATTATAACTTCCTCCAATGATAGAGAAAATCAACAATATTTTTCGCCAAGGTTCTTTGACTCTAAAAAAGGATATTTGTGATTTCATGAAATAGATTTTGAGATACTATGAACCCGAAAATATTTCATCGTTAGGAGAGCAAATTTCTTTTTAAACCAACGCCATTAGTTCTTCAGTTGATGGCTTTTAAATGGTAATTAAAAATCTGAGCACAAACGGGATAAATTTTGATTGCTAAATCATTAACATTAATCTTAAATGAGTAAATTGGAACTCAAATTATGTACTCATGAAGAGAATTCTACTACTGGGATTAATATTAAGTTTTGTCAATATTTCCTTTTCACAAAATATCCACCCTGATTTTTTAGATGGTCAAATTATTTTCAAGTTGAAAGAAGATAATGTTGCCGCTAAAGGTATTAAAAGAAATTTTAACGATTTTTCATTGCAGTTGAATATTAGCGATTATCCTGAAATTCAGGTTGTTTTTGAAAATGCAGGCATCACTAAGTTTGAAAAACCAAGCTATTTTACTTTTAAACCAAGTCTTCAGAATATCTGCAGAATTTATTTTGATGAACACCAGAATATAGACCAATTGATAAAAGCATTGGCTCAATTACCGAACGTCGAATTCGCTGAAAAAGAACCTATTTATTACACGGATTTCACACCGAATGATACTTACCATTCAGGGAATAACAAATGGTACCATACTTTGGTTGGTTCAGAAAATGCTTGGAATATTACGCAAGGTAGTACAAGTGTGAAAATAGCTATTATAGACAATGCTGTTTTCTGCGGGCATTCTGATTTAACTACATATGCGCAATACGATGTTGCTGATAATGATAATAATGCAACACCACCTTTAACTTCTTCAGCTGATTTTGGATGGTCACATGGAACACATTGCGCTGGTCTTGCAACGGCAGATATCAATAATGCTACAGGAATAGCATCACTCGGAGGAAATGTTCGTTTAATTGGTGTGAAATGCACTCCCAATAGCGCGACCAATTCAGGGAGCGTTTGGTATACTTATCAGGGTATACAGTGGGCTTGTGAAAATGGTGCAAATGTCGTTAGTATGTCCTTTGGTGGCTCAACATACAATGCAGCTATTCAAACATTAATAAATGCCTATCCTGATGTTGTTTTTATGGCAGCAGCTGGAAATGATAATGTTACGTCTTTAATGTATCCCGGGGCATATAACAACGTTATTTGTGTTGGATCTGTTGATGCAAATGACAACCGTTCCAGTTTTTCTAATTACAACGGAGCTACTCCTTATGTGGACATTGCATCACCAGGTGGTTATTCTTTCGGGGGCCTTTACAGCACTGTTTACACAACCAATGGAAATGGTTATGCGCAAATGGGTGGTACATCCATGGCAACCCCTTTTGCTGCTGGTCTTGTTGGACTAATGTTGAGCATCAACCCTACTTTAACGCCCGCAGCAATTCAGTCTTGCCTCATCTCCACTGGAGTAAATATCAATCAAAATATTGGTCCTCGTATCAATGCCTTAGCAGCACTTCAATGTGTTCAAGCTACCATTACAGGGGATCCAATTCCTTATTTTTCTGGAACACCGGTGAATTTGATAGAAGGTGATTTTGTTAATTATACAGATCTTTCTGCTAGTGGTGGAAATGCAATAACCTCCTATTCTTGGAGTTTTCCGGGTGGTATCCCATCAACATTTGTAGGTCAAAATCCGCCACCCGTGCAGTATTTAACTGCTGGTTTATACAGTGCGACATTGACTGTGACCAATGGTCAAAGCACTCAATCCTTCACAAGAAATAATTATATCAATGTTAGTATTCAGCCTTATGGTGAATGGATTGTTCAAAATTCTGGATTTACCACCGCTAGTCGTGGGATCAATTATATTTCCATCGTTGATGCCAATACAATTTGGGCGACGGCCTATGATGGCTCAGGTACAGCGGTGAATATTCAACAGTTTACAAAAACTACTGATGGTGGTGTCACATGGACCCCAGGAAATATAAATATTCAAAATACCAACCTTGGAATAAGTATGATTCATGCTGAAAGTGCAACGAAAGCATGGTTAGCCGCATATCCAAATGGTGCCGGACAAATAGGAGGAATTTGGGTGACAACCAATGGTGGTGCGACATGGACACGTCAAAATACTGCAACATTCAATAACGCTGCTTCTTTTACCAATGCAGTTTATTTTTGGAATGATCTCGAAGGTGTTTGTATGGGGGATCCGATAAATAATGAATTTGAAATTTATCGAACTACAAATGGTGGAACAACTTGGACACTTGTTTCGGGAGCCAATATTCCTAACCCTCAAGCCAACGAATTTGGATACACAAGACAAATGGAGGTTGTAGGCAATAATGTCTGGTTTGGCACAAGCAAAGGACGTATTTATTATTCATCCAATAAAGGACAAACTTGGTCTGTTTTCACTTCACCTGTTACTGATTTTGGAGGAGCTGTTGTTGCGAGCAGTTCAGCGAATATGTCATTTTCATCTGCGACAAATGGGATGATTGTTAATCAAGCTGGAACGGTTTGGACAACAAGCAATAGTGGTTCAACATGGACGCAGGTAAACTCAACGGGACCAGTTTATGCAGGAGGATTATGTTTTATTGAGGGAACAAATGTTGCCTTTACAACAGGGGCAGCTACCGGCGCTTCAGGGTCGTCCTATTCGACAAACGGTGGAGTAACATGGAATTTAATTGATAGCCAACAGCATTTGTATGTTGAATTCATTAATCCTTCCATAGGTTGGTCAGGCTGGTTCAACACCAGCGCTACGCTAAACGGTATGTGGAAATGGAATGATTTGTCATCACCGCTGGACCCTGCTTTTTCATCGGCAGCACTAACCGTGTGTACCAATCAACAAGTCAACTATACTGATCAGACAACAGGCGCTATACCGACATCATGGTTTTGGCAATTTCCAGGTGCAACACCAGCAACATCAAATTTACAGAATCCAGTTGTGACTTATCCTAGTGCAGGAAACTATGGTGTTACCTTAACTGTAAGTGATGGTGTTTCTCAAACAACAGTTACCGATACCAATTACATATCGGTTGTTGCTCCTGCAGCTGCTCCATCATCAATAACTGGCCCTAATTCAGTTTGCGCAAATACCACCAATACTTTCAGTGTTGTGAACGATCCAAATGTTGTTTACAATTGGTCTTTTCCAGCGACTTGGACAGGGTCAAGTACCACAAATTCAATAATATTGACTGCTGATGCAACAGGAGGTACGGTCTCTGTTACTGCTGAGAATGTTTGCGGTAATAGTGCAGCAAGTTCAATAGTAGTTTCAACCATGCCAGGTAGTCCCGTCGCATCGTTTTCATTCACAAATAATTCTGGATTAGTGGCATTTACGAGTGCTTCAACTGACGCTGCCAACTGGGCTTGGGATTTTGGTGATGGTGCTTCATCTACTATCGAAAATCCAAGCCATACCTACAATTCCAATGGTACATTCAATGTAACGTTAATTGTTTCGAACGGATGCGGAAGCGATACATTGCAACAAGCCGTTAACGTCAACGGCGTTGGATTATCGGATTTGGATAACGAACAAATTCAAATCTATCCAGTTCCAGCAAGTGAATTTCTAACGGTTGAACTGCCTGACAATTATCTCGGACAATATATTGTAATAAGAGATAATACTGGAAGACTTTTAAGTGAATTCCAATGCACTGAAACTCTTATGAAAATTAATCTTGATATCTTTTCCAATGGAATGTACAGCATCGAATTTGATCGAATTAATTTCGGTAGGTTTGTTGTTATAGGTAAAAAGTAATTGAAGCATCTGAACGTTTTTTATCTTTCGGTATTAAAATTTTTAATGTTCAGATACGGTTTTTTAATATTAACACAAACTAAATTATTTATAATAAGTTTATCATTGGTTTTCAGTCGTTGTGGGCAAATTATATCAAATGATAATGATAATTTGGAAAGCCAAACAGCCTCTCAAGCGTCCATAACCCGAACATCTAAATTCAACGTATTTGAGTTTAATCCAAAGAAAATGAAAATGGGTGTTTCACTGAAAAAACCCAAAAAAGCTGATTTTTACATGAACAGCAATTTCTTTAATAAAAAGCCAATTGGGTTGGTAGTCATTAAAGGCAGGCGTTCACAGTCTAGAGTCAGGGGAGGAGGCTATTTTTATGTTAAAGATGGCATTCCAAAAATAGAGGTAAAAGATTGTCCTAAGCTAACTGAATATGCATCTCAAACGGTTTTATGGGGAATAGATAATGGTCAAATGAATCAAGATCTTTTTCAAGAAAAACATGCAAAAGCAAAAGAATTCAGATCTATAATAGGAATGAAAAAAGACGGTAATTTTTTATTGGTTGCTTCAAATGAAAATGCACAGGTAACTATTGAGGAAATCACGAATTATGCATTGGAATTGGGTATGTATGAAGGAATATTGTTTGACGGTGGTTCATCCTTGGACTACAAAATGACAACTGACAATGAAACAGTGATTTGTCAACCGATTTCTTCTTTTATGAAGAGACTTGGAGACAAAAAAGAACCACCTGTTTACATTTATGGAAACTTTCGTTAAACGCGAAATATTTTACCCAAAATTAAGTTTTCAACAACTGTGTTATATTTTCATTTTAAATAAGTTAAGGCCCTGTATTTTTTTTACATTTGTTTACAAATCTATAATCGCATGAAAAAATTAACACTTCTATTCATTACTGTCCTAATGGCAACTGCAGGAAATATCATCTTCGCTCAAGGCTTTAAGTATTTTAAAGAAATTGAAGGTTCAACAGACTATCCGGTGGATATTAAAGGAAAATATGAAATTTCCCCTTCTGATACCTTGTTGTATCGAAACTTTTATCGTTTATCTTTTAAAAACAACAGAGTTTCTGAAGTATACAGAAGCTATCTTTATTATTTGGAGGCCGAAAAATCTTACGCTTTTGTTACAAGATATGATTTCGATCAGAATGGTTTTTATTCCAAAGCATATTATTACAATAAGTTTGGTAAAAGAACTTCAAATTACGACGTTTACTACAAAAACTTCAAATGCGATGATAGAGGAAATATCATAGAAATTTCAGATTTCGATAATAATGGGAAACAAGTTGAAGATTGGAATGGAACAGCAGTTATTCGCAATGTTTTCAATGATAAAAACCAAAGAATAGAATCATCTAATTATGACAAAAACAACCAATTGGTTGGAGAAGATGATTACACAACAGCAACTACAAAGTATGAATACGATAACAATGGTTATGTGTCGAAAATTTCATATTACAATAGTAAGGGAGATTATACAAGTGATTACGCAGCTGTAAAGTATAAAAATGACGCACGAGGTAATATCATTGAAACTATCTATTTGGATGCTGATGGGAATAATTATTATGAATCCGTTACCAAAAACGAATACAACGAAAAAAATCAATTGACTCGAACAGCGGAATACGATCTTGAGGGTAATTTATATGATGCATATGGATACGGCGCTTCATCAGAATACATTTACGACTCAAAAGGAAATTTAATAGAAACGAGAACCTATGACGATCAAGGTCAATTAATTTCAGAAGGCACCGCAATAACTAAATACGTGTATGATGCCAATGGAGACAATGTCCAAACAGCATATTTCAATGCTGATAATTCACCTTCTTCAGATTACTACGGGGTTGCAGTGAGTAAATCAACTTATGACAACCGTCACAATATTCTTGAAACTACTACTTACGATGAATTCAATGAATTGGTGTCTGATTACAATGGCGTTGCGATATACCGCTATAAGTATGATGCCAATAACTACCGCATTGAAACATCAAGATATGGTACTGATGGCGAATTGATAGATGATGACTATTATCCAGCAATTGAGAAGAAAACATATGATTCAAAAGGTAACCTTTTAGAAAAGTCTGCCTACGATGTATTTGGTGAATTAAAGACAGATTCATACTCCAGCGTTGCAATTACAAAATATAAATATGATGCTGATGGTAATCAAATTGAAAGGGCAACTTATGGAACAGATGGTGAATTAATTGGAGAATATTCAGATGTCGCAATTGAAAGAAATACCTACGATGAACGAGGCAACGTAATCGAAACTTCTAAGTATGGTACCGATGGTGAACTATACGATCCCTATGGTTATGGTGCAATTTTAAAGTATAAGTACGATGCCAACAATTATAAAATAGAAGAACGAATTTTTGGTGATGATGGAGAGTTATTAAAAGGTGAGGCAGCAATTAAAAAATATAAGTACGATGAAAGGGGAAATACTATTGAAGAGGCCAGCTATGGCGACGATGAGCGCCTTCTAGAGGATTATAACGGTGTAGCAATCTACAGATACGTTTTTGATGAAAATAACCGTACAATCGAAGAGTCAAAGTATGGTGCTGATGAAAGATTAGTTAGCAGCGGTGACGACTATTACTATTATTCTACAATTGCAATAACCAGATACAAATATGATGACAATGGAAACCAAACAGAAAGAGCTTATTTTGATTCCAATGAGGAGTACGTTGCTGATTATAATGGTGTTGCTATTCAAAGACAAAAATATGACAACAGATCAAGAGTTATTGAAAGAGCCAATTATAATGAATATCAAGAATTACTATATGATGAGTATTCTTACGAAGATCCTTTGGTTCGCTATAAATATAGTGATGATGATGATAACTTTTGGGCCCCAACTGAAGAGGCAATTTATGATGCCGAAGGTATGTTGAAAAACCTAAAGAAGTATGATGGTTACGATCTTATTGAAGAATCTTTCTATCAAAACAATATTCTCAAGAATAACGAAAATGGTATTGCAATTATCAGAAATGAATATGAAGAAATATACATTAACTATTCATATTATGATGACTATGGTTATGGAGAAGATGAATATTATTCAGATGGTTACTATGATAATGAAATTGTACGCACTTTGAATTATGATCAATATGAAAATTTTGTTTCAGGAATAAAATACGAATACGATGCTTCAGGATATGTTCAAGTTGAAGAGTCTATTGATGAAAATGGAAAACCTGTAAACAATAGCGAAGGATATTGCCGCAAAGATATTTCAACCGGTAAGTATTACAATGCTAAAGGAAAAGAAATTCCAGTTGCAAAAGTTTTAGCAAACAAAGTTAAATCTTATAAGGTTGTTAAAATGGATGAAAATGGATACACTGTTTTTGAAGAATATTATAACCTCAAAGGCAAAAAAGTAAATAATGATGAAGGTTATCATATGTATGATGCCATTAACTACAAGTATTATGACAAAAAAGGTAGAGAAGTCTATTATAACTATGATACTGGTCTTTATGAATAAGATGATTAACAGAAACAAGAAAAGCCGCCTCTGCGGCTTTTCTTGTTTTACTAAATTAAATAATTCCTATTTGAACTATTTATAAATGAATGTGTTGTAAATGCAGAAGTCCATTTAATTATTGTTATTTTTAGCATCGTTTGATGAAAAAAATGTTTAGAGCTTTAAATTTGCTGAATATCAATTCAATGAGATTTTTTCTCGTTACGGCCATTTCAATTCTTTCGATTCAATCTTACACCCAAATAATTGATCCGTTTGCAATAAGATTTCAAACCCAACAGAAAGGAGGTATTAGACTACTTTCAAATGTTTCTGTTTCATGTTCCAACTGCGCTGCAACAACTTCGCAAATGCCACCAGGAGGAAACGGAATCAACAATAACTTTAATATGGTTTATGTTGATACAGACAATACGACTGCAACTTACATGTCTTCTAGTGATAGTTTAGATCTGCCAAACTGTAGTGAAGTTTTGTGGGCAGGTTTGTATTGGGGGGCTCGTGTGGGGACTAATAGTCTCGCTCCGAGTACAGTGACCAATTATGCGCAAAGAAATCAGGTTCGGTTGAGAGTTAATAATGGTACTTATACAACATTAACTGCTGATGAACTTCTCGATAATACAGTCGGATTTCAAACATATCATTGTTTCAAGAATATTACATCTATTGTTCAAGCAGCAGGAACTAATGCAAGATATACAATTGGTAATGTTGTATCTCGAACAGGTTTGAGTAATATGCACGGAGGTTGGACCATCGTTGTAGTTTACAATAATGTCTTTGAATCCATGAGAAACTTAACGGTTTTTGATGGTTTGGCAAATGTAAGTTCAGGTAACACAGTTACTATTCCAATATCAGGTTTTTTAACACCACCAACCGGTCCTGTTAATTTTGAATTGGGTGTTGTTTCGCACGATGGGGATAGGGGGCAAACTGGTGATCAATTGCAATTCAATGGTGTTGGTACTAATTATGTAAATGTTTCTGATGCTGTTCATAATGCAAATGACGTATTCAATAGTACCATCGCAAGAAATGGAGTTTTGACACCTTTCAGAATTCCAAATTTGAATAATAACCTGGGACATGATGCCAGTGTTTTCTTTCCTAATAATACTGCTTATAACTACATAGGAAACAACGCAACATCGGCGAATATTCGCATTACAACAGGTGGTGAAACGATTTTAACAAGTGTTGTTACATCTGTTATTGATGTATATGAACCTGATTTGAGGGCAACTGTTTCTGTTCAAGATTTAAATGGAGGTCTAGTTCAACCAGGCGATATTTTGGAATATACACTCGTAGGAAAAAATATCGGTTCTGATATTTCCAATGGAACTTTTATGTCAGATACATTGGATCCTAGGACTGTTTATTTACCAAACTCTATTTCGATTAACTATGGTCCAAATCTAGGTCCAAAAACTGATGCATACAACGATGATCAAGCGGAATATGATCCAATTAATAGGGTTGTAATTGCTAGAATAGGAACAGGAGCAAATGCAACAACAGGAGGCGTAGTTGTCAATTCCCCGACTGGCGCAGATAGTACCGTTGTCAAATTTAGAGTTACGGTTATTAACGACTGTCTTATGTTTCAATGCGATCCAACCTTGGACCATAAGGCATACATTTTTGGAACAGGTAATATTTCTGGAAACGCATATAACAATGGAGGTTTATCCGATTTGTACGATGCAAATGGATGTCCAACAGTTGCAAATAATGCGCTGGTTATCAATGTTGCCGGATGTCCACCTGCTGCAATTGATTATAATGACCCTTTGTGTGTTGGTGAAAACTTACAATTTACATTTCCTTTTTCCTCAGTTGCGAATTACAATTGGATTGGTCCAAATAATTTTACTTCAACCCTTCAGAACCCAATAATAAATAACGTTTCATCTCTTGAGGCAGGTCAGTATACTGTTGCTGTTTCATTCAATGGCTTGGATTGTATTTTGGATACATTCACAACGGTTGTCGTTAATCCTAATCCAACAATTTCCCTTAATTCAATAACTAACGTTAATTGTTTCAATGCTTCTACTGGTGCTATATCGATTACTGCAAATGGAAATGCACCATTCACATATTCCTGGACAGGAGGGAGTTCATCAGCTGCACCTACCAATTTACCTGCAGGAAATTATTTGCTTACTGTTACAGATGCCAATACCTGCACTTCAACAGCTAATTATACAATAACACAACCAACCTCATTAACGGTTTCAACTAGTATAACAACCAACTTTAATGGTTTCAGTGTAAGTTGTTTTGGTTCTACAAATGGCGCTACAGCGTCGACAGTTTCAGGTGGTGTGCCGCCATACAATTATTCATGGTCAAATGGATCGAACTCGCCAGCTGCCGGAAATCTTCCAGCTGGACAAGTAACCTTGACTGTGACTGACGCAAACAATTGTTCAACTACCAGTAGTGTTACGCTTACGCAACCATCTGACATTGTTTTGAGTGATTCAAAAGTAAACGTGTCGTGCTTTGGAGGAAGCAATGGGACAATTGATTTACAAGTTAATGGTGGAGTTGCGCCATATACTTATTTATGGTCTAACAATGCTGTTACACAAGATTTGAATGGATTAGTCGCAGGAACCTACACAGTTTTGGTTACAGACGCGAATGGTTGTACGGAAACTAGAACAGTCATTATCATGCAACCTTCAGCGGCATTGTCCGTAACAGAAACCCATGTGAATGTTTTGTGTTTTGGTCAATTAACAGGATCAATAAACGCAACCCCAACCGGAGGTACACTTCCATATACCTATTTATGGTCAAATAATGTTATCACCCAAGATTTGAATGCCATTCCTGCCGGTAACTATACATTACAAGTAACAGATGCAAATGGTTGTCAAACTTCAATTATAGTTAATATTTCTCAACCTCAAGCACCATTGCAACTTACTTATCAAGCATCGAATGTTCTCTGTTTTGGTATTCCTACTGGAAGCATTGATGCTACAGTAACCGGAGGAACATCTCCTTATTCCTATTCATGGAATAGCGGTCAACTTTCTCAAGATTTAAATAATATTGCACCTGGAAATTATGTTTTAACGGTTACTGATGCCAATCTTTGTGCTGCTCAAACTCCTGTAATTACAATAACCCAACCGACAGTGCTTAATGCATCAACTGCACTTGATAATGTAAACTGTTTTGGAGCAAGCGATGGTGCTATTGATTTGACTGTAAGTGGTGGAACAACACCTTATTCCTACTTATGGTCTAATGGTCAGTTAACTCAAGATTTGATAGGTATTCCTGTTGGAACCTATAACGTTACAATCACCGATGCAAATGGTTGTTCAACGAATGCTCAAGGGACGCTCACTCAACCTCTGGCACCTTTAACAGGAACTACGTTAGCCAATACCATATTATGTTTTGGTCAAACTACTGGAAATATAGATGCGACTGTTTCAGGAGGGACAATTCCTTATTCGTATCAATGGTCTAGCGGGCAACAGACTCAAGATATTTCATCCCAACCTGCTGGTAATTATTCGCTAACGGTTTCGGATAATAATGGTTGTACCCTTCAATTGTCTCAAACCATTTCGCAACCACAAGCACCCCTTACTTTGACGGAAACACATATTGATGCACTTTGTGTGGGGGGACAAACAGGTTCAATTGATTTAACGGTTACTGGAGGGACCGCACCATATTCGTATTTATGGAACAATGGTCAATTGTCACAAGATATCGCTGGTTTATTGGCTGGAACATACAATTGTACTGTAACGGATGCAAATGGTTGTGTTTCAACAATAACAATTACTATTCTTGATCCATCAAATACAATCGTCCTAAGTACCAATGTTAGTAATGTTTCTTGCTTTAATGGTTCAAATGGAGCAATTGATTTGGTTGTAAATGGCGGAAATCCGGGGTATACTTATTCATGGTCAAATCAAGCGATTTCTCAAGATGTCAATGGACTTCCTGCTGGCAATTACTCGGTTGATGTATTAGATGCCTTAGGCTGTGGCGCCTTTACTACTGCAACATTAACTCAGCCAGCTACTCCAATAACTTCTACTCAAATTGTTCAGAATATTTTGTGTTTCGGTCAAGCAACTGGTTCAATAGATATGACAGTTCAAGGTGGCGTTCCTCCTTACAATTATTCTTGGAGTAATGGTATTTTGACTGAAGACCTTTCTGCAATTCCGGCTGGAAATTATGTGTTAACGGTTACTGACGCAGCATCTTGTGTATACACTACCTCAGTATCAATAACCCAACCCCAAGGACCATTAACGCTGAGCGAGACACATACCGATGTTTCTTGTTTTGGCGGCGCAAATGGAACGGTTAACTTGATAGTATCTGGAGGAACTGGGCCATACATTTTTTCTTGGAGTAATGGACTATTAACAGAGGATCTTAATGGACTTGTTGCAGGAACTTATACAGTAACAGTGACAGATGCCAACGGATGTACAGCTACTCTTTCAGTAACTGTAACGCAACCATCCAATCCATTAACATTAAGTCAACAAACATCCAACGTGCTTTGTAATGGTGGTGCAACAGGATCAATCGATGTAACTGTTTCAGGCGGAACACCAAATTATCAATATTCTTGGTCGAATGGATTTTTAACAGAAGATTTAGCAAATATCGTTGCAGGCAATTATACTTTAAATGTTACAGATGCAAATGGATGCACAGCATCAATTTCTTCAACGGTAACGCAACCATTAGTTTTACAAGCCACTTCTTCAACCACTCCAGTTAGTTGTTTTGGAGGTTCAAATGGAACCGCTACTGCAAACCCATCTGGAGGAACAGCTCCATATACTTATTTGTGGAGTAATGGTTTATCAACTGCCTCGATTAATGGTCTAGTAGCTGGTAATTATTCTTGTGTTATAACCGATGCTAATGGATGCACCACGTCTACTTCCATTAATGTTATTCAACCGACACAACTTTTGGCATCAACTACACAGACAAATATTTTGTGTTTTGGAAACAGTACAGGATCTGTTACAGTTACCCCATCGGGAGGAACACCAGGATATACTTATTTATGGAATAATAATGCGGTTAATGCTACAATTTCAAATTTACCTGTTGGTACTTATTCAGTAGTTGTCACAGATGCGAACAATTGTACGACGACTGTTTCCGCAACATTAACCCAACCTGCATCTGCAGTTTCTGCAACACTAGCAATTACCAATAATTTATGTTTTGGCGGATCTATTGGTGCAATTGACGCTACGGTTTTGGGTGGTGTAGGTCCATATCAGTATATTTGGAGTAATCAATTACAAACTGAAGATATCAATGGATTAATTGCTGGAGTTTATCAATTAACAGCTACCGATGCGAATAATTGCCCATTCTCAATTAGTGGAACCGTTACCCAGCCAGACCAAATTACAATTCCTGGCACCCAAATTTCGAATGTATCTTGTTTTGGTTTTGGTGATGCTTCTATCAATATCAATCCAATAGGTGGAACACCTTCATTTAACTATTTATGGAGTAATAATCAAATTACTGAGGATGTAACTGGCTTAATTGCGGGCAATTACAATGTAATCATTACAGACGCCAATAATTGTAGCAATCAATTCAATTTTACAATTACACAACCAACATTACTTGTTGGAAGCTACACTGCTATTGAGCCACTATGTTATGGTTATTCCGATGGTCAATTAACCGGTTCTGCATCTGGTGGAACGCTTCCTTATAGTTTTAGTTGGAGTAATGGCGTTTTAACTGCTAATAATGCAAATATCCCAACAGGGAATTATACATTGTCGATTACAGATGCTAATGGTTGTGAGACTATTGTACCTGCATTTCTAGATCAACCTGAACAAATACAAGTTTCATATATTGTAAGTGATACTTTAGGGTGTGATCCTTTGTTGGTTCAATTTACAAATACCTCTGATGAACAGTTTTCCTGTCTATGGAATTTTGATGACGGTACCGTAATGTCGGGTTGTGATGTGTTCCATTTGTATGATGAACCAGGTTGTTATGATGTTGAATTATCTGTTACTTCTGTATTGGGATGTTCAAATAGCACGCAGTACAACGATATAGTTTGTGTGCTTCCATCACCAACAGCTGGAATTGCGATTGATCCAGAGTATATAGATTCATCAGATCCATCAACAACAGTTTCTAATACTTCTAGTGGTGCAGTAAGTTATATTTGGAACATGGGAGACGGAAGTGAACTGTTAAGCATATTTGAACCTGGATTGTATACCTATCCGCTGTATCAATTAGATGAATATAATATTTCATTATTGGTTACAGCCGAAAATGGTTGTACAGATTCGACTGACATTACGGTATTCATTGATAATGACGTCATTATTTATGTCCCTAATGCATTTACGCCAGACGATGATGCGTATAATCAAACCTTTGAGCCTGTTATTGCTTCTATTATTGATCAGTACCATTTAGAATTGTATAATCGTTGGGGAGAATTAATTTTTGAATCCTACAATAAAAACGTAGGTTGGGATGGAACTTATAATGGTGTCAGAGTGCAGGACGGTACTTATACATGGAAAATTACCATTTCGACAAATGGAACGAATAAAATTGTCAAATATGGTCACGTTTCTGTGATTCGATAAGTTGCATAATCCTAGTTGAGAAAGAAAGTACGAATTTCCCATTGAGCGAAGCATCTTGTTTGTGAACTTCTTTTTGAATTGTTAATTCTTATTGAAATTCAAATTGAAAGAACTTTATTAATTTAAGGATCTATAATTTTTATTGTTATCTATAACTATTCCTATGAACGATATCATTTGCCCAAATTGTAAGAAAGTATTTAAAGTTGATGAGTCTGGTTTTGCCGATTTATTAAAACAAGTTCGTGATCATGAATTTGAAGAGGAAATTTCCCAAAGATTATCACTTGCTGAAAGAGAAAAAGCCGCGGCATTGCAAATCGCTGAAGCTAATCTAAAAACCCAATTGCAAGAAGCACTATTGAAAAAAGACAATGAGATAATGGCCTTGAAATCTCAAAAAGCGATAGAGTTGCAAGAGTTGCTGTCCAAAAAAGAATCTGAACTACTTGAAATGAAAGCTAAAGTTGAAAATGCGGAATTGGAGAAGAGGTTAATTGTAACTGAAGCCACTTTAAATATCGAAAGAGAACGCGATGAGTTGGCGAATCAGTTAAAAAATAAAGAGATGGAAAAGCAACTCCTCGAGGTTTCACTTAAAGATCAGTTTAATACAGCTTTGCAGGCTAAGGATGAGCTAATTAAAATGAAGGATGAAGAAATCGCATTTAGAAGAGACTTAAAACAGCGATTATCTACAAAGATGGTAGGAGAAACATTAGAGCAACATTGTGAGATTGAATTCAATAAACTAAGAGCTACTGCTTTTCCAAAAGCTTATTTTGAAAAAGATAATGATTCAAGACATGGAAGCAAGGGCGATTATATTTACAAGGAAAATGACGAGTTTGGAAATGAAATCATTTCCATTATGTTTGAAATGAAAAATGAAAATGATAATACTGTAAATAAAAAGAAAAATGAAGATTTTTTAAGAGAACTGGATAAAGATAGGAATGAAAAAAAATGCGAATATGCAGTTTTGGTTTCGACGCTTGAATCCGATAATGAGCTTTATAATTCAGGAATAGTTGATATGTCTCATAAATATACTAAAATGTATGTTGTTCGTCCGCAGTTCTTTATTCCAATTATCACTTTATTAAGAAATGCGGCAATGAATGCGTTACAATATAAAGCCGAATTGGCAATTGTTAAAAATCAACATATCGATATTACCAATTTTGAAGAGAAAATAGAAACATTTAAAAAAGGATTTGCTCATAATTACGACTTGGCAAGTAGAAAGTTTAAAACTGCAATTGAAGAAATTGATAAAACCATACTTCACTTACAAAAAACAAAAGACGCTTTATTGTCTTCAGATAACAACCTTCGGCTTGCTAATCAAAAAGCTGAAGATTTGACGATTAAAAAACTTACATACGGAAATCCGACAATGAAAGCGAAGTTTGATGAGGTTAAAAAGAATTCTGATGAATAGTTTGGTGAGTAAATTCTGGTTCTCTGAATAAAAAAAAATCCCAGGGAAACCTGGGATTTAACTATTAACTATTTGAAATTTTCGAAATTATGTCAGATAAATCGAAAATATTTTAATTTTCTTCAGTTCTAGATAATGCATAGATTACCAAACCAAAACCAATTTTGTTGATGGCATCAGCAATGTTGTAAACGATATCCATATAATGTGCTGCTGTTTTAGGATCTGAAACAATATCTATTCCGAATAACCCTCCTGGAGTTCCAAGAATGTAACCCAAAGGATAAATCGCCCAACCAACCAAAACGAACCAAGCGAGCACTCGCGTTGCTTTTGCAACTTGTGCTCCAGCATTTTGAGCCAATTGTGCAACCTCTCCAAACCAAATTAAATAAACGATATAGAAATATGCGCCCCCTGAAATAACTCCCCAAAGTACACTATTGTCTCTATCGATCGTTTCTCCGAAATATCCTGTAACGAGCATTACCAAAGAAGCGAAAATTAGTTTCCAAAGAAGTCCCATTTTAGCACCGGCTTTCTTTGTGATAAGGTAAAATTCTACACACATTAATGGAACAGTAAGAATCCAGTCTACGTAACGGAAAAACGTTGGAGATTCACCTGTTTCCAAATTATAACCGCGCATGTAATAGTAATGCACAGCTGCAATAAAAGTTATAAGTCCCGAAACCAAAACAGAAGTTCGCCATTTTTTAGACGTATTGTTAAGTTCGAAAAAGAAGAAAACGGAAGCTGCCATCATAGCCATCGTTCCAATGAAGAAGGTAAACGCGACATAATTGTCACTTGCAATTTTTAAATGTTCCATAGTATTAAATTAATTAGTTGTTCTACTCTTTTAAGGATTTTCGAAAACTCCTGATAATCAAAAGAATAAACATGTAAAGTTGATTAATGTTTAAATTTTATTAAAAAAAGTTAGACAAAAGTGAGTTTTATTTAAGCGAATGAGACAGAGTATCCTCCTAATAGGAAAAATAACTGGAATTTAAAATTAATTTCGAATACTAAAATGAAGTCATAGAAAACGTTTTAAGCCTGGGATTATTTTGCGGAGTGTTCGGATTATTTCATGAACCCTTTTTGGGGAGGCTTGAAACTATAGAAAAGCAATCTTGCTGCGCAATCTTGTCTTTTTTGCTTTTCATCCTCTGAAAAAGCAAGCTTTTCCTGCGTCATTAAAGCAAAAAAGCCAGTCTTTCGACTAGCTTTTTTATCTTTTCAGCGGAGAGTGAGGGATTCGAACCCCCGGTACCTCTCGGTACAACGGTTTTCAAGACCGCCGCAATCGACCACTCTGCCAACTCTCCGCGACAAAAGTAGCAATACTTTATTTTCTGGCAAGTGATTGATGAAAAAATTAGACGAAAAAATATAAATACATCGTCTAAATAGCTCCATATTTGAAAACTTTAGAAATTTTTAACGAACTTTGACTATGCAATTAATCAATTCTAAATCAGCATTAATTTTCATTTTAATTACCATTTGTCTTGATTCTATAGGGCTTGGAATTATCATACCATCCTTTCCTTCTCTTGTATCGGAAACATCTGGAGTCGCGATTGCTGAGTCATCTAAATATTATGGATTGGTATTAGGATCCTATGCCTTTATGCAGTTTATCTTCTCTCCTTTAATTGGAAATCTAAGCGATAGGTTCGGTAGACGGCCTATTTTATTGATTTCAATGTTAGGAATGGGGTTGGATTACATGGTAATGTATTTTGCTCCTGATCTAACTTGGTTGGTCGTTGGAAGGGCAATTTCGGGAATTTTCGGTGCAAGTTACACCACTGCCTCTGCATACATCGCAGATATTTCATCCGCTGAAAACAGAGCAAAGAATTTTGGATTGGTGGGTGCAGCATTCGGGATTGGTTTCATAATCGGCCCTGCAATTGGTGGTTTGCTCTCTGATTTTGGACCAAGAGCTCCATTTTTAGTTGCCTCTTTTTGTTCTTTTGCGAATGTCATATATGGATTTTTTGTTTTGAAAGAATCGCTTCCAATTAATGATAGAAGAGCATTTGAAATAAAACGCGCCAATCCCCTCGGTGCAGTGCTGCAAATGAAGCAATATAAAAAAATGAAATACTTATTTTTAGTTATTTTCCTATTGATTTTAACAAATATGTCAGTGCATTCATCTTGGAATTATTATACCATGACAAAATTTGGATGGACAAGCAAAGACGTGGGAATTTCATTAGCAGTTATCGGGGTATGTTTCGGACTGGTACAAGGCGCATTTTCAGGTCTTATAGTGAAAAAAATCGGTGAAAAAGGTGCAGCATTGGTCGGGCTGGTTGTTTTGACTTTCACATTAGTCGGAATTGCTTCAATCCCGTCCGATAAAGGTTGGTTGATGTATGTTTTCGTTTTTCCATATGCATTTTCAGGAATAATTGAACCCTCAGTTAGATCTATCGTTTCAATTCAAGCGAAAAATAATGAGCAGGGTGAACTTCAAGGTGTTTTCACAAGCATGATGAGCCTTGGTGAAATTATAGGTCCTCAGTTTTTTATGTGGATCTATTACACATCGGTGCAATCATATCCAGAGTCTTCATGGAGTTACGGTATGCCTTTTTTTGTTGCGGCATTTCTCGCAGTATTGGCATTTATTATTGTCAGATGGACCTTACGAAATTATATTTCGTCTACAAATTTCTCTGAAAATGAATCCTAAACTTGCTTATTTATGCAGCTCAATCAGTTGGGGAGGATTGGAAATGAACCAGTTAAAGAATGCATTTTGGATGCAACAAAGAGGGCATGATGTTGTCGTAATTGGAATAGAAAATTCACCCCTAATTACTGAAGCGAAGCAGAAGAACTTAAAAGTTGTTACGATTGAAAAACATAGAAAATATTATGATTTTAAATCCGGTAAAAAACTAGCAAAAAAGTTGGATCAGCTGAAAGCTACCCATTTGATTTTAAGGGATAACCGCGACTTAAGTTTGGCTGTGATTGCAAAAAGAATGTGTAGAAGAACCTTGCATTTATCTTATTTCATGGAGATGCAACTTGGGGTAAGAAAAAAAGGACTATTTCATTCTATTAGATACAGTTATTTGGATTTGTGGTCTTGCCCCTTAAATTGGTTAGCTGAACAGGTTAAAAATCAAACAAGGATTAATCCCCAAAAAATAAAAGTTATACCATCAGGTTTAGATTTTCAACAATTAGATAAGGAAATCGATAAATCTCAGGCTCGTGAAATTTTGAATCTTCCAGATGACAAGTTTATTTTTGGATTAATAGGAAGGTTCGATGAACATAAAGGTCAACTTTTGGTGCTAGAAGCTTTAAAAAAAATCGAATCCAAAAAAGCAATCTTATGTTTTCTTGGGGAACCTAATAGGGAAGGTGGATCTGATTATTTTGAACGTATTCAAGAATTTATCAATCAAAATAGATTAGAAGATGACGTTTTTATGCGTCCTTTTCGGAAAGATGTTCATGTTTTTTACAAAGCTATCGATTGTTGCATTATGGCATCCAAAGCGGAAACATTTGGAATGGTTACAATTGAATCACTTTTTTGTGGTACGCCCGTTATTGCTTCAAATGCAGGGGGGAGTCTTGAACTTATCGAAGACGGGAATAATGGATTATTATTTGAATCATTGAATTCAACTGATTTAGCCGAAAAAATGAATATGATGTTATCTCAAAAAACAAATTTTCAAAAAGATTCATTGAGAAAATCAGTGGAGAAATTCGATGCTAAAGCGGTTTGCTTTCAGGTTGAGTCGGTTTTGGACTTGCCTCATCCAATTTAACTTCATAAAAATTAAATACTTCAGTTGAATGGATAAACTTGGTATTCATCCGGATGAAGTTATCCATTAGTTTATTTTTTGTTTCCCTGCTTGAAACAAGCAAAATTTTGTTGTATTTCTTCAAATTATCTATTTGATTCAAATTACAATAATCAGGTTTATCAAGTTCCATTCCTGTAACGATTTTCCAGCCTAAATTATCTTTTTGAAGTATAAGTTTTTTGTTTTTTCTAGCGGCAATATTCAAAGCCCAATAGTCTTCAATTATAATCAAACTTCGGGAGTTTTCATTATCCCATTTTGAAATAATTTCCAAGTTTTCTGCATCAGATTTGCTCACTTTCAATGAGTTCCAAAATGAAGATTCCGATTGGATTTTATTGAAACTATATGTGAACCATAACATGTCCGTTATGAAAAACAAATAAATGGAAAACAACATGAATTTTTTCCATTTGAATCCAATCATCCAATCAATAATTCCAGGAAAAAATAAAAATGCTATTGGTGCAAAATGTCGCATTTCATAGGACACTGCTTGGTTCAATAAAAACATTAAACAAAAAAATACTAGAAATGGTATTGCGAATCGCAGTAAGAGCTGCTGATATGTTGAAACCGGTTTTTTTACAAGTTGAACAATGAATAATATTGAAATCAAAGCAGGTATGATTTGTAAAATGTTAATGAAACTTATGTTTCCTGCAATTTTTTGGATGATGAATGTAAATCTTGAAAAGATACCAAATGGGCTACCAATACTGTAAAAAAGATCTCCAACCCAATCGTTCGGAATGCCATTGTAACCCTCAGTTTCTATAGCATTTCCAGGTGTTTCTCCCCATTTTAAATGCAGAAAATAGAAGGATGAAATAAGGATAATTGAAATTGAAATGGCAATAAAGCTGAATTTTAATTTTTGTTGTTTTAATCCTTTTCTGCTTAGCATGAAAATTACAGCACAGGACAAAAGAATTAAAAAAGTGTTTTTTGCAAAAAAGCCGATAATTACGATTGCAGTAAAACTAAAATACCAGAATATTGACTTCTTTTTGTCATCTATAATGAGCAGGATAAAATAGGGAAATAGCGCAAGCAAAAGTAAATCGCCACCATAGTACATCAATGTTTGCCAGTAAAAAAGTTGATTGCTCACAATACACATGATTGCAATCCACCTTGTCGAGGCTGAAAACCCTAGCTTTTTAAAAAGTAAGGTATATCCAAAAACACAGAGTAGTAAAGATGGAATTATTATTAAATTTTGAAGTATTTGAAAAGATGCAATTCCTGAAATTTTCATTATCAAATATGGCACAAACCATTGTCCAGGACTCCACCATGAAACGAAATATGACGTATTATTAATTAAATCAGATGGATAATTTAAGCTGTTCCAAATACCGAACTCTTTATATTGTAAAAGGATTTCATAACCACGAAGGGCGTCTGCAAAAGTAGTACTTCCATGTAGTATAAGTAAAATGAAATAAATCAGTATTAAGAGCGTACTGATCCAAAAGTATATTTTTACCTGTTTTTGCATAATCGCAATTCAAATTTATCATTAACCAACTTACAATGGTATTAAATCATTAATATTTAAGATATTATTCATCTTTTTTTAATAAAAAATTCAAACTTTATTTTGAACGAATTGTTTTTCTTTATAGTTTTAAAACGTCAATATGACACTAAGCTATTTATAAAGCCTTTGGCGATTTATTAATTTAACAAAAAACGTATGAAAAAATTAATTACACTTCTTTCAATGGTTGCATTTGGTTTTGCAGCGAACAGCCAAGTTACTGTTACGTATCAGGTAGACATCACTGGTTATTTGGCCGCAGGAAACACTTTGTCTCCAAACGGAATCAGAATCGGTGGTAATTTCTCTGACAATGGTGCTACAAATCCAAACTGGACGCCTTCTGATGCAGCAAACGCAATGACAGATTTAGGGAACAACATTTGGTCAATCGACATTACTTATCCAACAGCTAATGTTGGAGGAACTCAGTTGTACAAATTTGTAAACGGTGATTGGGGAACTAACGAAGGTACAGATCCAGCAAACACTATCGCTTCAGGTGGTTGTGGAATTGATGACGGTGGAGGTAATATCAACCGTACATTAACTATTCCTGCTACTTCTGAGACAGTTTGTTTCCAATGGGATGCATGTACAGGTTGCGCTGCTGGAATCTCTGAAAACGCAATTTCAAACGTTGTTGTAGCTCCAAATCCAGTTAATGATGTCGCTACTTTCACATTCAACACTAATGGTGTAAATGAAGTTGAAGTTTCCATTTTTGACCTTGCTGGAAAGAAAGTTGCTGGTACAACAGCTACTTCAAATGCAGTTGAAATTAACACAGCTGGATTAAATGCAGGTTCTTACATTTACCAAATTCAAGCAGGTGAAAGCACTGTTACTGGTAAGTTGATCAAGAAATAATAGAATTTTTTTAATTCGAGAAAGCCTAAGTGAGAACTTAGGCTTTTTTATCTTCTAATTTTTAAGTCATGGTTTCATTGAAAAGAATATTTTTTTGCATTTCATTGTTAGCTTCGCAAGTGGTATCCAGCCAAATTTTGGATGTTACACCTGCTTTTCCTACGGTTAACGATGTCGTTACAATTGTTTATGATGCAACCGAAGGCAATGCTGCTTTAACTGGGGTAGGAACTGTCTATGCCCATACAGGAGTGATAACCAATCAAAGCACTTCACCAACCAATTGGCTTCATGTGCAAGGAACTTGGGGTACGGCCGATGCCAGTGTTCTAATGACGAATTTAGGAGGTAACAAACATCAAATAACCATTGACATTGATGCATTTTATGGTTTTCCAGCAAATACTGTAGTTGAAAATATGGCTTTCGTATTTCGGAATGCCACAGGGAACACCGTTGGTCGTGAAGCAGATGGATCTGATATTTATTATCCCGTTTACCCAACAAACGCTGGTTTTTTAGCTAAAATATTTTCACCTTCACTGAATCAAGTCGCTGATTTAGGAGATGTAATCAATATCGTTGGAAAATCTAATCAAAATGCAACATTGAGCATTAAAGACAATGGGGCAATCTTAACCACTATTGCTAATGCATCAGTTTTAAATTATAACCTCAATGTGGCCACGCCAGGTGAACATTTGGTGGAGTTCGTTGCTTTCAACGGAACAGAAACTGTTATTGATTCGTTCACTTATGTCGTGAATCCACCCATCAACTTTTCAAATCCACCTGTAGGAACAAAAAATGGTCTAAACTTAATAAACGACTCTACTGTAATATTTAAATTATTCGCACCTGAAAAAAACAATATCTATGTTTTGGGCGATTTTAACAATTGGCAACCAAGTTTGGCTTACCATATGAATCTTTCAATGGATTCAACAACTTGGTGGCTGGAATTGAATAACCTTAATGCCAACCAACTTTATGGTTATCAATATTATATAGATGGAACACAACGTTTTGCCGATCCGCTTTCTTTTAGAATCGCTGATCCGAATAACGATCAAAATATAAGTGCCACAACCTATCCAAATCCTTACAATTATCCAACGGGGCAGACAACAGGTTTTGTAAGTTTATTTCAAACGAATCCAATCGCATTCAATTGGCAGCATGACAATTATCAGCGACCAGAAAATAAAAACTTGATGATTTATGAATTGCTGGTTCGTGATTTTGTTTCTCAAAGAAACTACTTAACCTTAATTGATACGCTTGATTATTTGGATAGCCTCGGCATCAATGCCATTGAGCTTATGCCTGTCGGTGAATTTGAAAACAATGAAAGTTGGGGCTACAATCCAAGTTTTCATATGGCTTTGGATAAATATTACGGCACGCCAGAGCATTTTAAACAATTTGTCGATGCCTGCCATGAAAGAGGGATTGCAGTTATTTTGGATATTGCACTTAATCATACCTTTGGTCAGAGTCCAATGGTTAATATGTACTGGGATGCGGTGAATAACAGACCGGCAGCAAACAATCCATGGTTTAATGCAGTTTGTCCACACCCACCATATTGTTGGGGGTATGATTTGAATCATGAAAAACAAGCAACACAAGATTACATTGATCGTGTAAATTTATTTTGGTTAGAGGAATACCATTTGGATGGTTTTCGCTTTGATTACACAAAAGGTTTTGTAAATAGTGCAGCAAATTATAGCAACACAAGAATAAATATTTTGAAAAGAATGGCAGATTCTATTTGGTCAGTTAAGCCAGATGCATACATCATCTTGGAACATTGGGCCGATAACAATGAAGAAAAAATTCTAGCTGAATATGGCATGATGCTTTGGGGAAATGTTACTTACGACTATCATCAAGCAATGAAAGGATATTCGTCCAATTTGACCAATGGTATTCATTCTGCAAGAGGCTGGTCAGTTCCTCATTTGGTGACATATATTGAAAGTCATGATGAAGAACGTGGAATGTACGAATGTCTTTCTGCCGGAAATTCAACCAATCCAAATCATGATGTTAAGTACCTTTTGGTTGCATTATTAAGAGCACAAGCTGCTGCGGTTACCATGTTAACAACACCTGGTCCAAAAATGATTTGGCAATTCGGAGAGTTAGGTTATGATATTTCAATTGACGTTCCATGCAGAACTTGTAACAAGCCAATTCTATGGAATTATTGGTTGAATGTATATAGAAAGCAACTTTACGAAGTATATCAAGCCACATTAGACCTAAGGAATTCACAACAAGTGTTCGCTGATGGTACTTTCAATTATTCCTTGACCAGCCCAATTAAAAAGATAACGTATGAGCACCCTACAATGGATGTATTGATGCTTTCGAATTTTAATGTTAACACTTCAAACGCATACGCAGGATTTCCATCTACAGGATGGTGGTATGAATATTATACTGGAGATAGCATAGATGTTACTAATGTGAATATGCAATTGGAACTTCAGCCTGCTGAATATCGAATTTATACTTCAACTAAGTTAAATACACCAAATATTACATCAACTGCATCTTTTGAGGAGATATCGACTTCTGTTGAAGAATTAAAATTGTTTCCAAATCCAACACAAGATTACATAAATGTTGAGTTCACTTCTTCAGTGACTTCACAATTTAATGTGAAAATCATCGACGAAAAGGGTAGGGTAGTAATAGAGCGAACCATGCAGCCTTCAGCTAATGAAAAGAGTGCATTCTCATTATCGATTGGTGAATTGGATTCAGGAAACTATTGTATGCTTATTCAAACGGAAAAAGGATACTTAAGCCAGAACTTTGTGAAGCTGTAATTTAAGATTGACTGGCTAATTTTAGAGCTAAATCAACGAGCTTATTCGAATATCCCCACTCGTTGTCGTACCATGCAACGACTTTAAAAAAGTTGTCGTTTAGTGCTATTCCTGCTTTCGCATCAAAAATACAGGTGTGTGAATTTCCGATAAAGTCTGAAGAAACAACATCATCATTTGTGTATGCTAAAATACCTTTCATTGAATTTTCAGAAGCATTTTTTATGGTCTCACAAAGATTTTCGTAGCTCGTTGAATGTTTTAGTTTGACCGTTAGATCGACAACAGAAACATTCGCCACTGGCACACGAAACGACATTCCCGTAAGTTTATTTTTCAACTCAGGAATTACCAAGCTTACCGCTTTTGCGGCTCCAGTTGATGATGGAATGATATTTTGATAAGCCCCACGACCACCGCGCCAATCTTTCGCTGAAGGTCCGTCAACTGTTTTTTGCGTTGCTGTAACGGCATGAACAGTAGTCATTAATCCTTCTTCAATTCCAAAAGAATCATTCAGAATTTTTGCAAGAGGTGCCAAACAATTTGTGGTACATGATGCGTTGGATACAACCGTCAATCCGGTATGCAATTGGTTGTCATTAACACCCATAACGAAAGTAGGTGTATCATCTTTTGCTGGAGCTGAAATTACTACTTTTTTTGCACCAGCTAGAATATGATCTTTCGCCAATTCTGATGTTAGGAAAATACCGGTACATTCCAATACAACATCTACATTCAATTTCCTCCAGGGAAGGTGTTGTGCCGACTTTTCTGATGAAACATGTATTCGTTTACCATTGATAATCAATTGGTTTTCTTCAACACTGATATCATGTTGAAAAATACCGTGAGTGGAATCATATTTTAGCATATATGCCAAATAATCCGTTTCTTGAAGATCATTTATTCCGACAATTTCAATTTCCGGATGCTCAAAAGCAACTCGAAATGCCAATCTCCCTATTCTTCCAAATCCATTTATCGCAACTCTAACCATTTTTTATAAGATTATTCTTTCACAAAAAAGCTTCGGTATGTTCCGTTTTGTCCTTCAAGTTCTAAATTATACCAACCTTTTGCCAAAGAGTAAATATCAATCGAACCAGTTTCAGGTGAAAATTTTTCTATAAGTTGAACAGTCTTGCCATCTGTATTAATGATTTTAATGGTGCAAATGGAAAATTGTTCATTTGGAACTTCAATCTTTACGAAATCGTTTGCTGGGTTTGGATAAACTAAGATATGTTGTGCAATCTCTTTTTCATACAAGGATGCAGTGGATGTAACACATGCACATTTGTTCTTGGTTTCTGATGTATTTACAACTTCTGGTGCTTTATAATTTAGTTTAACCCAACATTTTTGTCCCAATTGGTTTCCAGTGGCATTCTTAATTCGAATTGTCAACCAACCACTATAATTTGGGACTAAAGAGTCTAAAATTGTTCCTGTCATGCTTACAGTGTCGATAATTCCGCAGTCTGCATTTAAATATTGAACAGTGATTGGCAAACTCGGATCAGCTGGATAAAGTTCTAAATTCACTTGTTCGCCTGCTGCGACATAAATTTTACCTACAACTCTACAATCTTCACTATTATCAGGAAGGCGACCACCTTGTTGAAGGGAAAGCGGATGGTTATCACCTAAATCATTTTCCATTTCCCACTCTTGGGTAATTCGGTTTGATGGTAAAACATAATTGTCTGAAATGCCAACAGGTGCCCAAACACAATAGCCTCTGCGACCTGCTCCTGCCGTTCCATCACAAGGCGGTATAGAAATGGAAACTTTTCCACCGTTTGAAACCGTAGCTGTTGTTGTTCCATTAGCTCCTGAATAATCCTTTAAAACGGTTCCATCTGGCCAAGATGTTTGTACATTACTTAAATTTTGCCAATTAGACCAGTTGTCATTTACCGCTATCAGTGCTTTTGCTTCGCGTTCAATAACAAGGGCATCATTAGCTTGCCAACGAACCAAGTATGCTCCATCTTTAAAACGCAGGTTTTGGTGACACCAAATCAAATTTTCCAAGTCGCTGAAAACGGGAAGCTCTGTAGCATTTGTTGGGTCATGAGTAAAACGATTGCTATTGTATCCAATATTAAATAAATCTTCAAAATAAACTAATGGTGCGCCGTCAACAGCAAAGGCAATGGCATAAGTTATACTTCTTCGAGCATCCGTAGGCTCAATATGACTTCCTACTTGATTTGCTGTATTCCAACCTGTATAGTTTCCTTGTGCATCTAATATTGGTCTATAAGTATCATGACTGTTGACAAAAGGGACTGTTCGATCTCTGTTGCTCTGCTGGTATCCAGGTACTGTCCCCAAATCAAAATTTCCATTTCCCGAAACAATACCTGTTAAGGCATTTCTTAAGCTGAAATCAAAAGTCCCGGCTCTATTCTGAACTGCATTTGCCCATGCATCTAATTCACTTGCTCCACCGATCCATTCACCAACTGCAAACATATCCCAGCCACCATTCGCCCATAGTGAACCATATTGTAGATTCCAGAGAAAGTCTTCGGCAGCATAGGATGGAAAATGTTTAACAGCATCTATCCTAACACCATCCCAACCCATTTGTTTTTTGTTCCAGATTAGCCAATTCCTTATGCCACTTCGCATATAATCTGAACTTTGAGCTGGATTATAAATTGCATTGCTGCTTAAACCAAATCCATTAGACTCAAACGATATATCAGGTCCCCAATAAGGTGTGTTTATCTCGTTGTTACAACAAGGATTACCAGGATTGGGATAGAAGTTTTGCCAGTTTTTCGAAAATCGACCTTCACGTGCAAGGTAATTCGCACTGGTTTCATTCAGCGCTGGAGTAGCATAGCAAGAATAGCGGAAATTTTTGTATTTATTGGTTTGTCCATCATCCATTGCTGCTGGGTCATTTCCTCCTTGACCAGCGCCACTCCCTGCTCCTGTAATGTGATTTAAAACGATATCTTGAATGACATCAATTCCGTTTGCTTTCATGACTGCAATCATTCGCAAGAGCTCGTCTTTGTCACCCAAACGTGTATTCGCCGAGTTTTTTTGGTATTTATCTCCCAAATCGTAATGATCAAAAGGAGCATATCCTACACTATTTGTTCCAGTATTTTTGATTGATGGTGGAATCCAAATGGCATCAATGCCCAAATCTTTTAATCTTGGTGCAAGCTCAGTAAGATAGTTTGCCCAGTCGTTGGGGTAATTACTATTCCAATAGTCCCACCAAAAACCTTGAAATACCAATTGGCGGTTATTTACATTCGTTTGTCCGAAATTGTTTTTAGCAACTAGACTAAAAAGTACTAAAAAGAACATTGATTTTAAGGAAAATACTTTCATAATTTCAAATATTAAAATCAGTTATAATTAAATATTTTTTCGTTTTTTGATTCCAAAATGGATATTTCATCATTACAAGATATTTTTACAGCTTCAACTCCGAGATTTTCAATAGCTACCTTGTTTTGATCAATTATAATCTTAAGTGGCTGCTTTTTAAAATAAATATTAAAGTGAAGTGATCCCCAATTTTGAGGAAGCATTGGATCTAAATGTAAACAATCATTTTTTACCCTTATTCCAGCCATTCCTTCTACGATGCTCATCCAAGTTCCAGCCATACTTGTAATATGTAAACCCTCATCGACTTCTTTATTGTAATCGTCCAAATCCAATCTTGAAGTTCGCAAGTATAATTCATATGCCTTATCAACTTTCTTGAGCTTTGAGGCAAGAATGGAATGAATACAAGGTGACAATGACGATTCATGCACGGTCATTGGCTCATAATAATCGAAGTTTGCTTGAATTTGTGCTGTGCTAAAGTGATCTTCAAAAAGGTATATTCCTTGAAGTACATCAGCTTGCTTGATAAATGGTGAACGCAAAATACGGTCCCAAGACCAATGCTGATTTATAGGTCTTTCATTTTGAGGAATTTCACTTGCCGTTTGTAAATGTTTGTCTAGAAAACCATCTTGTTGAAGAAAAATTGGAGTTCCTTCAATGATTGGAAAGTGAATATTGGATGCTATTGTTCCAAATTGTGTTGCTTCTTCTATTGCCAATGGATTTGCATTATTGGGATACTTTTCATTCAATTCCAATGCAAATTCCAGACACCATTTCGCAATATAATTGGTATACCAGTTATTGTTGACGTTATTTTCATATTCATTAGGTCCAGTAACACCTAACATGACGTATTTTTCTTTTTCTTCCGACCAATTAAACCGTTGGGCCCAAAAACGTGCAATTCCAAAAACAACAAGTCTACCAAAGTTTTCCACATATTCCCAATCATCGGTGTGTCTCAAATAATTGTAAATAGCAAAAGCAATTGCTCCATTACGGTGGATTTCCTCAAATGTAATTTCCCATTCATTATGACATTCCTCACCATTCATTGTAACCATCGGATACAATGCTGCGCCATTTTTAAAGCCCAATTTTTCAGCATTTTCTATAGCTCTTTCCAATTGGTTGAATCGGTACATCAATAATTGTCTCGAAACTTCTTGCGGTGCAGTTTTAAGATAAAATGGAATACAATAGGCTTCTGTGTCCCAATAAGTTGCACCACCATATTTTTCTCCTGTAAAACCTTTTGGGCCAATATTCAATTTTGGATTTTTACCAGTGTAAGTTTGAAACAATTGAAAAACATTGAATCGTATGGCTTGCTGTGCAGATGCATCTCCTTGGATATGGATATCTGCATGCTTCCAAATTTCTGCCCAAGAATTTTGGTGCTCCGATAATAATTTATCGAATCCTCCCGTATATGCTTCTGTTACATTATTAATGGCTTGAGCTACAGTGTCGAATTCTGAATGGTTCAATGTTGAGGTTATACTAACATATTTTTTTAAAGTGTAAGTTGTTCCTCTTTCAAGATAGTGTTCAAAATTATTCTCAACATATAAACTTTTCTGAGCGCAATTAGGATGTATATCAAGCAAGTCATCGTTTTGCCAAAATGAAAACCGCATGGCTGTGGCAACCAAAAAATTGGTTTTTTTTGTTCGTGAACTTACAACACCTTTTTTAATGCCAACACGCTGAGTGTCCTCCAACCAGAAAAACTCATCGTAATTGGCATCAGCATTTTTTACGTTGTTGTCAAGATAAACTGTGAATTTGATGTTTCCGGAGAAATTAATTGGCGTAATGGAATAGCGAATGGCAGCTATCTCTTCATTGTGCATAGAACAAAATCTCAAGGATTGAACCTCAAGTTCTTTTCCGTCCGCGAGGATGCATCGAAACTTTCGTGTTAATGTTCCCGTTTTCATATTCAATTCGCGATAGAAATTTCGAACCTCAACTTTTGCCAAATCAAGGTTTTCACCACCAATTTCTATTCGAATTCCAATCCAGTTGCATGAATTAAGTACTTTTGCAAAGTATTCAGGATATCCATTTTTCCACCAACCAACTCTTGTTTTATCTGGGTAATAAACTCCTCCTACATAACTTCCTTGTAATGATTTACCAGAATAATCTTCTTCAAAATTTGCCCTTTGTCCAAAGGAACCATTTCCTAAAGAAAAAATACTTTCAGCTTGTTCTTGCCTGGCTGGATCGAATTTGGTTTCGATAACCTTCCATTCATCGATTTCAAATAAGTTATGCATGGTCTTCTAATCTAAATTGTGTTAAATCGTCAAGATAGTAGTTTGCTTCATTTTTTAATATAGGATTTCCAACAGCTACCGTAGTGAAATTTCCTTCTTTAGCTGCCTGAATACCACTTAATGCATCTTCAAAAACAATGCACGCCTCAGGTTCGCAACCCATTTTTTGCGCCCCTTTAAGAAAAACCTCTGGATGTGGTTTGGGAAATTCCACATCATTTCCGTCTACAATTACATCGAACAATTCAATAATTCCAACCAATTGTAATATAAGTTTTGCATTCTTACTTGAGGACCCAACTGCCAATTTTAACCCATTTTGTTTGGCGCTATGGAGAAGTTGAGCGACTCCTTTCAGTAAATCATTTTGCGTTAAATTTTGAATGGAATCCAGATAAAAATCGTTCTTTTCTTGCAACAATTGATTGAAGTAGTCTTCCGAAATATTTTTTTTTCCCAGCGCTAAAATCTTTTTCAAAGAATCTACCCTGCTAACACCTTTAAGCATTTCATTTTCTTCCTCACTGAAGTTGATTCCCAAAGATTGTGCTGTCTTTTGCCAAGCAATGTAATGGTTTTGTTCAGTTGAAACCAAGACTCCATCCAAATCGAATATGAGGGCTTTAATTTTCATTTCGTATAAAAAGCGTAATAATTCCAGCAATCAGCATCATCACCCCACCTAAAATCAGAGCATAAATCGCGTTATTATTAAAAAGATGTTTCACAATAGGACCTGAAAAAAGTGCACTTACAATTTGAGGAAGGGTTATGAAAAAGTTAAATATTCCCATAAAAATTCCCATTCTTTCCGCAGGAATAACTCCTGACAACATGGCATAAGGCATTGCTAAAATACTTGCCCAAGCTATTCCAATTAATACCATTGGAATTATCATCATATATTTATCCGGCATGAAGTATGTCAAGATCAAACCCAAACCACCTAAGGTTAAGGCAATGAAATGCGTTTTTGCTTTACCGAATTTTGAAGCCAACCAAGGCATGATGAGCGCAAATATTGCAGATATACCATTGTAAATTCCAAAAAGAATTCCTATCCAATCTCCTAAATCTTCACTTTGCTTCAATTGAGCTTTTATCAAGCTGGCATTCGCTGCAAGTTCACCAGCACTTTTTAATTCATCGATAGGCGGTAGATTGTATGTATGTTCTCTTAAGGCTGTGGTTGTATATACCCACATACAGAAAAGACCAAACCATGAAAAAAATTGAACGGCACCGAGTTTCCACATGGTTTTGGGAATTGAGAATTTTTCATTGGTTTTTTCTTCATTGATTATTCCCATTTGAATCCTTTCCTCAGGCGAATATTCTTTGGTTTTAAAAATGGTCCATAAAATGGCAATCATGAATATTGCAGCACCGAAATAAAACGAATAAATAACATTCGGTTGTACTTTAACCCCTTCTAAATCGTTTGGAACACCAAACCAGTTCTTGAGTATCCATGGAAGAAAAGAACCTACGACCGCTCCAATTCCAATAAGTGCCGTTTGTATTGAAAAGCCCAGAGTGCTTTGGTTTTCCGGAAGATTATCTGCTACCAGCGCACGAAAAGGTTCCATGGAAATATTGAAGGAGGCATCCATAAGCATTAAAAAACCTGCACCAACCAATAATGCTGGAAATACGCTTGTGAATTTATCGGCATTGGGCAATAAAACTAAAGCTGTGCATGCTAATATTGCTCCTGCAAGGAAAAATGGCCGTCTTCTACCCAATCTTTTGGACCATGTTCTGTCACTCCAATAACCAATCAAAGGTTGAACAATCATACCGGTAAGTGGAGCAACCAACCAAAACCAAGATAAACTCTCTACCTCGGCTCCATAATCTGTTAATATTCTACTGGCATTGCCATTTTGTAATGCAAAACCCATTTGAATTCCCAGAAATCCGAAACTCATGTTCCAAATTTGCCAAAAGGATAGGGCCGGTTTTCCTTTTTGTGCAGTGCTCATAGGTTATTTGTTTGTAGTAATGTGAAGGATTTGGTATGACCAAGGTGCAAGATTTCCAGAAATTTTCGATTTGACGCTGACATTCTGATTGCTGAAAAGGTCAGTGTAATTTCCTTTTATCTTTTTATTCTTAATCTTGAATACCCTTTCTTCAGAGGATAAATTCATCAATACAAGTACTTTGTCTCCATTTTTCTCACGAATAAAGGCAAGAACATGCTCTTCCTTTTCTGATGAAATTATTTCGGGAAAGCCACCGTGTTCTCCGTTCCACAAAGCTTGGTTAGAATGATGTAAATTGTTGAGTGTAGTATAAAAGTCTACTAAATCCATTTTACCCCAAACAATACTGTCTTTTTCAAAAAATTGCAATCTGCGATCTAAACTTGTTTCTTGACCGTTGTATATCAGCGGCATTCCCATTATTGTTGAAGCCAAAACTGCCATGGTCATTCTTGCTTTTCCAAGTCGTTCCATTTCAGTTCCGTTCCAAGAATTTTCATCATGATTTGATGTAAAATTCATACGAAAAGCATGATTCGGATAATTTTTTTCCCTTTCAAAATAACTGATTATAGATTGTACGTTTTCGGCACCTTGAGCAACTTTGTTCATGATGTGATGAAATTCCCATGCGTATGTCATGTGAAATGCCTGATGCTGATCAATTCCTTCAGATTCAGCAAGGAAAAATATCGGTTTCACATCGTCTAATTGTGTTTTGGCTTCAACCCAAAAATCCATAGGTACCCAACCAGCAACATCACAACGAAAACCATCAATGTCAGCATCCTTCAACCAAAATTTCATTGACTCAATCATTTCTTTGCGCATTTCAAGATTATCGTAATTTAAATCCGCAACATCCCACCAATCTGTTCCAATTGTAGGTTGAAGGTTACCTGTTGAATCCAAAGTATACCAGTCTTTATGGCCTTCATCAACCCATACATTATCAGGCGAGGAATGATTGGCAACCCAATCAATGATGATTTTCATATCCAATTCATGGACTTTGGCAACCAAATTTTTAAAATCTTCGAATTTTCCAAATTCAGGATTAACGTCTTTGTAGTCCTTTACCGCATAATAACTTCCAAGTGTTCCTTTTCTGTTTTTAACACCTATCGGATGAATGGGCATCAACCATACAATATCAACACCCATTTCTTTTAGGCGAGGTAAATGCTCTTCGAAAGCACGAAATGTTCCCTCATTTGTGAACTGACGAATATTTACTTCATAGATTGTCGCATTTTTAGCCCAATCTGGAGCAATTTGATTCTGAGCATTAGCAGAAAGTATTGAAAGAAGGAAAATAATTGTAAAGAAATTTTTCATAAAGCGTTATTTGGTTTCCAGTTTGTTAATATATCGTTCGTGATATTGAACCAAACCATCAACTGGTTTTTGAACAATATTTCCAAGTTTGATATCAAAGTAATTACAAGCTTCTTCAAGCTCATTTTGGAAGATACGTGAAATAGACCCAACAAAATGAACAGGGTAATTTTTATAATTGTCAAAACAACAAACGTGCACATCAAGGAATTGTTTAAATCCATTTAAAACAAGTTCCTTAACGTAATCTGTATGTGAAAACTTTTGAATGAATGGTACAAATGATGCGAGATAAACATTCGCATTCGGCTGCTTGTAAACATGGTGCACTATACTATCCTTGTCTAAACCTGTTTCTTTCTCAAATGCTTCGGCCATTTCTTCAGGTAAACGGTGGTACAAGTAATCGGCTAAAACTCTTTTTCCCATGTACGTCCCGCTTCCTTCGTCTCCTAAGATATATCCTAAAGCTGGTACCTTTTCCGAAACGACTTCACCATCGAAAAAGCAAGAATTTGATCCTGTTCCGATAATACAAGAAATTGCGGGTTCACCAGTGTAGGTGGCATAAGCACAGGCATTTAAATCGTGATCTACGGATACTAAGGCATTTGTAAAAATACTTTTGATCCCTTTTTCGATTATTGCATTTAGATGATCTGCAGAACAACCTGCACCGTAAAAATAAATTGCAGAAACCAAATCACTCATTGCAAGTAAGCCGGAATTGCTTCTAATGGCATCTTCAACATCTTGTGCTGAATGGAAATATGGATTCAATCCTATGGTTGAAAAGTAAGTTTTTTCACCCCGGTTCAAAAGAACCCAATCGCTTTTGGTAGAGCCACTTTCAATAATTAATATCATAGTTGATTACGTCAAAAATTAAGCTATGTGTCAATTTTACACTTTGCGAATATATTAAATTCTTTTTTACCTTTGAATATGCAATCAAAAAATCGACACGAGCTCAATCCTCGAGTTTCCACAGACTGCGTCATCTTTGGTTTTGACCTCAACCAGTTAAAGGTGTTGTTAATTGAAAGGGAGTCAGTAAACGGCGTCGAGCAATGCATGGCATTGCCAGGTGACCTTATTTTCGAGGACGAAAATCTCGACATGGCTGCCTCCCGAGTTTTGCTTGAGCTTACAGGGTTAAGGGAAATCTATTTGGAACAGGTCGGAGCATTTGGTGATATTGATCGTCTAAATAAACCACAAGATCAATTATGGCTTAAAGCTGTGCGTCAAAACCCTGATGAAAGGGTATTAACTGTTGCATATTACTCTTTGGTTAACATGAATAATTATACCCCTCAACCTTCATCTTTTGCTAAATCTGCTTCATGGGTTCCTTTAGAGGAAGTTAAAGAATTGGCATTTGATCATTTAACCATTCTTCAAGCGGCATTCTCAAAGCTACAAGAAAAGATACGTATTCAGCCCATTGGATTTAATTTATTGCCGGAAAAATTCACGCTAACTCAATTACATAAGCTATATGAAGTTATCTTGGGCAGGGAGTTGGATAAGCGAAATTTTCGTAGAAAAATGTTGAAATTAGATATTGTTGAAAGTCTCAGAGAAAGACAAGAAGGTGTCCCGCACAAACCATCACAATATTTTAAATTCAATGAAGAAAAATACAATAACCTGATTCAAAATGGTTTCGATAATTTCGGGTTTTAAATTTGTTTGAGTGCCTTAACAATTTTTTCATTTTTATACTTAGTGTACTTTTGACATAAAGTATTATCTTTGGCAAAAACCATAGCGAACTATGAGTGTGTCTTTAAAAAATGCCATGATAATTAAGCCATTTAATGCCATTGTTTATGGCGGCGATGGTGATTTAGCATTCAGAAAAATCTATCCTGCACTTTTCCATCGATTTGTCGACAAACAATTACCAGCAGATTTTAAGATTTTTGCAATTACCCGTTCTGATAAGAAACATGGTGTCTTCTTTCAAGAGTTAAGGAATTTTATTGAGCAATCTGCTACGTATGCTTATGATAAGGATTTGATAGATGTCTTTTTTAAAAAAATGCGGATTATGGTCGTTGCGAATCATACCGAAACGGATTATCAAGAGCTTAAATCTGCGATTGAGGAGCAACCAAATTATCAAAGTGTATATTATTTATCGACACCTTCAGATGCTTTTGGTCCAATTTGCGATTGTTTAAAACGCTGTGGTCTAGTAAATGCAAAGAGTAAAGTTGTTTTAGAAAAACCTCTTGGAAATAGCTTAGCATCTTCTAAAGAGATTCATCAAAAGATTATTAAGAGTTTCAGCGAAAATCAGATTTATAGAATTGATCATTATTTGGGAAAAGAAACGGTTCAAAATCTAATGGTTTTAAGATTTGCCAATCATCTTTTTGAATATTCTTGGAACGCTGAGCATATTGAAAGTGTTCAAATTACTGTAGCTGAAAGTTTAGGAGTTGAAAAAAGGGGAGATTATTATGATCATAGTGGAGCGTTGTTAGATATGGTTCAAAACCATTTGTTGCAATTGCTTTGTTTGATAGCTATGGAACCACCGGCTAAATTAGAGGCAGATTTTGTTCGAAATGAAAAATTGAAGGTGCTTAACTCATTGAGATTGTATGATAAAGATTCTGTTCTCAAGGATACGGTTCGTGGTCAATATTCACGAGGCGCGGTAAACGGAGTTCAGTTGAACTCTTACCTTGAGGATATCGAAAAATATGCTTCAAATACAGAAACTTTTGTTGCAATCAAAGCGCATATAGATAATTGGAGATGGAAAAACACGCCTTTTTACTTGCAGACTGGTAAAAGGATGTCTGCGCGTTACTCAGAAATTGTTATCAATTTTCGATCCGTTAAGCATAATGTATTTCCTTTACAGGGTGAAATTCCTGGAAACCAATTAATTATCCGTCTACAGCCTGAGGAGCGTATTGAATTGGTTCAAATGACCAAACTACCTGGTCCCGGTGGATATAGGTATAAACCTATTTCTCTCAAATTAGATTATGTTGACTCCTTTAAAGAACGTTTTCCAGAAGCCTATGAGCGATTAATTGTTGATGTATTGCGCGGAAATCAGACATTATTTATGCGACAAGATGAACTCGAAGCCGCTTGGATTTGGATTGAATCAATTGTTAAAAGTTGGGATGAGTCCAAGTTAAAGAATGTTCTTTACGAAGCTGGTTCGCATGGTCCAGGAGATTTCATTATGGATAAAAATCAAAAGTGGTTAAGACATACAGAAGATGATTTTAAAGCGATTTAACAATAAGATAGATTTGGAAAATGATATGGTGCAAAGAATTCACCTTATCATAAAAAGTGCTTTGCAGAATTATGGCAATGCCAGTATATTGCTTTCTGGAGGTACTACTCCAAAATTTCTTTATCAGGCATTAGCTGAATTACCTCTAGATTGGACTCAAATACAAGTTGGACTTGTTGACGAGCGCTTTGTAGAAAAAGAAAGCGAATACAGCAATGCCAGTTTGATTGAAGGCTGCTTTTCAAAAGCAATTGGTTTTAAATTGTTGCCTATGGTGAACAATATAGAAAACCTTGATGAAAATCTAAAACAGGTAAATTTTACCTATCTTCCATTTAAGGAACGTATCGATTATTGCCTTTTGGGAATGGGTGAAGATGGGCATACGGCATCGCTCTTTCCTGGTGATGAGGCCTCTGAAAAAAGTTTAAAAGGAATGGAAACTGAAATTCTTCAAACATACGCTCCTACAGAACCTAAGACAAGAATTACTTGTTCAAAGGAAATGTTAAAAAATGCTCAATTTATTGATTTGCTTATCGTTGGAAGAAACAAATTGAATATTTTTCAAAGTGCCAGTGAGAATCATTTACCAATTGCATCACTAATGAATGAGTCAACGAATGGTGTAACCTATTTTGCAGAATGTTAGCTATGAACAAAACAATAACAGACGTTACCAATAGAATTATTGAACGCAGTAAATCTTCAAGAGCATCCTATTTAGAATCCATGAAGCATCAATTCAACCAAGAATTGAAAAGACAAAATCTTCATTGTGGAAATTTGGCGCATGCTTTTGCAGGATGCTCGAGCAATGATAAGGCTGCATTATCAGAAAATAGCTTACCTAACATTGCTATCGTTACAGCGTATAATGATATGCTTTCTGCGCACAAAGTATATGAGAACTATCCCCCCATGATCCGCGAATTTGCAAATAAGCATAATGCTGTTGCGCAAGTGGCAGGTGGTGTTCCAGCAATGTGCGATGGTGTAACACAAGGACAAATTGGCATGGAGCTTTCTCTATTTAGCCGGGACGTTATTGCACTTTCTTCAGCCATTTCTTTGTCTCACAATATGTTTGATGGTGTTTTGAATCTCGGAATTTGTGATAAAATTGTTCCGGGGCTCCTTGTTGGATCCTTAAAATTTGGGTTTTTACCAACTGTTTTTGTGCCCGGTGGACCAATGCCGACAGGAATCAGTAACGAGGAAAAAGCACGTATTCGTCAAGACTATGCTGAAGGTAAGATAGATAGATCCGCATTATTAAAAGGTGAATCAGATTCTTACCATTCACCCGGAACATGCACGTTTTATGGAACCGCTAATAGCAATCAAATGCTCATGGAGTTCATGGGACTCCAATTGCCGGGATCAAGTTTTGTGAATCCTGATACCCAATTAAGAAATCTCTTGAATGAAGAGGCGGTAAAAACAGTACTTCAATTGACGAAAAATAAGGATTTCAATTCCACAATTGCTGGTATTGTTGATGAAAAGGTCATCGTGAATGCAATAATTGGATTGCTTGCAACGGGAGGATCTACAAATCATACCATACACCTCATAGCGATTGCCAAGGCCGCAGGAATTATTATTAATTGGGAGGATTTTTCAGACCTTTCATCGGTAATACCATTACTCGCAAGAGTTTACCCTAATGGTGCTGCTGATGTAAATCATTTCCATGCCGCAGGTGGAATAGGGTTCATTATGCAATCTTTACTTGATAATGAACTTTTACATGAAGATGTCAATACCATTTTAGGTCATGGAATGCACAATTTTATTCGTGAACCCAAGATTAGGGATAATGCAATTGTTTGGGATGAATCAGCTAAAGTTTCATTAAATGATTCAATCGTTCGACCAGTTTCACTTCCATTTAGTAAAGAAGGCGGAATTAAGATCGTAAAAGGTAACATCGGTAGGGCAGTAGTCAAGGTTTCAGCTGTTCCTGAAGATCATAGAATCGTTGAAGCACCAGCTATTGTTTTCAACGAACAAGAGGATTTTATCTCTGCCTTCAAGAAAGGCGAATTGGATAGGGATTTTGTCGCGGTAATTCCATTTCAAGGACCCAAATTTAATGGAATGCCAGAATTACATCAATTAACACCGACGCTAACCATTCTGCAAAAGAGAGGATTCAAAGTAGCTTTGGTAACTGATGGCAGAATGTCAGGCGCCTCGGGCAAGGTTTTGTCGGCGATACATGTTGTTCCTGAGGCTAAGGATGGTGGAGCAATTGCAAAAATTCAAACAGGCGATTGGGTTCGCGTTGATGGTGAAAATGGAATTCTTGAATGTGTAAATATAGATTTGGATGCTCGTTTACCTCAAATTAAAATATCTAATGCTGAAATAGGCCTCGGGCGAGAACTTTTTGCTAATATGAGACAAATGGTTAGCTCAAGTGAAGAAGGAGCTAGCTTTTTAATGTAAAAACAAATTATGGGACAAAACGGAATAAAAGAATTGCTTTCATCACATCAAATTGTGCCAGTGGTAACAATTCACCAAGAATCTGATATTCCAATGGTTTTGGATAAATTAAAAGCTAATGATATCAACATTATTGAAGTTACGCTTCGAACCCCGTATGCTTTAGCAGCCATTGAATACTTGAAGCATAATGTTAAAAATATGATTGTTGGTGCAGGAACTGTAATAAGTACCAATCAAATAGCGGCACTTAAAAATTTGAATATAGATTTTATAGTTTCGCCTGGTGGAAGCGATAAACTTTTTGTAGAACTTGAAAATTCCGGTATTCCTTTTTTACCTGGAGCTTGTACACCAAGTGAAATTATTTCTTGTTCCGAAAGAGGTTACGATTTATTGAAATTCTTTCCTTCAGATTTATTTGGAGGAATAAATGCTTTGAAAACCTATTCACAAGTTTTTGGTGGAATTAATTTTTGCCCAACAGGTGGTATCACAAAAGAAACTTATCGAGATTATCTGGAGTTACCGAACGTCCAAAGCGTTGGAGGCTCTTGGATGATGAAGTAAGATCAACAAAAAAAAGCGCGGATTCCGCGCTTTTTTCATGATATTTTTTTTTAGTAACCTGGATTCTGAATCAAATTCGGATTCAAATTCAAATCTGCTGTCGGTAGTGCATAAAGTTTAAGGTGATCAGAAACGCCAGTTCCAGCGGCTACTCCACCTTTAAACGGCCATAAGTAAGAACCAGTAGTGAACAAGTCAAAACGAATCAAATCTGTTCTTCTGGTGCACTCCCAATGTAATTCTCTTGCGCGTTCATCAAGAATATCGCTTAAGCTAATTGATCCTAAATTATATGAACTGTTTCCATAGGCACGTTCTCTTAAAGCATTAACATAACTTAAACCTAAATTCACGTCACCACCCCCTCTCAATGCAGCCTCAGCATACATAAGGTAAACTTCAGCCAATCTGAACATCGGGAAATCAATGTCAACAAAAGGTGTTGTACCATTATTTGAGCCTGTTTGTCCTGTCGAAGTTTTATTCGTGTATTTTGGAAGCGCATATCCTTGAGCGAATACATTCATTGCTGTAATCTCTTTTACTTGTCCATTTCTGTAGAATTGATATCTGCTGTCCAATGTTGAATCCGGAAACTTGTCTACCAAGTTGCCTTTTGCTCTTAATCCTGCCCATTTTCCATTTGTTCCGTAGTCAGCAGGTGTCATTGTTCCTCCGATTGAGGCATTGACCATAAATGTTGTTCCACCATATGTTTGTGTAAAAAGACCATCATAACAAACAGGGAAAATGATTTCTGGTGATGTATTATTATCAGCCATGAATAATTCAGGATAATTGTCATCTAAAGTGTATGCATTAGCGTTTATTATTTTCTGACAATATTCAGCGCAGCTAGCCGCTCGATTTGTTCCATTGTATACAGATGCATTCAAATACATTTTAGCCAATAAAAACTGTGCTGCAGCCTTGGAAGCTCTTCCATAAGGTGTTGCAGAAGGAGCTAAAAGTTGATCCTCCATATCGGTGAGTTCTGACTCTAAATATTGAAAAAGGTCAGCTCGGGTAATTCTCTCTGGTTGAAATGCACCTACTTTGTCCTCTTCCGTTACGAAAGGAACATTACCAAATAAATCCATTGCATGATAATAACTCAGTGCTCTTAAGAAACGAGCCTCATTTCTGTAAGTCCTAATCATTGCTTTGTCAGCATCAGAGAATTCTCTTTCTGTCATTTTTTCCTCACTGGATTCTCTAATAAATTCATTGCAAAGCGTTACTTGATAAAAAATTCTGTAGTACATGGCTTTTGAAAAGGAATTTTCTGCAGACCATGTCATTTTATTAAGATCCGGAATTCCTGGATCGTTCCATCCACAAATCGCTTCATCTGTTGGAAGCTCTTGGAGCTTAAATAAAAGTCTCACATAAGCTGAAAAACCTTCGTCGATTCCGGCGATATCTGGTTTGCCTGCCGGCCCTTCCAATCCGGTAACAGATAGTCCAGCGTATAGTTTTGCTAATACGTTAATATAATTGTCTGGATCGCCATAAACCACAGAGGCATTGAGACCATAAAGAGGTTGCTGATTCAACTGCTTTTTACATGAATTCAATAAACCAACAGCGAATATTATCGCAACTATTGATAGTGTTTTAATCATTGTTTTCATTTCAATTAAATATTTTTGGTTTAAAAGTCAAAAGTTAGATTTAATGAATATACACGTGGACGCGGATAAAAATTGTTGTCAATTCCACCATTTACCTCAGGGTCTTGTCCTGAATATTTCGTTACTACAAATACATTGGACACTGTTAATGATGCATTCAGTCCTATTTTCTCCTTCGTTAATTTAAGTTTCCCAAAATTATATCCCAAGTTAATATAGTCCATTCTAAGAAAATCGGCTCTTTCCAAATACATATCACTTAACAATTGTCGGTCTGTGATATCCTCAATTTCTTGATTATAATACAAGGAACTAATATTATTTAGGAAACCTTGCGTCCCATTAATGGATTGAAAAGTTGCACTGTTGGAGTGTAAATTATTATAGATGTAACCTCCCAATTCACTTCGCATGGATAATCCAAGGAACCACTTTTTGTAAGTAAAATTCAAAGCCATTCCCAAAAACCAATCTGGTGCTGCTTTTTCAAATACGTACCTGTCATCGATGTTAATGATTCCATCTCCGTTGAGATCAGCAAAGGCATTCACATCCTTCCATTTATCAGCGGTTGTAACTTGACCATCGCCATTGATATCAATATTTGCTTGTTGACCTACTTCGATAGCATTTCCATTTGCATCATATTGCTGTTGGTATACCAAGTAGGAAAAAGTTGGATTGTTCAAGCTATGAACTTGAACGGTATTCCCGATTCCTCCAGCGATTCCTCCAACCAATATTCCAACCGAGTTGGTGTCTTCAATTTGAGACAGTTTTAGAACTGTATTTCTGTTAAATGTAGCATTAGCAGAAAGATCAAGACGCATATCTTGCTTCGCGATTATTCCAATGGTGGTACTCAATTCGATTCCCTCGTTGCGCATTCCACCAACATTAGTAAGAATTTGGTTGGAGAAATTTGTTCCAGCAGGAACAGGAACTACCGCCAATAAATCAGAAGTCTCTTTTCTATATAAATCAACTGTAGCAGTAAAACGGTCATTCTTTAAACCTAAATCCAAACCAAAATTGTAGCTCGATGTAGTCTCCCATTTCAGATTGGCATCAAAACCTCCAGGTCTCAATAAAGTAAAATATTGACCAGCAAACGCATACATTGCTGTAGAATCCCCAACAAAATAATTGGATATGTAAGCATAATCACCAATACCGTCTTGTTGGCCAGTTACTCCATATCCAGCTCTTATTTTAAGCATGTTGATCGCACTCAATTTTTCCATGAATTTTTCATTCGAAATGATCCATGCTGCCGAAACTGAAGGGAACATACCCCATCGCGTCTCAGGACTAAATCTCGAAGAACCGTCTCTTCTTAATGAAGCGTTAATGACATATCGATTGTCAAAAGTGTAAATCGCTCTACCATAGAAAGATAACAAAGCATTCTTCGTGTAAAATGGAAAAGCCGATGCTTTTTGAATTATGGAATCTTGAGCCTCGTTGTATATTGGATAATTTGGACTCGATGTGTACCAGTCTTGGTAAGAATAACCTGCGGTTAAATCAATAAAATGCTTGCTTTGCTTTTCACCATTATTGTAATTGGCATAAGCCTCAATTAACTTATTTCCTTTGTTTTGTCTGTAATTAGAATAGCGCCCATTACTGTAAATTCCAAAGGATGAAAGTGAATCCTCTCTCCAGTATCCTGCTCCTTCAGATTGATCTGTTCCTAAATTTAATACCGCCTTTATTTGAGGGAAAAAGTGCAGTTTGTAAGTCAATTTAGCGTTGCCAATATATCGAGATACATTGCTTCTGTCATCGCGTTGATATATCAATCCAAGCGGATTCTTAGGAGCTAAGGTATTTGGTAAACCAGTTACAGGATCAAGCCACTCCGTGTAACCATTGTATGCATCTCCACCAGACATTACAGACTGCGTTGGATCAAAAAATGCTGCTCCTAATGCACCACGATTAGCAAAAACTGAATAGGTTTGTGCAAAGCGGTGGTTCATTTCCAATTGTAAATGATTATCCAAGAAGCTCGGAGTCAAGTTTAAGGAAACAGAAGTTCTATTGAATTGGTCTGTCTTTAAAAGGCCATTTTCAATTCTGTTGCCAACTGATAATCGGTAAGGTAATCCTTTGATTCCGCCAGTTAATGAAACGTTATTATCCGTTACAAATGTATTTCGAAATACTTCTTTCTGCCAATCGGTATTCGCATCTCCTAATAAATTTATCATTTGTTGGGTGCCATTTGCAGTAACCAACTGTCTGAATTCATCACCACTTAAAACATCTGCATATTTAGCAATTGTTGAGAGCGATTGTTTAGTGTCCAGCGTAACTTTAAGCTCCTCTGTTGCCAAACCATTTCCTTTTTTTGTAGTAATTAAAATTACACCATTTGCACCACGAGATCCATAAATTGCGGTAGCTGATGCATCTTTAAGAATTACAAATGAGGCGATATCATTTGGATTGATCATTGAAAGCGGATTTGCCGCTCCTGAGATTCCTCCATTATCTAATGGAACACCATCCACTACAATTAAAGGGTCGTTGCTCGCGTTTATTGAAGTTCCTCCTCTTAAACGAATCGTAGAACCAGAACCCGGAGCACCATCATTGGTATTGATTTTAACCCCTGCGGCCTTACCCATAATCAATTGCTCTGGTGTCGCAACTGACATCTGATTGAAATTCTTTTCGTTCAAAATGGTCGCGGAACCTGTTAAATCTGAAGTTCTTGTTGTACCATAACCAATAATAACAACATCATCAAGGAGCTTTCCTGTAGAAATTAAAACCATGTCATGAACCTGCGTTTCGCCTGATGACAGCGTAATTTCTTTTTTCTTTTCCGTGAACTCAGGTGCGCGGAAAATCAAAGTGTAGGAACCAGCATCGATCATGGACAATTCATAAAAACCATTTTCATTTGTAGTCGCTCCACGTGATTTACCTTCTAGGATGACTTGCGCCCTGTAAATTGGTTTACCAAGTGAGTCCTTGATTGTTCCTTTAATTATTGCTCCTTGTGAAAAAGAAATGCCAGCAAAAAGAAAATTCAAGATAAATGACCCAAAAAGTAATTGCATTTTTTTCGAAATCATTGTTGTGTTTTATTTAATAGTTAAGCCGTAAAATTAAAATTATTTTTAAATATGTCAATTTGACACTAAGAAAAATTATTTAACATAAATTTTCAATTGGTTTTTTCCTGAAGAAATTTTAAAAACAGTTGTGGAACAATGGTTTATGTTATGATTGAATTGTGTCAATTTATTACGACTATTCCATTTTAATTTTTTAATGGAATTTTCAGGATGATGTATAATTAATTTGTAGGTCGAATATTCGTTAATATTAATCGTCGATTGTATTTCAATTGTTCCTTTTTTCTCATTTCCATGATAAATAAAATTGAGATTATTGAACAAAATTTGCGGTTCAGCAGATATTCCATCATCTTCATACAACCTGCCCGAACTATGTTTTACAGATTTATCAAAATAGAAATGGATTTCAATAGTGTCAGAGAAGTATTCTTCAGTGTTATTCAATCCCTCAATTTTTGGAATAAACGCACCAGCTCTCACGTAAACCGGTATACTTTCAATAGCAACTTTTACCGATTTCTCAGAAAGACATGATTTGCTATTTCCCATTTGGACCTTCTCATCTGAGTAATAATCAAACCAAACAGAATTATTTGGGAAATGAACTGTTACTTCAGTTGCTGCTGAATCAACAACTGGCGTTACCAAAAATGAATTTCCCCATAGGTAAGTTGAACTTATTGACTGAGAATTTTCATCCTTATCACATTCAAATAATAAAGGACGCATTAATGGCATTCCTGTTTCGGAATTTTCTTTAGCAAGCGTGTAATTATATGGTAATAAGGAATAGCGAAGTTGAATTGCCTTTCTGGCTAAATCTTTTGTGATATCATCTTTGAATACCGGTTCACTTGGAACAGATTCTTGGGCATGTGGACGGAAAACGGGCTGAAATACGCCGTATTGTAACCATCGAATGTATAATTCTGAATCATCTTTCGATCCAGCGAATCCTCCTAAATCAGAGTGCATGTATCCAATTCCTTGCATCCCCATTTCAAGTGCAATTTCCATTTGTGATTTAAGGCCGCCCCAAGTACGGTTGACATCACCAGACCAAGGAATGATACCATTTCGCTGACTACCGGAGTATCCTGAACGCATCAGAATGAATGGTCGTTTCTCGGGATAATCTTTTTTGTATTCATTGGAAATTAATCCAGCCCAGTCATGGCCGTAAATATTGTGTTTTTCATTAGCGGAACCCGTTTGATGCCATAATTCCTTTGGATGAACTTCAGGCTCCCCCAAATCTCCCCAAAATCCTTCCACACCCATTTCAATAAGTTCCTTGTAACGGTTCCAAAACCAATTATATCCGGATGAACTGTAGATATCTATCAATCCGGTATTGCCGAAATAAAAGTCAAATGTGAAAGGTTTACCTAAACTATCTCTTGCCAGAATTCCCTCCCGATATGCCTCTTTCCATCGGTTGGATGTGGTCAGTATGAATGGTTCTGTGATTAAAACCGTTTTTACACCCAAATCTTTAAAATCATCAATCATTTTTTGAGGAGTAGGGAAGGAGTCCTTGTAGAATTCAAGATTTCCCATAGTTCCTTGAATTTCTTTTCCAAACCAATACAAATCGAGAATTACCGCATCCAATGGTATGTCATATTTTTTAAACAATTCGACTGTTTCTCTGACTTCTTGTTCCGAATGGTAACCAAATCTACTCGCGAAATTTCCAAAAACCCATCTAGGAGGTAAAGGTTGATGCCCCGTTATTGAGGTATAGGAACTCAAAATATCTTCGAAATTTTCTCCTACGATTATCTGATAAACCTTTCTGCCACCAATTGTATTGTAACTTATTTTATTCTCCTTTTTACTATCTAAATCTAAAAAACCTATTTGAGGATTGTCGAAGTGGATGAGGTATTTATTACTACTCAGTATGATGGGCATAGTGTAATTCATCAGTTCTGAGCGTTCTTCATAACCGTAATGTGCCTTGTTGTACAATTCCAATTTGTTACCGCGACGGTTTAAACCCAATGCCCTTGCACCACCTCCGTATAGCGCCTCTTCAGGCGAAATGGATAATTCAACACCGAAACCAGCTTTGTTAAATTCAAAACCTTTATTGTCTATTAAAAGGAGTTTACCTTTGTGAAAATATGATATAGTCAGATTCTTTTTTATAACTTCAATTTGAATTTTTTCAGTTGATATCTTTAGAATTTCATCTTGATCATCAATCGATAAAAGGTTTTTTCCATGTTTCGCTACAACCGCATGTGATGTTTCAATTTGATTTTCGTTCTCTGAGAAAAAACGCGTTTCTATGGAATTATCATCGTAAGCATAAAATTGATAACGTCCATCTGTGGTTTGAACTTCAACACAAGAGTCGTTTTGAACGATATTTTTGAACGCACGCGTTTGTCCAAAAAAAGTTGCACAATGTAAAAAACCGAAACCTACGAAACAAATAAGGAGTAGTCTATTCATTTTTTAACTCAATTATGTAAGCATTTTTACCTTCAGCTACAAAATTAACGGAATTCAAATCGAAAGCTTTCTCATGGATAATATCCCAACCAAAATTGAAATCCTGAAGCACTTCACTGTAAGTATCAAAAGTTATGGATTTTGAGTCTGACGAATTATTAATTACCACCATTACTGCTTGATCATCCAAAACCCTGAAGTAAACATACACATTCTCAACAGGAATGAACTGTATTGTTTTTCCATCATGTACAGCTTTGTTTGATTTTCGCCAGTTTAATAGCTTTTTGGTGAATTCAAAATATGATTGCTGTTCTTCTGTTAACTCCTCTGAGTTGAAACAATTTTGGGTATCGGTTTCCCATCCTCCAGGGAAGTCTCTACGAATATCAGCATCACCTAAATTTTTATCGCCTTTCATGCCGATTTCACTTCCATAGTAGATTTGTGGTATACCTCGAATGGTTGTCAAAAGACTCAGCATCAGTTTGAAGTCTTCAAGTTCTGGATACAACTGATTAAATCTTTGCGTATCATGATTTTCAGAAAATACTAATAAATTAGACGGATTTTCATATAAAAAGTCATTGGCAAAGTTTTCATAAAAACGAATCATTCCTTTATCCCAAAATTGCTTTTCTTCTCCAAAAGCTTGCATTATGGCATCGTGAAGTGTGAAATCCATCACCGTTGGCAAATGACTATTGTACGATTGAATTGCTCCCACGGGGCTATTTGCTTGCCAGTACGACTGTAACGCTTGATCATGCATCCAAACTTCACCTACGATATTCATTTTTGGATATTCATTGGTGATAATTTCCGTCCATTTGGCGATTCCTTCTTTGTCATTGTAAGAATACGTATCCACCCGCAAACCATCCAAATTTGCATTTTCAATCCACCATATTGTATTCTGCACAAGGTAATTCAAAACCAATGGATTGCCTTGATTCAAATCAGGCATCGACTTTACAAACCAACCATCGACACACCATTTTTTGTCAAACTCAGATGCATAAGGATCATTTTGCGTCGTCATTCGGTAATTGGTTTGGCCATAGCCTGGAAACTGATGCAGCCAATCATAAGTTGGTAAATCTTTCATCATCCAATGCGATGCTCCCCAATGATTGGGAACAACATCCATAATTATTTTCAAACCCAATTCATGAGCTTTATCAACCATTTCTAGATATTCCGCTTCGGTACCGTAACGTGGGTCAATCTTGTATAAGTCACTTTGACCATAGGTGTGATAGGAATAAGTTGAGTCATTATCTTCAAGGAGCGGTGTGCTCCATATTGCTGTTGCACCCAGATTTTTAATATAGTTCAAATTATTGATTATACCGCGAATATCCCCTCCGTGACGACCACCAGGAAGCATTCTATTTGCTTTTTCAACTGTTGCCGCGTGTGAATCATTTAAAGGATCTCCATTTGCAAATCTATCTGGCATCAATAGATAAACAACATCGCTCGTATTGAAACCTTCTCGATTTGAAGAATCATCACGTCTCGCTTTCAACTCAAAAGGAACCGAAAGCTTGGTTTTTCCTTTCTTTTGAAGCAATATGTTATATGTTTTTGCCTCTTTGGATTTGGTGTCAAGTGTAATGAAAATATAATTCGGATTCTCAGTCTTCGTGATATTCGAAATAATTAAATCCTCACAACTCACTTCTAATTCGGAAATATTTGATCCGTAAAGCATAACTTGCACTTGACTGTAGTTCATGTCCGTCCACCAGTTTCTCGGTTCAACACGTTTTAAATCATACTGTTGGGCGGCAATTTGGACCGACAAAAAAAGAAAATAACTTAACAAAAACCTATGTATCATCCTATTAAATTTTATTCTATTCGTACTATTTTTTCTGTTTTTCCACTTATGAATTTTACAATGGTTATTTGATAATTTACAGGATAATCCAATCTTTTACCGGTCAAATCATAATATCCCTCAACTTCATCCTGCGCAAAAACAGCTTCTTCTAGATTTAGTTGGCATGGATTTTCCAAACCTTGATAAATTAATTGATTGTAAGCTGAAGTATTTCTGTTGTATATAAAAGAGGCAACGGAAGTACTGACATGTCCTCCCCATGCTTGAATAAGTGAATTTTGAAAATCTGAATCTGAAAATCCATAGTCTAATTCTCGATAGTTATCGGCTAGGGCAGCTGCTTCAATTTGATTTTGCTTGGATTCCAATATTGGAATTAAAGTAGAATTGTTAAAATTTCCTTGAAGCATTTCACTAATGTAATAGGAAAATCTATCCTTGAAGAATGGCACATTCATCATTCTTTCGTACAGTGGACGCGGCTGATTTGGATGTGACCAATCGTATATATTTCGATTTGCCCAATTGATATTCATCCAGTCAATTCCAAAAGTATTGTCCATGTCATACTCAATCAACATGAACTTGCCGTCTGAAGGTCTTTGATAAAGGTAAAAATTATTTTTATTGAATGAATGACCATCCCAATGGCCACAAAGCACCTCAATGGCCAAAGTTTTAAGGTAAGATTCGACATCTAAAATCTCTTGAATGGCACATGGGAAATCAGTAATCGAAACAGTGTTAAGTATATTTAGAAAATTTATCAAACCGCTGTAATCATTCGCTGTTTCATTTGTTTTGAGTTCATATAGATTGTAATAGTTTGAAGCATTGCTGCCCAAGTAGGTTAAATCAGCACCATAGGATGCTTTGTACAAGTTTCCATTATCATCATTTGGAAAACGCTTTTGAATAAATTCTTCATCAATATGTTCAACATTTAAGTAAAGTCCTTTGTACTCATTATTGATGTATAATTTGACATAACTGTTTCTTGGACTTATCAAATCTCCAGATTTTAAAAGGTAAGCTGATAAGTACGATCTCAATATCGAGGGATCATTATGTTCTCCATTTAAGTTCATTTTTTCAATACCATTCCATTTTTGACCTTGAATGAAAGTGTTAAAGGATACCTTAAATGATTTTTTATCAGCATATCTTGATGTATTGCCTCTGAGCCTGAAGCCAATGTTTGAAATGGTATCATTTAAGTTTGAGCTTTGATAAATAAATTGTGCAGGATATTCTGTATTGGATTCCAAACTATCGTTATTTAAAATATTCGCGATATATACAGGATCAATTATGACATAAACGGAAGCAACCTCATTTTGCAAAAAAGCATTATTATCTGTGGGATGAACGATTTGAGCCTGAATTTCTTTCAAAGGACAGTTGGTAATAATAATCCAAAAAACGAAGGGAAATATTTTTGAGAAAATCTGCATTACACCGGCTTAAGTACTTAATGTTAAAAATACACTTAGATTCAAAGTTAATGAAATATGGTTACAGTTAATATTCAAATGTTATAAAAGAAAAAGTAAGTAGTATAGGCTTTTGGTCAATTATTTCTAATTTTGAATAAGATGAATATTTTAGTGCTGAAAACCTTAAAAATACTTTCTTTTATTCTTTTATGTTCGATTTTTTCTAATGCGAAAAATGTTTTGATTTACCATTTAGATTCTGATAGTTTAAAAACCGATTCCAATTCAATTAATGAGCTATGGCGTTATTGTGGAGACCCATTTTTAATGGATCTTGCTTGTGTAAATAATTTACATGATAGCATTTTAAACATTCCAATTATAGTTGAAGCCAGAAAGTTTTATGGTCTTAGGGATATCATTGGTAAATCTAATGAGCCAAAGGTTATTGAATTTTTTCGTGCAATGGGCAATTACAATGTGAAAAATGACGAGGTTTCATGGTGTAGTGTTTTTATTGGTGCTTGTGCCAAAAATGTGGGTTTACAATACACAACATTAGCAACTGCAAGATCTTGGTTGGATATTGGCTCATCAGTTAATGAACCCTTACCTGGAGATATCGTTGTTTTTTGGAGAGAGGACCCAAATTCATGGAAGGGACACGTTTCAATTTATTTAGGAACAAATATTGAAACCAATGAGGTATATGCCTTAGGAGGAAATCAAAATGATGAAGTATGCATTCTGACATATAAATTAGATACCGTGTTAGGTTACCGTAGATTGCTGCCAAAATTAAATTGAAATGAAAAGAGCAATTTTAATGGTAATTCTTTGTGGGTGGTGTTTGACGATTTTCGGTCAGTTTTATAATAGAACGGGGAAGAATTTTGGTTTGTATGTATCCGGAAGCCCTATTCATTCGATTCATCTTAAAGGTAATGATTTGAAGGTAAATAGTTATCAATTTTCAATTGGTTTTGTTAAAATGATATACTCAGGAATTTACCCTAAAATGGGTTATGGTTATACTTTCTTGAATGATAATAGTGATCTAATTTTTTCCAACAAAGGTATTCATACAATTAACCTTGGAGTTTTGTTTGATGTCAATCTATTAGACATTGGTCAACGTAAGATCGGAAGTACTTGTCATTCAATAAAATGCGGAATTATCTTAACACCAGAGTATAGGTATGCATTCTCGAATGGTGCACTGAAAAATTATTCCTCTGGCGAATTTTCAGGTGAAATTGGTCTTTCTTTTTGTCATGTTTCTTCCAGTCCGAGTAAAAAAAACAGAAGCAGAACCAAGCATTATGATTTCTATTACAGAAATGGGTTTACACCTTTTTACAAAACCAACGGTTTTGCAGGCACCGATAAATACATGTCAAAAGAAATCGGATTCAGAATCCGATTCATGTTTCATAAGGTATATGATTTTCTAAAATAATTACTGATTATTTGTCAGCATCTTCTTTCATAAAGGTTCTTAATGGGGAGTTCTCTGGAATCAATTCGCTTATTAAATCGTAGGTAATCGTCATTTCTGGCATTCCCATCGCGTAAGATCCGATTTCGTATTGACCATAATGAAAAACTATACCTTTCTTTGTGAATGAATAATTTTCTGATAAAGGGAAATTTCCTTTTCCAGGTTTAAACTCCCAACCTTCTTTTCCGTTCTCAGCTATAAATCTTTTTTCTCCAACTTTCTTGAGTTCTTTTTCGTAGCCAGGACTAAGAACATCAGCCAATTTTAATACACTGCCATTTTCGAGATTAAAGTTAACACTTTGGTAACCCGTCATGCCATGGGCAGCTCCATAACCCATATAATCGTAGCGAATTCCGACAGATAATATTTTATTTGTTTGGCTAATTATAGAGCATTCCCACTCTTCAAATGCTGCTTCATATATATCGGTCGAAGATTTGATTTTATTCACAAAAGCTTGCATTCCAGATTTTACAGATTTTTGAGCAGTAATAAGCCGAAACAATTCTTGATTGATAGCCTCTCCCGTTTTTACATCAGTCGTTTTTGCTACCAAAAGATTAACTTTTCTTTCTGCACAAAATTCACCTGTTTCTGTCATTTGAAATTCTTCTGGATCTTCAGTAAAACATTTTTCAGCAGAAAATTTGGAAAAGCTTGTTTCTAATCCGCTATCAAAAACAAGTTCTGCTTCAACAGAATCTGTAACATTGTTCTTTGCGCTTATTGTATCCGTTTTTGCTGATATAGTCTCTTCATGTTTCTTGTCTTGTTCAGAACATGAACATAAAATTATTGCTGCGGTAAGCAATGTAAATAGTTCTTTCATTTGAGTTATTTTTGTCAAAGGTCAAAAAAAAAACCGATTTTCATCGGTTTTCTTAAAATTATGAGATTTCTTCTAGGCCGCTTTTTTGCAAATATCCATTAACCTTTCCTTTGCCCGTTTGAAATATACGTTTATTTGAGCTTCAGGAATGTTAAGCAATTGAGCCATTTCTCTTCCGCTTAAATTGAACATAAATTTGTAAGTAATCAACATGCGATCCCTTTTACTTAAAAATTGCATCGCATTTCTGATTTTTTTAATTTCTGCCCGCTCTATTTTTTTCTCCTCTTTTTCGTTGTGAACAATGTTTGGATGAATCGGAACAACGTTCATTTTATCCATTTTACGGATGGCATCAAAACACAAGTTTTGGGTTAGTCGATACAACCAAGATTTAAAGTTGCCTTTTGAAGGATCGTAGTATGCAATTTTTTCAATAGCTTTTAATATAGCATCTTGTGCTAAATCTTCAGCTAAATGTTGGTAACGACTGGGTAATGAACGCTTAGCTACGGCTTTAAAATAAGTCATCTGCTCAGAGATGAGGTGAACATTTGTTTTCATAATCGGGGATGTTTAACAGTTTCTGAAACAAATATAAAAAAAACTTTTTAAATAATTGTGCATGCATATTAAAAAAAAATATGCCTACATAGTAAATAATTTTCTTTTTCTAGTGAAAAAAATATATAAATATTTGTTAATCAAGCGATTAATATTTTTTAAAAAATATTTAGAAGCATAAGTTTTATATAGAATTTGGAAGAAAATGGTGATACAGTCAAACAGTTATTAGCGCGCAGCCGTTACGTGCTTTATAAAAACGAGAAGCACTGGACGTTGGATCAAATAAAACGTGCCGAAATATTATTTTATCTATATCCTGATATTCAAACAGCTTATTTACTCTCACAACAACTCAATTGGATTTTTGAGACAACAAAAGAAAAGATATATGGCTATACAAGACTAGCTAAATGGCACGAAAAGGTAGTTCAATCAGGATTTAAATCCTTTCATACAATTTCCAGAACCATCATGAATCACTACAAAACAATCCTAAACTACTTCGATAATCGCTCTACTCATGCCTCTGCTGACCGCGAAGCAGATACGAAGTAAATCATTCAATGCTAAAATAAAAGCTTTCCGAGCTCAATTCAGAGGTGCACGAAATGTTGAATTCTTTCTTTTTAGATTAACTCAAATTTATGCGTAGTTCCCAACTTTTTGACTTGATCCCATTTTTCAGCCTAAATTGTAGTTTTAAATCCTTAGGTGAATAAAACTAAAAACCCCTGTAAGTACTAATACTAAAGGGGCTTTAAGGAGTGGGAACGTCTATCTTCGTTTGAAAAAAGTGAAAACAAATGAGGGATTAAAGAACCCAGTTACCCGACGTGCAATGGATAAAAGCACTGCTTCACTTTGTTCAGCTGCTGCCTTTTCCGTTTACAACTCACTTGAGCAAGCTCAGATTCGCGCAAACGAAAAAAGCACCATCCTTTTGGACAGTGCTTTTATCAGAGTGGGAGATGAGGGATTCGAACCCCCGACCCCCTGCTTGTAAGGCAGGTGCTCTAAACCAGCTGAGCTAATCTCCCTTTTGTCAACCTCTCTTTCGAAATTCGAGGTTGCAAATATACATCTGTTTTTTATTTAAGCAATACTATTTCTGAAAAAAATCAAAAAAATCGCTTAAAAGGAAAAAGCTTCCAAATATTAATATGGTGTCCTGAGTATTGCATTTAGATTTGTGGTAATCCAATGCCAATTGAATATTATCGAAAACTATTGGTTTAACCTCTTGCTTCTCAGCTATTTGTTCAGCTAATTTTTTACTCCAACCTCTTGGATTTGAAAATAAACAGAAACTTAAAATGGCATCTTTCGGAATTAAATCAACAATAGCTTGTTGGTCCTTATCAGCGCTGGCACCATAAATAAGGTGTAATTTTCCTTTGTTGATATTCAAAATTGTGGTTAATGTTTCTTTGACTCCAGCCTCATTATGTGAAACATCCGCAATAATTTTCGGACTTTCACCGATTACTTGCATTCTTCCTATAAATCCAGAATTAATGCTTAAATTATCTAAACCTCGTTGAATGTTTGATGAGCCTATATTAATTCCAACTTCTCTAAGTGTCTCAATTGCCTTTAAGACAATATTGAAATTTTTTTTTTGGTAGTCTGCAATAAAGGGAAGGTTAAATTCACTTTTATAACTGGTAGGCGTTAATATCAACTGACTATCCATTTTCTTGGTTTTGGCTTCAAACACTTTGATGGTTTCTTTCTTCGATTCACCTACAATAACAGGCACTTTAGATTTGATTATGCCAGCTTTCTCATAGGCAATCGCTTCAAGAGTATCGCCTAATAAGTCAGTGTGGTCAAATGAAATGTTGGTAATGATTGATAATATTGGATTTATAATATTGGTTGCGTCTAATCTACCGCCTAAGCCGGTTTCTATTACACAAATATTACATTCACTTTCCTTAAAGTATTGCAGTGCCATTGCAAATGTTATCTCGAAAAAAGAAGGTTCGAGCAATTTTATTTCATCATTTTGCGCAATGCTTTTGCAAAAATCAATAACAAATTGCTCTGAAATCATTATACCATTAACTCGAATACGTTCTCTAAAATCTGAAATGTGAGGTGATGTAAATAATCCAGTTTTAAACCCAGACTCTTTCAATACTGAAGACAACATAGAACAAACCGAACCTTTTCCATTCGTTCCTGCAACATGAATAAATTTTAATGATTTTTCAGGATGATTTAAAACTTTCAGTAATGAAGCAATATTTCCTAAATCAGGTTTATATGCTTGTTTTCCCAGTTTTTGGTATGATGGAAATTGATGGAAAAGCCAAGAAATTGTGTCTTTATAATTATTGAAAGACATTGATAAGCTATTCTTGTTTAATAGTAACCGTCAAATATACTCTTGCAGGATTATCGTAGCTTACTTTATTATATTTTACTTCCGATTTTACGATATTTTTAACCTTATTGATAATAATACCGTCTGTTACGGTTGTTTTAGGTTGATTTAAATCTACTTTTGTGACATTTCCATTTTTATCAATCGTTAAAATGAGTGAAATGGTATTTTTGTTTGTTTTAACAGTAATGCTTGATAAGTCAGGGTTATTAAGTCTTGTTCTGCCTGAACCGTCAACTGTCTCTCCAGAACTTTTACCTTTTGTAACACCGAGATCATTTAAATCCGAATCACCTCCAGAATCATAGGGCGAATCATAATCGTTTCCAAAAAAATCATCGTCACCACTTTTATTGGTAGCAGACGGATTGTCAGAATTGGGTGAGTTTTGATGGGTTGATTTTCCAGAATATACACTTGTTTTACCGTTCTTCGAGGTAAGAATTTGCTGTGTTTGTTCTAAATTTTTAGAAATTGGATCGTCTGTACCGGACCCGCCTTTACGACTTCCTCCTGCTTCAGTTTCCACAACATATTGTTTCAATTCAATTTCTTGTAAAGTTGTTTCGGTTTTAATGGGTTCAATATCAGAAGGTGCCGGGTCAGCCATCTCAATAGTAGAAAATATGAGGTAAAGAAACAATAACAAAAGTGTTACTGCTGATGCAATGACTGCATTTCTTCGATCAAGCGGGTTTACTATGGGAATTGCTCTCATATTAATAAATTTTGGTTATTATTTGTCGTATGCCAAAACAGGGTCCCATCCATTTGCTTGTGCTAGTGCCAAAACCTGGAAAACCGCCTCGTAATCAGCCTTGTGATGGCCAGCAATTCTTAGTTTGGGTTTTCCAGAGTTGCTAACGGCTGCTGCTGCCAATTCCTTGATTTGTTCAAAAACCATAGGTTCTTCAATGTTACCACCAGGAAGCACCACATACTGATTATTTTCCGTGATGACTACTGTAGCTTCAACCGGATCTTGACTTGGCGGAACGTTTTCTTCGGCTTTAGGAAGGTCAATTGGTGTTTGGTTGTTGGACATCAAACTCATAATAATAAAGAATATCAAGAGTAAGAAGATAAGGTCTGTCATAGATGACATTCCCCATTCTGCTTTGACTTTATTTCTTGAACTAAAATCCATAATTTCTATTTTTCAGGTTTGTGCAAGAAGTCAGTGAATTCAAGTGCTGTATTTTCCATTTGGTATACAACCTTACTTATCATTGATTGTAAGTGATTGTGCCCCATAAAAGATAAAATTCCAACGATTAGACCTGCTACAGTAGTTATCATTGCTGTCATGATACCGGGCGCAATGATTTTAAGCTCTAACGTGTTTGAATTTTCTAAATCAATAAAAACAACTACCATCCCGATTACAGTTCCTAGGAACCCAAGCATTGGTCCAGCACCGGATGCCGTTGCCAAGAAAGCAATCCTTTGCTCCAAACGAAGTACCTCGAGCTTACCTGTGTTTTCAATGGCTGCTGTGATTGTTTCCATCGGTTTTCCTAATCTTTCAATTGCTTTCTCCAAAATTCTTGCTGAAGGACTTGTTGAACGGTTACATAAATCTTTTGCTTGATCTACTTTGCCTTCTTTAATATATTCTTTTATTTTGTACATGAAATCCGCCTCGGCTTTACTTGCTCGTCGAATTGCGAGATAACGTTCAACGAAAATAAAAATAACATAACCTAATATGAGAACAAGCAGTGAGTTGACCAACCAACCAATTCCTGCGTTGGAATCTTCTAAAATTTCCCATAAAGAAACATCTTTCACACCAGTAGTTGATGTTGAGTCACTTGCCACAGTGATTCCAGCTTGAAGTAACATGTTAAATGAACCCATTATTATTGATTTTTAGTTAAAAATTAATTTAGTGCATAATTAAAAAAGTAACTACTCCAGCTATATAACCCAGTAGTGCCAGCAAAGATACATTTTTTAGGTACCAGAAGAAACTTATTTTTTCCATACCCATTGCAACAACACCTGCTGCAGATCCAATAATTAACATTGATCCTCCAGTACCCGCAGCATATGCTAAGAAATGCCATATTTGGTCGTCAACACCATACTCAGAAAACATTCCAATGCTTGCGGCGACCAAAGGTACATTATCTATTACTGCTGAAGATGCTCCAAGAAGTGAGACGAAAACATTGGTATCAATTACTTGATTCACTTGTTGCCCAAAATTGAAAATCATTCCCAGTGATTCCATCGCGGCAACTGTCATTAGTATACCAAGAAAGAAAAGTACCGAAGGCATTTCGATTTTTGACAGCGCATTCATGGTTGGACCTTTTGATGTGTGAACATTATCATTTGAATCCGGCGATGTAAAAGAAATAGATCGATTTGAAAGTACTTCAGCAATTACTGCAAAAAGCGAAAGTGATAACATCATTCCTAAATAGGGCGGAAGATGGGTTATGGTTTTAAAAACAGGAACCATTACTACCATTAAAAGTCCAAGAATGAGCATTAATGAAGCATTCTTGCTAATTACCTTGTCATTGTCTTCAGGCGCTGAAATTTCACCTTTGAATACTGGTAAGAAAAATGCTATAATTAATGTAATAAGAATATTCAATAATGAAGGAATAATGAGATATTCCGCAAGTTTTACTGTTGTAACTTTTCCAGCCATCCAAAGCATGGTTGTTGTAACATCTCCTATTGGTGTCCATGCACCTCCAGCGTTTGCTGCAATGATGATAAAACCGGCAAGCCATATTCTGTCTTTAGGGTCAACAATAATTTTTCTGAGAATAGTAATCAATACAATCGTAGCGGTTAGGTTATCAATAATTGCTGAGAGGATAAAAGCAAGTGCTGAAATAATCCATAGCAAGGTAATTTTCTTTTTGGCCTTAATCAATTTTTTAATTGCAGCAAATCCTTCAAAATGATCGATCATTTCCACAATTGCCATCGCACCCATTAAAAAGATTAATATTTCGGCTGTTTTCCCAAAATGATGCAATAACGTACCTTCTAATAAATGGTTCTTTTGTTCTATTGACCAAGAAGAAATGTCCATGAGTTTGGAGCTGTGGGGGTCGAACCAAGATTGAACATCATTAATTCCCAAGGCAATTATTGTCCAACAAATGGCCATCATTAATAAGGCAGGAATTAATTTGTCGATTTTTAGACTATGCTCCATTGTTATTGCAGCATAGCCCAAAACAAATACAAGAAGTAATGCAATTTCCATATTAAATTAATTGATTTAATGCAATTTCAAATGCTGTTTTCGCAATTCCTGTTTTTAATGCATTTTTCGCTTTAGTTGCTATAAGTGCATTTTTAATGGTTTCACTTGTGTCACCAAAAATGCCTTCATCAGTGATCTTTTTAAGATCATTACTCATCAAATAGGCAAATACGCGTGCCATACCGCAATTTGAAATGAAGTCAGGTATCAAGGAAAGTGATCCATCAGCTTTTTCGCCAATCGGACCAAAAAATATTTGTGGATCAGCAAATGGTACGTTAGCACCGCATGAAATCACCTCGATCCCTCCGGCAATCATTTCATCCAATTGTTTTTCAGTTATCAACCTTGAGCCAGCACATGGAATGAAAACTTCGGCGCCCAGACTCCAAATTTTTTCATTCATTTCTTCAAATGAAATGAGGTTTGGATGTGACAATTCGTTTCCATTTTTATTTAAATAGAGCGTTTTTATTTCTTCAAAGGAAAACCCGTTCTCATTTATTAATCCACCAACACGGTCAATTATACCGATAATTTGGGCTCCATTTTGAGATAAATAATAGGCCGCTGCCGAACCAACATTTCCCCAGCCCTGAACGATAACTTTTTTACCGTTAAGGTTTCCTCCCCATAGATTGTAGTAATGTCTAATGGATTCAGCCACGCCAAATCCGGTAATTAAATCGGCGACAACATATTTAGTGTCAATTGAAGGGGAATAACTGGAATCTTCAACAATTTTTAAAACGCCATAACGCAATTGACCTATTCTATGAATTTTTTGAGATTCTCTGGGTTGAAAATGCCCATTGAATACACCTTCTTGGGGATGCCATACACCGCAATCTTCTGTGATTGGTATAACTTCATGTATTTCATCAACATTCAAATCACCTCCTGTTCCGTAATAATGTTTAAGTAAAGGAGTTACGGCCGCATACCAACGTCTCAAAACACCTTCCTTTCTTGGATCCTTTGGATCGAAATTAATTCCTGATTTTGCTCCACCAATGGCAGGTCCTGCAACAGTAAATTTAACTTCCATTGTTTTTGCAAGCGATTCTACTTCTCTTTTATCTAAACCAATTCGCATTCTTGTACCACCCCCAGCAGCTCCACCACGCAAAGAATTGATAACCACCCAACCTTCAGCTTCAGTTTCTGAATCTTTCCATTCAAATACTATTTCTGGACGTTTATCTTCAAATTTCGTTAGCAAATCCTTCATTGTTACAGATTCTAATTTCTTAAAAAACAAAATTAGTAATCTGTAATTTTTGGATGTAAACTCTCAAAATAGTTACCAATAATGTTGTGTGAAAAAGTTTCTTTAAAGTTAAAGAGATTTGTGATATAAGCCTCCAATAACAGATTTTGAAGCTCCAGTAACTGAGGGAATATTGTTCGGTAGGTTTTCAAGATACAAAGCCCCCAGAAAACCAAATACAATGGCTTCTTTGAAATCAATTATTTTTTGATCTGGAATAATAATTTTTCCCTTGTAGAAGTGTTCCAAACGTGATATTAAATATTTATTTTTTACCCCTCCACCAGTAATAAAAACGGAATCCAGATTGTTTTCATTTAATACATTTGAAATTTGAAGTGCTATATGTTCTACAACAGTACATAGGTTATTTTCAATTTCTTTATCAAATTTCAATAAAGGATAAAATTTTTCTTCCAACCATTCAGTACCTAAGGATTTTGGGGGATTTGCTTGATAATAATCCAATGAATTAAGCATGTCAAGAAGAAAAAAGTTTATAGCTCCCGATGCGGCTATTTCACCATTAGCATCGTAATTTAAACCCTTCGAGCCAGCAAGTTTATTTAAGGGAAGGTTTCCAGGGCAGCAATCGAAAGCAATTATTTCTGAGTTTTTAATAAAACTTAGATTACAGAATCCACCAATATTTAAAAAACTTGATGCTTTATTTTTGAAGAGCATAAAATCTCCAATTGGTACTAGGGGAGCCCCATTACCCCCTGCAATAACATCCTTTGTGCGAAAATCATTTATAACTGGAATTTGAGTATGATAAGCAAGTGTTGATCCACATCCTATTTGATAGGTAAATCCGTTTTCAGGTTGATGAAAAATAGTCTGACCATGGCTTGCAATTGCATGAATATCGGTTTTACATATGCTGTTTTTTGATATAAAATCATTAACAGCACTCGCGAAGAAAATTCCTAACTCTTTGTCCAATTGCAAAATTGAAGGAACAGATAAATTCATTGCATTTTTCAATTTGTTCAGTAAATTTTCAGGAAATGAATTTGTCTCCGATTGAAGCAGTTCGAAACTAGGTTTCTTATCAGGAAGAAAATTAAATTTTACATGGGCAATATCTAAGCCGTCTAAGGAGGTTCCTGACATCAGTCCTATAATTTCGTATTGCTTCTCTTCCATAATTAAACCGAAAATAAAATTATATAATTAAATTTGCAACACATCGATGTGATGTTTCAATTAAAACTATGGCGACTATGTATTTTGAATTATCCGAAGAGCACCTAGCAGTTAAAGAAGCAGCAAGAGATTTTGCTCAAAATGTTTTAAAACCAGGAGTTATTGATAGGGATCGAGACCAACGATTTCCTAGTGAAGAGGTAAAGCAACTCGGTGAATTGGGCTTTATGGGAATGATGGTAGATCCGAAATATGGAGGAAGTGGCATGGATACCTTGTCATATGTTTTGGCAATGGAAGAAATTTCTAAGGTTGATGCATCAACATCAGTTTGCATGTCTGTAAACAATTCATTAGTTTGTTGGGGCTTAGAACAATATGGAACTGAAGAACAGAAACAAAAATATTTGGTTCCTCTTGCTAAGGGTGAAAAAATTGGTGCGTTTTGCCTTTCTGAACCGGAAGCTGGATCTGACGCAACATCACAGAAAACTACAGCTATCGATCAAGGGGATTATTACCTATTAAATGGAACAAAGAACTGGATAACCAATGGTTCATCTGCCTCCATTTATCTAGTAATTGCGCAAACCAATGTTGAGGCTGGTCACAAAGGTATCAATGCTTTCATTATCGAACGCGGAATGGATGGATTTGTTGTTGGAGCTAAAGAAGATAAAATGGGAATTCGAGGAAGTGATACCCATACTTTGTTATTTAATGATGTGAAAGTTCCCAAAGAGAATAGAATAGGGGAGGATGGATTTGGATTCAAATTCGCTATGAAGGTTCTTTCCGGTGGAAGAATTGGAATTGCAGCCCAAGCTTTAGGAATTGCTGCTGGGGCTTTGGAGTTGTCTACTGCCTATTCGAAAGAAAGAAAGGCTTTCGGTAAAGAAATTTATAAACATCAGGCAATTGCATTCAAATTAGCTGAAATGGCAACTGAAGTTGAGGCAGCAAGATTATTGGTTTACAAGTCTGCTATTGATAAAGATAATGGCAAAGATTACACACAATCGAGTGCTATGGCTAAATTATATGCATCCAAAGTTGCAATGGAACAGACAGTTGAAGCAGTCCAAATTCACGGTGGATATGGATTCGTTAAGGAATATCATGTAGAAAGATTGATGCGTGACGCCAAAATCACTCAAATCTATGAAGGTACTTCAGAAGTGCAGAAAATAGTAATTTCGAGAGGACTTCTTAAATTATAATCATAGGGCACTTTCGAGTGCTTCAAGTCCAATACCTCTCGATCCCTTAATAAGTACAAGAGTTTCTTTTATTGGGTTGTCATGTAAGTAGGCAATTAAGTCATTTGTGTTTTCTACTTTAATGGAAGAGTTATTTTGTATTAGTCCTCTGAAAATAGGCCCTACTGTAATTTTTGGAATTTGAAGCTCGTTGGTTAATTCAACAATGTTTTCGTGCTCATGAATTGAATCTTCACCCAATTCAAGCATGTCACCAATAATTGCGATTTTTTTAGAATGATCTATTAATGCAAAACTTTCTAATGCTGATCGCATACTTGTTGGATTGGCATTGTAACAATCTAAAATCAAGGTGTTAGTTTGGGTTTTTATGATTTGAGAACGTTTATTTACGGGTTCATAACTTGATATGGCTGAATTAATTTTTTCTGGTTCTATTTTAAAATATATTCCAAATGAAATGGCTGCAAGGAAATTATAAAAATTGTATTTACCTACCATTTTGGTTTCAATAATTGGTGAATCGTAATTTCCGTATTTCCATTTTAAACTTGCGAAAGGTGTTAATTTTATCAATTCACCAGAAATTGATGCTTCCACATTGGAGCCATAACTAAAGCTTTTTATGTCTGGTGGAATTTCTTTTGTTAATATTTCATCATCCAAATTAAATATCACAGTACCAGCTGAATGTTGAATACTTTCATACAATTCTTTCTTGGTTTTTAAAACCCCTTCAAATGAACCGAACCCCTCTAAATGTGCTTTACCAATATTTGTAATAATTCCAATATTGGGTTCAGCGATATCACATAACTCCTTAATGTCTAAAAGTTTATTTGCACCCATCTCGATTATTGCAATTTGATGCTCTTTGTTTAACTTAAGTAATGTTAGCGGAACACCAATATGATTATTTAAGTTTCCTACGGTAGCAAGAGTATTATATGTAGTTGATAGAACTGAATTAATCAGTTCTTTCGATGTTGTCTTACCATTACTTCCGGTTATTCCAATTACAGGAATGTTAAATTTTTTTCTATGATAATTAGCTAATTGCTGTAGATATTTAAGAGAATCCTCCACAAGTATTATTTGTGGATGAGTTGCAAATTTAGGTTCATCAACAATGACATATTTTGCACCATATTCTAAGGCTATTGATGAAAATTCATTGGCATCAAATTTTTCACCTTTAAGGCAAATGAATAAACAGTCTGAAAATATTTGTCTTGTGTCTATACAGACGCCAGTGCATTCGTAAAATAATTCAAATGTATTTTCCTCTTTCATTTTGATTCAATAAAAAAGCCCGTTACCGGGCCATTTTTTATCTTTTTCTTCTTCCAAGTCCTTGGAAAACATTTCCACTTCCTCCTTGATAGTTATTACCATGTGGACTTCCTACTCGATCCATACAACACCTAAATCCGAGAGTTGCCATTGACAATCTTTCATCCAAGTATCGACGGTTACCAACGTTCAACCAGTAAGCTCTATCAGCCCATGATCCACCTTTATAAACTCTTGAATGGTCAGAGATCATTGTTGTTGGCCATCCATTTCTTCCAATTGTAGAGTCTCCAACTAGCACTCCGCCAGTTAAATCGTAATTTTCATGTTCATTTTGATACATAATAAGATCTTCACTTCTTATACCACTGTTAATATCAGAAATTTTACCTTGATTTTTGTAGTAGTTAGAAGATTCTAAATCACCGTCTTTATAATCAATGTAATCATCCTTTCTGTAATTCATGCGGTTTAGATTTTCTTCTTGTGTAACATTTCTAAAACGCATTTTTCCTGGTGTGTCCATAACGTAGTCTTCTATCCCAGCCAAAAGCATTGCAACGATATCAGAACGATAATTCTTAAATTCAGCTCTAGAATTACATATACCGGCATCCACCCAAGCTTTCTCCATTGATTCTAAGGTCAAGAATTTAAAGAATTCTTTTTTGATGATATTATCACATTCGGTAAACCTCTTGTCATTTTTAAGAGCAATTGAACTATCTATAATGTCATTTAATTGTTTAATTAATCGTAATTCAATAGAGTCTTTTATAAGATCATGGGAAAGATAATATTCATCAGGATCACCATCAGGTTTAACTGGATTTTGCGAAGCAATTTTCGTCTGCATTCCTTTAATTCTATTGGTATCATTTAGACTTGTGTATTTAGATTTACCATACGTTTCGTGCTCTTTTCCCGATATACGTTGGAATCTTACGCGTTCAAATTCATTGAGATATTCCTTCATGCCATGCACATCGTATGATAATTCTTCAGCATTGGTCATTTCGTATTTAAAACCATCATCTGTTAGTATAAGTTGTTTTGTTGTAAAAACATTTCCACGAAAAGGTCTGAATTCATCAAAGTCCTCAGATGAAAGTGGACGATAAACATCAAGAACCCATTCAGATACGTTTCCTGCCATGTTGTATAAACCGTAATCGTTCGGCCAAAAAGATTCAACCGGCGTAGTGACATCACCTCCATCATTTAAAGCTCCAGCAACACCCATAAGGTCTCCTTGTCCTCTAACAAAGTTCGCCAAGATGGCACCTTTAAACTGATCGTTCTCATCACGTACCCAGTGGCCATCCCATGGGTAAAATCTTCTTGCATCAATATTTTCACTATTCTCTTCTAGATTACCGATTAGTCCACTTGCAGCAAACTCCCATTCTGCCTCAGTTGGTAGACGATAATGCGGAAGAAGCAAGCCGTCCTCCATGCTGATAGGTCTGAGTTTATACTTTCCGGTTTTAGGATCAGGCTGGTCTTTTATAGCTAAATTAATTTTACCATAGTGGTATTTATCATTTTTAGGTTGCTGCGCTTGATTCTTTTTCTTTTTCGGATCAGGTTCTACAGATTCAGATAGCGCATATTCTCCAGTTGATCCGTCTGGACCAGCGCTTACTAGTTTACCGCCAGCTAGATATAAATCAGTGTTGAATACTTGATCAGGAGATCTGTCGGCATATTTCAAAACACCTTCTCGAATTAAAATTTGCTCATTAACGCGATCGGTTCTCCATTTACAATAGTCATTTGCTTGTAACCATGATACACCAACAACAGGGTAGTCTCTGTATGCTGGATGACGCAAATAATACTCTACAAATTTCTCGTTGAAACCAAGCGGGGTTCTCCAACATAGCGTATCAGGCAAAGCATTTTGATAAACCATTGGATAATCCGTTTTATACGTTCGATTTATCCAATAAAGATATTCTAACCAATGAAAATTAGTTACTTCGGTTTGATCCATGTAAAATGAAGAAACAGTTACTCTTGCCGCTCTGTTGTTCCAGTCATACATCACATCTTGTTCAGCTCGTCCCATTACGAAAGTACCTCCCTCAATAAATACCAATCCTGGACCGGTCTCTTGCTCAACAAAGTGTGCCTTTTCGAACCCTCCGTTTTCAGGATTGTTATATTCCCATCCCGTTGCAGATGAAGATTCTTTCATACAAGACGCTAGCGTAAGCGCTGAAGCAGTAACACAAAATAGATATTTCACAGACTTCATACTCTATATGTTGTTTAATATTTTCAAAATTACAATTCTTTCATTTAACGGATTCAATACAATATAGTTACATCTAGAACGACGGACAAGACAAAGTTTTAAATTGAGGCGGTTTCTTATTACAATTCAAGAAGAGCCCCATTGAAATTTCGTGTGAGCCACTTGTTACCCCATTGTTCAATTTGGAAACAGTGACATCATAACTGTAACCCAATTTGAATTTACCGGTATTGATTCCAATAGTCAGGATAAATGCATCCCTGTTTCTATACCACGCACCAGCATTAAATGAACCATATTTTACGTAAGTTCCAATGCTCAATTCCTGAAAGCCATTTTGATACTGGTAAATTACATTCGGCATTATACTGGTGGTAGAAGAATATCTCGATTTCTTTCCAATTTGTATCTCCGCTCCCATGTGACCTGTAAATCTCCAGGGAAGCGGTGAATTACCTACAATCATAGATTCATTCGGTCTATTCATATGATGCCAAGCAGCACCAATAAAAAAGTTTTTGTTAAATAGTACCGTTCCGACTGATGCATCAAAAAAGCCTCTCGAACCACCTCTTGGAACATCCCCGGTTTGATAAATGAATCCCCTTCTAGGATCTATCATATCTCCAAAAGTCAATTTATCCCAATCCAGAAATTTCTGATACCAAGCTGCCCTTGCACCAAAAAAAGCTTTCCATTTTCTATTAATTTTTAGGTGATAGGAGTAAACCAATCCCAACATAGATGTATTAATAGTTCCCTGACCTTGCTGATCATGCGTTGCCAAAACTCCAAAACCGCCTGATATGTTTTTGAAATAATTATCATAAGAAGCACTGTAGGTAACGTAGTTTCCAGACAATGAAGGCCATTGATTTCTGTAATTCATTGCGAGTCGACCACAACCATATGAACCGGCCAAAGCTGGATTCAAGTACAATGGATTCGCATAAAACTGCGTAAATGTTGGATCTTGAGCTTTTATCTCGAGGCAATTAAATACAACAGAAAAACAAACAAGAAGCTTTAAAAATTGTTTCATTTATATTAATGTCTATATCGCGAAATCAGACCAAAGATAACGCAATTTTTCATTTAAGGTTACAAATATTGCAATTCCAACAAAATAAAACAACAAATGATTCGTTTTTTTCGAGTCCAAATAATTGGCTTATTAATTTTAAATTTACAAGAATATTTTTTTAATCATGCGCTTTATTATCTGTTTAGTAACAATACTTTTTTTAACAGGATCATTATTTTCTCAGGAAACAGTTTTATTGAACATTGATTGGCAGCAGTCTTATCAATTTGATTATAATGGGAAACAACTTAAAAGGCCATTTATATTAGGCCAGGATTTTGATCATGGTATTCCTACCTTTTATTGGACTTCAAAACTGAAAAGTAAAAACTTTGAATTTAACTTAAAGTCCTATGAGGTATCACTTGCTCCGAGTGATGATGTGCATTATTTTCAAAATCTAGAAATTTCGTTTTCTGATTCAATTGTTTTAGAATTAAAAGTCACGCAATCCATGGGTGAAAGCTTCGCGGTTTTATATATGTTGCCATACGTAATGAAAAATGGGAGCTTATACCGAATTACAGCAGTTGAAATGGAGATTAAAGAATCCGTTGTAGTGAATTCTATTGACAAAGATTTTGTAAGTAATTCCGTATTGACGTCTGGATCCGGAGAATGGTATAAGATAAGTGTAGTAAAAGAAGGAATTTACAAAATTGATAAAACTTTTTTAGAAAGCTGCGGAATACAAACTTCAGGATTAGATCCCGATCACATCAATATATACGGAAATGGTGAAGGTATGCTTCCTGAACTTAATTCGGTATATAGAACTGATGATCTTGCAAAGAATGCCATTCAAATTGTAGGTGATGGTGATGGTAGTTTTGACGAAGGGGACTACATTCTTTTTTACGCTTGGGGTCCTGACAGATGGTATGCGAATGGCTCAACATCTTTTGACCGTCAAAAAAATGTTTATTCGAATGTGTCATGTTACTTTATTAACATAAACCCTAATGAAACTCCTGAAAGGATTCAAACGGTTCCTATTTCGAGCATTATGCCAACACATACAATCAATTCCTATTCATATTTTGATATTCATGAAAATGATGATGTCAATCTTGTGAAAGGAGGCCAGCGTTGGTATGGCGAATTATTTGATATTGAATTGGAACAGACTTTCAGTTTTAACGTTCCAAATATAGTAAGTAGTCATCTTTCGACCTTTAATTCAATTATCGCCACCAATGCGCGATCATCTTCGGGAACTGAGCAAAAGTATTCGCTTAATAATACTGTTTTGAGCACCTTCAGTTTACCATCTGTTTCCTCGGATTATGTAGTTTCACAAAAATCACACTCTTTTAATACAGGTTCGTCAGCGCTGAATTTTAAAATAACAATAACGAGAAATTCTCCAAGCACGCTCGTCTACCTCGATAGAATTTTGTTAAATACACGAAGATCTCTAATATTCTATGGTCAACAAATTAATTTCAGGGATCTGGAAACTGTTGGAATTGGTAATATCGGTGAATTTGAATTGACAGGTTTGCCAATTTCAGGTTTTGTATGGGATATTACAGATAGACAAAGTCCTTTTTTAATTCAAGGTACAAACACATCAGGTATTTTTCGATTTAAATCTGAGTTGGATAGTTTGAAAGAATTTGTTGCTTCTAATGGTCTAGGTTTTCTTACACCAACATTTATTGGAAAAGTTGCCAATCAAAATCTACATGGATTGGCGAATGCAGATTACTTAATCATAACGCATCCAAATTTTATTTCACAAGCGAATCGTTTGGCGCAATTGCACGAGTCCAATGGGCTTTCTGTTCATTTGGTCACAACAGAGCAAGTATACAATGAATACAGTTCAGGAATGGTAGATCCAACAGCAATTAAAATGTTTGCAAAAATGTTTTACGATCGAGCTGCAGGCAATCAGGCACTAATGCCGAAATATCTTTTACTTTTTGGTGATGCTACATATGATCCAAAAAATAGAGTGGCAAATAATAATTACTATGTTCCAACTTATGAATTTCCTAATGGAGAGAATCATATTTCTGCAATGGTTGCCGACGACTATTTTGGAATGTTAGATGATAATGAATCTATTGGAGCTGCTGATTTATTAGATATCGGGGTTGGTAGATTGTTAATTTCAGATAATCAAATGGCGAAAGAACAAGTTGATAAAATTGAACATTATTTGAAAAATGGATCCAGTTTGTTCAATAGCTCGAATGCAGGAAATTCCTGTGCCGTTGCTTCTGGCGTCATGAATACTTTTGGCGATTGGCGTTTAAAATACGTTCAAATTGCTGACGATGAAGAAGGTGGTTATTTTGTTAATCAAGATACTGAACCCCAATACCTAGAGGTTAAAGCGAATCATCCCGAAATGAATTGCGATAAGTTGTACACCGATGCTTACACACAAGAAACATCAGCTGGAGGTCAAAGGTATCCTGAGGTTTTTGAGGCAATCACCAACAGGGTAGAAAATGGAGCTTTAGTGGTGAATTATGTTGGTCATGGTGGAGAAGTAGGTCTGGCGGAGGAAAGAATAGTAACGGTTCCACAAATTCAAGATTGGAAAAATATAAACAGATTAAATCTCTTCGTTTCTGCAACATGCGAGTTTACTAAGTTTGATGATCCTGGTCGTGTTTCAGCTGGAGAATGGGTCGCTTTGAATCCTATTGGTGGCGCAATTGCCTTAATGACAACTACTCGGTCTGTATTTTTTGGCGTGAATACCATTACGGGAAAGAAATTTTTTGAAAATGTATTTGAACGCGACCAAAATAACGAGTCGCTTTCTTTTGGAGAAATCATGCGATTAACTAAAAATGCATCCGGTTCTTCCGAGAACAAAAGAAGTTTTACACTTATTGGCGATCCAGCACTTAAACTGGCGTTGCCTCGATACAAGGTTGTAACGGACAGTATAAATGGTCTTCATCCTGCAATTGTTTCAGATACCATTCGAGCATTGAGTAAAATGACTGTTAAGGGGCATCTGGAAGATTGGAATGGAAACGTTTTAAATAATTTCAATGGCGTTTTATCGCCATCAATTTTTGATAAAATTAAAACCAAATATACATTAGGTCAAGATCCTGATTCACCGGAAATCCCATTTGAATTGCAAAAGAATGTAGTTTATAAAGGGCAAGCAAGCATAAGTAATGGCTATTTTGAGTTCACATTTGTTGTTCCGAAGGATATAGATTTTTCCTTTGGTAATGGAAAAATAAGTTACTATGCTTCGAATTTAACAACCGACGCAGGTGGCAGTGATACCCGCTTTATAATTGGGGGAATAGATCCTAATGGCATAAATGATATAAATGGTCCAGAGATTGAATTGTTTATGAATGATGAAAACTTTGTTGAAGGAGGTATAACCAATGAAACACCAATTATTCTGGCAAATTTGTTTGATGAAAACGGAATAAATACTGTTGGTAATGGTATTGGCCATGACATAACCGCAATAATTGATGCAAACAGTTCTAATCCAATTGTTTTGAATGAATATTACACTGCTGATTTAGATTCTTATCAATCCGGTAAATTGCGTTACCAATTGCCAGCTCTGGCAAAAGGGCCACATACACTAACACTCAAAGTTTGGGATGTAAATAATAATTCATCTGAAGCGAAGATTGATTTTGTTGTTCAAGAGGCATCAGATATCGTTTTAAATCATGTGTTGAATTATCCAAATCCTTTTACAACAAGCACCTCCTTTTATTTTGAGCATAACCAAATTTGTTCTGATTTGGAGGTGCAGGTGCAGATTTTTACCGTTTCCGGTAAATTGGTTAAGACTATTAATCAAAATGTCAAAACAGAAGGTTTTCGTTCTGAAGAAATTCCTTGGGATGGGCGCGACGAATTTGGTGACCAGTTAGCCAAAGGAGTTTATGTTTATACATTTAAAGTAAAATCACATGACGGTAAAATTGCCGAAAAAAGTGAAAAATTAGTTTTATTAAAATAAGTGAATTAAGCACAAGGATTTGCTTATATTTGCCTTTAAATTTTTGCAGAGATGATGAAGAAAATTCACTATTTGTTTGTTTTTATTATTTTATTTAATTCGCAATTCTCTTTTGCTCAGCCAACTTCCGGAGCCACTGATAATGATTTACAATTAAATACCATTACAACTGCTGTTCCTTTTGTTGCAATTACACCAGACTCAAGGGCTGGGGGAATGGGTGACGCCGGAACTGCATTAAGCGCCAATTCTAATTCGATATATTGGAATACATCGATGCTCATATTTTCAAAAGAAAAGGCTGAATTGAGTATGTCTTACACACCATGGTTGCGTCAGTTAACTAATGATATTCACCTGTCATATTTATCAGGGTATGGAAAGATTGGTGATCGTTCTGCAGTTACAGGAGCACTGAGATTTTTTAGTTTGGGAGAAATTACTTTTACTGATGCAAGTGGAAATGTAATTCGTGATGACAAACCAAGTGAATTCGAACTTACAGGGGGTTACGCTTTTCAATTAAGTGATAAAACGAGTATTGGAATCAATGGAAAGTTCATTTATTCTAATTTAACAGGAGGGTTGACGGTTGCGGGAGTAAACACAAAAGCAGGTGTTGCTGGTGCTACAGATATTTCATTTACCTATTTCAATGATGAAGCAGAAATCGGTAAAATTGATGGTACGTACACTTTTGCCACAACACTTAACAACATTGGAAACAAAATTGCTTATTCTGAATTACAATCTAGAGATTTTCTACCGATGAATTTAAAGATAGGGAATTCATTTAAGGCTGATTTGGATAGTTATAATAGCCTTTTGTTTGCAATTGATGTTCAGAAATTGTTAGTTCCAACCCCAGCATATTATGATTTTATTGATGCAGATGGTGATGGTCAATCAGACGATTATACCATGTTGGCAGGAAAATCTGATGATGTCGGAATTATTTCAGGTCTTTTTCAATCATTTTATGATGCTCCTGGAGCAGTTGCAGTAGATGATAATGGCGATTATATTCAAAATGCTGATGGAACTTATCAAGTTGTTAAAGGTTCAAGATTCAAAGAAGAACTTTCCGAAATAAATTTGTGCGCAGGTCTTGAATATTGGTATAACAATGTTTTGGCAATTCGTGCGGGATATTTCTATGAGAATAAAAATAAGGGTAATCGTCAGTATTTCAATGCTGGTATAGGTTTTAGATACAATATGTTGGGTATTGATGTTTCTTATCTTGCAGCGGTAACACGTCAGAGTCCACTGGCGAATACTTTAAGGTTCACATTGAGATATCATTTTGGTGGTCGAACTTCTTCAAGCTCAGCTCCAGAATAGGACATGAAGGATATTCGTGTTGGTTTTGGAATAGATGTTCATCGTCTTGCGGATACGCATGAGCTATACGTTGGAGGAAAAAAAATCGAATCAGATTTGGGAAGTGTTGGTCACTCAGATGCAGATGTTTTGCTTCATGCGATTTGTGACGCCCTCCTCGGTGCATTAAATTTGAGAGATATTGGATTTCATTTTCCTGATACAGACCCACAGTTTAAAGGTGCAGATTCTAGAATTTTGTTGGCTAATGTTTTCAAAATAATAAAAAATAAGGGGTATCAAGTTCAAAATGTAGATTCTACTGTAATACTTGAAAAACCTAAATTAAATCCTCATATCCCCGAAATGCAAGATGTAATTTCTGAAATTTTGGAAGTTGGGAGTGATCGCATTTCAATAAAAGCAACAACCCACGAAAAAGTAGATTCTTTTGGAAAAAGGGCAGCCTTAAAAGCCTATGCAGTTTGCTTATTAATTAAACTTTAATGTTCATTAGCTGAGGCTTAAATTATTTCATTATTATTTGGTGGGGTTTGCAACTTTTATAACCCGGTATTCGTCAAATATTCATTGAATTTTCGTAATTTGACAACGGTTTGAAACATATTCTGCACATATCATTTATTTTCATCAGTTTATTAGCGATTGCTCAAAAAAATAGTACGCAAGATCAAATTTTAGGTGACTCCGGTTTGCTATATCAAGATTCAAGTGTTTCAATTGTCTACAATAAAGTAAATTGTTATCCGAAAATTGGTTTTGACCAGGAGGTGTTAATACTTACTTTTCAAAATTTTTCTGATCGAAATGTAAAATTAAGTTGGCATTCAATATTGTTTTACAATGGAATTTGTAAAACATGTGATTATCCAGAGGAGTATACCTTTAATTTAGAGTTAAATGCAAATGAAATACTTAATGGAAATTGCGAAGACTTGAATCCAATATTCGTTGTTTTTTCAAAATTTATTGACTCTGGTTACAAAGGCAATGCAAAGTTGACCAATATTAAGCTTGAAAACCTTAAAATTGAATTATGAGTATTTTACGATTCATATTCATTTTAATACTTGTATTTCTATCGACGGCTAACAGCTATTCTCAAACATGCAATGATGGTATCCAAAATGGAAATGAAACTGGTATAGATTGTGGGGGGAATTGTCCACCATGTTCAACGCCATGTCAAGTATCCTTGAGTTCTCAAGTTCCTGCTGTACAAGGAGGTTGTTGCGAATATCTGCTTGAAATGTTCGATAGCTATGGTGATGGCTGGAATGGTGCATCTATGAGTATTGTCGTAAATGGTGTTACCTATGGACCTTATTCGGCGACAGGTTATGGATCTGAAGTTTTGGTTCCAGTTTGCGACGGACAGGTTATAGTTGTAAATTATTTAACCGCTGGAAATTGGCCATCAGAATGCAGTTACTCTTTATCAGATGGAGAAGGAAATGTCGTTTTTCAAGCAGGCCCAAATCCAACTGTAGGTAATAATTTGTTCATCGGTAATGGACAGTGTTTTTCACCAGGTGTATTAGATTGTAACGGTGGTCAAATCAGTTTGATTGCTGAAGGCCAAGGTGCTTCTATTTTAGCCATCGATAATGATTTTGATTTTGGCAATGCTGGTACGGGTTGGACAACCAATGTTGCGGCTTCATTCAATAATCCTTGCGACCCATCGGTTGATGGTGGTACATATATGTGGATGGGAAGTTCTGCCCAACACCCAAGAATTATTCAAACGGTTCCTTTGGATTTGTCTTGCGGAGGAGAGATTTGTTTTTATTTAGATTTCGCAACTCAAGGTGCTTCCAGTCCATGTGAAGGAATAGATTTACCTAATGAAGGTATCTATTTGGAGTTTAGTACAAACGGTGGTGCCAGTTGGACCACATTGGAATATTTTGGACCTGCAGGGGTTGGAAATAATACGCAAAGTGGTGGAACTAGTCCTCAAATGACGAGCTGGAATCAATATTGTTACACAATACCTGCTGCAGCGCAATCTCCTTCAACTATTATTCATTGGGCTCAAACAGGTTCTTCAGGTGCTCAAAACGACCATTGGGGACTAGATAATGTAACAATTACATCTTTGGCAAATTGTCAACCTTATTGGTATAACTATACCTATACTCCTCAAAATGTAGACAATCCAGTTCAAACAGTTGGGATTTCTTCAACCAGTACTTACAATGTTGTGTATACAAATGGTTCTGATTCTTGTGCTACAAGCATCACCGTTAATATTCCGCCATGCCCATGTCCTGTTGCTACAATTTCTGGAGGCGGAAATTATTGTCTTGGGGATACCATACCAACCGTTGATTTTGATATTACAGGCAATTTTCCTGTTACGATTGTCTATGCTTTCAATGGAATTCCTCAGTCTCCAATGGTTTTATATTCAGATACTTCATTGATAGACCCCGCAGATGGTATTTATACTATTTTAGCTGTTACGGATACAACTTTGTGTACAGGAACTTTTTCAGGATCAGCTGTTGTTGAAGCTTTTCCTTCACCCATAATTGCTGATTTATCTGGTGGGGGGCAATATTGCGATGGTGAGTTAATCGATGATATTACTATTTCGGTAATTGGTACTGGACTCGTTTCAATTTTTTACAGTATTGATGGATTACCTCAACCTGTACTTAGTGATCCTTCCAGTTTTAATCTTGGAAATGTACCCGGAGAATACATACTTATCATATTATCTGATGATGGTTGTGCTACGCAAATTCAAGACACCATTATAATTAGTGTCAATCCAGTGCCAGTGGCAGTTCCTAGTATTATTGATAATGAAATTTGTGCAGGTGAAAACTTGGAATTTTCATCCACTGGGGTTTTCGACACCTATGAATGGTCCGGTCCGGGTGGTTTTACCTCCAATGATCAGAACCCAACAATTGAAAATGCTTCAGTAAACGGATCAGGGACATATAGTCTTAGTGTGACCCAAAATGGCTGTGAAAGTGACCCCGTCAACCTATCTGCCAATGTTAATCCAATTCCGCAGTTAAACGTTTCAAACGATACTATTGTTTGTTTAGGTCAATCTATTTCACTTTTTGCTTCTGGTGCTAATGAATTAACATGGATCCCTAACATTACCAATGGCGAATCATTTATTCCGGGTGCTAGTCAAACTTACCAAGTAAACGGAACATCCCAAGGATGCTCATCTTCAGCAGAGATAACAGTGACTGTTTTGCCAATGCCGGCTCCAGGTTTTACAGCATCAACTTATTTCGGTTATGCACCTTTGTCCGTAGATTTTACGAATAATTCCAGCGAGGCAAATTCATATGTCTGGAATTTCGGAAACGGGACTAATATTTCGCTTAATGATTTAAGTTCTCAATCTTCAGAATATGAGGAAGCTGGTATTTATTATATTTTGCTAAACGCATCTAACGGAATTTGTGATAGTACTTATCTTGATTCAATTGAAGTTATCCCTTATCCTGAAATGACTATTGAGGTACCGAACGTTTTTTCCCCAAATGGTGATGACGCCAATGATGAATATGTCATTTATGTTGAAAATGGAATTCTTTTTAAGGCTGAAATAATAAATCGTTGGGGTCTTTTGATGTATACTATTGACGACGTTAATGGGGGATGGGATGGGATGGTTAATGGAAATCCAGCAACAGAGGGAACCTACTTTGTAAAATATTATGCTAAGGGATTAGATGGCACCGAAAAAAATGGGGAAACGTTTTTTCAATTGGTTAGATAGGCCAAGAACTATCAACAAAATGAAGTGTTACAAGCAAAATAAAAATAATTACTAAGGCCAGAGAAACTTCAGTAATTTGTTTCGGACCATATTGTCTTCTAATTTCCGCAGCGACATCATGCATCCCACCAATTTCCATTAACGTTTTTCCATGTTTTGCTTTTGCGAAGAAGTTAGAATTTTCCCGGAGCTTTTTATGCGAACTGTTCTTGTATTAAATTGAGGAATGAAATCACTTACATGGTTGAACAAAGTCATTGGATGTGAGAAATTTGTCAATCAACGATTACTATTGCTCTTCATCACTTACATTTGCGCTGAGAATTCCTCTGTATGAGTTAAAATCAATACGAGAACCATCAATTGACGAGGAATTTAGAGTGTTGTTAATATTTACATACTGCGATACGAGGAGTTCCAACCGCTTCAGAAAATTTTATTACTTGCTAGTTTTCCGGTATTCTTACCGGTTACTCGTCAAAAACTACTACAAAAAATCTTATTGCGGAAAATTATTTCTATTCTATACTGAAGCAATCCGGTCGGACATGTATTCGCCTGCTTTCAATTTACCCACAATTTTAGAAAAGCTTTCTATTGTATATTGAACGTCTTCCAAAGTGTGAACAGCAGTAGGAATAAGTCTTAAAATAATCATTCCTTTTGGCACTACCGGATAAACTACCATAGAACAGAAAATATTGTAATTTTCTCTTAAATCGAAAATTAAATTGGTAGATTCTGGAATAGATCCATTCATGTATACTGGTGTCACACAAGTATCAGTCACGCCAATATCAAAACCAGCTTCAACTAGTCCTTTTTGAAGGACATTGGTGATTTTCCATAAATTGTCCTTTAATTCAGGATGATTTCTCATCAATTCCAATCTTTTTAAAAGACCTACCACCAATGGTAGTGGCATTGCTTTCGCAAAAATTTGAGAACGCATGTTGTATCTTAAATATTCAACTACTTGCTCATCAGATGAAATGAATCCTCCAATTAATCCGAATGATTTTGCGAAAGTTCCGAAATATATATCTATGCCATCTTGACAATCCTGCTCTTGGCCCGTTCCGCCACCTTTCTTGCCAAGCGTTCCTATTCCATGGGCATCGTCAACAAACAATCTGAAATTGAATTTTTTCTTGAGTGCAACAATTTCCTTTAATCTACCTTGATCACCTCTCATACCGAACACACCCTCAGTAATAACGAGTATTGCTCCACCTTGTTCTTCGGCTAGTTTTGTAGCACGTTCCAATTGTTTTTCACAATCTTCAACATCATTATGCTTAAAAACGTAGCGTTTTCCCATGTGCAATCTAACGCCATCTAAAATACAAGCGTGAGATTCAGCATCATAAACGATTACATCTCTTCTATCAACTAAGCAGTCAATTGCAGAGACAACCGCTTGATAACCGAAATTACAAAGAATGGTATCTTGTTTCTCAACAAACGCAGAAAGTTCTGCTTCAAGTTGTTCATGATAATTAGAATTCCCACTCATCATTCTTGCACCCATTGGAGCAGCAAATCCAAATTCGGCTGCAGCTTCAGCATCAGCTTTTCTAACCTCTGGATGGTTCGCTAAACCTAGGTAATTATTCAAGCTCCAATTTAAGCGTTTTTTACCCCTAAATATCATGTGAGGTCCAATTTCGCCTTCTAATTTTGGGAAAGTAAAATATCCGTGAGACTCTTTTGCATGTTGACCGATTGGCCCTCTGTTACTTTTTATTTTTTCAAAAATATCTTGTACCATAAGATGATTTCATTTAATGGTGCACTAAGTGCATTATAACTTTTTACAAAATTAGATATTTCGAACCGACAAAACCTTAATAATTTGGTAATTTATTAACACTCATTGTTTCAAATTGACCAAATATTTATCCATTAAATAAACAAGAGAAGCAATAGCTCCTGCTCCTAATTCAAGTTCTCTTTTGTTTACATTCTCAAAAATATCAGATGGTGCATGGTGAAAATCAAAATAACGCTGAGAATCGGGAACAAATCCAAAAAGAGGTATACCATCATAAACATCCTTCAGTGGGCCTATATCCACACCTCCATATCCTTTATCGAATTCATACATTTCGTATGGTGAGAACAAATGTGAAATGGAATCAAGAAAATTGAGATAGATGCTATCGCCATCACAACTGAATCCGTGTGGACTAAAACCACCCCTATCACTTTCAAGTGCAGCAATCTGAATTTCTCCCTTTTCTTTAACCCAATTTGCGTAGGATTTTCCACCCATGTTGCCGTTTTCTTCATTCATGAAAAACACAACACGAAGCGTATTTTTGGGATTATATCCTGTTTCTTTTATTATTCTTAGCGCCTCCATACAATGTATAACCCCAGCACCATCATCATGAGCTCCTTCACCGGCATCCCAGGAATCTAAATGGCCTCCAAAAGTGATGATATTATTTGGATTAACATTTCCTTTAATTTCAGCAATTACATTATAGGAAGTTGCGTCGGGATAAATCCTACAATCCATTTCGAGAATAAAATTTGCCCTTTTAACTTTGAGTAATTCTGAGAGAAATTCAGCATCTGCAGTAGATATTGCAGCCGCAGGGATTTTATCAACACCATCTTCATAATGCATTGATCCAGTGTGAGGATGATTGTCAATTGGCATTGCAAGAGATCTTATTATTACGGCAATAGCACCAAGTTTTGCAGCTTCAACTGCACCGTTTCCACGAATAGGATAACATCCTCCGTATGCTTTAAACGTATTGATTTGCGTTTCATCCATTTCTTGATTGATAAAAACGATTTTACCATTCACATCCGTTTTGGAAGCTTCCTTTAGTTCTTGTAAGGTGGTGAATTCAATTATTGAGCCTTCAATAATCCCGTTTGTTCCAATTGATCCTCCTAAGGCTAGTAAACTAACTTTGGTTATTTCACCACCTTCACTTTTTATCCATCCTGCCTCTTTCGTGCCCCTTTCCCAATGTGGCACCTTTATTTCTTGGAGGTATACGCTATCAAATTCATAGGATTTCAACTTGTCATAACTCCATTCAACCGCCATTTGGGCTTCTGCTGAACCCGATAGTCTCGGGCCAATATCTTTGCATAGACTCCTTAAATCATTATATGCATTGCCTTTTTTTAAAGCTAAATTGAAGGATTCCCTAATAAATAAAGAATCATTGGTTTGAGTGTAAAATATTTTGGGTAGCAGAAATAGTAGATAGAGCGACTTAATTTTCACGAATTTTCAAATTTTATCTGTAACTTCAATAATCCATTTTTGAGGTTTTTATAGTATGAATTTTTAACGATAAAACCATACCATTTCTCAATAGGGTTGTTTCCCAAAGGTAAATAGAAATTCCAGTTAATCAAGGTTTTATTATTGTCGATATTAGTGAAATCGATTGTCATTTTTCCTTTTTGTGTGAAGCCTAGATCGACTTCAAAAATTATTTTACGATTAATTTCAAGATGGTTTAATTCAAAAGAATTTTCAACTGATTTGTTTTTTATCTGGAATTTTACTTTACTTCCTGCCGTCATGTTTTCTCCATAGTAATTAATCATGGATCTTGGAACGTGATTAAACCATGGACACCAAGAGGAGAAAATTTTGAAATCAGCAAAATGCTTGAAAACTTTTGAGGGTGTTTTGTTAACAACAATTTTTTCGTTGAGTTCGATTTGATCGGGAAGATTTAGTCCTAGTAAGATAATAAGAATTGGTATGAAAATTATCAAAAAGTATATTGAGATATAAGAAAACATATAGATTTAAATAAATTTGAATTTATTGCTTATCTGATAATCAAATATTGATAAATGTGCTTATGCTTTATTGATTAATTATCTTTGTAAAAAAAACTTATGTCTCTTAAATGTGGAATCGTTGGACTTCCAAATGTTGGTAAATCAACCTTATTCAATTGTTTATCTAATGCTAAAGCACAATCTGCGAACTTTCCATTTTGCACAATCGAACCAAATATTGGAACAATTTCAGTTCCTGATCCCCGATTAGCAGTGCTTGAAGGTTTAGCAAATCCCGAAAAGGTTATCCCTACCACTATGGAAATTGTAGATATTGCCGGATTGGTTAAAGGTGCTTCAAAAGGAGAGGGGCTTGGTAATCAGTTTTTAGCCAATATTCGGGAAACCGATGCAATAATTCACGTTTTAAGATGTTTCGATGACGGTAATATTATTCACGTTGACGGCAGTGTTAATCCAATAAGAGATAAAGAAATAATTGATATCGAGCTTCAACTTAAAGATTTAGAAAGTATAGAAAAGCGTATCGCATCTTTAGCAAGAACATTGAAGTCAGGTGACAAAGACATCGTGAAAGAAAATGATTTGGCGCAAAAAATTAAACTTTCACTGGAGCAAGGTCGGTCTGTTCGCACAATGGATTTCGATGATAAAGAATGGGATATTGTTAAAAAGTTTCAATTGATTACCTCAAAGCCTGTTCTCTATTTGTGCAATGTAGATGAAGCATCCGTTAAGCAAGGAAATAAGTATGTGGATTTGGTCAAGGAGGCCGTAAAGTCTGAAAACGCAGAGGTACTCGTAATTGGAGCCAAGATTGAAGCGGATATTACAGAATTAGAAACCTATGAGGAAAGGCAAATGTTTTTGGATGAGTTAGGTTTGGAAGAACCTGGGGTGAATAGATTAATTCGATCGGCATACAACCTTTTATCACTTCAAACTTACTTTACGGTTGGCGTAAAGGAGGTTAGGGCTTGGACCATTAAAAAAGGAATGACTGCACCTCAATCAGCCGGAGTTATACACTCAGATTTTGAAAAAGGATTTATTCGTGCTGAGGTTATGAAATATGATGATTATGTTTCTTTAGGGTCTGAAAATGCTGTCAAAGAAGCAGGAAAGTTCAAGGTAGAAGGAAAAGAATATGTCGTAGAAGACGGAGATATTATGCATTTCCGTTTTAATGTTTAAATATTTAATCATTCGTTCAAATGGAGATAAAAGCAAACAATCCAAAATTGAAATCATGGGTATTTGTTCCTGAAAATTCTGATTTTCCGATTCAAAATTTACCTTTTGGGATTTTTTATAATAGCGAAAAGTCGAAAAGAGTTGGTGTGAGAATTGGGGAGTACGTTTTAGATCTTGTCGAGTTATATGAGAAAGGTATGTTAAATCAATTGCATCTATCAGATTCTGATTTAAATAATCCTTTTCTTAACGATTTGATGAAACACGGAAAATTCGGAATAAGGAACATAAGAAACCGAATTTCTGATTTGTTGAATGTCGATAATAACGAACTTCAACGATTTAAAGATGATTTAGGAAGCATCCTACTTCCTGTTGATTCAGTGAACATGTCCATGCCTGTAAATATTGGAGATTATACTGATTTTTATTCATCAAAAGAACATGCAACCAATGTTGGTATGATGTTCAGGGATCCTGCAAACGCCTTGTTGCCAAATTGGTTATGGATACCTGTTGGTTATCATGGTAGAGCAAGTTCGGTAATTCTTTCAGGTGTTGATATTCATCGTCCCAAAGGACAAATCAAACCTGATCCCCAAGCAGATCCTGTGTTTTCGGCATGTAGAAATTTAGATTTTGAGTTGGAAACTGCATTCATAACATTTGATGGAAAACCTTTAGGACATCCCATTTCAACTCAAGAAGCTGAAGATTTTATTTTTGGAATGGTATTGTTTAATGATTGGTCAGCGCGTGATATTCAAACGTGGGAATATGTTCCATTAGGTCCGTTTTTAGCAAAGAACTTTGCTTCTTCAATGTCAGCATGGATTGTAACTTTGGATGCACTTCAACCATACAAGGTAAATTCACCAATACAAGAACCTGAAGTTCTAGATTATTTAAAATTTGAGGGCGAAAAATCATACAATATTGACCTCGAGGTTGCTATTCAACCCGAAAATTGTGAGGAGACTGTCGTTTGTCGTTCTAATTTTAAATACATGTATTGGAATATGGCGCAACAACTAGCCCATCATACTGTAAATGGTTGCAATATTCGTAATGGTGATTTAATGGGCTCGGGAACCATTTCTGGACCTACAACTGATTCGTATGGTTCAATGCTTGAATTGGCATGGAAAGGAACGAAACCTTTAATGATGGCCGACGGATCTGAAAGGAAATTTATTCAAGATTATGATACTGTTATAATGCGTGGTTTTTCTATAAAAGATGGTGTTAGAATTGGGTTTGGAGAGGTGAGGTCAAAAATTCTTCCTGCTATTTAAATTTAATATACAGTGAGCGCGTATTCTCATCTTGATATTGATTTAGAAAAGGAACGAAAGGAAATCCTCAATGCTTTCAAAGGACTACTTAGGGCTCTAAAAGAAAGATCAAGAGAGGATACAAGATTGATTCGTAAGGCTTTTGATGTGGCCGTTGAAGCCCATAAAGATATGCGAAGGAAGTCTGGTGAACCTTATATTTATCATCCAATAGCTGTTGCAAGAATTTGTGCGGAGGAGATGGGACTCGGTGCTACCGCTGTAACTTGTGCATTGCTGCATGACACTGTTGAGGATACACATATAACATTGCAGGATGTTGAGGATCTTTTCGGGGCCAAAGTAAGGTTGATAATTGATGGATTAACGAAAATACCAGAGGTTTTTGATGAAAATGCGTCAATCCAAGCCGAGAATTTCAGGAAAATGATTCTTACTATTTCAGACGACATTCGTGTTGTCTTGATTAAACTTGCAGATAGGCTTCATAACATGCGAACTTTATCAAGTATGCGTATGGATAAGCAGCTTAAAATTGCTTCAGAAACTAAATTTTTGTATGCTCCATTGGCACATCGCTTAGGTTTGTATTCTATAAAAAGTGAGTTGGAAGATTTGTCGTTAATGTATTGCGAACCAGAGATTTATTCTAAAATTGAATCAAGTCTGAAATCGACAAAGGATGTGCGAAATCGTTTTATTCGAAGGTTTATGCAGCCCGTAAAGGAGGAATTAACCAACGAAGGATACGCATTTGAAATTAAGGCCAGAACAAAATCTGTTTCCTCTATTTGGCGAAAAATGAATTCGAAAGGAATTCCCTTCGAAGAAGTTTACGATGTTTTTGCGGTAAGAATTATTGTTGATACACCTGTAGAACTAGAAAAACCTGATTGTTGGAGAATATATAGTATTGTAACAGACTTTTACCAACCAAGTCCGGATCGATTGAGAGATTGGATTTCAACACCACGAGCAAATGGTTACGAATCTTTGCATACTACCGTCATGTCTCCACAGGGAAGATGGGTTGAGGTGCAAATTCGCTCCAAGCGTATGGATGAAATTGCGGAAAAAGGTTTGGCTGCTCATTACAAGTATAAAGAATCTAAATCGGAGGAAAGTAAATTTGACCGATGGATTGCTGAAATAAGAGATTTATTGGACAATCCTGATACCAATGCATTAGACTTTATAAATGAATTCAAAGCAAACTTATTTGCTGATGAAATTTATGTCTTTACACCTAAAGGTGAGTTGAGGGTTTTACCAGTCGGTTCCACAATTTTGGATTTTGCCTATGATATACATACGGACATAGGAGATAAATGCATTGGAGCTAAGGTTAACAATCGATTGGTTCCTTTGAGTTATCAATTAAACAATGGGGATCAACTTGAAATTATTACCTCAAGTAAACAAAAGCCCAATGAAGAATGGTTGCGCTTTGTAACTTCAGCGAGAGCAAAACAAAAAATAAAGTCTTCATTAAATGAAGAAAGGAAAATTATTGCTCAGGATGGTAAGGAGTTATTAGAAAGAAAATGCAAACAGTACAATATCAAATTCAGTGGAGAAAATGTGAGTTTCCTTGAAAAATATTTTCAGATGCCTACTGCAACTGAAATGTATTTTAGAATTGCTAAAGGAAAAATCGATTTATCCAAATTGAGAGATTTAAAACAGGTAAACGGAATATTGCAACTTGAAAAAAAGAAAACTACAGCCAAAAAAGACAAGCACGAAACAGAGGTTTACAAAAAGATAAATAAAAAAGAGGATATTATTGTTATCGGAAATGATTTCAAAAATATACAATATCAAATGGCACGATGTTGTAATCCAATTCCAGGCGATGACGTATTCGGATTTATAACCATTAGTGAAGGTATTAAGATACATAGAACCAATTGTCCAAATGCAGAGAATCTATTATCTAAAATGGAATACAGGTGCATAAAAGCACGTTGGCAATCTCAACAACTTATTGAACGCATTGCTGCAATACAAATTAATGGGATTGATAATTTAGGCCTCGTAAATCGATTGACAGAGATTATTTCCAAGCAACATAATGTAAATATGAAATCAATTTCATTTGAAACGGAAGATGGGATTTTTGAAGGCAGAATAAAAGTGATGGTTTATGATACCCAACACTTGGAACAACTTATGTCCAAATTTGAGCAGGTTGAAGGTGTACAACGTGTCATTCGTTGGGATACCGAAGAAGAATTTGATTAAGGGAATAAAAATGTTAATTTCTTTGGTCTTAAGGCTTGATTCCAAGAAAATCCTTCGAGAAATTGAATCTCCGAACTTAATTCTTCCATAGGGTAGAAAATACCTTCAGGTTCTGTATTATAAATAAGTTTTGTGACTTCACCACTATCAAGAAATATCTTGATGTCATTACTTATTAAGGCGTTCATTCCTAATCTTTTGATGGTAATATTGGTGTCTGTTTGGATGATTTCTTCTGGGTAAAAAATGGTCTGTGCATTTCCATCTACAATTGTTTCATAAATTTCACCATCTTTGAAAAGGGCATCCATAAAGTTTCCAGAAACTTGGTTGTAGAACGTTCCAGAATCCAACTCCATTGTAGCAAAAGCATTTCGTCTCATTTGGACAAACTTGACAACTGAATCATCAAAAAAAACATTCATGGTATCCGCTTTGAGTTCAGTATTCTTAGACCAAATTACAGGATTGCCGAATAAATCCATTTTTTTTATTGAATCAGTAAAATGCAAACTGTCTGAAACGGCTTGCATCGAATTATTAAAAACCTTTACATTGTGATAGGCGTTGTAAAACAAAGGTTTATCAAGTGAATCGTTTTGATTAAAAATAGAATCTGCGGCAATATAAACGGTGTCATTTTTTTGAATTTTTACAATTCTACCGTTACCATTGAGTAATGTGTAATGTTCGAATTCAGACATTTTACCATAGTTTCCGTAAAACTTGGATTTTTCAATTGTATCCTCAAAAAATACATTCCCTTTGGCAATTGATAAACCTTTTTTAGGTTGATAAAGCAGAGTATCTCCTTTTATCGTTTTGCTCTCCTCGACTAAAGTTGCGTTTTTTATTAAGCTACCTTCTTCCGTTTTAACATTGTACCAACCTTTTTCACAAAACATAATCGTTTTTCCTTTTTTGATGGTGGTGGGGCCAAAAAATGTACTTATTTGTTTGCTGTAAGTATATTGAAGAGTGTCAGTTGACATAGAAAGATCCTCATTTCGATATTTGACATTTCCCTTGAAGAAAAAATCTTTAGACTCTGGATAGAAATAACCGAATTGACTTGTAATGCTTTCGTTCGATGTAATGCTCTCGATTTTCCCTTTATTTTTGTATGTACCTCTGCCTTTTTTTGCATCATAATCTAGAGAGTCTGTGGTGATTTTATATTCTAAATCTCTCGCTCTGACATGACCCCATAGTTTGGCTTTTTTATTTTTTCCATCATAATACAAAGAGTCACAATACAAATTCACATCATCTTTTTTTACCTGAACATTGCCATATGCTTTTACAGCTTTAATTTTCTCATAATAATGGGCGGAATCGCAATACATGGTATTTCCTTGGTATACAAAGTTTACCGTTCCAACTAATCTGTGGGCTCCTGTTTTAATATCATAACCCAGTAACTCTGAACCTGGTAAAAGTTCAAGCGTGCCACTTTGAGCCCAACAAGCATGCTTATTCAAAAAAAATGCGCTTAATAATAGCGCAATTTTGAAATATGGATTTGTGTGGAGCATTAATTTTTATTATCCAGCGTTTGTTTACGATCGGGTCCAACGGATACGACGGTAATTGGGACTTCCAATTTTTGTTCCAAATACTTCACATAATTTTTTAATGCTTGAGGAGATTCTGAATAATTATTCAATTGCGTTAAATCACAATTCCAACCTTCAAGCTCTTCATAAACAGGAATCAAATTTGAGTCGATAACATCATATGGAAAATGTTCAATTTTTTCGCCGTTTAATTGATAATGAGTGCAAACTTTAATTTTTTCAAAAGAACCCAGTACATCTGCCTTCATCATAGAGAGTTCAGTAACACCATTAATCATTATGGCGTATTTCATTTGAGGAATATCGAGCCATCCACATCTTCTCGGGCGACCAGTTGTTGCTCCGAATTCGTGTCCGAGGGCCCTTATCCTTTCACCAGTATCATCGTTAAGTTCAGTAGGAAAAGGTCCGCTTCCGACTCTTGTGCAATAGGCCTTGAATATTCCAATAACATTACCAATTTTTGTTGGGGCAACACCTAATCCTGTGCATGTACCAGCTGTTACTGTATTTGATGATGTTACAAACGGATAGGTTCCAAAATCGATATCGAGCATGGTTCCTTGAGCTCCCTCAGCTAAAATTTTCTTGCCATTTTTCAATGCATCATTGATAAATTGTTCACTATCGATTGCAGTCAACTGACGCAGTACATTTATTCCTTCCATCCAAGGTTTTTCAAGCTCATCGAGGTTGTATTCAAAATTTTCATGATGCTTTAAAATACCTACATGCTTTTCAACCAAGGCATTGTATTTATCTTGAAAGTTTTCGGTGAAAATATCACCAACTCTCAGACCGTTTCGACCTGTTTTATCCATATAAGTTGGGCCAATACCTTTTAATGTGCTTCCAATTTTATTCTTTCCTTTAGCAGCTTCTGATGCAGCATCTAATAAACGGTGTGTAGGAAGAATCAAATGCGCCTTTTTAGATATAAGCAAGCGGTCCTTAATGTTGATGTTGAATGGCTCTAATTTTTCCAGTTCTTTCTGAAAAATCACAGGGTCAATAACAACACCGTTACCAACAATATTTATAACATTATCTCGAAAAATTCCAGATGGTATGGTATGTAAGACATGTTTTATTCCTTCAAATTCCAATGTATGGCCTGCATTCGGGCCGCCTTGAAAACGTGCAATGATGTCATATTGAGGAGTCAATACATCAACAATTTTCCCTTTACCTTCATCGCCCCATTGGAGCCCAAGTAAAACGTCTACTTTCATAATGTTTGGTTAAAATAACGAATAGCTTCTTCTTGAGTTTCGAAAATTGTAATGATTTCCGATACTTTTGAGATATTAAAAATACTTTTAACATTTCCTTCAATACAACAAATAACTAGGTCACCGCTGTGGATCCTAGCTCGAGTAAGTGTTCTTATAACGAAACTTATACCTGTAGAGTTAATATGAGAAACGTCTTTAAAATTAATTACAAGATTCTTTTTTCCATTTTCTATAGCACTTAATATGGATTTGTCCAATTGAAATGTTTCTTCTTCGGACAGAATTTTTCCAACAGGAACCAATACAAAAACATTATTTTCTTCGGTATATTTAAAAGAGAATGTCATTGTAATTAATCTTTTTTAGGGTTTTTGGTACCATAGAAATACAGTGAATGATGATCAATTGTTACATCGAAAAGTTCCTCAATGGTTGCTTTGATATGTTGAATTCGAGGATCACAAAACTCAATTAAATCACCCGAATTCGTGCACAAAAAATGATCATGTTGTTTTGATCCATGAGCTTTTTCAAATTGAGCAATATTTTTACCGAACTGATGCTTTCTTACCAGATTACAGGCCAAAAGTAATTCAATGGTATTGTATAATGTTGCCCTAGAAACCCTATAATTGTGGTTCTTCATTTTCACATACAGAGATTCAATATCAAAGTGCCCTTCATAATTGTATATCTCTTCAAGAATTGCAAACCTTTCCGGTGTCTTTCGATGACCATTCTGTTCCAAATAGGCTGAAAAAATATTTTTTACTGTATCGTTTATGTTTTGATTTGACATGACTAACTATCAAAAAGCAAAAGTAAGTATAATGAAACTTTTTCAAACCTATTATTCATCTTGTTTTCATTCAATTATCAACACCTATTCGAACAAATAGAATTTGAATTTCATTTTTTAAAAAATGATTTAATTTCTTATACTTGCTTGAATGTTGAAGTGGTTAAGAAGAAAATATGCATTAAGTCCAACCTTAATTGTGGTTGCGGCCATTTCAATTGGTTTATTTGTTTACAGGCTTGGTAATATTTCAAATCAAGAGTTTTCATGGGATGTATTGGGATATTACCTGCCGCTTCCGGCTGCTTTCATTGAAGGGGATCCTTTACTTGATGATAAGTCATGGGTCGAGGAATTAAATGATGAAAAAAAACTTTCAGGAACACTCTATCAAGTTTCGAGCACCCCAGATGGTAAACCAATGTATTTTTTTTTATTTGGAATGTCTTATTTTTATTCCATATTCTTTTTTATAGGACATTGGTTTTCAGGGTTTTCAGGGTTTCCACAGGATGGCTTTTCGGCACCATATCAAATTGCTGTAGTCCTAGGTTGTATGATTTATGTCACAATTGGGTTATTCTTTGTTAGAAAAATTTTACTGAATTACTTTACCGAAAAGGTTTCAATCATTTTGATTCTCGTTCTGGTTTTTGGAACTAACTATATTCATCATTTAACGCTTAAAAATTTAGAACCTGTATCCGTTTTATTTATGTTGTCGTCATTTGTAATATGGCAAACAATACGCTGGCATCTCAATTATAGATTTAAAAATTTGATGGGAATTACTGTTGGGATAAGCCTTATGGCTATGGTTAAACCCAGTGAAATTTTATTCGTATTTGTTCCCATTTTTTGGGCAATTTATAACAAAGGTTCTTTTATGAATAAATTAAGGATTTGTTATCAAAAAAAATACGATTTCTTAATAGCTTTTGCGATTTGCAGCTTACTCTTTATCCCTCAAATAGCTTATTGGTACAGCAAAACGGGGCAACTTATGTATGACTCATATAAAAACCCAGGTGTTGGTCTGGACCTATTCTCTCCTCATATTATGGATGCTTTATTTAGCTATAGAAAAGGTTGGTTGTTATATACTCCGGTAATGGTTTTCGCAATAATTGGTTTTTATTTTCTTTGGAAGCAAAATCGGAAAATATTTCCGGGAATATTCATTTCTTCAATCATCTGTTTTTATTTGGTTGCGAGCTGGTCAGAATGGTGGTACGGTGCTGGGTTCTCTCTGCGTCCTATGATAACATATTATCCACTTTTACTTATTCCGTTCGGTTATTTAATAAGTTCAATTTATAATCAAAATAAAATTTGGTTAAATGGACTACTATTGGGCACTTTCTCTTTTTGTGTTTTCTTAAACCAATTCCAATGGTGGCAACTTAAGAATGGCATTTTAGACCCATATCGTACAACAAAAGAATATTACTGGGCAACATTTTTAAAAACCAATGTGTCAGATTCAGACAAACAACTTTTGTTGGTAAACAGAGAAATTTGGGGTAAGACAACATTCTTGAATAGAGAAGTATACAATTCAAAAATTCTCTTTAAAAAAGAGTACAGCGAATTACCTAAAGGATTTTTGGAATCTCCAGAAAACCAAGAGTTTGCCCTTACAACAAGAATTGCTTACGAAAATCTTACCCGAAAAGACCATATTTGGGTAACAATGAAATTTAAATATAAGGCTCCTGAAACATCAAAAATTTCTCTTGCATTAATGATGGATAGGGAAGATGGACCTTATGGTTATATGGCATTCCCTCTGGATAGTTGTGATGGAAATTGGCACGAAATGACAATTGACTATCTTACACCAGAAATTAGAAATCGTAAAGATGAATTTAAATTCGATTTCTGGAAAGAAAAACCATCTGCCTTAAATGTTGATGATTTTGAATTGACCGTTTTCGAAAAAAAATAAGTTAAATAAGAGTTTCAATACTATCAATTAAACAGTGTATGACTTTTATGTGAATTTCTTGGGCACGATCGGCAAATTCCGAATGTGGGGCCCGAATTTCAATATCACATAAATCCTTCATTCTACCACCATCTTTTCCTGTTAAACCTATAATAAACATTTTTCTTTCTTTCGCAGCAGCTATTGCTTTTAAAACGTTATTTGAGTTTCCGGAGGTAGAAATAGCAACTAAAATATCGCCTTCTTGTCCAAAGGCCTCAATAAATCTCGAAAAAACAAATTCATATCCATAATCATTGGAAACACAACTTAAATGACTAGGATCTGATATACTAATAGCCGGAATAGCTCTTCTATTATTACGATATCTCCCCGTTAGTTCTTCTGCAAAATGCATGGCATCACACATTGACCCCCCATTCCCACAGCTAATGATTTTTTTATTATTATTAATGGCTTTTGAAAGTTCTAAAGCAGCATGTGCAATTAGTTTGTGATTTTCCGCCGTATTAAATTGTTTGAGTATTTCATGCGCTTCATTGAAATGATCTGCAATTCTATCTGGATTCATTGACAAGTTTTTTGTAAAATTAAGGAAATTCGTTTTCCTTGTCTATTATTGAACAAAACAAGATAAATTTACAAAGAATGATTGTTTAATTTATGGGTGTATTTGAAAATAAAGTAGTTTGGATTACTGGAGCCTCATCGGGAATAGGAATGGAGTTGGCTTTAAATTTAGCATCTAATGGAGCCCATATTGTATTATCAGCAAGAAATCAAGAGGCATTAAAGGATTGTTTATCAAAAATGAAAAACCAAGATCGACATTTGGTATTACCTCTGGACTTGGAACATTCTGAGAATTTTGATTTAAAAGTTGATTCGGTAGTTGATAAATATGGAAAAATTGATTTTTTATTTTTAAGTGGAGGGATAAGTCAACGAGCTGAAGTTGTCGAAACCGATTTGGCTATTGATAGAAGAATCATGGAAGTCAACTATTTTGGAAATGTTGCATTGACTAAAGCCGTGTTACCAATTATGATCAAACAGCATTCAGGACATTTTGTTGTTATATCGAGTATTGCGGGGAAATTCGGATTTTTCCTTCGTTCGGCTTATAGCGCATCCAAACATGCTTTACATGGATTTTATGAAAGTTTGATGCTGGAAAATGAGAAGCATAATATAAGTGTAACCATTGTATGTCCAGGAAAAATTAATACAAACATTTCTGTAAATGCACTCAATGCCACTGGAGATACTCATGGTGTAATGGATCACAATCAAACTACAGGAATGTCGGCAAAAGATTGTGCGCAGAAAATTATTCAAGCCGTTACTAAAGGAAAAAAAGAGGTTTTGATTGGGAATAAAGAAACCTATGCAGTATATATCAAACGCTTTTTACCAAATTTATTTTGGAAAATTATTAAAAAACAATCAGCAACTTAATTTTACCAGGTGAATAACGGACGGTGGTGCATAAGTGCATTAACATCGTTTTGAATCTCTTTTAATTTGTTTTCATTGCCAATGTTCATTAGAACATTATCAATTAATTCAACGATTTGAGGAATCTCCTTTAAGCCAATACCCCTCGAAGTAATTGCAGACGTTCCAATGCGTATTCCAGAAGTTATAAATGGTGATTCAGTATCGAAAGGAACCATGTTTTTATTAACGGTAATATCTGCTTTTACCAATGCGTTTTCGGCATCTTTACCATTAATACCTTTTGATCTTAAATCAATAAGCATGGAGTGATTTTCTGTTCCTCCTGAAACGATATGGTAACCTTTCGCCATAAAGATATCTGACATCAGTTTGGCATTTTCCTTTACGCGTCTCATGTATTCAACATATTCAGGAGACAAGGCCTCATAAAAGGCTACTGCTTTAGCTGCTATTACATGTTCAAGCGGTCCACCTTGAATTCCTGGAAATACAGCTGCATCTAACAACGCTGCCATAGATTTTAAATTGCCATTATTCCATTTCAGCCCAAAAGGATTGTCAAAGTTATGACGCATCATAATTACGCCCCCTCTTGGCCCCCTAAGTGTTTTGTGAGTTGTTGTAGTTACAATATGACAATGTGCTAGAGGGTCATTTAATAATTTTGCAGCAATTAAACCAGCTGGATGAGAAATGTCCGCAAGAACAATTGCTCCAATTTTATCAGCAACCTCGCGAATTCTTTTGTAGTCCCAATCTCTGCTATATGCAGATGCTCCACAAATAATCATTTTTGGTTTTTCTGCTATTGCTATTTCTTCTAGCATGTTGTAGTTCACCAATCCAGTTTCTTCGCTAACGCCATAAAAAAAAGGTTGATAAAGTTTTCCAGAGAAATTGACAGAAGAGCCATGGGTGAGATGTCCACCATGACTGAGATCAAAACCTAATATCTTATCACCCGGTTGCAAGCAAGCTAGAAAAACAGCTGCATTTGCTTGAGCTCCTGAATGAGGTTGCACATTCGCCCAAGTAGCACCGAACAATTTACATAATCTGTCTATGGCCAATTGTTCTACTTCATCAACTACTTGACAGCCACCATAATATCTTTTTCCAGGCAAGCCTTCTGCATATTTATTTGTTAGTACACTGCCCATTGCACGCATTACCTCATCACTTACAAAATTTTCTGAAGCAATCAACTCAATTCCACTAAGCTGACGAGATCTTTCTTTCTCAATAAGTTCTTTTATCTGATTATCCGATTTCATTGTATTTGATTTGGTTTTTGTAATTATCTTCTAGAATTAATGACAATCCTTCAGTTAAGGATGTCATTGGTTTGAAATTTGTCAATTTATACAACTTATCGGAACTGCCAACGCGTCGTTCAACTTCATAGTCATAACGTTTTTTGGGGGCTTCGATATATGTGATTTTAGATGAAGAGTCGGTTATCGATTTAATTTGTTCTGCTAAATCTGTTATACACCATTCCGCTTCATTTGCAATATTTATAATATGACAACCTTTTATATTCATTAGAAGCACGCATGCTTCAACTGTATCATCGATATAAGTGAAGTCGCGCGTTTGATTTCCACTACCAAATACTGTAATGTCCTCATTAGAAAGTGCTTGTTCAAAAAATCTTGGTACGACCATTCTGTTATCTTGATTTTTTCCATAAACATTAAAAAATCTGAGAGATATGACATTTAGCCCTTTTTCTTCATGATGTGAAGCTAAATAAATCTCATTATATCTTTTGGCCATGGCATAAGAAGTTCTTGGATCAACAAGAACCTCTTCAGTTAATGCATTTTCTATCGCAGAATGACCATATATACCACTTGTTGAAGCATACATTATTTTTTTTACGTTATTTACGAAGGCTGCTTCAACCACATTTCTTGTTCCAATAACCTCTACATCCATAGTTTCTACTGGGTTGTCTGCCACAATATCAACCCCCAAAACGGCAGCAAAATGAAAGATAATATCACAATTTTCACTTGCCATTTTAACAGTTTCTAAATCACGGACATCACCTTTTACAAATTTAACTTTGGAATAGGTATCCTTGTCCAATTTATTTCCCCTGAGCAAGGAGTCAAGAATTACAATATCATGACCTTCACCAACCAATCTTTTGGCAAGGTTGCTTCCGATAAATCCAGCCCCACCTGTAATGAGTATTTTCATAGTAGTACAAATATGCTATTTTTCACTTATTAATCGTTTTATCCCCAATAATTTATGCGTTAAATGTCCGGTTTCATAGTTAGTTATACCTTTTTCGTCAAAATAATCCCATTTAACCCAACCGGATGCATGTATAATTTTATTCTTTCCATCTAAAATCCCAACATGTGTAATTTTACCATTTTCATTCTCGAAAAAAGCCAAGTCACCTTCTTTTTTATCATTAATATCAACATGATAGCCCTCGAGATATTGGTCTTTCGCGTCTCGAGGTAAAAAAACACTGTAAAACCTGAAAACGGATTGAACAAAACCTGAGCAGTCAATACCGAAAGGCGTTTTACCTCCCCATAAATAGGGAGTGTTTAAATAATTTGCTGCCAGATCAAGAAGCGATGGAATCTTTTCATCTGTAATATTTACAATTTCAAAATCTGCGTTACCAATTTTGAATTTTGTTTCGAAATTTGAGATGAATGATCCACGTAGCGTAATGAACTTGCCAAAATTACCCTCTACAGTTAGCGTTTTATTAATTTGAAAGCTGTAATTCTTTAACCAATTAACCTTTTCAGTATCGCTTAAAGGTAATAGATGTTTGATATCTACATATCCTTCATAATTATCTAAAACAGTTCTTATTTTATCCCAGTTTTTGTTTTGTTCAATAATCTCAACAGGTTCACCAAAAAGTAATTGGCTAACCATTTCAGAAGATTCTTCAGGGCTTCTACGAACTGGGGAAATACTTAAGAAGCAATATGCGAATGTTGAGTTCATCCTTTAGGGAAATTCGTATGTGAAATCAGATTTAATGCCTGTTGAATATGTCTTTGATTGTGGTAGTTTACGAAAAGTAATGTATCACCTAACCTGAGGCGAACTATTTTGGAAATAGAAATAGGGATTTTTACTTTTTTCAGATTGACACAAGCAGCCAAGTCTATTATTTTTAACATTTCCTCTTGTTTTTCTGTAAATTCTTCCAATGCCTGTAAATTGTAGGTTTTATTATTAAAAACAGGATTGTATTGTTTTGGACTTTTAATTTTGCGTTTGATATTTTTAAGATTCCCAAGCTTCATTGACTTCCAAGCGGCCCTTCCAAGTGGTGATGATACAAATATTTCTGCAGGTTCTTTGAACTTGGTTTTATTAATTTTTGAAATTATTGTGGAATGATAATACGAAGCATAATCATTTAAATGCATGAAAATTTCGTTAATATCCCAAGTACCTTTGTCAATCTTCCATTTTCTTTGTTCCGAACTAAGAGAAATAAACCGCTCGTTAATAATGGAAATATTATCCTGTGTAATTAATCGAATTTCTTGAATTAATTCACTTGACTTCATAAGTTAACCTAAATTAAGTATATCTTTTTATAAAATTAAGCAATTATTTACTTATATCAAGACTAAAGATATCGATTATCATTACTTTCGTAATGTTTGTATAAATCAAAGTGTATGCGTCCTCTATTATTTGTAACAAATGATGATGGGATTTCATCAAAAGGTATAAAATCTCTAATTGAGGTAGCACAAGAATTTGGTGAAGTAATTGTTATTGCTCCAGATAAACCCCAATCAGGTATGGGTCATGCAATTACCGTTAATCAGATTTTAAGGTTGGAAAAATCATTGATCTTTGATTATATCGAGGCTTATACTTGTTCAGGAACTCCTGTGGATTGTGTTAAGCTGGGTATTTATGAAATAATGAAAAAAAAACCAAGTTTAATTCTCTCTGGAATTAATCACGGAGCTAACTATTCTACAAACGTTTTATACTCAGGTACAATGTCAGCAGCGGTTGAAGGGGCAATGGAGAATATTCCATCAATAGGTTTCTCATTAGATGATTTTCATTCCGATGCTGATTTTTCTGAGGTACAGAAATGGTCTAAAAAGTTAATCTCTGAAGCTTTAAAAGGTGATTTTCCAAGAAATGTTTGCTTAAACGTTAACTTTCCCAAATTTGAAAGTGTTGGTTACAAAGGTTTTGAAATTTGTACTCAAGCGCATGCGTTTTGGGAAGATCGTTTTGATAAAAGATTAGACCAATTTGGAAAGCCATACTATTGGTTAACTGGAGAATTCGTAAGTGGAAAAGAAATACATGGAACTGATATTGATGCATTAAATAGGGGAATGATTAGTATCGTACCTACACAATTTGATATGACTTCCTATAATTCAATTGAGCAAATAAAAAACTGGAATTTATGAATTTAAGAAAATGGAATTTATCGCATACTAAAGGTTTTTTTGTGGGGTTGTTTTCGCCAATCGTTTTCATACCGATTGTTATTTTTGTTTTGGCTTGGATGCAAAATTATCCCTTTGAAACCATTTGGCACAAATTCGGAAATGAGGTTGTCTTTAGAGGAAAATATCTTTCTATTTCTTGTATTTCAAATCTTTTGTGGTTTTATATGTCACTCAACCGGGAAAAATACAATTTTGCTATGGGTGTAATTCTCGGTACAATTTGTTATTTGCCTTATATTCTTTACATTAATTTTTCCTACAGTTGATTAAAGCATTGAAAACGGAATTAAAAATTTATATCATTGCTGGAGAAGCCTCAGGGGACCTTCACGGGGGAAATCTTATGAAAGCCTTGAGAAAAGAAAATGAAAATATAGTTTTTCGTTTTTGGGGAGGTGAAAACATGAAGAATAGTGGTGGTACCTTGGTTAAACATATAAAGGATTTGGCCTTTATGGGGTTTATAGAAGTACTTTTGAATCTCAAAACGATAATACAAAATCTAAGTTTTTGTAAGAAAGATATTCTCGATTTTAAACCTGATGCCTTAGTTTTAATTGATTACCCTGGCTTCAATTTAAGAATTGCAGAATGGGCCCATAGCAAGGGAATAAAAGTATATTACTACATCTCTCCTCAAGTTTGGGCTTGGAAAAAATCACGAGTCTTTAAAATTAGGCGTTGTATTTATAAAATGTTTGTAATTCTGCCTTTTGAAAAAGCATTTTACGAAAAATATAATTACAATGTTGAATATGTTGGAAATCCCTTACTTGATGCCATAGAAGATTACCAAATCAATACGGATAAGGAGATGTTTTTCGACAAATATAAATTGTCCAATAATCCAATTATTGCGATACTTCCCGGAAGTCGAAAGCAAGAAGTAAGGAGGAAACTGCCTGTAATGTTAAAAGCATTGGAATTAGATTGTTTTCAAGATTATCAATTTATTATTGCTTGCGCACCTAGCCTGGATGACAAGGAATATGAAGCATTTAAGGTAAAAAATGTTCATTTCATAAAAGGAGATACATATGGTGTTTTATCAAATGCTCAGGCAGCTCTTGTTACTTCTGGCACCGCGACACTTGAAACTGCGCTTTTTATGGTTCCACAAGTAGTATGTTATAAAAGTTCATTTATATCCTATTTTATTGCAAAACAACTTGTCAAAATAAAATTTATTTCTTTGGTTAATTTAATCATGGACAAAGAGGTCGTTAAGGAGTTGATTCAAAGTGAGTGCAATCATGAAAAAATTAGTGAGGAGTTAAAGAAAATTGTTTTTGATGGAAATAAAAGAACATCAATCCGTAATGATTATAATTCTTTAGTTCAAATTCTTGGTGGCAATGGGGCAAGTAAGAAAGTTGCACAAACTTTGTTGAAAACTATTTGATTTAAAGAAATTTTTCAATTGACCAAAATCTAATTTTGTTGCTGTGAAGTGGCTCTTTTTAGCAATATCGCTGTCTTTTGGACTTTGTTCTTCTGGTCAACAGTTGCGCATCGGATTGTTTCGTGATTACAATCTCAATAGGGTAACATTTTCATTCAATGATGCACCCTATTATGTTTATGGGGACTCCATTTTGGTAGATACTATTTTTAAGAATGAATTTGTTGAAACTTTAAAGTTGGGAAAACGAGTTCTTTTGAAAATAGGTGTAGAGGAAGCAGGAGTTTTTGAACGTATTTACTTAATTCAAGACAGTGTGGGATCATCATTAACCATTACATGTAAAGATCCATCGGTGAAACAAAGGAAATATCAAGATGATTTTGAATTATTTGTTGGGGAATCAGGTATTTCAATAGTCAATAATATTGATATTGATCGGTATGTTGCTGGTGTTGTTGAATCTGAGGGTGGGGTAGGATGGAATATTGAGTATTATAAAGTCCAAGCCATTATTAGCAGATCTTATGCTTTAAAATATAAAGATAAACATTCTAAAGAAGGATTTAGTTTGTGCGATAGGGTTCATTGCCAAGCATATTTGAATATGTTAAGATATTCTACAACAATTGATTCTGCAGTGAAGCTAACAAGGAATTTAGTTCTATTGGATAATAAAGACTACCTTATAGACGCTTATTTCCATGCAAACTGTGGTGGTCAAACATTTGAGCCCCAGTATGTGTGGAATTCAAGTTTGCCATATTTGAAAACAAGAATAGACACCTTTTGTATATATACCAAACAAGCGCAGTGGGAGAAAAGAATTTCAAAATCAGAATGGTCTAACTTTTTAATAAAAGATTATAATTATCCAATTAAAGATAGCATATTCAGTTCTCTGATATATACGTTTGATCAACAAACACGCAAGGCTTTTTATATTGATCCTGTTTTGGGGATACCATTAAGGGATATTCGAGAAAAATTTGGTTTGAAATCGACATTTTTTTCTTGTAAACCAGAAGGTGAAGAGGTTGTTTTGTACGGAAGAGGATATGGTCATGGTGTTGGCTTATGTCAAGAAGGTGCAATGAAAATGGCAAAGTTGGGTTTTTCGAATGAAGACATTCTTCAATTCTATTTTCCTGGTTCAAAGCTTTTGGATATTCAATCCTATAGATTCTATAAACAATCCAAACCTGAAGGGTTTTAAAAAGGGTCACTCATTAGAAATTACAAAAATCTCCTCGTTTTCCTTTTTAAAAAGTTTTACCTCTCTAGCGTAATGCTCAAGATCCGATCGATTATTTATCTTTGAAAGTGATATTTTTGTTGCGTTTAACTTACTTTGTAACTCAGTATGTGTGGTGCTTAATTTACTAAGTTTCTGTTTTTGATCGATAATGGTAAATAAATCAATATCATCCAAAAACAATGAATAAATTAAAAATATAAAAGCAGCAATAACATACTTATTCCTAATGTATTTTTTAATTTTAAACATGAGCGAAAGTTATTGCAAATTACATTTTAGCAGATTACTTCCATCAAAAGTTTTAAAGATTAAAATGTTGAACTTTTAAGAATATTACCTATATATTTTTTCTAATTCAGTCAAGAACTCTTCGTCTTCTCTAAAAATGGGTTTGTAGTATTCTAGAAGAATATCAACATTATCTATATTTTCTATGGCAATCATACTTTTTATGGTGCCAATTAAACCATATTTTGCAATTAATAAATCATTTTTAGTCCAATTGGAGGGATCATTAAGACCTTCTTTTGTCAACATTTTAACAGCTTTTTCCCAAGCAGATTCTGCAGAACCGGCATCATCAGGATCTTTTAAGTATTTCGCATAACCTTCATACAATTTGGATGCAGCTTTTGCGTTTTTCGTGACCTTGGCATAAGTTTTTATGTATGTTGCTGCTTTACTGTAAGACTCCAATTCCATTTCGTTACTGATTACCTCCATAATGAAAGTTTGAACTTCATCTATATATGCTGCATGTTCATCTAATTTTGTCCCATTTTTATCCAATTCAATAGCCACACTTAACGCTTCGAATGATGCCTCTCTGGCATCAGCAAATGCAGGATTTTCTTCAACTTTAGATGTAAAAGAAAGCTTATAAAGCCCCATTGACAAATAGACATTTGGAATTGGATCTTCAGCTAAATCCGGTTTATTTACATATTTTTCGGCATCCTTTACTAATTTTTCATATTGTGCATCTGCAAACAATATTTTAAGATCATCGTATTTCGGTGATTGACCAAATGAAAGTAATCCTGTAAAGCTAAAAAGCAGAAATAAAATCTTGTTTTTCATATTAATTTTTTCGATAAACATTTCAATAACTATGCCGAATGTAATAAAGATATTTTAAAAAACAATTCATCACATAGAACTAAACTGTTTTTAAAAGCAGTTCTAATATCGCAATTGCTGCTTTTGATATTTTTGTTCCTGGGCCAAAAATTCCAAATACACCAGCCTTATATAAAAAGTCATAGTCTTGTTGAGGAATTACACCACCAGCAACTACCATAATATCCTCGCGTCCTGAATTTTTTAGTGCTTCAATTACTTCAGGAACTAAAGTTTTATGACCTGCTGCAAGTGACGAAACGCCCAAAATATGGACATCATTCTCAATAGCTTGCTTTGCTGCTTCTTCAGGTGTTTGAAATAGAGGACCAATATCTACATCAAAACCTATATCAGCAAAAGACGTAGCAATAATTTTTGCACCTCTGTCGTGTCCGTCTTGACCCATTTTAGCAATCAAAATTCTAGGTCTTCGTCCTTCAAGTTTTGAAAATTTTTCACAAAGTTCCTTGGCATTTTTAAAATCAATATCTTCCATTGCTTCTCTTGAATAAATTCCCTTTATTGATCTAATTGTCGCCTTATATCTACCCCAAACTTTTTCCAAAGCAAATGATATTTCGCCAAGCGTAGCTCTATTTCGAGCACACTCAATAGCCAACGCTAACAAATTCCCTTTACCTGTTTTTGCGGATTGTTCAAGTAAATATAAAGAATCCTCAACTTTACGAATGTTTCTTGATTTTTTAAGCTCCAATAATCGCCCAATTTGAGCTTGTAATACTTCGGTATTATTAACTTCTAAAATTTGTAAATCATCTTGCTCACCCTCAGATTGAAAACGATTAACACCAACAATGATTTCTTTTCCTGAATCTATCCGCGCTTGCTTGATTGCAGCAGCTTCTTCAATTCGAAGTTTTGGAATTCCCGTTTCGATAGCTTTGGCCATTCCACCTAATTCCTCAATCTCTTGAATTAAAGTCCATGCTTCTTGCATCAACTCATCTGTTTTCAATTCTATACTTTCACTACCTCCATATGGATCAACGTAAGCCCCAATTCCAGTTTCATGTTGGATATATAATTGTGTATTTCTTGCAATACGAGCAGAAAAGTCAGTGGGCAATGCAATAGCTTCATCAAGTGCATTGGTGTGAAGCGATTGTGTTCCTCCAATAACCGCTGACATTGCTTCAACACAAGTTCTGGCAACATTATTATATGGTTCTTGTTCCGTGAGGCTCCATCCGGAAGTTTGACAATGTGTTCTCAAAGCCATTGACTTTGGGTTTTTCGGATTGAAATCTTTTACCATTTTGGCCCAGAGCATTCTACCAGCCCTTAGTTTTGCGATTTCTGTATGGTGTTCCATTCCAATGGCCCAAAAGAAACTTAATCGTGGGGCGAAATCGTCAATTTTTATACCGGCCTTTAACCCAGCTCGAATATATTCCAATCCATCACAAAGTGTGTAGGCTAATTCTTGGGCAGCGGTTGCACCGGCCTCATGCATATGATACCCAGAAATTGAAATTGAATTGAACTTAGGCATTTTCTTCGAAGTGAATTCGAAAATATCAGCAATGATTTTCATCGAAGGCGCTGGCGGATAGATGTAGGTGTTTCTCACCATAAATTCTTTGAGAATATCATTCTGTATCGTCCCTGAAAGTTGATCAATTGAAACACCTTGTTCTTCTGCTGCAACGATATAAAAAGCAAGAATTGGAAGAACAGCTCCATTCATAGTCATAGAAACAGACATTTCATTTAATGGAATCTGATCGAAAAGAATTTTCATGTCCAATATGCTATCGATGGCAACACCAGCTTTCCCTACGTCACCTTTGACTCTTGGGTGATCTGAATCATAACCTCTATGTGTTGCCAAATCGAAAGCAACGGATAAGCCTTTTTGTCCTGCAGCAAGGTTTCTTTTGTAAAAAGCATTGGAAGCTTCAGCAGTCGAAAAACCTGCATATTGACGGATTGTCCATGGTTTTATGGTATACATTGAACTATATGGCCCACGAAGATATGGTGGCAATCCAGCTGAATAATGAATATGGCCAAGTTCACTGATATCTTTTTTCGCTTTTTCAGGAGTATTGTTTTCGTTGAAAGAGAATTTTTCGTGACTTTCCCGATTTAAATCTTCCCAAGTAATTTGAGCAAAATCAATTTTTTTCATCTTATGCTATTTAAATCTCAATGTTGAAAAATGGTATTCCCATGTAATCTGAATGATTCACTATTTTTCTTTCAAAATTTGCTGACGACTGATATTTGTTGACGCCCACATAAATCAATTCTCCAGTTTCTATTTTTGATTTTTTTAACAAACTTTTTTCAAGAATATTATTTGCTAAGTAATTCTTAGATTCAATTTCTTGTATTCCTCCAAATTGTTCAATTTTTGAAAATAATTCCCAGGCATTTTGACAAATTTGATTTGTTATGTCTTCAAGTGAATAGCTTCCTCCTAAGGCATCAATTTCAGCATTTATTTTACTTTCTTCAATTAAAATTAAAGGAATATTGATTGCCATTTTTCTTGAAAATTTTTGATCAGAATCAGTCAATAGTGTTTCATAAGGCATCACGTTGATGCAATCCACACCAGCATGCATTGCAGAAAGCACCTCAGATGTTTGTCTTATTAAATTGGTGTAAGGATCACCAACTGACTTATTCCAAAGTGCCGTATATGATGAAATGTAGGTAACAAAAGAACAGTGGTGTTTTGGATTATATTTCTGAACCATCAAAGACCATATTTTTCTAAATGCCCTGATTTTTGATACCTCAACAAGATAGTCTCCACTTGTTCCAAAAGTAAAGTGTATACATGCTAAAGCTTCATCAACATCAAGACCTTTGGAAACTAAGGTGTTTAAATAGAAATTACCCACAGCCAATGCAAATGCAATTTCTTGTTTTGCATTGGCACAGCTGTCATGTATGCGATGTCCAGAAATTACAAAAGTTTTAGATTGTCTCAATTTAAGGTCTTCCACAAGAAGATTCAATAAATCCTTATTTTGAAACTCAAAATAATCGAAATTTAAAAAAAAGTTTTCAGGGAAGTTTGTGCCAAAAAAGTTTTTCAAAATGTGGTATTGCGATTCATACTTTATTGAAATAAAACATGAAATGTACCTGAAGTCGATGTCCTTGAATAGTATTTCGGCATTGAATGCAGATAATTCACCCAAATCAAAGTGGATTGACGAGCATCCTTTCATTAGACAGTCTATTGCAAGTGCGTTGCTGTTCTCTTCGAAAGCTACAAAAACAGTCTGGCAATTATAATAATCAAAATTTTTGTTGCCGTAGCCTCGAGTAAATGGAAATTGGCCTACTTTCGAAGATTCAATTTTCGTATTTTCGGCATTTAATATGGCATTTTTTTTCAAATTTTGAAATTCATCCCAATATTCAAGTTTTTTTAATTGATCACTCGTTAGATCTTTTTTCAATTGCTCCAGCCAGTCATTTAATTTTACGGATGGAAAATCGTTTTCAATTTTTATCATATTGTAATAAGGTTCAGAGGTATTAGTTTATAATATACTTGAAGATTAAGTAAGAAAGAGCCGTGAAAACGAAGCTACTTAGAAAAAATATGGATATAGAGGTTCGTCCTTCTTTGCGATTGATTAGATAATTTATAAGTCCACCAATTAATCCTGACAATAATGCATAAATAACAATCATAATTTTGAAGAAATTTGACTTGGCATATATTTTGAAAAAGACTTCTAAATTAAAAAAAGCAAATCATGAAAACAATAAGAAAAAGTTTAATAGTTTCAGGATTACTGGTTTTTTCCTTGAGTAGTTTAGCGCAGTCAGCTAAAGTTTACAAAGTTGATTTCGAAAATCAAGAAATTCAATTGAAAGTGTTTCATCAATTCGAGAAAAAAACACTCGATAACAAAAAAGATCATCAGCTTATAAATGAATTGGGAAAAAAGGTAATTCTGAGAAGAAAAGGTCTAAACGAAAAATAAAATTTTAACTTTTAAAAATGCTTGTTTCGACAAGCATTTTTCCTTTTACAATAATCCAAATTGATCAAAATGATGAGTAAAATGTTTTTTATGCAGCAAACACCAATCTTCGTAGGACAAATTACCATAATAGGGATGTGAATTTGTAGCGTTTGGATTGATTTCATAATATTCTTCAAAATCGATCCATTCGATTACAAACTCGTCAATTGCCAATTCCAATTCTTCGTTAATCAATTCAGGGTTTTCTTTTACAAATGCTACCGAAATATCTTTTTTCATAGGTTTATCGGTAAAAAGAAATGCTTTCATTTTGGTCATTACTTCATCATCCACCTCAAATGGGTAAGAGATTTTTCCAGTGGACATTTTTAAACCATTGGTCAAATGTTCAACCATTTGTTGTGCATTCATTTTCCCCCAATAGGGTTTGGTTTCTGCAGAAAGATTACTCAATATTTTCAGCACATTTTCAATATCCAAATCAATGAAGTTCATTTACTTAAATTAAAATTTTTAAACTTTTCGGCAATACTTTCACCTTCGCAATATTGTTATCAAGCAACATAGGCTCGCCATCAGCATGTGCAATATTGCTTTCCAAAAGTAATTCTATTTCCTTAAAAGAATCGATTTTTACATTGGATGAATTGACAATACTGCCGTTAAAAAAACGCAATAAATCGGGCAACATTTTCCCTAATGTTGACTTTTGGTAAAGCATTAATTCAAATTTTCCATCATCAATTTGAGAAGATGGGGAAATTTTAAATCCATTGCCAAATTGAGATGCATTGGCTATAGTAGTTAAAAGGATATTTTTTTCAATAAATTCATTTTCCTTTTTGACAATTACATTATGTGCTTTGTATTTTTTGAATTCTTTTAAAATCAAATTTATATATGCGCCAAATCCTCTCTTGTGATGATTATCGAATTTATGAGCAATGTGGGCATCAAATCCGAATCCACAAACGTTGACAAAATGATTGCCATTCAATAGCCCAGTATCAACAATTATTTCTCCACCAGTATTTATTCGTTGAATTGCTTTTTTGATATTTAATGGTAAACCCAGATGTCTTGCGAAACCGTTTCCAGAGCCGCAAGGGATTATTGCTAAGAGAGAGGAAGTATGGATGAGGCTTTTAGACACTTCATGAACAGAACCATCACCACCTACAGCACAAATAATTTCAAATTTATTGTCTACCGCTTGTTTTGTTAATTCAACGGCATGGCCTTTGGAATTGGTAAATACAAATTCGGGTTCAAATAGTGTTTTATCCAGATTTGACAATACGATTTCAGGTAAATTATTTTTCTTAGAAACACCTGAAATGGGGTTAATTATAAAACAAATCCTTTTTTTCATTGGACTACAGTTCTGTTTTTAATCATGTCATTGTTATAGCACTGAATGATTGCTTTTAATTGATTAGAAGCAAAACTGCTTGTTTTGTCATCTAGGTTAATGGGTGTATCAATGTTTTTATCAGTGTCTAAATCATAAATCTCTGGTTTTTCACCATCAATATAAGTTAACATGTAGTGATCGAAGTAATAATAATACACACCTTCTAAATAGTTAATAGCAAATCGTTTATTATTGGAAAAATAAGAAGATCCAAATGCATAAAATTCGGTTGTTATATTCAGAAAATCTAACAGTGTTGGCAAAATATCAATTTGTTGAAAAAGTTTTTTTTCTTGCTTTTTAATATCTTTTGTCGGATGATAAAAAGCAATTGGAATGCGATAAATATTGTTTTTTCCAGCATAATTAGGATTATTAGTAGCCGGAGTATGATCGGCAACCAAGACAAAAAGTGTATTATCGTACCAAGGTTGTTCTTTTGCCACTTCAAAGAATTTTCTTAATGCATAATCGGCATAATTTAAAGAGGCACATATCGGTTCTTTGCCATATTTAATTTGCTTTTTCAGGTGTTCAGGTATATAATAGGGATGGTGTGATGAAATGGTAAAAAGTGTTGTGAAAAAAGGCTGTTTGAATGTTGTCAATTTATTGGCCATCCATGGATTAAAATACTCATCTGATATACCCCAAGTACCATCGAAATGATCATCATTGTTATATTCGGTTCGACCATAATACCCATCGAAACCGATTTGAGAACTAAAGGCATTGAAACGCATTGAACCATTGGTTGCTCCATGAAAAAATGAAGTATTATAACCTTCTTTTTTTAGGATATTGGCAATTGAAGTAATTGAATTACTGGAATAAGTAGAAGAAATGTATGGATTTTCCATTAAAGAGGGAATGGAGGACAAAATCGCTGGAACAGCCTCTATTGATTTTCTGCCGTTTGCAAAAGCATTTTCAAAGTTTAAAGATTGCTCAAGAATTGAGTCAAAAAATGGAGTGTAACTTAGTTTAGGATCTTTTTTGTTGGTGAACTCGTTTCCAAAACTTTCAAGTATAATTAAAACCACATTTGTTTTCGATTCTAAAATATTCTGGGGCTTACTTTTCTTAATGGGATTGAAGTAAGTTAATGCGATTTCATCGTCAAAATAGTTTTTTAATGTCAATTGCTCTTTTCCTAGTGACTTTATCATCGTAAATGTGGTATTTAATACCAAAGTTGCATTTTGAGGATTACCAAATCTGGCGGCCTCAATTGGACTAACGGGTTTGAGTTGAAGTCCACCTCTTCCCAAAATAATAATTAATGGGATGAAAAAAGCATAGTTTAAAATAGTGCTTTTCCAATTGTATGATTGAATTCCTTTGAATTCAGTTTTTCGGTGCAGCCATTCAGAAATAAATATTAAGAAAAATAAAATCAAGATAATATACCAAAACTGAATCAAAAATGTGGTAAAAAGCTGATTAAAATCCTCACCCGCACTAAGTATACTAAAAAGATCTATTGTAGATCTCTTGTTGGTAAATTCGAAGTATTTGACATCAATAAGGTTTAATGCTATCATTAAACTATTTGCTGTATGAAAGTAAATTTTTAAAAATCTATCCTTCCATTTCTGGTATTTAAGTGAGGGGACTAAAGCAATAATAATAAATGGAAGAAAAACGAGACTAACAGTAACAATGTCAAAGAAAATTCCTAAAATAAAATCCCAAATTCCTGCCTGAGGAAAACTTACAGTATTGAAAAGAAAAAAAAATATTCTGGTTAGGGTGAGCATTAAAAGTACAATGCCCAATCTAAGACAAATTGTTCTTACGACAGAAAATTTGTTTGTAAATAAATCCATACCGTTTTATAAAATTAGGAAATTATTTTGTGAAGTTTAATAATATTGCATTGGAATCAGTAATATGAAAAAATGGGTTTAAGATTTATAATTACGTCCCTTGCATGTACAATTGGTTTTTTAGCATTCAGTCAGAATGAGGCTTATGTTATATACAATTCGAAAGGTAGAAAGGTTAGTTTCAATAAAATGAAGAAAGGACTTCTTGAGAAGTCTTTTATATTCTTTGGAGAATTTCATGACAATCCTATTAGTCATTGGATGGAATTGGAAATTGCAAAAGATTTGTTCGAAGCCCATGGAAACAAATTGAAATTAGGTTTTGAAATGTTTGAGCAGGATCAACAATCTCTATTGAACAACTACGTTAAAGGTTTAATTAATGATACTTCCTTCGCAGATAGTTGTAGGCTTTGGATGAACTATGATACTGATTACGCTCCGATTGTTCAATTTGCAAAACAAAATGAACTTTTTTGCCTCGCTTCCAATATTCCAAGGACATATGCATCCAGATTATTTAAAAAAGGACGCGCCTCGCTTGATACGCTAAGCGATTTGGAAAAATCCTACATGGTCTCATTGGATTTTACAGTTGATACAACCCTGTCACAATATTCAGCTTTATTAGAAATGGGTGCTCACATGGGAGCGGCGATTAATTTTGTGGAAGCTCAAGCGATTAAAGATGCAACAATGGCTCATTTTATTTTGAAAAATTGGAATAGAGATGAGGTTTTTTTACACTTCAATGGTGCTTACCATACTGATTACTACCAAGGAATTATTTGGTACTTGATGAAAGAAAATCCAGACCTTTCAATTGCTACAATTTCTACTGTTTCTCAAGACAATACTTCTAAATTAGAAGATGAACATTTTGGAAAGGCCGATTTTATTATTTGCGTTGATAATGACATGACCAAAACACATTAATATGAAAAAAAAACAATCATTTTTTTTACTGTTATTGATTTTCACACTTAATTTTGATTATCACTCGCAAGTTCTTGTTGGCTCCGATGAAACTTCTTCGGAAAAAAAGACCAAACTTAAAAAACAAATAGATGGAAGCTCTGCAATTAATTTTACAACAAATTGGTCATCCACGTCCCGGTATTTGCGAGAAAATAAGCCTCCTTTTGGCGATTCTTTAAGTTATTTTAAAAATGAAAGGCCTTTAAATACTTGGTCTTTTGGTCTATCGATTTCAAATAAAGTTAATTCATTTATTAAGTGGGAAGGTGGAATTTGTATGTTGAGAAATGGAGAAAGGTATTCATTCACTCAAGGTGATTCTTCTTATTCATACACTACACGATATTCGTATATTGGTATGCCGATAAAATTGTTGTTTAATTATGGAGAAACCATAAACTTTTATGGCGGATTTGGACTAATCCCACAAATATTTTTGGGTTATAACAAAGCCATGAAATGGACAAAAAACAATGGTGCTAGTGATGGCGAAACGTTAAAGGTCAAGGAAGGATATGCTCCTTCATCCTTCGTACTTAGTACTGTTTTTAATGTTGGGATTTCAATGAAAATTCAGGAAAGTTGGTCTGTGTTTGTGTCACCAGAGTATCGGTTACAATTGAATTCATCATTTGATGAGAAAGATGAATTTATTCATAAGGCACGGGCATTGGGAATTTCTTTTGGTTTAATACGCTATTTATAAAATGATTTCAGTTCAAGATATTTTATCTCACCTCGAACAGCAAGCTCCCTTTGGGAGTCAGGAAGATTATGATAATTCAGGTTTATTAATAGGTACTCTTGATGTCGAGGTAAAAGGAATTCTAGTTTGTTTAGATTGCACGGAAGCAGTTGTGCACGAGGCCATTCGATTAGGTAGTAATTTGATTGTTTCACACCATCCATTAGTTTTTAGGGGAATTAAATCCTTAACAGGTAAAAATTACGTAGAACGAACTTTAATGTTGTGTGTTAAAAATAACATCAATTTAATTTCAATTCATACCAATTTAGATAATGCTTTTTTGGGTGTTAATGGCGAAATTGGTCGCAGAATAGGTTTGAAAAATCTTCAAATTCTTGACCCGAAAAGTGAAGTTTTATTGAAGTTAGAGGTTTATGTGCCTAAGGATAATTTGGAACATTTGAAAAGTGCTTTATTTGCTGCTGGGGCAGGAAGTATAGGTAATTACAATGAATGTGGCTTTTTTATTGAAGGAACTGGAACCTTCAAGCCAAATAATGGTTCAAATCCCTCTGTTGGAGTAATTAATGAATTATCGACGGTAGAAGAAGTTAAGGCAGAATTTATTCTGAGTAAGCACATTCAACAAAAGGTACTTTCTGCCATGTTTTCAAGTCACCCTTACGAGGAGGTTGCATATAATTTGATACCTGTTGTAAATAAAAATCAGACTGAAGGATCAGGAATGATTGGTGAATTGGATCTTGAGATGGATGAAAAAAAATTTCTCCAACATTTAAAAACTGTGTTTGATTGTAAGGTTATTCGTCATACAGAATTTATTGGAAAACCTATAAGAAATATTGCTTTTTGCGGTGGTGCAGGTGATTTTCTTTTACCGGTTGCTAAAGCCAAAAATGCTGATATTTATATTACGTCGGACATGAAGTATCATCAATTTTTTGATGCCGAGCATCAAATATTAATTGCAGATATTGGACATTACGAAAGTGAACAATTCACGTCAAATTTGATAATTGAAATGATAAAGAAAAAATTTACTAACTTTGCGGTTCATTTAACTGGAATAAATACAAATCCGATAAATTATTTTTGAAACATGGCAGCAACTGCAACAAAAAAAGAAGTATCCGTAGCAGATAAATTAGATGCGCTTTACGATTTGCAAAAAATTGATTCTGAGATTGATAGAATCCGCACCATTCGTGGAGAATTGCCTTTAGAAGTGCAAGATTTAGAAGATGAACTTGAAGGTCTCGAAACAAGAATAGCCAAAATTCAAGAAGAAATAAAGGATCTCGAAAATGAGGTTTTAGACAGGAAGAATGCTACAAAAGATGCAGAAACTGCCATCTCAAAATATAAGGAGCAACAAAACAACGTTAGAAACAATCGTGAATTTGAATCTTTGGCTAAAGAAATAGAGTTTCAAGAGTTGGAGATTAAGCTTCATGAGAAAAAAAGTAAGGAAGCGAAATTGAAAATTGCCAACAAACAGGAGTTGTTGACAGACGCGAAAGAGCGATTTGATTTTCGAGCTTCTGATTTGAAAACTAAAAAAGAGGAACTTCAGGAAATCGTTGGCGAAACACAGAAAGAAGAGGATGATTTGATTAAAAAGTCAGATGACGCCAAGAAGAAAATCGATGATCGTTTGGTTTTTGCATACAATAGACTTAGAACCAATGCGAAAAATGGTTTGGCTGTGGTGCCAGTAGATAGAGACTCTTGTGGTGGGTGCTTTAACAAAATTCCACCACAGCGCCAATTGGATATTCAATCAAAGAAAAAGGTGTTGGTTTGTGAGCACTGTGGTAGAATCTTAGTGCCTAGTGAAGCGTAAAATCTTTCAATCTAAATAATATTTAATTTTAAGGGGCGCCGAAAAGGAAGCCCCTTCTTTGAGCAGTTGAAATTGTATGAAGTTCGATGATTATTCTATATCGCCGCTGTTAAAAGAACAATTGAAGGTTTTAGGATATAAGAAGCCAACGGACATTCAATTTAAAACGATTTCACATATCTTGAATGGTGAGGATGTCATGGCCGTTGCGCAAACTGGAACGGGTAAAACAGCTGCTTTTGTCATTCCGGTTTTACATAAATTATTTGTTTCCAAAAATAAAATCAAAGGTGTCAGTTGTCTTGTAATGGTACCAACAAGAGAATTGGCGAGTCAAATTACGGAAGTTTTTAAATCAATAGGTAAATTAACGAACTTGAAAATTCTTGGCATATTTGGTGGTACGGAACAGGAAAGCCAAGTTAATGCATTTAAAAAAGGAGTAGATGTTCTTGTAGCAACTCCCGGAAGAATGTTCGATTTGATTAGTCAAGGTTATTTGGATGTGAGCCAATTGAGAACATTAATTTTGGACGAGGCTGACTTGATGCTTGATTTGGGTTTTCAAAAGGACATTTCAGATATCTTGAAAAAGATACCTAAAAATAGACAAACACTATTTTTTACGGCTACAATTTCCAAAAATATTAAATCCTTGGCCTACGATGTCGTGAAAAATGCCATTCGGATTCAGGTTTCGCCTAAAAATCCTGTAGCGAAAAATGTCAATCACGCTGTAGCCTTTATAAAGATGGATGACAAGCGTTTCTTTCTTGAAAATATTTTGAAAGAATACGAAACGTTGAAGTTTATTGTTTTTGTGCGAACTAAAGTCAGGGTTGAACGTGTTGTCGCCGCAATGGACAGGGTAATGTTGAAATCGGAAGCACTGCATGGCGGAATTGAACAATCAGAGCGATTTGCCATTTTAGACCGATTCAAAAATGGAGAAAATAGGGTTTTGGTTACAACAGATATTGCTGCCAGAGGTATCGATATTCCAACTGTTGAATATGTAATCAATTATGATTTGCCTGAGGATCCAGAGAACTATGTACATCGATGCGGTAGAACGGGTAGAGGAAATAACAAAGGTCAGGCTATTTCATTTTGCAGTGATGAAGAGCGGAAATTATTATCAGTTATTGAGGAATATACGGGAGAATCAATTGCCCATTATGAAATCGATAAAGACGATTACTTCGAAATTCTAAGAGATTCTGAAGACGGAAGTTATGATTGGAAAAAACTTATTCAAGAATCAAATTTTGAAGATGGAACAGATGAGATTTGGTAGATTATAAAATATTAACTTCCCTTTCTAGTGTAACACCAAATTTATCATGTATATCATCAATAATTTGCGTGGATAATTCCAAGATTTCATTACCCATTGCATTTCCATAATTTACCAAAACCAAAGCCTGCATTTTGTGAACCCCATAATTTGTATAAGTTTTTCCTTTCCATCCAGCTTTCTCAATGAGCCATCCAGCTGGCAATTTAACAAAGTCCTCATTTTCAGTTTGATAAAATGGAACATCTTCATAAATCTTTTTAATATCATTCAATATAGTCCTGCTAACTACTGGATTTTTAAAGAAACTTCCTGCGTTACCGATAGTTTTAGGGTCTGGAAGTTTTGATGTTCGAATCGCAATTACCGCATTGCTTATATCTTTTATTGATGGATGGTGAATATTCAGTTTTTTTAATTCACTTTCTATGGCACCATAGGTTGAATTTATCTTGGGTTTTTTTAATAATCTAAATGCAACATTTAGAATTACATATTGCCCTTTAAATTTTCTTTTAAATACACTTTCCCTGTAACCAAATTCACATTGACTGTGATTGAATTCATGAACTTCGCCAGTTGGTATGTGATAAGCATTTAGCTTCTCAAAAACATCTTTAATTTCAACGCCGTATGCACCAATATTTTGCATAGGGCTAGCGCCCACACTTCCAGGGATTAGACTTAAATTTTCTAAACCACAAAAGTTATTATCGATACATTTCAAAACAAAATGATGCCAATTCTCACCAGCACCAGATTCTACAATAACTTCATCGTTTGTTTCATCAATAATTCTAAATCCTTTAATCTCATTTTTTAATACAATACCATCGAAATCCTTAGTAAATAAGATATTACTTCCACCACCAAGAATTAAAATTTCTTCATTAGGATGATTTTCCAACAATGATTTTAGAGAATCAACGCTATCAAATAGAGAAAAAAGCTTTGCCTTGACACCCATCCCAAAGGTGTTAAAATTTAGAAGATTGACATTGTTTTGAATCATTTAATCAAAGTTAATATTTATTCTTATAGAAGTTCTAAACATGAAAACATGAAGTTTTTGTTTTTATTAAATTTGTAGTTATGATTCATACCAGTTGGACGAAAGAGCGCATCAATACTTTCAATAAAGGGACATTAATAGATTTTCTTGATATTGAATGTCAGGAGGTAGGGTCAAATTTTATTATTGCCACGATGCCGGTAACCTCAAAAGTGAAACAGCCTATGGGTTTGTTGCATGGCGGGGCGAGTATGGTACTCATAGAAAGCATTGGATCTATGGGGTCAGCTTGCATTGTGGATTTGGAAAAAAAGGCTCCAGTAGGCTTGGAAATAAATGCCAATCATATCGGATCGATGAAAAGTGGTGTAGTTAAAGCTGTTGGAAAATTAATTCATTGTGGCAGTAAAACGCACATTTGGCAAGTTGATTTGTTTGATTTAGAAAGCAATAAATTGATTTGCACTGGACGTTTGACGGTGCTAATTATTGATAAAAAATAACGAATTGGCGGATATTTTAAAGTTTAGATTTCCAGGTAAACATATTCAGGAAAAATTCGGACATTTCGAGAGAATTGAAAGTCAAAGTCATTCATTTGGTTTTGTGGTTACGGATTTTGAGGCAAAGCAATGGTATGTTTTTCGGGAAATTAAAGGTTTATCTAATATCGATTTGCACAAAGGGGGAGATAATTTAATGACTTCGGTTCATTTCGATCAATACCTTAGTCAAGTTGAAAGCTTAATGGCAAAAATGCAAGTTGAAAATATACAAAAATGTGTATTGTCAAGGGTCAAAATCGTCCAGTTACAAAATTTCAATACAGATGATTTCTTTAGAAATCTTTGTTATGCATATCCAAATGCATTTATTTACCTTTTATCATCTGAGAAACTTGGAACATGGGTAGGTGCAACTCCTGAGGTTTTTCTAAAAGTTAAATACAATAATTGTTATACAATGTCTCTTGCCGCTACTAAAAAGAAGGACGATAAAAGCGAATGGAATGACAAAGAGTTAGAGGAGCAAAGAATAGTAACGGAATACTTGAAAAATGAAATAGAAAATATTGCTTCAAAAGTTGAGTTAACTGGGCCAATTCCATATCAGGCGGGACCCATACAACATTTGATGACCAAATTGTCGTTTCAAATTGATCCTTCAGGAATTCAAGATTTTGTTAAAAAAATTCATCCTACACCGGCTGTTTGTGGGTTTCCTAAAAAAGACGCATTACATGAAATTCTTAAAACCGAAGTTCATGAAAGACAATTGTATTCTGGTATTATTGGTTGGATTGGAGAAAATGAATCGGATTTGTATGTAAATTTAAGATGTGCCAGAATTATTGATGAAACAATGCATATGTTTTTAGGAGGGGGGATTACGCATCAATCTGATCCGTATGAAGAATGGCAAGAAACAGAAAATAAAAGTCGAACACTACTGGATCAAATAGAACTTAATCAATTGAACTGAAATCATGAAATCCACAAATAAAAAAGGAATTCAATTAATCGTGAATCAGTGTGTTACCCATGGCATGCGAAATGTTGTTGTTTCCCCGGGATCAAGAAACGCCCCTTTTTCTATAGCTTTTGACGAACATGAAGAGGTCAATAGTTATGTAATTCATGATGAACGTTCAGCTGCCTTTTTTGCCCTTGGTATGTCCCAACAACTTGGTGAGCCTGTAGGAGTAGTTTGCACATCGGGTTCGGCTCCTTTGAATTATTATCCTGCAATCGCAGAAGCATACTATCAGTGTGTTCCTTTAGTTGTGATTACCGCTGATAGACCAGGAGCTTGGGTCGATCAAGGAGATGGGCAAACAATTAGGCAAGATGGTGTTTTTGATAAGCATGTGAAATACAGCTGTAATTTTTCCGATATAATTGTTGATGAACAATCAGAATGGTATATGGAAAGGGAGACCGCTATTGCTTTTAACGAAGGAAATGGAAGTTGGAAAGGACCAATTCATTTTAATGTGAGCATTAGCGAACCTTTATACGAAATTTCAGAAAGTTTTGTTTTTCGTAAACGAGAAATACAAATTATTAAAGGTGCTTTTCAGTTTACAGCCATGGAAAGTGCTTTAATTGTAAAACTACTCGAACGAAAAAAAATAATGGTGCTATGCGGTCAACTCATGAAGGATGATGTATTGAATAAAGAATTGGAATTGTTTTCGGAGAATTCTTCTGTTTTGGTTATAACAGAGAACACCTCAAATCTAACCGGAATGCGATTTATAAATTGTATTGATCGTTTCTTAAATGCATTGAATGAAGATGATAAAGAGGATTTTCGACCGGAATTATTGATTACTATTGGAGGTGCGGTAGTTTCGAAAAGGATTAAATCATTCTTTAGGCATTTCAAACCAGAATTTCATTGGAAAATTGGAAGTGAATTCCCATATATGGATACTTACCAAAGTTTAACGCATTCTTTTCAAACAGATCCAAAATCTTTTTTTAAAGCCATAAACAAGCTCGTGTTTATGCGTTCTCAATCGAATTACTCAGGAAAATGGAGTGCTATCGACTTTAAGATTAAGGATAAATTACAAAAAGCTCTTGAAAATATAGCGTATTCTGATATTACAGTTTTTAATCAAGTGGTTCAATATTTACCTGAAAACACAGTACTGCATATGGCGAATAGTTCGGTTGTTCGTTATCTGCAACTTTTTGACCCTTCAAAATCAATTTCATATTATTGCAACCGCGGGACAAGCGGAATCGACGGCAGTTCCAGCACGGCAGTTGGAGCAAGTGTGGCAAATAAGTCGCAAAATCATGTTTTAATTACCGGTGATATTTCCTTTTTATATGACAGCAATGCATTTTTAAATAATTACGTTGGACAGAATCTAAGAATCATCGTTATCAATAATGCTGGGGGTGGTATTTTTAGGATTATTCCAGGGCCAAAGACTACGAAACAACTAGACAATTACTTTGAAGCAACCCATAGTTTTAGTGCCGAAGGCATTTGTAAAACGGCGAATATTGAGTACTTGGCTGTTTCAACAATGCATGATCTAAGGGAAGCTTTGAAAGATTTTTTTGATTCTGGGCATCAACCCAAGCTTCTGGAAATATTTACACCAAAAGAAGTAAACGCGCATATGTTGAATGAATTTTTTAATCAATTAAATGCGGCCTCAATAAAATTGTAATTTTGGTTTTTGATTAAATAAAAATGGAATTTTTTGAAGCTTTATTATCCTGGGAAGGAATTCTCTATTTATTGATTCTTTCTTTATTGGAAATTGTTTTAGGAATTGATAATATTATTTTCATTTCAATTGTCACCGAAAAGTTATCCATAGAAAATCAGAGAAAAGCAAGGAACTTTGGATTGGCTTTGGCATTAATCGTAAGATTATTATTGTTGGCATTAGTTGCATGGCTCATGAAAATGACTGAACCACTTTTTCCTAATACAAACATTACCTTACTGAAGGATTTTGATTTGCAAAGTTTGGTTTTATTGCTAGGGGGACTTTTCTTAATTTATAAAAGTACTGTTGAGATGCACCGTTCAGTGCAAGGTAAAGAGGAGGAGGGAGCAAAAGTCAAAAATAGTCTAAGTGGAATTATTTTTCAGATTGTTCTTATTGATATCGTATTTAGTTTTGATTCAATAATTACAGCCATTGGAATGACGAATGATTTGGCCAGAGAAACAGGTCATAATCCCCTCGTAATTATTTATACCGCTGTAATAGTTTCGATGATTGTGATGATGTTATTCGCCAAGCCGATTAGTGAATTCATACACAAACGACCGACAATAAAAATGTTGGCCTTGGCTTTCTTGGTAACAATCGGGGTTATTCTTGTTGCAGAGGCATTCAACCAGCATATCCCTAAAGCCTATATTTATTTCGCAATGGCATATGCACTTTTGGTTGAGTTTCTAAATATTAAAATGCGAAAAAATAAAGGTCTGGATAAATGAATTTAAACGAAGCGCTAATTTATTTAAACGCCAAAAGTTTAGATGAGATACCTTCTATTATTGAAAATGAATGTTTTCAAGTGAAACGATTTTTCTTTTCAAATCCTTTTCATCCAAATCTTGCTTTATCAAAGATTAAGAAATTAGAGAAATTATTAAATATTCAAATTGACATTCTTCAGATTGGTAAAATTGATATTTCAAACCAAATGAATGAAGACGATCTCAGTGTTGATGGCGAGGATATTATTGATTGTATTCAGCAATATAATTTGAATAAATCACAACTCTTTTATGCAATTCACCATGCTAACGAAATATTTGATTTGATTTTCAGCATCGAAAGGCTGGTAAAACTATTTTTGTCTTTTGGTGATAAATGGCCAATTTTTGAAATTGATAGAAACGCGTTAAAGCTTTCGAAAGAAATGGATTCAATGCTCTTGCTAGAACAAATTAGAGCCCTAAACAAACTTGGAATATTTCATTTTAATGAGCTTGTATTAAACGAGGATTTGCTTTCTTTTCAGATCAAGCATGAATCTACCAGACTGAGATCAATCTCGCAAGAATTCAAAGTATCTAACCCACATTTTTTTACTCACTAGGCTTTTATGTTACTTTTGTAATTCAAAGAAATATGAGTGCATCAATTTTCGATAAATTAAAATTGCAATTAGAACAACAAGTTTGGCCTGACGTTTATTTATTCAAGTTTATTGTTCCTAATGATTCCGAATCTGTTGCCAAAATAAATTCACTTTTCAATGAGTCAAGCGATTTGGTAATGCACCAATCACGAACAGGAAAATATATGAGTATTTCAGTTAAAGAATTGATGTTAGACGTTGAGTCAATTATTGCGGTTTATGAAAAAGCAAGCCAAATTAAAGGAGTTATATCGTTATGATTTTATTAGGTTTTTCAATAGCAAATATTCTAATTGTAACCCTGTCAGTTACTTTAGGTTTGTTAATATTGTTCATTATTTACAGAAAAATTTTGGCATACGTTAGCAGGGGCGAGCCTATCCAAAAGGATTATGCCAAATTGTACCCTGTTGAACAAAATCCAGCCTCTGGTGAAGTAACAATTTACTTTACTTGTGAAATAGAGAAAGACATAACAATTGATTTATTGGATTCAAATATGAATTTAATAAAAGAATTGTTTGCCAAAAAATGTAAAGAAGGAGGACATATTGTTAGATTCGATTCCGAAAATGTTATTGATGGAGAATATTTTTATTGTTTAAAAAGTGACAATCAAAAAACAATGAAAAAAATTACCATATCGAACAGCTAACGTTAATTGATTTAAAAATTAAATTTAATTGTCGATTGGATTTATAATTTAAACTAATTTTGTCTTTTGAATTGAAATTAATTATCAAACAAATATTTTATGGCATTAGAAATTACAGATGCAAACTTCGAGGAAGTGGTGCTAAAGTCAGATAAACCGGTAGTTGTGGATTTTTGGGCAGCATGGTGCGGACCTTGCAGAATGATAGGTCCAGTTATTGATGAGATGCATTCAGAATACGAGGGAAGAGCAATTATTGGTAAAGTTGATGTAGACAACAACCCCGGTGTATCTGCACAATTTGGTGTGAGAAACATTCCTACTGTGTTGTTTATCAAAGATGGTGCGGTAGCAGATAAATCCGTAGGAGCGGTTCCAAAAGCTCAGTTGACCACAAAACTTGATGCCCTTTTGTAAGAATTTTAACTCTTAAAATGGCTGCCCCAAGGCAGCCATTCCTCATTTTAGAAAATGGAATCCTTTTTAAGAAGATTGAAATACTACGGTATTGGCTTTTCTATAGGGCTTGTTTTTGTATTTATTTTTTTTCAGAACAGGGGCTGTTCTTGGTTGCCTTCTAATAGGGTTAAGAATGCCTTTTTAGATAGGGTGGTAGTTGTCTCGGAAGAGCAATATGAAATTTTTAAAAACAAAGGAATAACAGATGATGATATAACGCAAGTTCTTAATGACGGATCCGTAAATTTCAGCCAAAGTGATACTGAGGGTGAATGGAAAGTATATAAATTATCTAAAGAGCTTGAAGGTAAAGGAGTTGTAGATTTCTTTTTTTCTTTACCTAATGAAAGTTTTGTTTCAGAGGTTTTTTTGAGTTCAAAAAATGTTACGGATGTAAAAAACTCGACAAAAGGATTTGGTCGTATAATTCATTATCCAAATGATGATCATATGTTGTTTCTTGATTCTTCAACAATTATAAATTGTAAGCTAAAAGAGCTGGGATTCAAAGACGTTGACGCCTTGTTTAAAGTCGTTAAAAAGGAAGGTAAATTGGATTTCTCGAAAACAAATTTTGCGGAAAAACCCAAAGCAATTCAATACATTTCCATTTTTGAAAATCAAAATCAAAAGTTTGGCCTTAAAACAATTTGGTACAAAAACAAAATTAATGTTGTTGCCATTGATACAGATTCCACATCACAATGTCTTTAACAATTCAATGAATTATGTTGATAAATCCCGAAGTTCAAAATAGCTCAATAGCGCTTTATTTGTAAATTTGAACAATGGAGTTTACAGCCGAACAAATTGCAGGATTGCTAAATGGTGAAGTTTCTGGTCTTTCTAGTGCAACTGTAACGACTTTGGCGAAAATTGAAGAAGGGCACGATGGAGCGCTTTCTTTTTTGTCCAATCCAAAGTATGAAGAGTTTATCTATTCAACAAAATCTACAATTTGTATCGTAAATAAAACTTTTTCACCTTCAAAGCCCTTGCCTAATTCACTAACCTTGGTAAAAGTTGATGATGCATACCAGTGTTTTGCAAAATTATTGGAATTGTACGCGCAGTTGAATAGGAAAGCAACAGGAATTGAAAAGCCAAGTTTTATCTCTGAAACGGCAAATATTGGTGCAGATGTTTATATTGGTGCCTTTGTTTACGTTGGCAATAATGTTCGAATTGGTGATGATGTTCTAATCTATCCAAATTGTTACATCGGTGATAATGTAAGTATTGGAAAAGGGTCTGTTTTGCACCCGGGCGTTAGTATTTATCATGAATGTACAATTGGTGACAATTGCATTGTTCACGCTGGTACAATAATCGGTGCCGATGGTTTTGGATTTGCTCCGGATGCAAATGGGGTCTTTCATAAAGTTCCGCAAATTGGAAATGTCATTATTGAGGATGATGTAGAAATTGGATCAAATACAACAATTGATAGGGCTACAATGGGTTCAACCAGGATAAAAAAAGGTGTTAAAATCGATAACCTTTGTCAAATTGCTCACAATGTGGAAATTGGATACAACTCAGCACTTGCTGCTCAAGTAGGTGTTGCTGGTTCAGCAAAAATAGGTGAGCGTGTAATGGTTGGAGGTCAAGCGGGTATTAGTGGACATCTCCATATCGCAGACGATACAAAAATTGTTGCCCAATCTGGTATACCTTCTAGTGTTAAAAAGCCAGAAACATTAATGGGATCTCCAGGTATTCCATTAGAAGATTTTAAAAAATCATATTTTGGTTTCAGAAAGTTACCATTCATTCTGAACAAACTTCAGGAACTTGAAAAGAAAATAAAAGCATTAACCCAAAATAATGAGCCTAACTGAAAAACAAAGAACCCTTAAGGATGTGGTTAAATTATCCGGTGTTGGGCTTCACACTGGTGAAAAAGTAAACGTAGAAATCTGCCCAGCACCTGATAATCATGGGTACAAGTTCCAGCGAATTGATTTGGAAGGTGCCCCTATAATAAAAGCTGATGTAGATTTGGTCGTTTCAACGGAAAGAGGTACAACTCTTGAATATAAAGGCGCAAAGATTCATACAACTGAACATATTCTCGCGGCACTTTACGGATGTCAAGTTGATAATGCTTTAATCAAAATTGATGCGCCTGAAGTTCCAATAATGGATGGTAGTGCTTTACCCTTTGTAGAGGCAATTGAAAAGGTTGGATATGAAGAGCAAAATGCTGTAAGAGAATATTTGGAGTTGACTGAAAATATCCCATGGGAAGATTTAGAAAAAGGAATTGAGTTTTTAGCAGTACCAGATAAAAACTACAGGATTACCGTAATGGTGGATTACAAGTCACCGGTTTTGGGTACACAGCATGCAACAATGTACAATATAGGTGAGTTCAATAGCGAAATTGCAAAATGCAGGACATTTGTTTTTCTCCGTGAATTAGAAATTTTGGCAAAAAACAATCTAATTAAAGGTGGTGATTTGGATAATGCCATTGTTCTTGTTGATAAACTCGATGTTTCACAAGAGGAATTGAACCGATTAGCTACTTTACTTGGTAAGGAAAATCTGCAAGTTTCCATAGAGGGAATCGGTGTGTTGAACAGTACAAAATTGAAGTTTGAAAACGAGCCGGCACGACATAAACTGCTTGATATTGTTGGAGATTTAGCTCTAATAGGTAAGCCGATAAAAGCTCATATTCTTGGTGCCAGAACAGGGCATTCTGGAAATGTGAGGTTTGCTAAAATTCTAAAGGATCAGATCAAAAAGCAAGAGAAGCAAGGCAAGCAGTTTGATTTGACAAAAGAGCCGCTTTATACCATTAATGACATCGAGAGGATGCTGCCTCACCGTTTTCCATTTTTGATGATTGATAAAATCATGGAAATCTCCGAGAATTCAATCGTTGGTGTTAAAAATATCACCATGAATGAGCCCATATTCACAGGTCACTTTCCCGGTAATCCGGTTTTCCCAGGAGTACTCCAAATAGAAGCAATGGCACAAGTAGGTGGTATTTTTGCATTGAGTAAGGTAGATGAACCTCATTTATATTCTACCTATTTCATGAAGATAGACAATGTGAAATTCAAGCAGAAAGTAATTCCTGGTGATACGGTTGTTTTTGAATTGACATTACTTTCCCCTATTCGCAGAGGCTTGGTTGAAATGGGAGGTAAGGCTTATGTTAACGGCAAACAAGTCATGGAGGCAGAGATGCTAGCGCAAGTCATTAAAGATAAAATAGCATAATGATAAGTAGTCTTGCCCAAGTTTCAAGTGATGTTAAAATTGGCGACGGTGTTCAAATAGATGCATTTTCTACAATTTTTGAGGATGTTGTAATTGGTGCTGGAACACGCATTCATCCTAACGTGACAATATACCCTGGAACTAGAATCGGTGAAAAATGTGAGATTTTCCCCGGTGCAGTTATTGGTGTGATTCCTCAAGATTTAAAGTTCGATGGCGAGTATACAACCGTTGAGATTGGTGATAATACAAAAATTCGCGAATGTGTAACCATACACAGGGCAACAAAAGATAAATGGAAAACAGTAATTGGTTCAAATTGTCTGTTAATGACTTACGTTCATATTGCTCATGATTGTCAAATTGGAAACAATGTTATTTTGGCCAGCTATGTTGGCTTGTCTGGTCATGTTGAAATTGATGATTTTGCCATTTTAGAGGGTAAGGTTGCTGCCCAGCAATTTGCAAAAATCGGGGCGCATACTTTTGTAGGTGGTGCTTCATTGATTCGTAAAGATATTCCACCTTTTATAAAAGCTGCAAGAGAACCATTAACATTTGCTGGAGTGAATTCAGTCGGATTAAGAAGAAGAGGTTATTCCGATGCGCAAGTTCGAGAAATCGAAGATATTTACCGTTTATTGTATGTTCAAAACAATAACATAACAAAAGGTATTGAAGCAATTCTCGAACAAATGCCAGAATCAGACTTGCGTAATGAGATCGTTGGTTTTGTCCAGTCCTCTGATAAAGGGATTATTCGTGGAATGATTTAAAATAGAATCAAGTGTTTAATAGGGGGGAAATTGTAGAACTTGAAATCCATGACTATAGTTTTGGAGGTCGAGGAGTTAGTAAGATTGCTACAGAACAAGGTAACTACATTGTTTTTGTAGACAACGCATTTCCAGGTCAAAAAGTCAGCGCCAAAATTGATGTTAAACGTAAAAGACACGCTGAAGCAAAATTAATCGAGGTCATTGAAAGATCAAATTTTGAGGTCGAACAACCATTTCAAGAAATTTCTGGAGGACCTTACATTCAAGTTCCTATCGAAATTCAACAAATTCATAAAAAGCAGTCAACATTAGATATTTTTAAAAGACTAGCCGGAATTAAAAACGTAGAAGATCTTTTCGATTCGTTTATTTCATCGCCAGATACATTTTTCTACAGAAACAAGATGGAATACAGTTTCTCTTGTATAGGTCATGATTTTGAAACTGGAAATGATATTGATGATGATTTTGCCCTTGGATTCAAGCGAAGAGGAACATGGTGGAAGGTGGAATCTTTGGATAAACCTAGCGGTTTATTTGATGAAGAATGGGAAACGAAATTGAAAGAGGTCAGGGAATTTTTGAAATCTACCAATTTACCTGCATGGCATCCGCCAAGAAAAGAAGGTTTTTTCAGACATATAGTCGTAAGAAAATCTTTTTATCAAAATAAATTGCTAATAAATTTAGTGACCTCATCAACGAATTTAAAACAATTTGATAGCGAAGCCTTTACCCAATTTCTAAAGGATTTATTGGGTAATCGGTTGGCAGGGTTTCAGCATACTATTAACGATAATGTTGCCGACCGTTCTAAAATAGAAAATGGCAAATGTACCCTTTTATTTGGATCGCCAATTGTCATTGAAAAACTCCATGGTTTGGAATTTGAAATTTCAATGGAAAGCTTTTTTCAGACCAATCCCAAAAGTGCAGAACTACTTTATAATAAAGCTATGGATTATGTTTTTGAAGAAGAAATTCTGAATGATAAGGTCTTAATGGATATGTTTTGCGGCACAGGGACAATAGGTCAACTGTTAGCTCAAAGAAATTCGGATGTTCAGATAGTAGGGGTTGATATTGTTGAAGAAGCCATCGAGGATGCCAAACGTAATGCACAGCGAAATAACATTTCAGGAGTGCAATTTTTTGCTGCTGATGTAGGTAAATTTTTAAAAGAACATCCAAATTATATTGGTAAAATTCAAACAATTGTTCTCGATCCTCCGAGAGCAGGAATTGCTCCTAAAACTTTAAACAAATTGATAGAACTTAACGCTGGAAATATTGTTTACATTTCCTGCAATCCTTCAACACAAGCGAGAGATGCTGTAACCCTATTTGAAGCAGGTTATGAAATGGAAAAGCTATCTTTTGTCGACCAATTTCCACATACAGGTCACATTGAATCGGTTGCAAAGTTTAAAAAAATATAAATGACAGCTGAAATAATAGCAATAGGTGATGAATTACTTATTGGGCAAACCATTAACACCAACGCAGCTTGGATTGGACAGGAATTTTCTAAAATAGGAATACGAATATGCAAATCTGTAGTTATTTCCGACGATGAAAATGAAATTCTGGAAGCTGTCGATATCGCTATGAAAAATGCAGATTTGGTATTGCTTACAGGTGGTCTAGGACCGACAAAAGATGACATTACAAAACATACTTTATGTAAGTATTTCAATACCAGATTGGTTCGCGATGAAGTAACTTTGAATAAGATAAAAGCTTTCTTTGCGCAAAGAAATCGACCAATGCTCGATGCGAATGAAAGACAAGCTGATTTGCCTGAAATTTGCACCATTCTACCGAATAAATATGGAACCGCAGCAGGTATGTGGTTTGAAAAATCATCTTCTATTTTGGTGAGTATGCCTGGTGTGCCCTACGAAATGAAAGCTATTGTAAGTGATGAACTCATCCCAAGAATAAAAGAAAGATTTACCTTACAATCGATTTTTCACAAAACGATTCTTACCCAAGGAATTGGTGAATCTTTTCTTGCTGAGCAGATTTCAGAATGGGAAAATAAGGTTAGGAACGCTGGTTTGTCCTTGGCTTATTTGCCTTCTCCCGGAATGGTAAAATTAAGGTTAACTTCTAATCAAGGAATAGAACGAGAGAGTGAAATTGATGCATATTTCGAAGAATTGATGGAACGATTTCCGGAAATTATTTTTGGTGAGGAAGATGATACCTTATCTCTTGTTCTTCATCGCTTGTGTACAGGTCTTGGTATTACTTTGGGAACGGTTGAGAGTTGCACAGGTGGCGCAATTGCTCAAAATATTACCAATTTAGGCGGTGCTTCTAAATTTTTTAAAGGTTCATTGGTTACATACACAGATGTTCTTAAACACCAATTGGCAGAAGTGAATTTTGAAACAATTGAAAAACATGGTGTGGTCAGTCAAGAGGTTGCTCAAGAGATGGCTCGTGGTGGGTTAATGAAATTGAATGTTGATTTATGTATTGCAACTACAGGTATTATGGGGCCAGATGGCAATTCAATTAACCAACAAATTGGTACAGTTTGGATAGCTGTGGCAACAAAAAGTTCAATTCAAACGAAATGTTTTTCATTCGGTGATAATAGAGAACGAAATATTTTGATGACTGTTTTAGCGGCTTTAAATATGGCAAGAAATGTAGTTAATACTAATTTTATCGAAAAAAATAAATAATAACTTGTTGTTTTGCGAAAAATATACTTTCTTTGCACCCCATTTATAATCAAGGATAAATTACATTATAATGTCACGAGTTTGTCAACTTACAGGAAAGTCAGTGATGGTTGGAAACAACGTATCGCATTCGAATCGTAAAACAAAGAGAAAGTTTTACCCGAACCTAATCAGTAAAAAATTCTATCTTCCTGAAGAAGACAGATACATAACATTGAAAATTTCAACTTCTGCGCTTCGCACCATAAATAAGAAAGGAATTAGTGCTTGCATCAAAGAGGCAAAAGAAAAAGGATATTTGAAGTAATCTTACAAATAGTCAATAAAACAATACAAAATGGCTAAGAAAGCAAAAGGCAATAGAATTCAGGTTATTTTAGAATGCACAGAACATAAAGATTCTGGAATGGCTGGTACTTCTCGTTATATCACAACGAAGAACAGAAAAAATACACCTGATAGAATGGAAATTAAAAAGTTTAACCCAATTCTTAAGCGCTATACGGTGCATAAAGAAATTAAATAATCTGAAGTATGGCAAAGAAAGTAGTAGCATCATTACAGAAAGGAGGTGGTAAGGAACACACCAAGGTTATTAAAATGGTTAAATCTGACAAATCAGGATCTTACACTTTTAGAGAAGAAATCGTACACAACGACAAGGTAAAAGATTTCTTTAGTAAAAAATAATTTTTATCCTTTTAAAAGTTAAGCTTCCTTTGTTTCAAGGGAAGCTTTTCTTATTTTTATACTTATGGCATTTTTCGGATTATTTTCAAAAGAAAAAAAGGAAACTTTAGATAAAGGATTGGAGAAAACAAAGCAAAGTTTTTTATCTAAGCTTGCAAGAACTATTGTCGGTAAATCTAAAGTTGATGATGAGGTTCTTGATAACCTTGAAGAAGTCTTAATCACTTCTGATGTTGGAGTTGAAACAACTTTGAAGATTATTGAACGCATTGAACAAAGGGTAGCACGCGACAAAGTTTTGGGTACAGACGAATTGAATAAAATTCTGAAAGAGGAAATAGCAGCACTTTTGGAAGAAAATAATTCGGGTAGCTCTCAGGATTTTAATATTGCCAAAGTTGAAAATCAACCGTATGTAATTATGGTTGTTGGTGTCAATGGTGTTGGAAAAACCACAACTATTGGAAAGCTTGCAAATCAGTTCAAGCAGAACAATCTCAAAATAGTTCTAGGTGCAGCCGATACTTTTCGCGCTGCGGCTGTTGACCAGCTTATTATCTGGTCCGAAAGGGTTGGCGTTCCAATTGTTCAACAGGGAATGGGTGCGGATCCGGCATCCGTAGCTTTTGACACCCTTCAATCAGCAAAATCACAAAATGCAGATGTCGTAATTATTGATACTGCCGGCCGTCTTCATAATAAAGTCAACCTAATGAACGAGTTAAGCAAAATCAAGCGGGTGATGGAAAAAGTAATACCTGGAGCTCCTCATGAAATTCTGTTAGTTTTGGATGGTTCTACTGGACAAAATGCATTCGAACAGGCGAAACAATTTTCATTGGCAACCGATATCAATGCCCTAGCAATTACAAAGCTCGATGGAACTGCAAAAGGAGGAGTTGTAATTGGAATTTCTGATCAAATGAAAATACCTGTTAAATATATAGGTGTTGGTGAAGGAATTAATGATTTACAATTATTTGATAAAAATGAATTTGTAGACTCACTGTTTTCATAAGGAAATATGTCAATGTCGAGAAAATTGAGAATTAATGGACATGGTCACTTGCTTCCTGAACCAAGTGAGATTCCTCAATTCATGAAGGATAAAAAATTATTCTGGATTGACGACAACAAAAAATTCATGCGACAAGACGATTGGGCCCGCCCAATTACGGATCCAAGTTTTTTCTTTTCAGAGAAAATTGAATGGATGGAAAAGTATCAAATCGATCATGGTGTAATGCTCAACCTATCTCAAATTTATTGCAACGGATGGAAGCGGCAAGACGCGAAGGACGCTATTGCATGGCAGAATGATTTCAATTCAAGTGTCCAACTACGAAGGCCAGACAAATTTACCTGCGGTTTCGTTGTTCAGCCATTATATATCGATGATGCATTGTTGGAAATGGAGCGATGTGTTGAACATTTAGATTTGAAGTTGCTTTGCTTACCTACACATTTTTTAAATGAAAAAGGCGAGTGGCTCTCAGTTGCTGATGAGTCGGTATTTCCAATTTTTGAATTGGCAAACAAATATGGTTTAGCTATCGAAATCCATCCCTACGATGCTGAAAAAATGGTAAACATTAAAGATGTTTACTGGCGTTTCCATTTAATTTGGATGATGGCACAAACTGCAGATACACTACATTTGTTCACATTGAAAGATTTACTTAACCGTTTTCCAAATGTTCGTACTTGCTTCGCTCATGGTTGTATGCTTGGCCAAGCAAATTATGGAAGAAGACTTCAAGGATATGATGGCCGTCCAGATCTTTTTGAAGGTACAGTTAACCCACGAGAAGCTTTGGGTCACCCCAATTTATTTTTCGACTCTTTAGTGCATGATTCTTATACCTTACAATTGATTAAAACAAGAGCTGGTGCATCGCAAATTGTTGCTGGGTTGGATGATCCGTATCCCCTCGGAGAAATGGAAGGTGTTGCCCGTTCCTACCCTGGAAGAGTTATAGATTTTGCTGTGGAGGCAGGGATTTTAAATCAAACTGAAGCAGATACAATATGGGAGGAAAATGTTCTGAAATGGCTCGGAATTAGTATTGAAGAAATGAAACGAAAATTGTTTTTGAAATAAAAATATTTACAAAACATGAACGAAGAACTTCTTAAATATATCGAATTTGCGGTTGCCGATGGAATTGTATCGGATAAGGAACGTGCAATCATCTTAAAAAAAGCTCAAGAATTAGGTGTAGATGTCTATGAGGCCGAAATGATATTAGAAGGTCGTCTTCATCAAGTTTTAAGTCAGAAGCGAAATTTGGAAGACAACAACAAGATAAATTCTTCTTGTAGTAATTCTCAAATAGAATCATCAAACTCCTTAAAGTGTTCAAATTGTAATGCCTTTTACGAATCTTTTGCGACGCATTGTTCCTATTGCGGTTATGAATTCACAAACCTCAATGCAAACAGTTCAGTAAAAGTGCTACATCAAAAATTAATGGAGATAGAAAATAAGAGAGTGATTGATGATAATCCATTTAAAGCTTTTGGTGCGATGATGATGAAGAATTTGAGTGGTTCCCATCATGATGAAGTGGATATGCAAAAAATGGAACTAATAAGATCTTTCCCCATTCCTAACACAAAAGATGATTTATTGGAGTTTTTTTCTTTAGCAATTCCAGAAGCAACAGTGAAAATAAGGAAGTTTTTAGGTATTACATATCAGGAAGATAAAACCAAGGAAGCAATTAAAAAAGTATGGTTAACGAAATGTGAGCAAATTATATTAAAGGCGAGATTAGCTGTCAAGGATGATCCTCAAACTCAAGAAATAATAGAACGTTACGCTAAAGAACTAAATATTTGATATTTTCAAATTGAGTAACATATTTAAATTAAAATAAATGGCTGTAAAACCCGCAATTCCAAAGGGAACAAGAGATTTTCTTCCAGATGAAGTTTCTAAAAGAAATTACATCTTTAATACCATTCGACTTTCCTTTGAGAAATATGGTTTCAGACCAATTGAAACCCCATCTTTTGAATTGTCATCAACATTAATGGGAAAATATGGAGATGAAGGTGATAGATTGATATTCAGAATTTTAAACTCAGGAGATAAGTTGTTGAAAGCTGATGTTAATGCTTTAGAAAATAAAGAATTACCAAAATTCTCTAATTCTTTATCTGAGAAGGCCTTACGTTACGATCTTACTGTTCCTTTTGCAAGATTCGTTGTTCAGCATCAAAATGACTTGGCCTTCCCTTTCAAACGTTATCAAATACAACCTGTATGGCGCGCAGATAGACCCCAACATGGTCGTTATCAAGAGTTTTATCAGTGTGACGCCGATGTCGTTGGATCTGAATCTTTGATTTATGAAATTGATTTTGTACTGCTCTTTGATGAAGTGCTATCCGCATTAAGAATTCCAGATTTTACCATTAAAATCAATAATCGTAAAATTCTTACAGGTATTGCAGAAGTTCTCGGTGAATCAACAAGAATTATAGATTTAACAGTTGCATTAGATAAATTAGATAAAATCGGTGAAGAGGGTGTCATAAACGAGTTGCATAATAAGGGAATTTCCGAATCAGCAATTCTAAAGATGAAGCCATTGTTCGCATTGACAGGCAAGAATGAAGATAAAATTAACGTAATGAAATCTTTCTTAAATTCAAGCGAAGTTGGTCAAAAAGGAATTGAAGAATTGGAATTTATACTAGAGAATGTAAATGATTTGGGTTTGAATCAGGCAAAAATAGAAGTAGATTTTACACTTGCTAGAGGCTTGAATTATTACACCGGTGCAATTTTCGAAGTTAAGGCAAATGGAGTGAATATGGGGAGTATTTGTGGAGGTGGCAGATATGATAATTTGACGGAAACCTTCGGACTAAAAAAAATGTCTGGTGTTGGAATTTCTTTCGGCGCGGATAGAATTTATGATGTCTTAAATGAACTGCAATTATTTCCAGATGATGCTTCAAAAAAATTACAGGTCTTGTTTGTAAATTTCGGAACGAAAGAACAACAAAGGTGTTTGAAATTGGTACACCAATTAAGAAAAAATGAAATTTCATGCGAATTGTATCCAACTGCCTCAAAGCTTCAAAAACAAATGAAATATGCCAACGACATAAAGGCAAAATTTGTAGTCTTAGTTGGTGAAGAGGAGTATAAAAACAATAGTATTCAACTTAAAAATATGGAAACAGGCGAGCAATTTTCAACGAATTTTGATGGACTTTTGAGAATGTTTCAATAGATAATACCAGTCCAAGAAATGAAAAAATTTATAATTAATAACCAGTGGGTGACAATCGATGAATTGTCAGTGATACTTGAGGAAGGTTATCACCTGGTTTTAGGAGAAAACGCTAAAGATGCCATTCAAAAATGTCGCAATTATCTAGATAAAAAAATGGATTCAGTATCTGAGATAATCTACGGTGTCAATACAGGATTTGGTTCGCTCTGTGATACAGTAATTTCTTCAGGAAATCTAGAGCAATTGCAGGTAAATTTGGTTCGGTCTCACGCATGTGGCTTAGGCGCAAAAGTTCCCGATTTTTTAGTTAAGCGTATGCTTCTATTGAAAATTTTAAGTCTTTCTCATGGCAATTCTGGGGTGCAGTTAGACACTGTTGAAAGGCTAATTTACTTTTTCAATAATGATATTCTCCCGGTAGTTTATGAACAAGGTAGTTTAGGAGCATCAGGAGATTTGGCTCCTCTTGCCCATTTATCACTGCCACTAATTGGTGAAGGAGAAGTTTATTACAATGGTGAAAAACAACAAACGAGCGAGCTATATGCACAACTTGAATTAAATCCTATACGACTAAAATCGAAAGAAGGCCTGGCTCTCTTAAATGGAACTCAGTTTATGAGTGCCTATCTATCTTTTGCGGTAAGCGAAGGGAAAAAGATATGGAGGAAATGGAATTATATTGCTGCATTATCAATTGATGCTTTTCACGGAAGATTAAATCCTTTCGATGATAATGTGAATCAAATCCGAAGACAAGAAGGACAAATAAAAACCGCAAAGAAAATTAGAGAATTGCTTTCAGAAAGTGAAATTTGCGCACTACCCAAACAACACGTTCAAGATCCGTACGCTTTTCGTTGTATCCCACAAGTGCACGGTGCTTCCAAGGATACCATCGATTATGCAACTTTAATTGCTGAAAGAGAAATAAATGCGGTCACAGACAATCCAACAATTTTTCCTGAAGAAGATCATGTTATTTCTGCAGGCAATTTTCATGGTCAACCACTAGCAATAGTAATGGATTTTCTTGCAATTGCAATCTCCGAGTTAGGAAGTATTTCCGAAAGAAGGGTCTATAAATTAATTTCTGGAACAAGAGGTTTACCAGCATTTTTGGTTGCCAACCCTGGGTTGAATTCGGGATTTATGATTCCTCAATACGCTGCCGCTTCAATAGTAAGCCAGAATAAACAATTGTGCACACCTGCTTCGATAGATTCAATAGACTCTTCAAATGGGCAAGAAGATCACGTAAGTATGGGCGCAAATGCTGCAACCAAACTTTACAGGGTTATTGAAAACTGTTACAGTTTATTGGGTGTAGAGCTTATGAATGCTGCTCAAGCAATTCATTTCAGAAAACCTTTTAAAACAGCTGTAAAATTGGAAAAATTACTTTCTGAGTTCAGAGAAACTGTGCCTTTCGTTGAGAATGATACCTATTTACATCCATTAATGAAAAAAAGTATCAATTTTGTAAAAACCAATAATTTTCAAAATGATTGATTTCCAAAATGAAGCTGAATTTGCAGAATTTCAAAAACCGAAAAGACCAAAATTTCTTTTGGTTCTGAGTATTTTAAGTTTTGTATACATCGGTCTAAGCTGGATTTCAACCCTTGCATCATTTATTGCCGGACCTTTAAATGATAATCAACTTAACATTCAACGCATCGAAATGGCAAAAGCCCTTGAACCGCTTAAAAATTCAGGTGATAGTTCCATAGTTGAAACGTTTGATACATTCATTAGAATGACGGAGGGAATTAATGATAATTTTTATGCTTTTAATATCGTTTTCCTCGGGGTTTTAGCACTTGGATTTGTCTCTGTTTTGTTCATGTTTCAGGGTAAAAGATTGGGATTTCATCTATATATTGGATACTGTCTTTTCAATATATTAAGATATTATGTATTCCTTCCTGCGGCTGATGTTATTTCGTTTTTAGTTGTTTGGGAATTATTTTTTGCCGCGCTTTTTGGAATTTTATATTCAAGAAATTTGCACTGGATGGATAGTTAATCCTAATTTCTGTTTATCTCTTTTCATCTTGCATTTGGTAGGATTATCCCCCACTATTAGCTATCTTTGCACCCAAATTTATAATGTCATATGATTGCTGTAAATAATCTTTCACTTCAATTCGGTAAACGCGTACTTTTTGATGAAGTTAATGTCAAATTTGTTAATGGAAATTGCTACGGAGTTATCGGTGCAAATGGAGCAGGTAAGTCGACCTTTTTGAAAATTTTAACCGGTGAACAAGATCCAACAACAGGAAGGATAGAACTGGAGCCTGGAAAAAGAATGGCAGTACTCAAGCAAAATCACTTTGAGTTTGATCAAAGTGAAGTTTTGCAAACAGTTATCATGGGTCATAAAAGGCTTTATGAAATTATGACTGAAAAGGATGCACTTTATGCGAAACCAGATTTTTCTGAGGAAGATGGAATGCGAACAGCCGAATTAGAAGGAGAATTTGCCGATCTTGAAGGATGGAATGCAGAAACGGATGCAGCATCTCTTTTAAGTAATTTAGGGATAGAGGAATCGAAACATTATTTAAAAATGGAGGAACTTTCAAATGATTTGAAAGTTCGCGTTTTACTTGCTCAAGCCCTTTTTGGAAACCCAGATGTGCTCGTACTTGATGAGCCTACCAACGATTTGGATTTGAAAACAATAGGTTGGTTAGAAGACTTTTTATTGGATTTTAGAAATACAGTGATTGTTGTTTCCCACGACAGACACTTCTTGGACACGGTATGCACGCACATTTGCGACATTGACTTTGGTAAAATAAATTTATTTACAGGAAATTATACCTTCTGGTACCAATCATCTCAATTGGCAGCAAGACAGCGTTCAGATAAAAACAAGAAAGCAGAAGAAAAGAAAAAGGAATTGATGGAGTTTATCTCCCGTTTTTCGGCCAACGCTGCGAAATCAAAACAGGCTACTAGCCGAAGAAAAATGTTAGATAATTTGAACATCGAAGAGATTCAGCCTTCAAGCCGCAAATATCCGGGAATTACTTTTCACCAAGAACGTGATGCGGGTAATCAAATTCTATCAATTGAATCATTGAGCAAAGCTCATGAAGGCAATAGCCTATTCAAAGATGTTACGATTACCGTTAATAAAGGCGATAAAATTGCATTCATATCAAAGAATTCAATTGCATTAACAGCATTTTTTGAAATTTTAGCTGGAAATGTAAAACCTGATTCAGGTTCATTTACCTACGGAACAACTATAACAACCGCTTATTTACCTAATGATAATCATTCTTATTTTCAAGACAAACTCCCATTAATTGATTGGTTGCGTCAATATGCACAGACTGATGAAGAGCGAGAAGAGGTTTATTTGAGAACTTTTTTAGGTAGAATGCTTTTCACGGGTGAAGAAGCTTTGAAAACCGCGAATGTGCTTTCAGGTGGAGAAAAAGTGAGATGCATGCTTTCCAAAATGATGTTAGCGAAAGGTAATCTTTTATTGATGGATGAACCAACCAATCACTTGGATTTGGAATCAATCACAGCATTAAATAACGGAATGGCTGAATATCAAGGTACTATTTTGTTCACTTCACATGACCACGAATTGGTGAACACTGTTGCAAATAGAATAATTGAAATCACACCAAAAGGAATAATAGATAAAATGATGCCTTATGATGATTATTTGGCTGATTCTAAAATATTACAGTTACAACAAGAGATGTACGCCTAATCTCAACTGTTTTGGTTCCTAAAAAAAGTTTTTATTTCCGCCACCTTTTAATAAGTTTTTTAAGGGATATTGACGTTAAGGGCTTTCGGAAGCTATCTATACTGGCACCTAAGTATCTTATTCCTAATGCGGATAAATTGGGCAACTATATTCTAAAAACCATTAATGGATACCAGTTGCTCATAGATCCAAAAAATGATTCAGGTGTTGAACGCAGTTTACACGAAACGGGAACTTATGAAAAAGGGATGCTTCATTTTCTAGATAAGAATTTAAAAAATGGAGATGTCTTTATCGATGTTGGAGCCAATATTGGTTTGATCGCTATTCACGCAGCGATTTCCGTTGGTGATGAAGGCAAAGTTTTATCTTTTGAAGCGCATCCTGAAACCGCAAAGATTCTAGAGTTTAATAAAGAATTAAACCAAAAAGAAAATATTCATATTTATCCGATTGCTTTAGGTTCGGAGAAAGGAAAAGCGATGATTTTTAGTGATTCAGAATCCAATAGAGGAGGAGCATCTATGATTAGGGGACAATCAAAAAATGGTATTGAAGTTAATGTGGAAAGATTGGATGATATAATTGATAAAGCTATTGTCCCAAAAGTTATTAAAATTGACGTAGAAGGTTTTGAAATGAATGTTCTAAAAGGTGCCGTTAGTACAATTCGAGAGGCTAAACCCATTTTATTAATCGAGGCTGCAGAAAAGCAAGACATAAATCAAGAAATAATTTCTTTTCTGAAACAAATTCACTCTTATAAATTGTATAAATTCTCTAAAGGAAAGGAACGTAAATCAAAATGGATTCAAATAAAAAATCTTGAAGAAATTCCGCTTCATGACAATTTGATTTTTCTTCCTTAAAGTTTTGATTTCTTATCCTTAATTTTAATCCAAAATCTTTTTATGCTACATTATTTTCTTTCTGCAGATCGCGCAAATCAGCAATATTTGAATATTAGTATTGAGTTTATTACACCTTATAATGAGTTCGTTTTTAAATTGCCTAGTTGGCGTCCGGGTCGCTATGAACTCGGAAATTTTGCAAAGAATATTAAAGGTTTAAAGGTTTACGATGATAAAAAAACATTATTAAATGCCATCAAGCAAACAAAAGATTGTTGGATGGTGAATACTTCTGATACAGCGACAATTCGCGTGGAATATAGTTATTTTGCCTCCGAATTGAATGCAGGTTCGACATTTGTATCACCGAATCAATTGTATGTAAATCCGGTAAACTGTTTTTTATACAGTGACTCATTATCGGAAGATGAAATTCAAGTCCATCTTAACATAAATAGTTCATGGCAGATTGCTTGCGGGCTTCCGCAAAAAGAAAATGTGCTTTATGCAAAGGATTTTGATCAGTTGGCCGATTCTCCTTTTATTTGTTCCGCTTCTTTGCAACATCAAACGTATAATTCCGGAAATTGTACCTTTCATATATGGATGAATGGTGAGGCAAAGCCTGATTGGGAACGTTTAATCACGGATTTCAAAGCTTTTTCAGATAAACAAATTGAAAAATTCATTGAATTTCCTGTGAATGAATATCATTTTTTGATTCATGTACTTCCTTATAAGGCATACCACGGTGTGGAGCATACCACGTCAACAGTGATTACAATCGGACCTTCAACAGAACTTTTTCAATCTTATTACAAAGAACTTTTAGGCGTTTCATCCCATGAATTGTATCATACATGGAACGTCAAAACGATTCGACCTATCGAAATGCAACCGTATGATTTTTCGAAAGAGAATTATTCCCGTCTGGGCTACATCTGCGAAGGTATTACAACTTACATGGGAGATTTGTTTTTATTGAAGAGTAATGTGTTTTCACTCAATCAATATTTGGAGGAAATGAAAGTTCAACTTCAAAAACATTTTGACAATCCTGGAAGATTTAATTACTCTGTAGCCGCATCCTCATTTGACACTTGGTTAGATGGATACACTCCAGGTGCGCCAGCTAGAAAAGTTTCCATATATACGGAAGGCTGTTTGTTAGCATTTGTAAAAGATGTCATGCTTATTCAAGCGACAAACGGAAAATATGGTTTAGATGAGGTGATGAAACGTTTGTATTTTGATTTTGCATTGAATGGACGTGGCGTTTCTGAAATTGATTATAAACAACAATTGGAATTGATTTCAGGATTGCAATTTGATGGTTTTTTTGAACACTACATCAACGGAACGAGACCTTATGAATCTATTTTAGCAGAAGCTTTTGATGCTATTGGAATTGAATTTATTCATCGTCCTTCAAAAAGTTACGCCATGGGACGTTTGGGCTTTAAATATGTCCCAAATAGCACAAATACAGTTGTATCATCCATTTATTCTGGAAGCCCGACAGATTTAGGTGGTTTGATGATTGGTGATGAAATTATTGCTATTAATGGTTACCTATGCAATCTAGATATCGATAAATGGTTGAATTATTTTGATAATGATTTGAAAGTGTTAACCATAGCTAGAGCAGGAAGGCTGATCACATTGGAATTACCCGAAGTTAATCGCTTTTTCTATGCGGAATATGATTTAAAACCATTCGATAATCTAACACATTCCCAAAAGAAACTATTTGAAAAATGGGCAAGCTAGTATTGGATTTTAGAACTTGTAGCTAATACCAAAGCTTGGCAATATTGGGAACTGATAGATGATTTCAGATGTAACCCTATTTACATAGAAGATATTATTCCTGTCATAAGCGTTAGTAACACTTCCTATCATTTCTATTACATCTTTGTTCTTCAGATTAAACTGCTTCTTAACGGTTATATCCAATCTATGGTAATAAGGCAGACGCTTACTGTTAAATTCACCTAAAATCGTGGTAACATTATTTGGATTTGATGTTGATATATCAGTAGTGATTCCACCAGAAAAATCTTCACCTTGATAGAAACCAGCATTAGGTGTAAAAGGCAATCCCGATCCAAGGTTCCATCTAACATTAAGCTCAATATCCTTGTTTTTACCAAATACATACGATCCTACTAAATTGATGTTATGACGGCGGTCAAATACAGGGAAGTATTCTACGAATCCATCCCATCTGGTAGAATATCCGTAAGAATAGACACCCCACAAAAAAAGACGGTCTTTGGAGTATTTCAATAAAACATCGACACCGTAAGAAACGCCATCTTCAATGATGAAATCCTTTTTATATACATCATCTATCAATGCAAACTGACTTAAGTCATCGTAAAGTTTGTTTTGGTTGATATTGCTCAACCTTTCAAAGTATTTGTAATAACCTTCTACATTCAACATGAGGTTTTTGCCTAAATCGTATTCGAAACCAGCAATGGCATGCCAAGCATATTGAATACCGTTTTTAATTGGTTTTACGCCACCAAACTGATTGGTAAATTCACTTTGAACATTAGATGGAGCTGATAAAAGTCCATTGAAAAGATTAACGATATCTTTATCAGAAGATGCTGAAGTAAAGTTTTGTGAAAAACGACCTCCTGAGAACTTAAAACGTAATTTTTCTGTTGCGTTGTATTTCGCTCCCAATCTTGGTTCTATAGAAATTGTTCCCAATGATGCATAAACTTGAGCACGAACGCTTGGCTGTACAACCCATCGATTAAGAATCATTCTGATATTGTAATAAGCCCCAATTTCTGTAGTGAAATTTGTTGCTTCAATTTTTCTTTGCGCTGTATTGTATGTTATAAAACTCGTATTGAATCCATTGAAGTTCAATCCATAATTCATTTCACTTTCATTTTTCAAAAAGTAAGTAAAATCGAAACCTAAATCAAAACCGCCAATTTTACTGAATCTTGGTTCTGCAGCTGTTTCAGAAAAGGTTGTTTCATAGGAACTACCGTTAACGTGACCTTTGATTAGCATTGGAGAACTACTTGGAACCAATAAGAAGTTCATTCCACCTCCAGAAGCCTTCCAATCCAAATCAGCTACAGCATAATTTACGCTGTCTCTATTGTGAAAACCGAAAGCAGAAAATTTAGATCCCCCTTTGCTATTGAAAGTAACCTTACCATAAAGATCTGTAAAATTGAATGGTAATCCATTTCCTTCATTGATAGATGGATATAGCTTTTTTGAAGTGTAATCTAATAAACTATGTTTGGCTGAGAGAATATAAGAACCAACACTTGGGGCCTCCGGGCTTGATTTTCCTAAAGGTCCTTCCAAAACAGCTTTAGCTAAAAACGGAGAGGAAGAAACCTTTCCACCAATTTCTTGTCTGTTACCATCCTTGTAAGTGATATCCATTACAGAAGAAATTCGTCCACCATATTGAGCATCAAAGCCTCCGGTGTATATGTCAATGTTTCTTATTAATTCTGTTTCGAAGGTTGAGAAAAACCCAATGGTATGGAAAGGGCTGTAAATTGTCATGCCATCCAATAAAATTTTGTTTTGAATAGGTGTTCCACCCCGAACATACAACTGGCCACCTTGATCACCGGTAGTGATTACGCCTGGAGTTACTGAGATCGCACCAACAATGTCGTTTTCAGCGCCTTGACTAGGAACCCTTTCCAAGTCCGCTTTTCCTAATTTCAGTGTTGAAATATTAACTTCCTTTTTAACTCTTGTAGCCTCTCCAGAAACCTTTACCTCTTTCATTTCGGTAATTTTCTTTTTATCGAGATAAATTTGAAAGTCTTGAATACCCTTTGCTTCTTTGACCTCAATATTTAGAAAGTACGTTTCATAAGCTGGATCTTCTAATTTAATGATGTAATCGCCAACACCAATTTTGGGAATTGAATAAAATCCATTTACGTCGGTTTGAGAACCGGCAACAATAGAACTATCAGTACCTAATAATTTAACTTTTTTAAATGGAAGCGCTTCACCATTGCTTTTATCGTATACGAAACCACGGATTAACTGACCTTGGGAGAAAGTGATACCTGTTAATAACAAAAAGGTAATTAAACTCAGCGTGATTCTTAGCATAATTTTAGCGTTTTAAAGGACGTGAAGTTAATGTTTTTGCTTCAATAATGTAGTTTTAAGAAAAAACATTTCTTTGAATTTAATGTTCTGAAATTTAATTTGAACTTTTCAAAATTATCTTCGCCTTGTCCCAATAAACATCCATTTCTGCCAAGTTTAAATTTTTAAGTTCAACGCCATCATTTGCAGCCAGTTCTTCCATCAATTTGAACCGCTTAATAAATTTCTCATTCGTTATAGATAGCGCGTTTTCTGCATTGATATTTACAAAACGAGCATAGTTGATTAATGAAAAAAGGAGGTCTCCAAATTCTTCCTCTTTTTGATTCGAGTTTTCTAGATCTTCCTTCCTGAATTCATTAAGTTCTTCAACAACCTTATCCCAAACTTGATCTTTGTGATCCCATTCAAAACCTATTCCTTTTACTTTTTCCTGGATTCGATGGGCTTTCACCAATGATGGCAGGGATAGAGGTACTCCCTCAAGTACAGATTTCTTTCCTTCTTTCAATTTGATTTTCTCCCAATTTGCTTTAACTTCTTCTTCAGTATTGGCTACAACATCACCATAAATATGCGGATGGCGATGAATGAGCTTGTCACAGATACCATTCAAAACCGAAGTAACATCGAAGGCGTCAATTTCTGAACCTAACTTGGAATAGAAAACCATGTGTAAAAACAAATCACCAATTTCACCCTTTATGGCATTCAAATCATTCTGTGTTATGGCATCCGCCAATTCATAGGTCTCTTCGATGGTAAGCGGACGTAAGGTTTCGAAAGTTTGTTTTTTATCCCAAGGACATTTCTCTCTTAAATCATCCATGACATCCAATAGCCTTTTGAAGGCAAGTAAGCGTTCATCCATTTGTTAATTCTCTTTTATAAATATTTATTGGTAGTTTCTTATTGTGTATTTTTGTTCAATCGTGCGACGAATTTACTTATTATTCATATTACTTTCCGGGATTTCTTTTTCGCAAGAAATCAAAGACTGGGGCATCGAATACCGTCAGAAAATCGGTTTTTTAGCAGCCCATAGAGGTACGATGTCACATTTGCCTCAAGATCATGCTATTGCTGGAGAGCTTTCGCTTCATCGTGTTATGAACGGCAATAAAATTTGGCATCATTTGTATAAGAATCCATCGGTTGGTGCAACATTATTTGGAGGATCAGTTGGTAACAATGAAATTCTTGGTAACTATTGGGGTGCATACGGATTCATAGAATTTCCTTTTGTAAACACCAAGTTTTATCAGTTAATGTGGAAAATGGGATCCGGTTTGGGGTACACTAAAAAAGTTTACGACCAAGAATTAAATCCAAACAATGTTGCCATGAGTTCTCATGTTAACGCACTCGTTTCTTTCGGACTGAAAAGTAACTTCCATTTTGGTAGGAATGCAATAACTCTAGGATTGGATTTGACGCATTTCAGTAATGGTGCGTTTAAAGTACCAAATTTAGGGATCAATTTGCCGTACTTATCACTTGGATACACACGATATTTTCCTCATCCTGAAAGAAAAAAACTCAAAAGTACAGCCTCCACAGATGAAATGATTTTTACGACTTTAGAAATGAAAGCATTTCTACCAAGAAAAAAGTGGTTTTATGGTCTTACCCTCGCGGGAAGTTTAAAAGAAATTTTTCCGACCGAAGGTAGGAAATACCCTGTTTTTGGATTTACAGCTTTTACACGTTATTTCGGAACGAGAAAGGCCGGTTTTGAGGGAGGATTTGATATCATCTCAAAACAAGCCATATTGGGTTACAAACCAGAGATTCAAAAATCACAATGGGATATTTTACAATTGGGGGTTTTTGCCGGGTATCTTTTACCTCTGGATCAATTTCATTTTGTTTTTGGAATGGGAGCCTATTTGAAAGATAAATACCAACCTGAAGATGCGCTCTACCACCGCGTTGGCATGCGTTACTATTTTAAAAACGGAATAAACGCGCAAGTGCAACTCAAAACACATTGGGCAAGAGCAGATTATGTAGAATGGGGGATAGGTTATACGTTTAATTACATTGGGAAATGATGAGGTTAGCTTTTGTTTTCGCAATTTTTTTTGGTTTCATTTCATGTAAGAAATCTGAAGATAGATCTTGCTGGAAAACTGTAGGAGACCTATCCACCAAAGAAATTATTTTGGAACCATTTAATAAAATAAAACTGAATGCTCATTTGCAATACCTCTTGGTTCAGGATTCTACAAATAAGTTGATCATTCGAGGAGGAAAGAATTTAATCAACTTTGTCCAAGCAGAGATGGTTGATGATGTTCTGGAAATTTCAAATAAAAATAAATGCAATTTTCTTAGAGATTACGATCAAAAAATTACGGTTGAAATTCATTTCACCAATCTAATTAATATCCATTTTGAAGGTTCGGAACGTCTATGGGGTTCAGGTAAATTGAAGTTTGACTGGCTAACTTTATTGATTCGTGATGGTGCTGGTCCGGTTGAGTTGGATTTTGATGCACAGTTCATCAATACCATCCTTTCACATGGATTTGGAAGTTTTAAATTTACTGGGTCAACCAATAAAGCCAATTTTAATATTCGAAGCAATGGGTATGGCGATGCTTTTGGTTTGTCGGTAAACGATTCCATTACGGTAATTTCCAAAACTCAAGGTAACGTTAAAGTTAATGCTGACGGCGCTATTTTGAAAGCCCAAACAGAAGCTGATGGGGATATCATGTATAAAGGTCTGCCTTCTTCAATACTTTTTAATCAATACGGTGATGGAAAATTGATTGATGCCAATTAGCTATTCTGTTTCAAGCTATTTAATATCTTAAGTGCCTTTTCGGTATCATTTTCGTTCATGACAATTGAAAGTTCGTGGGAAGTAGATACGATTTCAATAATATTGATTCCATACCAAGCCAGATGTTTCAAAATGTAATAGAAAAAGCCATAAACATCAGATTTCACTGAAGGAAGTTTAATGGTAATAGCAGCAATTTCCTTGTGAGTGGTTTTAACCTCCTCACCATCGAAAAAAACACTGACAATTTTGGAATATTTGTGGTTCGTAATTATGGTTGTTTCATTTACGCCTCTGCTGATCGTTAAAAATTCAGGATCTTCACTTTTCAAACGGTGCATTAAAGCCGTTTGCTTTTCGTACAATTGATCGGAGTTGGAAAAAGTGAATTCACTCAAGTTTCTGCGAACAATAAGTTCACCAATATCACCAATAATCTGGGTTATTTTAATATTTACACGCTGATAAATATCTGGAGATAATCTTTTGATTGCCATTACGATTGCTCCTTCCTTAATGTCTTCATTCAAAATGGAACAAATTTCAGGCTGAAGTTTTCTTGCAAGAGCCGATACATTTATCAAATCCTCCGACAAAGCCTCAGAAATAAATGGACTTTTATGAATCAATTCTTCAACAACTTTACTCAAACTACTCATTGATTGCCTAAAATTTTCATAGTTAGTTCATAAGCTACCTGAAGTTGTTCTTCCGGTGTGAGATGGGATGTATCCAAAACGATTGCTTCGGGTAATTGAATAAGTGGACTTTCCTCTCGAGTTGAATCCAAATAATCCCGTTCCTTCAAATTGCTTAAAACCTCCTCAAAACTTGTCGGTAATCCTTTTTCTTGCAATTCTTTAAATCTGCGGGCTGCACGAATTTCTGGTTCAGCAGTAACAAAAAGTTTCAATTCGGCATTTGGAAAAACAACAGAGCCAATGTCTCTACCATCCATCACAATTCCACCAGATGCTCCCATTTTACGCTGTTCCTCGACAAGCTTTAGTCTTACCTCTTTAATACTTGCAATTTTTGAAACTTGTCCGGCAATTTCTGGTGTTCTGATTTTGTCTTCTACATTGATACCATTCAAAAACAAATCACTTTTTTCCGGGAACTTGCTGTTTTTTTCAAACCCCAACGAAATGTCTGAAAGCGCAATTATAATTTCCTTTTCATTGGGAATATTGTTTTGAATGAGATTGTTTTCCATACAATAAAGCGCAACCCCTCGATACATAGCGCCACTATCGATAAAAATGTAGCCCAATTTTTGAGCTAGTGCTTTGGAAAGTGTACTTTTTCCGCACGAAGAGTAGCCGTCAACGGCAATGGTGATTTTTTTATTTGGCATGTGTAAAAATAAAAAAAGGGGAGCGAACTCCCCTTAATTTTCTTATAATCAAATTATTTTTAAAATCTCCAACCCAAACGAATCGCCGCTGTTGCGCTGTTGCCCATTGAAGAACTTTTACCAGTGGATAAGACATCTAAGTTTGTTGTTGTGTTACCAGAAGTAAAACTTGCTGTTCCACCTTTGTCATTTTCAGATGTATACATTAAGCCCAATTCAGCACCAATGAATACATTTTGTGCAAAATAATAATCGAAACCTGCACTTAGTCCAAATCCAATACCAGAACTTTTTGTATTTACTTCTGCATTATCCCCTTTCACATAATCTGTTCCATCTGAATCAGTCCATTGCTCGTTGTACGACCCCATCCCGTACATTAAATCCAAGGCAACATAAGGAGATAATCTATCCAATTGTGAGAAGTGATAAGATCCTCCAAGAGAAACCCAAGTCATGGATTCTTTCATCGTTATGGTTCCAAGTGAATCTCCAGTAGGTTCCAAATTTGAGTCAAATCCATATACATTTTCTACTATTTTAGATGAATTATATGAAAGTCCTAATCTTCCAGCGATGTTATCTGTTGCGAAATAACGAAGTTTGATGGCAGGGGCACTAAATGTGTTTGCTGTCGTATTTAAACTTAATCCTCCTTCTAACGAAAACGGATTTGTACCTTCTGGTCTTTGAGCTAATGTTGTTCCTGACAACGCAATGGCTCCCACTAAAATTGCTAACTTTTTCATAAATTTTAATTTTATTGTGTTTGGGCTAAATTACGGCAAGCGTTAATATAGGGTTTCAAAAAACAATAAACTTTTATTTGTTAATTCAATGAAAAGTCATTAAAGCATTGATTTATAGCAGTTTGAAAAATTTTAAAAAAGAAAATTTCAACGTATTACTTTTTCCAGGTAGAAAGATTGCTCGACAAAGTGAGCATATTGTTGTAACCAGCACGAGAGAAAATGGAGAACCCATAATCCAAACGAATTTTTTTGAAGCGCAGCCCCAAACCAAATGTGAATCCTGATAGTCCTGGGCGATCTTCAAGTTTCATTTCTTGTCGGCGGTGGTAATCAAAACCAAGTCTAATTTGCACGGACTTAGATGCCAAAATTTCAGCTTGATAGGAAAAATGTCTAGCTAACTTTTCTCCAAAACCCGCATATGTAACAGGAATGGTGTCTCCTGTGAGCACATCAAGCGTTGGTTTTAAGTTTGGGTCACGATAAGTAATATCCCAGGTATTCAAGTGATGTGCAAGAATCGAAAATCTAAATGGTGCATGAGCTAATTTATATGATGCAGCCAATTGAAATTCCGCAGGTAGCGGATCTTTTGTTTTGCCGACATAATTTTTCAATTGAATACCAGCATTTTTGACCATTGCTGTTACCAAAAGTTTTTCGTCTTTCGATGTATATGTTCCTGCCAAATCCAAGGACATTCCGAAAGCATTATAAATTTCCAGTTGTGAATACAATAGATTGAAATTTCCGCCAACGGAAATTCTCGGATTAAGTTGAACACCGTATCCTGCGCCAATGATGCATTCAAATGGTCTGAAATTTCCAATATTTTGACCTGTAGCGTCGGTCATTATAAAATTTCCGTAATTCACATAACGAATGGAACCGGCCAAAAAGCCTTTCGATAAATTTCTACCATAAGCTACTTGACCGTAATTGATTCCCCCAGAAAGTAAGGCTTGATTGAAACTGAGAAAGTTATTCATGCTGGAATTGTACAAGGATGGATTGGCAATACCAAGATTGATGTCATCATCCTTCACAGAAATAAAATCATTTGCCAACCCAGCAGCTCTAGCATTATAAGTTAAATTTAAAAGGGCAAAAGCATTTTTTCCACCCGTTTGAGCGAAAAATCCTAATGGAAGGAATACTAAAAAAAGGAGTTTAATTTTCATGTCAGATTACCGAACGCAAAATAACTTTAAAAATTTTATTTCAGGCCCTTTTTCCCAATTCAATTAACTCAAGATTTTCAATTTTATCTTTGTCGATTGTAAATCTCAGAATTGTTTTCACTTGATGAAATCCTTTTATTCCGCATGCACCTGGATTCATCCAAAGCATTTTAAAGCGCGGATCGAATTGTACCAAAAGAATATGAGAATGCCCACAAATAAATAACTTGGGGGATTTATGTTCTAAAACGTCAAATGCTGGCTTCGAATATTTTCCAGGTTTTCCACCGATGTGCGTAATGAGCACCTCAACATCTTCGCACCAAAATCGGTTGAATTCAGGAAATTCCATTCGGATTTTGTGATCGTCAATATTTCCGTACACAGCGCGTAATGGTTTAAACTTTCTCAATTCATCAATGACATCAATCGAACCAATATCTCCTGCATGCCAAATTTCGTCAACATCTTTAAAATGTTTGAAAATTTTGGGGTCCAAATCACCGTGCGTGTCGGAAAGAAGTCCGATTTTTTTCATATGCTAAATTATTAATATTTGACATTTTGAAGGTTAATTCATCTTGTTTTGCCAATGAGAACTTTCTTACCTTTGTATAAGATGGAAAACAAGCATCTTCAAAATTGGATTAATAAGCGTAAAGAACGAAAACATTCTTTCACTGCAGCATCTTTAGTTTCACGTCTCAAAAATGGCGATCGTGAAGCTTTGGCAACCGCAATCACATTAGTAGAAAGCACGCGAATTGAAGATCAAGGTTTGGCTAATGAAATAATCAATTCTTGTTTGGGTGTAAAAAAGGATACGATTCGAATCGGAATAACAGGAGTTCCCGGTGTCGGAAAAAGTACTTTTATCGAAGCATTTGGTAAGTTTTTAGCTGAAAAAGAATTAAAAATTGCGGTTTTAGCAATTGATCCAACGAGTCAAGCTAGTGGAGGAAGTATTTTAGGAGATAAGACCAGGATGCAGGATTTGTCGCAAATGAAAAACGTCTTTATCCGCCCATCTGCAGCAGGTCAAACTTTGGGAGGTGTTGCGAGAAAAACAAGAGAAACTATTTATTTGTGCGAAGCAGCGGGATTTGACATTATACTTATCGAAACCGTTGGTGTTGGCCAATCAGAAATCATGGTGCATTCTATGGTCGATTTTTTCATGTTGTTGATGCTTTCAGGCGCAGGAGATGAATTGCAGGGAATCAAAAGGGGAATTATGGAAATGGCCGATGCATTGATCATTACCAAATCGGATGGTGAAAATTCTAAAAATGCTTTATCGGCGGCCAGAGAATACGCAGGAGCCTTACATCTCTTACCGCCCAAACCCAGTGCTTGGCAAACACCTTGTTTTACTTGCAGTGCATTAGAAAATCGAAATATTGATAAAGCTTGGGAGCATATCGAAAAGTATGTTTCCCAAACCCATCAAAATGGTTGGTTTGAAACAAACCGCTCCAAACAAGATCAATTCTGGCTACGTGAAAGTTTGAAGGAAATGATACTTTCTGATTTTTTTCAAAGTGAAAGTTGGAAAAATGAATATCAAACGATGGAAAAGAAGGTTGCTGAAGGAGCAATTTCTGCCTTTAGTGCGGCTGAAATGCTTTATTCCAATTATAAAAAATCAAGAAGGTGATACAAGAATTTAAAATTGAAGGCGAATACATCGAACTCATTCAATTACTAAAGGCTACAGGTCTAGCCCAAACCGGTGGCCATGCCAAATGGATGGTTGATGAAGGAGAAATTATGCTAAACAACGAAGTTGAAACCCGGAAAAGAGCAAAATTGAGGAGTGGTGATGTTGTTAAGTTTGATTCAATTACAATTAAACTCCACTAGTTAAAACAACTCTTGCAATTCTTTTTTCAGCAATTCCACAGTTATCTCAGAGGGTAACTGACCAATTTCAGCAACCAATTCAAAGATTTTAGCTGACAATTCCATTCCTGTAGAATTAGCTTGCATTTGATTGCCAGCAATATTGATGATTTTAATGGTTTCTTCCTTTGAATTTTTAACCATTTGCCAAGCTTGGGGAGAAATGAACAATTGTTGCGCTACATTGTGATCGTATTCTTCACGAATTGCTTTTAGAAAATCGGCTTGTAATGCTTTTGCTGGCATTCCAGGATTGTGAAGCCGCATAACCAAACTGTTCGGATGTATGCGCTCCATCAAAAGAACAGCACGTTGGTAAGCTTCAACTCTATTGGGTAAGAAAAACTCTTGGCGTTGTTTGCGCAAATCAATTTGCATGCTTAACATTTCCTTGGAGGATTCACGTCTTAAAAAGTAAATGGCAGTAAGTAGGATACCACCGGCAGGAAGAATGATCAAAGCAATTTGTAAAAGCGCGTCCATAAATAATTTTTTAACAAAGATAGAATTACCTTTTTGAAAAAAGTTACGGATTGCTTGTCAATTTGATTTCGTTTAAACAATAAGTCGTAATTTCAAGCTTCAAATTTGATTATGAGTGCTACTTTAATTATTTCGGTGCTGCTGGCTTATTTTGCTTTCTTGTTTGTCATTTCTTACGTTACCTCCAGAAATGCAGATTCTCAAACTTTTTTTACCGGCAATAAGCAAAGTCCTTGGTATTTGGTTGCTTTTGGAATGATTGGAACCTCTTTGTCTGGTGTTACTTTTGTTTCTGTTCCGGGTTCAGTGGGTGCAAATGGTTGGACATACTATCAATTGGTTATTGGATTTTTTCTTGGATATTTTGTTGTAGCCTATGTTTTATTGCCACTATACTACAAGTACAATCTGACTTCAATTTATACATATTTGTCCCATAGACTTGGTTTTAGCGCCTATCAATGGGGTGCAGGTTACTTTATTTTATCAAGAACACTTGGAGCAACAGTTCGGCTGTATCTTGTAATAAACGTTATGCAAACCTTTGTTTTTGAGGAAATTGGTATTCCATTTTGGTTGACGACTTTAGTAATTATGTTGATGATAATAGCATATACACTAAAAGGCGGTGTGAAAACCATAGTTTGGACAGATACCCTTCAAACGACTTTTATGTTACTGGCACTTGTTGTATGTATTTTAGCCATTCAAGATGCATTGAATTGGGATTGGACAACAATTTGGAATAAAATGGAAGCTGATGGGATGACCAAACTTTGGGAAACCGATCCAAATAAAAAGAGTTTTTTCCTTAAACATGTTCTTGGTGGGGCTTTTATGACAATAGCCATGACAGGTTTAGATCAAGAAATGATGCAAAAAAACATAAGCGTAAAAACGCTTAAAGACGCTCAGAAAAACATGGTTACTTTCAGTTTTGTGTTGCTTCTTGTAAATGCTTTATTTATGTTTTTAGGAGGTTTACTTTATTTATACGCCAATCAAAATGGATGGGAATTTGCACCAGACGATGTTTTTCCTTCAATCGTTCAAATGTATTTGTCAAAAGGAATCTTTTTAATCTTTATTATCGGACTGATCTCAGCTTTATTTCCATCAGTTGATGGTGCCATAACGGCCTTAACTTCATCTTTTTGTATTGATATTCTTGGATTTGAAAGAAGAGAGAACTTCTCCGAAAAAGACAAGACCAAATTGCGAAAACAAATTCATCTTGGAGTTGCTTTGATATTCATTATACTTGTTTTCATTTTTAAAGCTGTTGACAGCAAAACAATTGTGGATTTAATTTTCCTAATTGCTGGATATACTTATGGACCCTTGCTTGGACTTTTTGCATTTGGGATTCTAACAAAAAGAATTTTGAAAAAGAATATCGTTCCGGTTGTTTGTATTTTATCTCCAATTTTATGCTATTTACTTGATTTCTTCTCCGAAAACTTATTCGGGGCCTATAAAATTGGATATGAGATGCTCATCATTAATGGTCTAATCACTTTTGTGCTTTTACATATATTTAGCAACAATAAGGAACTTGCATATGAAAATTAATCTCGATGACAATGGAATGCATTTGCGTTTCGCACCTTTAACACTCACCAGACCTCTTGGTGATTTACGTTGTGGAATATTTACCAATGCAGAACGATTGAAATTTTATTTACCCGATTCAGAAATTTATTTTCGAACGGAGAAATACTTGCATGCCAAATTTCCAAATTGTGATAATCCTGATTTAACGGTAAATGCTTGTTTGATTGCCAATGAAGAAATTATTGCAGCTGCGGTAAACTTAGAAGATGATGAGGTATTGATTTATGAAGGGCATTGGTTGGCGAAAAAAGGTAGTGGACAAAAAACAGTTCATTTTAAAGGTGAAAAACCACTCTTATTAGAAAACCGCTGGGATATTTTTGAAAAAAATCATTCAGCAATTCAAATTGATTTTAATGCAATTAGACAGTTAAGGCAATCTCAGGAACTTTCAGAAACAAATTTGCTAATTGGCAGCACTGAAAATCTATTTATTGAAGAAGGAGCTAAAATCGAAGGATCTATTTTGAATACCAATCAAGGTCCCATTTATGTAGGGAAAGGCGCTGAAATCATGGAAGGCAGCATGGTTAGAGGTCCTTTAGCATTATGTGAAGAAGCAACGCTGAAAATGGGCGCAAAGATTTATGGCGCTACTACTATTGGCCCAAATTGCAAGATAGGTGGTGAAGTGTCAAATGTTGTTTTTCAAGCATTTTCGAATAAAGGTCACGATGGTTTTCTTGGAAACAGTATAATAGGTGAGTGGTGCAATTTAGGAGCGGATACCAATACTTCTAATTTAAAAAACAATTATAGTATGGTCGCAACTTATTCCTATGAAACTCAAAGAGAAGAAAAAACGAATGTTCAATTTATGGGATTAACCATGGGTGATCATTCTAAATGTGGTATAAATACCATGTTTAATACAGCTTCTGTTGTTGGTGTTTTCTCAAACATTTTTGGTTCAGGTTTTCCAAAGAAATTTGTATCTTCTTTTCAATGGGGTAATGCTGACGAAATGGAAGTTTTTCAATTTGACAAGGCAATAATAGCTGCAGATAATATGATGGAGCGTAGGGGTTTGAAATTGTCTGATGCCGATACCGAAATTTTACGACATATTTTCGACCAATATTAAGACAATATTTCCGATGTTTTCCCGATGGTATAAAGTTTGGCAAATCTAGAAGACCTGAATAAAATAAACAATTTAAGCTGGTGCTCCTGTTGATGTCACTCAATTGTTGACAGTTTGTCATGTTAATTTTATTTCCAGGTTTTAAAAATTAAGAATCTACACATGAAAAATAAATTTGGTTTGGATATTTTGAGTTTGACACAAGCTATAGAAAATGATGCAGAGTTCATTCCTTTGATAACGGCTGAGGAGGAGGAAAATATGAATAAGGAAATTTATCCGGATGAACTTCCAATTCTGCCTTTGCGCAACAATGTACTTTTTCCAGGTGTTGTGATACCGATTACAGTTGGCAGAGATAAAAGCATTAAACTCGTTCAAGAGGCCAATAAGAAAAACAAAATTATTGGTGTTGTTTCTCAGAAAAATCAAGATGAAGAATCGCCAGAATTTAAAGATTTACACAACGTTGGAACTGTAGCACAAATTATTCGATTGCTAAAAATGCCGGATGGAAGTTCCACAATCATAATTCAGGGAAAGCGAAGATTTGAAATAGTTGAGCCCACACAGACCGATCCGTACATGAAAGCACGAGTAAAAATGCTTCATGAAAAGGAATTCGATAAGAAGAGTAAGGAACTTGAGGTGATGTTTCAAACGATTAAAGACCTTGCCTTACAAATCATTAAAGACAGTCCTAATATACCTACTGAAGCCTCTTTTGCCATTGGTAATATCGAAAGTCCAACATTCTTGGTCAATTTTATCTCATCCAATATGAATGCTGATGTTTCAACAAAGCAAGAAATGTTGGAGGAATTGGATATGACCAAACGTGTAAACAAAGTATTGGAACATTTAACGGTTGAGATGCAGATGCTTGAAATGCGAAACGAAATTCAGATGAAGGTTCGCCGAGATATGGAAAAGCAGCAAAGAGAATATTTTTTGCACCAACAAATGCGTACAATACAAGATGAGCTCGGTGACAATCCCCAAGAATCTGATGTTAGAGAATTAAAGGAACGTGCACAAAAAAAGAAATGGCTTGAACCTGTATCCAAATTGTTTTATAAAGAGCTTGATAAATTGCAACGAATGAATCCGCAAGGTGCGGAATATACCGTTCAGATGAATTATCTTGATCTTTTGTTAGATTTACCATGGAACGAATTTTCGAAAGATAATTTGGATTTAAAACGTGCCAAGAAAATACTGGAACGTGATCATTATGGCCTGGAGAAAGTGAAAGAACGCATATTGGAGTACTTGGCGGTATTGAAGTTGAAGGGAAATATGAAATCACCAATATTGTGTTTCTATGGGCCTCCAGGTGTTGGGAAAACATCTTTGGGGAAATCTATCGCTGAAGCTTTAGGAAGAAAATACATACGCATGTCTTTAGGTGGTGTTCATGATGAATCAGAAATTCGTGGTCACAGAAAAACCTACATTGGCGCAATGCCAGGAAGGATTATTCAGAGCATTAAAAAATCTGGAATAGCTAATCCCGTTTTTGTACTTGATGAGATTGATAAATTGGGAAGAAGCAATCATGGTGACCCTTCTTCTGCATTATTAGAGGTTCTTGATCCTGAACAAAATGCTACATTTTATGACAATTATGTTGAAACGGAGTTTGATCTTTCAAAAGTAATGTTTATCGCTACCGCAAACAGTATGTCTACTATTCAAGGTCCGCTGAGAGACAGAATGGAAATTATAGAAGTAAATGGCTACACCCTCGAAGAAAAAGTTGAGATTGCCAAGCGACACCTTTTGCCGAAGCAGATCGATGAACATGGTGTTAAGAATAGTGATATTGCGGTTGATAAAAAAGTTCTTGAAAAATTAATTGAAGAATACACCAATGAATCCGGTGTTCGAGGTTTGGATAAAATGATTGCTAAGCTGGTTCGTAATAGAGCGCGTGAAATAGCGATGGATGAAAAATTTCAATCAAAAATAACAACAGATGATTTATTTAAATATTTGGGTGCTGGACGCTCGAGAACGAAAAATATTTCAAATGAAGTAGCTGGGGTAGTAACCGGTTTAGCATGGACATCTGTTGGAGGCGAAATTTTATTTATTGAATCATCAATTACAAAAGGAAAGGGTAAATTAACTTTGACAGGAAACTTGGGCGATGTAATGAAAGAATCAGCTGTAATTGCCCTCGAGTTTTTAAAAGCCCATTCTAACTTACTTGGATTGAATCAAAATGTTTTTGATGAACATAATGTTCATATTCATGTACCGGAGGGGGCAACCCCAAAAGATGGCCCAAGTGCGGGTATTACAATGCTAACAGCCTTAGCCTCTTTATTCACGCAACAACGTGTTAAAAAGAATTTGGCCATGACCGGTGAAATTACTTTAAGAGGAGATGTACTACCAGTTGGAGGAATTAAAGAAAAAATACTTGCCGCTAAAAGAGCTGGTATTAATGAAATTATTCTATGTGCGAAAAACAGAAAAGATATTGATGAAATCAACCCAGATTATTTAAAGGGGTTAACTTTTCATTTTGTGGAGAAAATGACCGAAGTACTTCAATTGAGTTTAACCGATAAAAAAGTTAAAAATCCGATTGATTTATCTCAGAAGGTCAATTTATAGATTGTCCCGCTATTGTCAGATTTTCGGTAGATTTCACCCTCAAGTTGTTCGGCGAAATTTTCAAGTAATTCCATTCCAAAGTTTTTCTCATGAATGTTTTTTGCGTATTCGAACCCCTTTCCATTATCCTTGAAAAGAAGGATATGATTGGATTTATCATCTGCACTTAGTTCAATAGAAATTTCGCCTTTAATTTTATCGCAAAATCCATGCTTTACGGTATTTGTAGCGAGTTCATTGACTAACAATCCCAGTGGTATTGCTTTTTCTAATGAAAACTCAACGTTATCGGTTTTAATTTTTATTTTGATTTCTTGTTCTGGATATTTAAAGGTATTCACTACACCATTCACCAAATTTTCAAGATAGCTCTTAAAATTTATAGTGTTAAAATTTGATGATTGATAAAGCAAATCATGCACCGTTGCCATTGATTTAATGCGTTGTTGGCTGTCGCTGAATATTGATTTTAATTGCCTGTCTGTTATTGAATGGGCTTGTAAATTCAACATACTTGAGATGACTTGCATATTGTTTTTGACGCGATGATGCAATTCTTTGATGAGTAATTCTCTTTCTTCAATGATTCGAATTATGGTTTCTTGATAAAATTTGTTTTCCGAAATATCTTGCGTAATCCCATCAATTTGAATCAACTTTCCTGTTTTATCAAATACTTTCTCTATAGTTTCCTTAATCCATTTCACTTTTCCTGAGTGCAGTCGTATTTTTTTTTCGATTGTTTGTTTGTCTTGAACTTGAATGTTTTGAGAATTTAGTCTTTCCCAACGTACAGAATTGTCTTTCAATACATTTGAATAGCTGTTTTCCAATTCATGAAATTTCAAACTTGAATGCTTGACCTCAAAAATTTGAAACATTTCGTCTGACCATGATAGTTGCAAATTATGTGGATTAAAAGTCCAAAATCCAATTTTTGCCATTTTTTTTGTCTTGTTCAAAAGGATTTCCTTTTGCTCAAGTTCCTTTTCGATATATACTTTTTCTGTAATATCCCTTGCTGTTGCTAAAATACATTTACTCTTATAGTCGAAAGTGCCTACCCATTCCAAGTAAAGAATATCTCCATTTGCTTTTATGTAACGGTTATGGAATGTATGCAAGCTTTTGTATTCTTGAATCAACTTATCAACCTCAGCTTCAGTTTTTTTTAGATCATCTTTATGGATGAAATTGCTGTAGTTATTCGACAACAAAAAAGTTCTTTTGAATCCCAGTGCCGAGCACATATTGGAATTGACGAATTTGAATTTCCCATCTAAATTTACAACACAAAATAAATCTTTAGAATTATTGATGAAGTGATCGCAAATGCTATCGAGATCATAGAGATGTTCAACCAAAGAGTAATCAGCGAAATTATTACATGGACGGCCATTGCCTTCTTGCAACTTTACAGTAGGTTTCATATTGTATAAGGTAGTGTTAAGATATCGCTTCAATGCGAAGTCGAAAAATATTACTTTTCTTAATACAATTAAAATTATTTAAACAAAAAACCTTTTGTGTTCAGTATTTCTTTCAGTCTTAAATTGCTGTATTTATCATTCCCAAACCAACTTAGACTTATCTGGAATTGGAACTCCTTGATTAATAAGAGTTTCTTGAAGTGTATTTATTTTTAACAAAAGCGGCAGTATCTGTTCGCGGAAAATACCATATTCTTCACTGACAATTTCTAAAATTCGTTTTTGAGTTGAGGTTACCTTGTAAGTGTTGTCATACAAAGAATATTCAAGAAGTCCGAAGCGTTGAGAAAAACCAGGATAGGTTTCAAATTCTTTTGATGCTTTTAAAGCGTCACCATTCATAAGAATTGAGCAAGAGTCGAGTGTTAAGTTTATTGTTCTTGCCATTTCTAAATCGCCAAGATTGGTGTTTGGGTATTCTTTTAATGCGTATGTAATGGTGTTTAATTTGGTTTTTGCTGCATTCAAAATAGCCGAGGCATTGTTAAGTTTCTTTGACATAACATCAATTTCATTCTTAAAATTGGTTACATCCTCAGAACTTGCAATATCATAAGCTTTTTCATATAAAGGTTTTACATTAAAACTTACATTTTGAGCAATGGTATCAACAATTCCATTTTTTACAAAAACTACATTAAGTCTGTACGATCCTGCAGCAACAAGAAAACCATTATTGTTCTCTGAAGCTGCGCCAACATTTATCGGACTTGATGACGTTGTTCGTAGGTTCCAGGTAACCCTTTGTATCCCGGCATGAGGACTAGAAGTTAGCCTTCTGATTTCTTTATTTTCACTATTTGAAATTATGAATAAAAGCTTGGCATTATCCTCATTCTTTTCAGCACGTAATTCTTCAAATGTTGGATAAAAGACATCGGATTTCTTCTTTTCCAATTCTTTTTCTTTTTCAATACGAATAGACTTTAAAGTTTTATCTTGATCTTTAATGTAGACCGTAAATGTGGCTCCAAAAGCCGGATTAGAGGCAGACCATAAATTTGCTCCCTGAAATCCGGTTCCTTCCAATCCAAGAGGATCTGCTTGCACATAAAGTAATGCTTCCTTTACAGGAAAAACATAACCCTTCTTATCTAAAATTTCTGCATTCAACATTCGCAAAGGACTATAGTTATCCAAGACATAAAAACCTCTTCCAAATGTTGCTGCAACCAAATCATTTTCTCTCTTTTGAATATCTAAATCATATACAGCAATGGTTGGTAATCCACTTAATTTAACCCAGTTTTTACCTCCATTATTTGAGAAATATGCTCCGAATTCTGTACCGACAAATAGTAGGTTAGGATCGATATGATCTTGCTTGATACAATAAACAGAACCTCTTTCAGGTAAATCCGAAACTATACTTACCCATGTTTTACCTTTGTCTGTGCTTTTTAGTAAATAAGGTTTAAAGTCTCCTGAACGGTGATTGTTAAAAACAGCAAAAACCGTGTTCTCATCGTGCAAAGATGCCGTAATCATATTTACTCTGGTAAAATCAGGAATTCCAGAAAAGGAGCTGAGTTTTGTCCAATTCTTACCGTCATCCTCAGAAACTTGAATCAATCCATCGTCGGTTCCAATATACAAAAGACCTTTTTTCTTTGGTGACTCGTCCAAAGCTACAATGTTGCCATAGATAGTGGTTGAACCATTTTTCATTACTGCATCGATTGACCATACTTGATCCATCACCTCAAGTTTATTTCTATCAATTTGTCTCGTTAAATCTGGAGAAATCACTTGCCAATCGTCACCTTGATTGGTTGATTTAAATAATTTGTTGGCAGCGAAGTATAAAGTTTTATTATCGTGATTGGATACAATTAGTGGTGCATCCCAATTCCATCTGTATGCATCTTCTCCTAAAACAGGTTGTGGTTGAATGAAGAATTTTTCTCCCGTTGTTTTGTTATAGCGAATAAGCCATCCGTATTGCGCTTGAGCATATGCAATGTTTGGATCAATCGGGTCTGTTGCAGATTCAAAACCATCTCCACCATTCGTTATGTACCAATCGGTATTAAGAATTCCTGCAACATTTGTTGTTGCTGATGGCCCACCCATCGAATTGTTGTCTTGAGTCCCTCCGTATATATTGTAAAAAGGTAACGCATTATCGGTTACAACTTTGTAAAATTGTGTTATTGATAAATTTGAATAATAATACCATTGCTTTGCCGAGTTATAGGTTTCATAAATGCCACCATCACATCCAGCAATCCAATGTTCCGTGTTTTCAGGATCTATCCAAATAGCATGATTGTCAACATGTTTTTGGTGCTCGCCAGTAGCTTTGAAGGTCATCCCGCCATCTTCCGTATGATGCATATAGGTGTCCATTGCGAACACTTTATCTTTATTTTTAGGATCGCAAATTATCTCTTGATAATAATTCCCGCTGGTATTAAAACCGGACATCTTACTCCAAGATTCTCCTTTATTTAAAGACCGAAAAAAACCTCCTTTATCATATTTTCCCTCAACAATTGCGTAAACAATGTTTGGATCTACCGGAGAGACTGCAATGCCAATTCTCCCCATTTCACCTTTGGGCAATCCAGTTGTAATTTCTCTCCATGTGTTTCCTCCATCCTCAGATTTGTATAAAGTAGATTCAGGACCACCACCAATATAAGTCCACTCATGTCTTCGTCGCTGGTGCGACGCGGCATAGAGAATTTGAGGATTAGTAGGGTCAATTGCTATTTCAGAAATACCCGTATCATCTGAAATAAATAATGTTCTCGTCCAAGTTTTTCCACCATCTGTAGTTTTGTAAACACCTCGTTCTCCTCCTGAACTCCATAGCGGACCATATGCAGCTACCCAAACTGTATTTTCATCCGTGGGGTGAATGATAATATTTCCAATATGTTCAGATTTCATCAATCCCATATTCGTGAATGAATTACCACCATCCAAAGATTTATAGATTCCATCACCATATGCCGCAGATCTTTGATTGTTGTTTTCACCAGTCCCAACCCAAATGGTATTGGGATTACTCGTGGAAATTTCAACACAGGAAGTCGAAAATGACCCGTAATTATCAAAAATTGGTGAAAAAGTAGCTCCATGATTTGTTGTTAACCAAACGCCACCAGATGCTGCTGCAATATACCACTTATCCTTATTTGTTGGATGAATAGCAATGTCAGCAACTCTACCGGATGTCAACGCTGGACCAACCGACCTGAATGAAATACCAGCTACAGTAGATTCATCAAACAAAGGCTTTTGAGTTTCCTCCTTTGCTTTTTTCTGAGAAAATGAAAATAGTGGAATAAAAATTAAAGCAATTATTGAGATTAAATTTTTCATAATTTTTGGCTGTATTTGTCAAAAGTACCCATTTTCGATTTATTTTCTATTCCACAAAGAAAAAGACTTTCAATACCAAAATAAATATTCAATATTCATACTTAAAATGTGTAACTTTTATGATTAAAATACGATATATAATGTCGTTTTATTAATGAACCCATGAGACAATTTCTTACGTTATTTTTTGCCTTCTTTTTTATAATTTCAAATGCACAAGAGGACATTGATGTTTCTTGCACTGATCCTTCAAAAAAAATTTTGAAAATTCTCCAGAAAGCTATTGATAACGAAAGTGAAAAGGAAGCGGTAGAATTATTTAAAACGGCCCTCGCTGAAGCACCGGACAACGCAAAAGTGAACTACGAATTTGCAATGTATGTTTACAAATTGGGCAACCGCTATTATGAAACCCAGACCAATACCACTATGGCTGAAAAATGCTTCGAACGTGCAGAAGAATTGTTTATTGAAACCTTAAATCTATGTGAGGATTATCATGCAAATTGCAGTTACTGTCTTGGTGTTATAAATTATGGCAGAATGAATGATGAGGAGGCAATAAAGTGGTTCAAAGAATTCAAGGATTTTAAATCTGACGATGTATCTAAATATCCAGATGATTATAATAAGAAGTTAAAGGATGTCAATGCCGTTTTAGTCGAAATGGAGGAGCAGCAATCGATATTGGAGTCATCTGTTCCTTTCGAACCAATACTTGTAGAAAATGTAAGTTCTCAATTTGACGAGTATTTTCCAATGATTTCTCCAGATAATGAACTTATTTTCTATACAAGAAAATCAGATAAATCCTCGCTTGGTGATATTGCTTCAAGAATGATTGAAGAATTTACAGTTTCTCAGAGGACAAATATCTTATCGAATTTTGATGAAGGAGTTGCCTTACCTTTACCTTTCAATGACGGCACATTTACAAATTATGGATCAGCAACACTTTCCCTCGATAACAAAGAAATGATAATTTGCGCTTGTAAGGAGGAAGATGTGAGAGGAAATAAGTACAATAATTGTGATCTGTACATTACAACTTATAAACGCTCAGGGAAAGGCGGAAATGATTTTAATTGGACACCCCTTGTAAATCTCGGTCCTGGAATTAATACAAAAGATGGCTGGGAAGCCCAACCCACATTGTCAGCTGACGGAAATACACTTTATTTCACTGCAACACGTGCAAATACACGTGACAACGATATATTTGTTTCGAAAAGAAATGAAGATGGTACTTGGGGCACGGCCGTTCCTTTTGATGTTGTCAATACTGCAGGCAAAGATAAAAGCCCATTTCTTCATCAAGACAGTGAAACCTTGTATTTTGTTTCATCATGTACAGATACCAGAAAGGGAATTGGAGGCTTGGATATTTTTTACATCAGAAAAGAAAACGGTGAATGGACCGAGCCAAAAAACATCGGTTTTCCAATTAATACTCCCGAGGATGAAATCGGACTTTTTGTCTCCATTGATGGTAAAGAGGCCTTTTATTCATCAAGGCAAAATGGAAATTGGAATATTTATTCTTTTGAATTATATGAAGAAGCGCGGCCTCAAGCGGTTGCTATGATTAAAGGAGAATTGAAGGATGAAAAAGGAAATCCAGTTAACGATGCTTCCATTCAGATTGAATACGAGAATTCAGATGAACGTACAGAAATTAAGGTAAGCGGTGATGATGGAAAATATGCAGCCATCGTGAAAATTGAAGAAGCTCAAGATGTGATGGTGACCATAAAAAAAGATGGAGCTGCATTTGATTCTAAATTAATTGAGAAAGAATCTTTTAGTAAAGGTGACCCAGTTATTCGCGATAATAATTTGTCTGTAAGAGACCTAAAAGAAGGTGAAGCCTATACAATAAATGATATACTTTTTGCAACCAGCTCGGCAGACTTGAATGAAAATTCAAAATTTATTCTTAAAAGTTTTGCTGGATTTTTAAATGATAATCCTTCCATAAACGTTTCTATTCAAGGACATACAGATGACGTTGGAGAAGAAAATAAAAATTTAATTTTATCGGAAAGTCGTGCTAAAAGTGTCATGAACTATCTTGTTTCAATGGGTGTAAAAGCTGAACGGCTCAATGCAAAAGGATTTGGAGAATCAAAACCGAAATTTCCAAATACAAGTGAAGAAAATCGCACTAAAAACAGGAGAACGGAATTTTTAATTGAAAAGTTGTAATGTACATTCTCAAGAATCAATTTCTTGCCGTAATGTATTTCAACAATAAATCGCTATCTTCGCATCGATTCTTTGGTTTTCAATTGCGAAATTAATAAGGAATCCGGTGAAAATCCGGGACTGTGTCTGCAGCTGTAATTACCGTTAAATCACATCATTTATGTCACTGTCAATTGAGATGGGAAGGCGATGTGAGTTGGTAAAAGTCAGAATACTTGCCAAGGATGTTGACGAAGACTTCAGATTAAAGTCGGACTCATGATAGCTAATTTCTGAATTAGTCGTTATGTCCCTCTTTTTTCATGTTTCCGTTTTTTAGTTTATTTATTAATTTTTAAAAACAGAAAAAATGAAAAAAATTACCGTTTTATTAGCTCTTATTTTTAGTAATTCCATGCTTGCTCAAAATTACGTTCATCAGGTATATGTCTTGAATGAAGGTTATTTTGACTATCAAACAAATACGATTCTTGAGCCAGTTACATTAGGTTCATTCAATCCACAATCAGGAAGCTATTCAGTAGTCGATACCATTGAAAATATGCGATTTGCCTCTGACATATATTTGGATGGAGATTTTGCATACATTGCTGCTGATAGCAAGATATTGAAATACAACAAGTATACAAACCTTGTGGTTGGAAGTATTGATTGTCCTGGTGTGAGAAATGTTGTTGTGTCAAATAATTATTTGGTTGCGACAAGAGGTGAATATTTAACCACTTATGACTCCTATTTACATATTTACGACGCCAACTCTTTACAATTGATTCAGGCTGTAGATACTTTAAGTGGTCCTAAATGGGCAGCTCAAAATATGGTAGTTAATGGTTCCGTAGTTTATGTTGCAGTGAATAATGGATATGAATGGGGGAACGAAAAAGGAATTATAGGTCAACTTGATTTAGCCACATTAACTTACGGAAATGAAATAGACTTAGGGGCCGAAGGTCACAACCCGGATAATATGGTTCTTTCTGGTTCAACTATTTTGACAGTAAACAATAAAGATTGGTCTGGCGCATCTGTATCTAAGTTAGATATTGCAACAGGTAATGTTACGACTACAAATATTGCTTCATCGATTACAGGTTGCGGAACTTCTTGTTTAAGAGAAGATAATATTGTTTATCAGATTTCGGGTGAATCAACATTAAATGAATGGAATGTCCTGAATATGATTCCAGTTGGACCTGTAGCCAACCACAATTTAAGTTACTATGAGTTAGCTAAAGATCCAATAAACAACTTATTCTATGCAAGCAACACAGATTACTTTTCTTATGGTAAGGTGTATATTTATGATGTTGCTGATAATTTAGTAAACTCATTTGATGCGGGTGTTTCTCCCGGGACAATTGCTTTTGATGTGCGGAGCGCTGCTGGATTGAATGATTTGAATAATTCAATTAAAATATATCCTAATCCAAGTATTGGTCTGATTCAAATTGAAGGAATAACTAATGGTCAGGTTGAGGTTTATTCAACTGTAGGTGAAAAATTACTGTCAATCGAAATGGTAAATACTTCTGAATTGGATCTTTCTAATTTGCCAGCTGGAAACTACTTAATCAATGTTTTGCAAGGTGATTCTACCAAAACATTAAAAGTTATTTTGACAAAATAGTTGATGCTATTTTTGTCTTCAGATTATTGGACCGACCGATATGAGTCAGGACAAATAGGTTGGGATTTAAAAAATATATCTCCACCACTCAAGGAGTATATAGATCAATTGCAAAACAAGGAGTTAAGAATATTGATTCCAGGAGCTGGCTTGGGACATGAGGTAATTTATCTCTATCAAAAGGGTTTTAAGAATGTTAACTATCTCGACTTTTCACCCGCGCCATCTGAATATTTGAAGAAAATGCTTCCCGAATTTCCAGAGGAACAATTGCATTGCGAGGATTTCTTTAAGTACTCTGGAGCGTATGATCTCATTCTAGAACAAACTTTGTTTTGTGCTATTGATCCCCTTTTGAGAGATAATTATGTCAAAAAAGTCAATGAGCTTCTAGTGAATAATGGAAAGCTTGTAGGTCTTTTATTTAACAGAGATTTTGAAACAGGTCCGCCATTTGGAGGAACAAAAGAAGAATATACGAAACGGTTTGCACCTTATTTTACAATTTGTAAAATGGAAACATGTTACAATTCAGTAGAAGCAAGATTAGGAACAGAATTATTTATTCATCTCAAAAAAAATATGATTTGAATTTATTCGTAGAAGTTAATGGATGGTTCGTTGACTAATTTGTTTTAATTGGAATACAATCAGAATTTTTACAAAAAAAGTCTGGTGAATAATTTTCCTTTAATCCAATCTTTCGATCAAATTTCGGTAGCAAATGCCCAAAGTTTCGGTGGGAAAAACGCTGCGTCGGCCGAGATTTTGAAATTGTCAAAAAAAGTAGGATTTCATTTTGCAGATGGTTTTGCGCTTTCGTCTTTAATGTTTTGGCAATTTATTATTGACAACAAGCTCGAACTTCCTATCAAAAGAGCACTCTCTAAATTAAAAACTTCAGATTATTCCAATCTAGATTCGGTTTCTAAGGAAGTGAAATCATTAATTTTTTCTGGAAAATTTTCCGATGAAATGCGAGATACGATTTCAAGTCATTATGATTTTTTATGCGGTCAGAAAGGAAAAATAATTGAAGTTGCAGTCAGAAGTAGTGCAACAGCTGAAGACCTTCCGGGAGCCAGTTTTGCTGGGCAACACGATAGTTTTTTAAATATTCAAGGTTTTGAAAATGTAATTAAGGCTATTAAAAAATGTTATGCTTCGCTTTACAATGCCAGAGCAATAAAATATAGAATTGATAAAGGCTTTAAGCATGAAGATGTTAGTATTTCTGTTGGCATTCAAACAATGGTCAGGTCTGATTTGGCTTCTTCGGGAATAATTTTCACTATTGATCCAGATACAGGGTTTAAAAATGTACTGGTTATTCAATCTGCATTTGGTTTAGGGGAGGCAATTGTTCAAGGATTAATTAATCCAGATGAACATATCATTTTTAAAGAAAAAATAGCTGAAAACAATTCATTTCCGATAATTTCTTCAAAAATAGGATCTAAGCAATTGACAGTTGTTTATAGTAAAAACGGTCGAGGTACGGTAAAAAGAAAAATCGAATTGTCTAAAACCAACCAATATGTATTGTCTAATAGTGAAATTCAAAAATTGAGTTTTTGGGCTCTTGAAATTGAAAAGTATTTTGGAATGCCCATGGATATAGAGTGGGCGAAAGATGGAGAAACCAATCATTTTTATATACTTCAAGCAAGACCTGAGACAATACATGCTCTGAAAAAAAAGCAATCAATCAAAACTTTCGAATTAATCAATAAAGGCAAATTAATTTGTTTTGGTGAGGCGGTTGGTTATGGAATAAAAGCTGGTGATGTATGTATTTTAAATAATCTTTCTGAAGCTAATAATTTTAAAGAGGGTCAAATATTGGTTGCTAAAAATACAAATCCTGATTGGGAGCCTTTATTAAAAAAAGCTGCGGCGATTATAACAGAAAGAGGTGGAAGGACGAGTCATGCAGCCATAGTGGCAAGAGAACTTGGGGCTTTGGCTGTTTTAGGCGTTAAGAACGCATTAAGATTGTTCGATAATGGTCAGCAAATTACGGTTGATAATTCCTCAGGTGGCATTGGAAATATTTACAATGGGACTTTAAAATGGAATATAATTGAGCGAAATATTGGTCAAGAATTTCGCGGACAACCACAAGCTTTATTGATTTTGTCCAATCCCAACAATGCATTTCAATATTCGGAATACAATTCTGAAGGTGTTGGATTGGTAAGGCTTGAATTTCTTATCAATAGCGAAATTGGTATTCATCCGCTTGCGTTGATTCATTATAATCAATTAAAGTCGAAAGTAAGTATAAAGGAAATAGCCAATCGAACAAAATTATTCACTGATAAATCGGAATTCTATATATCCAAATTAGCTGATGGAATTTGCAAAATAGCAGCAGCATTTTATCCAAAACAAGTACTGGTAAGGTTTAGCGACTTCAAAACAAATGAATATAAAATGCTTATTGGAGGAAATGAATTTGAGCAAAATGAGGAAAATCCAATGTTGGGATTTCGAGGTGCTTCTCGGTATTTGAATCCAAGTTTTAGGGATGCTTTCAAATTAGAATGCGAAGCTGTAAAACGTGTTCGAAATGAGTTGGGCTTTAAAAACGTTCAAATTATGATTCCATTCTGCAGAACCGTTAAGGAGGCACATGATGTTGTCCAATTACTTGAGGAGTTCGGTTTGAAAAAAGGACAAAATCAACTTGAATTGTTTATGATGCTTGAAGTTCCGAGCAATGTTATTCTATTTGAGGAATTTGCGAAATATTTTGACGGGTTTTCAATCGGTTCGAATGATTTAACGCAATTAACATTGGGAATAGATCGTGATGCGGATAAAATAAGTTATCTATTCAATGAAAACGATCCTGCTATTCATGCATCTATTGCCAAAGTTATAGAATTGGCAAAAAAACAAAACAAGAAAATTGGTATTTGTGGTCAAGCACCAAGTGATTCTGGCGAATTCATAAAGTTTTTAGTAGAATCTGGTATTGACAGCATTTCATTTACCCCAGATGCTTTTTTTAAGGGTGTAGAAGCAATTGAGAATTTTAAAGAGAAAAGAGATTTAATATGTCAAGATTAGAAAATAAGACAGTGCTTTTAACTGGCGCAGCCTCGGGAATTGGAGCAGCAATAGTTGAAGAATTCGTTAAGGAAGGCGCAACTATGGTTGTAATGGATAGAGATATTGAAAACTTGAATGAACTTTCAAGGAATATTGCTCATGAAACAGGTAGATTTATTACCATTGGAGGAGATGTTTCAAAAGAGGAGGATGTAAGACGATTTATAGAAAAAGGTATGTCACACTTCGGTGGAATAGATGTTCTGATTAACAATGCAGGAATTATGGATGATTTTTGTCCAGTTGCAGAAACGCCCATTTCCTTATGGGAGAACGTTCTTTCGGTCAATTTAAACAGCTGTTTTTACAGTACTCGACTGGTTGTACCAATAATGGAACAGGCCAAAAGTGGAATAATTATTAATGTTTCGTCTGTTGCAGGCAGTCATGGAGCTAGGGCTGGTTTAGCTTACACCACCTCAAAACATGCAATGGAAGGATTAACAAAAAACATTGCTTTTATGTATGCAATTAAAGGAATTAGGTGCAATGCTATTGCACCAGGTGGCGTGAATACAAATATTGGTAAAAATATGCACCCCAATCAATATGGTTACAATCGCACAAATTCAGGAACAGGAAGTGTTCCCAGAATGGGTGAATCCGAAGAAATAGCAAAAGTAGCTTTGTTCCTTGCTACAGAAGATTCCTCCTATATAAATGGATCAATAATTACTGTTGATGGCGGTTGGACAGCTTATTGATTTATAGCAAGGCATCAATAATATTATCCATTGAATATCCTTCAGCTTCAGCACGATAATTTCTTACTATTCTATGTCTTAGAATCGGTTTTGCAACTGCTTTGACATCCTCGATGTCAGGAGAGTATTTTCCTCTAATTGCCGCATGACACTTTGCTCCAACGATGAGATATTGAGATGCTCTCGGCCCAGCACCCCATGAAATGAAATCTTTAGTTATTTGTGGCGCAAAATCCGAGTTTGCGCGAGTTTTACCGACCAATTTCACTGCATATTCCATAACATTGTCAGCAACAGGAATTCTTCTAATCAAATCTTGGTATGCTATAATGTTTTCACCAGTTAGGACATGACGAAGTTCTATTTTAATATCTGAAGTAGTGGATTTTACAATGGCCAATTCTTCAACATAGCTTGGGTAATCAACCCAAACGTTAAACATAAATCTGTCTAGCTGCGCTTCAGGTAGGGGATAGGTACCTTCCTGTTCTATTGGATTTTGCGTAGCTAAAACGAAAAATGGATTGGGTAATTTATAGTTAACACCACTAGCCGTCACTGACCTTTCCTGCATTGCCTCTAGCAATGCTGACTGCGTTTTTGGTGGTGTACGATTGATCTCATCGGCCAAAATAATATTGGAGAATAAAGGACCTTTTATAAATTTGAATTGTCTGTTTTCATCCAAAATTTCAGATCCAACAATATCAGATGGCATCAAGTCAGGTGTAAATTGAATGCGGTTAAAACTTAAACCGAGTGTTTGAGAGATGGTATTAACCAATAATGTTTTTGCCAATCCAGGAACCCCTACCAACAAGCAATGACCTCTCGAAAATATTGAAATAAGAACTTGGTCAACTACATCATCTTGACCCACAATAACCTTATGAATTTCTTGTTTAAGCTCGTTATAATGTTCAACAAGTTGATCGATTGCTTTTGTATCTGACATGCTTAGAAATAATTTAGTAAGTGGACACCCATTTGTTCTTGAATTGACAATTTTCAAAGGATTCATCTATACGAATATAAGCATTCGATAGTTTGGATGCTATCCATTCGTTTATGAGTTTCTCTTTTTTGTTGCTTTCTGCAGCGCTTTTAATGAGTGCATAGTCGTCTTTCAGGTTTGCCTTGTGTGGCTCAGACCTGTTCATTAATCGTACAATTCGAACACCTTGCTTTCTTTCAAAAATGTTGAGGTATAAATTTGGTGAAGAAATATCACCTTTATCCATTGCATCTGTTAATAAGTAAATTTCTTGATCGATTTGATTCAAATCCTCCATGCTCCAGGTTTGTTCACCAGTATATGGATTTGTAATGATACCCTTATTTTGCTTAGTAGCTTCATCATTTGAAAAAGCTAATACTGCCTCATCCCATGTAATTTGGTTTTGTTTCAGTAACTGGTAGCAAGAATCTATACGGTTGGCTGAAAGTTCTAATGCTTCGCTACTGAATTCAGGAATGATTAAAATGTGCTGACAAATATAATCATCACCTTTTCTGCTATTTAATTTCAGGATGTGGTATCCATAACTGGTTTCAAAAATGTCTGAAATTTGACCTTCTTCAAGAGAAAAAGCAGCAGCCTCAAATTGGGGTACCATCATTCCTCGTGAAGCTTCAATAGTTCCCCCGGATGATGCACTTCCTGGATCCATAGAATGAATTCTAGCTTGTGTTGCGAAATTTTTACCGGCCTTAATATCCGCCAAGATTTCTGCTAATTTATCGTACGCAATTTTTTTATCTTCTTTTGTTATTTCAGGATAATCAACAATTTGCTGAAAACTTAATTGGGCATTTATCAATGGAATTGAGTCTTCTGGAACAGTTTGAAAGAACTCTTCTACTTCTTTTGGAGTTACTGATATATCTGCAGTTACTTTGCGTTCCATTTCTTCCGCCAACAAACGCTCTCTGATTACCTCTCGGAATTCGTCTTTGATTTCATTCACAGTTTTCCCATAAAATTCCTCCATTTTTTGACGACTACCGATTTGGTTTTCAATTACCCGAAGTCTGTTTTCCATTTCCGCATCAACATTTTCATCTGAAATTACTAAACTGTCAAGCTTAGCCTGATTGACTAGTAACTGCTGATACATCATTTTTTCTATGATTTCACAATCTAGGGTAGCAGTCATCGCAATACCAGACACCAAGGCTTGTTGTTTTTGAGCTTCTATGTCCGAAAGAAGGATAATATTATCTCCTACCTGAGCAACTATTTTGTCCACTACTGTGCCTTGCGCTTTCACATTGGTAATGCCTAAAATTAAAAGGAAAGCGAATAAACAGTTTTTCATATTTAAATAGTCTTAATTAAAATAATTTGAAGAATAGTCTGACAAATTAGTATTAATGAATTGAATACGAATGTTCATTTTGAAAAATTAACATCTTTGTTTGACGCATTAAATCATTTCTTCTTTTTGTATCCTTTACCAACAGCATACAGATTTTTAGTGTTAACTACTATCCTATGCTTGGAATACAATTCATTGATCCATTCTTTTTCAAGATAATTTTGATAATCAGACGTTATTGCACCTTTAGCTTCGGAAAATTCCTTTTGCTCGGGTTGAAGTTTTTCATTTACTTTGACTACATAATATTTTCCTTCAAATTCATAGGGTGCATTCGCTCCTTTGATAAGATTTTTTCCATTTAAATAATTGGTTAATGAAATATCAAATTTGTTAGTCTTTACCGAAAGGGGTAATGCACTTTCTTTATTGATAACATCTAATACATGTTTGGAATTTATCGTATCATTTTGGATCATATTATACACTTGATTGGCAATTTGATTATCCGAACATATGTATATAACGGCATCCAAGCGCTCATTCCAATTGTAATTCGACCTATTGGCTTCAAAATAAGATTTTAACCCGTTTGTGTCGTTTATTGCTTTTTGCCAGACTTTGTCATTCATAATTTCATATAATAATATGCCATCATGATATTCAGTTAGTAAGGCTTTGTAATCCGGGTATTTACTGGTTAATTTGCTGTCTTCTAGATTAAGAATGGTTTCCTTTTCCCAATTTTTATACTGTTCGTTTACCGTAGTGATATTATCTGCTTTTTTAACATTTCGGTAATTGTTTTTGAGATAAATGGCAAATTGTTGTTGTTTAAACGTTTTGCCATCAATTTTAAAAAGAACATTATCCGTAGTTAAACTTTCCGCGTTCCAAGTTCCGTTAAAGTATGTGGTATCCATGTTTTGGTAGAACCATTGTAGGTTTTCTTTTGATTGATTTTTGTACTTATATGCTTTTTTTAATTTGCTTACATAGGAATCTTGTGTTTTTTTGGCTCTATCATCGCGATTTACTTTTATTTGCAGTTCCTTCTTCAATTCTTCGTAAGGTCGCACCGGTTTCAATTCTATTCTTTTAATGATATGAAAACCATAATCTGTTTGAATAGGTGCAGAAAAATCACCATCGCTGGCCAAGGCAAAGGCTGTTTCTTCGAAAATTGGAATCATTCTTTTTGATGTACCTGTACCAAAGGCATCCAATTCACCTCCTTTTTGGTTGGAACCCGGATCATCAGAGAATTCTTTTGCTAAAGATTCAAAGCTTTCTCCATTTTTTAACTTTTCATAGATTTCATTTATTTTTTTGGAAGCATTCATAATTTCCTCCTCTGGATCCGTTTTTTTAGCCGCTATCATAATATGAGCGGCTCTCATGGTTCCTCTTGCCGGCCTTAAGTCTGTAACTTTCAAAATATGGTAACCAAATCTGGTTCGGAAAGGCTCAGATATTTTTCCAATTGCGGTATTGTATGCCATATCCTCAAATGAATATACCATTTGAAAAGCATTAAAATATCCAAGATCTCCGCCATTACTCGCAACCGAAGGATCGTCTGAACCATTTTTACCCTTAGCTACGGCTTCAAAGTCCTCTCCTTTTTCAATTCTTGCTTTTAAAGCCATAATTCTATTGTATGCTGCAAGCGTATCCTCAGGGGTTGCATTAGATTCTAGACGCACTAAAATGTGAGAAGCACGTACATCATTAAGTGTCCGATAATATGCCTCTTCTACCAACTCTTCATTCTTTTCATTGTCAACTAAATAAGGTTGCGCCAGTTGTTTGCGATAACCTTCCAGTTCTTTTTTTAATTTTGGTATGGTATCATAGCCTAAATCTTCTGCTTCAATAACTTTTAGTTTGAATTTCTTAAATAGTTCGATGTATTCGTCCAAAGAAGCCTGGTCAAACTTAGGATTGGGGTTATTTTTCAGATAGATTTGAAGAAATTCTGATTTTGTAACCGTTACGTCATCGATTTGAAGGATAACAGGGTCTTTTTGCGCACTTATAATACTGCAATTCAATAGAAAAAGCGTGGTTGAAAGGACAAATCTATTCATATTATAAAATGTAAAATTTAATACTTATTTGATACTGTAGTTAGGAGCTTCTCGCGATATGGTTACATCATGCGGATGAGATTCCCTCATACCAGCCGAAGTTATTCGAACGAATTGAGCACCTTTTAATTTTTCAATAGTTGGTGCACCGCAATAACCCATTCCTGCTCTTAGGCCTCCAATTATTTGATACATTACTTCTATCAAGTTTCCTTTGTACGGAACCCTTCCCGAAATTCCTTCAGGAACGAGTTTCTTTATGTCATCTTCAGCGTCTTGAAAATACCGGTCTTTAGAACCTTTTTGCATAGCTTCAATCGATCCCATTCCTCTGTAGGACTTAAATTTTCTGCCTTCGTAAATTATTGTTTCACCAGGTGATTCTTCAACACCTGCGAACATAGAACCGATCATAATAGTATCAGCACCGGCAGCAATAGCTTTAACAATATCTCCTGTGTATCGAATTCCGCCATCAGCAATGACAGGAACTCCAGTTCCTTCCAGCGCGCTGGCCACTGCATTCACAGCCGATAATTGAGGAACCCCTACACCAGCGATGACACGTGTTGTGCAAATTGAACCCGGTCCTATTCCAACTTTAACCGCATCCGCTCCAGCATCCACTAAAAATTTCGCGGCTTCTGCCGTTGCAATATTGCCAACGATCACTTCTAGGTTAGGGTACTTTGTTTTAACCATTTTTAATTGATCAACTACGCCTTTAGTATGTCCATGAGCTGTATCAATTACGATTGCATCAACGCCTGCGTCAAAAAGTGCGTCAACTCTTTCCATTGTATCATGAGTAACGCCAACTGCCGCAGCAACCCTCAATCTTCCGAATTTGTCTTTACAAGAATTAGGATGGGTTTTTACTTTAATGATATCACGATATGTTATTAAACCAATTAATTTGTTTTGAGCATCAACAACAGGTAATTTTTCAATTTTATTTTCCTGAAGGATTTCTTCAGCCTTACTGAGATCTGTGCCATCAGAAGTGGTAACGATATTTTTTGATGTCATCACCTCAATTATTGGTCGTTGTAGATTTTTTTCAAATCTCAAATCCCTGTTTGTAACAATTCCTTTCAGTTCTTTTTCGGCATTTATTACTGGAATACCACCTATGCCATTTTCTTTCATGATTGCTAAGGCATCTTTTACAAGGGCTTCTTCTCTTAGAGTAACTGGGTCTAAAATCATTCCGCTTTCCGATCGTTTAACCTTGCGTACCTCTAGTGCTTGATCAGCGATAGACATATTCTTGTGAACTACACCAATACCTCCTTGTTGGGCGATAGCAATAGCCAATTTTGCTTCGGTTACCGTATCCATTGCGGCTGAAACTATCGGAGTGTTAACTTCAATATTTCGCGTAAGTTTACTTTTCAATTTTACATCTCGTGGTAAAACCTCTGAGTAAGCAGGGACGAGCAATACGTCATCGTATGTTAATCCTTCTTGGATATTTAAAATAGAAGAAAGCGACATGAATCTATTTCTTTAATAAATTCTTACAAAAGTAATATTATTTGTGATAATGATTTGAAGTTCAAATTTGTTAATTATTATAAATATTTTTGTTCCGTCATAATAAAAATGTAAGATTGTCAAATGAAATTTAAAGTTGTATCTATATTTTTAATTCTCATTTGTTTTATTATTGTTAACAATGCAGTAGCACAAAAAATTAATCTTTCAGATTCCAATCTTATTCAATTTTCAGGAGTTGTGGTGTCTGATATTGATGTAACCCCAATTCCTTATTCTACCGTTTATGATAAAACGATAAAAAAAGGCGTTATTTCTGATTACTACGGTTTCTTCTCACTTGTAGTGCTTCCTGGTGATACCCTTGTTATTTCTTCACCAGGTTACAGTACGTCCACTTACATGGTTCCTGATACACTTTCGGAAAAAAGATATTCTGTAATTCACATGTTGAACAGAGATACTGTTCACTTGCCAGAAGTTACTGTATATCCATGGCCTTCGAGAGAAGATTTTGCCAGAGCCTTTGTTGAAATGGAACCATACGATGATGCCATCAGAAGAGCACAGCGAGAACTTTCAGGAGAAAGCTTAGCATTCGTGGCGGCAAGGTTGGACAATGACGCTTCGCTAGCATATGCCTATGCACTTAATCAACGCTATACTAAATTGTACACCAACGGTCAAATGCCTGTTAACAATCTGCTTAATCCATATTCATGGGCCAAACTCATACAAGATTGGAAGGCAGGAAAGCTTTCCAAACAGTAGTTTTAATCCACAGGATAGCAAATAAAAAACTTCTCAACTGGATTTGCTAAAGCTGAAATATTCAAGTTGTCTGAAGCCTTACTCAAATCAATAATCTCATTGTTTTTCATCAACAAATTGATGTTTTGCTTATTTTGATTGTAAGCATTGTTGGTTAATCTATCTGTGTAAACAAAATAATTTACCTCTTCCTCACTAACATTGAGTTGTTTTTTAACGATTTCTTTTTCTAATTGTACCCTTTCTTCACTGAATCGTTCTTTTGAGATTTCAATCTTGAAAAGTTTACGATTAACCAATCTTTTCGCTAGACTTGACAGAATTGGATCATTATGATGTTGCCAAACTTTCAGAGCACCAAGAATATCATAATCATCAAGATTTGCAAATTGATCTAATACGTCGGCATCAGATTTAAATGCATCCATTCCTAAGTCTTTTTCTAAAAAGTATTGAAGAGTTGGACTTGCAAAAATAGATACCCCATTTTTTACTAGAAATTTAGCTCGTCTTAATGCATGTATTAACATAAATTCAGCTGCAACCACAGTTTTATGAAGATAAACTTGCCAATACATTAATCTTCTAGCTACAATGAATTTTTCCACAGAATAAATTCCTTTTTCTTCCAGAACGAGGTTTCCGTTTCTAACATCAAGCATTTCTATGAGTCTTTCGGAACCAATGATTCCCTCACTAACCCCGGTATAAAAGCTATCTCTGTTGAGGTAGTCCAGTCTATCCATGTCCAATTGGCTCGAAACAAGCTGATAAAGAAACGGTTTTGAATATTTATTATTAAAAATAAGCAATGCTCTGTTTAAATCCTCCCCATAAGTTTTGGATAATCTTTGTATTAGAAGGCTTGAAATTTCTTCATGATTTACTCCGTTTACGATATCGTATTCTAATGCATGACTGAAAGGGCCGTGTCCTATATCGTGAAGTAAAATGGCAATTAAAACAGCTCGCTCTTCTTCTGGAGAAATTTCGTGGCCCTTTCTTCTGATTGTAGCCACAGCCTGAGTCATTAAGTGCATGGCACCAAGTGCATGATGAAATCTAGTGTGCAAGGCTCCCGGATAAACAAGATGACTCATTCCCAACTGCATGATTCTTCTCAATCTCTGCATGTAAGGGTGTTCAATCAAGTCGAAAATAAGTGGGTCTGGAATTGAAATAAAACCATAAACTGGGTCGTTTACTATTTTCTTTTTGTTGTTTCGGTTGAAATTCGGGCGCAAATCGATAATTTTAATATTTCTTTCAAAAATATAACAATTAAGATAAATGGTGGGTAAAATACTTTGGGCAGACGATGAGATAGAATTATTGAAACCACACATTCTTTTTCTAGAATCGAAAGGATATCAAGTAGAAGCAGTAAATAATGGTACTTCAGCTATTGAGAGAAGTATGGAAGAAAATTTCGATATCATTTTTCTTGATGAAAACATGCCAGGTATCTCTGGACTCGAAGCCTTGACAAAAATAAAGGAACAGCGTCCTTTGATACCGATTGTTATGATAACCAAAAGCGAGGAGGAACACATTATGGAGGAAGCAATCGGGAGCAAAATAGCCGATTACCTTATAAAACCTGTTAATCCCAATCAAATTCTTTTAAGTATCAAAAAAATACTAGAAGGAAATAAATTGGTTTCCAACCGAACCAACTCCAACTATCAGCAAGAATTTCGACAGCTTGGAATGGCGCTTAGTAATCGCATGGATGCGGAAGAATGGAGTGAATTATACGCCAAATTGGTTTTTTGGGAGCTAGAGTTGGATGAGGTTGAGGATAAAGGTATGCATGAAATTCTTCAAATGCAGAAAAAGGAGGCCAATGCGCTATTTGCAAAATTCGTTGAAAACAATTATTTGGATTGGCTCAACGATGTCGAAGACGCTCCTGTTATGATTCACACTTTAATGAAAGATAAAATCGCACCGGTTTTGAATCGAAAAACATATGTTTTGGTTATTGATAATCTGCGTTTTGACCAATGGAAAGTTTTGATGCCCTATTTTTCAAAGTATTTTTCTGTCCAACATGAGGAGATGGTATATTCTATTTTACCAACTGCAACACATTATGCTAGAAATGCTTTTTTTGCAGGTTTAATGCCTAGTGAAATTGAACGAAGATTTCCTGATTTATGGAAAAATGAATACGATGAGGGAGGCAAAAATATGCATGAAAAAGAATTCTTGGAAGCCAACTTAAAAAGGCTCGGTAAACTATTAAAGTGGTCTTATACCAAGGTTACGAATTACGATGCAGGTAAAAAAATGGTGGATGGTTTTAACAGCTTAAAAGAAAATGATCTCAACGTCATAGTCTATAATTTTGTAGATATGCTTTCCCATGCAAGAACAGAAATGGAAGTGATAAGGGAGTTGGCAGATAACGAATCAGCATATCGTTCCATCACTAAGTCATGGTTTGAGCATTCGCCACTTAATGAAATGATCAAAAAAATATCAGAATCTGGAGCCCAACTGATTTTAACTACGGATCATGGAACAGTTAAAGTAAACAATCCTGTCAAAATCGTGGGTGAAAGAAACACGAATTCCAATTTAAGGTACAAAGTTGGTAGAGGATTAACCTACAACCCTAAAGAGGTATTCGTTGTAAATAATCTTACGGATGCCTATCTGCCCAAACAAAAAATGTCTGCTGAATTTGTCTTTACAAAAGGATATGATTACTTTGTTTATCCGAATAATTATAATCATTTTGTGAATTATTATGGTTCTACTTTTCAGCATGGTGGCATTTCCATGGAAGAAATGTTGATTCCATTTGTAATTATGAATCCTAAATAATTTAGTGAAAATGGAGTTCATTATTGAATCTCTAGTAGATATAAATCGCGTCGCTAGAAATTTTTTAGAAACTTTTAGTGAAAAGAAAATTTTCGCTTTTAGTGGAGAAATGGGATCCGGGAAAACAACTTTTATCACTTCACTTTTGCACGCATTAGGTGTTTGTGAAACTGAGGGTTCTCCAACTTATTCTTTGGTTAATACTTATGATTTACCAAATTCTGGGAAGCTTTTTCATATGGATCTTTACAGGTTAAATGATGAGACTGAAGCATTTGACATGGGTATTGAAGAAATTCTCTATTCAGGTGGACATTGTTTTATTGAATGGCCAGAAAAAATTAAAAATTTGCTTCCAGAAAATACAATTTGGGTGTATATTCGTAAAGAAGTCAATGAATCACGAATAATTACTGTTGGAAATGGTTACTGATCCGGATATTTTAAAGAAAATTTTAGCACATGGCGGATTAATGCCGCAAGAAGAGATGTTAGAAATTGCCAAAAGAAAGGGCAGTTTAAATATCGGAATTCCGAAGGAAACATCATTTCAAGAAAGACGTGTTGCATTGGTTCCAGAAGCGGTTTCATTGCTGGTTTCTAATGGACACCAAGTGAAAATAGAAACAAAGAGTGGGGAAGGAGCCAATTTTTCAGATAATGAATACAGTGAAGCAGGTGCTCAAATTTGTTATGATTCAAAAGAGATATTCTCGTGTGACATTATTTTTAAGGTTGCACCTCCTTCCGAGGAAGAGGTTGAATTGATGCAGGGAAATCAAACCTTAATTTCTGCGCTTCAATTATCGATTCAACCAAAGGTGATTCTGCAGAAATTAATGGAAAAGAAAATCACTGCAATTGCTTGGGATTACATAAAAGATGAGGAAGGTGTGTTTCCAGTTGTTCGAACTATGGGTGAAATAGCGGGGACTACCTCTATTTTAATTGCGGGTGAATTGTTGTCATCGTTTTCCTCAGGTAAAGGAATAATGCTTGGAGGTATTGCAGGTGTTACTCCAACCGAAGTTGTAGTAATTGGTGCAGGTACAGTTGGTGAGTTTGCAACACGAGCAGCGCTGGGTTTGGGGGCATCAGTAAAGGTTTTTGATAATTCGCTTTATAAATTGCGAAGATTGCAAAATGATTTAGGCCAGAGGGTCTATACATCTATTTTAAACCCAAAAGTCTTAGCTAAATCTTTAAAAAGGGCTGATGTTGTGATTGGTGCACTGCGCGGTTCCTCAGGTCGGACACCATGCGTAGTTACAGAGGAAATGGTCCAATCTATGAAACAAGGAACTGTGGTTGTTGATGTCAGTATAGATCAAGGGGGTTGTTTTGAGACATCAAGAGTAACCAACCATAATGAACCTGTTTTTACAGAACATGGGGTTGTTCATTATTGTGTTCCAAATATTGCTTCTAGGGTTTCTAGAACTGCTTCATTTGCGCTTTCAAATATTTTCTCACCAATACTATTGGAAATGGGCGATAATGGTGGAAGCAAGGAGTTAATTAAAAACAATCAAGGATTTAGAAGTGGTGTTTATATGTACAAAGGAACTTTAACGAGCGAAGTGTTGGGCAAAGTCTTTAATTTAAATTACAAGGATATTGAATTGCTTTTACTTGGTATGTAATTGTATGTTAGTATATATTTTGCCTTGAAACCAGAGCATGTTTGAGCCATTAAACTTACCAACTGCACCTTTATCACTTTATAAGATAGATGGTAAAATATATGTTCAATGTCTTCTCCGGAGAAAAAAAATATTATTAACACCCGAGGAGTGGGTGAGGCAACATCTAATTTATTACTTTATTAATGAATTGAAATATCCACAAGGTCTAATTAGTATTGAAAGGGGGCTTCAAGTACATCAATTATCGAAACGGGCTGATTTGGTCGTGCATGGCAGAAACGGTAATCCAATACTTTTGGTTGAATGCAAGGCGCCGAATGTTTCTATTAATGAAGCAACGTTTAATCAAATCTCAAACTATAATAGTCAATTGCAAAGTAGATACGTAATGGCAAGCAATGGTCTTTCACACATTATCTGCAATATAGATGATTCTGGAAAAATAATACTAAAAGAAGAATTGCCTACTTGGGAGGAAATCTCTAATTAGTCAATTATTGATCTAATTTGAATGCAGAAGTTTTGTGAAAGGTCAAGTCGGGATAATCCTGTTCAGCCATATTTAATAAAAACTGCGTTTCTGCTAAAAACACAACGTTATCATCCTTGTCTTTCGCTAAGTAAGATGCTTTCGCTTTTATGAATGCCGACAATTGATCTTTGTTATCTGTTGTTATCCAGCAAGCTTTGTAGTAGTTTTTGGGAGAAAATCTACAATTAGCGCCATATTCGTTGATGAGTCTGTGTTGAATGACTTCAAATTGTAGCATTCCGACAGTACCTATGATTTTACGATTTCCTGGTTGCATGATAAACATCTGAGCAACCCCTTCATCGGTAAGTTGATGAATACCTTTATCGAGCTGCTTAGATTTCATCGGATCCAAATTCTCCAATTCCATAAATATTTCTGGAGAGAATGATGGGATTCCTTTAAAGAGCATGTTTTCACCTTCTGTAAGGGTATCACCAATTTTAAAATTCCCCGTATCGTACAAGCCAACAACATCCCCAGGAAAGGCTTCATCAATTACACTTTTATCCTGAGCCATGAATGAAGTTGGATTGGGAAACTTTAAATTCTTCTCCAAACGAACATGGTTGTAAAATGTATTCCGCTCAAATTTTCCAGAAACAACCCTTAAGAAAGCAATTCGATCCCTATGTTTGGGATCTAAGTTCGCATGAATTTTAAAAACAAATCCGCTGAATTTTGACTCCGATGGCTCGATAAACCGCTTATCAGTTTCGCGTCCTCTTGGTGATGGCGAAATTTCTATAAAAGAGTCAAGCAATTCTTGAACACCGAAATTGTTTACTGCAGATCCAAAAAAGACGGGTGCAACCTCTCCAGATAGATAATTCTCTCGACTGAAAGAATCGTAAACGCCATCAATTATATCTAATTCCTCAATAAGTTCTTCTGCGAATTTTTCTCCTATCAATTCCACTAAATTTGGGTCATTCAAGTCTGAAATGGAAACAATATTCTCTTCTTTCTTAGTTTTGTTGGCTTGGAAAAGATTGAGATTCTTTTTGTAAATATTGTAAACCCCTTTGAAACGGTCACCAATACCTATTGGCCAGGTAAGAGGTCTTACTTTTATTGATAATTTATCTTCTATTTCGTCCAAAAGCGAAAAGGCATCTTTACCTTCACGATCCATTTTGTTTACAAAAATGATAACAGGTGTATTTCGCATTCTACAAACCTCCATTAACTTTTCTGTCTGGGTTTCCACACCATTAGCACAGTCAATGACCAAAATTACACTGTCTACTGCCGTTAGGGTTCGATAGGTATCCTCTGCAAAATCTTTGTGACCTGGAGTATCAAGAATATTTATTTGTTTGCCATTATATTCAAATGCCATTACTGATGTTGCAACAGATATTCCCCTTTGTTTTTCGATTTCCATGAAATCTGAAGTTGCACTTTTTTTGATCTTATTGTTCTTGACAGCGCCTGCCGTTTGAATGGCACCTCCGAAAAGCAATAATTTCTCTGTTAATGTTGTTTTTCCAGCATCGGGATGTGCAATAATTCCAAAAGTTCTTCTTTTTTCAATTGCTTCGAGGTTCTTCATTTTTTGTATTTTCTGAAAATAAAAAAAAGGAATCCATTCGAGGATTCCTTTTGGGTGGAAGATCGGGTTCGAACCGACGACCCCTAGAACCACAATCTAGTGCTCTAACCAGCTGAGCTACAACCACCATTTTTGTGAGAGCAAATATAGCAACTTTATGTTCAATTTTCAATAAGAATTATACTTTTTATTTAGTTTTACAAATACAAAACATTTTTATTGGTATGAAAGATTTAGTGGTGAGTGAATTTCACAAAAGGGTTTTTATGGAGTCGTATGAACGTATTTACAAGTGTTTAACGATGATTGATGAAAAAACGCTTTGGGACGCTCCAAATGAAACAATACCGTCAATAGGAAATATGATTTTACACATTTGTGGAAATGCTCGGCAATGGATATTATCTGGAATTGGAGGGAAAGAAGACAACAGAGATAGGGACCAAGAATTTATAAAACAAAGTAAAATAAAAAAATCTGAACTTGTTTTTTTACTGGAAAACATAAAAGTTAATTTGCGACAAACACTTTTGGATATGCATCCTTCTATTTTAGAAAAAGAACTACAACTTCAAGGGTTCACTGTCACAGGATTTTCTGCCATTGTTCACGTAATTGAACATTTCTCTTACCATACAGGTCAAATAACAACACTTACTAAGTACTATACCAATAGGCCAACCAGCTATTACGGTGATATTGACTTAAACGTCCAAAATAGATTGAATTGAATTGATTTGATTTTTCAGTTTGCTTTGTTGATAAATGATTGATTTACTTTTCAGCATGGTGAATTCTTGACTTACCTTTGATATAAAAATATCATGTTGCGAATAGGAGTTGCTGGTGCTGGACATCTCGGTAAGATTCATATAAAACTTTTACAAGAATTAAAGGAGGAGTTCGATTTAGTCGGTTTTTATGATGTTGACGATACAGCTTCTGAAACGGTTTCAGAACTTTATAACATTAAGAGGTTTACGGATTTAGAGGAGCTTATTTCAGCAGTTGATTGCTTGGATATTGTTACGCCCACAATTACCCATTTTGATATAGCAAGTTTATGTTTGAAAAAAAGTAAGCATGTTTTCATCGAGAAACCTGTAACCCAAACCTTAGACGAAGCTAGGATACTTCAACAATTGGCTCGTGAGGCGAATGTCAAAGTACAAGTCGGACATGTCGAGAGGTTCAATCCTGCGTTTCAACAGGCAATTCCATATTTCAAAAATCCGATGTTTATTGAAACCCATCGATTGGCGCAGTTTAATCCAAGAGGAACAGATGTCCCTGTGGTTTTGGATTTGATGATACATGATATCGATATTATTTTGAGTGTCATAAAATCTGGCATTAAAAGGGTTTCATCTTCAGGTGTTGCAGTTGTTAGTGATACACCGGATATAACAAATGCCAGAATCGAGTTCGATAATGGATGTGTAGCAAACTTGACAGCTTCAAGGATTTCAATGAAGAATATGCGTAAATCAAGGTTTTTTCAAAAGGATGCATACATAAGTGTAGATTTTCTCTCTAAACAACTTGAGGTTGTGAGGATGGAAGATTTAGATGGAGAACCAGGACCTTACGATTTAATTTTTGATCTAGGAGAAAACAAACCTTCTAAAAAAATTTATTTTGATAAACCTGATATTTCGGAAAGTAATGCAATCAAGGAAGAGTTGCGATCTTTTTATTTTGCAGTCAAGTTCGATGCGCCTCTTATTGTTTCTCTTGAGGATGGATTTAAAGCGCTTGATGTGGCTCAGATTATCCTCGATAAATTGACTTTAAGTAACTAACAATTGCATACAATAATTAACTTTGTTTTGCGTTAAAAAATGCTGACAAAACTTATGAAACACGCAATCTTACTATTAGGAATAGTTTTTTTATTTGCTGGATGTATCAAAAATAACCCCAATCCTTCATGGTTGGAGGTGAATTCGTGGGTTTTGGAAGCCAATCCAGATTCTCAGTATCCTACAGGAGAATTAACACACAACTTCAGTGATGCATGGGTTTATGTCGACGACGAAGTAGTAGGTGTATTTGAAGTTCCCTTTAAAATTCCAATTCTTAAAGAAGGTCCGGTAAATATTAAGATTTATCCTACCGTAAAAAATAACGGCATTGCAGCCACCAAGAAAATATATCCGTTTGTTGAATTTTATGAAATAAATACAACATTAACCCAAAACCAAACCTTAACGTTAAATCCAACTACGCGCTACAAAAGTTATACTCAGTTCTGGTTGGAGGATTTTGAAGATGCTGCAATTAAAATTTCAAATGATCCTGTTTCCTCCACTAATTTGATCAAAGGAAATGATCCTAACATTTTGCAATGGGGAAATTTTTATGGCGAAATTTCATTAAATGAAATGGATTCTGTTTGGGTTGGATATACAGAAAGTATGGTTTTACCTAAAGGAAAGGAGGTCTATCTTGAAATCGATTATTACAATACCAATAACTTAATAACTGGAGTGTTAGGAATTTCGTCTACTGAGATAAAAAACAATAGAAATATTAGACTTAACGACCAAGACCCAGCTGATGTTAAATGGAAGAAGATTTACATAGATTTGAGGGAAATTATTTCAAATTCTCCTAATGCCGAATATTTTAAACAATCATTCGAAGCATTTTTAGATGAAGGAAAATCTTCGTCATTTATCATTTTAGATAATATTAAAGTCGTTCGGTTCTAATGCGTAAAAACTTAGCGGTCTTAATTTTATTGATTACAGATTGGTTAACTGCAGCCTTATCTTGGTCTATTTTTTACTATCTCCGCAAAACAACCATCGAACATCAAGATTTTCATGTTAATGATACTTTTTATCTAGGAGTTATTCTTGTTCCAATAGCTTGGATTTTATTATATTATCTCCAAGGAACCTATCATGACATTAAAAGGTTGTACCGTTTAAAATTGTTTAATTTAACTTTTATTGCAACAATCATTGGATCTACTTTAATATTCTTTATTCTCATCCTTGATGATGTGGTCACTGATTACCAGTTATATTACAAGTCATATTTTATGCTTTTTGGGATCCACATCCTAACAGTATTTTTCTTTCGATACATTTTCATCACTACAATTGTAAAGCGCATTCAATCAGGAAAAAATGGTTTTAGGACACTGCTTGTTGGTGGTAGCGATAAGGCTGTAGAATTGTATAATGAAATATCAAAATTGCCGAAAAATGTAAATAAAATTGTAGGTTTTATAAATATCAATGGGGTCGATAAACACTTGGAGGATAGGATTCCTTATTTAGGTAATTTGAATGACATAGAACAAATACTTGTCAATGAACAAATTGAGGAAGTTATTATTGCTATTGAAAGTAAGGAACACGATAAATTGAGATCTATCATTTCAAGAATTCAATGGGGAACTATCAATATCAAAATATTGCCGGATATGTACGATATTGTAGCAGGATCTGTTAAAATGACAAATATATTCGGTGCTTTACTCATTCAATTAGATAATGAGACCATGCCGTTTTGGCAACAGGCATTGAAACGATTTATTGATGTTTTCGTTTCTATTGTTGCCATAATTTTATTAATTCCTTTTTATTTAATAATGGCAATTGCAGTAAAAATATCTTCCCCAGGACCTGTATTTTTTCTTCAAGATCGAATAGGTTTGAATGGTTACATATTCAAAATTATTAAATTCAGAACGATGTATGTCGATGCCGAAAAGTTGGGTCCTCAACTTTCTTCAACGGATGATCCTAGAATCACTAAAATTGGTAAATATATGCGTAAATTGAGATTAGATGAGTTCCCTCAATTTTTGAATGTTTTGAAAGGTGATATGTCATTGGTGGGTCCAAGACCAGAAAGACAATTTTATATTGACCAAATTGTGAAAATAGAACCTCAGTTTTTACATTTAACCAAGGTTCGGCCTGGTATTACTTCATGGGGACAAGTAAAATATGGTTATGCAGAAAACGTTGATCAAATGTTGCAGCGCATGAAATATGACTTATTGTACATGAAGAATAGAACATTGGCTTTGGATTTTAAAATTATGTTCTATACAGTAATCATTATTTTTAGAGCCAAAGGAAAATAGCATTACTTGATGGCAAAGCTGAACATTTTTTCATTCCCAATGAATCCCTCAAGTTTGTCACCAATTTGAACTGGACCAACGCCAGCAGGCGTCCCCGTAAAAATTAAGTCACCAGTCTTTAAAGTAACAAATGTCGAAACATAGGAAATAAGCTTATCAAAATTGAAGATTAATTGATTAAGGTTTCCGTTTTGTACCATTTTTCCATTTTTATAAAGGCTGAATGATAAATTCTCGATATCAAAATTTGATTTTTCAAGCCACAAATTGGAAATAGGGGCACTATTATCGAATGCCTTGGCCATTTCCCATGGAAGTCCATTTTCTTTACATTTCGCCTGTAAGTCGCGTGCAGTAAAATCAATTCCTAAACTAATTTTAGAGTAATACTTATGGGCAAATTTTGGTAGAATGTTTTTACCAACTTTATCAATTTTAATTACTACTTCACATTCATAGTGCAAATCTGAAGTGAATTCAGGGAAATAAAAATCTTCACCATCCTTGAGAATAGCGCAATCGGCTTTCATGAAAAAAACAGGCTCTTTTGGTATGGGAGCCTTCATTTCTTTTGCATGGTCGGCATAGTTTCTTCCGATACAAATGATTTTCATCTTACTTGAATTTATTTTTTAAAGCTTCCAGTTTATTTTCTAATGAAGCTTTTTCTGATTCCTTTTTCAAAGCTTCTTTTTCCGCTTTAATTTTTTCCATTTCTTTCCTTAAACAATTCTTGGTATATAAAGGAAAGTCTGCGTCCAACATCCAGCCGTAATATCCGGGTTCCAGATTCATGACATCTTTAATGGTTTTGCCTTTATGTTTACCAAAATTATAAATTGCCTCCCCCTTTTCATTTATTGCTAAACGTCCAGCAAAATCTAAAAATTGGTAATTGTTGGCTCTAGAAAATTCCGATAAAAATTGAATGTCACCATTTAAATTGTCGTATTTTTCTAGTTGCGCCTTAAAAACTTCCCATGTTGCTTTTGCATCATAAATTGCACTGTGCGCATTTTCGATATTCTGTGAGCAATAAAACTGATATGCAGCCGCCAAAGTCCTTTGTTCCATTTTGTGGAAAATATTTTGTACATCTACAAAATGGCGATCAGCAACATCAAAATTTATATTGGCCCTTAATAGCTCTTCTGCAAGTACGGGAATATCAAATTTATTAGAGTTATAGCCAGCTAAATCGGCATCTCCAATAAATTCAACGATTTCGTTTGCAAGTTGACTAAATGTGGGAAGATCGGCTACATCTTTGTCGTAAATACCATGTATTTCACTAATTTCTGCAGGTATTGATATTGTTGGATTGATCCTTTTGCAATAATGTTCTTCTGAGCCATCAGGATAAATTTTTATTATAGCAATTTCAACTATACGGTCAGAAGTAATATTTGTCCCTGTTGTTTCCAAGTCGAATACCGCTAGTGGTCTTGTTAATTCAAGTTTCATATCTTATGTTTCTGTAAATTTAACAATCTATACAGAGCCTGCAAAATGTATGTAGGAACAACATTTTTAATTGTTTGAAATAATTCAATGTTTGATTAAAATAAAAATGGCCACCTTTCGATAGCCATTATTTATTTAGTACAACGTTTATTCCGTTTTAAGTGTCACATACTGGAATGGTTCGTATTTATTTCGATTTTTGTAATCGTTTTCATATTCAGGTCCATCAACAACGGCCGAAACAATGGTAACAATTACCTTTCCTTTCGTTAAATCGTTACCTTCGAAATATTCAATAAGATCGTATTTCATGTTCTCCGCTCTGAGTTGAGATAGTTTCTCATTGGTTTCATAAGTAGTTGTTGGTACTTTAGATGCTGAAGAGTATATTTTGATTGTGATTTTTTCTCTTCCTTTTTTAAATTGTTTGTCAATATCCTTTACAAAGTCTTTAAGTTTTCCCTTGTTTGTGAAAAGTTTGTTTTTATTGTACTCAAAAATATGTTTGAATTCCATATTTTCAAACGTTGAAACTTCAACTTCTGGAATCAAAACCACATCTTTCTTGTCAGGGAATACAAGCTGTCTTTTTTGAACATCTAATAAAAGTTCCCTTTCAATTTCTTGGTAATTTTTATTACATTCTGTATTAAAAGATTCAGAATGCATTTCTTTATTATCTGATGCATTGAAATAAATTATTTTATAGCTTTTACAAGGTTGTAAGCTTGTCATAAAGAGTCCGTCTCGCAATCTGGGGTAAATGGTTCTGTTTTTATCATATTCATCACAGTCATCGCAAATGATTTTCATGTTAACAACAAAATCTTCGGGTAGGGGAGAACCATCTGTGGTTTTAATTATACCCTTAAAAACTGCCATATTCTTGAGGCCAAGTTTTGTATTGAAAATCTCATAAATATCGGTGTTTCCATAACCACCTTCCCTGTTGGAAGATAAATAACCCCTTGTTCCATCAATAGTAGTTGTGTAATAAATTTCATCACTCGGGGTATTTAATGGGTAACCGAGGTTTATTGCTTCCCCCCATGTTCCGTCTGTTGACAAATCAGCGGAAAGTATATCGTATCCTCCCATACTTTTGGGGCCATTGGAAGAAAAGAATAGTTTTTTATTGTCGATAGAAATAAATGGGGCATCTTCATTATAAGGTGTATTAATTTTAGCACCTAGATTGATTGGCTTAGTCCATGAATTATCATTTGTTTTGGCCATCATGTAAATATCTAAGCCCCCAAAACCTCCTGGTCGGTCAGATGCGAAAAATATATATTTCCCATCATGTGAAGTCATACAATGTGTTTCCCAATATTTGGAATTAATACTGGCATCATCTAATTTTTGAATAGAATTGAATTTACTAGCGAAAAAATCAGAAAAATAAATGTCACCAGATCCTGCGGAGTCTTGATAAATGTAAATTTTACGTTCGTCTGAATTTACGGCTACGGTTGCTTCATTTTTTTTCGCACTACAGAATTCTAATCTATCTGACTGATTGAAAGTAGAATCTTTTATATTCAAATAAGAAACATAAACATCCTCAGGAAAGAAGTTATTCCGAGGATTGCGAAAATTATTACTTTCCCCATTATCCCATGGTCTTTTTGATGTATAGTATAAAGAACTTCCGTCTAAAGATATTACTGGCGAGTATTCAGGATTTTGAGTATTAACATTTGGACCCAAATTTTTCAATTCTCCAGAACTTGGTTTAGCCATCAATTCTCGTGCAATTCCGCATTGTTCAATATTCATTTTTGCAACAGGAATCAACTCTGACTTGCTATTAGAGTTGGTAATGAACGTATTATACATTGCGATTGCTTGATCTATTTCTTGCATCTGGTGATAGCAGGTTGCCAAATGATAATAAGCATCTATTGGAGCACTTTTTTCTGAAACACCATAGGCATCATAGTTTTTATCCGTATTCAAAATAGCTTTTTCCAAATAGGGGATAGCTCCTTTGGCGTCACTGTCAATTTTAATGCGCACAAAACCCTTTCGATAATTGTAGTTCGCACTTTCAGGTTTTAATGATAGCAACTTATCTGCTATTTTTTCAGCATCATAAAAAAGCTCTTCCTGCATCATTCTTGAATTCTCAGATACCAGAAGTTGTTCTGAGCCATTTTCTAATAAATCCTTGAGTGGATCATTGGTTTTCTGAGCAAAATCAGTTAATGAAATTGAAAGAATAAGGATTAAGCTACAGGTACTTAAATTGAATAATTTTTTATAAACCATTTTGTAAAGAAAAATGTTAACGTGCGAATTAACGTAAATTTTCTTTAAAAGGTTTCAAAATTAACATGTTAGCTCTATAATAAAGTGATCATTTCTGCACTACCTTGAATACAGCTCTTCTATTTGCTTGATTTTGGGCAAGGCTACAAGGGTTATTCACATCATTACAAGAACAAGTATTAACAGGTTCTGTTTCTCCGTAACCTTTACCACTAATTCTTTCCGGGTTGGTTATTTTCGATTTTATGTACTTTGCAACACTTTCAGCACGCATATCTGAAAGATATTGATTGTAAATTTCTGGACCAGAACAATCAGTGTGGGCACCAAACTCAATATAAAGCGTTGGATTGTCGTTCATGATTTTTACAATCTTATCAAGTTCTTTGATAGCATCCTTTCTGAGATTGTATTTGTTAAAATCAAAATAAATCGATTTTATTCCAAAACTTTGCGCAAGATCACTTCCGATACTTACCTTATCCAAATTGAAGTTTAAAGTTATTATTTCTTCATTACCTAACTTTTGATCGACATTAATCACTTTGGTTAAGTATCCATTAGCGCTAACTGTAATTTGAGAACTTATTTTTTCACCTAATTTCTTACCATTAAGAAAATTCAAGTTGAAACTACCATCAATGCTACTTGTAACATTTTCAATTACTTCTCCAGTATTTAACTTAACTGAAATTGTAGCATTTGATAATTTTATACCACTACTTGCATCTGCAACCAGACCATTTATTTTGTAGATCATTACTGGTGTAATTGATGGGATTTTATCATCAAGGATAACCTCTTTCTCGATTAACTCTTCATTCAGGGTACAACTTGTTTTAAAGTTAGTTTGATATAATATTTTTTTAGATTCAGAGGAATAATAGTAAAGTTCGTAATTTTTACATGGTTCTAAAGCCGCCATAAAAATACCGTCGCTTAATTTTGGAAACAACAGAATTGATTCGCTATTTTCACAATCTGTACATTTTAATTCCATATTTACAGCGAAATCCTTAGGTAATTCATTTCCATTGGCATTTCGAATTTTTCCGAGAAGATTAAAATTGGATGTGTTTCCAAATTGTTCATTATTGATTTCGTAAATATCAGTACCTCCATAGCCATTTGGTCTTGACGAAGTTAAAAAACCTCTTTTTCCGTCAATCGTTGAGCTAAAATAAATATCATCATTTAATGAATTGAAAGGGTAACCTGCATTTTGTGCAGTTGTCCATGAACCGTCTGAGTTCTTGTTTGATAGCAAAATATCATAGCCCCCGATACTAGAAGGACCATTTGACGCAAAATATAATGTTTTTCCATTTGCAGAAATAAACGGTGCTTCTTCATCGAACGATGAATTGATATTTGAACCCATATTCACAGGATTTGACCAATTTCCATCGGTTTTTGTCATCACGTAGATGTCCAATCCTCCGAATCCACCAGGTCTGTCCGATGCAAAGAAAATGGAATTGCCGTCTTGAGAAGTCATCAAATGGGTTTCCCAAAATTCTGAATTTATCTTTGGTGTATCAAAACTTGATATTTTTTCAAATGTTTGACTGTAAAGGTCTGAATAGTATATATCACCAGAACCTGTAGAATCTTGATAAATGTAAATATATCGTTCATTAACACTTACCCCTATTGACGCTTCATTATTTTGAGCTTCACAAAAATCAAGTCTATTTCCATTTGACCATGTTCCATTTTTATCTGATTGACTTACATAAATATCCTCTGGTAAAAAGCCTTGACGGATATCTCTGTACACTTCTGTTTCATTATTCTCCCATGGCCTTTTCGAGGTGTAATATAATGAAGATCCATCGAGGGAAATAACGCTTCCATACTCATCACTCGAACTGTTAACACTTATTCCTAGATTTTTGAGCGTTACATTTTTGGTGTTTTTCATTTCATTTCTTGCATTGTAACACTGCATTAATCCCAATTGAGCCAGCTGAATTAATTCTGACTTTTGGTTTGTATTGTCTATAAAAAGTTTGTATTGCTGTTCGGCTTTGTCAATTTGACCGTCCATGTGATAACATTTTCCTAAATGATAATGAGCATCAATAGGAGCATATTCTTCTTCAGTGCTGAATGCGTCAAAAATTTTCTTGGTTTTGGTAACACTCTTTTCTAGGTAGGGTATTGCCGATTTATAATCTTTTTTCATTTCCAACAACAAAAAACCTTTTCTGTAGTTGTAATTTGGATTTTCAGGTTGAAACGTTATCAATTTTTCAATTACCATTTCAGCTTGGTAATGAAAACCTTCATACATTAATCTTGAATTTTCTTTCAAAAGTTGGATTTCATCTGAGTTTGAGATTATTTTTTTTATTTCATCGTTGCTAAGCTGAGCAAATATAATTGGGGTAAAAATTGAGAAAAACAATAAAATGGTTAAGGATTTCATTTATTTGGATTAAGTAATTAATAGCTACAAAGATAATCAGTTTTTTATGATTTTAAATTCAGTCCTTCGGTTTTTTTGATGTTCATTTTCAGGACATTTTGATTTAATCTTATCTTCACAAGCACAACCATTGAGCAGTTGTGATTCACCATAACCTTTTCCATAAATTCTATCAGGATTGCTTATTCGGGATTGTATGTATGCGGCTGATGCTTTTGCTCTTTTATCGGATAGTTCCAAATTGTAAGAAGCTGAACCTCGACAATCTGTATGAGAGGATAATTCTACAATAATCTCAGGATTATCATTCATGATTTTCACGATTTTATCCAATTCTAATTTTGCGTCATCTCGTATATTAAATTGATTTAAATCGAAATATATTGGCTTTAAGTTCACGGTAGATGCCAAATCAATTCCAACTTCTGATGCTTCTAATACGAACACAGAGATTATTGTGTCTTTTTCTAAAAGTTGTTCACTAAAATTAAATTCTTGTGTTAAAAAACCAGGCTTGGATAATTTAATTTTAAACGAAAATGTGTCACCAAAGATTAATCCTGAAGTATTTTGATTTAAATGCGATAAATTAATGGAGAATGTGTCAATTGAATTTCTTAGTGCCAATTCAGCATGCACGTTATCTAGTAAAATTTCAGTCTTACTATCGATAACCTTTATCAAATGCACATATGACTTTTCGGGAACGATTCTATTTTTCGATACATCATAAATTACATCCTTTCTGACAATTTGAAAATCAAGATTGCAATCTGTAGTAAATACAGTTGAATATTTTTCAGCATTATTTTCATCAACTTGATAGCCAAGTTTATATGTTTTACAGGGTTCTAATTGGGCAATAATGTTTCCATCTCTGAATCTTGGTAACATATCAATATTCTTTATGTTTTGGCAATTTTCACACGTAAGAAAAGCTTTCAAATTCTGAGGTAAGGGACTTCCGTCTGATGTTTTGACGAATCCTGAAAATAAAGCTGTTTGGTTAAGAATTTTTGGCATTTCAATCATGTAAATATCGTATTGTCCGAAACCTCCTTCCCTGTTTGAAGATAAGTAACCAAAATCACCATTTGCGGTTAAAGTGAAAAAATCATCATCATAACTGGAATTAAAAGGATATCCTAAATTGCTTGCGTTTTGCCAAATTCCATTTGATAATTTACTACAGAAAATATCGAATTCCCCCATACTTTTTAGACCATTGCTCGCAAAAAATAATGTTTGACCATCACTTGCAAGAAAAGGTGTTTCTTCATCATATTCTGAATTAACTCCTGCGCCAAGATTATATGCTTTTCCCCAAGAATTTTTATCGTCCTTTTCGATACAATAAATATCTCTTCCTCCAAATCCTCCAGGCCTATCTGAAACAAAGAATAGTTTTTTGCCATCTAGACTTGTAAAGCAATGTGTTTCCCAACTTTTAGAGTTCAAATCCTTTGTGGCGTTTTTTCTTGCTGGAGTGAATTTTTCATTTTCGTAATTCGAAACGTAGATGTCACCATTTCCTGAAAGATTTTCATAAAGTAAGATTTGTCTTTCATCTGAAGATACCGAAACACATGATTCATTCTCTGTCGCATAACAAAATGACAATCTTTGAACAATATCTTTATTCTGTTGATTTATATCTTCTAATTTAGTTTGATAAATATCTTTAGGATAATTATTTAAAATTGGGTCTCTGGAATTTTCCATTTCTTCATTTTCCCATTTTCTATTTGAAGTGAAGAACAAAAATTTTCCGTCCGTTGTAATAATTGGAGTTGTTTCTGGATTTGCGGTATTGATATCTGAACCCAAATTTAAAATTTTAATATCTTGATTGGAAGTTTTGAATGCTTTAATATTTTGACATTGAGCAATCCTTAATTTTGATTTACTCACCAAATTTGATTTGGGATTAGATTCTTCTATAAACCTTTCAAAATAATGAATAGCAGAGTCTAAATTTTCAGTTAACTGGTAACATCTTCCTATGTGGTAAAGAACATCTGTGGGTGAGCTGTTTTCTGATGCCGAATACATATCGAAATTTTTGTCAATATCTTTACTTGCCTTTATAAGATAGGGTAAAGCATCTTTTGCGTTTAGTTTGACATCCAAAAGCATAAAACCTTTACGATAGTTGTAATTGCAACTATTGGGTTTGGATTTTAAAAGGTGGTCTACAATTATTTCAGAGAAATAGTAATAATTTTCTTGTAATAAACTTGAAGATTCTAGTACCAGCTGATCTTCTGTAGCAGAAGAAAGCATTGATCTAACATCTAGTTCAGAAATTTGACAAAAGAATTTTGAGTTCCCTGAAATAAAAAGGAATAAAAGGAAAATGTGTTTTATAGATAGATGTATTCTTTCTTTCAAAATGTTCTTTTGGGATCGAACTCCTCCAAATATTCTGCAACTTTTTTAACAAATTGGCCTCCAAGTGATCCATCTACAACCCTATGGTCGTATGAATGTGACAGGAACATTTTATGGCGAATTCCAATGAAATCTCCCTCTGGAGTTTCAATAACTGCAGGAACCTTACGTATTGCTCCCAAAGCCAAAATTGCTACTTGTGGCTGGTTTATAATAGGTGTACCCATAACATTTCCAAAAGAACCCACATTTGTTACGGTAAAGGTTCCGCCTTGTATATCTTCAGGTTTTAATTTATTATTCCTTGCATTGTTTGCCAGCTCATTTACGGCTTTGGTTACACCCACCAAATTCATTCGATCAGCATTTTTAATAACTGGAACAATAAGGTTTCCGCTTGGTAGAGCAGTTGCCATGCCAATATTGATATCTTTTCTTTTAATTATGGTTGTTCCGTTAACAGAAACATTAATCATTGGAAAGTCTTTAATTGCCTTTACGATGGCTTCAATGAAAATAGGGGTAAAGGTTATGTTTTCACCTTCTCGCTTCATGAATTCGTTCTTCACCGAGTTTCTCCAATTTACAATATTGGTAACATCAGCTTCTACGAATGAAGTGACATGTGGTGAAACATGTTTTGACATTACCATATGATCGGCGATTAGCTTCCGCATCCTATCCATTTCAATGATTTCATCTCCGGCATTTACGGAGACAACAGGACCTTTTATTGCCGCGGAATTTACAGAAACAGCCTCTTGTTGCAAGGTACTAGAAGCGATTTCAACTTTAGAATCTTTATTGATTGCAGGAGTGGCGCTAGTTATTGAGGCAACGTTTCCATTTTTGGATTTGTTTTCCACAAACTCAAGGATGTCTTTTTTCGTAACCCTTCCACCTTGACCACTACCATTTATTTGATCAAGTTCGATTGAAGAAACACCTTCTTTTTTTGCTATACTTTTTACTAGTGGTGAAAAGAATTTTCCTGATTCGCTTTTTATCGCAGTCGATTCAGTACTGGTGTTTACTGCAGTATCCGAAACAATTGAAGAATTATTGACAGCTCTTGACTGAATGTTTGAATTTGAAATCGGGGCCTCAGTCTCAACGCTAACATCACCACCATCACTACTCAAAATGGCTATTACTTCTCCAACTTTGGCAACTTGGTCTACTTCAAATAGTTTTTTAACCAAAACCCCCGAAAACTCAGATGGAAGTTCATTGTCAACTTTGTCCGTAGCCACCTCGACTAAAGGCTCATCGATTTCAACAGTGTCACCAATATTTTTTAACCAGTTGGTAATTGTCGCTTCCGTTACACTTTCTCCCATTTTAGGAAGTCTGATTTCGATTTGTGCCATATGCGAAAAATTTTAATTACAATTCGCGACAAAAATAAGCTAAAATTCTATTTCAGCAAGGACATGATGCTTTAACGGTCAAGAAATTTAATTGATTTAAGTACTATTCTTAAATCAAGGGCAACCCTATAATCTCTTGCATAAAGTAAATTCATTTTGTCAGTTAATGATTCGTCTTTGATGGAGAGGTTGTCTGTGGGATTTAATATGCCTTTTTTAATTCTGGGTAACTGGGAAGTTTGAAGTTTTGAATCGGCATAACCAACAAAGGAAAATCTTCCAAGTAAAATATTGAAAAGGTTTTGGAAATAATTGCTTTTATTTCGATAAAACAAACAAATTATCGGAGAAAAGATAAATAAAATCACTGCAGCAGTAACATCAAAAAATCTCTTATTTCTTTGACTTGTTGCGTTAGCTATTGCGTTGATATTGATTACATACAAGTCTCCAGCCGTTTCAATAGAGTTACTACCGATAAGGAATAAACTATCAGGTTGTGCAATTTTAAAATCAATCGAGCTAGAATCAATTACAGACATCCATGAAATTATTGTATTGGCTGTGTTGTCCTTTGCACAAAAAATGATTTCGTCTATGCTAAATATTTGGGTTATTTGATCCAATTGTTGAATATTTCCAATCGAAAATTCTTCTTTTGTTTTACCCAAGCAAACCCAATGTACTTCCTCTATATTCGGTATAGTTTGTTTGAGAATTGCGCATACCCTTTCAAATTCTTTCTTACTGCCCACTATAGCAAATCTTTTCGCATGACTTTTTGTAAGTTTAAACCTTTTTCCGATAATTAAGTGTAAAAGAAAGCGACTTAAAAAATAATAAATCACTACATAGGTTGCTGCCAGCAGAATATATAATCTTGAAAATTGCCAATCTTTGGGTAAAAGTGCATAAATTACCAAAATAAGCAAAGTTCCCGTTACAGCTCCCTTTAATATATTCCATAATTTAATAGGTTTATCATATCCCCCGTTTAACAAAACACCCAACAACCATATAGTGGTATAAATGGGTAAGGCTATTTTCAGAATCTTCACTGGAAAATCAATGTTTTCTGCACTCCAGTAATAAGTAAGAAAATATAAACCTGATAAAATGATAGTGATATCTACAAATGGCAGGAAAATGCCTTTAATTATCCTTGATAATATTGCAAGTCCTGCTCTAAAATAAATGGCACAATTAATTAAAAACGAAAATAATTTGGCGTTTTTCTGAGAAAAATGTTTTTGTGCAAATATTACCATCGCTTTGTAAAAAACAAAAACATAATTTACGGAACTCTTTTTCGTGCTTTCACCCTTGTAATGGATTATTCTTGTTTCGGGAAAATAATAATTTTTATAACCGCCTTTTATTATTCTATATGACAAATCAATGTCTTCGCCATACATGAAAAAAGTTTCATCCAATAAGCCAACTTGCTCCAATGCTTCGGCACGCATTAACATAAATGCCCCACTCAAAATTTGTATTTCATTGGTTTCAAATTCACTCAGATGCCCTAAATGATATTGGCCGAAACGTCTTGACCTAGGGAATAATTTTGATAGGCCAAAAATTTTATAAAATGCCACAGCTGGGGTTGGCAAACCTCTCTTTGATTCTGGAAGAAATTTTCCTTTACCATCAAGCATTCTAACACCAAGCCCACCTGCATCGATTTGTTTATCCATAAATTCACAAACCTTGCTGATTGTATCCTCCTCAATAACTGTATCAGGATTGAGTAATAAAATGTATTCAGCTTCCGAAAGAAGAATTCCTTGATTATTTGCTTTAGAAAAACCTTTATTATCCTTGTTTGCTATTAAATGAAACTCTGGAAATTTTGATTTGACCATTTCTACTGAACCGTCAACTGAATTGTTGTCAACAACGAAGACTTGTCCGTTTAAATTAGTTAGTGCTTTTCTTACCGAATTGAGACATTGTTCCAAGAAAAATTCGACATTGTAATTAACAATGATGATAGAAATTTTGTATTTATAATTTTTTTTCAAATAAATTTTACAGCGATACAAGAAATTTCTATTCGAACATCTAAGGGTAATTTTGCAACTTGAACAGTCTCTCTTGCTGGAGGAATAGTGTCAAAGAAAGCCGCGTAAATAGCATTCATTTGTGCAAATTCATTCATGTCTTTCAAAAAAATCGAACACTTTACAATATCATTTTTTTCAAATCCAGACGCAGATAAAAGGTTATTTATGTTCTCTAGTACTTGACTCGTGGCTTCTTCTATGGAATCATTTACTAAATTACCTGTGAAAGGATTTAAAGGAATTTGACCGCTTACGTATAATGTTCTATCGACCAAAATAGCTTGGCTATATGGACCAATGGGTGCTGGAGCCCCATCTATACTTATTGCTTTTTTCATTGAATTGATTTGTTTAATTATTCAAATTCAAACATTCAACATATTAATGATTGTTATCTTTGTACAAGTTTAACAATTTTAACTGACTTTGGTGAAGGTAGTTCTGGTAGATTTTTACGATTCATTTACTCACAACATAGAACATTATCTTGTCGCCATAGGTGTTGAAGTCACTGTTGTCAAAGACGATGAAGTTAAGGTTAACGACCTTTATGATTTTGATGCTATAGTTTTATCGCCTGGTCCGGGTTTGCCTAATGAAACAAAAAGCTTATTTCCAATTCTTAAGAAATATGTTGGAACACACAGGATTTTAGGCGTATGTTTAGGTATGCAGGGGATAGCTCAATTTTTTAATGCTGAGATTTATAATTTAAAAAAGGTATATCACGGAAAAATTAGAGAGATTGAAGTCCAGAATAGAACTTGGCTTTTCTCCGGTTTTGAAAATAAAATCAATGTCGGTTTGTATCACAGCTGGGCGGTAGATATGAATTCAGTTCGTGTTTTAAAAGTAACCGCTCAAACCGATGATAAAGTTTTAATGGCATTTGAACATGAAACCTTAAAGGTTTGTGGTGTTCAATTTCATCCAGAATCAATTTTAACCGAAAATGGTATGGAGATTTTTAAAAATTTTTTATTCCAAAACGTTTAGGCTAAACATAAAGGCTTAAGGTTTGTTTAACTTGTTTTGAATCAAAATGAAACAATTCTTTTTTATCCTCACATTTTTTTTGACACAACTTTCACTTGCTCAAACTGGTAAAGTATCCGGTCGGGTTTATAATGAATTGAATAACGATCCGATTTATTATGCAAAGGTTCTCGTCGTTGAATTAAATGTGGGCGCAGTAACTTCGGCTGATGGGACTTTCTTAATCGACAGTTTGAAACCGGGTGTTTATTCCTTTAAGGCTTCCGTTTCGGGTTTTGTTGATTTGATACTCAATGATATTACTGTAACCAATGCAAGAACCGTAACATTAGAATTTCCATTAGAGCCAATTACAAAAGAGCAAAAGGAAGTTGAAATAAAAGCCAAACCTTTTGCGCGCAGACTAGAATCACCGGTGTCTGTTAGAACACTTAATGCTACTGAAATAGAACGACAACCTGGTGCAGGCCGAGATGTAAGTAAGGTTTTACAAGCGCTTCCTGGTGTTGCGTTGAGAGCCACATTTAGAAATGATATCATTATTCGTGGCGGTTCTCCCGGAGAAAATAAATTTTATTTAGACGGTATTGAAGTCCCAAATATAAATCACTTTAGTACGCAAGGAAGTAGCGGTGGTCCAGTTGGCCTATTAAATGTCAATTTCATAAGAGAAGTAGATTTTTATTCAGGTGCTTTTCCGGCAAATAGAGCGAATGGCCTAAGTTCAGTAATTGCATTCAAACAAAAAGATGGTAATCCAGATGCGTTGATTTCGAACTTTGCTCTGGGTTCTAGTGATTTGGCGCTGACTTTAGATGGGCCAATTGGAAAAAAAGTTGACTTTATTTTTTCGTTGAGAAGGTCATATCTTCAATTGTTATTTTCAGCTTTGAAATTACCTTTCTTACCAACTTACAATGACAGTCAGTTCAAATTCAATTTTAAGGTTAATGATAAAAATAAAATTTCTTTTATTGGTCTCGGTGCCTTGGATGATTTTGTTTTGAATACAAAGGTTAATGAAAATGTTACTGATACCGATGTTCTGGAACGTAATGCTTTCTTTTTAGGTAATATTCCTACTCAAGATCAATGGAATTATACTGTAGGTGTCAATTGGACTCACTTTTCAGAAAAATCAGTTCAAACGCTTGTTGCTAGTAGAAATATGTTGAAAAATCTTGCGACTAGGTACGCAGGGAATATAGAAACTGAAGCCAATAAATTGTTCGATTATCAATCTTTTGAGGCTGAAAACAAATTGAGATTCGAGCACCAAGTCGTTAGGAATGGATGGAAATTTACCATTGGCACTGGATACGAATATGCGCGATATTTCAACTCAACTTTTAATAAAATTGCTATTCAAGGAGTTCCAATAACTATTGATTATTCTTCAAATTTATATTTGAGTAAATTAAGTGCTTTCGGACAGCTGTCTAAGTCTCTTTTATCCGAAAGATTAAACCTTTCAATAGGTTTGCGAACTGATGTTTCAAACTATTCTAAAAGTTTAATGAATCCCTTAGACCAGCTTTCACCAATGTTTTCACTGTCCTACAGACTTAACGAAAAGTGGTCTATTAATTCGAATGTAGGTCGATACCATCAACTACCGGCATACACTATTTTAGGTTATCGTAATGCCAATCAAGAATTGGTAAATAAAAATAACGACGTGAAATATATTCGTGCGGATCATTTTGTATTAGGTACAGAGTACTTAACTGATTTCAATTCGCGATTCACAGTTGAAGGATTTTACAAAAACTACAGCCGTTATCCTTTTTCTGTTGTCGATTCCATTTCCCTTGCTAACCTCGGATCCGACTTTGGAGTAGTTGGAAATGAAGAAGTGAATTCATCTTCAGAAGGTAGGGCTTATGGTGCCGAATTCTTATACCAACAGAAATTACTTAAAGGATTTTATGGAATTGTAGCTTATACTTTTGTAACCTCTGAGTTTAAAGACAAAAATGGAAATTATAAACCAAGTTCTTGGGATAGCAAACATATTGTATCACTAACTGGTGGTAAACGATTTGAAAACGGTTGGGAAATTGGGTTGCGTTGGTTGTTCTCCGGTGGAGCGCCATATACACCATATGATATCGCTACATCAAGTTTAAAATCCGTTTGGGATGTTTACGGTCGTGGGCTTTTGGATTACAGTCAATTGAATTCACAAAGGGAGGAGAATTTCCATCAATTAAATATTCGTGTCGATAAGAAAATATTTTTAGAAAAGTTTTCACTTAACTTTTATTTAGACATTCAGAACCTTTACGGATACAAAACTAAGGTTGCTCCTCTTTTATTGTTGGTTAAGGATGAAAATGGTGTGCCGTTAACTGATCCTCTTGATTCTACAAGATATCAAACTAAATTGATAGATAACGAGTCCGGAATTCTTCAGCCTTCAATAGGTATTATAATTGAATTTAAGGTCAAGCAAGCGAAAAAAGCAAATGAATTGAATTAAATAAAAGAAAAATCTACCCTACGGTTTTTCTGTTTTCCTTCAGTTGTTGAATTGGTATCAACGGGATTTCTTTCGCCTTGAAAATCGATAACAATTCGATCCTCATCTAATCCACATTGTATGAAAAAATTGGTTATTGCTTTTGCTCGGCGTTCCGATAAATCAATATTGTATATATCAGGTCCAGTAGCATCCGTATGACCGGTTACTTTTATTCTTAAGTCTGAATGGCTTTTTACAACACGTACCATCTTTCTTAGGAAATCATCATATTCAGACTTTATCTCATCTTTGTCATGATCAAAATAAATAGGTTGAAAAACAAAATTTATACGCTCCATGTCCCTTATATCTGGGGCATATAAGCCGCTTTGATAATCCAAAACCATTTTTTTGTACCAACTTTGATCCGGTATATAATCAGAAATATTTTTTTTCTGTTTCGATTTATATAAAATTATTTTGCCTTTAGATTTTGAGCAGTTATAACTGGAGTATTCTCCTTGTAAATACCCAGTGCTGTCAACATATTTAAGTTTAATATCATGAAGACACCATTTGTAGGTTTTGGATGCATCTTGTTCCAGCAGTACCCTTTGAGTCATTAATAGGCTATCATTGCGGTAGGAACAAATCAAGGTCTTTGTTATGAAATAATTGGTATTGTAAATTTCTTCCCGACTAACACAGCTAATTCCAGTATCGGCAACAACAATGTTTAAATAAACAATTTGAGATGTTTCGATTTTTCCTGTATCTCCAATTAATATTCCCTGCCATAGTCCATTGAGGTACTTTTGACCCTGCAATTGCATGAAGAACAAATTGGTAAATACCAGAGTAGCAAAAATGTGACGCATGGTTGAATATTCGTAAAACAAATAAAAATGTTCCAAAATTTAGCTAAAATCGAACCATTATGCTTTAATTTTGTTTAATAAAAAAACATATTCATGAAAGCCTTATCGATTTTTCTATTCTTCAATTTTATTACTATGACTGCAAATGCCCAATCTGTTCACCAATTTAAAGTTGAAGATATTGATGGAAATATTTTCGACTTATCAACGCTACAAGGTAAAAAAGTAATGATTGTTAATACTGCATCAAAGTGTGGACTAACACCTCAATATGAGCAGTTAGAAGCTGTTTATCAAACATATAAAGATTCAAATTTTACCATCATAGGTTTTCCTGCCAATAATTTTATGGGACAAGAGCCTGGTACGAATGAAGAAATTGCAGCTTTCTGTTTGAAGAACTATGGTGTTTCATTTCCAATGATGTCCAAGATCTCAGTCAAAGGTAAAGACATGCACGAATTGTATCAGTTCTTAACCGAAGCGGATTTGAATGGATTAGAGGATAATGAAGTTAAGTGGAACTTTCAAAAGTACCTTATTGATGAGGAAGGGAAATTGGTTAAAGTTATCAAGCCAACTACTCTTCCCGATGATCAAGAGATCATAGATTGGATTACTTCCAAATAATCATTGACGTTAATTATTTGTTGATAAGTTCAATTCAAAAGCTTTCTTGTCCCCGTCTTAAAACAAGACTATTTCTTTATTTTTGTGGGTCTGTGATTTCACAGTTCTAAGATTTTTTATATGAGTGAAGAAATAAAAAAAGACAATTATTCTGCGGATAATATTCAAGTATTAGAAGGTTTAGAAGCTGTAAGAAAAAGGCCAGCAATGTATATTGGTGATGTTGGAATTAAAGGTCTTCATCATTTAGTTTACGAGGTGGTTGATAACTCTATCGATGAGGCCTTAGCTGGACATTGTGACACCATTGGGGTTTGGATCAATGAAGATAACTCGATTACAGTAAAAGATAATGGTCGTGGTATCCCAACTGCAATGCATACCAAAGAAAAAAAGTCTGCTTTGGAAGTTGTAATGACAGTATTGCACGCCGGTGGTAAATTTGACAAGGATACATACAAGGTTTCAGGTGGTCTTCATGGTGTAGGTGTTTCCTGTGTCAATGCTTTGTCAATACATTTAAAAGCAACGGTTAGAAGAGAGGGTAAGATATTTGAACAAGAATATAGCATCGGTAAACCACTTTATGATGTAAAAGTAGTTGGAGAAAGTAACGAAACTGGAACAGAGGTTACTTTTAAACCTGATCACACCATTTTTGAATCAACTGAATACAATTACGATACGCTTGCTGCAAGAATGCGCGAATTGGCCTTCTTGAATAAAGGAATTACAATTACACTTACCGATCGCCGTCAGACAGATGAAAATGGAAATAATTATTCCGTTAAGTTTCATTCTGAAGGAGGTTTGAGGGAATTTGCTCAATACCTTGACAGAAACCGAGAGCCTTTGATTAGTGATGTTATCTATTTTGAAGGAGAGCGTGAAGGAATTCCAGTGGAAGTTTCATTAACTTATAATACATCTTACACTGAAAATATTCAAGCTTATGTGAATAATATAAATACTCATGAAGGTGGTACGCATTTGTCGGGGTTTAGAAGAGGCTTAACAAATACTTTAAAGAAGTATGCCACCGATTCTGGAATGTTGGCTAAGGAAAAGATCGAAATTGATGGTGATGATTTCCGTGAAGGTTTAACTGCTGTTGTTTCGGTTAAAGTAGCAGAGCCACAATTTGAAGGTCAGACCAAGACAAAACTTGGAAATCGTGAAGTTACGGCACCAGTTAGTCAGGCAGTTTCAGAAATGCTTTCTGCATATCTTGAGGAACATCCTAATGAGGCTAAAATTATTGTTGATAAAGTTATTCTTGCCGCTCGGGCACGTCATGCAGCACGTAAGGCACGCGAGATGGTACAACGTAAAAATGTTTTGACGGGTTCTGGTCTTCCCGGGAAGCTGGCAGATTGTTCTGAAAAAGATCCGGCAGCCTGTGAGATTTATTTCGTTGAGGGAGATTCTGCAGGTGGAACGGCAAAACAAGGGCGTGACAGACATTTTCAAGCAATTATGCCATTGAGAGGTAAAATCTTAAATGTTGAAAAAGCCATGCAACATAAGATTTTCGAAAATGAGGAAATTAAAAATATATATACTGCCCTTGGTGTTCGCATCGGAACGGAAGAGGATTCCAAAGCATTAAATTTGGAAAAACTGAGATATCATAAGATTATTATCATGTGTGATGCCGATGTCGATGGTTCACATATCGAAACATTGATCTTAACATTCTTCTTTAGATACATGAAAGAACTTATTGAGAATGGATATATTTATATTGCTACACCACCGTTATATCAAGTTAAGAAAGGAAACAAATCGGAATATGCTTGGAATGAGGATATGCGCGACAGGCTAATTAATGAACTTAGAGGTAACGGTAGTGAATCTTCGGTGAACGTTCAACGATATAAAGGTCTTGGAGAGATGAATGCCGAACAATTATGGGAAACAACTATGAATCCTGAAAGCAGAACGCTCAGACAAGTAACCATTGAAAATGCTGCGGAATGTGATCAAATATTTTCAATGCTCATGGGTGATGATGTCCCTCCGAGAAGAGAGTTTATTGAGCGAAATGCTAAATACGCTAAAATCGATATTTAATTAGAAAACACCTTAGGGTGTTTTTTTTTGATACCTTCGAGCAATTTAATAATAGATTAATCATCTGTTAATAATAAATTCATCACTATGATAAAAATATTGCTCTCTATTTTCTTTGCGATTTCTTTGCAGTTTGCTTTTACCCAAAACTTTTATGATCGCTCAACCATTCAGTTAATTGAGATATTTTTTGAATCTTCAACTTGGGATAGTCAATTGGATGCAGCTGCTATCAATGATGCATTTATAATCGCCGATTCAGTTAGAATAAACGGAGTAGTGTATGATAGCGTCGGAGTAAAATACAAGGGAAACAGCTCATACAATCCAAACAATAACAAAAATCCTTTCCATATTGAATTGGATTATATACATGGTAGTTACGATTATCAAGGTTACACCAATATTAAGCTGCAAAATGGATATCAAGACCCATCAATGATTCGCGAAGTATTATCTTATGCAATTCTTGAGCAATATATGGATTGCCCTAAGGCCAACTTTGCAAATGTTTATGTAAATGGAACGCTTCGTGGATTGTATTCTAATGCGGAGAGTATAAATAAAAAATTTAATTCAGAGCATTATTTTTCAGAAAATGGCACTTTTTTTAAATGTAATCCCATTGGTGGTGCAGGCCCAGGAGGAGGTGGAATCAATCCAGATTTAAAATGGATTAATACAGATAGTGTCTCTTATTATAATGGTTATGAATTAAAATCAACGTATGGTTGGACCGATTTGGTGAATCTTATAAATATTTTAAATAATAATTTTTCTCAAATTGAGAATGTATTAGATGTTGACCGTGCCCTTTGGATGTTGGCATTTAATAATGTTCTTGTGAATCTTGATTCCTATTCTGGTGCTTTCCGACAAAACTATTATTTGTACAATGATTTAAACAATCGTATGGTTCCAACGATTTGGGATCTAAATATGAGTTTTGCTGGTTTTCCTGGAGGAACAGGTTCAGGACCTTATGTGCCTGCTAGTTTAGATCCACTTTCAAATAGTACATCTGCAAACCATCCCTTGATAATGAAAATGTTGGGAGACCCAATGTATAAAAGAATGTATATGGCACATTTGAGGACTATAGTTCAGGAAATTTTCGCGTCGGGAGATTATTTAAATACGGCAAACACTTTGAGAACTACTATTGATGCTTCTGTTCAGGCTGATCCTTATAAATTTTTTACATACGCTCAGTTTCAGAACAGTTTAACGACTTCAGTAACTGGAGGTGGTCCAGGAGGTGGAACGTCGATTATAGGAATTCAACAACTTATGGCGGCTAGGGTTAATTTTTTCTCAACCAATGCAAATTATGTTTTAACTGCACCTTCTATTGTTTCCTATTCTGCAAGTAATGTTTCACCTTCGTTAGGAGAAACCATTTTTATAACTGCCACATGTTCGAATGAGAGCCAAGTATACTTAGGATATCGTTTTGATCACCCAATAAAATTTAATAGAGTATTGATGTATGATGATGGATTACATGGTGATGGTGTAGCTGGGGATCATGTATTTGGGGCGGAAGTAACTATGACTGCTGGAGTTATGGAATATTATATTTACGCAGAAAACAGTTTGGCTGGAATTTTCAGTCCTCAGCGCGCTGAGCATGAGTTTCATACTCTTTTCGTTAACGCTGCCAATGCAATAGCTGGAAATGTAGTTGTTAATGAGTTAATGTCCGATAATTTTTCAACAGCTTTCGATGATTTTGGTGAATCAAATGACTGGATTGAGTTTTATAATACGACATCCAATCCGCTTAATTTGAGCGGTTTATATTTATCTGATGATATTTTAAATGTTACAAAATGGCAATTTCCTCTTGGTTCAATTATAGAACCTAACGGGTATTTAATTGTCTGGGCTGATATGGATACACTGCAAAACGGTCTGCATGCCAATTTTAAGTTGAGTAATGGAGGTGAATCTTTATATTTTACAAATGGAACCAACGTTTTTAATCAAGTAGATTTTCCAGCATTAAATCCTGATCAAGTTTATGCGCGTTGTCCTGATGCAGGAACTTTTACTTATTCTACACCTACTTTTGCTGCTGCAAACAATTGTTATTTAGAAATTAATAAAACTAACGGAGATTTTCTAACTGTTTATCCAGTTCCCGTTTCTGATATTCTTCATGTAAAAACCAATTTTGAAGCCAATAAAAAAATCAGTTTAATGGACATTAATGGTAGGGTATTGGTTTCGATGATATGTATTGAAAGTGAATCAGAAATTTCAACAGCAGAAATTTCACCTGGGATTTATCATTTATATGTCGAAACTGAAAGTCAGTTATTGAAGAAAACAATAATAAAGTATTGATAAAAAAATCCCTCAATTCGAGGGATTTTTAATTTGTCATCAAATGTAATTTATTGTTTTACAATCTTATATGTGCCAGAATGATAAAGTGAACTAATTTTAACGAAATAGACACCATTTTGAACATTTACTAATGAAATGGATTCATTGTTTTCGCCATAGCCATAGCTTATTAATTTCCCTTGCGCATCGTAGAATTCAAATTTGAATTCACTCGGATATTCAATATTTAAAATGGAATTAGCTGGATTTGGATATAATTTTAGTCCAATCAATGATTCTGTTAAACTTCCGCAATTTTCTACATAAACATAAGTGTAAAGAGTTGTATTGCAAACGCCGTCGCTTATTTGACATGTATATTGATTTGTAGCGTTTGGTGAGACAACAATTGAAGCTCCTGTGCCAATATTTGTAACTCCATCGTACCATGTATAAGAATTTCCACCGCTTGCCGTTAATGTAGCTGAAGCTCCAGAACAAATAGTTGTTGATGGTGAAATCGAGGCACTCAACTCATTTGAAACAGCTATTGATTGCGTATACGTGTTAATACAGCCACTACCGTTGGTTTTGATTTTAGCGTTGTATGATCCGGCAGGAAGATTGTTGAAAATTGTACCGGTTTGATAATTTACACCATCTTTACTATATGAGTAGGGTGGGTGGCCGCCAGAAGGATTGGTAAATGTTAAAATACCATTATTCAATCCACAAGTCGTAGCTGTTGGTGTCAAAGTAGCGGTTGGTTTAGCATTAACGTCAATTGGAAGGTAAATTCCATCAGTTAAACATGAACCATCAGCGAATAAATAAATTCTTCTGTTTTGTGCTGTTGGAAAGGTTACAACATTTGCTCCAGCTGAACTTGTAGAAAGTACTGTTGTAAAAGGATCATCCGTAACATACCAATAATAATTTGTGGTATTCAATGAACTCGCAGCATTAACTATTACTTGGCCCCCTGCGCATATTGCACTTTCAGAAAATGTGAAATCTGCTACTGGAGCTGGTCCATTAGAAGTCAACACATCAAGCCATAAGCTGGATTTGAAAGTCGCGCCGAAAATATCTGCAGGAATATGCCAAGTTCCGCTGTAGAAAGTTTTCATTGTATTTAAACCATTTATTCTATCATTGTAATCCACACACATCAATGAAATAGTATCCTGAGGTGCTCCATAGAAAACCTCAAATGATACCCAAAAGTTACCAGTCACTGTTACCGGATTTGTAAAGTCAAACTCATTATAGTATCCTTCATTCATATCTGCGATGAGTAAAGTGTCTGTCACTAAAATGGCGCCAGGACTCCCAGCTGCATCACTATGTACCCTTATTTTCATTAATCCGGATCCACTTTGATTTGCTGCAACGGCAATTGGAAATCTTAATCGCCTAACTTGTGTCGAAGCGGGAGCTGTAAATTTATCAGCGTATTGCAAAAGACCAATTGTACCATTAGAAATTTTTGATGTTCCTGGAAAAAATCCCCAGTTAGGTGCTGGTGTAACGTTATAGTAAGCGTAACTTTCTGTTGCTGGCAAGTAATTTCTTAAGGTATCACATGCCAAACTTGTAGCTGGTGCAACGACTTGTACGAATCCTGTTTTTATTTCGTTATCACTACCGAAAGCATTGTAGGCAGTCAAAGAAATGGTATATGTTCCCACATTATTGAAAGTCGCTGTTGGATTTTGTTGAGTCGAGTTTGTTGCACCTCCTCCAAAGTTCCATGTCCAAGATGTTGGGGTATTTGTAGATTGATCAAAGAAATTAACGGAACCACCAGCTGGGATAATAATTGGAGAACTAATGTCCGCGCTGAAATCAGCAACAGGAGGTGCATTCACTGGGTCGCAGCCATTTGATGACAACAAGGAGCTTCTAATTCCAGTGAGTATAGAAAGCATGTAATTGGCTTGAGCTTGCGTAAACATAACCGTGCAATTGCTATAATCCATGTAGTTTTCGTATTGCGTTTGAACACCTGTACATGTGGTTTGATTACCTGAACAAGATCCAGAAAAATTGAAAGATGGGCCTGAAGTATTCGGTGTATCTGTGAATCCATCATCATTTGAGCAACCTCCAGAACCGCCCCATGTATGATCCAGGCCAAGATAATGTCCAATTTCATGTGTAAGAACATTTTCGTTATTAATACCTAAATTATAATCGATTACAATTCCATCAATAGAAGAACCTGGAAGAAAAGAAGTTGTTGGACGGTAAGCATAACCAGCAGTTCCTGAATTCGCACCATTGGAAATATCACAAATCCAAACATTAAGGTATTTATTTCTGTCCCAAATTTGGGATCCTCCAGTGCTTGCGGATTTCATTTTATTTTCTTCGCCTCCATTTGAATTGTACCAATCTTCAGTTGTAGACACTCTAATAACTCCTAATTCTGTTAGTGGAGTTCCCGATGGCGTTCTCGTAGCCAAACAAAAGTTAATGTTTGCATCAGCTGGTACGAATCCAAAGTTCGTTCTTGCTTGAGAAGCATCCGCGTTTAATAGCTGAAAGTCTTGTTGTATGTCATTAAACACCTGCATTATTTGGGCATTCGAAACGTTTTCTGCTGGATTATTAGGATTGTGAACGACATGAAAAATTACTGCAATGGTATTAATTCCTGGAGTTTTGTTGATATTCGGTACTGTTGGATTTTTAGTTCCTTTTTGGTAGTTAGTATTGAATTGTTCCCAGAGTCCCTGTTCTTGATAGTATTTTTGGGTCAGTTCGTGACTTCCACATTGGTTACCACCTATACCAGAACCTTTAAATGAGTTATTCACTATAGGTTGAATATCCTTTTGTCCTGTAACATGTGTTATGCTTTTGGGGGCATTATTAATAATTGGAATTGGATTGGTTGAACTTGCGACTTGACCATAAGTCGTAACGGAGGCAAAAATTAGAAAAAATAGTAAGTAGATGTGTTTCATTTTTAGCGGTTTTAAAAATATACCGCAATATAAAACACTTTAAGATTTAATTAAAATTTTGTTGAAAACTCACGTTTTTCTTTTTTTCTTTTTTGCAGCCGGAAAAAGAATGTTATTCAGAATGAGTCTATACCCAGGAGAATTGGGATGAAGGTTAAGATCTGTAGGAGGATCACCAACACGATGTTCATAATCTTCTGGGTCATGACCACCATAAAATGTCCAAGTACCTTGTCCCAGTTCACCATGAATATATCTGGCAGTCTTTAATGCTTCATTTTGTCCCATTATTAATACGCTCGGTTTGATGTAACTTGTTCTGAAATCGGTTGTCTGTCCCATGAATCCATCGATAATATTCGTATGACATTGTGTTAGCATTGTAGGAACAACATCCCATTTAGCTGAAAATTCGAAAAGGGTAAATTTATCTGTAGCTTGAGTCATTTTTCCGCGATGATCTTCAGTACCATCAATTGTAGAGTATTCGTAGACATATGGATCTTTTTCCAATTTGTAATTTTCAAAAGCAAAAGAGTTGGTATAATCCAGTTTACTTTGTGCCTGGGGGTCGCTGGCGTCACCGTCAAAAACACTTTCACAAATATCTGTTTGATGCGCAGCTAGAGCAATATCGAAACTATCAGTTCCACTGCACATAGTAAAGAGGAATCCACCACCTAGAACGAAATTTTTAATATTTTTAGCAACAGCTAATTTTAACTCAGAGACTTTGTTGAATCCTAGCATTTGAGCATCTGCCTCAGCATTTCTAACTTCTTCTTTATACCATTCATAGTTACTGAAAGAAGCATAAAATTTTCCATATTGACCTGTGAAATCTTCGTGATGTAGGTGAAGCCAGTCGTACTCTGGGAGTTTTCCCATTATGATTGCAGAATCGTAAATTTTATCATAAGGAATTTCAGCATATTCTAAAACTAGGGTAACAGCATCATCCCACGGTTGTTTACCTCCAGGCGTATAAACTGCTACTTTCGGTGCCTTTTCGAGCTGAACAACCTCCATATTGACCTCAGGATTTGAAATTTGATTTTTGATCTGATTTACTTGACCTTCAGCGAGTACTTCATATTTTACATTTCTTATGATCAATTCCTCCTCTAGTGATTGCAAATGCGGCATTAAAAAAGACCCTCCACGATAATTCAGAAGCCATTCAATGGTAACCCCATTTTCAAGTGACCAAAATGCGATTCCATATGCTTTGAGGTGATCAGTTTGGTTTTCATCCATTGGCACCAAGAGCTTTGATCCATAGGAGCTTAGGGATGAAATAGTCAAGAAAATTACGATGATAAATTTATGCATGTCAAAACTTCAGATTTACTAAAATAGGATTAAAACGGAGTGTTTTCGGGAATATTACTGTTAAAATCATCTAAATCTTCGGCCAATGTATCATTCATACGGCTTTTAATCGTGTAACTGGTTGGTGTATTTTGATCGAAATCTGAAAGTCCACTAAAATTAGTATGTTGAGGAATATCAGGATTTCCAGTGTAAGTTTCTAAATTTTCAAAACGTGCGTATTCAGCAATAAATCTCAGTCTTACGCGATCTAATGCTCCATTTCTATGCTTTGCTACTATGATCTCACCGACTCCGCTATTTGAGTTGCCCTCGTCATCAACATGAAAACCATAATATTCAGGCCTGTAAATAAATGATACGATGTCAGCATCTTGTTCAATTGCACCTGATTCCCTTAAGTCAGATAAAACAGGACGTTTGTCTCCGCCTCTTTGTTCAACAGATCTACTTAATTGAGAAAGTGCAATTACAGGTACGTTGAGTTCTTTGGCAATTTCCTTGATTGATCGCGATATTGTCGAAATTTCTTGTTCTCTATTTCCCGATCCTTTAGAGCCTCCAGCCTGCATAAGTTGAAGGTAATCAATTATGACGAGGTCAATATTATGCTGCATCTTCAATCTTCGACATTTTGCTCTTAAATCAAAAACTGTAATTCCTGGGGTATCATCAATATAAATTGGAGCGGTTGCAAGCTTGGTAATTCTGGTATGTAGTTGTTGAAATTCATGTTCTCTTAAATCGCCTTTTCTTAGTTTTTCCGCACTGATTCTAGCTTCGCTAGAAATTAAACGTTTAACCAATTGAACCGAAGACATTTCAAGTGAGAAAAGTGCAACCCCCATATTATGGTCAACAGCGGTATTTCGGGCCATTGACAATACAAAAGCTGTTTTTCCCATTGCGGGACGTGCAGCAATTACAATCATGTCGGATCTCTGCCATCCTGAAGTCAATTTGTCCAGGTCGAAGAATCCTGTTGGTATTCCTGAAATACCATCTGAATTTTGTGAGGCCTTCTCAATTTCTTCAATTGCTTTTCGAACAACATTAGGCATAGAATCGACGTGTTTACCCATATTGTTTTCAGCAATATTGAATAATTCGCCTTCAGCCATGTTTAAAACATCAAATACATCATTTGTATCTTCGTAAGCATCTCTTATGACCTCGCTACTCATTCGAATCAATTCCCTTTTGATGTGCTTTTCAGCAATAACTCTTGCATGGAATTCTATGTGTGCAGTTGATGCGATTCGACTTGTTAATTGGGATATGTAAGCAACACCGCCAGCTGCTTCAAGTTCACCATTTTCTTTAAGCTTATTTACAACTGTCAATAAATCAATAGGACTTGAACTTCCAAATAGTTCTCTAATAGCATTATATATATATTGGTGTTTAGGATCATAAAAACTCGATGGTTTAAGAATATCAATGGTATCGGTAACTGCATTTTTTTCTAACATCATCGCTCCCAAAACCGCTTGTTCTAAATCTACAGCTTGTGGCGGAACTTTGCCTAATTCATTAAGTAGATTTCCGGAATTTTTGCCGCGAGTAATAGGTTTTTTAGAATTGTTTTGATTATAGTCCATAAAAACAAATATAGGGAAAGCAATTGCCTTGTTGAAATAATTATATGTAAACATTCTCAAAAAGATATAAATAATGTTTATCAACAATTGTTAACTTCATTCGATGAAAGACATGCAAAAAGTTGTACGACAAACAAGTGATGGCTCCTATACCATTTTTATACCTGAGCTAGATGAAAATTATCATTCATTTCATGGCGCGATTCAGGAAACTCAGCATGTTTTTATTAATCAAGGGTTAAATCAGTTAGAGAGCGATAAAATTGACATTTTCGAAGTGGGTTTTGGAACTGGATTAAATACATTATTAACCTATCGGGAAGGAGAAAGGAAAAAAATAAGTATCAATTACACCACAATTGAGGCTTATCCCTTAGATTCAAAATTGGTTGATACGTATATTTCAAATTTTGAAAATCTATTTGAAATCGGTCTTATTAAAAAAATGCACCTTTCTGAATGGGGGAGTGCTATCCAGTTATCAGATAATTTTAATTTTCGAAAAGTAAAATCAGAACTTCAATTATTTGAGTTCAAAAAAGAATCATTCGATATTATTTATTATGATGCCTTTGGTTCAAGAGTACAACCTGAAATGTGGACATGTGAATTGTTCTCAAAAATGTTCGATATACTTTATAATAATGGTTTGCTTGTGACTTATTGCGCTAAGGGGCAGGTGAAAAGAGATTTGAAAAAAGTAGGTTTTGAAGTTGAAACTTGCCAAGGTCCACCGGGTAAAAGAGAGATGATTCGTGCCTGGAAAAGGTAAATTAAGGTAACAAAAAAGTCGCCTCATAGAGACGACTTTAATTTTCAGACCACCTAAACTAGT
>CAZOAH010000005.1:0-200033 GCA_964577845.1 uncultured Akkermansia sp.
CGGGAAAATTGGTTCACTTAGCCATGGCGTCAGACCCCATGGCTTTTGTGTTTTTGAATGTTATTCTGGTATGTTAAAGTATTTTTTCATTTTTAATCCCACCAAATTGATTAAATAAATGACATCTCATGTCTTTAAAAATTTCAATGCCGTGCAATTCGGGTCTGGAAAAGAAAGTCTCCGTTCGGTGCAGTGTTGCAACCTCACTGCAGCAGTTGCATTTTACAAATGGAGCGCTTTTAAGAAGAATCAACGCTGAGTTTTCTTTTGTTTACTTTGCCTTTGCAGAATTATGAAAGGTAAAAACACTCATTAATATGGTTTATATTAAAAGAGCTTTTCAAACAGAAAAAATCAGACATCTTCAATTTTCAATTGCTCATTATCGCTACGTTGCCAATGCGCAGTCAATACAACAATTAAAAAAGGAAGAAGAGGTGCCTTGAATCTTACCAATACACCAAATAATATGGAGGTAAATCCAGCGAAATAAGCTAGAATAAATGCAATAAAAAAGGAAAATATAAGAAACTCATGGTTTCGAATACGTTTGATTTTTTTAAATAAAGTACCCGAAAATAAAAATTTAAATGTCAGATAAAAAAGAAGTAAGCTTTCCAAACCATTAAGAATTAAAGAAATTGATAAGGATTCCCATATAAATGGTCTGTAAAATCCGGCAATTATAGATGCTGGCGCTGCCTTTAGCATTCCTATTGGTGAATAATCAGTTACTCCCAAGTCATATTTGTTCGAACCATAATTTTTGTTATTGGTCATGTCATCATTTATAACAGCTGCTTCCTGAATATAAGCATCAGCAACACTAGATTGGGTAAAAATAACCAAACCAACAACAGTCAATATTAATATGGAAAGTTGTAGAACAAGTTTTTTAATATTTACACCTGGCATTATTCTTTTTAATCGTGCACTGTATGCAAATAGCATTGGCGCAAGAACGACGAGCAACATAAAAGGCCGTACTCGATACATAACATAAAGACAAATAAAAACTCCTATCCAGTTAAAAAATGAACTTTTATATTCTGGACTTAGTACTTTATAAATATTGACCAAAAAATAACAAAGGCTTATCCAAATAATACTGTCCTTTGAAATTCCTCCACACCAGAAACTGAGTGAGGGAATAAAAAGGAATGCTATAGCAAGCGTGCGATCTGAATGAAGTTTATAGGATCGAACCAATTCGAATAATTTCCATGATGCATTCGTAGTTATGTATGTAAATATTAAAGAGATTAGCAGGTATCCCTTGAATGTAAAAAATGTAAATATTGAACCAATTTTACTTACAAAGAAACTCGCTGGTTCTCCATAAATCCTTGCATCGGGAAATCCGGTTACAGAATTGAAATTAATCATATGACCACCATAATATGGTTCGGAGAAAATTTCTTTGAAATATGCTACTGGATCAACCCAGAATAAATTGTTCAGTTTGACAGCTCCATCCCAAAAACCAATGGAATCTCCTCCGCCTTTGTATACGATGATATAAAATAAACAATTCGCAAAAACAAAAAATGACTTGAAGAAAAAAGCCCTAGGGTAGTATTTATAGTATTCCAATTCTGAATTTCTTCTTTTTTTGGAATAAACGAGAATTAATAATACAATAAACCCAAATAATGTTGCAATAATATCTAACGGAGTGAAAAACTGGAAATTCCTGTCTAATAATATGTGTCCTGTTTCGTTCAAACCAGCTTACTTTAAAGTTAATCATGATGATACGGCTCACCCTTCAAAATGGTACACGCACGGTATAGTTGTTCCAAGAAAATCATACGAACCATCTGATGGGAAAAGGTCATTTTAGATAAACTCATTTTAAAATTGCTTCTTTCGTAAAGTTCGTCAGAAAAACCAAATGCACCGCCAATAACAAACACAATATTCTTATACGTGTTAATGGATTTGTTACTCATGAATTCAGAAAAATCTTTTGAAGTCATTTGCACACCTTTTTCGTCCAAAAGAATAAGATAATCGTCATTTTTTATTTTGTCTAAAAATAATAACCCTTCAGCATTTTTGATTTGATGGATCGTCAAGTGTTTTTGATTTTTTAGGTCTTGTAATTCAATTCGCTCTATTTTAATGTAATGTTGTAAGCGCTTAAGGTATTCTTTTTCGCCATCAACTAAAAATGGCTTGTTTGTTTTTCCTATAAGTAATAACTTTACTTTCACCATCCAAAGATACAAACCAAATGAAATATCAATAAAAATATTGTTTAATCACAGTTAGATTTTTAAAAAGATGACATCACATGCTCAATTTGTACAAAATAATTATACTGAAATAAACCGAATAATTGATACAGCTCTTAATGAGGACATCGGTGAAGGCGATCACAGCACTTTGGCATGTATTGATCCTGATGCAAAGGGCAGCGCGCAGTTACTGGTCAAGGAGGAGGGGATAATCGCTGGTGTCGAATTGGCTGAAGTAATCATAAAGAAATTGGATCCTGAAGCCAAAGTGAATTTATTTAAAATAGATGGAGATAAAGTTCAAAAAGGAGATTTGGTTTTCACCATTCATGCTAAAATCCATGCAATACTCTCCGGCGAAAGATTGATATTAAATTGTATGCAACGCATGAGTGGAATCGCAAGTCAAACAAATCGACTCGTTCAGTGCGTTGTAAAATATGGAGTGAGGTTATTGGATACCAGAAAAACAACACCTGGATTGCGTTTACTCGAAAAATGGGCTGTAACTATTGGTGGTGGGTGCAATCACCGGTTTGCTCTTTACGATATGATTATGCTCAAAGATAACCATATCGATTTTTGCGGTGGAATAGCGAAAGCAATCAAAACCACTGAGAATTATCTTAGAGAAAATAATAAATCCCTCAAAATAGAAATTGAAGTTAGAAATATTGAAGAATTGAAAGAAGTTCTAGATTGTGGAGGTGTGCACAGAATCATGCTCGATAATTTTTCACCGATTCAAATATTTGAAGCTTTAAAATTGATACCTGAAAATTATGAAACGGAAGCCTCAGGCGGCATAACACAAAATAATATCGAAGAATACGCAAAAACAGGAATTCAATTCATCTCAGTTGGTGCACTAACACATAGTGTTAAAAGTTTAGATCTAAGTTTGAAGGCAAAATTGGAAAGATAATTTCAATATGGCTTAAACTATAATTGTGTTATCTCTTGATTTTTTTTGTAGGTTTTTATTTCTCTCAAAAATTCAGGATCCTCCTCCAGTTTATTGCCGATTACAACGACATTCGCACCAGCCTTATGGGCAGCCTTTATTTGATCAATACTTCGAATTCCTCCACCAACAATTATAGGTAGCCCCAAATCGCTAATAACTGAAATCATTTTTGGAGCTATGCATCTTTTTGCGCCACTTCCTGCATCTAAATAAAATAAGCGTTTTCCTTGGAATTTAGATGCCAAGGCAGTTTGACGCAATATGTTGAAATTCGTCGATGGTATCGGGGTTGTTTGACTCACATAGGCAACGGCACTTTGAGATCCTCCATCAATTAATAAGTACGCAGTTGGTATTACTTCTATTTGAAGTGACTCAACCTCAAAAGCAGATTGAATATGTTGACCAATTAAATATTCCGGGTTTCTGCCAGAAACCAAACTCAAATATAATATGGCATCACATTTAGACGAAAGTTGTTGATGGGAACCAGGAAAAATGACCATGGGTATATTACAACTTTTCTTCAAAATATTCACGGCATTCTCAAACTGTTCTTTTGTAACCGTGCTACCACCAATAAAAACATAATCTATTTCGGATTCTATCAATTTTTTTGCAAACTGCTCTAAATATTCAGAAACAACCACTTTTTCAGGATCGATAAGTACCGCGATAAGATTTGATTGATTTGAAATGCTATCGTAAACCATCATCAATAAACTTCTTTCTGCCTGTATTGCAAGATATAACAACCTTTTCTTTTACAAAGGTAAATAATTCAACCTCTACCAAGATATCTTCATAAATTATTCTTCCCAACCAATTTTCCTCATTTTGTTTTTCAAGAAGAAGTTGATCCTTGAAATGAAGTCCTTTTTTCCCTGATAATTTATATAATACCTCCTTCAATGACCAAGTCTTAGTCATTTCTAAAGGTGAATCAATATTTAATTTTTTTCTTTCATTTTCAGATAGAAATTTATCCCTTAATCGAATAGCCTGGTCGCTAACTGTTTCTAAATCTAAACTTATTTCATGGTATTTGTTTAAAGCAATGCCAACAATTCCGTCAGCATGACTAATTGATATGAAACCTTCTTCCTCTATATAAGGTGCCCCGACTTCATTGTACTTTATATGATTGAATCCAAAAATTTCATGACGCAAAATTCTTGTTGCAACAAACTCCTCCCGACGCTTTAAACTTTTAAAAGACAAAGCCCTTTCAACTTCTTGTTCCGTTAACAGATCAAAATAATCGTATACATTGAATGGATGGAATTCCAAAGTGTATATCATTTGGTTTTCAAGTTCAATTTCATTTGTTCTGAATAATTGCATGTTATAGTTTGAGTTTTTAAATCTTTCGCCAATTCTTGATTAATTCTGTCGAGTAAGGTTATTTGTGTTAAGCAAAGTTAATTTAATGTGAATTTAATTTTTTTTAACTTATAATGTTTCACATTGATTTTTTCTATATTTACAAGCTTGATAAAGCAATTTCGTTGAAATATAAAATAAACTTATGTTACGAAAACTACAATTATTGTTTCTAAGCGTCTCATTGACAGCTTTTTATGGTTTTTCCCAAGTGGGTTTAGGTACTGTTAAAGGTACGGTTACGGATAGTGAGACTAAATCTCCATTATCATTTTGTAAGGTTATGTTATTACAAGGTGGTAGTATCAGAGGTGGAGCAACTACTGATGCCAAAGGCCAGTTTCAGATTAACTCAATAGCCGCTGGAACCTACGATGTCGAAGTTCGAAATGATGCTGAAGGTTATCAGCCGTTTCGTCAGACAGGTGTTATTGTTTCAACTGATAACATTACCTTCCTTGATGATTTGACGATTACCAAAGCAAAGGAGGCGAAAGAAATGCAAGAAGTTAAAATCGTTGCATATAAAGTTCCATTGATTGATAAAGATGGTGGTGCCTCAGGTGCAACCGTTACCCGAGAAGATATTGCACGTTTACCGGTTCGTTCTGCAGCTGGTGTTGCCCAAACAGTCGGTGGTGTAAACGCTGATGAAGGTTCTGGGGCAATTTCTGTTCGTGGATCACGTTCGGATGCAACATACTTCTTTATTGATGGTATTAAAGTTAGAGGTTCTTCTAATCTTCCCAAATCAGCAATTGAAGAAGTTTCGGTAATAACCGGTGGTGTTCCTGCCAACTATGGTGATGTAACAGGTGGTATTATCTCTGTGACCACAAGAGGACCTTCCGCAAAATATTTTGGGTCGATTGAAGCAGTAACATCGGGTTTTAGAATTAAAGGTGACGATCCTAATGGATACGATGATAAGGTAGTTGGTCTTGATAAATACGGTTATAACCTAATTGAGGGAATGCTTTCTGGGCCGCTTTGGATGCAAAAAGATTCAACAGGTGCTAAAACAAAACCTAGATTAGGATTTTTGATTTCTGCTAATATTACAGATGAAATTGATAACAGACCTCTAGCGGGAGGTGGTTGGAGAATCAAAAAAGATGCAAGAGATGCATTGTTACTTAATCCACTACGTCCAACTTCAACTGGTCAAGGTACTTTCCACAATGCATTATTCTTAAGGAACATCGTAGATGCAGATGGTAATCCAACAGAGGATTCCGATTTTGAAAAAGTTCCATGGAGAATGAATGCGCAAGGTACGGTTGTTTCTGCGCAGGCAAAAATTGATGTGAATACAGGTCCATCTGTCAATTTGACTTTTGGGGGATCAATGAATTATAGCTATGGAAGCAATTATTCTTATGGTGGCTCATTGTTGAATTTCACCAACTTTGGTGTTTACAAGTCTCTTGATTGGAGGGTTTTTGGGCGTTTGACACAACGTTTCATTAATGACCAAGAAGGAAGTGCTTCGAAATTGCGTTCATTTGTATATACATTAATGGTTGATTATTCCAAATCTAAAGACGATGTATACGATCCAAATCATAAATACAATATGTTCAACTATGGTCATGTTGGAACCTTTACTACAACCAGAATTCCAACATATTCCATGTTTGATTCCAATGGTGATGGAGATGTAGATTTAAAAGAACATGATGGTTTTAAAGATGTTGAAGTAGCATTTTCTCCTTCTGAAACAAACGCCGCATTAGCTGCAATTACAACACAATACTATAATATATACGAAGGAGATCCAATTGGAAATTATGAGAACCTATTCCAAATACAACAGGGTAATGCACTTAGAAATGGTGATGCTCCTCAAAGTGTTTATGGAATATGGGGCAACATTGGTACACCTTATAATTATTTTGGAAAAACTGAAAACGATCAGTTAAGAGGTACAGGTGCGTTATCTGTTATTCTTGGAGACCACTCCTTGTCTTTCGGTTTTGAGTTGGAACAAAGATGGGATAGAGGTTGGACTTCTGGAACAACTACTGGTGGTGGAACTAATGGGCCTCTTGGAATTTGGTCTATTGCCCGTCAGTTAGCTAATTTTCACATCGAAGAGTTGAACAAATTCAGTGGAGATACTACCGACATGGGTTCTTTCAAAGCAATCACGTACGAAAGATTGAATACAGGTTATGCTGCTGCCAACGGTGGCGTTTATGGCGGACAGTTGAATAATGATAACCAATCCTTTTTTGACTATAATTTACGTAAAGAATTGAATTTAGATCCAGGGGGATTAGATTATGTGGACATTGATCAGTACGATCCTAGTATCTATACTTTCGATATGTTCTCTCCAGATGAATTATTGAATAGTGGTAACTCATTTATTTCATATTGGGGTTTCGATCACACAGGAAGAAAAGTTAATGGTACAACAGATATTAATAAGTATTTTAATGAATTTGACGAAAATGGTAACTACAAGAGGTTTGTTGGTGCTTTTGCTCCTACTTATATCGCAGGTTATGTAATGGATAAGTTCGCATTCAATGACATCGTATTCAATGTTGGTGTTCGTGTAGACGTTTTCGATGCAAACCAACCCGTTTTAAAAGATCCTTATCTATTCTATAACGCAAGAACGGTTAAAGAAGCCAAAGCACTTGTTGAAGGAGATCCTAATTTATACGATTGGGTTGAAATTCCAGAAGCCATGGGCGATGATTATACAGTATATGTAAATGACGTTAACAACCCATCAGCAATCAACGGATTTAGAGTTGGAAACAATTGGTACAACGCTGATGGTATCCAAGTTGAAGACCCTAAAGTAATTCGTGGAGCTACTGGTATTCAACCATGGTTACTTGATCCAAGTCAAGAAACTCCTTCTGCTGATGCGTTCGAAGATTATAAAGCTCAAATTAATGTAATGCCTCGTATTGCATTCTCATTCCCAATTTCTGATGAAGCATCTTTCTTTGCACATTATGACATCTTAACAAAAAGACCTACTTCAGGTTTCCGTTTTGATCCTTTTGAATACCAGTTTATCAATTCACGAAGTGCAATAATTAATAACGCTAACCTCAAGCCAGAAACAACGGTTGACTATGAATTAGGTTTCCAACAAGTATTAACCAGAACGTCATCTTTGAAAATTTCAGCGTTCTATCGAGAGCAAAGAAACCAAGTACAGTTATTAAATGTATTTGAAGCTTATCCTGCAACTTATAAAACTTTTGGAAACCGTGATTTTGGTACGGTTAAAGGAATGACAGTATCATACGATTTAAGAAGAACTGGAAATATCAGAATGACCGCAGCGTATACATTGCAGTTTGCTGATGGTACAGGTTCTGATGCAACTTCTGCTTCAAGTTTAGTAAACGCTGGTTTACCTAACTTAAGAACTATCACGCCGTATTCATTTGATCAACGTCACGCTTTCGCAATTACCTTTGACTACAGATATGGTGAAGGTGAAGATTATAACGGTCCTTCAATTGGTGGATTGGATATCTTAGAGAATACAGGTTTGAATATCGTGTCAAATATATATTCTGGTTCACCTTACTCTAATCAAACATTTATTACTGATGAAGGTATTGGTAACTTGAATGCAGGTTTAAATGGTACATTAAATGGTTCTCGTTTACCTTGGTCTTACAGATTGGATTTACAATTAGACAGAACCTTTAATCTTGAATTTGGTTCAAATGAAGACAAAAAGAAAGTTGCTTTCTTGAATGTTTATCTTCGTGTAACCAACTTGTTTAACCAGTTTAACTTGTTAAATGTTTACCGTGCTACTGGTAACTGGGATGACGATGGATACTTAGAAGCTGCTTCAAGTCAAACTTCAATCCAAAACCAACTTGATGAGCAATCTTTTAGAGATTACTATCAAATGAAAATTCAAAATCCATTTAATATTAGTACACCTAGAACCATTCGTTTGGGTGTTAAATTTGATTTCTAAAAACAGAAGAATTATATAATATGAAAAAGCAAATTCTAGCATTCGTTTTTGGTTTAACTTTATTTTCAACCACAATTACTTTCGCATTCGTACATCCAAGTGATTTGGGTAAGAGTTCGAAAGGAACTATTAATAAAGGTGCCAATTGTTCGCCGGCAACAGCTAAGTTATTGATGCAATTCAATGATGTTAAAGCACTCATTGAACAGGGTGGAAGTATGTTCCAAGATCGGCAAGCTAGTGTTGCATCTTATGAAATTCCAAAAGGAAGTGGATTGCATGTAATCTATGCAGGTGCACTTTGGATGGGTGGAACAGATATCAATGGTCAGTTGAAATTGGCTGCATTGAGATACCGCCAAGGAAATGACTTCTGGGCAGGTCCGTTAACCGTAAATCCTGGTAGCGGTAATTATAACCCTCTAAATCCTGTTGGAGATGATGCGATTAGAGATTTTGGTGAGGCTAATATCGATCCAGATCAGTGTTTGGCTTATGATAAATTCTACACCATTAGAAAAGCAGAGATTATTAAATTTAGTATTTGGTGGGAATGTAATGCCGGAGTTACAACAGATGGATGTGATGATGTGAGTGAACCAACGGCTGATGAATTAAATAGAATTTACAATTGGCCAGCTCATGGTGATGTTTCAAGAGGACAGGATTATTTCTTAGCCCCTTATTATGATAGAAATGAAGATGGTGTATACAGTCCAGCTGAGGATGGTGATCATCCTTGGTATGATGATATCCTTGGAAGAAATGATATAGAATGTGGAATTGACAGAAGAATTTCATTATTCGGTGACGAAACGCATTGGTGGGTTTTCAATGATAAGGGAAATATTCACACTGAAACAAATGGTGATCCAATAGGTATGGAAGTACGTGCTCAGGCTTTTGCATTCGCTACGAATGATGAGGTTAATAGGATGACTTTTTATAACTACGAATTAATAAATAGAGGTACGCAAACATTGTACGATACTTATTTCTCTCAGTATTTAGATGCTGATGTTGGAAATTACGCTGATGATTATGCAGGTTGTGATGTATCTAGAGGTTTAGGTTACATGTTTAACGGTGACCTTATTGATGAATCTGATGGTGGTAAATTGGGTTATGGAGAAAATCCTCCCGCAATAGGTTGTGACTTCTTTGAAGGACCATACCAAGATGCAGATGGAGTTGACAACATTGGACCTTTTTATGATGAAGTTAACGACACTTTAATTGTACCTTCAGTGATTCAGGCCCTAGCAGGTGATGGTATTGTTTATAAAGGTATTGGAATAGGCTATTCCGATGGAATTATTGACAACGAGCGATTTGGAATGCGTCGTTTTACTTATTACAACGCACAATCGGCTTTCCCATACACAGATCCTCTGAACGCTGCACAGTTTTACAACTTCATGAGTGGTACTTGGGCAAATGGATCTGAAATGTTTTATGGTGGTTTGGGTCACGTAGGTTCCGCTGGTGTTACAACAGTACCTTCTGATTATATGTTCCCCGGAAATTCAGATCCTTTATTCTGGGCTACTGGAGGTGTAGATATGACCTCAGGATTCCCTAATGGTTGGGATGAAGCTACCAACAATAACCCTCCAGGAGATAGACGCTTTGTCCAATCAGCCGGTCCGTTCGTTTTGAAGCCTGGTGCGATCAATAATATCACAGTTGGTTTGGTATTTGGTAGAGGAACTGAAGGAGATTTATTCTCTTCTGTTGATGCAATGAAGCGCGCAGACACAAAAGCTCAAGCACTATTCGACGCTTGTTTTAAAATCTTGAATCCTCCTGCGGCACCGAAAGTTATCATACAAGAATTAGAAAACGAATTGATACTAATGCTTGACAACACTGCAGCCATTGAAACCTACGAAGAGGAAGATGAAATCAATATTCCTCTAGGTGAAGATAGATTTTACCGATTTGAAGGTTATCAAATCTTCCAATTGAAAAACGATGAAGTTTCAGTTGCTGATATTGCTGACCCAAGTAAGGCAAGATTGGTTGCACAATGTGACCTTAAAAATGACATTGAAGAAATTGTAAATTTTGAGTTTGATGAAGCTCTAGGATATTCAATACCGACAAAGAAAGTGGACGGTGAAAATACTGGAATCAAGCATTCCTTTAGAATTACCGAAGATGAATTTGCCACTGGTAATAGAACCTTGGTGAACCATAAAACATATTATTACATTGCGGTGGCATATGCTCACAATGAATTTAAGAAATATAATCCTAATGATCCTTTGGCATTAGATGGACAAAAAATTCCTTACATCTCTTCTCGTTTGAATTTTGATGGTACCTCAATAGTAGCAATTCCTGCAGTTCCTCATAATCCAACTCCTGAAGCAGATGGTACTGAGCAAAGAATTGAGTATGGTTCTTCCCCAAAAATTACACGTTTGGATGGATACGGAAATGGTAACCGCTCTTTAGAATTTGATTCGACTACTTTGGCCAATATTCTAACCAATGGAATCGTTCAAAATCCAGTATACGAAAAAGGATTTGGGCCGATAAATGTTAAAGTTGTTGATCCTTTAAATTTAGTGGATGGTGATTTTGAATGTAAATTCAGAAACTATACCGCAACCAATACCAATGCCGCTGACACTGCTGATTGGGTAATTTATCATTACAAAAATGGGGTCTTAATTGATTCAGTGTCTTCAGATCAAACTATTGCAGTTGATAATGAGCAGTTGATACCTGAATGGGGTATTTCGGTTCAGATCTATCAAAATAAATATTTTGGAGAGTCTGGAAATCAGTCGGTAAAGGTTACAGATATGATTGAGGCGACTATTGATTTTGCGGATTCATCCAAGCGATGGTTAACATTTGTTGAGGATAATGATGCATTCTTCCCAACCAACTGGGTTCGTTCAGGTGATTATTCACCTCAAGATCCTGAAGATTGTTTACCTGATGAATTACCATATTTGAATCCTTGTAATTACAAAGATGAAGCTGGTCAAGATGATGATAAAAAATTCGCAAAACTATTGTCAGGTGGAGTTGCTCCTCATAGGTTAGTTGGTTACCAAGCGGACTTTATGCCTATGGCTTATTATAAATTGACTAGTCCAGGTTCTTCTAAGAACAATGCATCAATCAGTTTCTTGCCTAGTGTTGATATTGTAATAACTTCTGATAAATCATTGTGGACGCGTTGTCCAGTGATCGAGTTAGGAAGAACTGCAAACTTAAACGTTGGTGGTGCTGATCCTGGAGCTTTGCGTGAAAGTCCAAGTGTTGATAAAAATGGAAATCCTGATGGAAGCGGAACAACTGGTATGGGTTGGTTCCCTGGATATGCAGTTGATTTAGAATCTGGAGCACGATTATACATGGCTTTTGGTGAAAACTCTTTCTTAGGAGCGGAAAATGGTGCTGATATGATCTGGAATCCTACGGATCGAATCGTTGATAATGTTGGTAATCCATTAATGGGAGGTATGCATCCTATCTATGTTTTCAGTTATAATCAAAAAACTATTAACAATTTCTCTTCTGGTTATGATTTCCCAGCATACGTACCTTCTGTTGGTGAATCAAATTCCAATGAAGCGTATGTTAAGTTGAAAGATATAGTTGATAACAATAGCAGTACTACAAAAAGAGAATTGTATGGAAGCTTGTCTTGGATTGCATATCCAATGCTACGAGAAGATCAAATTCTGAATTCAACTGATGTTAAAATAAGATTGAGAATCAATAAGGAATATAAAAACTTTGTTGGATCTGGCGATAATGCAGGAGCTCCAATGTATGGTTGGACAATGGATGATATTTATACTGTTAAGGATGATGCAAATAGATTAGCTGAAGCTTTAAAAATGATAAACGTTGTACCAAATCCATATTATGCTTTCTCGGAATATGAAAGAAGCAGGTTGGATACTAGAGTTAAGATTACCAATCTTCCTGAAAGATGTACAGTTAACATTTACACTGTAAGTGGTAAGCTTGTAAGAACTTTCAAAAAGGACAGCGAGGTAACATCAATCGATTGGGATTTGAATAATGCAAAAGGTATCCCTGTTGCTGGTGGTGTTTACTTAATACATGTCGATGTCCCTGAGGTTGGTGAGGTCGTTCTGAAGTTTTTCGGAGGAATGCGACAGGTTGACTTACAAGGTATTTAATTTGAACTAATAGAGATTGAAATGAAAAATAAAATGTATAGTTTAAAGAATTTGCTTTTCGCTTCAGGGTTGATTGTAACATCATTTGCTAATGCCGGAAATGAGGATCGTGTTGGTTCGTCTGGAGCTGCTCAGTTGTTAATTAATCCATGGGCACGCAGTTCTGCAACGGGCGATGCAGGTATAGCAACCGTTAATGGTTTGGAAGCTTCTTTCGTTAATATTGCTGGTTTGGCATTTACTGATAAGACTCAAATTAAATTCAATTACAGCAATTGGATGGGTAATGCCGGAATTTCTTTCAATAGTGCTGGTTTGGCGCAGAGAATTTCTGAAACAGATGTTATTAGCGTAAGTGTACAATCCATGAATTTTGGTGACATTCCAATTACTACAGTTGCCAATCCTGAAGGAAATATAGGTTTCTTTTCACCGAGGGCGAATGTATTTAATGTTGGATATGCTAGAACATTTTCTTCTTCCATTTATGCGGGCATAAATTTCAAAGTTATATCAGAAAGTATTTCGAATTTGAAATCTAGTGGAATTGCTATGGATGCAGGAATTAGATATGTAACAGGTGAAAGGGATCAAATTAAATTTGGAATAGCTCTTAAAAATGTTGGTCCTGTGATGCGTTATAAGGGCGATGGTTTGGCTCAACAGATTCAATACATCTCAACAGAATTTGTTGCAACTTTAGAACAACGTTCTGCTACTTTTGAATTACCTTCATTGTTGTCGATTGGTGGATCTTACGATTTCATCTTTAATGAAAACAATAAATTGAATTTGGCTTTAGGATTTACTGCAAATTCATTCTCAAATGACCAGTACAGAATTGGTTTGGATTATGCAATGACAGGTGATAAAGTTGCTTTCAATCTTAGAGCTGGATATGTCTATGAGAAGAACTTGTTATCAGCAGAAAATAGATCCAATGCCTTAGTTGGTCCAACAGCAGGTTTTTCTATCGATGCAATCGTAGGAGAAAACAAAAGTGCTTTGGGTATTGAATATGCTACCCGTTTTGCTGGAGTTTTTGGTACAATACATACTATCGGGGCAACAATCAATTTGAAATAATTATTTAGTTTTTTATATTTGTAATTCAAGAGAGTCCATTGGGCTCTCTTGTTTTTGTTATTAATAGATTCAAAAGATCAGGTATGTCACAAATTACATATTATACAGAAGAAGGTTTAAAGAAGCTTAAAGACGAATTGCATGAAATGAAAATGGTACAACGTCCCGCTATTTCAAATCAGATAGCTGAGGCACGTGATAAAGGTGATTTATCTGAAAATGCAGAATATGATGCTGCGAAAGAAGCACAAGGTATTCTTGAAATGAAAATCGCTAAGTTGGAGGCAATTGTCGCCAATGCAAGAATAATTGACAATACCAATATCGATAATTCTAAGGTATTTATCTTGTCAAAAGTGAAAATCAAAAATGTTGCGAATGCAATGGAAATGGAATACATTCTAGTTGCTGAAAACGAAGCCGATTTAAAAGCCAAAAAGATTTCTGTGGATTCTCCAATAGGAAAAGGTTTACTCGGAAAAAAGGTTGGAGATATCGCAGAAATTCAAACGCCTAATGGCATTATGAAATTTGAAATAATTGATATCAGTAGATAATGGCAACATTGTTTACTAAAATAATCAATGGTGAGATCCCTTGCCATAAAATAGCTGAGAACGAAAAATTCTTGGCTTTTTTAGATATCATGCCTTTAAGTAAAGGTCATTCCTTAGTTATTCCAAAAATAGAAATAGATTATATTTTTGATTTGGATGATGATTTACTAGGAGAAATGATGGTCTTCGCAAAGAACGTTGCTAATAATATCAAAAATGTTGTGCCATGTAAGAAAATTGGTGTTGCAGTTGTAGGACTTGAGGTGCCCCATGCGCATATTCATCTAATTCCAATTAATTCTGTGTCCGACATGGATTTTGGTAGGCAGAAATTAAGTTTATCTCAAGAGGAATTAAGTGAAATAGCATCTAATATTCGATTTTAATTTATTCCACTTCAAAAGTTAGCATCAGCTTCAGTGTCTCGGTAAAATCTTTAATTTTCACTTCTACATATAAAATGTTCAATCCATTTAATGAAGCTGGGTTTACATCTAATGTTATAGTTCCAGATTTCTTACCTGGGATAATTTTTGTCGAAACCTCTGTCGATACAAAGTCATATGGTGAATTAACACTTTCAATTTCGATATTCCCAGAGGTTAAATTTTGAATAACAAAAGATTTTTGAATGTTGTTTAAAGAAGAAACCTTACCCAAATCATAAATACTAGATTCTGAAGCCAATGGAAATATTTTATCATTTTCCATATAGCTTACACTTTGAATTTCAACCTTTCTTTCTACAGCAGCTGCTTTGGAGTATACAGAATTTCTTTGATCATAATAGTCATCGCTTGTCGATTTGTTCGCGGTATACTCTCCAAATGGTACCATCGTGAAAACAAGCTTTCCTCCATTTTCAGCAGTACCTTTTAAATATGGTTTGAATACACCATTATCGAATGCATTTAAATAATTTACCAATGAAGAAATTCGGCGTTTGGTGAGTTTAACATTATAACTTGTCTTTGCTAATGGACTCGCAAAACCCTTTACCAAAACATTTATTTTTGCTCCCTTTTCAAGTTCAATAAGCAGTAAGTCCCTAAACAAGGCAAGATCTTCAACCCCTTTGTCAACATAATTGATGAAAAAATCTTCTAATTCCTTTTTAGCCATTTCAGATCTTGTTGAATCCATTCCAGTAGTGAATTCACTTTGATATTTTTCTAACATAGCCCGATACTCGTAGTAACCGTCTAAATAATTAATTTTCGTTAAAGTATCTAATGATTTAGGATTGGGGCAATCATTGTGAAAATACAATGTTACAGGAAGTCTTCGGTTTAATTCATAAAAGCTTTCTATTATAGGTGGTATGATTAAAGTATCAATTTCAGGTGGTGGGATTTTTTTTGGAAGATTCACACGAAAGATGTCGCTGCAACATGTGGGATTCTTGCTGTAATTCACACCGATACGATTGCTTGAAAAATAAGAAGTATCTGCATATTTAAAGAAATACAAGTCATTCGCTGGACTATTGTATGGTAAGCCTATATTTTGAGGTTCAGAGAAATCGTAAGATTTGTATGAGGTTTTAAAAATGTCGTAACCCCCAAAACCATCAAACCAGGAAGATGAGAAATATAGATCATTTTGTGAGTTGTCCCACCATGGTGTTACCTCATTGTCTTCGGAATTGATTGCTGCTAAATTAACAGGATCGCTGTATTGATTACCATTCGTGATGTACGAAAACCATATATCCATTCCACCTTTTCCACCTTCTTTATTGCTAGCAAAAAATAACACTTCTTTTCCATCGATTTCCCCTATTGAAGGCATGGAGGTATTGAATCCTGGACTGTTAATTATACTTCCGAGCGAATCAATGTTTGAAAAAACAGTGTCAATTACTTCAGCAACCATTATTTTACATGCGTAATTGTAGGCATCATCCTCGCAATTACTGAAATAATATCTGGAACTGTCCAACGAAAAGCTCCCGTTACCAACACTTTTTCCTTGGTCTGACAATGTTTCGATCCGTTTGTAATTTTTTTCCTTATTGTTTAATGCATAAGTGTATAGCTGGGTTTTGTAGTTTTTTGTATAAACCTCTTCATTATTACCAATAGAATCTGCTTTGAGCGAGGAAAATACTAGTTTTTCATTCCAAATTAAATGACCAAATTCAGAATCTTCAGAATTAATTGGTTTTGGGAGATGAGCAAAAATTATCGAATCTTCCGTTCCAACATATTCCATGGCCCAAGTGCATGACTCAATTTCTCGAACAGCTTTTAAATAAGGGTAGCTCTTTTTTTCGGATTTGAATTGGGATTTGACCTTTTTAAATGTATTCAATGCCTCTTCATAATTGCCGGTTTGTTTGAGCATCAACCCATAATATAGTTGGGAATATGGATAAATAAGACCATTTTCTCTGTCATAGACTTTTTTATAATACACAGTCGCTTTCCCATAATCTTTGTAGGCTCGCAATGTTTCTGCATATTGCCATAAGATATCGATGGAGTTAGAGTCAAGTTGCATCGCTTGTTCGTACAATTCTAAAGCGTAAACATAATCGCCATTTTTATATTTATCTTGGGCATGTTTGAGGTAAGTACCAACTTTTGTTTGTCCAAAGGCATTGGAAAAACAAAGTGCAAATAATATGAGTATTATATATAATCTGGACATACCCTATGTAATACTTGTTTAGGTTTGAAGGTATTGATGATGTACCTCACAGCGATTTCAAAACCGCCACGATTATTACTTGCGGGAACCAATTTTGAAAGATTTACATCATAACTCAGGCCAACAAACCAATTTTGATAATCAGCACCAACCGTGAGGTAAGCTGCATCCAATGTTCTGTACCAAATTCCTGCATAGAGAGCACGGTAAATACCTAAACGATTCACCAAGGTATATTTTATTGAACTACCCACAGAAAGTTCACGGTATTTTCCTTGTAGCGAGAAGTTTATTGAAGGTATCAAATCAAAATCAAATCCTAGTGGATAATGAGCACGAAGATTAATGAGATACCTTACATCTCTTTTCACCAACTCATTATAGAATCCCTGATTGGGTTGATTGATATTGAATGCTGCAAACTGTGCTGTGAAAAATTTTCTTTTTTCCAATTGATAAGTGTATGTTGCTCCCAGACCCGAAGAAAAGTTTGTTTTTCTATCTGTTTGATAATTTTCATTTGTCGGAAGGCTCGGATCGAATTGAATGCCGTTGAATTGATTGTCGAAATAGAATTTATCCCAATTGAGTTGACGGTGATTCAATCCAATATTCAATCCCAATCTTAAAACATGGGAAGAATCTTGAGTTATTTTAAATAAATACGATAAATTTCCCTGAAATTCCATTGTTCTGAACTGTCCATCTCCTGCAACATCATGAAACATCAAAAGACCGATACCGATATTGTTATTCTTTTTGTATTTGGAATCTGCTGAAAGTGAAAATGTGCTAAATGGAACAGAGACACTTCGCCATTGATCTCTATAATTGCCTACAAATCGATAATCGCCATTAAAATAACCAGAATTGGCAGGATTTTGAAAAATAGGATTATCATTAAATTGTGACCAATGGATATCCTGACTAAATCCTATGTTTAGAATAAGAGAGGTAAAAAAAGTTAACCATTGATATAATTTCACACTTTAGATTTAATCGATATGAAATTAATGAATTCTTCGGTTCTAAAAAAATTAGTGTTTTAGATCAATAACTGCCCTCACCAAGAATTAAAAACAATACAATTCCCAATAATACGATTAACAGATACAATTTCGGATCCTGATAAATTGGTTTCTTGCCTCTTTTTGTTAGTCGCTCATATTCATGATAAAACCTGCCAAAATCTTTATGTTTTTGGATTTGCTCTGCCGTTGGTTCTAACGGTTTATTTTCTTTGTTGATGACAAATTTTCTCATGACAATTCACCCCATTTTTTATTCAACTTCTCCAATATTCTGTAGACCCTCATCTTTGCATTAGACTCAGTAATAGAATATATATCGGCTATTTCTTTGAAACTTAAACCTTGAAAAAATCTCAATTCAATTAGGTCTAAGTGTTCTTGTTCCATATTATTTAACAATGTGATCAGCATTTCTTGATCATCTTGCGACATGTGTTTTGAAATATTCGCTTCTTCGCACATATTTTTGAACATGTAATCTTCTATTGCTACTGTACTTGATGTTTTTTGGCTTCGGAAATGCATTAAGGTTTCATTTTGTGCAATTCTAAACAACCAACTGCTGAAAGCCAATCCTCGGTCTTCATATTTACTGATATTGGCCATGGCTTTTATGAAAGTTTGTTGGGTTAAATCACCGGCCAATTCTTCATTACCACCAAGTCTTTTGAAAATAAAGCGGAAGATTCTTTCGAAGTAAGCGTCATACAAAGTCCCAAAATAATAAGCATCAGTTTTAGCCAATGCGATTACTTCCTGTTCAGTTAATGTTTCTATATTTTTTCGTCGTTTAAACATTTTGCTGATTTTGGGTATTAAATGTATAAGTTTTAAAAGGTAACAATAAAAATTAAGGAGTTGATAATGAAACAGGTAGAATTTTACCATTAAACCATTGATCACCTTTTAAAGCAAAGTCAGTAATATACTCAGCCATTTGTCTTGCTGAAAGAGGAGCTTTGTAACCAGGAAATGCTTCTTCCAGCATCTCAGTCTGAGCTGCTCCGAGTGCCAAACAATTCATTTTTATTTTAGAGGCCTTATATTCTTCTGCAAAAAGTTCTGTAAAACTACATATAGCAGCTTTCGAAGTAGAATAGGCCGCAAGTCCTGCAAATTTCATCGTACCTTGTACACCCCCCATCGAACTGATATTAACAATATGTCCACCTTTTTTCTCCATTTTTGGAAGTATATTTTGCACAGATTCCATAACTCCAATGGTATTGATTTGATAGCTTTTGTGAAAATCTTCGTACGTAATAGTTGGAAAAGCTTTATTAACGAGATATCCAGCGTTATTGATAAGAACATCAATACTGCTGTAATTTTTCAAAATTTCATCAAGTTGCGCTTTGATATTTGCATTTAAATCAAATGAGTAGGGTCGAACATTAACATAATCTTTATACAACTTTTCCATCTTATGAAGATCTCTGGATAATGCAAGGATTTCAAAATCTGCGTTTTGAGCTAAAATTTTTACGATTTCGGAACCTATTCCACGGCTAGCACCAATTATAACAATTCTTTTAAGCATCGAAACTGATAATGAGTTCTTCACTATTGGGATGTGCCTGGCAAGTAAGAATGTATCCTTCAGCAACCTCTTTGTCGCTCAAAGTATAGTTTACATCCATTTTGGCGTCACCTTTTAATATTTTTGCTTTACAAGAAGCACAAACACCACCTTTACAAGAATAAGGTACATCCGCACCAGCTGCTTCAGCTGCCTCCAAAATCGTTTTACCATCTGCACCCAAATTGAATGTATAGGATTCACCATCCAAAACAACTTGAATTTTTGAAGCTCCTTCAAAAGTTTCAACTTTATTAACTCCAGAAGGTTTCAAGATCGTTGCTGGTCTAAATAATTCAAAATGAATTTTCGATTCTGAAATACCAAAAAACTCCAAAGTCTCTTTTGCTTGAAGTATCATTTCTTCTGGTCCACAGAGGTAAAAGCCATCTGCTTTCAATAATTCAAGGTTTTGCTTGATCAGTTCGGTTAAATTTTCTCTGTCAATTCTTCCATGCTGGTAACCTTCTTTTTTTTCTTGGCTTAAAAAATGATGAATTGAAGTGTTACTTAACGCATTCAGTTCTTCTTTAAACATGATTGAAGACTCGAACTTATTTCCGTAAATCAGCGTTACTCTCCCTTTTATATTCTGCAATGATTTTGCTAATGAAACTATTGGAGTTATTCCGCTTCCTGCTGCGATTGCGACAATATTTTTTGTTTCGGGATTTAAGATGAAATTACCACTAGGTTTTGAAACATGAAGACCCAATCCTGGTTTGGCATTTTGCATCAGCCAATTGGAAACTTTTCCTCCAGGAACCGCTTTCACTCCAATTGTTAATGATTCTCCAGGCCCTGAGCAAATAGAATACGATCGTCTTTCAATATTTCCATCTATTTCAATTGAGAGCTCAATAAATTGGCCAGCTTCGAATACAAAATCCTGTGGTGTTTGAAATGATATACTCTTGGCTTCAGCTGTAAGAATTTTTATCTCCTCAACTAAAAGAACATTTTCTTTAGTATTTTTTTCAGAGGATTTTAGAAATGAAAATATACCCATAATTTAATCGTCAAATGAAACCAGTAATTTTTCGCTTGTAGGATGTGCTTGGCAGGTAAGGATATATCCAGCTTCAACTTCGTCTTTTTCAAGCGCGTAGTTAACATCCATTTTTGCAGATCCTTCCAATATTTTAGCTTTACACGTGCAACAAACTCCTCCTTTACATGCAAAAGGTAAATCTGCACCTGCTTTTTGAGCTGCATCAAGAATACTATCTCCATCTGTATTCAATGGAACATCAATTCGATCACCATCCAATATTATCGATACTATACTATCAACAGCGTCGATGGTATTAGATTCTTTAATAATTTCTTTTTTGGGAACGGACGACGCAAACAATTCAAAATGAATCTGTTTTTCTGATACTCCTTTTTCAGAAAGACTTTTCTTGACACCAAGAATCATCTCTTCAGGTCCGCAAATGTAAACTCCATTATAATTGCTGTCTTTAAGAAAAGCATCATAAAGATGATCTACTTTTTCCTTATTAATTCTTCCTTTTTGAATGTCGTTACCTAAACTTTCTCTTGATAAAATATGAATGACACGTAGGTTATTCATAAATTGATTTTTCAGTCCTTCTATTTCTTCGCGAAAAATAATGGAGTTGAAGTTTTTGTTACCATAAAAAAAAGTCACGTCACTTCCAGGTTCCTCATGAAGAATAGTCTTCATTATCGAAATTATCGGAGTAATACCGCTTCCTGAAGCGAATAAGATGTATGATTTTTCCACATTGCGGTCCGGTTGAAATTTAAAATTTCCCGTTGGCGTCATAACTTCAATTTCTTGACCAACCTTAAAGTTGTCAATAGCATAATTGGAAAATTTACCATTAGCTACACGTTTTATAGCCACGCGCAATTCATTTTCAAGAGGACTAGCGCACAATGAGTAGGATCTTCGTATTTCCTCACCATTGATAATCACTTTGAAAGTTAGGTACTGACCAGATATAAATCTGTAATCTTGCTTTAAGTTGTCAGGAACTTCTAATCCAATTGATACAGCGTCTTCTGTTTCCGGTCGAATATCTTTTATTTTGAGTAGATGAAACTTAGGTGTCATACATTTAAATCTGAATACAAATTTAACGATTTGTTGGCATTAGAGATTCACGAATATTGATCGTAAGCATACTTTGATTGATATTGTTTCCGATTCCAATGAAAAAAATTTATTTTACAGAATTCTGAAGACAATTTTGATTAAACAATTAATGCCAATAGAAATGAAAAGAAAACGAAAGAATTGGAAAAGATTCACATTGATATCAGGAGTAATTATAACGGTTACAATTACCATATTTTTTTCTTGTCAGAAGGATGAAATAGTTCCATTGGATAAAAACAAAAGTGCAGATCAGATAACAAATCAAGAATTGTTTCCTAAGCCATTTTTCTGCGGTGAACTGGTCCGAAAAGATTTGGTTCTTAAAAATGAAAACAAGATTGGCAATGCATTTTTTTATAATGACAACGATAATTTTTACGTTCATCTTGTTGCCAATAGAGGCTATACATTTCATAACGCATATTTATTTACTGGACAATTTCAAGACATACCTTTAAATGTCAATCTTAATCCCGATATAAGTGCTTTCAATTATCAAATTATTTCAGATGATATGAGTACGGTTCGTAAATTTAAAATTCCTTTAACAGCCCTGACCGGAACCTTTGATGTTTCCTTAATGGTACAAACCAAGAATTCCAATTTCACATGGGATGAAAAAATGTATAAGTTTGAGCGTGCTTGGTGTCAAGGTAAATTATACGGGAATACTCTTTTTGGAAGATTTTTTAGCTATCGAAAAGGTGCTTGTATGATCAATACGCCTGCAATTGAAGTTGAATAATTGATACAATAATTGTATATAAATAAAGCTTTATTTTTTCTCTTTTTTTAAACAAGAAAACATCATAGCTGTTTTTAGAATAAATAAACAGATTTCGTTAAATTTGTCTAAGACTTAATGGTTATGGTAAAAGATTTGAGTATTCAGGAATTGGAAAAACGGTTTCAGGAAAAAATTGATAAGGATATTAAAATTGAACCTAATGATTGGATGCCGGATGATTACAGGCAGACTTTAATTCGTCAAATTTCTCAACACGCCCATTCTGAAATTGTAGGCATGTTACCGGAGGGAAATTGGATTACAAGAGCACCAAATCTGCGTCGTAAAGCTGTATTATTGGCAAAAGTTCAAGATGAAGCTGGTCATGGACTTTATTTGTACAGTGCCGCCGAAACGTTAGGAGCAGATAGGGAAGAGACAATAGACGATTTACATTCTGGTAAGGCAAAATATTCATCAATTTTTAACTATCCTACCTTAACTTGGGCCGATATGGGAGCCATTGGTTGGTTGGTAGATGGAGCAGCAATCATGAATCAAGTTCCTTTGTGCAGGTGTTCATACGGACCCTATGCAAGGGCAATGGTAAGGGTATGTAAAGAGGAATCTTTTCATCAAAGACAAGGATTTGAAATTATGGCGCATCTTGCTAATGGTAGCCCTGAACAAAAAGCGATGGCTCAAGATGCATTGAATCGTTTTTGGTGGCCTGCGTTGATGATGTTCGGACCTAATGATGCTGATTCCAAACATACCATGCAATCTGTTAAATGGAAAATCAAGCGACACACCAATGATGAATTAAGACAGCAATTTGTAGATGTTACCGTTCCACAAGCAGAAATGATAGGACTTACCATTCCAGATAAGGAATTAAAGTTCAATGAATCAACTGGTCATTATGTGTTTGGTGAAATCAATTGGGACGAGTTTTGGAATGTTGTTAAAGGTAATGGCCCATGCAACAAAGATCGAATAGACACCAGAAGAAAGGCTAAAGAAAATGGCGCATGGGTTAGAGAAGCTGCTCTTGCTTATTCTGAAAAACGTCAAAATAGAAAGTCTGCATAACTATTAATTTGTAAGTAATGTCAAAAAAAGAATGGCCACTTTGGGAAGTTTTTATAAGAAGTAAAGCTGGATTAAATCATAAGCATGTTGGTAGTTTGAGAGCTGCTGATGCCGAAATGGCAATTGATAATGCACGTGATGTTTATACCAGAAGATCTGAAGGTATTAGTATTTGGGTCGTTCCATCTGCTGAAATTACGGCGTCGGATCCATCTGAAGCAGATGCATTATTCGAACCAGCCAATACAAAAATATACCGTCACCCAACTTTTTATGATGTTCCTGATGGGATTTCTCACATGTAAGCGCCATGAATAAAGAACTTTTTGAATATGTTTTGAGGCTAGGGGATGATTCTCTTATTTTGGGTCAGCGACTTTCCGAATGGTGTGGACACGGTCCAATTCTCGAAGAAGATATCGCGCTAACAAATATTGCGCTTGATTTAATAGGGCAGGCTACCAATCTTTTTGAATACGCTTCTCAAATTGAGGGTGGTGTGCGAAATGCGGATCAATTGGCTTTTTTAAGATTTGATAGAGAATATAGAAACTTACTCCTAGTAGAGCAGCCTAATGGTGATTTTGGAGACACAATAATGCGTCAATTTCTGTTTGATGCGTTCAGAAAACCATTTTTTGAAAACTTAATGTTATGCAATGACTTGCATTTGAGAGGAATTGCTGAAAAGTCTCTTAAAGAAACAAAATACCACCTTAAGCATTCATCTGAATGGGTAATAAGACTTGGTGATGGAACTGAGGAGTCTCACAACCGCATTCAAAATTCTTTGAATTATTTGTGGAGGTATTCGGATGAACTTTTTTTCGAAAATGAAGTTGATGCATCTATAGTGAACGAATATCATCTGCCCAATCTCTCCGAAATTAAAAAAGAGTGGAAAAAGAATGTTGATATCGTTCTAGATGAAGCAACGCTAAAAATTCCAGAAAACAATTGGCAATTTGAAGGTGGACGTGAAGGGATGCATTCTGAACATCTCGGTAAAATTCTTGCTGAAATGCAATATATGCAACGTGCATATCCCAATATGGAATGGTAAAAAGCGAAATCATTTGGAAACACTTGGAGGAGGTTGCGGATCCTGAGATTCCTGTTTTATCAATTATTGATTTAGGCGTTGTGCGAGAAGTCGAAGTAACTGAAAATCATTGTCAGATAACAATTACGCCAACCTATAGTGGATGTCCTGCTATGAAGCATATTGAAAATCAAATTATTGAAATGTTGGCTAGTAAAGGCGTCTCAAGTGTTCATGTTAAGCAGGTCCTTTCACCGGCTTGGACAACCGATTGGATATCTGAATCTGGAAGAAAAAAACTTCTTGAGTATGGCATTGCACCTCCAGTTGACGAAGTAGATAAATCAATTCTTTTTGCTGATGCTCCAAAAGTGAATTGTCCGAGATGTGGATCAGGATCCACACGAATGGTTAGCTTATTCGGAAGTACGGCCTGCAAAGCACAATACCAATGCAAAGATTGTCTTGAACCCTTTGATTATTTTAAATGTTTGAAATAATTGTACGAATTAATCAATTAATGCGACAGATTTCGTTTTATTTTCGTTGAGCGTAAATGAACAATCATTGAATGAAGGTGCAGACCAAGTGGGAACAACATTGTTCGAAAAGCCATAGTATTCTGTAGGAATACCAAAAAAGTTAACATCACAGGTGTTATTACTATTTTCATCATGATAAATTGCAAATGCATAATTATCATAAGGCAAAGATTGGAAAGTGTAGGTGCAAGTGTAGTCAGTTTTGGGTTTAACACGTGCTTTTTTGTAGGTCAATCCAACCTCAGGAAAGTTGTCAGCATTGTTATAAAGCCCGATTTCAACTAAGCCACTGGTACTATATAAATTGGTAACTTTCACAGTTAAAGAATAAACTGCTGGCTTAAAATTCACAGATAAAAATAAAAAAGCGGTAGTTAAAATCAGAAGGGTTTTCATGGTGTTAATTTTTAAGTTCGGTTTTAAATAAGCGATCCATCCAACTAAATGTTGATGAATAATTTCCGTTTAATTTGGAATGGTGATCATCGTGATGTTTCGTTGTGCTAATTAATGGGATTTTACTTAATACAGGAATCTTTAAATCAGAGTGAATATGTATTTCATGCAAATTTCTTAATAATCCAAAAATCCAAAAGGAAAAAATATTCATTGGCATAAAAATCATTACAATGCCAAAACCTATAACCGGTCCAAGAGCACCAACCATCCATTCCAGAGGATGTGCATACAAATACTCAAGGGGAAATGGGGTAGTAGCTTTGTGATGAATAGAATGAATATGTTTTAAAAAGAATTTGTTTTCATGCAAGTAGCGATGGTAAACATAAAACCATAAATCGTCAACGACAAAAACAATTAATACTTGAACTGGAATTATCCACCAAAGAGGCCAATTGGTATCAAAAAAATCAAACATCATGTATGCGCCAATGGCTGATAAAGCAATGAGGGTTGCAAGGTTGAAAAGAAATAGAGGCATTCTGCTCCAAAAAAGGCCTTTTGGGTAGGGCTTATTTTGTATTCTATATTTGGAGAAAATATTGGTATTCAATACCAAATAGCTGTATAAAAAACCAAATAAATTCGATCCAACTAAAAGCATTGCAGTGTAAAATGCCGCGTCGATTGCTGTCATGAACGAAGTGCGAATAAATTATACATTGGGGTTTGTTCAAAGCCAGACTCTCTTTCTGCCACTTGTTTAACAAATCCTTTTTTCTCGAGTAGTGTCTTCATAGCATTCAATCTACCGTTTAAATCATGAACTTCTATAACCAAAGATTTTATTAATGGCCAGTGTTCTTCGCGAATTCCCGCCAATACATCCCATTCTGCTCCTTCACAATCAATTTTTAATAGATCAATTTGTTTTAAATTTTCTTGATCGATAATCTTGGACAATGGAACAAGATTACAATTAACTTTTTTACTCCCTTTAATCAAATAAGAGGCAATGGCACCTGAAAATGCGGTGGGAATCCATTTCATCCATTTCATACCGTCTGGCGGATTTTTCATTGTTCCTTTAACAGCATCTTTAAATGCGCCAGGATTTTCGTCCCATTGTTCTGGATGCAATGTTGAAAGAGCGGGAGTATTAGGGAAATAAGTGAATGTGGCTGTTCCTTCTTTTTCAGAAACACCACATTGATGCACAAAAAATCTGTCAGAACCAAACAGTTCCGAATTGTTTCTCAATACCTCAGCAATGTCTGGAATGGGTTCGAAACAGTGTACCTTAACGTTTTTGGCTTTTTGAATTGCTCTAACACCGAAAACACCAATATTGGCCCCAACGTCTAAAATAACATCATTTTCATTTATTTCAATTCCATTTTGTAAATAACCTTCAACATGATGGTCGAGCATTTTGGCCTCAGGTTTTCTTAGGCAGTATATTGTGGTTCCGTCTTGTAATTTTGTTTTTGTCATATTTTTTGAGCTACCTAAATATAAAATTTAATTTTCTTATTTATCAATTAAAAGTAATTCTAAAATGATTTTGTTCTCAATTATTGAGTTTTCACAATATTGTGATTAGGTTACGCGATTTTAGTTACATAAGATCAATATTACATATTACTATTATACGCTATAAAATCTGAGAAATGATTTTAAATCGAATGTTTTTTTGCTTTTTACAGTTGTCAAGTGCTTTTATAAATCAATTATTTTTTTGGGTTTTAACTTTTTTTTATTTTTGATGCTAAATCAACCACAATATGAATAAAATAGGTAAATTAATTTCTACTTTATTTGCTTCGGTTCTTGTAGCATTTTCATCATCGAGCAAGAAGCCTACTGAAAATAATATAATTAGCCGCCTAAAGAATCTCAAAAAAGTAATTCAAGAGAAAAAGGCAAAAACCAATAGCTCAAATGCATATATTCAATATCTGGATACGTTTCACAATAAGGCATTAAATGATGCTCCTGAGAAAACTGATCAAGTAGATTTGACTATTAACGAAGGAAATTGGGATAACTGGTATAACTGGGATACATGGAGTAATTGGGACACATGGAGTAACTGGGACACATGGAGTAACTGGGATACATGGAGTAACTGGGATACATGGTCTACCTGGGATACATGGGAAACATGGGACACATGGAGTACGTGGGACACATGGAGTACCTGGGATACTTGGAGTACATGGGAAACATGGGATACTTGGTCTACTTGGGATACCTGGAGTACGTGGGATACCTGGAGTACGTGGGATACCTGGAGTACGTGGGATACATGGAGTACGTGGGATACCTGGAGTACGTGGGATACCTGGAGTACGTGGGATACATGGAGTACGTGGGATACTTGGAGTACGTGGGATACTTGGAGTACGTGGGACACTTGGTACAATTGGTCCAATTATAACTCTTAAAATAGAATGTTTATTTTTTTAAGTCCGCAGTTGCGGACTTTTTTTGTTACAAAATCTTTTGTTGGTCGTATTTAGGGCTATATTTTTTAACCTTATAAAACTGATCGTTATGAAGTTGATGAAGAGATTAATAATAAAAAATTTGATGTTTTGTGCGGTTGTTTGTCTCCATTTTTCTGGATTTTGTCAAGATTATAGTAGTGAAAACCTAAAGGCATTACTCATTGTTGGAAGCCAAGAAGATGGAACTCAAAAAGCCATTGAAAAAATCGAGTCCATTTCACAACTTTTTGAGGAGTATGGCATTGAAACTTTTGAGTTTTATGATGATGCAGCGAATTGGGAGGATATTGTAGAAGTTGCCCCAGAATGCAGCTTTCTTGTCTATTGCGGACATGGGAGCGATTTAGGAAAGGATGGTAATCCTGGAGGTTTTGTAATCAATTCTTTTGTGTCGACAGAAGAGATTAAAGCGCAATTGAAGTTGAAAGCAAATGCAGTCGTTGTTTTTCAATCGGTCTGTAATGGAGCGGGATCATCAGCAGGAGATGATGGAGATATTGGTGCATTAACAGCAAAGAATCGCGTATATCATTATGCCTATCCATTTTTTGATATTGGGGCTTCCGTATATTACGCTAACAATTATTCAGGAGGTTGCAAATCCTTTATCAAGAATTTTTTGGATGGTAAGAGCGTGCAAGATTGTTATGATTCAAGCTTATATTCATTCATTAATGTTGAGTTTCAAGATTCTTTTAGCGGATATTTAGGAAAAGATATTAGCGTAGCAAGTTCGAAACCTTCAGGAACAGCTATTAGGACTACATATACCAATGGTGTTAAAAAAGTTGAGGAGATACCTGCAAGTAAAAGTTATGATATCGCATTTGCTGGTGAACCTGATTTGGTGATTTCTTCCTTATTTCCTTAGGGCATTAATTTGAGTTATTAAACTTCAAATCTTTTGTAGATTTCGATAACCGATTTTTGATTTAAAAAAAAAGCAGCCTAGGCTGCTTTTTTCATATAGGTATTTGCCTAATTATTTTAAGTCAAAACGGTCTAAATTCATAACCTTTATCCAAGCTTGTACAAAGTCATTCACGAATTTTTCTTTTGCGTCATCGCTTGCATAAACCTCAGCAAGGGCTCTCAATTCAGAATGTGAACCAAAAATAAGATCTGCACGTGAGGCTGTCCATATCACCTCTCCTGTTTCTCTGGATTTTCCTTCAAAAATCTCCAAATCATCATTTATTGTTGACCATTCAATTTCCATACTCAGTAAATTTTTAAGAAAGTCATTAGATAACTGAGCTTGTTGATTCGTTAAAAGACCAATTTTTGAATTGTCCCAGTTTGCATGCATTGAACGCATTCCAGCCAATAAAACTGTCATTTCGGGAGCTGTCAGTTCCAAAAGTTGGGCTTTGTCCACCAATAATTCCTCCGTGGAGATAGTGTAATCAGTCTTCAAATAATTTCTAAAACCATCTGCCATGGGCTCTAAAAGATTAAAGCTGGCAATATCTGTTTGCTCTTGGGTTGCATCCATTCTTCCTGGTGTAAACGCAACCTCAATTTCAAAACCTGCATTCTTTGCTGCGTTTTCAACACCAACGCAACCGGCCAACACAATTAAATCAGCCATGGAGATGCGCTTACCTTTCTTAGCGCTAAGATTGAATTCTTTTTGTATTTCTTCCAATTTTGAAAGTACTTTATTGAGTTGATTGGGATTATTTACCTCCCAACTTCTTTGAGGTTCAAGGCAAATTCTTGCCCCGTTTGCACCCCCTCGTCGGTCAGAACCTCTGTATGTTGAAGCAGAAGCCCAAGCAGTTGTTACCAATTCAGAGATGCTCAAACCAGATTGGTTGATAAGATTTTTGATTTTAGTGATATCCTTACTTTCTACGACTGGATGAATTAATTCTGGAATTGGATCTTGCCAAATAAATTGTTCTTGAGGAACTTCAGGACCCAAGTAGGATGAACTAGGCCCCATGTCTCGGTGCGTTAGTTTAAACCATGCTTTACCAAAAGCGACGGTGAATGCCTCAGGATTTTCTAAGAAATTTCTCGATATTTTTTCATAAACTGGGTCAAAACGAAGTGAAAGATCTGTTGTAAGCATCGTTGGTAGATGATAGGTTTTATCGTCGAATGCATCCGGAATTGTCGCTTTTGCGTTTTTTGCCACCCATTGATTCGCTCCTGCAGGACTTTTAGTAAGTTCCCATTCGTTGTTAAATAAAATGTCAAAGTATTCATGTCCCCATGTGGTAGGGGTAGACGTCCATGTAACTTCTAGGCCTGATGTAATGGCATCTTTACCTTTTCCTTCACCGTAGGTACTTTTCCACCCAAATCCTTGATCCTCAATAGGTGCTGCCTCAGGTTCTTTACCAACGTTATCAGCTGGTCCTGCCCCGTGGGTTTTACCGAAGGAGTGACCGCCAGCAATAAGAGCAACGGTTTCCTCATCATTCATACCCATCCTTCCAAAAGTTTCACGAATGTCATATGCTGCTGCAATTGGATCAGGGTTTCCGTTTGGACCTTCTGGATTAACATAAATAAGACCCATTTGTACGGCTGCAAGAGGATTTTCAAGTTCTCTTTCTCCGCTGTAGCGTTCATCCTCAAGCCATTTTTTTTCTGCCCCCCAATAAACATCAGTTTCAGGCTCCCACACATCCTCTCTACCTCCTGCAAAACCTATTGTTGGAAAGCCCATCGATTCTAGCGCGACATTTCCTGTCAGTATCATCAAATCAGCCCAGGAAATTTGTTGACCGTATTTTTGCTTAATAGGCCAAAGTAACCTTCTTGCCTTATCTAAATTTGCATTATCTGGCCAACTGTTAAGTGGAGCAAATCTTTGTTGACCAGCTCTAGAACCCCCACGACCATCACCAGTTCTGTACGTTCCGGCACTGTGCCATGCCATTCGAATAAACAAAGGTCCGTAATGACCAAAATCAGCAGGCCACCAATCTTGGGACTGCGTCATCAGCGTTTTTAAATCATTTTTCAACGACTGATAATCTAAATTTGAAAATGCAGTAGCATAGTCAAAATCTAAACCCAATGGATTTGATAATTCTGAATTTTGCCTTAAAACACTTAAGTCAAGCTGATTTGGCCACCAATCACTATTAGACGTTCCGTTGGAAGTACTTTGAGTTGTTTCCAAACGGGCATTATTTTCCATTGAAGATGTTTGACCTTGGAAAGTTGCACTATTTGAATTGGTTTGATTTTGAGAACCAAAACCGAATGGGCAAGTTAACACTTTATCTCCAATATCCTGAGCAGATGCACCTGCACAAGACACTATTAAACTAAACGTAAAAATTTTTTTCATCACCAAGTAATTTGTAGAATCAAATATACATAGGCAACAAACGGATCACGATAGATTTAATCAATATATTCATTGAAAATATTGATTAATTCAAACGGTAATAAAATTAGTATGAAGTCTCAAGTCCCCATAGATACATTCTAAGAATATCGTCAGAAGTCAAGGTTTCAGATTCAGTTATTTCGTTCGTTGTTTCAAACCATCCATTAACGACAAAGTCAGAAGTATAGGTACGGGAACGGAGTTTGTCAAAATCTTTAAACACCATTCTTCCTCTATGAATTCTTTTCTTGTTTTTATCATATCCAGTAATGTTCAATGTCATTTTAGGCTTCACTTTTGAATAGGTATTTTCCCCGAGAGTAACAGCCACTCCTCCAAATGCTTGAATATTACAATAAATTTTAACGTAATAGTCATATTCACCTTCTTTACGAGCTTTTTTGTATGTATTAGATGGCATATACATTAGGTGTTCTGGAATTGCAGCCATGATTAACTTTTCTTCCGGAATCAAGCTCGTGAAGGTTGTCTTTAATCCCTTACCAATTATTTTTTCACTCATTGAAATTATAGTATCTGAAAGTGATTTAGGCATTTCTTCAACGGTCGAGATGTTAAGAATTTGATGATCCTGATTTTGAATTTTACTTTCTGTAATGAGTTCAGGGTCTATTCTAAATTTGATATCATAGATTATCCCAGTTTGTGCTTTTACAGTTAATATTGCTAGTGTAAAATTTAAAAAAAAGAGGAGCTTTTTCATTAATGTGAATTTTAAATTTTAAGTAAATATAGAATTATTTTGAACTTTCTAATCAATTGAATACAAGATTAGATGATTTGACTTCCGCACCATTCACAAATATTGTCTTTCTTGGTATTTGGATTTTTACAAACGGGACATTTTTCTGGAATAACAGATTCAAAGGTGATATTTGAATGAGCGTCCTGTTGATTGGAATTATTAGAGAAAGAATTGTTTATTGCTTTTGGATCTGCACCATATTGATTGATTCCATTTTGTCCTCCTTCAAATAACAGAATTACTGCATAAAAAGGAATTAATTGCCACCATCCACTTTTTCCCAAATCGTGACATCTTTTGGTGTTCTGGGCAATCATAAATGGCAATGTTAGGAATATTCCAAAACCAAATGTAATAATGTTGATTAAAGCAGTTATTATGATGCTCAATCCGTATTCAGTTCTTCTTATTCTGCCTTGAAAGGAGAAAGGATTTTTAAACATTAGTAATCTTATTTAATCTTACTTAGAAGTTCTTTCTTTTTTTCTTTAAATTCTTCTTCCGTGAGAATTCCGATGTCTTTGAGTTCCGCGAGTTTCTTAAGGTCCTCAAATATTTCGTCATTATCTACTTTTTCCTGGGGTGCATTCGGCGCAGTTCCTTGAACATTTCCTTGCATGATATTGCCCATTTGATTGGCAAGAGGGTTAACCATTCCCATTCCTATCATGGTTCCAATAATGTTTCCGCCATCACCACCAAGGCCACCGCCCATATTTTCTGCAACTTTTTCTGATGTATCGAAACTCCTTTCAATTTTATAAACATCAAGATTTTCTGCCCTTCTTTTCAAACGCATACGTTCGGCCGCGTCTTCAGCCATCAATTTTTGATATTGTGCGACTATTTCTTTAACCCTAGGATCATCATCAATTACAGGAATAGCTTCAATATTAAATAACTTTAATTCCAAGCCAAATTCTGCAATAGTACTTGCGACAAATCCCTTCACTGCATTGGCAACTTCCATCACGATAGATTCAAGTTCCAATGGGCTTAAACTTTGTTCTTTGGCAATTTTTGTGATGGCGTTTTTAACATTTTCTACCAGAACTCCCCGGAAAAAATTAGAAAGCGTTCGGGTGTCGAAATCTGCAATTGTTCCGACCATTTTGTTCAAAAAGGTTTTGGAGTCAGTCACTGCCAGGCCAAAGCTTCCACGGCTAGTTACGGGGATTGGAACTTTAAAATTTGGCTCGATCATGTTGAACGGAATCAACCCAAATTTAGCGTCCATAGAAACCGTTTTATTTACAAAGTAAACTTCTGCCGTAAAAGGGCTATCTCCTCCGAATGCGAGACCTATTAATCCTGATAAAATTGGTAAATTTTTGGTTGATAACGTATGTGTACCTGGTCCAAATACATCGGCGATTTGACCTCCCTTGATGAAAATGGCTTCTTGGGATTGATTTACCACGAGTTGTGTGCCATATCTCAATTCATGTTCTCTTGAAGAGTTACTGTCGGAACGCCATTTCCAAACCAAAACATTGTTTGGGCCATCATATTTCAGTACATCAATAATTGCCATGGTTGAATAAAGTTTACAAAAACAAATCTAGTTGAAAAATAGCATAAATTGATTGATTTTATTGTATTATTTTGAATTGATGGATTAACATTTCATTTTTAAACAAATTGAAAAATAACATTCCATTTGCCACGTGTTTTAAGCCAATACACACTTCGTTTGAATGCTTTGTTTCCTCAAAATCAATTGTTTGTCCTAAGATATTGGTGACAACCAACTTACATTGTTTTAGGTCTATCATTTCAGATTGAAACACAAGTAGTTTTTGGTCTGGATTATAATTCCAAGAAATATTTTCATTTTTTAGTTCATTTATTCCAGAAAGACAGTTGGGTTGACTTCCAATATTTTCTGAGAAAACTCCCTGATTTGAACTCCAATTTAACCATGTGCCTCCGGTATTGTTTTGCCAATTGTTCAAATTGAAAGTGTTCCCGCCATTATTCGTGCCTGCAATTTTATAAACTTTTAAAGCCTCATTATTGTACGACCAAGTAAGAGGAGTTCCGCTTATGCAAGTTTCAGGGGATGGATCAGGTATTTCACAATTCATCTCAACGAAATAGGCAAAATCGTCGTATTGGGGATATCCGCCAAAAACTTTTGCCAAACCATTATCTTCTATGCAAACTGCAGTATATTCATCGCAAGCGATTGCTTTTCCTTTGGCGCTGAAATCATTGTAAATTCTCGAAAGAAATGCAGTTAGGCGACCTTTTCTATCAGGATTATCAAAATGTGTATCAGTGATTATGTTTTGCAGAATATTATTGTTTATAAATGCGGCGGAATCAACTGTCAGGGATGAATTGAATGGATCTTGCAAAGCATTAGTAGAGCTTATTGTGCCATTTTGAGCTGAGAAATAATAATCACCCATAATTGCCATTCCTGCACTTGTTCCACCAATTACAATATTCCTTTCTGCAATGGCAAGATTGATTAAACTATCTATTGGTGTATTGCGCCAATAACTGATGTAAGTCCATTGATTTCCTCCTGCAAACCAAATTGCCTCAGCTTTTTGTATGCGCTCATGAATATAAGTTTCATCGCTCGCAGCTGCATTGTTACAAACAATTGTTTCTACTGAATTGACATTTACACCAAGGGAATTATACATGTAGTTGTTGTAACCATCTGATCCACTCGTTCTTAAAACAAGAATATCACCGCCATTGGCTTTTTCTAGAAACCATTTCATTGCATTGTCATCCTCAGAAGCGCCTCCCATCAAACAAATGCCACCCAAAGCTTGGGTTGTTACATCTTGCATATTCCCTGTAAAATATGAGGTGTAGTTTTGAGCGATGAGGCCGTCGTTTAAAAGAAAAGCAGAAGCTAAAAGGATTGCTTTTTTCATATATTAAAAACTAAATAAATTTATGCGACCCATCGCAACGTGGCATCTTTTTAGAAAGGCCACAGGTACAATCGTGAATTCCCTTTCCTATTAGTATGCGAGGCATCATTTTGTGTATGCGATCCAATTTGGTTTGGCTTTGTTTTGCTCCATCAAAATACAACAAATAACCCCTTTTTTTTCCAGGGCTAAGTGATTCGAATGCTTGCTTGAAAATTGCATTTTTTTGAAATACATCAATTAATTCTGAGGGTGATTCCTTTTCATTCTTTTCAAGAATCACTTTAAGACCTTTAAGTTCTATGTCAATGGCGTCGAAGATAAAGCGCCTAATAGCCACTTCATTTGATATGATTTCAGTTAATGATTGAAATTTCAAAATCTTAGAATGATGAGAATTTTCTCCTGGAAATTGAAGAAGATTATGCTCATCAGTGATTAACACACCTTTGAAAAAACCGATTCCAAAGAAGTCTTTAAATGCATGAAGAATCAAAATATTTTTGTCCTCAAATGTGAAACAAGGTGCTTTCCATTTTAATTCCTCCTTCAGTTGACAAGAAAGACAAACTTCCCTTAAAAGCAATAGTTCCCGCTTCCATTTTGGATGATTATCGTAATATGAATCGAGGATGGACGACAAATTTATTTTTTGTGAAGTGACTATTCAGGTTGATAGCCCAAATCAATTGCTTTAGTAACGAAATTTTCGACATCCTCCTCATCACGAACAACATAACCTATGGAAATCATCATTCCACACATGTAGCATCCATAACCGCTATTGAGTTCACAGGATTTCTCAAAGTTTTCGAAAGATTTTTCATAATCTTCGCTTATTTCCATACCACTCATGTACATGTCCCCAAGATTGTTGAGTGCTTCAGCACTGCCATTTTCGGCGGCCAATTCAAAATAATAAACTGCTTTAGAAACATTAGCATTTTCATTGGAAAGAGAAACGACTCCGTCAGGAGCTTTTTCGAAACCATTTCTGTAAAGATACCCTAATACATATTGACAACCACCGTGATTACCTTTGTCCCCAAGTTCGAGGTATTTCATGGCTTCTGCAATATTTGCATCTACTATTTCTCCTGAAATATAGATAATCGATAGCTCCTTAGCAGCATCGAAGTTCTTCCTAGCAACACAATCTTTCAAATATGAGAGATAATTATCAGTACCAACCATTTGATAAATTGTATTTGCTGCTTCTGGGTGCCCAAGTTCGTATGCCTTTTTGTAATATACGATGGCTTGATCTTCATTTACAGCAGTTCCTTCACCCAAACGGTATAAATCACCAGTTGTGTATGCTCCCTCCACACTTCCTGCATCCCCACTTTTCTTATAATATTCAAAGGCTTTGGCTGCATCTTTATTTAGAGGAAATGGAAAACGCTCTGCATAATATGGGTCAATAGCATAAGCAACATTGAGCATTCCTTCTACGTTTCCTTTATTAGCTGCTTTTAGACTTTCATCATACCAAGTTTGGTAATTTCCATTATTGTATGCAATAATTGCATTTTCCAGTTCAATTTCTCCGGTATTCTGTGCGTAAAACGAGAAATTTATTAGGGTTGCTATTAAAACGAGAACATTCTGAATTTTTTCCATTTTGATTGGTATTTAAATCGGGTGAAATTATTTATTAGGATAAATATACAATTTATTTATTATTACACGAGATTCTTTAAGTGCTTGTAAATGACTACCATTCCTTCTGTGTCGCGTTTACAATACATCAATAATTCTTTGCGTTTGCTTTCCCATACTGCCGAATCAAATTCGAAAATAAAATTTTGGAAAGTATCACTTGCAAGTCCACCATTATTGATTGGTAAATCATCGTATGAAAATTCTGGATCTATGGCTGGTAAAACAGATTTAATTGAAGCACTTGAGCCCATTTTAGGTAGATAATACCATGCTTTTTTAAAAGGGATAAGTAAGTCAACAAAACGATCTATTAATGAATCAATGAATTCGCTTTCTTCGGGAAAACTTTTAGCAAGATTATTTAAAACGCCGATTTCGAATCCTGCATTGTAGGCAACTATAGTTCCTTTTATTCCAAGATCCTTTTTCAGTTGATCGATTAGATTTTTTCTCGGATTATTTTCACTCGAAATGAAATCACTGGGATTTGCCAGAAATTCATGATGTGCTTTAATTTCTCCAGTTTTGTCTGTTATGTGCAGGGAATATTGAAATGGAACTTGTTCAAAAGGTCTGGTTCCATCTGTAGGCGGAAGTGCCCCGTTAATTGTTTCAAAATCAAAAAAATGCAAAGGTTCATGAAAGTTTGTTAGGAAATTTTGTATTTCAGTCTCTTTAATCTGACTTTCGTTGTACTTAACACCTCTTACATGAACGCGTTGGCGGGTATTATTCAACATTTCTTCTTGAACATCAATCAAGTAATGAATACCTTGATTGTACAACTGCCAATCCAAACCTTTTGCGAAGTACAAATCAAATACACTTTGCTCTTGAATATGGGACCAACAGTAAGTTTTGAAGTCACAGGAAAACGGACTATTGCAATGTGGACCGATTTCCCTAATGGGTTCATTTTCATGTTCGAGTACCGATATGAGTTGTGTTTTTTTAGATTCAACTGTTGACTGCCGTGCCAATACTTCCTCAGTTATATCGGCTAAATGGAATAATTGATTAACATCGATTGCTCCGTTTTTAATGTATTGGTTATTGATGTGCATTAAGAATACTTTGTCAGGTTCGAAACCTGCATTTTTCATAACATAATATTGAAATGCGGCATCTATTAAATGGTATTCTTTTACACCAGTGCTACTTTTTACCTCAATCGCCCAGCGCTCACCATTGGTATGATGTAATATATCCAGTGCAGCAAACCCACCTTCAATAGAAAATGCTGCTTCATAGATTGTTTTTTCACCTGCATTAATGTATTCAGTAGTTTTTTGTATGGCAATCGACCAATCCCCATCATAGTTTTTTGTAGCATCTTTTCCATCTGGAAAAACGTTTTGTGCAAGAATTCCAATTTGATTACCAATATTGAATCTTGATTGCTGTTCTTCGGTAATAGCTGCTTTGAGTTCTTTTCTGTAAACGTCAAGAAATAATTTTTTTTCGCATTGATTACCAGAAACGAATCGCGATTTGGAGAGTGTAGGCATAGTAGTTTACAATAAAATAAGGTTGAGAATAAAACTCAATCTTTTTTCTTTTTAAGTTTTTCCTCAATTTTTTTAGTCACTAACTGGAACAATAATTTGGCATCTTTTTCATTTAGTTTTTGTCCAAATTTCACAACTTTCCCCATATATTCGAATGAAATTCTTTCTCCTCCTCGAATCCAAGGTGATGATTCCCAAGCTATTTGTAGCGACCTTTCTTTTGGTATATCTAACGATATTTTTTTAATATTTTCGAAATAATAAGGTTTAGCACTTCCGTAACTTTTGATTGATTTTTTATAAAACATTGCAACTTCATCGATTTTTATAAGTTCTTTTCCCCACCTTAACCAAAGAAATGATCTTGTGACACGAAAAGCATAATAAAACCAAAAAGAAAGGAAAACGTACAAAATAATTTTTTCTTGGTTTGAGAGTGTCATGGTGAAAATTGACCAAATAACTGTTCCACCAATTACCATCCACATTGCAACCCAAGCGCCCATAATGGCTTGAATCCATATGCTTGTTTCAGGCCGAATTACAATTGTTGTTTTTAGCTTCTCATCAACAAAACTAATACGATTTCCTATCCACTTCATGAACCAAAATTACCTTAAAATTCTTAAATTTTAAAACAAAAAAAGGGCGTCAAGCGCCCTTTAAAAATTCATTATCAGTTTTCGATTTATTCAATCACCAAACGCTTAACTACACTTTCACCATTTATGGTAAGGTTTACCATATAAACCCCAGGATTAAAATTTGATGTATTTAAAGTAATTGTTGATGAACCATTTAGGTTGCCGTAGTTTCTTGTTGCAAGCACTTTTCCGGACATATCTAAAATGGATAATCCAATTTCAGCTTCTTGATTCAGATTGATGGATAGAACCGTAGAATTTGTTGCTGGATTTGGCGCAATCGCAAATATGTCATCAGGTTGGCTCAAATCCATTTCAGCAACATTAGCTATTGTGCCATTTATGTAACCATTGTCAACTGCTTCTGTTATTGTTGCTTTTCCTGCATTGTCAATCGCTCCATTTGGGTCAATCAACATACCAATAATGTGAATATTATTTTCATCCCATCCCGCAGGAAGAATGAATAAGAAATTTACCGTGTGTGATTCACCGCTGTTCACCGTTGATGGAAAACTATTTGCAAATCCGTTAAAAGAAGGCAAAATCGCTCTAGCCACGTGATTGTATACCATTTGTGCTGCTGGAACAGGGTTAGGAAGTGATTCAAATCCACCCATTGCCCCATTACCTCCACCCGCATATGCATTGGATTGACTCCAACCGGCGCCAGTTCCTGTTACATCATCTTCTGTAAGGACACAAGCTAATTTATAGTTATTGTTTGCTGAGGTCTGGAAATCTGCGGTTACAGAAATGTACAACATTCTAGTAGCTGGATCCCATGTTGCTCCGTTTTGAATGAATGCTGTTGGGGCAGTTTGAAGCCTCTGGAAAAATGGATTGCCCATTCCTGATGGGTCAACCTCAGGTCCTCGGTCTACTAATGCACTTGGATAACCACCTATTAAACCGCCTATTGCCGCATCGTATTCAGTAACCGTCATCGGATCAGCATTGTGAACTGCAATTCCAGCCCAAAATTGATCATAATTTTGCTCGAATAAGTCCATATAAACGGCTCCTCTAGGACACCATTGACACCAAGTACCAGTGCCTTCCTCACCTACAACAATTTTACCTGGTGCTGGCACAACAGGATTCACATTGATGGTTACCGAATTGTCAGTTGCAACGTCATCTGAAGAAGCACCGTTAACATTTGAAACTGTTGCAGTTACAGGAAGATTTCCTGCTGCCAAGACCACTCCGTTGAAAGTTACAGGATAGGAAGCTAATGATGCTAAATTAATGCCCGTAATATTTTGAGTGATGTTTGATCCGTTATAATTTAAGGTTACATCAAAAGAATTCAATGCAGATGTACCAGCGTTCATTACTGTAATTACTGGATTTACAACTTGAGTAGCTATATTTCCTGCCATATTTAAACCTGAAATTGCCGCATTTGTTGTTGAAATGGAATATGGTGTTTGATCAAAACTAACATCATCCACATAAAATTGGCTTCCTTGAAGTGGATATAAATCTAATGAAGCCAATGAATTGATTCCATTTTCCCAAACACCAATTAAGTTCCCATCAACATAAGCTTTCCACAAGCCTAAAGTTAAATTCGCTTCAATTTTAAGGGTGAACCATGTTCCTGATGTGTAGGAGCCAATTGCCAAATCAGGTGTAATTCCGTCGTCGATGGAAATCGAATTTCCTGACATGTTAACGTTCAGTGCCCATGTTTGACCAATTGTGGCAGATGCCTGAAAATTGAAATAGGCGCTTTTACCAGCATTAACGTAGAAATCCGATTGATACGTAAAAACGCCAGAATTGTATACTGGACCAAAGTCTAAAACACAATCTTGAGGCCCACCGCCCGCTGCCGTTGAGTTGAAATAGATAGATTTTGTTCCAGAGCTCGCTTGTGCTGTAGAAACAATTCCATCCTCTGCGCCTCCTTCAGTTCCACTCCATGTGGTCCAAGATGCAGATTGAGGTCCTAAGGCTCCTGTGTTATAACTTTCAAAGTCGTCTGTAAACAATTGGGCATTTGCAAAACTTGATAATGCAACACAACCCAATAAATAGTAAATTTTCTTCATAGTATTGGTTATTTATTTGATTTGGTAAATGTACAATTTGTTAATGATTCGAAATTAAGTTATTTAAAATATCGAAAATCTTGTCCGTTTTTAATACCTTTCACAGTTTCGTAAATTAGTCGAATGGTATTTTCTACATCTTCTTTTCTTACGGTTTCAACAGTTGTATGCATGTATCGCAAGGGTAAAGATATGAGCGCACTTGAAACACCTTCATTCGAATAGGCAAATGCGTCGGTATCTGTTCCGGTAGAACGTGAAGCTGCGGCTCTTTGGAATGGGATTTTTGATTTTTCAGCGGTTTCAATAATTTGTTTCAATAAATTATTCTGTACAGCAGGGCCATAAGTTAAAACTGGTCCATCGCCCGATTTCAAATCACCATTTTCGATTTTGTCAACCATAGGTGTATGTGTGTCATGGCAAACATCTGTTATGATGGCAACGTCTGGTTTGATGCGGTGTGCAATCATTTCCGCTCCTCTTAAACCAATTTCTTCTTGGACAGAATTGACAATATACAATCCAAACGGCAATTTATCTTTATTTTCTTTAAGAAGACGAGCTACTTCAGCAATCATGAAACCACCCATTCTGTTATCGAGTGCCCTTCCTACATAACGATTTTTATTGAGAATCATGAATTCATCTTCGAAGGTGACAACACATCCTACATGTACCCCTAATTTCTCAACATCTTCTTTTGAATCACAACCGCAATCTAGAAAAATGTTTTTTAAACTTGGAGTTTCTTCTTTTTGTTGCCTCATATGTATTGCTGGCCAACCAAAAATGGCTTTGACAATGCCTTTATCTGTATGAATGTTTACTCGTTTGGATGGTGCAATCATGTGGTCGGAACCGCCATTCCTTTTTAAATAAATGAATCCATCTTTAGTGATATAGTGTACAAACCAAGAGATCTCATCTGCATGCGCTTCTATGACCACTTTGTAATTTTCTTTCGGATTGATAACGCCGACTACTGAGCCATAATTATCTGTGAAATAATCATCAATATATGGTTTGAGGTAATTGAGCCAAAGTTTTTGTCCTTCAGATTCAAAGCCAGTGGGACTGGGATTGTTTAGATACTTTTCTAAAAACTTTTCTGATTGTGATGAGATGATTTTTTTCATAAAATTGAATTTAACGCATTAGGGTAACATTTCCTTTGATTATAGCTTCGCCGCCATCAATACAAACTGCTTGTAAATAATAATCATAAACGTCAGGGTCCATTAATTTACCTCTGAAGGTTCCATCCCAACCGTAATTTCTATCCGTTGATTCAAAAACCATTTCTCCCCATCGATCGAAAACTCTGAACAACATTGACTCAATCAATTGTCCCCTTACGTAAAGTATATCATTTTCGTTATCATTATTCGGTGTGAAAGCATTTGGTATATAAATGTAGCTGTCCTCACAAATAAAACCATAGGTATTCACTAAAACGGTGTCCGATTTCGTACAAATTCCATCAGTAGCAGTTAAAGTAAAGATGGTGGATTGATATACTGCCGCTTGAGTGTTTTGAGAATTCGGATTACTCAAACCATTTGTTGGTTGCCAAGAATAATATAAGCTATCTGGAGTCCCAAAAAGTGTTACGGTTGCCCCTTCGGGAATAATATATTCTGAGGCAGTGGCTTGCACAGTTCCATCTGAAATTTCACTAACTGCAATGAACAAGGAATCCTCTATTATACATCCATTTGATGCTGAAGCCGTAATGTAAATGAATTGAGAACTATCAGGAACAAATGTGGCGCTTGTTCCTGTAGACGGACTGGTCAAAATATTGGAGGGTCCCCATTCATAAGTAAAAGATATAATAGGATTTGTATCTGTTACGTTAGCAAATACAATTTCATCTGCACAAATAGAATCATTAGCGAATAAAACTATTGATGAACTGGTGAAAATTACAGTGACACTATCTACTTGAGAACAATAACCATTTCCGGCTTGAACATAATAAGTTGTGCTTCCAGGTGGGGTAATGTTCAAAACAGAATCTTGAACATTAAAATTAAGTGTGTCTGAAAAATTTAGAGAGCTCGACCAAATAAAGTTGTCAGCTGTACCAAAACTATTCGCGGTAAAAGTCATTGGAACAGGTGAGCAGAGCGGTTGTATATCATTAACATCCAGTGAAATAGCGTCTAAAACGGTAATGGTGATTTGGGCTGTATCGGTTAATAAACAAACACTATCTGTAACATAAAGGTAGATTTCGTATTCACCAGGTTGCGTGTATAACACTGTGGGATTGAAACTAATTGAGCTGGTATCGCCATTACCAAAATCCCATAAATAGGAATCTGAGGCAGATGAAAAATTATCTAAAGTTACTGAAAAGTCGCGGCAACCAATGGTTTGGTTCGCAGTGAATTCTGCATTAGGAATCAGTTCAAAATCGAATTTAAAAAGAATATTGTTACAATTCGGGCTCAGGTTATTGTTCGACCAAACATTTGAAGTCGTGGGGAAATCAGAAAAACCACCACAGCCACCACAGACGGATTGGTAAACCACCCCATTTTTATCAAATCGCGAAGTACCTCCATCAACATGCTCTGCTGCAGAAGCTCCGCCTAAATAGGATGCGTAAAGAATATCCGAGAAATCTCTTTCTAAAACAAAAAGATAAAAGTCAAAACCATTTGGAGAATTTGTAAGAAAAGCATTTGGTGTCACTGGCATACCAGATAATGGTGTTGATTGTAAAATATGGGCTCCCCAACCTGAAACATATACATTTCCGCATATATCGACTAAGAAAGCTGAAGGAGAAATGTTTGGAAATCCCGAACCGTTGCCAAAAACAGTTGAATTTAAAATGGTCGTCAAGTTCGGATTCAACTTGGCGATAAACTGAGAGCTGTTTGGATTTGAATAACCTGCATTAATAACAGGAAAACTACCATTGGCTGATGTTCCAACGGCAAACACATTATCATTTCTATCAATTTCAATGAAAAAAATCAAATCAATATTTGCTGTTCCAAGATAAGTTGCTGATAGCACATTGCTCCCAGAGGGATTCATTTTTACGATAAATCCGTCAGCTTTACCACCATTATATGTTGGTTGCCACCCAGTACTTGTAAAATTCAAGTTGCTAGAACAGGTGCTTCCTGCAAAGACAACGTTGTAAGACGAGTCAATTTTAACTGAAAAACAAGCATCATTATTAGTCCCACCATAATAGGTTGACCAAAGTAAATTATTGAGATTTGGAGTTAATTTAAAAATAACACCGTCTTGCATACCGGCATTTGTACTTTGCACTGCATTAAGCACAGGAAAATCTGTTGATCTTGAACAAGAAGCAACCAAACAATTACCATTTTGATCCAACATGATTTCTCCACGGAATTGATCTCCATAATTTGGTGACAATGAATCATAATCGTTGAACGATGAGTATATTCCCGATGTAATTTTATAATTTACACCATCGTTAGCGGAACCGCCTATGTAGGTAGAACCTAAAAGGTTTTGTCCGTTTGAACTTATCTTGGAAACGAATATATCTGTTCCTTGATTGAGGAAATAAACACCATTTTGAAGAAAGTTAGAACCAGCAACCCCTCCAGCGTGTGATGATTGGTATGCATTAAAAACGGGGAAATCTGTGCTTGAAGTTGCTCCATAAACGTACAAATTGTTTTGCTGGTCACAAATCATACTGTGTACCGTTTCGGTACCTTGCAAATTATCTCCGCCACCTAAAAATGTTGTCCAAAGCATTGTGGAGCCATCAGGAGCATATTTGGTAAGAAAAATATCGGTAATTCCATAGCCGGCACCACTTCCGTTGTTTGCCACAGTAAAATTGGAATTTACATCAAAAGCATTGTTGTCGGGAGTAGGGTATGCGTTTCCATAAAGAACTCCACCTGAGTAGGCACTTCCATCATATCCATATGTTGCTGTCATACCGAAATTATCAGTAATGGATCCCGAGTAAGTAGCAAATATTAGCACAGGATCTATAACTAAAGATACTTTTGGATTATAATCATTTATATCAAAACTGACAACACCATCAATCAACTTAAAATCACAATCAACATTGATAATTTTACCATTAATTATTTGATATGCATAAGGTTTTTTTTCCTGAATGTTACCAAGTTTTGTTTTAACAATCAAAGTGCCTTCACTATTCAGAAACACGTCTTCAGCACCTGAATAGGAAAACTGAATAGATTTAGGATCAGTGTATGGCGCAACATGAAATTCATATTTCAATTCTTGTTGTTGTTCTATAAGTTTTAGATCTATTCCCTTGTAAAAATCTTTTAGTAAGCTTTCTTGGTAGGAATGAACATCACCGGCCCATTTACTCGAGTCTTTTCCAATGAAATAATTATAGTAATGCGATGATGGCGAGCTTTTTTCTATTTTAGTGACTTTTTGAGCACCTAAAAAATTAAGATGAACAGCCGTTTGGGACACCGAAGGATCAGAAATTATTTTTAAATCGGAATCATGATTCTCATGCATAGCTGAGAAGTCTTGCAAATGAAAAACGAATTTTTTTTGCTGAATCCACAAATTACCTCCTGCAAATTTGGATTGAAATAAAACATCCTTATCCCATTGTCCTTTGTTCTCAATAAATCCATGATAAGCTGAATGGGCAAAACTTATAGTTTGACAATTGACACTGCCAATTTTTAACAGAAAAAAATAAAAAAGAATCAAGTGACAAAGTGCTCTTTGCATATGTAAAGTCAAAATTGCATCAAAGGTGAAAATTACGAAATTAAGATATATTTAACGCAAATTGTTTTTAGTTTCTTTGAAATGGCTGGGGTGATTTGGCGCAAAAAAGTTATTTTCGTGAATGTTTTTTTTTTCTATTCAATTAATCGATTTAAAGGTCAATGTCAAATAGAATCTGTGAACTTTTTAAGGTAAGCTATCCAATTATTCAGGGTGGAATGATTTGGTGTTCTGGTTGGCGTTTGGCTTCAGCTGTTTCTAATGCTGGTGGATTGGGAATTATTGGTTCAGGTTCCATGTACCCTGAAGTATTGGATGAACATATTTCGAAATGCAAGGTGGCTACGAACAAGCCTTATGCAGTTAATTTACCAATGTTATATCCGGATATAGATAAACATATTGAAACCATAATCAAACACAAAGTACCAATCGTTTTTACCTCTGCTGGTAATCCGAAAACGTATACTTCTTATTTGAAGCAAAATAATATCACTGTTGTTCATGTCGTTTCCAGTGTGAAGTTTGCATTAAAGGCGCAAGAAGCTGGTGTAGATGCAATCGTAGCCGAAGGTTTTGAGGCTGGAGGTCATAATGGAAGGGATGAAACAACAACTTTGTGTCTTATTCCAATGGTTGCAAAAGCAATTAGTATACCTCTAATTGCTGCAGGAGGAATTGGAACTGGTAGGGCAATTTTGGCAGCGATGAATCTAGGAGCTGATGGCGTTCAAATGGGAAGTAGATTTGTTGCTTCTGAGGAGTCCAGCGCTCACATTGGATTTAAACAAAAAGTGATTGAGGCCTCCGAAGGAGATACTTTGCTAACGTTGAAAGAGTTGACTCCAGTGCGTTTACTTAAAAATCCATTTTTTGATGAGGTCGTTGAGGCATATAAAAACTGTGCGTCTCAAGAGGATTTAGTTAAACTTCTTGGTCGTGGAAGGGCGAAAAGAGGAATGTTCGAAGGCGATTTGAAGGAAGGGGAATTGGAAATCGGTCAGGTTTCTGGATTATTGGATAACATTCTGCCTGTTTCGACCATTTTTCAAGAAATTTTGGATGAGTACCATCTTGCTTTAAAGGAGCAACAACAAACTAAATTTTTGTTTTAATGATTCACTTTGACAGATTTAAATTAGACAATGGATTAACTGTGCTGTTTCACAAGGATGTAACAACCCCAATGGCAGTTGTAAATGTTCTTTACGATGTAGGGGCGAGAGATGAAGTAGAGGAAAAAACAGGTTTTGCACATCTCTTTGAACACCTTATGTTTGGAGGATCCGTAAATATTCCCGATTTCGATTCGCCGCTGCAATTGGCAGGTGGAGAGAGTAATGCTTTTACTTCAAATGACATCACCAATTATTATGATGTATTGCCGGCAATAAATATCGAAACAGCCCTATGGTTGGAAAGTGACCGAATGTTATCACTTTCTTTCACTACAAAAAGTTTAGATGTACAGCGAAATGTAGTGATTGAAGAATTCAAACAGCGTTATTTGAACCAACCATATGGTGATGTGTGGTTGAAATTGAGACCTCTTGCATACAAGGTTCATCCTTACAAATGGGCAACCATAGGAAAAGATATCAGCCATATAGAAGATGCTCAAATGGAGGATGTTAAATCATTTTTCAAAAAGTATTATAATCCTTCAAATGCTATTTTGTGTATTGCTGGAAATTTTGAATTGGAAATGGTAAAGAGTCTTGTGGTAAAGTATTTCGCAGATATTCCAGGAGGTATGAAGCCACCAAGAGTTTTAGTGGCTGAACCAAAGCAAAATGAATTCAGAACGCAGAGTATTGAGCGCAATGTTCCTGCAAATGCCTTTTACTATGCTTTCAAAATGCCAGAAAGAAGAAGTGAAGGTTATTATATGGCCGATTTATTGTCTGATATTTTAGGACGTGACAAGTCTTCACGTTTGTATGTTTCCCTTAAAAAGGAACAACAACTTTGCAGTGAAATCAATGCATATATTACAGGTTCCCACGATGAAGGCCTTTTGATGGTTTCCGGGAAATTGAATCCAAATGTAAGTTTCGAAGATTTGGATAGCGCACTATGGAAGGTTCTCGAGAATTTGAAAACAGCCTCAATTTTGGATAGTGAACTCGAAAGAATCAAAAACAAGATCAGAACATCAAGAGAATTTGAAAACCAAGGCATTCTAAATCGTGCAATGAATCTTTGCCATTTTGAACTGCTTGGAGATGCGAATGGAATCAATGAAGAACACAAGATTTATGAAGCTATAAATCCGAATCATCTTCAAGAAATGGCTATCGAAATTTTGCAAGCCACCAATTGTTCATTGTTAAAAGTAAAAGCATCCTAAAATGTTAAACAGAACGCTCCAACCTGAATTAAAATCAATCGATAAAATTGATTTTGTTACGCCACGTCAATTTGATATTGCAGCCAATACAAAATTGTATTTCATGAAGGATGTTTCCGACGAAACCTCAAGACTCGATTTGTATTTTTCAGCAGGAACAGCAGGTGCTAAACCAGTTATTTCATCATTGGTAAATGGTTTATTACTATCTGGAACAGCTTTGAAATCATCGATTCAAATCAATGAAGCAATAGACGCGTTAGGAGGATTTTATGAATCCAGTGTTTCTCACGAGAATGCAGTGGTTTCTATTTATGCACTTAGAGAAAATTTATTACCAATCTTAAGAATTGTGGCCGATGCCATTGCTAATGTGGCCTTTTTAGATTCGGAGGTGAATGAATTGATTTCCGATAGAAAACAAAGATTTTTGGTCAATATGGAAAAGGTTAGTTTTCTTGCACAACGCCAATTTCAAGAAAGAATATTTGCAAATTCAACTTATGGTAATTTGGTTCAACTGACGGATTTTGATAATATTTCTAATCAAGAATTGAAGGAATTTTACAATAACAATTACTTAAATGGACTTCAAAAAGTTGTTGTGGTAGGAAATATACAACAGGATAAAATTGATGAAATCATCGACATCTTTGGTGCTTGGGCCAAAACACAGAAAACTGCTTTCCCTTCTCAATTTTCGAATATCAAAGGAGCATCACATTTGGTTAAGGAAGGTGCATTACAAACTGCGATTCGCGTTGGAAGAATTTTATTTAACAAAACACATCCTGATTATTGCGATTTTACTGTCTTAAATACAATTCTTGGGGATTATTTTGGAAGTCGTTTAATGTCCAATATTAGAGAAGATAAAGGTTATACTTACGGGATTGGGACACTTTTAGGTGAATTGCATGAAACTGGATATTTTCTAATTGCTACTGAAGTAGGCAAAGATGTAAAAGAGGCAACACTTATTGAAATTCAAAAGGAAATCACCATTTTGCAAACTGAACTAGTTGGAGCTGAAGAATTACTTTTAGTTAAAAACTATATGATTGGTCAATTGCTGAAAAGTGCAGACGGACCTTATGCTTTATCAGATTTATTTTTAGGAGTCGAAACATTTGGTTTAACCTTGGATTTTTACAATAAGTCAATCGATGCGATCAATAATATCACACCAGAACGTATTCAAGAATTGGCCAATAAGTATTTAAAATGGGAGGAAATGACAGTTGTTAGCGCAGGGTGATAACAAATTCCTTCGATTGTCGTTATATTGATTTTGATCTTGTTTCGTTAAATTAGCGTATGACAAAAATCATTTTGGTTTTGCTTTTTCTTTTTTCGATAAACTTTTCGAAGGCAAACCATGTGATGGGAGGTGAAATTACCTGGGAATGTTCAGGTAACAATTATATTTTTACCTTAACTTTTTTCAGGGATTGTAATGGTGCAGAAATCAATACAGTATCAGAGGTTATTCGGGTATGGAATCATCCTACATTAACTTCTATCATACTACCTTTTTTTTCCAGAGAAGATATTTCTCCAACTTGTAATCAAGTTTCGGGTTCACCTGTCCCTTTAGATTGCGGTTCTGGCTTTGCTGGAGGAAATGGGATTGGAGCAATTGAAAAAATCACTTATCGAAGCAGCCCCACATCTATTTCCGGAGTTCCTCCATCAGTGGGATGGATTTTTACTTATGATAATTTTTCCAGGAGCAATACCATAACGAATCTAACCAATCCATCAACCTATGGAATGACTATCGCCTCGGCAATTTTCCAAACTGGAACCTCTGGATGTGTTGACAATTCTCCACGATTTTTGCAGGAACCGTATTTTGTGAGTTGTGCAGGAACACCATTCGAATACAATATGAATGCGGTAGATCCGGATTTGGATTCAATTTCCGTGTCATTCGGTATCCCATACAATAATTTTACATCTGGAACCTACAATCCACCAGTAAATCCTGCGCCAATTCCTTACGAACCAGGTTTTTCTTTTAATACGCCAACTCCAGGAGTCATATTAAATCCATCGAACATTCCGGCAGTTATCAATGCGAATTCAGGAGCACTCAATTTTACATCATTTACTCCGGGGAGTTATGTTGTTAAAGTCGTAGTTAAGTCGTTTAGAAATGGCGTAATGAATGCTTTTGTAGAAAGGGAAATGCAGTTGGTTGTTGCCTCTTGTTCAGGTAACAATAATACACCTGTAATTACAGGTCCTTTTGCCGGAGGCACCTTTGAAACAAACATAAATGCAGGATCGCTTGTCAATTTTAATTTGGTTTCAACAGACTTGGAATTGCTCCAAGATGGTTCGCCACAGTCTAATATTCTTTCGGCAAGTGGACCAATGTTCGGTACCAATTTTACAAGCACGACCGGTTGTGATATCGCTCCTTGTGCAACATTGAATGCAACACCATTAATAACGGGAATTCAAGGTGTAAGTACAACTTTTAATTGGCAGACAACGTGTGATCATCTTGTTGATGCCAGTGGAAATAGTGTCGATCAGATGCCCTATCATTTTGTTTTCAAAGTTCAGGACAATTATTGTCAGGTTCCCAAAGTAAAGTATGCTACAGTAACTATAAATTTGATAAACCCAGGAGTAATTTACGCTCCAAGTATTTCCTGTATTCAGGGCAGTTCGAATGGGAATTATACCATCCAATGGAATCCAGTTAATGATCCTCTAGGAACCTTTGTTGCATACGAAATCTACTCTGTTCAAAATGGATTATTGGGAACTTTGAACACCATATCGAGCTCAAGTTTTGCGATTAATGCAGTAACTCAGCAAAACGATTATTATTTGGCAGTGGTTTCTGGTTGTAATGGAAATACCCGAAGATATAGCGATACCATTAGTAATATTTTCCTCGATGTGACCAATCCATCTGATGGAACTGTAATTTTACAATGGAATCAACCTTTAAATCCGGCCAATGCGGCGTTTGGTTCTAATTTCATAATCGAAATGGAATATCCAAGTGGCACTTGGTCAGCCATTGATAGCGTTCCATACAGTACTACTTTCTTTAAAGATACCATTACCATTTGCGAAAGTTTTATCAATTATCGCATTCGACTTTCTAATGTATCTTGTGATTATTTATCAAATATTGATGGTGGCCTTTTTGAAGATATGTTAACGCCTGATATTCCGTTAATTTATTCAGCCAGTATTGATACAGCGACGAATGCTTTGAACTTAACCTGGGAAGAAAACAACCAAGAAGATACTTATGGTTATGTGGTTTACACCTTTAATTCCAATGGATTTCTATATGAATTGGATACGGTTTGGGGAATTTCCAATACGTCCTATTCCTATTTTCCTGATTTAACCAATGGCGCCTTAAGTTATTCGGTTGCAGCATTTGATTCGTGCTATACACCAGCTGTTCCTTCAACTTTTCAAACTTCGGCCAAGGCAGAAGTTCATACAACCATGGTTCTTGATGCCAGCTTGGATATTTGCAGTAATAGAGTGAATTTGGAATGGTCTACATATTTGGGTTGGACAAATGATATCGATTATGAAATTTTCGGTCGCATGAACAATGGATTATGGCAGTCTTTCGGAACCACGAATAGCTTAATGTATTCCGTTAATGTGCTCCCTCTTCAAAATTATTGTTTCGTGATTAAGGCAACGAATACTTTGGGAAATCAATCTTTTTCAACCCAGGAATGTTTGACAATTATAGCGCCTTCTCAGCCTGATTTTCACTATTTACAAGTGGCAACTGTAGATGATGAGGTGGTAAATCTGGAAAACTATATTGACAATAATGGAGCGGTATCAGCAATTAGCTTTGAAAAAATGGATGAAAATGGTGTATTTCAAAGTATTGCTCAAATTCCAGTTTCCTCAAGTTTTATCGTTTATACCGATACCGATGTCGATGTTTTTGAAAAAAGTTATACTTACCGAACCAGAATAATTGATAGTTGTGGGCAACCAGGAGCCGTATCTAATATCGCAAAAACCATTCTTTTGGATATGCAAATGGATGAGGTATTGATGCAAAACTATCTTACATGGACAGCTTATGAAGCTTTTAATGGAGGAATCGTAGGTTATAATTTGTATCGTGGAGTTGATGGTAATTTTGGCGGAAGTCCAATAGCTTCATTAGGCAAAGAAGAAAGGTTTTATTTAGATGACATTTCCAATTTGAATTTTGAGGGTAAAATTTGTTATTTGGTTGATGCCGTTGAAGGAAGCAATCTATACAATATGCCTAAAATCAGTAGGTCTAATGCAGTTTGTGACGTTTACGAGCCATTGATCTATATTCCAAATGCTTTTGTTCCGGAGGGTGTAAATCGCATATTTAAACCAGTAGTTTCCATTTATGATATTTCTAGTTATGAATTGAGTATCATTGATCGTCTCGGACAAGTTATTTTTTATTCAAAAGATCCAGAAGAAGGGTGGGACGGAACCATCAAATTATCAGGAAATAGGGCAGAGGTAGGAACTTATATATACATGCTTCGTATTTTTGATGGAAATGGAATCGAAATCGTTCGTCGAGGTCATGTTTCTTTAGTAGATTAATAAGCATTTGAAATTGTAAATTGAAACGGATTTTAATTATACAAACAGCCTTCTTGGGCGATGTGATTTTAGCTATTCCAGCTGTATCTGAATTAAAACGAGTTTTTCCCTCATCTGAAATTGATTTTTTAGTCAAAAAAGGCAATGAATCACTTTTGGAAAATAATCCCCATTTAAAAAACATCTACACTTTTGATAAATCGGATGGCAAATGGAAAAATATATTTAAACTGATAAAGCAATTCAGAAGGTACAAATATGATTTGATTCTTAATCTTCATCGCTTTGGCAGTTCTGGATTAATTACTGCGCTTTCTGGCGCTAAACTTAAATATGGTTTTAAGAAAAATCCATTTTCATTTGCTTTTTCGAAATCATTCGATCATGAAATTGGGAATGGCAAACATGAGGTGAATAGAAATCTATCCTTAATCAAGGAATTCGGGGCTAAGGAGCTTGCACGTCCTGAGTTATACCCGAATCAAACAGATTTTGAAAAAGTAAGACAATATGAAGGAACTTACTTTTGTATTGCACCCGCCAGTATCTGGTTTACAAAACAATTACCAAAAGCTAAATGGATTGAATTGATTCGTCAAATTGCACCGAAGGGAACAATTTATCTAATAGGAGGCAACAATGATATTTCTTTATGTGAAGAGATTAAAGAGGAAACTGAAATTGATAATTGCTTTAATCTTAGCGGAAAATTATCATTAATGGAATCTGCTGCCATGATGAAAGGTGCGAAGATGAACTATGTCAACGATTCCGGTCCGATGCATATCGCTTCAGCTATGAATGCACCTGTCACCGCTTTTTTCTGTTCAACAATTCCAGATTTTGGTTTTACCCCTTTATCAGAAATTAGTTACATAAAAGAAGTTGACCAAGAATTAGATTGCCGCCCTTGTGGTTTACATGGTTTCAAGTCCTGTCCTAAAGGACATTTTAGGTGTGGGGATATTGAAATTTAGGAACTAATAAATTATTATAAGCTCTCTTTTTATTTTCCCGTCAGTTATTTTAAGATCAAGAAAATAAATTCCCCTTTCAAACCTGGAAGTATTAATAGGTATTTCTGTCTGCGTTAGTTTTTCACTTTGAATAAGTTCTCCTGAAATTGAAAAAATTTCAAAAGAATCCAATATATCTTTTGAACTAATAGAAAGTGTCTCGCCCAATTGAACAGGGTTAGGAAAAATAGCAATGCCATCATCATGTTGTTCGTTGATAGTCGAAGTTCCACAATCTAAAATATTCAAACCATAATGCTGTTGCATGAAGGATACAATTGTTTGACAAAAATTATTTGCAAAAGTTTGTCTATTGTTAGGACTATCTCTAATGTTTGAGTAGTTCAGTTCCATTTGAAGCCCATTTGTGACTTCGTTATTTGCATAACAAGTATGGTTTGCGGTTATATAGCCACCACTGTAATAATTGGTATTAATTCCCGGATATGTAATGGTATTGCTTGGAACGGTGGGATAACCCAAATTGGATAAATAAGTACCGAATGAATGATTGCCTTTTAATAATTCCGCATGAGAATATCCATTGATATTTTCAAGAACTAAATGCTGTATCGAACTGTAACCGACGTATTGAGGAGAATTTAATGTGGCATCTGGCAATTCCAATTCATCATCGTAAAGTAAATAGCCCAATTCAATTCTATCGATAGGATTACCGTGACCGTGCAAATCAATGAAAAATGTTTTATTTGCATATTGGTTATTGGCTGAATCTTGTGCTAAAGAAATAAAGTTATGAAAGGCGGACCAGGATGCCTCTGCTTCCGGATTTCCGCATGCCCCATCACTAATGTTTCGATTGCAATCTAATTTTTTACGATCCAAATTGGAAATGATAAGGTGTGGGTAACAACCCGTTAATGCATATAGGCTTTCTTTTATGTTCAATGCGGTTTCAATGGTATTGATATCTGTGGCGTAAACAGGGTTGTTACACGTTCTGTCAGGAATAGTAGAAGGATTTAAATTTCCACCGTGAGCCACAGAAATGATAATTGGCAACTGACCTTTGTGGTATTCGATATATTCAGATGGTCCGTAAACAATTTCTTGAGACCAAACAACATTTGGTAATCCAAAAACAAGAAATAAAATTATTCTTTTGAACATTGAGTAAAAGATTATATTGAATTAAAACTAGTTATTGTTTTCAGTTTTCAAGATTAGGGTAAATTCTTTTATTTTTTAAAAATATTTAATTAAAACATCAAGCATTTAGCATTTAGCATTTAGCATAATGATTCGTTAAACTTCACTCGTTAGTTGAACATTATAGAAAATTTGCAAGCAATTTGCAAGCAAAAGCTAAAAAAAGGGGTTAATATGACATTTTTTAGCCTAAACTATAGTTTTTAATCCTTAGGTGAATAAAACTAAAAACCCCTGTAAATACTATACTTACAAGGGTTTTTTTGTGATCCCGTTTGGATTCGAACCAAAGACCTACTGCTTAGAAGGCAGTTGCTCTATCCAGCTGAGCTACGGGACCTAATTTTATTTCAATTTCCCAACCTAACCAAAGATTTTTCATATTCTTTCGTTGGTCTGCTCTATCCTCCGCCTGAGGGATGAGCTACGGGACCTAAGTTTATTCGATTAATCGAAAAATTCTAAATTTTCGGAGCGCAAATATAATAGTTTTATTAAAATAATTAAACTCCTGAATGTATTAATTGCGATGTCTTGAATTCTCATTTCACTCTAGTAATCCGTTTGACATAAAAAAACGGAAAGGATACTTTGTGTTCATTGATTTTTTTAAGGTTTGCATTAGTACTCCACAAATTTGGATTTTTGACAAGAATCCTTTTTATTTTTTTGCTATTCCTAAAAGTCTTGCTTTAAAAAAAACATGCAGAAGAGGAAATCAATGAAGTTTTAAAGGAAATAAAATCGATTTTGGGTGAATAAAATTGTCGCGTGATTAAAACCATTTGGTCGTTTGTGGTGTTTTAGTAAAACAAAGCTTTTTCACATGGCAGATTCAGAAAAAATAATTAGTGGGTTTATAGATTTTCAACTAATGAACGGAAGGGTTCCGCATTCAGTTCTGGAATTGACCAAAAAGTTGAAAATAACTGAAAAGGCATTCTACGAGCATTTTTCGAGCTTAGATGCCATTATTCAACAGATTCCGTTGTCAGACTTGAAAGGGGCATTAAAAAGGCTTCATGACGACCCGAATTATTATGAATTTACTGAAAGAGAGAAGTTATTAGGACTATTTTTCACCTTGTTTGAAGAAATGAAAAGTAACAGGTCATACTACCTTTTCAACTATTCCAAAATTCAAAAGATTGGAGAACAGGCTCATGATTGGAAGCCTTTTCTTAATGAATTGGAATCTCAAGCTGAAGGAATCCTTGCCGAAGCAAAAAAGAATGAAGAAATTAAAGATCGGCCATTTATAGGCGAACACTATTCGAAAGGATTCAAATTGGTATTTACATATCTTTTCAGGGTATGGTTGAATGACGATTCTCAAGGATTTACAACAACAGATGCCGCCATTGAGAAATCCATTAATTTGAGTTTTGATATGTTGCAATCGAACCAGTTTGATTCCCTTCTCGATTTTGGAAAATTTGCCATTAAAACTAAAATATTTTAAATGGAATCTGAACATAAAGCCAAAGAGTTAGATGCGATTCCGATTTCGAAAATAAAACGAGCTGCAAAAATTCTGGGTACTGGAGCTAAAGTAGGTGGGAATTACATCAAATATTTCGCGAAAAAAACAGTAAAACCGAGTACTTCAAAAGAGACCTTGCACGAAGATAATGCAGCTGATATTTATGCCGCTCTGAGTGAAATGAAAGGAAGTGCGCTAAAAGTTGCCCAAATGATGAGCATGGACAATCAAGTGCTGCCAAAGGCTTATCAAGATAAATTTTCGATGGCACAATTCAATGCGCCTCCACTTTCTTATCCTTTGGTATTGAAAAGCTTTCAACAGTATTTCGGGAAGCGTCCGAATGAAATTTTTGATACGTTTTCGAGAAATGCCATACATGCCGCCAGTATCGGTCAGGTGCATCGTGCTGAAAAAGACGGTCGTTCGTTTGCCGTTAAAATACAATATCCGGGTGTTGCTGATGCTATCTCCTCTGATTTAAAGCTGGTTAAGCCATTTGCATCTCAGTTGTTGAATATGAAAGCTTCTGAAATGCAATTGTACATGGATGAGGTAGAGTCGAAGCTTATCGAGGAGACAGATTATGAATTGGAATTGAAGCGTGCCGTTGAAATTTCGGCCGGCAGTCAAGAGATTGAAAATATCCGTTTTCCTAAATATTATCCTGAATATTCCAATAAGCGTATCCTAACAATGGACTGGATTGAAGGTAGGATGTTTCCAGATTTTTTGAAAACAAATCCTGCCCAAGAAATAAGAAATAAAATTGGTCAAGCCATGTGGGATTTTTATTTGTTTCAAATGAAAAAATTGAACCGCGTGCATGCTGATCCGCATCCTGGTAATTTTATCGTCAATGATGCCAACGAATTGTGTGTGTTGGATTTCGGCTGTATTAAGGAGATCCCACTTGAGTTTTCATCGGCATATTACCAATTGTTGAATCCTGAAATATTAAATGACGAACACAGACAATTTGAATTATACGAACAATTGCAATTGATTAAAAATGATGATTCTCCGCAGCAAAAGCAGTTGTTACGCTCAATGTTTCAGCAAAGTCTAGGACTCCTGGCTCAACCTTTCCACACCGATTCGTTTGATTTTGGGAATGATGCTTATTTTTCTAAAATCTATGCTATGGGTGATGAAATTGCCAAAAACAAAGAGCTGCGTAAAATGAACAATGCCAGAGGTTCGGCTCATGCCATTTACATCATGCGCACCTTTTTTGGTTTGTATTCTCTTTTGAATCAGTTAAAAGCAGAGGTGAAGATGAGCTACAGGCTCTATGAAAATTAATATAACGGTGCAAAGATCTAGGTAAAACAGTAATTCAAGAAGCAAGTTTTGTGTGTATCGTTAAGGTTTTAAATTGGATCCTGTATTGATACTTTTGAAATAAAAAAAACGGAAAGTTACCTTCCCGTTTTTCCCTATGTATATTCAAAATTCGATTTAAGCCAAAACCTCTTTTACCTTGTCGGCAGCTTCTTGAAGCAATACAGCAGAGTGAACATTCAAACCTGATTCATCGATAAGCTTTTTCGCTTCTTCAGCATTGGTTCCTTGCAGTCTCACAATAATTGGAACCGGAATAGAACCCATATTTTTGTATGCATCAACAACGCCTTGAGCAACGCGATCACATCTTACGATACCTCCAAAAATATTAATCAAAATCGCTTTTACATTTGGATCTTTAAGAATGATTTGGAATGCTTTTTCAACGCGTTCTGCATTAGCGGTTCCACCTACGTCCAAGAAATTCGCTGGGTTACCTCCGGAGAGTTTAATGATGTCCATGGTTGCCATTGCAAGACCGGCACCGTTTACCATACATCCTACATTTCCATCCAATTTCACGAAGTTCAAACCTGCTTCTCCTGCTTCAACTTCTGTTGGATCTTCTTCTGTAACGTCTCTCATCGCCAGATAATCAGGATGTCTGAACAATCCATTTCCGTCAAGAGTAACTTTAGCGTCAACGGCAATAATTTTATTGTCGGAGGTTTTTAACACCGGGTTGATTTCAAACATAGAAGCGTCAATTCCGTCGTACGCCTTGTAAAGTGCCGCAACAAATTTTGTCATTTGCTTAAACGCTTCACCTGATAATCCTAAATTGAAAGCAATTTTGCGCGCTTGAAAACCTTGAAGTCCAACGCGTGGATCAATAAATTCTTTATGTATAAGATGAGGTGTATGCTCCGCTACATGTTCGATATCCATACCACCTTCTGTCGAATACACAATTACATTTCTGCCTTTTTCTCTATCGAGAAGCACAGACATGTAAAACTCAGAAGTTGGTGATTCACCAGGATAATAAACATCTTGTGCGATGAGCACTTTGTTTACTTTTTTACCCTTTCCATTGGTTTGAGCAGTTTCAAGGTGTCCACCTAATATACCTTTTACTTTTTCTTCAACTTGATCGATGCCTTTCGCAAGAACAACACCATTCGACCCTGTCTCTTGAACGATACCTTTTCCACGGCCTCCAGCATGGATTTGGGCTTTAACAACATACCAACCTGTTCCGGTTTCTTCAGTAAGTTTTTTCGCTGCTGCTACAGCATCTTCAACTTTATCAACTACGATTCCTTCCTGAATGGCTACGCCGTAGCTTTTAAGAATCGATTTGCCTTGGTATTCGTGTAAGTTCATGTTCTAAAAATTTGCGTGGTAAAAGTACTTTTAATAAAATAAAGATTCAACAATTATTGTCGGAATTTTATCACCCTCTCGTGTTTTTCCATGCGCCAACAATTTCTCTTGAAGAAAAGTCGCGTTCCTTTCTTTTTTTCATATCAATCCAGATCTGGTTCAATCCGTGCAACAGTGCTTCTTTTTCCTCTTCCATTGAGCTATAAAGCACCCTTGTATCATTGAAATGATCCTTTACGAAGTTTGTATCGAAATTACCTGACACAAAGGCTGGGTGTTTAAGAACAAATTTTCCGAAATCGAGCGTGGTTTTTACACCAGAAATTTGGTAATTATCGATGGCTGAAATCGTTCGCTCAATGGCTTCGTTTCGGTCTTTTCCCCACACCACCAATTTTGCAATCATTGGATCATAATATATGGGAATATCCATTCCTTCATTAAAAGCGTCATCTACACGAATAAATTGTCCTTTTGGAATGCGGTATCGGTTCAATTTACCGATATCAGGAACGAAACCACTTAATGCATCTTCGGCATATACGCGTACCTCAATTGCATGCCCATGAATTTCGAGTTCATCTTGTAATTTTGGTAACCTTTCACCTCGGGCAACACGAATTTGCCATTCAACCAGGTCTGTTTTGGTAATTTCCTCGGTAACAGGGTGTTCTACTTGAAGACGTGTGTTCATTTCTAAGAAATAAAAGTTGAGATCTCCATCCAAAAGAAATTCAACAGTTCCTGCGCCTTCATAATTACATGCTTTACAAACAGCTACTGCTGCTTCACCCATTGCTCTTCTTATTTCTGGGGTCAAAATTGCGCTTGGAGCCTCCTCAACTACTTTCTGATGCCTTCTTTGAATGGAACATTCCCTTTCAAAAAGGTAAACCACATTTCCATGACTATCTGCAAAAACCTGTATTTCGATGTGTCTGGGTTGTGTAACAAATTTTTCAATGAAGACAGCATCATCTCCGAAGGAAGAGCGCGCTTCATTTTGTGCCAAGCGCATTTGTTCAGCAAATTCCTCAGAGGAGTATACAAGGCGCATCCCCTTACCACCTCCACCAGCAGATGCCTTAATCAAAACAGGATAACCAACTCCTTCGGCAATTTTTATTGCTTCATCAATATCAGTTATTGCACTGTCAACTCCAGGTACCAATGGGACATTATAGGATTTTACTGCTTGTTTTGCACTTAATTTATCCCCCATGATTTCCATAGATTCTGGAGACGGGCCAATTAACTTTATTCCTTCGGCCTTAACTTTTCTTGCAAAATTGGCATTCTCTGATAAAAACCCATAACCTGGATGAATACCATCAACTCCCAAATTTCTACAGTGTTCTAAGATTAAATCCTGTTTCAAATAACTTTCTGAAGAAGGGCTTTCCCCGACATAAACAGCCTCATCTGCTTCCAAAACATGAGGTGCAAATCTGTCAGCATCAGAATAAATGGCAACGCTAGAAATATTCATTTTTCTTAGTGTACGTATTACGCGTCGCGCAATTTCGCCTCTATTTGCAATAAGAACCTTATTCATATTAAACTTTTCTTTTTTCGTATCTGTAAATAGTTCCAGTCGGCTCATTGAGCGGTGGAACAGGAGTTTGTTGCTTATTTCTTTTGACAGGATATTTCTTTTTATCCTTTGCTCTAAAGATATCAAGGAAATATTGCCCCAATTTGAAATTCCCGAAATTATCAAACTCTTCTTGGTAATTGAAACCAGCGCCTTGGGTAAATAATCCTAAATTTTTGTCTTTGATAATAGAGTTATCATTGGATTCATTAAATACGTTGACCCTTACTGTACCACTTTCATTTAGTAAATAATCAATATTCACATCTCCAATAAGTGCATTTTGCGCACCTGAGGCGCCATTTGTATTGCTTTCAACACCAAAGCTACCACTAACAATCAGGCGATTATCGAGAAATCCCTTGGAAACCCCAAATTCGTATATGCTTTCTTTAGTGATTTCATCTTTGTCCATGTTAACCCCCATTCGATAGTCATTAGATATTTGAGAGAGCAAAGAATTGATTTGGTTGGTAACCAAATCCAAAGCTGCTGAGCCACTTGCTGTGGCAGTACCTTTCAATGGCTGGAACCTTTTCCAGAAAATAAGAGATACAAATTGTCTTTTCAATTCATCCTTATCACTTGTTACTCGAGATACAAGTGCTTTTCCCGTTTCATCGGCTTTTGGTGCCTTAATATCGAAATCTATACGTGGGGTTGTTAATTTATCTGAAAGCAGCAGGTAGCAACTTACTTTTTGTCTTGAATTACCGGTATTACTTACTTCATTTGGTGAAAGTTCAGCTAAATTGGCTGTAACATCAATTTTCGTTTTAACATCAATAGTAGCTTGAGCAGGATCTCCTTTCCATGCTATTGTTCCTCCTTCATCTATGGTAAATTCTTGTCGGTAAACCGGACCCATTGCGAAGTTGTATTTCCCTTCTTTAATAGTGTATAAACCATTCATGGTTAAATCGCCCATTCGATTTATGTTCAAGTTGATGTCACCATTTCCGTTTGCGGTGATTTCATCGCCCGTATTCTGATTGAAGATGATCTTCATTTTTGCATCAGGAGTAACTTTAAAATTCAAATCCAGAATTAAAGCAAGATTCTTACTTTCGTCAATTGCCTTTCCAATCTGTTTTAGGTAATCACTATATTTACCGAAAGTAATGAATCCTTTGTTTTCTTTTAAATCCCCTTGCCCATACATAGGAAAGTAAAGAGAGGAACCTTTTTTTGTTTCCAAATCCACATCGATGGTAGTTTCTTGAATCGTTCCATGAATTTTAGCGGTGCCCTTTACGAAAGCGGTACCATGATATATTTCTCCTTCTTTGTAGGAGGTATTCATAATTAGGAACCGATCAGAAACATTTTGATTAAGTGAAAAATTACTTGTTCCCAGATCAATATCAATTCCATAAGTCCAATTAGTGAAGTTCTTATGAATAACCATAGCATCGAGTTTTCCTTTGCCATTTAATTCATCAGTTACATCCATATTTTTTATAAATATTAGATCGTCACTGATGTTTATTTTTCCGTTAAGACCTAGGTTGACTCCTAAAAGTTCGGGTTTTAAATTGCCATCAATGAATTGAATATCCTTGCCGTTGATTTTTGGATCTGATGGTTTTCCGGTTATTGCAATGGTTCCAAGCAAGCGTCCTTTAAAGTTGGAAATTGTTTTTTCGTCCAGAAAATCTTGTACAAATGCGATGTCTGTGTTGTTGAAATTAATTTTGAAAGCTAAAGGGTCTTTATCTTCTTTCACGTAATAATGACCATCAAATAGACATGTTTTATTGTTGTGGAAAGTCAAATCCCCTTTCATTTCTATACTTTCCCCGGACTTGTTCCAATTAGACATCACAAAAATGTCTCCTATTTCTCCTTCATTCACATATAAGTCGTTAATAAACAAATCGCCTTCGTAGGTCAAGTCAGTGTAAAAATTCGACAGTGCTCCATATCCGTTTACAACTCCATTTAATTTTGTTTGAGATCCAAAAAATAGACTTATATCCTCAAGATTGATTTCTTTTAACTTGTAGGTAAGAACATCGGAGGTGTTTCTTGAAAGTGCTCCATTTAGGGAAATAATTTGTTTTCCCCTTTGCAATTTGAGGTTGCGCACAATGATTTGTTGTTCTTGTATTCCTATATCTGACTCTTTTTCAATATCCCAACGCATTCTATTTATTGCAAAGAATGATGGCTTCAGTTTAAAATCAAGTTTGTTTTTTCCCGACAACGTTGTTGTCCAGTTGATAAATGACGTATTCGGAGTGAGGGTATCCCATGAAATAAAGGATTCCAAATTTCTTTGAGTTCCAATTGTCTGAAAATTAACCGATTCAATATGTATACTATCTGTTATTTGAATATTCTTTGCAGTATAATTTGCAGAAACATTTTCTCTAATTAAATTTTGCTTACACAGAAGTTTATCAAAAACAAAATCCTTAAATTTAATTCTGTCTGAATTAATATCAACATTGAAAAACTCTTCTAAACCATCATAGTTCCCTGAGATATTTGTTTTACCTTCAATACTTAAATCAGGAACAAAAATCGCTAGAAATTCATTCATTTTTTTTAGTTGAATGTCATAGGTGAATTGACTTGGATTTTTGGATTTTACTTTATCTTGGGATAGACCAGTAACATCAGAAGGAAAAACTTTATTAAATTGTGAAATGAGATCCCCACCAATTGTTTGAAAATTTACATTACCCTCAATTACAATATCGGTAAGTGTTGATACCAAGTTGTATTTCTTGCCATTTTGAACATTATAAATATCTAATACCAATGAACTGTCAGAAAAAGATTTCGTTGTTTCCACATACTCAAAATCAGTCGCTCTAATTCGTCCATTAAGCAGTTTCGGGTCAAAGCCGACAATATCAATGTCAAGTTTCGATTTTAGAATAATTCCTGCCGTTTTTGTTATATGTAAAGGTTCTAAATTTGCTGATTTGATGTCTAATTTACATTTAGCGCTTTTGTTTTTACCAATATCAACCGAACCATTGAAGTTAACTTTTAAATTGGGGTCATTTATTTGGAGTTTACCATTTAAAAGGCTGTTTTTAAAATTTGTGTTTTCTATTGTTATGTTTGTGTAGGAATAGTTGCTAAGATCTAATTTGTTAACAGTGGCATAAATATTTTCTAAACTTAGCTTATCTAGACCTCCGATTGCTCCGTCCAATCTTAAACTGCCATCAAAATATCCAAGTTGTTTTGAACCTGAAATGGCTTTAAGGTTTAAATTGTTGGCTGTAATCATCGGTTTGTTTGGAGAGACAGGATGGAAGTCAAACGATTTAAATTCATCAGCGGTATTAACAAGAATTCCATTTTCTATTTTTAGATTCCCATTTGCTGTTTGAAGATTTTTACAATTAACAACAAATTTTGAAAGCGTTCCGTCAAAAATGAAGTCGTTTAATTCAATGTAAATGTTACTACTGAAGTTTGTATCTATAGTTAAATAGGTTTTTTTAGCACTTTTAGGCATTTTAATTTCTTGAATATCTTCGAACGCTATATAGGCAGATTTAATGTGTTGTTTTCTTTTTGAGGATTTTAATTTTCTAAAATCGGGCAGTTGAAATGATCCGTTAAGTCGCGTTTTTTTTCCAGTTGATAGCTTTAGCTGATCAATTTTTAGTGTACTCAGGTTTGATTTTATTTTTGTTTCAATATTAAAAATTTGTGTCATTCCTTCGAGAGTTGGAACAAAATGAGCTACATCTGCCGCTGAAACTTTACTTTTTAATATGTTGGCATCGAATGTTACACTGTCATTGAAAGACTTAAATGCATTATAACTTTTTGTTAAAAGGTGAAATTTTTTAATAGCAATATCAGAATTGGGGGTTTTGATTGTAATATTATCAATCTTCACACCTTTTGGAGAAACCGAAACATCCGAGGTCCAATTTTGTATTAACAATCCGCATTTTTCTGTGGCAGCAAGCTTTTCAATATGAACACCAATATTGTCTTTCCCGAATTTGAAATTGTTCAAATCGACTGTTAAATGATTCAAATCCAAATGAGCATAATCAATTCCATTTGTTTTTGATGCAACAAGATTGTCATCGTATTTGAATGCTATGTCGTTCAGGCCAATAGATGTAAGTTCAAGTTTTAAAGGATTTCCTTTTGGTTTTGGTTTGTCACTTTTAAAATAGTCGGCCAAAAATTTAAAATTGAAATCTCCACTTTTCTTATCTTTATTGATGTGAGAAATCCCTTTGTCTAATTCAGTCTTACTTATTGTGTAGCTATTTTCTTGTAAGTTTATTGCATCGAAGTTTGCATAAACTGTTGATACTGAAAGTAAGGTGTCAGCTTTTTGGTCAAGAACCAAAACGCCGTCAAGCGCAACCCTGTCAAAAAATGTAATTGCAACTTTGTCAATTTTGATTGTTGTATGAAGTTCTTTTGAGAGATAGGATGCCAATTGCTGCGCTAAATAGGTTTGAAATGCGCTGGTTCGAATGAAAAATGCAAAGGCAACAAAAAAAATCAATATCCACTCAAACGAGATTCCGACAAAACGTCCGATAAATTTGAATAAATTTGACATACGTAATACAAATTTAAACAATCTTGGCGCAAAAAGACACAATCATTTTAGGCATTGAGTCATCTTGTGATGATACTTCAGCGGCAGTGCTCAAAAATACAGCGGTTTTGTCTAATTTAACCGCTGGTCAAAAAGTACATGAATTGTACGGAGGCGTTGTTCCAGAGCTTGCAAGCAGGGCGCATCAGCAAAACATTATTCCTGTTGTAGATGGTGCATTAAGATTGGCAGGGATAAGCCCTAGAGAGATAGACGCAATTGCTTTCACTAGGGGTCCAGGCTTATTGGGATCGTTACTAGTTGGAACATCATTTGCGAAGGCATTCGCACTGTCTTTAAACAAACCGCTAATTGAGGTAAATCATATGATGGGGCACGTTTTGGCACATTTTATTGATGAAGATGGTAATTCAAAACCAACGTTTCCCTTTTTATGTCTTACTGTCTCTGGTGGTCATACTCAAATAGTTTTGGTTGAAGATTATTTAAAAATGACAGTTTTGGGTTCAACCATTGATGATGCAGCTGGAGAGGCATTCGATAAGGCGGCGAAATTACTAGGTTTTGATTATCCTGGTGGAGCAAAAATTGATCAGCATGCCAAATTGGGAAATCCAAAGGCTTTTGAGTTTTCGAAACCAGTGATAAAGGATTATGATTTCAGTTTCAGTGGATTGAAAACTTCTATTCTCTATTTTCTTCAAAAAAATAGTTCCATTAACCCCAATTTTATTTTGGAAAACCTCAATGACCTTTGTGCATCAATTCAAGGTACCATTATTGAAATTCTATTGAAGAAGTTAACTGCTTGTGCTAAAGCTTTAAATATTAATCAGATAGCCATTGCTGGAGGTGTTTCAGCAAATTCGGGATTGCGACAAGCTTTGATTCAGACTGGAATTGAAAACCATTGGGAGGTTTTTATTCCAAAATTTGAATATTGCACTGATAATGCAGCGATGATAGCAATAACTGGAAGATACCTCTTTGATAAAAAACAATTTGTAGATCAATCGGTGAGTGCTCAAGCAAGATTGCCACTTCTCTCAAAGTAATTTTTTGCAAATAATTCTTTAGCATGTATATTTTCGAATTCATTTTAATTTATATTTGATAAAACCCTTTTTAAGATGGATTTAAGAGAAACGGCCCAGTTAATTGAAAAAGAGTCTATTGCCAATCTTTCGTTTACCCAATCGAAAGCAACTCAACAAGCAGATGATTTAATCGATCAAATTAATAAAGCAACCCAACTCGGAAATTCACAGAAAGGTAAAGTGAGTATTTTTTTTCAGTCCGATCAAGGATTGAAACGTGTAGAAACTACAATTTGGGCTGCAGGCTCCAAATTTATTTGTTTGAAAGGTGCAGTCTGGATTCCTATAGCCAATTTGGTTGAAATTCAATTTTAGGATTCCAATAATAACAATTAAACTTCTTGTCTCGATTTTAAAAACAAAGTTATTTTTGGAATAAACACCTTTAACATGAAAATGTATTTAATTCTTTTGTTTTGCTCTTTAATAGTGTTTGGCGCGAACGCCCAAAAAAACGCTAATTGGGCCATAGAATACAATAAAGCTGATTCTTCAGTAATTATAAAATCAAAAATTGCGAAAGGATGGCACATCTACAGTCAGTATATAGATCCCTTAGCCGGACCAATTCCCACGTCATTTATGTTTTTTCTCGTTGGAGATGTAACTTTAATTGGAGGTGTTCAAGAACCTGAACCAATAGTACATTACGATGAAGCTTTTGGAGCAGAATTGATGTATTTTGAAGATGAAGTGGAATTTAAGCAAAAGATAATTTTAACTTCGCAAGCCAGTTTGTCAGTTGAAGTGAACTACATGATGTGTAATGATAACATGTGCCTTCCTCCGACAAGTGAGAAATTGAACTTAGAACTTCTTAAATAAATGCTAATGAGATTCAATAAAATAATATCTAGTATAGTCCTTTTTACATTTTGTTTAGGATTTTTTATTTCAGGAAACAGTCAAATCGAATTACCTGAAGACAAAGTTAAATGTACCTTTTCAATTGAGCAGAATGATTGTGAAGCAACAGTCATAGTAAAAATTAAAGTGGTAAAAGGATGGCATATCAATGCAACCGCATTACCTAAGGGCAGCTTCGGTATTCCAACAAAATTTGATTTAAAACTTTCTAAAGACTATACTGCAGTTGGTGGAGTTGTTGAACCAAAGCCAATAGAAAAATTTGACGAGTTGGCTGATGAAACTTTAGTTTTTCATGAAGGTTCTTTTCAATTCAAACGAAAGATTAAAATAAATTCTGAGAAAGATTTTCAACTTTCAGGTTCTTTTGTTTTTCAAACTTGTAATGATGTTAAATGCTTGCCAGAGCATTCAGTACCGTTTAATTTAAAGGTCAAAGGTTGTGCTAAAAAGGATGATCTAACTGCTCAAATTGCACCTTTGGATAGTGTTTCAAAAATTGATTCATCCTCATCAGCAAAACAAACCGAAGATACTATATCTGTTAAAAATGAAAAGATAGTTAATGAAAAATCAAATAAGGCGTCAGCGAAAAAAGAAAATGAGTCTTCAATTTTAATGATTTTTTTCCTTTCCTTCCTCAGTGGTCTAGCTGCCCTGTTAACTCCATGTGTGTTTCCGATGATTCCTATGACAGTTAGTTTTTTTACGAAACAAAGTAAAACGAAAGCACAAGGGATTAAAAATGCCATTATTTATTCAATTTCAATTATCGCCATTTATATTTTGTTAGGTACTGTGGTAACTGCAGTTTTTGGTGCAGAGGTTTTAAATGAAATGTCTACAAACCCAACATTCAATATTATATTCTTCATTATACTTGTTGTTTTTGCACTTTCATTTTTGGGTGCATTTGAGATCAGATTACCAAGCTCTTGGGTAAATAAAGCAGACAGCAATGCCGATAAAGGAGGATTAATAGGTATATTTTTTATGGCGCTAGCCTTGGCATTGGTTTCTTTCTCTTGCACAGGACCTATTGTTGGCTCATTGTTGGTTCAAGCTGCATCAGAAGGTGGAATAGCTCCTCTGGTTGGTATGTTTGGTTTTTCATTAGCGCTGGCATTGCCGTTTGGATTGTTCGCCGCTTTCCCTGGATGGATGAATTCACTCCCAAAGTCCGGTGGTTGGTTGAATTCAGTTAAAGTAGTTCTTGGTTTTCTTGAATTGGCTCTGGCTTTTAAATTTTTATCTAATGCCGACCTTGCTCTACAAGCACATTACTTGGAACGTGAGCTGTTTTTAGCTGTTTGGATTGGAATTTTTCTGCTTTTGGCGATTTATCTTTTTGGTTTGATACGTTTACCTCACGACAGTCCACTTGAAAAAATATCGGTGGGAAGAGCAATGTTGGGATTAACTTCTTTGATTTTCGTAGTTTATATGATCCCAGGAATGTGGGGCGCACCACTAAACTTGATCAGTGCTTTTCCCCCACCGATTCATTACAGTGAGTCGCCTAAAGGAGTTGGTTCTTCAGGAAATGATGGGTTTAATCAAAGCCATGAAGTAGTTTTAGGAACTCACCCTGGACCTCAAAATATTAATGTTTTTCACGACTATGACAAGGCTTTGGAATATGCCAAAAAAGTTGGAAAACCTTTATTCGTAGACTTTACCGGTCACAATTGTGTCAATTGTAGAAAAATGGAAATGACAGTTTGGGGTCAACCAGGAATTATTGATATTCTAAAGAATGATGTTGTAATTGTTTCTCTTCATGTTGATGAGCGAATTCCTCTTCCTGCATCTGAACAAAAAGAAGTCGAATACTTGCCGGGGAAAAAGAAAATGTTGACAACAACCGGTGACAAATGGACAGTCAAGGAAATTATGGAATATCAAAAGACAACTCAGCCGTTGTATGTAATGCAAACTCCTGAGGGTAAAGATATTGAAATTGGTACTGCAGATTATGAAAATCACAGAGATCCCGAGGCATTTAAAAAATGGCTAAACGACGGCATGAAGATTTTCAAGGAATCTAATTAACAATTTTAATTGGATTGCTAGTTAATATTGTCGTTTTGAATTAATTGACTTCGTTCATTCTTCCTAACTTTACAGGGTGACTCCCTTTCTGAAAACACCTATTGAATATTTAAAAGGCGTTGGTCCACAACGCGCAGAATTGTTGCGTTCAGAAATTGGTATACAAACATTCGAAGATTTACTTTATTATTTTCCTTTTCGATACGTTGACCGTTCCCAGTTTCATAAAATTTCTGATTTACCTTATCTCGAAAATAGTGCTCAAATTAAAGGGCGCATCGTTCAAATTTTAGATGCAGGTGCAGGTAGAGGAAAAAAGCTAATTGCCAAATTTCAGGATGATACTGGCGTCATTGATTTGGTATGGTTCCAAGGTGCAAAATGGATCAAAAACCAATTGAAGTTAGGTGAAGAATACCAACTTTACGGTAAAGCAAAGATTTACGGAAATTCTTGGCATGTGCCGCATCCCGAATTAACTTTAATTTCTGAAATAACCCAGTATTCCGGATTACAGCCCATTTATTCTTCAACGGAAAAACTCTCGGCAAAGGGCTTGCATTCAAGGGGAATTGAGAAATTAACTTCCCAATTGGTTAAGTTGATAAAGGACAAAATTCCAGAATCACTACCATCGGATTTATTGAGAAAAAAACAATTTATTTCTAAAGAAAACGCCTTGTTCTTGGTACATAAACCATCTGATTTTGCCCATGTCCAACATGCAAGAAAACGTTTGAAATTCGATGAGTTGTTATTGCTTCAATTGGAATTGTTGCTTCGAAAACAAATCGCGATGAAAAAAGTTAAGGGTTTTGTTTTTAGCGAGGTAGGAGAGGTTTTCAATTCCTTTTACAATAGTCATTTGCCATTTGCACTTACAGGTGCCCAAAAAAGGGTGCTAAAAGAAATACGTCAAGATGTTCTTCAAGGTAAACACATGAACCGTTTGGTGCAAGGCGATGTGGGAAGTGGTAAAACACTGGTGGCTCTTTTAACCATGCTTATGGCGGTTGGTAATGGATTTCAAGCTGCACTTATTGCGCCAACTGAAATCCTAGCTGCTCAGCACTATGAAACGATTTCGTCATTATTGAAAGAACTTCCTGTATCAATTAGACTGCTGACCGGCTCAACGAAAAAAAAGCAACGCGTTGAAATACATGAAGGTCTGGAAAATGGGCAATTGAATTTGTTAATTGGCACTCATGCATTGATGGAAGATACCGTCAAGTTTTCAAATTTAGGATTGGTTGTCATTGATGAACAACATCGCTTTGGTGTTGCGCAACGTGCTAAAATGCGTGCAAAAAATGTTACTGAACCTCATGTTTTAATAATGACGGCTACGCCAATTCCAAGAACATTAGCCATGACTTTTTATGGTGACCTCGATGTTTCAGTTATCGATGAATTGCCGCCAGGACGAAAACCTGTAACAACCGTTCACAGGTATGAATCCCATCGTTTGAGGGTTTTTGGTTTTATTAGGGAAGAGGTTCAAAAAGGTAGACAAGTCTATATTGTCTATCCACTAATTCAAGAATCAGAAACTTTAGATTTTAACAATTTGATGAGTGGGTTTGAAGCGATATCTAGAGCATTTCCTTTGCCTGATTATAAAATTAGCATGGTTCATGGCAAAATGAAGCCTGAAGAAAAAGATTTTGAAATGCAGCGATTTGTTGCTGGTCATACCCAAATAATGGTCGCCACAACAGTTATTGAAGTAGGCGTTAATGTACCTAATGCAAGCGTTATGATTATTGAAAGTGCAGAAAGATTTGGGCTTTCCCAATTGCATCAGCTTAGAGGTAGAGTAGGAAGAGGCGCTGAACAGTCTTACTGTATTTTAATGACCGGAGAAAAACTTTCCAAAGATTCTTTGAAACGACTGGAAACAATGGTGTCTACCAACGATGGATTCGAAATCGCTGAAGTAGATTTGCAACTGCGTGGCCCCGGGGATATAATGGGTACGCAACAAAGTGGTGCATTGAATTTGAAAATAGCAGATTTGGCAAAAGATGGAGAACTCGTGACCGAAGCAAGGGAAGAAGCTCGAAATATCCTCAATTCTGATCCTGGTTTGGATTTAAGATCGCATGAAATGTTACGAATGCTATTGAGTGAGGTACTCAAAAACAAACCGGATTGGGGGAAAATTGCTTAGTTGTAGATTTCTTCAAATGACTTATTATTCTTTTCCAAAATTACCTTACGTTTCAACTTTAACGTTGGGGTAAGTTCGTTTGAAGCGATGCTAAACTCATTACACAACAGCACAAACTTTTTAATTTGTTCCCAATTGCCAAGTTCGGAATTCACTTTATCGATTTCCTTTTGTATTCTTTCAATAACAACAGGAATTTTCGATATTTCCTCGATATTACCGATTTGATTTTCAATATATCCTTTTCTTATTAACCAGTCTTTGACAAATGCAAAATTGGGCACAATGAAAGCAGCAGGAAATTTTTGACTTTCACCTATCACCATCGCTTGTTCAATGAAACGTGAAGCTTTTAGTTTGTTTTCAATCATTTGGGGGACAATATACTTTCCTCCTGATGTCTTGAAAATTTCCTTTTTTCTATCCGTTATATGAAGGAAATTGTTTTCACAGATGTGTCCAATATCTCCCGTGCAAAACCATCCGTTTTCATCCATTACAGCCGATGTTGCCTCCTCTTGATTGTAATAACCCAACATTACATTTGGACCTTTTACTTTGATTTCTCCGTCTTCTGCGATCAGCACTTCAACGTCATTTAAAACCTTTCCTACCGATCCAAATTTTACCCCTTCAATAAAATTATTTACAGAAACAACAGGGGACGTTTCGGTAAGTCCATATCCTTCTAAAATTGGCATCCCCGCTGCATAAAAAATTCTGGCCAATCGTGGTTGAAGTGCGGCACTTCCTGAGGCAATTGCTTTAACTTCTCCTCCCAATGCCTCCTGCCATTTTGAAAAAATCAGTTTTCGAGCAATAGACAATTGTATTTTGTAAAACGGACTTTTACCTTTTAAGTCAAAGTTTTCACCAACATTTATTGCCCAAAAGAAAAGCTTTTTTTTTAAACCAGTTAATGTTTCACCTTTAGAAACTATTTTCTCGTAAACTTTTTCTATTAACCTTGGAACAGCGGTGAACATATGAGGTTTTACCTCTTTGATATTTTCCCCAATAGTATCAATGGATTCTGCGAAGTAAATGGAGCATCCAACATACATATATAAATAATGCAGCATACGCTCATACACATGACAAACAGGTAAAAATGTTAATACCCGAGATTTGTTGATTACAGGTATAAGCGGTTGACATGTTTCGATATTGGATAATAAATTTTTATGATTCAACATGACTCCTTTTGGATTTCCAGTTGTTCCAGATGTGTATATTATTGTTACCAAATCATCAATTTGCACCTTGTCTTTTCGCTTTTGTACTTGTTCATCAGTTATGCCTTCTGCATGAGAATGAATTGTTGACCAGTGCTCAAATCCTTCAACATCATCAAAAGTAAAAAGATGATTCACCGGAGTTTTGTCTTTTATTTCCGCGATTTTGAGTGCGATTTCTTCCGTTCCAACGAAGCAAATTTTACAAGAAGCATCATTTAAAATATATTGGTAATCACTTGAAGAAATGGTTGGATATAATGGAACAACTACAGCACCAACTTGTTGTAAGGCTAAGTCTAAAATGTTCCATTCAATACGGTTGTTTGAAACCAATGCTACCTTATCACCAGCCATTAATCCGAGTCCAATTAAACTGCGTGAGGCAAGTGAAACTTTTTCGATAAATTCTTGAGTTGATAAAGGCGTCCAATTCCCATTAATTTTCGAAACGAACATGCGCTCGTTCGGTTTTTCACGAAGCTGATAATAAGGAATGTCGAACAGTCGATTTAATTTAAGCATGAAATGGTTTTTAGCAATTGTATGAAATGTAAAAATAAGTTTTTACGCATTTCAAATTAGAAATTCAATGAAACAATTCCGCCTAAATATTTTTTGTTCAATCGTACATGCGAAATAATCGATTCAAAATTGGTTTTGTTCGTTCATAACATGATAATGTTCATTAGTAGTTACGATTGGTTAATTTAGTGTTCGCTAAAACGGCTACTATGTAACTTTTACAGTTCGCAGATTGTTTTAATTGCGATTTTATTATCCAAAAAATTGAAAAGAGTCGAGTACAATAATGTAGTGAAATTACACAGTGATCAACTGTATGGTTTTGCTTTGGGTTTTCTTCGCAATGAAGAGGATGCCAATGATATTGTACAAGATGTATTTGAGAAACTTTGGATTCACCGTAAAACTATAGCATTCGAAAAAGCTAAATCTTGGATGTTCACCTGTGCGCACAATGCAATGTTGAATTTTCTAAGAAAAAAGCAACGAATTCAATTAATCGGTGATGAAAAACTTCCTGAAATGCTCCCTAAGTCGGTCAATCTTTTTGAATCGAATGAGGTGGTGAATAGGGCTGTCAGTATTTTACCTCCATTGCAAAAGAGTATTATTCTACTTCGTGATTTAGAAGGATATTCTTATGATGAAATAGGTAAAATTTTAGAGCTGTCAGATTCTCAAGTCAAAGTATACCTTTTCAGGGCAAGAAATAAAATCAAAAAGCAATTAAAAGGTTTGGTTGAGCTTGTATGAGTAATCCCTCGTTTGAAAATATTGACAGGTGGCTTTTTGAATTGACGGAAGGAAATTTATCTCCCGAACAAGAGGCGCAACTCGAGGCATTTTTAATGCAGCATCCTGAATTGGATATCGAACGCGACATGTGGGATATGGCCCATGTAAATATTTCCCATAATGGTTACCAAAATAAAAAGCAATTAGAAAAAAGAAGGCGCATTCTTCCATACATTATAGGTGCCTCAGCAGCCTGTGTAGGTATCATCAGTTTTATCATGTTCAATAACCTTACGAACAATGAAAATCAATTTTTAGGTTCTAGAAGAAACATGCACAAAATACATTCTTCAAATGGCAAAGTCAACGTAAAATACGCACCTGTAGGAGTTCATAATAACAAACCACTTAAAGATAAAGATACAGCTGCTGCTGAGAAAAATACAATGAATGTTGCAATGATTGCAAACACTAATGTTTCAACCTACAGCGATACAGTACTTCGAAATAATAATTTATCAAACTTTAATTCAGCATCCAATGAGACTTTGTTCGGTATGCGTGATGAAGCTTTGACTGATAGTAGGCTACCACATTTGGCTTTAAATGATTTGGATTTATCTCTATACAGCAAGCACATCGATTTTAAGCGCTCCAAAGCGAATCCATCAGTAGTTCAAGAGGAAAAGAATAAGTCCTTCGATTTATCATTCGGTAATTTAGGTATTAAAAGCAAGGCGAAAAGATTCGTCAAAAACATAGACAATGCGATGAAAAATCCAGTTGCGCTTATTAACCTCAAGGACAATTGGTATCAGGTACCAGGTTTGACACCAACGGATGTGAATTTTGCTACAGTAGGGTCTATTTTATCTACAAGAATTCAAACATCCACACGTTTACAATGGTTTGGAAATGATAACCAACAGTTTTCAAATCAAATAGCTGTTGATGCATACGCACATGAACTAAAAGGTGGGATAGGTTTCCAAATGAACCATAATTTTTACGGAAATGGCGGTATTCAAAATTATAATGCGGCTTTGATTTACTCACCTAAAATTCCATTTTCCGCAAATTTTGTCCTTGAACCTTCAGTACGATTTAAAATGGGTACGAAACAGTTGAATCCTGAAAATTTGGGAAATATTTCTCAAGTAGAATTTGATAGATTTAATGCCATTGATTATTATACCAACGGTTCAAATCCAATAGGGCGGACGCTTTGGTACCGCGATGTTGGCGCCGGATTAATGGTAAACACAAAGTGGTTCTATGCAAGTTTTCAAGCTGACAATTTAATGCAGCATTATGATAATATTTACAGTGCGGAAATCGAAAATCCTAGAAAAGCGCCTTACCATTATATGGCATCTTTTGGAGGTGAATATATGTCGAAGAAACGCACCATGTCGCTTTCTCCGTATTTGGTATACCAGCATTTTGGGAATTTGGAAGAGCTATGGGGTGGTGTTAATTATAGATACAAATGGTTGAGATTAGGTGCGGCTGTATCTTCTAATATGGAACCATCCGCCTCTTTGGGTTTAAGATTTAACTATTTTACATTGATGTATAGTGCTGATTATACCAAATCTGCATTATTAAATAAATCCCTACTGTCTCACCAGTTAACATTGCGATTCAATACCAAGCCGTGTCGAATTGGTCAAAGAATTTTAGTCAAATAATTATGAGAAAATTAATTCTATTATCATCGTTTTGTCTTTTGGGTTTCATTTCAAACGCGCAAGATCCAACATTTACGCAGTTTTATGCGAATCCATTATACTTGAACCCTGCTTTGGCGGGCTCGTATGGTTGTGGTCGACTCGCAATGAATTACAGAAATCAATGGCCTTCATTGTCTGGAAACTACGTTACCTACAGTGCTTCTTATGATAATTATTTCAAAAACATATCAGGCGGTTTTGGAGTTTTGGCAACGCATGATCAGCAAGGTCAGGGAACTATTAATACATCTATGTTGGGATTGGTTTACTCCTATCACCTAAAAATTAATAGAAAATGGAAAGCTTTTTTTGGTGCAAGGGCAGCTTGGTATCAGAAATTTCTGGATTGGGATAAATTGACTTTTGGAGATATGATAGATCCTAGAAGGGGATTCATTTATCAAACCGGGGATGTTCCAAGAGGTGGTTCGAGAGGCTTTTTTGATGCATCAGTCGGAACGGTACTATTTAACAAAAACTTTTTTATTGGTGCTGCTTGGCATCATATGAATAGACCGAATGAATCTATGATTGTAGGTAATTCACCGCTTCCCTGGAGATTTACAGGTCACATGGGAGCGGAGATACAAATTGGAAAGAAATCGAGATATTCTTCTACCACCAGTATAATGCCGAATGTAATTTACCAGTATCAAAATGGCTTTCAGGAATTGAGCATTGGAACTTACGTAAAATATGGTTCATTTAATGCTGGTGCGTGGTATAGAAACAGGGATGCATTTATCCTGACTATTGGAATCAATACCGGTAAATTCAAATTGGGTTACAGTTATGATGTCACTGTTTCCAAATTGAACAATGGGGTAACAAGTGGCTCACACGAAATTTCAATGGGGTTATTCTTGAATTGCAATAAGAAACCGCCTCAATTTAAAACTTTGTCTTGTCCTTCGTTTTAATACTTTTAAATAACATCAATAACTTTGAAGTTAATTTTTGATTTTATGTTGCTTAAAAGAATTATTTCTTGTTTGGTTTTCTTTTTGGTATTTAATTCAAATGCTCAAGAGGATAATATTCATTACAACGATCTTTTCCAGCCTGATGAAAGGATAACAGTAAGCCTTCATCACAATAGAATAATTGGACTTGGAAGCCAATACTTTGGGGTAGGTATTCAAAACAATACGACATGTAAACTACGTGTTGAATTAGAATACATAGCTACCTTGACCTGTGGTCAGGTGGTAACGGGTAAAATTGGATTTGGCGATGGCCTTACTATAAACGCGGGAGAAAAATTAAAACCAGAGGGTTTCTGGGATACCAATAATACTACGATTGATGTTGGGAACAGCAGAAATTCGGATTGTTTGAATTCAGCAAATAGATCAAAAGAGGTTGAAGGTGGTGGATATACTGCAATTGAACAAGTATCATTTAATATTATTGAGATTGAAAATCTTTGTGAAGCTGGACAGACCATTTCCAGCGGAAGTAACACAGTAAGCAATAATAATTCTTCATCATCGAATTCAAATTCAACAGATGGGTCCAGTACTTCGACAAATGACAATACTTCAGGTGTTGCTGAAATTTGTCCTGTGCAAACATACTCTTTGAAAAATATTACATCTACAACATGTGAATTTATTTGGTTGAGTTCTGCAACGAATAGTATAGCTGCTGATGGGTCATTAATTCAACAGGGACATTATTCCGATCAATTCCAATTTGAATATAGAAGAACTGATGAATCCAATTGGTCAACAGTTGATGTTGGTGGTTACCAGTTTAACTTTGTTATTCAAAATTTGTCTCCTGGTACAAGTTATCAGTCACGATTGAGGAGGGTGTGCGATGAATACAATAATAAATTCTCACCATGGAGAAATGTAAATTTTAAAACTGCGGGTTCCAATTCAACAAATGTTGGCACTTCTTCAACAAATAATACTACTTCAACCACTAATACCAATTCAACAAATACCGATAATACTGCTGTGAACAATGATAACTCAAGTTCCAATACCAATTCTACCACAGGCGGGAGTGTTATTTGCCCAGTTCAACCTTATTCGTTGACAAATATTACCTCCACCACATGTGAATTTCTTTGGTTGACTACTCCAACGACTATTGTAGCTGCAGATGGGTCAATAAGTCAACAAGGAAATTATTCCGATCAATTCCAATTTGAATATAAAAAAACTGATGAATTAAATTGGTCAACTGTTGATGTTAGTGGTTATCAAATGAAATTTTTCATTCAATTTTTATCTCCTGGAACCAGTTATCAATCTCGATTAAGAAGGGTATGTGATGAATACAATAATGAATTCTCACCATGGAGAAATTTGAATTTTAAAACTGCCAATTGATTGAATAACGTTAAGGTTTGCACATTTTTTTTTGATTTTATTTCTTGCCATTAAAAGATATATTTTAACTAGAGAATCTGACAAATCTAGAAATTTAGAAAGGTTTATAGGATTTGTTGATTGCCTTAAATCCCAGAATTTAGTCGGTTTTGAATCGGGGGAAATTGCACAATAATTTTTGAGATAAAAGATTGAAATAGCGAATTATATCAATCTGCTTCGTATTAACTATTCTTTTTTATTCATACCTTAAAAAAGAGGCTTCAATTGAGGCCTCTTTTTTTATTTTGATTGGTTATCTATTTTGGAAAATTCGCATTCATTGAATTTCAAAATGTTACTACCTCTAAGTTTTTTTATGGTCAATAATTTTGAAGAAATTTGATTCATTTCGACATTATTCTCATGGGTAAATGTGCATTTTGATTTAATAAATAATATGTAAATATAAATATAAATACAAACTCAATTTATGTTGGTGTGAACAGAATTTAACTGAATGAAGATGTATCTTTTCAGGTTTAAAAATGTAATATCAATGAGAAAATGAATACCTTAGTTCCAAATTCCATTAAAAACCAATGAAATACACTTTATTCACATTTCTTTTATTTGTTTGGTTTCAAATTCAGGCTCAAGCGATTGATATTGATGGAAACACTTACGATACCGTTCGAATTGGCACCCAAACTTGGATGGCGGAGAATTTGAATGTGGACAAGTTTCGTAACGGAGATCCAATTGCTCAAGCTAAAAACTATAACGAATGGACGAAGGCATATAAGGAAAAGGAACCAGCTTGGTGTTATTACTATAATGATACTTTAAAAGGTTCGGAATGCAGTAAATTGTATAATTGGTTCGCAGTAAATGATTCTCGCGGATTGGCACCAGCGGGTTATCACATACCTAAAAATGATGAATGGGCATTGCTTTTCCAATCTTTAGATGGAGTAATAGCCGAATCATTTGGTGATACAACAGGTTTTGCAGGCCTTCCATGCGGTATTCGAAATTTCACTGGCTCATTCGAAAACTTCGGTCAATTCGGTTACTGGTGGAGTGCCTCAGAGGTCACTGAATACAATGCTAATGCACTTCAGCAAAATTATTGGACAGTTGGTATTCTGCCCGGAAGCAATATGACAATATGCACCCAAAATATGGCATCTGGATTGTCAGTTCGTTGCGTTAAGGATTAATTTAATGCGGTTTATTACCCTCCTTTTTATCGTTTCATCATGGAACATTGAAGTTACCAAATTAGTTTTTGCTTAAAGATTTTCTTATTAATAAGTCAGTGATTATTTTAACCATTAATTCGCCTCACCCCATTCTGTCCAAACTCCTAAATTGTATCGCTTCGGCGATATGTTGCGTTTGGATATCAGCAGAACTTTCCAGATCTGCTATGGTTCGTGCTACACGCAAAATGCGGTCGTAAGCCCTCGCGGATAAATTCATCTTGTCCATGGCGTTTTTTAAAAGTGATTTGCCATTATCATCGAGCTTGCAGAAGTTTTCGATTTCCCGTTTTTGCATTTGGGCATTGCAATACATCCCCGCTTTGTTTTCATACCTGCTTTCTTGAATGGTTCGTGTTTTTTCAACTCTGTGTCGTATTGTAGTGCTTTTTTCTCCCGTAATTTCATTGCTCAACTCATCAAATTTTACAGGTGATACTTCCACATGTAAATCTATGCGGTCCAAAAGTGGCCCCGAAATACGGTTCAAATAGCGCTGCACAATTCCTGGTCCGCAAGAACATGTTTTTTCAGGATGCCCGTGATAACCACATGGACAGGGATTCATTGCTGCAATCAACATGAAACTAGCTGGATATTCAACCGAAAAGCGAGCACGAGAAATGGTTACGGTCCGGTCTTCAAGGGGTTGTCGCATAACTTCCAAAACGGTTCTTTTGTATTCTGGCAATTCATCCAAAAACAACACGCCATTATGTGCCAATGAAATTTCTCCGGGTTGCGGATAACTTCCGCCACCGATTAGACCTGCGTCAGAAATCGAGTGGTGGGGCTTTCGGAATGGCCGCTGGGTGATCAATCCGATTTCTTTTTTCACCTTTCCTGCTACGCTATGAATGGAGGTGGTCTCCAACGACTCATCTAAAGACATTTTAGGTAAAATGGAGGGAAGTCTTTTTGCCAACATTGATTTTCCTGATCCCGGTGGACCTATTAAAATCAGGTTATGTCCTCCAGCAGCCGCAATTTCAAATGCACGCTTTACGGTAAATTGTCCTTTAACCTCTGAAAAATCTTCAATGCCGATTTCATCCAAAAGTTCATTCGGTGATTCCGCTTTTATAGAAGTAGTTTTGGCATCTGGATCATTCAAAAATGCAATTACATCTTTTATATTTTGTACCCCAATGGTTTCTAAATCCGCAACTACGGCTGCCTCCTCGGCATTGATTTCAGGAAGAATGATCCCTTTGAATCCTTCTTTTCGGGCTTGAACTGCAATTGGTAAAGCGCCTCTTAGCGGTTGAAGTGTTCCGTCCAAGGACAATTCACCTATGATGAGATAATCGGATAATTTTAGTGCGCTAACTTGTTCGCTTGCGGCCAATATCCCAATAGCAATCGGAAGATCATAATTGGATCCTTCTTTTCGAATTCCAGCAGGAGCAAGATTTATAGTCAGTTCTTTACCCGGGAATTTAAGGTTATTGTTTTTAAATGCGGCTTTGATTCGTTGATGGCTTTCTTTAATCGCAACATCTGGTAGTCCAACAAGAAAGAAATTAATACCGATACTTTGATTGACTTCAATGGTAATAATGGTTGCTTCAATTCCGAATACGGAACTGGAAAAGGTTTTCGTTAACATAAAAGGTATATTTTACCTCAAGTTACGATTTAAAGGAGGAAAAAAACAAAAAATTGTTGCTTATTTTTAAAATTAGTAACTCACTTGGAGATTTTTTTTGTTTTATTCGCATCAAGAAATCATAATTAATCATATTTGAAAATGTCGCCTTTTGTCAGGAAAAATACGATTGCATTGGAATGCGGGAACCGTGAGGAAGTCAGCTCCGATTTGTCGGAGCTGAATCACTGAAACGGTCGCAATTTCAAAAAAGGAGTTTTTTGACGGACAATCAGCGACGAGTTTTCTTTTGATTACTTTTCTTTTGCGGAAAAAGAAAAGTAAGTGAAATTTTTAATAAGGAGAAAATTAATTTTAAGGAAAATATAAAACAAAAAAAACCGATGCAAAACACCGGTTCACTTTAACATATCTTTTGGACTTAACGCTTGTGAAGCGGTTCGTCAGAAACAGTTAATTTTTTTCTTCCTTTGCGTCTACGCGCTGCAAGAACTCGGCGTCCATTTTTTGTAGCCATACGACTTCTGAAACCGTGTTTGTTTCTTCTTTTTCTTACGGACGGTTGAAACGTTCTTTTCATGATCTGTAATCTTTAAGTCTTAACCAATTTTGGGATTGCAAAGATAATTGATTTTTCTTCTTACACAATGTTTTGAAAGAAAAAATAAAAAAAAGGTCTTTATCACCTCAAACAAAGCTATTTTTGTACTTCAAATTTAAGGCATGTTGCGCCCAAAAAAGAAAACTGAGCAAAAAGTAAAATTAACCAAGGATAGCTATCGCAAAGCCAGTGGTATTTTTCGCTATCTCGGACCGTACAAAGGTATATTTTTTATCGGTTGGATTTTCCTTATTTTGTCTACTTCAGTTGGTTTGATATTTCCCTACATGATGGGGCAATTATTGGGCAGCGGTTCAGCGAGTCCTGCCAATATGGAAGAGTCAATAAAATTGATCAACTTCAACAATATAAACGATGTCGCTTTGGCGTTGTTCATTTTGTTTTTTGCTCAAGCTTTTTTCTCCTATTTCAGGGTTGTAATTTTTACCAATGTAACTGAAAATGCCATGCGCGACTTGCGTTCAGCTGCTTTTCAGAAATTGGTTCACATGCCCATGGATTTTTTCAATCAAAATAAGGTGGGGGAGTTGAGCAGTAGATTATCTTCTGATGTCACGCAAATTCAAGATACTTTAAAGACAACAATAGCCGAGTTTTTCAGACAAATAGTGATTGTTTTTGGAGGTATTGCATTCATTTTTATCTTTTCATGGAAATTAGCATTAATCATGTTGGGAACGGTTCCTGTAATGGCCGTAATTGCAGTTTTCTTTGGTAGATTCATCAGGAAATTATCAAAAAAATCTCAAGACAATGCAGCGCAATCAAATGCCATTATTGAAGAATCCTTGGTGGGTATTTCAAATGTGAAGTCATTTACTAATGAGCTTTTTATGATCAAGCGCTACACTGAAGCTATTGACGAAATCAAAAACCTCAATATCAAAAGTGGAATTTGGAGAGGGTTGTTTGTTTCATTTATCATTTTCTGTCTATTTGGAGCAATCGTCTTTATTATTTGGCAAGGATTATTAATGACACAAGGGCCTAACCCACAACTATCATCTCAGGACTTTTTCTCATTCATTATGTACACCATCATGATGGGTGCATCTATAGGTTCCTTACCCGACTTATATGCGAGCATTCAGAAATCTATTGGTGCTACGGAAAATTTGATGGAAATCATTGATTCACCTGGTGAACAAGAATTGAACAACGGAACCTTAACGCCTTCAATTACAGGCCAAATTCGTTTTGAAAATGTCAAGTTTTCCTATCCGCAGCGAAAAGATATAACTGTTTTGAATAGCATTTCCTTTGAAGCCGCGTCGAACCACACCATTGCCTTGGTGGGGTCATCAGGGTCCGGTAAATCCACTATTGCATCTTTAATTCTGAATTATTATAATATTGAGTCAGGTAGTATTTTGATTGATGGTACGAGTATTAATGACATTGATACCCATCACCTTCGGAAGCACATTGCAATAGTTCCCCAAGAAGTACTTCTTTTTGCTGGGAGTATAGCTGAAAATATTCGATTTGGAAATACATCTGCCTCAGAAGAAGAGGTAATTGAAGCTGCCAAGAAGGCAAATGCATGGGAATTTATTCAATCTTTTCCTGAAGGACTTGAAACGCAAGTAGGGGACAGGGGAATTCAACTTTCTGGAGGTCAAAAACAAAGAATTGCTATTGCAAGAGCCATTATTAAAAATCCAACAATTCTTATCCTTGATGAGGCAACATCAGCCTTGGATTCCGAATCTGAAAAACTTGTTCAGGATGCTTTGGATAAGTTGATGGTTGGTCGAACATCTATTGTTATTGCGCATCGTCTTTCAACCATTAAAAATGCCGACACCATTTTGGTGCTTCAAAAAGGTGAAATCGTTGAATCTGGTAATCATGAAAAGTTGATTCAAGATAAAGGCGTTTATTTCAATCTTGTAGAACTTCAGGGAATTGAAAGCCGATTGGGCAATCCTACCTAAATATGAGTTTATTTCATGCAATGGTAATTTCAATTTTGTTGTTTACGGGATGTCAAGTCAACCTTGATTTTCAGCGCCAGTTAACTTCGGATTTTTCAGGTACCTGGATGAGTTAATCTGAAAATGTAATTTATCAAGAATCTTGGTGTTTGAATGGTAAAACGTTGGAAGGTACAGGGCTTATTTACAATGATACGGATACGTTTTTTGTTGAGCAACTTCAAATAGTAAAAAAGTTTGGAGCTTGGTTTTACGCTGCTACAATAGCTGATCAAAATAATGGAAAAACCGTATCATTTAAACTTGAAAGGCCAGGCAAACGGGAATATATTTTCAGTAATAAAAGACACGATTTCCCAAAAACAATTTCTTATTCCTTTAATCAGGACTCGGTAATTATCCAAATAGAAGGAGAAGAGGACGGCGCCTTTAAAAGTGAAAACTTACGTTTGGTTAGGTCAACTAAGCGTGTTCCTTAAATATTTTATTCAACCATTTGATCATAAAAAACATGAGCAATGATGCAGCTGTTAGAAGAATGAGATTTACATAAAAGAAGTTCGCTTTGTTTTCATAACCATCCCATAAACTACTCAACACACCAGACAATTTATTACCAATAGATGTTGCCAAGAACCATCCGCCCATCATCAATGCCGTTAGCCTAGGTGGACTCAATTTACTCACCATCGACAAGCCCATTGGACTGAGGAACAACTCACCAATCGTTATTACCAAATAGGATGATATAAACCACCAAGCCGAAGATTTATCGGCTCCATTTTCATTGGCGTAAACCGCACCGACCATGACTAAACAAGAGAGCCCAGAGATAAGCAATCCAAGTGCTATTTTGAGCGGTGTAGAAGGTTCTTTGTCTCTTCTCCGCAGAAATGCAAAGAATGCCAAAACCAATGGCGTTAGTGCCACCACCCAAAAAGGATTCACAGATTGGAAAAGATTCGTATTGAAAAGATAAACTTCGCCACCAACCTCAGGTTTATGTTCATCTTTGAGGTTTTTAAAATAAGTTGGGAAGGCCCATTCCTTCTTGTTTTTATCTGCTGCGCGAAAATGATGATCCATGACAACCACCGAATCCATTTCATATTTAACCGTATCAATAAGGTATAAGGATTTCATTGTTGATGTCATTGCTGTTGGAATTTCACGGTCAGTGTATTTGTCAGCCCAAGTGTTCAAGGTCGAGCCATTTTGTTTGAATACTGCCCAGAATGCAATAACAACAGAAAATATGGCCAACATTGCAGCAATAGGCTTGCGTTCGTTTTCAGGCGATTTAACCAATAAGCGGCCGTAAAAGAAAACTACCGGTATGCACCCGAATAGAAAGGCATCTGTAGATCTGCTTCCTACCAATGGTGTCGGGAGAAAATAACCAATCAGACCAAATCCGATTGCAGGTAAAAGAATTACGCCAAAAATTTGCAACAGCGGCATATCTTTGTCAGACTTTTCTTTGATGACATCTGCATGTTTAAAATGCTTGGTTCCAGCCCAGAAAATTATTATTCCGATAAACATTCCGACTCCTGCGGCCAAGAAAGCGGCATACCAGCCATAAACATTGAAGAGCGCAGCGCTGAAAAAATTACACACGAAAGCACCAATGTTGATGCCCATATAGAAAATATTGAAACCAGAATCTTTTAATGCTTTGTAATCAGGGTCGTTATACAAATTTCCGAGCAATGCTGAAATGTTTGGTTTGAAAAAACCATTACCTAAAATGACCAAAAACATAGCTACGTAAAGTACATTAAGGTCGTGAATCGACATTAAACAGTAACCAAGCCCCATTAATATGCCCCCAATCGTAACGGAAAGCCTGTAGCCAAGGACTCTGTCCGCAAGTAATCCACCAATGAAAGGCGTGAGAAATACAAATGCGATGAAAGTTCCGTAAAGATCCGAAGCTTCTTTTTCGTTAAAACCAAAACCACCGTTATCTATAGTATCTTTTAGGTATAAGGTAAAAATACCGATCATTAAATAATAACCGAAACGTTCCCACATTTCTGAAAAGAAAAGGAATGGAAGTGCTTTAGGATGTTTTTTTGTCATAATAGTTTAATGGTAAAAAAAGCAGCCGAAGCTGCTTTAAGTTTTTATTTCACTCCGTGCATCATTTTGACAAGGAGCTTACTTAATAAAAATAATACGATTGAGGAACCACCTGCTAAATAAACGAACAACCAGAAAAAGGATTTCAAATCGTTAATTTTTAAACCTAAGAAATCTTTCTCTTTATTTTCAGCCTTTTCAGCCATTGTAATTTTTTCAGCTTGTATGATTTCTTTTTGTTTGGCAATTAATTTTTCATCCTTAGTTTTCGCGAACAAATTACTCCAGTTTATGCTAGAATAGGATAACTTGAAGTCATTTCCTAAAGAATCCTTCAACGGCGTAATATTGGCGTTTACACTATCAAAAAGTAAAGCTTTTCCATTAGTTGCTTTCACATCTTTTTCGTTTGCAACCCAGATTTGTTGAGATTCAATTTTTTGATTTGATTTTTTATCGAAGTAATAAGCAACTGATGATTTAGCTATTGAATCTCCGGGCATTATCTTTTGAATTTTAACCGTATCCTTATAATTATCACTCACTAATAACAAGGCTTGATGTGTGTCAGTACTATATTTCTCTTGTAATTCTTTTACTTGCCATGCTTTAACTTCAGGTTCTGGATAGAAAGAGCTTAAGAAACCGGCGAAGTTGTTTGCTGCAGCAGTACTTAAGAACCATACTCCCATTAGCAAAGATGCAAAACGCACAGGTGAAAGTTTATTCACCATTGATAATCCAATCGGTGACAAGAATAATTCCCCAATGGTATGAATGAGGTAAAGTCCTGTTAACCAAACCATACTAACCTTTACACCTGGCTCTACACCGTCAACACCAAAGGCAATAAAGACGTAACCTAGGGCTAAGAAAAACAAACCAAAAGCCTGTTTATATGGTGAAGCTGGCTCTAAACCTCTTTTTGCTAGAACAGTCCATAGAATTGAGATAACAGGCGCGAGAATTACAATAAATACCGCGTTAAAACTATTGAACCAGCTTGCAGGCATATCATATCCCAAAAGATTTCTGTCTGTTTGTTCCGCAGCGAAAAAGGTTAAAGATGCTCCAGCTTGTTCGAATGCAGCCCAGAAGAAAATAACAAAGAAGGCCACTATATAAATAACACCTATTCGCTGTTTTTCAATTTTTGTTAATGATGCATCAAGTATTATTATTAGAGGGATGGCAATAGAAATAGCAAAGATTATGGCTGAAATATAATTATTTACGAGGTCAATTTGGGTTTCTTCAGCAGCGACAAATACGTACAATCGCAATACAACCAAAAGAATCATTCCAACCAGAACACCGATAAAAACATTAGGTCCAATTTTCGGTGCATTAGCATTTTTAATTTCGATGTTTTCAACTGATTCTATTCTTTTCTTATTAGGTTGCGTTCCAATTGCCTCACCTGTAGGAGTAACTAATAGCGCATTCTTTTTCATTTGGAATGTGATTACAGAAATAATCATTCCGATACAGGCAGCTAAGAATCCCCATTTGAATGCACTTGCTATTGCTAAATCGTTTTCGTCATATCGCTCTCCCAAACCTCCACAGATTAACGGTGCAATGAAAGCTCCGAGATTGATACCCATGTAGAAAATAGTATAAGCTGCATCTTTTCTTTTGTCAGTTTCTGAATATAACTGCCCAACCAATGTTGAGATATTAGGTTTAAAGAATCCATTTCCGAAAATCAATGAAGTCAAACCAACAATCATTAAAATTAGCGAAAGACTATGATTTTCATAAAACCAAGCGGCTAAAAACATGAAAAATTGACCGATGGCCATCATCACACCACCAACCATGATTGATTTTCGGTTACCCCAAAGGTTGTCAGCGAAATAACCACCAATTATTGGCGTGAGGTAAACAAGACTCGTGTATGAACCGTAAATTCCTGATGCCGTTTCTTTATCGAAAAGCAGTGCTTGCGTTAGAAATAGTGTGAAAATTGCACGCATTCCATAATAACTGAAGCGTTCCCACATTTCCGTTGTAAATAAGAGATATAAGCCTCTTGGATGTCCTTTCTGAGCAGTATTTTCCATAAGTTTTAAGTAAATGATGTTTCCAAAAATATACAATTAATTCAAACTTTCTTAAAATTCCACCAATATCTTCAAATGTTTAATTCAAGTCTTTTGATTTAATTTTGGGATAAATTAAAATATAGATGATAGATTGGCTAGAACGAACAGATTTACTTATCGGATCTGAAAAAATTAATAAAATGAAGCATGCTCATGTTCTCATCGTGGGCTTGGGTGGTATAGGTTCATTTGCCGCTGAATTTATTGCAAGGTCCGGTGTTGGAACCATTACATTGATTGATGGAGATGTTTTTGATGCTACTAATAAAAATAGACAATTGACTGCACTCGATTCAACTATCGGACAGAATAAGGCAGTGGTTTTAGCTGAAAGACTTAAGGATATCAACAAAGATGCAAAAATAAATGTGCTTGAGGAATTCGTTGTTCCTGAAAGGGTATGGGAAATTCTTAAAGACTATAATCCCGACTATGTTATGGATTGCATCGATTCCGTAACACCCAAGCTAGAATGGATTATTGCATGTAAACGTCTGAAAATCAAGGTAATTTCACACCTTGGTGCTGGGGGAAAGATGGATCCAATGAGGGTGCAAGTTGTAAATTTGAATCAAACACACAACTGCAAATTAGCCGCTCATATTAAGAAAAGACTGCGGAAGAAAAATGTTGATTATAAATCAATTCGAGCAGTATTTTCATCAGAACTTCAAGATAAATCATCCTTAAAAATGACTTCGGGACTCAATTTTAAAAGATCATTTTATGGAACCATAAGTTATATGCCAGCACTTTTTGGATTAATGGGAGCAGCTGAAGTGATAAGGTATTTAACAGAAAAAGAACTTCAATCAGATTCCATTAATCTTTCTTGAAATTCGCTTTTACAATTATTGATTAACTTTGATTATGCGATCAAAGGAGGTTTTATCTGTTTTCTTTACTTTGTTACTTGTATTGTTAATCTATGCTTGTGGTGATGATTTAAGCAAAAAGGTTGTGAGTCCAACTGTTTTAATGGCAGATTCAAGTTACGACAATCACAGTTATTCAAATATCAAGGAGGTGCGAACAAAACATCTTGACCTGGAACTGGATGTAAATTTTAAAAATCAAACCATATATGGTGTTGCGAGACATACCTTGGAAAATATTGGTTCCGATACTGTTATTTTCGATATCAAGCATCTTGAAATTCAAAAAATAACCCTTGGAAAAGGAAATGAAAGAGAAACCAACTTTCTCATTGGAGAATGGGACAAAGATTCTCTTTTGGGTCAACCTTTACTTGTTAAAATTGAACCGAATACAAAATATGTCAACATTTATTACGAAACGACACAAAAAACAGAGGCAATAGATTGGCTTCCAGCGGAATTAACAGATGGAAAATCACATCCATACATGTATACTCAAGGACAGGCAATTCTTACCCGGTCGTGGATTCCATTACAAGATTCACCAGCAAATAGAATGACTTATTCAGCTCAAGTTAAAGTACCAAAAGAATTGATGGCTGTGATGAGTGCGAAGAATGAAAAACAAAAGAATCCTGAAGGAAAGTATAAGTTTAGTATGGATAAACCAGTTCCGAGTTATTTGATTGCTCTGGCTGTAGGGGATTTGGAGTATAAAGCATTGGGCAAGAATTGTGGCGTATACACAGAACCGACTAATTTGAATAAAGCAGCGAATGAGTTTAGTGAATTACCAAAAATGATTAATGCTGCCGAACAACTTTATGGATCTTACCAATGGGGTCAATATGATTTATTAGTACTTCCCAATTCTTTCCCCTTTGGCGGAATGGAAAATCCTTGTTTAACTTTTGTGAGCCCAACCGTAATTGCCGGAGACAAGAGTTTAACCTCAGTAATTGCTCATGAGTTGGCACATTCGTGGTCAGGTAACTTAGTAACGAATGCCTCATGGGAAGACTTTTGGTTGAATGAAGGTTTTACCGTTTATTTTGAAAATAGAATCATGGAAGCCCTGTACGGAAAGGAAATAGCTGACATGTTGCTTCTGGTTGAATTCGAAGAACTTCAAGATGAAATTAAAAAAATAGAAAAAGGTGATCACCCAGATGACTCTAAGTTGAAGCTAAGTCTTGCTGGAAGAAATCCTGATGACGCAATGACTGATATCGCCTACGTTAAAGGTGCCTTATTACTTAAGACTTTGGAAAATCAAATTGGAAGGGAAAAGTTTGATGTTTTTTTGAAAGCGTATTTCACCAACAATGCCTTCAGAAATATGTCTACGGAACGTTTTGTAGACTATTTGAATATCCATCTTCTAGACATTCATAAAATTACTTTTAATACGGATGAATGGATATATAAAAAAGGACTGCCAAAAAATTGTATTACCATTAATTCGCCAAGGTTTGAAGCAATAGAGCAACTTGTAAAACGATTTAATAGTAATGAAGACATATTCGATCCGGTCGTAAAATATAATAAAGTTAAAGGCAAAAAACGGAAGAAGAAGGAGATTCAACAATTGAAAAAATCCGATTTCATTGCTCAAGAATGGCTCGAATTTCTTCGTAAACTTCCAGATTCAGTTTCAATAGTTCGCCTAAAGTATTTAGATAAGTATGCTGGATTCACAAATTGGAATAATGCCGAAATCAGAACGGAGTGGTTTACATTAGCAATTAGAAGTGGTTACAAAGAAGTTTTTCCCCAAATTGAAAGGTTTCTGATGAACGTAGGCCGCCGGCGCTATTTGCTTCCAATTTATGAGGAGCTGTCAAGGACAAATGAAAATTTACAATGGACTAGAGCTGTCTACAACAAGGCAAAAATCAATTACCACTTCGTTTCAAAACAAAGTGTAGAGGACATTCTCAATATTAATTAAGCGAACTTAACTTTTCCGTAAGCAAGGCTATTTTATCACTCGCATCTTTTTCCTTTTTTCGCTCCATGTTTACAACCTGTTCAGGAGCCCCAGAAACAAATTTCTCATTTCCAAGTTTAGCTTGAACACCTTTAAGGAACCCTTTTAAATGGCTCAATTCTTCATTGATCTTTTTCTTCTCTGATTCAATATCGATATGCTCTCCAAATGGTATAAAATACTCGTTAATTCCAACTAAAAAAGAACTTGAATTTGTCATCTTCTCATTAATCTGCTCCATTTGGGATAAGTTACCCATCTTCAATATGATTGGATCCATTGTTCCATCATAAGAATTCTCGTTTGATTTGATAAACAGTTCAATTTTTACTTTGGAAGCAATATTGTTTGCTTTCCTGAAATTTCTAATTTGTGTGATGATGTTTTCAGCTTTTTCAAAAGCCGTTAATATATTTTCATTATAAGTAATAACTGAAGGCCATTGTGAAATAATGATATCTTCACCATCCTCGCGATTCTTCAGTGAATGCCATAATTCCTCACTTATAAATGGCATAAAAGGATGAATTATTTTTAAAAGTGATTCAAAAAATGCTTTGGTTTCAGCTAAAGTTTTTGGATCAATTGGCTGCTGGTATCCTGGTTTGATGATTTCCAAATACCATGCACAGAAATCATCCCAAACCAATTTATAGGTTGCCATTAAGGCTTCAGAAATTCTGAATTTATTATACAAATCGTTAATTGTGTTTAGTTCCTTATTCAATTTGGATTTGAACCATTGAATGCCGATTGCAGAAGATTTCGGTTGTTCAAAATCTTGAACTTCCCATGAGCTTATTAATCGGTAAGCATTCCAAATTTTATTTGCAAAATTTCTTCCTTGTTCGCATTGAGAACTGTCAAATGGCAAATCATTTCCAGCTGGTGAAGAGATTAAAATTCCCATTCTAACACCATCTGCACCATATTTCTCTATAAGTTCAATTGGATCGGGAGAATTGCCAAGTGATTTCGACATTTTTCGGCCTAATTTATCCCTAACGATACCAGTATAGTAAACATTTTTAAAAGGCAGTTCACCCATATATTCGTATCCCGCAATGATCATTCTTGCTACCCAGAAAAACATAATTTCCGGAGCAGTTACCAAATCATTTGTCGGATAATAGTATTTGATATCTTTATTACCTGGGTCTGTCAATCCGTCAAAAACAGATATCGGCCATAACCAACTTGAAAACCAGGTGTCTAATACGTCATCATCTTGTTTTAAATTAGAAATTTCAATATTTCTTCCTGATTTAGCCTTTGCCAAAAGAAGAGCCTCCTCATTGGTTTTACAAACAACGTAATCCTCACTGCCTTCACCAAAATACCATGCTGGAATTTGATGACCCCACCATAATTGCCGAGAAATACACCAGTCCTTTATGTTATCCATCCAATGTTTGTAGGTATTCTTGAATTTATCAGGATGAAATTGAATATTTCCATTCATTACATTTTCAAGTGCAGGTTGAGCAAGCTCTTTCATCGAAACAAACCATTGTAAGGAAAGTCTAGGTTCAATAACTGCATTGGTGCGTTCTGAAAAACCTATTTTGTTGATGTGATCTTCGGTTTTAACCAAATAACCTTTATCGTGAAGTTCCTTTTCAATTGCCTGTCGAACAGCAAAACGATCCATGCCTTCATAATGCAATCCATATTTGTTTAATGTCCCATTTGGATTGAATATATCAATGGTTTCCAATTGATGTTTTTTACCTAATTCATAATCATTGGTATCATGTGCTGGAGTAACTTTCAAACATCCAGTACCAAATTCCATTTCAACATATTCATCCGCAATAATTGGAATGGTTCTATTCGCTATTGGAACGATTGCATGTTTGCCATGTAAATGTTTAAATCTTGTATCTTCAGGGTGAATACAAATGGCTGAGTCGCCCAAGATAGTTTCTGGACGCGTAGTAGCAATGGTAAGCCATTCATCAACAGAATCGGCAATTTTATAGCGAACATAAAAAAGCTTAGAATTCACCTCTTTATGCAAAACTTCTTCATCGGATAATGCTGTTAAAGCCTCTGGATCCCAATTCACCATTCTTACACCTCGATAAATTTTACCTTTTTTGTGTAAATCAATGAAAACGTCTATTACGGATTCAGAATACTTTTCATCCATTGTGAAGTTGGTTCTTTCCCAATCACATGAAGCACCAAGTTTCTTTAATTGCTCAAGAATAATTCCACCATGTTTCTCTTTCCATTCAAAAGCATGCTTCAGGAATTCTTCTCTTGTTAAATCTGATTTTTTAATTCCCTCTTGTCTTAATTTTTGAACTACTTTAGCCTCAGTTGCAATTGAAGCGTGATCTGTTCCCGGAACCCAACAAGCATTTTTACCCAACATCCTTGCTCGACGAACCAAAATATCCTGGATCGTATTATTTAGCATGTGGCCCATGTGTAACACACCTGTAACGTTGGGGGGAGGAATAACGACAGTATATGGCTCTCTATGATCTGGTTCAGAGTGAAAATAGCCTTTACGTATCCAATGCGCATACCATTTGGATTCAGAAAGTTGAGGATCGTAATTTTTTGGAGCTTCCATCTGTCGTTTAATTTTGAGCGCAAAGATAAGAAAACATTGGGCTGAAATGAAAGGAAATCTTTCGTTTTATAGCCTAAAGATAATATGAAGACATTATTTTTGTGTAAATAATTTCCTCATGCGAAAACTTTATTTTTTAGCCTTTTTAATTCCTTTTTTGCAATCCTGTTACAAGGGGCAAACAGTTGATTTAATAGTTCATAATGCTCGTATTCACGACATGCTTGATACAACAATTGTTCATGAAGCAATGGCCATACGTGACGGCAAAATTGTTGAAGTAGGCCCAGAAAGACAAATTCTCAATAAGTATTCCGCGGTGGAGGAAATAGATGCAGAAGGAAGGGATGTTTTTCCTGGTTTTACAGATGCTCATGGACATTTGATATCTTATGCCAAGCAAAAACTTTCTGTTGATTTGGTTGGTTCGAAATCTATGGATGAGGTTCTTGTTAGGCTTGAAAAATACCAACAGCAATTCAATCGAAAATTCATCGTTGGAAGAGGCTGGGATCAGTCCCTGTGGGGCGATAAAAATTTTCCTACTAATGAAAAGTTGAATAAGCTTTTTCCGGATATTCCCGTTTGTCTTTTTAGAATTGACGGGCATGCTTTGTTAGCCAATGATGTATGTCTGAAACTTGCAGGGATTAATGAAAAATCGAAAATTGATGGAGGTTTCATTGAACTAAAGAAAAATGTTTGCTCAGGTATTTTAGTTGATAATGCGATGAATCCAGTGTTTGAGATACTTCCGGATTATCCGATCAATGAACTCAAATCGAAAATTCTTGAAGTTCAAGTAGAACTTTTTCAATATGGAATTACTGGCGTTCACGAAGCAGGCATAGAAAATGAACATATTAAAATGTTCGATGAAATGGTTAAAGATAAAACGTTAAAGTTGAATCTATATGCCATGCTTTTACCAACTGACGAAAATATTGCCTTTGCAAGAAAAAATGGAATATATAAGAATCAAAATTTTTTAATTCGAAGTTTTAAAGTTTTTGGAGATGGCGCACTTGGTTCTCGAGGAGCCTTTTTAAAATTACCTTACAGCGATCATGCAAATCATCATGGCGTTTTGACGACTTCAGTTCAAGAAATGAATAAAATAGCTAATGTATGCATGGAGCTAGGTTATCAAATGAATACGCATGCAATTGGTGATTCAACAAATCGAATTTTATTTGACATTTACAAACAGGTCTTCTCAAAAATTAAGGATCATCGCTGGAGAATTGAGCATGCTCAAGTCGTTGACCCTAAGGATTTTGATTTTTTTGGTTCTTATGCAGTTATACCTTCTGTTCAACCCACGCATGCAATAACCGATATGCGTTGGGCAGAAGAGCGCATTGGGCAGGAAAGAATGGCGGGTGCCTATGCATATAAAAGTCTTTTGAAACAAATTGGTATTCTTGCTATTGGAACTGATTTCCCTATAGAAATTACAGATCCATTTAGGACGATTAATGCAGCTGTAAATAGAAAAGACGAAAACAATCTTCCGGAAGGAGGGTTTTATCCTAATGAAGGTTTAACCTTAATGGAGTGTATTAAAGGAATGACACTTGATGCGGCATTTGCTTCATTTCAAGAAGGATATCTTGGGTCCTTAACTGCAGGTAAAGATGCGACTTTTGTGATTTTGGATAAACCGCTTTCCAAATCAAGTTATCAATCTAATTATTCCAGAATTACAGTTGTTAAAGGTGATATTGTCTATCAAGCACTGTGATTATTCAAAAAATAAAAACCAATTTTAAAAGTGATTGTTAAATTAAAAACCATCAATTATGAGAAGACTAATTATTCTATGTATTGTTTTTTATTCTGTTATCAGTAGCTTACATGGGCAATTTGCTATCGGTCATACGACGATAACTTTTAACGATCCATCAAGAACTGGTGGATTTGGAACAGGAGGTGGAGCTGGAAGACAAATACAAACAGAAATATATTATCCAGCGACAACTGCTGGTGATGATACACCTGTTGCTACTGGAAATTTTCCGATTATAGTTTTTGGTCATGGTTTCGCCATGTCTTGGGATGCTTATCAAAATATTTGGGAACATTATGCTCCTAAAGGATATATTTTGGCTTTCCCTCGAACAGAAGGCAACTTGTTTCCAGCACCTAGCCATCAAGATTTTGGATTGGATTTGAAAATTGTAGGTGAAAAGTTAACAGCTTTAAATAATGAAAGTACATCTTTGTTTTTTCAGAAAATTTTGACAAACGTCGGAATTATTGGTCACTCTATGGGAGGAGGAGCCTCAATTTTGGCGGCATCTGGAAATAATTCTATTAGAACAGTCATTGGATTAGCACCTGCTGAAACCAATCCATCGGCAATTACTGCGGCCAATGGAGTTACAGTACCCGCACTTATTTTTTCTGGAAGTCAGGATGGTGTTACGCCTCCAACTGATCATCACCTTCCTATTTTTAATAATTTAAATTCTGGATGCAAAACCTTCGCAAGTATTGTTGGTGGAGCACATTGTTATTTCGCCAATAGTAATTTCAATTGTGATTTTGGAGAAGCAACATCTTCATCTGGAATTAGTATTTCGAGAACCCAACAGCATCAAAGAACCTTCAGTTTATTAGATCCATGGTTGGCATTTATGTTAAAAGATAGTTGCGATGCCTATGCAACTTTTATGAATAAACTCGATGATGCTCCAACTCAGATTGCGGTAAATTCAACTTGTTCTGTTAACCCGATTCCAACAATACAATTCAATAATGGAACGCTTACCGCTTCTGTTAGCGGATTTCAATACCAATGGTCATTAAATGGTCAGGCGATTATAGGCGCAATCAATCAAAATTATCAACCAATTTCCTCTGGACAATACGCTGTAGAAGTAATTTTTTACAATGGTTGTTCAGAGATGAGTGATCCATTCGATCTTAATGGGCTTGATGTTCAATTATCAGATCTCAATCTAGTAAAAGTTTTTCCAAACCCTGTAAACGATAAAATTTTTCTGGAAAATTTAGATTTTGATTCACCTATTACAATTTATTCCCAAGATGGAATGGTTAGTTTTTCAGGGATATATGAAAAAGGAATTGATGTATCTGAATTCGCTAATGGTGTTTATTTTATAAAAGTTGGCAAGCAACATTTTAAGTTTATAAAACAATAATAAAAGAAACTAACAGGTTAAGTTTTTAGCTTGTTATTAAATTATTTTAAAGTTCTGGTGTATTTCCATTAAATTGTCCTAAATTGGGAAAAAAATATCCAATATGGGACGAATTAAGGTGTTTGTTGTCGAAGATGATTTGATGTACTCTAAAATTTTGAAGCATAAATTGTCTATGGATCCAGAATTTGATGTTAAGCTTTTTTCAGATGGAAAAAGTTTCGAGCGTTACATTGATGATAAACCTGATATTGTAACCCTAGATCATAGCCTTCCTGATGTTACAGGATTGGAATTGCTAAAAAAAATAAAGAAACAACAACCCAATACCAAGGTGATCGTTTTGTCTGCCCAAGAAGATGTTGCCACTGCCCTAGAAATGATTCGTAACGGTGCTTATGATTACATTATTAAGGATGCTCAGGCCATGGATAAACTTTGGCATTTAATCCACCAAGCCAATGAAAAAATTGAATTGGAAAAAGAGGTTGAAATGCTGTCCAATGAGGTCGGTGCGAAATACGACTTTCATCAATACATAAAGGGCTCAAGTGCCCCGATGCAAAAAGTTTTTACGCTCTTGGAAAAATCCACAATGGCGAATATTACGGTTTCAATTACTGGAGAAACAGGAACAGGAAAGGAACTTGCAGCCAAAACCATTCATTATAATTCGCCTAGAATGCGGAAGCCATTCGTTGCTATAAATGTTGCTGCGATACCCAAAGATTTGATTGAAAGCGAATTATTTGGTTTTGAAAAAGGCGCCTTTACAGGTGCGGATCAAGCACGTGCTGGAAAATTTGAAGAAGCCAATAAAGGAACAATTTTTCTTGATGAGATTGGAGAAATGGATCACAACATGCAAGCTAAACTTTTACGCGTGCTCCAAGAACGTGAAGTTTGTCGGCTTGGGTCAAATAAAATGATACCAATAGATGTGAGAATTATTGTTGCAACAAATAAAGATTTGAAGCAAGAGGTTAGAAATGGCAATTTTCGAGATGATTTATATTATCGATTGATGGGGGTAAGTATCGATTTGCCTCCACTGCGTGAGCGTGGAAATGATATTTTGGTTTTGGCCAAAGTATTTGCTGATGATTTCTGCCGTGAAAACAGGTTTCCTAAAAAGGAATTTTCGAATGCGTGTATCGATAAGCTACTGAAATATAACTTTCCTGGTAATGTTAGGGAATTACGAGCCTTGGTCGAAATTGCAGTCGTGATGAGCGAAGGTAAAATGATAGAGGCTCATGATATCCAATTTCAACAGCGAAATGATATTGTTGATTTTATGCAAGAAGAGTTAACACTTGATGAATACAACAGCAAGATTATTAAGTTCTATTTAAATAAATACAATAACAATGTGCTCCAAGTTGCAGATAAACTTGATGTTGGCAAGTCAACAATTTACAGGATGATTAAAGAAGGAAGAATTTAACACGAATTTCATGAACCACCCTAAAAAGAAAGTAATCAGTTGTAAAGAGTCAAAATTATGGAACTAAAACAGTCGGATAAATTTAGTTTCTCACGGGATGAATTTGTCAAAATTTGTCCATTTTATATATGCATTGATGAAAATTTGATTGTTCAAGATTTCAGCAACGCTGTTCCTAAATTATTTGGAAATATAAATGACACTCCGCTTTTTGACATAATTTCGATAGAAGATACTACCGAAATTTATTCAAAATCTTTTAAATCTTTAAAAGATCACGTTCATTCAACAATTTCCTTTCAATCAATAAAAAATAATAATCAATTGAAATTCAAAGGGCAATTTGTGAATAAAGACGCATCTAAATTGGTGCTCATTTTTTCGCCTATTTTAAAGCAAATTGAAGATTTTGAAAAATTAAATTTAATTGAGAATGATTTTGCACCTCAAGATATCATTTCAGAGTTCTACACTACCTTAAAAAAGAATAATTCAAATCAAGATGAACTTTTAACGGCAAATTATAGGCTTAACTCTCTATTAAATACGATGCAATCTGGAGTTATAGCTGAAGATGCCGAAAGAAAAGTGCTTTTAGTTAATACGAAGTTCTGCTCCATGTTTTCCATAGGATTGGCCCCGGAAGCTTTGAAAGGTTTGGATTGTATCGATTTATCGATTCAAGCCAAGTCGAATTTTGTGGATGAGGAAGGATTTTTAGAGGGTATTCAAATACTCGTCGAAAACAGGAAAGAAGTTTATGGGGATATTCTTCATTTAAAGAATGGTAATATTCTAGAAAGAGATTATGTTCCTATTATAGAATCAGGACGATTTTTAGGTCAAATTTGGAGGTATCAAGATATTACTAAACTTGTCAATCAAAAGAAAAGTCTTTTAAGAATTGAAGAAAAATACCGAAGAATAATTGAGGATTTGGAATTTGGTTTAATTGAGGTGGACTTGAATCAAAACATTACCAAAGCGTACCCTGCATTTTGCAGAATGACTGAATATGCAGAAGAGGAATTAATTGGGAAAAACGCCAAAGATCTGTTACTTGATCCTGAATTTGAAACTGTTAATGAAACGCAAAATGAATCAAGAATTAAAGGTGAATCTAGTGTTTATGAAATAAAAATTTTAACCAAAACTAAACAACCTAAGTGGGTAATAATTAGTGGTACGCCTATTTATAATGAACGTAATGAAATAATTGGTTCAATTGGAATTCATATTGATATTACAGAAAGAAAAGGTTTAGAGGAAGCCTTAAAAGTTGCAAACGAAAAAGCAAATTCTTCAGTAAAAGCCAAAGAGTTATTCATTGCCAATATGAGTCATGAAATCCGGACGCCAATGAATGTTATTATGGGAATGACAGATGTATTGAAAACGGAGCAATTAGATAGTAAAAGTGCAAGATATCTCAATGCAATAGAACATTCTGCAGAGAACTTATTGAGGCTTATTAATGATATTCTGGATATTTCAAAAGCAGAATCGGGTCATATTACATTGAATCCGAAGCCTACCAACTTTAAAGCTTTAATTCAAGATTTTTCCATAGGTTTCGGTGAATATGCTAAAAAGAAAGGATTGAATTTTGAAGTTATATCAGATACAAATATCTCATCTTCCTTGATGATAGATCAAGTAAAGTTGAATCAAGTCATAGTCAATTTAATTGGTAATGGTATAAAGTTTACAGAAAAAGGTAAAGTAAGTTTGGATGTAAGCGTCATAAGAGATGATGAAAAAAGTCAAACCATTAAAATAGCCGTAACAGATACTGGTATTGGAATCAAAAAAGAAAATTTTGAAGCAATTTTTGAGTCCTTCAGACAAGAAGACGAATCAATTGGGAAAAAATTTGGTGGTACAGGTTTAGGACTTTCAATTTCTCAGGCAATCATTCAAAAAATGGGTGGTTGTATAGAATTGATTTCCGAAATGGGTGAGGGGACGACGTTCTTTTTTACTTTGGTATTGGAAAAGGTATTTGGCGAAGAAGATCCAACAGATGATGGTAATGAGCCTTCTAATTCAAGGGTTTTTACATCGAAGAAAATACTCGTCGCAGAGGATGATGAACTCAATCAGCTTTTAATAAAAGCAATATTTGAAAATCAAAACTTGTCTTTTGTTCTCGCGAATAATGGAAATGAAATAATTGATTTACTCAAAAAGGAGCATTTTGACATCATTCTCATGGATATTGAAATGCCACAGTTAAATGGTTTAGATACTACAAAATTTATTCGTCAAGAATTGAAATTAGACATTCCCATTATTGCTTTAACAGCCCATGAATCAGAAGAAGATAAGAACCTTTTCGAAAGTCTTGGAATGAATGGCCTCTTAACCAAACCTTTTAAAAAGGAAAAGTTATTGAGTGTAATTCGCAAACAATTCGAGTATTCAAACCAAAGCGAACAGAATTATAAAAATATTCAGGAGTTTGATACAGCATCTTTATATAATTTGAATACGCTAAGGGAAATGTCTCAAGGAGACAAGGGATTCCTGACCTCAATTGTAGAAACTTTCATTCAAAATACACCAATCTATCTTGAGCAAATCAAAACTGGTTTCCAAAGTGAAGATTTTAATATGGTTTATAGAGCAGCACATCAAATGAAACCGTCAATTGATTTTTTCAATATTGAAGAAGGGAAGTCACTGGTTCGTGCTATTGAACTTGAGGGAAAGAATGAAAATCCGAATAAATTTGATTTGGATAGGTTAATAACGAGGTTAAGCGTATTGATAGAAATTTGCGTGAAAAAGTTAAAGGAAGAACTGATAAATGGCCTATAATATTTAAATGGCTGCTCAAAATTTGAGACAGCCATTTAATCAGAAATTTGAAAACCTTAACTTACTGCCAATTCTCTCGTTAAATTCTCTCGTTGTTTGGCCTTCAAGCCAAGTAAAGCCATTAACTCATTTTGATATGTTTTACTCACGCTTATTGTTTGATTGTTCACTTCTACCATATTTCCATTTACTTTTTCAATGGCATTGAGATTAACAATATATGAACGGTGAACCCTTGCAAAATTTGGTGGCAATCGTTTCAGCATTCCATCCATTGAGGAGTACAACATGGTCCGTTTTTGCTTGGTATAAATGGTAACATACTCACTCGAAGATTGAATGTACTGAATATCTGAAATCAGTACCTTTTGATAAATTCCTTTATCCTTGATAAATAAAAACTGAGTTCCTTCCTCCACTGAATTTTCAGCAACTGTTTTTTGAAGAACTTTATTGACAGCTCTCGTAAATCTTGCAAAAGATATAGGCTTCAATAAATAATCAATAACCTCCAACTCATAACCATTGTAAGCATATTTCTCCTTTGAAGAAATAAAAATGATTTTACTTTTAGGTTTAAACTGTTCCAAAAATTCAACACCATTCATTCCGGGCATTTCAATGTCTAAAAAGATGAGGTCTACATGGTTGTTTTGCATGTGTTGAACGGCACTGTTTGCTGAATCAAACTCTCCTACCAAATCCAATGCTTCAACTTGGTGTACATACTGGGTCAATAGATGCCGTTGGAACGGATCATCGTCAATAATTAAACATTTCATAAAAGGTATATTAGGTTATTACTTCGACGAATATATGAAATAATACGATAAATATTTAAAAATAATAGTTAAAAATATAATATTTATACAATTGAACATTTACACAACCTTATTGAAATTGTTTTTTTCTTCACATTTCTTGTTATATCATTACCAATAAATTCTTTGATTCGATACTATAAAATTCAACATATGAAACCACTTGATATTATTGTTGTTGAGGATGAAAAGATTGTTGCAACAGATATTCGAAATTGCTTAACATCTGCAGGACATCGCGTAATATATCAGCCTTCCTCTGGTGAAGAGTGCATTAGAAATATTCATCTTCATCAACCGGAGCTTATTTTAATGGATATTAAATTAAATGGGAAGTTAAATGGTATTCAAACAGCAGAAGCAATAAGTGAATTAATTCGTATTCCGATTGTATTTCTAACCGCATATTCAGATGCCAATACCCTAAATCAAATAAAACGAAACGGGGAATATGGATTTGTAATTAAACCATTTCAAGATTTTGAGTTATTGACGGAAATTGATTTAACATTGAATCGGTTTAAGAAAACTTTTGAGTTACTAAAAGATCGCGATTTCTCGCACCATGCTTTACAAGAAACGGAGACTTTCTTTAGGCAGATCGTTAATAATGTGAGCGACAGTATTTATCGCATAGATTTAAATGGAAATTTTACTTACGTAAATCCAATTGCCGTTTCTCAAACGGGTTATTCAGAAAATGATTTATTGCGTATGCGTTATACAAACTTGGTAAGGAATGATTACAAACAATCTGTTTATTTTTTCTTTAAAAATATCTTCGAAGATGAAATCAATGACAGCTATTTGGAGTTTCCTATAATTACAGCATGTGGAGATGAGAAATGGATTGGGCAAAAAATTCATCTTATTAAATTGAAAAATCAAATTGCTGGTTTTCAGGTTATAGCTCGAGATATTACACATGAAAGGGAGTTTAAAGAACAACTAATTATTGCTAAAAGTAATGCCGAAAAGACAGCTGAAACCAAATCACGTTTTCTCGCTAACATGAGCCATGAAATCAGAACGCCCTTGAATGGTATTATTGGTGTAGTAAATTTATTAAACCAAACAATACTATCCGAAAAGCAAAAAACATATCTAAATGCGATTAATTCATCTTCTAATCAATTAATGGGGATTATTAATGATGTTCTGGACTTGGCAAAAATTGATGCGGATAAATTGGAGTTGGATTACACCGATTTTAATATTGGAGATTTATTTCAATCTGTGGTTGCCGTATTTGAAATGAAATGTATAGAAAAACAAATAAACTTGGAATGGTTCATTGATGATAATATTCCCAAATTTCTCAACGGTGACCCTGTCCGATTGAATCAGATTATTTATAATCTTTTAGGAAATGCTATAAAATTTACCCAAAGAGGTGGGATTTTGCTTCAGGTTGAATTACTGCGTGTTGAAAATGATGATATCAATATTTTAATTCGAATTTCTGATACTGGAATTGGAATGGATGAGCGCGCACTGAATAAGGTTTTTGATGCCTTCACGCAAGCTGAAGATAATATGTCTAGAAAATTTGGAGGCACCGGACTTGGACTCACAATAGTAAAGAAAATTGTTGAAATTCACGGAGGTGAAATTTCAGTCAAAAGTCAACCAGATCAAGGAACCTCATTCGAATTGGTATTGCCTTTTAGAAAAAGTAAAACTGTCCCAGAACAGGTTAAAATTAATGAACCTGCCTATCATGAAGATTTAGAGAATGTTAAAATTTTATTGGTAGAAGACAATAAAGTAAATCAAATGGTTGCCAAAGACAATTTGGAAGCATATAAAGTAGTTGTAACCATTGCTGAAAATGGTAAAGAGGCATTAGAATTACTGAATAAAGAACTTTTTGATTTAATTCTAATGGATATGCAAATGCCAATTCTTGATGGGTATCAAACCATGAGGGCCATTAGAAATAATAAGGATCTTGTCTTGAATCAAATTCCAATAATTGCTTTGACAGCAAATGCAATTGATGCAGAAATAAAGAAATGTTTTGATTGTGGTGCTGATGATTATTTATCTAAACCTTTTAAACCAAATGTGCTTATTGAAAAAATTAATGGCTTTATGCCCATTTCACGCGCACTATCCTTGTGTTTGAAATCTAAAACAGAACCGGTAAATCAAGAAACCTTTGAATATTATTTGAATGGAAGAGTAAACATCTATAGTTTAACATTGAAAGAATTAAAAAATAGCTTTTATAATGAATGGATCGAAATGAAGAAGGTAATACTTTGTAAAAACGAGCCTGCTTTGAAAATGATTGCGCACCGCATGAAACCAAACTTTGGTATACTCGGGTTAGCTGAAATGTCTGGAATTGCTGACGCTATTGAAAAAATGGAAAATCTTCATGAAATAAAAGATGCTTTGGCTTTTCTTTTGATTAATCTCCCTTTAATAAATCATCAAATTGACGGGCTTCTTTATAAATATAAAACCATAAATGCTAACTAATATATTCCGAAACCAATTTCAAGGATTTTTGTTTTGGGAGTATTTGATTCTAATTCGATTAATTTTTTTGCTTTTTCATCAATTAACAACAATGGTAAATCGAAATCAAGGCATAAATCGATGTCATGGCTCGAAAGTAAAATGCATTTATTATTAGTTTTGGCTAAATCTTTTAAGATTTTAAATACCTTAATTCGGTTCCCATAGTCCAAAAATGCAGTAGGTTCATCCATTAAGATTATTGAAGTATCCTGAGCAAACGCTCGAGCAATTGCTGCAAGTTGTCTTTCTCCATCACTGATTGCAGTGGTGTACTTATCAGAAATTTTTTCAATTCCAAACTGACGAATACTTGTATCGATAATTGCTTTATCTGCCTCACTCAATTTTCCAAGTATATTGGTATATGGATACCTTCCAAGAGAAATATATTCACGAACCGTGAGAAAGGGAATACTACCATTATTTGATAATACAACAGAAATTTTTTGAGATTTGCCTTTTTGAGTAAATACCGATAAATCCTGATTTTCTATTAAAATATGCCCATTGATCGCCTTTGTTTCTCCAGTTATTGTAGCAAGTAATGTGCTTTTTCCAGAACCATTTCGTCCAATTAAAACATAAAGTTGGGAAGGATTGAGTTTCAAATTATCAATTTGATAAAGTGGTTTTTCGTAGCCAATATGCACATTGTTAAATTCAATCATTTCATTTTTTTTATTACAATGAAAATGATGAATGGCGCTCCAATTAAAGAGGTAACAGCATTCAAAGGAAGTGCAACTGTTGGTTCAATTAATTGAATACCGCTGTCAACTAAAATTAAAAAAATACTTCCAATGAGCAAATTCGCCAAAATTAGTATTCCGTGACTTTGTGTTTTAAAGATGATACGGGTTAAATTTGGAACTGCCAAACCGACAAATGCGATAGGTCCACAAAATGCAGTTATAAGACCAGCATATAATGCTGTTACACCAATGCACGTCAATCTGAATAGCTTTATGTTGACTCCCAAGTTTTCCGCAGACTTTTCGCCTAAAATCATTGCATCAAGAGGTTTAATTAAGAATATAACCAGCGCACTTGCAATCGAAAAAATAATCAAAATAAACGGTAGTTGCGAGTTAACAACATGCTGAAGTGAACCCATAGACCACAAACTAAAAGATTTCAATTCTTGTGCGCCACTTTGCATTTCAAGAATGCTTACTATTGAAGAAGTAAATCCACCCATCATTAAACCAATAAGTAGTAGTGAAACCGCAGATTTTAAATGGAAAGAGAAGAAAAGTATAATAAAACCACATATAAGTGCGCCCAATAATGCAACCCCAGCAATTCCGAATTCAGTTTCAAAAAAAGTGAATCCTGTTAACATTGCAAGTGCTACAAAAAGACTTGAACCAGAATTGATTCCAAGTACAAAGGGTCCAGCTAACGGATTATTGAATAAGGTTTGCATCAACATTCCGGAAACGGCCAAACCCGATCCAGCAATTATTGCAGCGACCATTCTTGGAAAACGTATTTCGCTAACAATGATGTGTTCCGTATTGTTCGGGTCAAAGTTTAAAAACGCATCGAGATAATTTTGGGTTTCAATTGAAATCTGCCCGGACATTAAATGTAAAACGGAAACTGCAATGAGTATTGCGGTCAAAACAATAAATGAGATGGATTTATTCATCAACAATTTATTCCAATTTTTTGTAAAAATACAACAGATTTACATCCAAAGTATTTGAATGAAATATTTGAATCAAATCCGATAAAATGTGATGTGGTTCAGAAGCCGATAACTCCCAATATTTATTTATATTTTGCGAATAATCATAAATAAGTCTTGTTTTATATGCTTTGAAATTAACCAAAGTTTCATGAGATTTGATGATTTCTGGTAAGGTGCTATTTCCCGGGTCTAGCCAAATATCTGTATTGCGATTGTCCTTTATTATTTGTTCCAAACTTAAGGCAAGAGAACCTACGCCTTTTCGGTTTTTGTATACGTAATTTGCTGAAGCATCAGAATAGAATTGTGCTTGAAAACTATTTCCTGCTGGCGTATACCAATAATCTCCGAAAATATTTCCAGCAAAAACAGTTGGTTTTGTTGTATACTTTTTTGCGTCATCTTTAAGTTTTAAATATGCTTTTTCAACTTCGGAAAAATAGTTATTTGACTCGGTTTCTTTTTGAAAAAGTAATCCAAAAAACTTTATCCATTCTGCTTTACCTAAAGGGTGTGTTTCTTTCCATTCAAAATTCGGAATACAGAAAATTCCAAGTTTTTGCAATTCTTCCTCTTTGGTGAATTTTGGGCCAAAGCCACTGTGAATAACCAATTCGCTATTTGATTTGATAATGGCCTCCGGAGATACAGTTTGTTCTTCACCAAAAGTTGCGGTATAACCACTTTTGATTTGTGCTTTTAATGCATTGTTGTATACATATTTTAGATTGCTGAATCCTTTTATGTTTTTGATCGCTTCAATTTTCGATAGCATACCAACATGTGTCGCACTTAGAACAGTAATACCTTTGATCGGGGTTACAATAGTTTCGTATCCTTTAAATGTCTGCTTCACATTTGAAGTTAAAAGATACTTATATGTTTTTTTTGTATCTGGATTAATGATTTCTACTTTGTAACCAAATGTGGTCGGGAATATTTTAATGTTTTTTGCATAAAGAATTGTATTTCCAGATTCACCTTTTTCATATTTCTCTTTGTCGTTACAACTGGTATTAATTATGAATACCAGTGAAATAGTAACATTCCAGAATTTGAAAAAATTTAATCGCATATCCCTTGTTTCAAATGGTTCGTTTATAAATCCAATAGCTCAAAAATAAAAAAGACCGCCTCTAGAGACAGTCTTTTCTATAACTAGTAATAAATATTATTCACTTATAACTTCAAATTTAAATACAGGTTTTACACCTTTATGCAAATTCGCTTCAGCTTCATAAGTTCCAATTTCTTTAATAGGCTCGTCTTTGATTTTCAATGATTTTCTATCTACTTCGAAACCAGCTTTTTTGAGTGCTTCAGACAATTGAACAGTATTGACAGAACCAAAGATTTTACCGTTTTCGCCGGCTTTCGTTGTTATTGTTACTGTTAATGCCTCCAATTTAGATGCAAGTTCTTGAGCTTCGCCCAACAATTTAGTTTCTTTATGTGCTTTTTGTTTCATTACTTCAGCATGTGCTTTCTTTGCAGATGCAGTAGCCAAAACAGCATATCCTTGTGGAATTAAAAAGTTCCTTCCGTAACCTGGTTTTACTGATACAATTTCGTCAGCATAACCTAATTTATCCACATTCTTTTTAAGAATTACTTCCATTTCTTGTGATTTTTTTAATGAATTAGATTATTTAAGCATGTCCCCGATATAAGGCAACAATGCAATATGACGTGCACGCTTGATGGCTTTGTTAACCTTCTTTTGGTATTTAGCAGAAGTTCCAGTGATACGACGAGGAAGAATTTTTCCTTGCTCGTTAACCAATTTCAATAAGAAGTTGGCGTCTTTGTAATCGATAAATTTTATACCGCTCTTTTTGAATCGGCAGTATTTCTCTTTTCTTATTTCGATGTTTATCGGAGTAAGATAACGAATATCATTTTGAGACATAATTCGATGATTTAAATGTAAATAAATTAAGCTTCTACGGGTGCAGTGCTTGCCTGGACACCTTTAGATCTTCTTCTCTCAGCATAAGCTACGTGGTCCTTGTCCATTTTCACGGTAAGGAAACGCAATACGCGCTCGTCTCTTTTCATGCTCAATTCGAGGTCAGCAACAACGGTGCTTTCTGCTTCGAATTCGATAAGAAAATAAAATCCAGTTGATTTTTTTTGAATTGGATAAGCCAATTTCTTCATTCCCCAGCTTTCTGTGTGCTTTACTTTTCCACCAAACGATTTAATTTCGCCTTCGAATTTCTGCACTGCTTCCTTTGCCTGATCCTCAGACAAAACGGGAGTTAAAATGAAAACAGTTTCGTAAGAATTCATAATTGAAATAATTAAATTTTAAATTAAGGGTGCAAATATAGTGATAAAATCCTAATGTTTCTGAAAAATAGACCAGAACTTACAGCATATGCGATCGAAATTTTCTAAAAAATTGATTTTGCCAATTGAATAACTTCCTAAACAAGTAATCCAATATTACTTTTAACCTAATAATCTTATCATAATCATTGCTTTTTTCAGCCTGTTTTAATTAAATTTGTACAACGAATTATTTAGAACAAAAATGCAAAATCAATGTGTTTTTTAAAGACTTAATCCTATCTAAATAGTTCTAATTAACAAATGCAAAACAACAAATTGTTCGAAAAGAAATAAATATGAGTCATTATCAAGAATACATCAAGGAAATCGAAGAGAGAAAATCACAAGGTCTTCATCCAAAACCCATAGACAGCGCAGAGCTGTTGATTGATATAATTGCACAGATTAAAGATACCGCAAGCGTTAACCGGGAAGATGCTTTGAGATTTTTCGTTTACAATACCTTACCAGGAACTACTCCTGCCGCTGGTGAAAAGTCGAAATTTTTGAAACAAATTATTCTTGGTGAGGAAAAAGTAAATGAAATTTCAACTGAATTTGCTTTTGAATTACTTTCTCACATGAAAGGCGGTCCTTCAATTGGTGTTTTGTTGGATTTGGCTTTGGGCGATAATAAGGAAATCGCGACCAGTGCGGCAGAAGTATTGAAGACACAAGTATATTTGTACGATGCCGATGCCGAGCGTTTAAAGATTGCATTCGAGTCCGGAAATTCGATTGCCAAAGATATTTTGGAGAGTTATGCCAATGCTGAATTCTTTACAAAATTGCCTCAAGTTCCAGAAGAAATTAAAATCGTAACTTTCATCGCAGGGGAAGGTGATATTTCGACAGATTTGTTGTCTCCAGGTAATCAAGCCCATTCCCGTTCTGATAGAGAATTACATGGAAAATGCATGATTTCAACCAAAGCGCAAGAGGAAATTAAAAAGCTTCGTGAGCAACATCCTGATAAAAGCGTGATGTTAATCGCTGAAAAAGGTACAATGGGGGTTGGATCTTCAAGGATGTCAGGGGTAAACAATGTTGCGCTCTGGACAGGTAAACAAGCAAGTCCTTACGTTCCTTTCGTAAATATCGCACCGATTGTAGGTGGAACAAATGGTATTTCTCCAATTTTCTTGACAACGGTTGATGTCACCGGAGGAATCGGAATCGATTTAAAAAATTGGATTAAAAAGACGGATGCAGATGGAAATTTAGTACGCAACGAAAGTGGGGAGCCAATACTGGAACAAAAATATTCGGTAGCAACTGGAACCGTTTTAACCATCAACACCAAAACTAAAAAGCTGTATCAAGATGGTCAAGAACTTATTGATATTTCAAAAGCCCTGACTCCACAAAAAATGGAATTTATCAGAGCAGGTGGTTCTTATGCTATTGTATTCGGTAAGAAAATTCAAACATTCGCCGCCAAAACTCTTGGAATTACTCCTCCAGTTGTTTTTGCACCATCAAAGGAAATTTCTAATGAGGGTCAAGGTTTGACAGCAGTTGAAAAAATCTTTAATCGGAATGCGGTTGGAAATACTCCAGGAAAAGTATTGCATGCAGGTTCGGATGTTAGGGTTACTGTGAATATTGTCGGTTCTCAAGATACTACTGGTTTGATGACAGCGCAAGAATTAGAGTCAATGGCAGCTACTGTTATTTCTCCTATTGTCGATGGAGCTTATCAGTCTGGATGTCACACGGCCTCTGTTTGGGATAAAAAAGCGCAGGCTAACATTCCTAAATTGATGAAATTCATGAATGAGTTTGGATTGATTACCGCTCGTGATCCAAAAGGCGTATACCATTCAATGACCGACGTGATTCATAAAGTACTGAATGATATCACTGTTGACGATTGGGCCATAATCATAGGCGGTGACTCGCATACAAGAATGTCAAAAGGTGTTGCTTTTGGAGCTGACTCGGGAACGGTAGCTTTGGCATTGGCAACAGGTGAAGCTTCAATGCCTATTCCTGAATCAGTAAAAGTTACCTTTAAAGGCAACATGAAATCTTACATGGATTTCCGAGATGTGGTTCATGCTACACAGGCGCAAATGTTGCAGCAATTCGGTGGAGAAAATGTATTCCAAGGTCGCGTGATTGAAGTTCATATTGGTACGTTAACCGCTGACCAGGCCTTTACTTTTACAGACTGGACGGCTGAGATGAAAGCGAAAGCATCTATTTGTATATCTGAAGATGCTACCTTAATTGAATCCTTAGAAATTGCAAAAAGTCGTATCCAAATCATGATCGAGAAAGGAATGGACAATAAAAATCAGGTGCTTCAAGGATTAATTGATAAAGCAAACAATCGTATTGCTGAAATACAATCTGGAGAAAAACCTGCGCTAACTCCAGATAAAAATGCTAAATATTACGCAGAGGTTGTTGTGGATTTAGATCAAATTATTGAGCCAATGATTGCCGATCCAGATGTATACAACAAAGATGTTTCTAAAAGATATACCCACGATACAATTCGTCCGCTATCTTTTTATGGTGGAACAAAAAAAGTGGATTTGGGATTTGTTGGCTCATGTATGGTGCACAAGGGAGACATGAAAATCCTAGCGCAAATGCTTAAAAATGTTGAAGCGCAAAACGGAAAAGTAGAATTTAAAGCCCCACTAGTTGTTGCCCCACCTACATATAACATAGTTGATGAATTAAAGGCAGAGGGTGATTGGGAGGTATTACAAAAATATTCTGGTTTCGAATTCAATGATGATGCGCCAAAGGCTGAAGCTCGGACCAAATATGAAAATATGCTTTATTTGGAGCGTCCTGGATGTAATTTGTGTATGGGTAATCAGGAAAAAGCGGAAAAAGGCGATACGGTTATGGCTACCTCAACACGTTTGTTTCAAGGTCGCGTAGTAGAAGATGCAGATGGCAAAAAAGGTGAATCCTTGCTTTCTTCAACACCTGTAGTTGTGTTGTCCACAATACTAGGAAGAACCCCAACCATTGAGGAATATACAAAAGCCGTCGAAGGTATTACACTTACGAAGTTTGCTCCTTCTCATAGGTTGTTGGCAAATTGATAACATTGTGAATGCTGGTTAATGAGCTGAAAAGCTAAATTTAGTTGACAAGGGTTTATTTTCGATTTGATAATTGTTTTTGAGGTACAGTTTATTAATTATGAACATAATGCATTTAACTGTTGTTTATAAAAGTAATTCTAAGACATATTTTCTTTAAATTTTATCAAGACATTTGTATCAAATAAATTTAGAAAATATGAAAAAACTATTTGTTACATCACTGTTGTCTTTGGGTCTATTTCTGCCATCTATCGCAAATGCGCAATTAGAAAAAGGAAATGTTATTATCGATGCGTATTATGGATTTCCGAATTTATATACGACAGCTTTCAAAACGACTTATGCGAATTCTGGTCAGGAAATTGATTTAAGAGTTGGCGGAATTGGACCTTTAGGAGGAAGGATCGAATACTTACTTTCAGATAAAATTGGTTTTGGTGTTGATGTAGGCTTCAATAATTCGACAATTCAATATACTGAGGTAGGTACCGATCCAATTACAGGACTTCCAACTACCCAATACGATTATAACTTTTCTACCAAAAAATTAGGAGTAATAGCAACCTTTAACTACCATTTTGTTCAAACCGATGAACTTGATGCTTATGCAGTAATTGGTGGCGGATATGGAAATAGATCTTTTAAATTTGAATCAACAGATCCAAATTATCAAACAGAGGAGATTTCTGGAATCATTCCAATCTCTGGAAAGATTGGTGTGGGTATGAGATATTTTTTTACCAACAATATCGGTGCTAACTTTGCAGTTGGTTTGGGACAAGGGGGCGTCGTAAACTTGGGTTTGTCTGCTAAATTTTAAGAATATTTCACTTTATGAAACGGCTTCTCAAAAGGAAGCCGTTTTTTTTTACTTACTTTTTCCTATCCTCTAACCACATCAACTTTTCCAATTCTACCTTCATTCTTAAAAATCCAAACAACACTGTCACTTGGTTATTGATGATTGATTCAACCGTCCCAGTTTGACGCGTTGAAATGAGTTTCACGGAAGATCCAACCTTTATTAAATGTTGTTTGTATGCCTCTTTTTCAGATTCGACTTTCTTTTGATTTGATTTTTTTGTAATTGTTTTAGCTTTTTCTTTTAAAACTACTGCTTTGTTTTTATTTAAGATCTTCGATTTTTCGATGGCTATATATTTGCGAATTTCTTCAAATAAAGCATCGTTAATACCTTTCTTCCTAGAATTCGTTTGGTATTTATCGATGTAGGCAGATAGCCGTTTACCCAGATTCACATATTTTCCATCACGCTCAGCAGCATCATTCATCTGCTTCAGTTTTAAATCCAACTTTTCTTTTCTATCTAAATATTCTTGATACTTTGCTTCAGCCCAATCTTGCGCTTCACGGTGTGCTTTGTTTAACTTTTCAAAATGGTTTTTTTCTTTCTGCAAGTCGCTTAACAATTGGTCGATTCGCAATTTTTTGTTGTCTAATTTTGCTTTTGCATTGGATATAATCTCCATCGAAATACCATTGATTTGAGCCACTTCGAATGTAAATGAACTGCCAGGTTGACCAATAGACAAGCGGTACAACGGTTCCAATGTTTCACTATTGAAAAGCATGCAGCCATTTACTGCATTCGGCAACTCAGCAGCTTTGATTTTAATATTGGAGTAATGTGTTGTAATAACGCTGTAGCATTTCTTCTTATAAAGTTCTTCAAAAAACACTTCTGCCAAGGCACCACCAAGCTCAGGATCTGAACCTGTTCCAAATTCATCTAAAAGCAAAAGTGACCGCTTATTTGCTATTTCAAGGAAGAACTTCATGCGCTTCAATCGGTAGGAATAAGTACTCAATTCATTCTCAATGGATTGGTTGTCACCAATGTCAGAATGTATGTCTTGAAAAAAACACATGGTACTGTTACCATTTAATGGAACCAATAAACCAGATTGTAACATGATTTGTAAAAGTCCAATCGTTTTCAGTGTTATACTTTTTCCACCGGCATTCGGTCCAGATATTACAAGCATCCTTGAAGATGCATTCATTGTAATGTGTTGTGGGAAAGTTGTTTTACCGAGTTCTTTATTTGATTTCCAAAGAATAGGGTGGAAGGCATCTATTAGTTCTATTTTAGTGTCTTTCGAAATTCCAGGTAGAACTGCACTCATTTCCAGAGCCAGTCTTGATTTCGCATTGATGAAATCAAATTCCTCAAGAATTTTTTGATAGGCCTTAATGAGCGGTAAATATGCAGAAATGTCACGCGTCAGTTGTTGAAGTATCCTGTAAATTTCCTTTCTTTCATCATCCAATTCCAATTCCAACTCGTTGTTCAACAAAATATTCGCTTGTGGTTCGATGAAAGTTAAACTGCCTGTCTTACTTGAACCCAAAACCATTCCGGGAATTTTCCTTTTATGTGTTGAAACAACAGTCAATACACGTCGTTCATGAAGAAATGCTTCTCTGGTTTCTCCTAAAAGGTTTTCTTTAGAAAGTCTTCGTAATTCCCTGTCGAAATTTCGATTGATTTGGTTGCGAAGTGTTTTGATTCTTTGCCTTATTTCTGTTAATTTTTTTGAAGCATCATCACGAATAGCGCCTTTTCGATCAAATACTTTATTAACTGCATCAATAATTCCTGTTTCGAAATAGGCTTCGTTCAAAAGTTCATACAATAAAGGATATTGCTGAGATTTCTTATCGAAAAATACCAAAATAGCATTAACCAATTCTGAAGCCGTGCATATTTTTATATATCCTTCCAGTTGAAGTACAGCATTTTTTATTGGGAGTAACTTTATTTCCTCTTTCAGTTCCTGAAAATCAAGAGCTGGGAACGTCTCTCCGTTACGCCGGATTGAGACAAGCTCATTCAATTTATTCAGTTCCTTTTCAATTGTTGGAAAGTGACTTTTGGGACCTAACTTTTCAATACGGTCTTTAGCGCTTTGACCGATGCAATAGTTGAGCAGACTTTCCTTAATTACAGGAAATTCTAAATCTATTAAAGTGCGTTCATCAACTGTATGCATATGCAAAATTAACGATTCAGATAACTAAGTGTTCATTACATAAAAATGTTCTTCAATTATTATTAGAAGTTGGTTAATTTTAAAATAAAAAAGTATGAAAATATTGTCTTTCAATGTCAATGGAATTCGCGCCATAATGCAAAAGAATTTTGCTGATGACATGAGAAATCATGATGCTGATATTATTTGTTTACAGGAAACAAAGGCCACTGTTGCGCAAGTTAAAGAAGTTGCATCCAAACTTGATGGTTACCATGTTTATGCAAATGAAGCGGAAAAGAAAGGATACTCTGGGACAGCCATCTTAACAAAGCACAATCCAATAGCAGTTACCTATTATATTGGTCACGATGAGCATGATAATGAAGGAAGGGTAACCTGTGCTGAATTTGAAGAATTTTATGTTATTACGGTTTATGTTCCTAATTCTGGCAGTGAATTATTGCGTTTGGATTACCGCAAAAAATGGGATTCGGACTTTTTGAATTATCTAAAGAATCTTGAAAAACAAAAGCCAGTTATTGTATGTGGGGATTTCAATGTTGCACATAAAGCCATTGATTTAGCAAGACCAAAAGAAAATTACAATAAGGCAGCAGGTTACATGCAAGATGAAATCGATGGAATGGATAATTTTACCAAAAATGGATTGATTGACACTTTTCGTTTGATAAATGGTGATGAGGTCAAATATTCTTGGTGGAGTTACCGCGCCGGAGCAAGGCAGAAAAATATTGGCTGGCGGATTGACTATTTTTTGGTTTCTGAAAGTATCCAGTCACGAATTAAAGATGCCTTTATATTGAATGAAGTTCATGGTTCAGATCACTGTCCAGTAGGCATAGTTTTAGAATAAAATCCTAAAATAAAAACGGCTGCCTTTACAGACAGCCATTTCATTTTTAAAATTTAAGATTATTGCTTTTTAGTGCAGCAAGGCTTTGTAGCGCTTTCTCCACCTTCAGCACATCCAGCAGCTTTAGTTTCACCAGAACAACATCCTTTTTTCTTTTTCTTCTTCTTCTTTTTGTTGATGTCGTTGTTAATTTCAGTTGTATTTCCGTTAGTTGCTGCATAAGTTGTTGCTGCCATTGAACCAACGAAAGTAAATAACGCGATTGCTAAAAATATTTTTTTCATAATAATTTCTTTTTTTGTGAAAATACAAATTCTAATTTAATTCACCAAGCTTTGTAATTTTTGCCTGAACCATATCGCCAATTTTAACATTTATTTTGGCATCTAATGGTAAAAATACATCGACGCGTGAGCCAAATTTAATAAACCCAAATTCATCACCAGTCACAAGTTTTTGTTTAGGTTGAACATAATAACAAATCCTTCTTGCCATGGCTCCTGCAATCTGACGAAAAAGAACTTCCTTACCATTTTCATGCTTGAGCACAAATGTTGACCTTTCATTGTCTGTACTACTTTTTGGATGCCATGCTACAAGGAAGCGTCCTGGATGGTATTTGACATAACTTATTTCGCCACTTATAGGAGCATAATTGGCATGAACATTCAAAGGAGACATGAAGATGGATACTTGAATGCGCTTTTCTTTAAAATATTCGGTTTCTTCAACTTCTTCAATAACAACAACCTTTCCATCCGCAGGGCAAAAAATATCATTGGGTTCAAAATGACATATTCTATTGGGAATTCTGAAAAACTGAATGATTAGATAAGCCATAACAAGCGCTCCGAGACTCAATAAAACAAAAAGCCAAAGCCACCCCGAGTATTGAAATAGAAAATAGTTGCCTGCTTGAATAAGTGCTAAAATGGTAAGCCCTATTGCAATGATTAAATAGCCTTCGCGATGTATCTTCATTGAAGCAAATATAAATTAAATTACTTCATAAATGTATTTCCAAAGAAAGTAGAATGGTATTGCAAAAATTGTTGCATCAAAACGGTCTAAAATACCACCATGTCCAGGTAATAAATTTCCACTGTCTTTGATATTTACACTTCTTTTAAATAACGACTCCAATAAATCTCCAAAAATTGCGCAAGGTGCTATAATAATTGCACAAATCATCCAATACAATGATGTGTTTGGTATTAAATATATACCGATTAAATAACCAGATATCACAGCTCCAATAACACCTCCAATTGTGCCTTCCCATGTTTTTTTTGGTGAAATTCTCTCAAAAAGTTTATTCTTACCAATTAACCAACCAGTAAGGTATGCCAAAGAATCATTGGTCCAAATAATTATAAACAAAGCGATTATTTCTTTATATCCTGTTGATTCGTTTTGATTTAAATGAACAAACAAATACATTGGAAACACCAAATATCCAAAAGCAAAGAACATGTTTCCAATATCTTGAAGCGGCGAGGGAGATTTCAACCAAAGTTGAATGGCACTAAAAAAGAAGAACAATGCTGGTAGGATGAACAACATTGGAAATTTAGATAAACCAAGACTATCAACTACAATGATGATATAACTTAATAAACCAAAAATGATTGAAATATATAATAATAAGGGGTTTTTATTACTTGAAAAATGTGTAAAAAATTCATATAAACCAATTCCAACAAAAATTCCAAAAACAACGGCTTGCGGAACCTGACCCAGAATAATTGAGCCAATAACTGTGGTGGCAAAAAATAATCCGGTTAATGATCGAATGACAAGCGTTTTCATCCCTCGGATTTCTTAAATTATTCTTCAGGAATTTCAGATGCATTTTCTTCTTCATCTTTTGATAATGAAGAGAGATTTTCATCTTCTTTAGAATCTAAAACTGTATTTGTATCCCCATTACTTGATGAAATTTGAGTAGTTTCAGATAAATTAGGACTTTCTGAAATTTCCGATTGTAATAATTCTTCTTCCTTGTCCCAAGGACGTTTACCGAAAATTTCCACTAAATCTTCCTTGAAAAGGACCTCTGCAGTCAATAACTTTTCGGCCAAGAGAATGAGTTTGTCTTTATTTTCTTCAAGTATAGCAAGTGCACGTTGGTATTGTTCTTCCACCATTTTACTTACTTCTTCATCAATAACTTTTGCTGTATCTTCTGAGTAGGGTTTCGTAAATGTATCTCTACCACGAGAGTCGTAAAACGAAATATTTCCGACTCTTTTATTCAAGCCATAAATACTTACCATTGCATATGCTTGTTTTGTAACTTTTTCCAAATCACTCAATGCGCCTGTGCTAATTTGACCAAAAATGAGTTGTTCCGCAGCTCTTCCGCCAAGTGCAGAACACATTTCGTCAAGTATTTGGTTCGTTCTTGTAATGCTTCGTTCTTCGGGTAAATACCACGCTGCTCCCAAAGATTGTCCTCTAGGTACAATGGTTACTTTTACAAGTGGTGACGCATGTTCCAGTAACCACGAAATTGATGCATGACCTGCTTCGTGGAAAGCGATTGCTTTTTTCTCTTCTTTGGTAATGATTTTATTTTTCTTTTCGAGTCCGCCAACAATTCGGTCAACGGCATCCAAAAAGTCTTGTTTCTCAACAAAAGTTTTATCTTTTCTTGCTGCTATTAATGCGGCTTCGTTGCAAAGATTTGCAATGTCAGCACCAGAGAATCCAGGCGTTTGCTTGGCAAGAAAATCTATATCAATACCGTCAGCCAACTTTATCGGTTTCAAATGTACCTGAAATATTTCTTTACGCTCATTAAGATCAGGCATATCAACGTAAATTTGACGATCGAAGCGTCCAGCGCGCATCAAAGCGCTATCCAATACATCAGCACGGTTGGTTGCTGCCAAAATTATAACACCTGAGTTGGTTCCAAAACCATCCATTTCGGTAAGTAACTGATTCAACGTGTTTTCGCGCTCATCGTTTGATCCAAAATTGGCATTTTTGCCCCTTGCACGACCAATGGCGTCGATTTCATCAATAAAAATAATGCACGGAGACTTCTCTTTCGCTTGTTTAAACAAATCTCGAACTCTTGAAGCACCAACTCCCACAAACATTTCAACGAAGTCAGAACCGGAAAGAGAGAAAAAAGGAACTTTCGCTTCACCAGCAACAGCTTTCGCCAATAAAGTTTTACCTGTTCCCGGAGGACCTACCAACAACGCTCCTTTCGGAATTTTAGCGCCGAGTTCTGTATATTTCTTCGGGTTTTTTAAAAACTCTACGATTTCAACAATCTCTTCTTTTGCACCTTGTAAACCAGCCACGTCCTTAAACGTAACATTTGTTGATTTACCTTTTTCGTATACTTGAGCTTTCGACTTTCCAATATTGAAGATTTGACCTCCGGCACCGGCTCCTCCGCCACTCATACGTCTCATTACAAACATCCAAATGGCAACCAAAATTACAATAGGCAAAAGGAAACTTATAATATTGCCAATGTAATTGATTTCCTCAACATATTCCAACTGAACTTTTTTCAATTCTGGCTTTCCTTGTTTTACCCTTTCGGCATTTAATCTTTGAAGACTATCATTAATTGACTTAATTTCATTTTCTATGTTACCCGCATCTATTACCCTAAATTCAAAGACAGGATCACCTTTTTTTATATTGTTCGATTCATTTAAATGTTGTTGGATTGCCTTATAATTAGGATCCGTTTGTTTATTAATAAAGTCTTTTGCTCCTTCATTTATGGTAAAATCTAGTCTAGACCCATTGACAATTTTCGCATCTTTGATAAATCCTTGATAAGCCAATTCCTTAAACTGATCTGATGTTTTGAGCGTTATGCGCCCGGCTCCACTCATGAATAACTGAAAACCAATAATTGCTATACCTATTATAGCATATATCCAATAAATTGAAAACGGGCTTCTTTTTTTATTTTCTCCTTCTGACATTTTTGATAATTATCCTTAGTTTAAATTTGGTATGTCTGTTCTTTTGGCATCAGACCATAAATCCTCAAGATCGTAAAAATTTCGCACATCCTTGTAAAAAATATGTGCTACCACACTCACATAATCCAACAATACCCACTCACCGTTAGTTTTTCCTTCAATATGCCAAGGTTTTTCCTTCAAATCTTTACGGGTTATTCTGGTCACAGAGGAACTGATCCCTTCCACTTGCGTAGAAGATTCCCCACTACAAATTACAAAATAATCACAAACAGCGCTGCGAATATCACGCAAATCCAAAACAACAATATCCTTCGCTTTATTGTCTTGCATTCCTTCTACAATTTTATCGCAAAGGGTAAGAGAATCGAAATCTTTAGCCAATTTTTTTAATCATTAATTTAACGTATTACAAAACTAACTTTAAATTTTAATTTTGATTACAGTAATTTCCATTCAATTATTTTATCTATGATACTCGGTTCGAAAATAATTCATCTTGAAAGTGTTGATTCAACGAACAATTATGCTGCCAATATGGTTCATCAAGGTAATTATGCCCATGGTACGGTAATATTGTCAGATGATCAATTTTTAGGCAAGGGACAAAGAGGCTCGGAATGGCTAACAAAAAATGGTAAGAACCTAACTTGCTCTTTCATTATTTGTCCAGACAAATTGTCAGTAGATGATCAGTTTTATTTAACATGTCTTGTTGCATTAAGTACAATTGATGCATTAAAAGAATATGGAATTGATGCAACTATAAAATGGCCTAATGATATTTATGTGAAGCAAAAAAAAATAGCGGGCATACTTATCGAAAACTTTTTACAGGGTAATATAATAAAAACTTCAATTATTGGGATTGGATTAAATGTGAACAGTTGTCCGAATGCTTTCAATGCCATTTGCATGAAAGATTTAATCTCTGAATCATTAAAACCATTGAATGTTTTAATAAGGCTGGTTGCCAAGATGAATAATTGGTATCCAAAATTTCACATTAATAATTTTAATGTTTTGTTGACTGCGTATAACAACCATCTTTTTGGGTTGAACCAAATACTGAAATTTGAGGATGATCAGGGGACTTTTCAGGGTAAAGTACTAGAGGTTACTTGTAATGGAATTTTAGAAGTTGAAGTGGAAAATGAAATTCGAAACTACGGGATAAAGCAAATTATTTGGCACTTTGAAAGTACGACTGGAGATTCTCCGTCATTGTGTTAAAGAGGTTTGTTAATGGTCGCTCTATCATCATTTTAATGAATACATTCACATCGCCATCAAATTCAATATGACCTTTAGTTAAATCCTTTTCAGCATCTAAATAAATTGATAGCTTAAAGGAAAAGGGCGATTTATCACCTGACTTTAATTTTATAATTTTTTGATCAGTTGTTAATTCTTCTTTAATCAAGGTAATTATGATCCCTCCTTGGACTTTGAATGAACAGGAATTCATTTCAGCTTTCCAGTCTGATATTTGATCTTGTGGCAGTAAATGATAAATATTGCGACAGTCTGTAAGAAAATCATTCACCTGTTCGATAGATGCTTGAACAATAGCAGGATGACTAGTGATTTTCATGTTATTTCAACCAATTAGCTGGGTCCTCTTTCCAAAGTTTCAGTGATTGCATGTCAGACGCATTCACGTAATCGTTTTTATGCGCGCTTTCAATCATCAAATCGTAATTCGTTAGGGTGATAAAGGGGCAATTTACCTTTTGAAAGTTTTCTTCTGCAACTTTGAATCCATAAGAAAATGTTGCAATGAGTCCCTTTACATCCAATCCAGCATTTTGAAGTGCTTCAATTGCTTTGACAGAACTACCACCAGTGGAGATTAAATCTTCAATTACAACAACCTTCTGACCTTTTTCATACGCACCTTCAATTTGATTTCCCATACCATGAGCTTTAGGTTCACTTCGAACGTAAATAAATGGTAAGCCAAGCTCTTGTGCAACTAAGGCACCTTGAGCTAAACCACCAGTGGCCACTCCTGCAATAACATCCGGTTTTCCAAAATATTCGAGCACCGCTTCCGAGTATGATTGCCTTATAAATGTTCTTATGTTTGGATAGGAGAGGGTAATTCTGTTGTCACAATATATAGGTGAGTTCCAACCCGATGCCCATTTGTATGGATTTTTTGGTTGTAATTTAATTGCCTTAATTTGTAATAAAAATTCTGCTACTTTTAATGCTTTATCCTTGTTGAAAATCATAATTCAAATGTACGAAGTTTTTATTGACAATAGGAAAATCCTTTTCACTGATTCTACAGAAAATTTAAACAATTTCAATTATCCCATTTTATCTTTCGATTTTTTCAAGGTTAAAAACTACAATGATTTTCATGAACGTTTACCTCCTTCTGATGTCATTCTCATTTTGTGCAAGCACAAAGAAAAAGCCTGGCTAAAATTTATAGATCACTTTGAATTGATCGAGGCCGCTGGGGGCATTGTCACATTTGATGATACATTCCTCGCAATTTTTCGAAATGAAAAATGGGATTTGCCAAAAGGTAAATTGGAAAAAAATGAAAATCCGGCTTTTGGAGCAATGAGAGAAATTCAAGAGGAATGTGGGGTAACTGATATGATATTTGTAAATGAAATATGCAATACTTTTCATACCTACGAATTTAATGGAAAACCGATTTTAAAGAAAACACATTGGTACCACTTTAGCGTTGCCAAAAAACAAGATTTAATTCCGCAAATTGAGGAAGGGATTACGGAGGTTATATGGATGAAAAATAATAATAAACAAACTTTTTTAGATAATACTTTTGAATCAATAAAAGAGGTGTTTAGCAAATTCGAAAAGTGAATACGATATTCTCTATAATTAACCCGCCTTCTTTTTTCTTATTAGTTTCACTTCGTAATTATCTAAAGTGCCAATTAATGTGATGTAAACAAATTTCGAGTTGTCCTCCTTATACAATATTTCATCATCAGATTCTTCGTTTTTTCTATTTCTCTTGAAAAGTTTATTTGCAGCAATGTTTCCAATCATTTTCCATGGAAGTGCTACAATAAAGTCCATATCCATTGAACTTGTCATTTTTTGACTACCACTAATTTCCATAAATCCTAGAGAGGAATTAATTGTCATTTTAGGAATTGTAATGGTTCCATTGTCTATAAAAATTTCATTACGAAGTGTATCAAACAAAACTTTATTCAAGTTTTTATCTTCAAAATAGTTTTCCAATACTTTTAATGGTGCAAATTTTTCAATTTTCCCGTCAGTAAGAAGCATTTTAATAGACATTTTAGAGTCATCTATTTTCGGAGTTAAATCAGGGTGAAGATGAATTTTTCCTGATATGAATCCATCAAAAAAACCATTCAAATTATCTGATACAAAGTAATCTTGACCAAGATTATCGAATTTGATCATGAATTTATCCAAGTCAAGGTGTCTAATAGTAATTTCGGGTTTCAGAAATATCTTTTCTTTATTTTGTGCATCTAATTTTCCTGAAATCACAATTGAACCTTCTTCAGTTTGAAAGGAAAGGTCTTTCAAATCTATAATTTTTTTGCTGTTGGTTTCAAATTGTAAATTGAACGAATTGAGCAAGTGATCGTGATAGTTTAATGCTTTAATTTGAATAGAAGAAGTCAGGTCATACAATGGAAAATCAAAAATACTAAATCCCGAATCATGATCTATTTTGTTCACTGTAGAAGAATCATTTTTTGAAGGTGGTGTATAATTGATGATTTCATCAATATCTAGATGGTCCGATTCAAGGGTAAGCAAGTTTAATTTGCCGTTAGTTTGGTTTTGCCAAAAGTGCTGAAAGTTTATGTTAAAGTTGGAATTCCCTATATTTCCAGAGAAATGATCAAAACTAATAAGCTCCTTATTAATTTTGAGGTGCGTTTTGAAATTTTCAAATTTTAAAGGATGAATTTTCATTTTACCGGTAAAATTTGTTAGATCAAAATCAATGGATTCGAACTTCCCTCCGTTGAAATGAATACTGGATTTTCCATGAAACAGTAAGTCGTCTATTTCTTCATGTCTATATTCCTTCGGAATCATATTCTCTCCTTTGTATGTTAGAAGATTTTCAAAAATGAGTTTCCTAGAATTCATATCAAATTCAATGGTGACATTTTTATTCAATTCGCTTTCAAAAAATTGGTCGTAGTTTCTTAAATTTCCATTGAAATGAAAATCAGAATGATCTAAAATACCTTTAAAATCAATAATTCGAAAATCTTTATCATCAATGATTATATCTGCATAAAAGTCATGAATGGTATGTGGATAGTGTTTAAATTTTGCATAAAAATTTCTTACAAAGAACTCTCCTTTAGGTAAATACTTGAATGTTCTTAATTCTTGTCCTGACGCATTAAACTTTAAATTAAGTTTGAAGTTGTCTATTGTTTCATCAATTTCAATACCTCCTTGTTTTGAGCCCAATTCGTTTAAATTAATTTTTTTTGATTCCATGCTTAAGTCACATGTCACAGGAGTATTTTTGGCGTGCATTACAGCAGGTAAATCGCTAATTTGGCCTTTTATATTCAAATCTGATTCACCAATTTTAACTTTTAAGTACTCCATTTCAGCTTTGTGGCCATTTAATTTGGCTTTCATATCGCAATCTGAAATTGAAAAATTATTATTTAAATGCTCTAACTTCAAGTTTTTAACTTCGAGCGAGGTGTAGTAGGATTCATTCAGATTATTAATGACTTTCTCAGGAGCGTCCAAATCAATTATGTCATGAAAATTGACATCTAGAATTATTTTACCATTCGATCCTCTAAAATCTTTAAGGTTAACAAAATTAATTATAAAATCAAGGTTGAAATCTGCATTCAGTGCAATTTTAATTTCTGGGGATTCAAAGTTTTTTATAGAAAAATCACCTTTAAAGGTGCCTATTTCTGGTCGGGCGTTGAATTTATGAATAAAAATCTGAGATGAACTTAAATTGTGATTTTTTCCGTTTGTAAAGGTACCATTGAATTCAATTTGATCTAGTTTTTTATTCGTTATTTTATTATCGAAAGCTCCATTTGAACATCCAAAATCGATATCAATTTTTGGTATTTTGCTATTGGCCGTCTCGCCTTTAATTTTCCCCTTGAAATATACTTTTCCTTTGTTTTTGAATTGGTTCAATTTCATTGCGATTTCTTTTGGAGCCGCATCTATTAATAAATTGAAATTTGGTTTGTTTCCGCTGCATTCTAAATCAACAGGAATATTCTTTGTTAACCCAATCTTTCCTTTAAGATTAAAAGTGGAGTTTTCAAAATTCACAACAGTGGGTTCAATAAACAATTCTTTTGATAATTGATTAAGTTTTAAATGTGTTGATAATTGAAAATGTTTATTCTCAATAATTTTTTTTTCATCTTTCTTATCAATGGTAAGCGTAAAATCGGTATCAAGATTAATTTCAAAGTGTTTATTACTTCCTTCTATCTGAGCCCTCACTTTTCCTAAATATGAAGAAATATTAAGATTATTGATTTTATTGTATTTAGTGACTTTAAGATTCTTTATATCAACAGAGTTTAGTTTGATTTTGAAATCTTTCTCGATTTCTTTTCCTGCTTTCTTGCTTTTTAAAGCATTTAATAAATTAATGGTACCGTCTTTTTCTTGAATTAAATTCAAATCTCCATCGTTTACTTTAATTGATTTTATTTGGAAATTACCTTTTATGATATCGAGTAAATCAAATCCAATGTAGCAATCTTTGATATGCGTAATTTCCTTTTCTTTTGAAACTGTTTTTCCTTCATAAATTTTCAAATCTTCAAGGTCAATCGCAACATAAGGGAAGGCTTCAAAAAGGCTTAAGTGACTATCTCTTAATTTGATACTGCCCTCAAAATCTTCATTAAAGTGTAGTAATAGTTCTTGAACAATAGCATCTTGTTTAAAATATATTATTCCGATTAATATGGAAATTAATGTAACAGGTGTTATGAATAGAAGTATTGAAAGTCGAATCCAAAACCTTCTTCTAAAAAGAAAATATGGCTTTTTCTTCTTATTTTGATATTCTTCTTCAAAGCTATTCATTTAAACAAAATTAGACCTTATATAGATAGTAAGTTTGACAAATTCATTAAAATTCTAAATTCTATTAATAAACTGTATCAAATATTACATTTGGTATTTAATGTTCTGAATCTTTATTGAAAATCATTGCAGAGGCTTGGGCTGAAGGTGTAACTGTAAGATCGTTGATGCAAACATGGGAAGGAAGGTTAACTGTGAAATAAACAATATCGGCAATGTCATTTGCGCTAAGTGGTTTGTAACCATCATATACCTGACTCGCCAAATCTATATTGCCTTTGAAACGTACCAATGAAAATTCCGTTTCTGCAGCACCAGGAGCAATGTTAGTCACTTTAATGCCATGTTGAACAAGATCCATACGCATAGCTTTGGATATGGCGTCAACAGCATGTTTTGTAGCACAATAAATATTACCTGCCGGGTAAACTTCTTTTCCCGCTATGCTCGATATATTGATAATGTGCCCCTTTTTGTTCTCAATCATTATTTTACTTAAACATTTCGAAACGTAAAGGAGGCCTTTTAAATTTGTATCTATCATTGTTTCCCAATCATCCAATTTCCCATCCTGAAAAGCATCGCGACCTGCCGCCAACCCCGCATTGTTAATCAATACCTCGATTCTTGGTAAAACATATTCCGGAATCTCTTTTACTGCCGAACCGACTTCTGTTGCATTCCTAATATCAAAATTCAAACTGATAACGTGAATTCCCATTTTTGATAGTTCAGCGCTGAGTTGTATTAAACGATCCTTTCTTCTCCCTGTTAAAATCAGATTCCAGCCATTCTCAGCAAATTTTTCGGCACATGCTTTTCCAAATCCTGAAGTTGCGCCTGTAATCATTATATATTTTTCCAAAATTTCAATTTTAAAGGATCCAAACTAATTAAAATAACAATAACAGTGGCCAATTGCGCAGGAAATCTGTAACGGACAATTGCGCCGTTAACCGGTGTTGTTAAGCCAATTAAAAGTATAAGAGAAAGTGAAAAAAGAATAAGGAATGTCACGATTCTCTTTTCGGTTATATTCAGCGTTCTTCTTTTGAAGAAAGTAAAACCAATCAGCAGACACATTAAAAGTACCTCAGCAATGGCTAAATATTTAAGATTACTGCCACCATCTAAAGGAAATGGACGAAAAAAGGCGTTTATAATGGCTTCAGGTATATTTTTTATTAATTGAAGGGTAGAATTGTTAATCGGTGTTATCGATATATAACTTTCACAACCCTTACTTTGATAAACTTTTTGCCAGACTTCTCCTTTGGGAGTTAAATGAACCGCAACCGGTTGTTGTGTACTTCCAAAACGCAAAATACTGGCATCAACATCTTTATTCAAAATCACATTATTACCTTGAAATGAAAGGTATTTATATTGATCTGGTCTAAAGTAATAAAAGCAAGTGTCTGATAGTACATGCAAACCACCTTTCCCTATATTCATGAAATCAAATTGTTTACGTGTGAGATGATTCACAAATTTGTCCTTTGTTTCGCTGTAAATTAAACTCAAAAACAAAATAATTATTATTGAAACGGGGAATGCAATAATATGCTTATCCTTGAATAATATTTTTGAAAAAATAATATACCCTAGTACAAATATTAGCAATATTCCAACGTAAGGCTTAAATCCTAATAGCAGAGGGATACTTAATAAAAAACATAGTAATTTAATAGTAACTGTTTTTTTTGACAATAGAGCATACGAAAAAAGTCCAATTCCTAAAATAAGAATAGATTCCTTCATCATACTTGAAGTCCAAAATATTGTACTTGGAGGTAAAAGTAAAATCCAAAATGCGATATTTTGATTGATTTTGATATATTTTCTTATCGACTCAAAGATCAGTTTGATACCAATAAGTGCCAAAAAGCAGAATACGGCAACATGAATAGCAACCTGATTACCTGAAAAAAAATGAATTATTGAATGCAATCGAATAACATTTTTTGAATCATTGATGATTGTTAAATCTCCAGGTGACCAATAGGCTGTTTGATAGGCAAACGCTCTGTCTTTTTCGATTCCCAACATTAATTCAATGTAGTAATATGGAGATTCATGAAAGACATTGTTCAGCGTTTTACCCTCTGTCATAAAAGTATGCCCATCATGACTTAAATCGCCAGAACCATAATAGATTGTATGAATAAAAATTAAAATAAATCCAACAAGAATTTTTGTTAGAAATGCAATCATCATGGTCTTTTTTGGCAATCCTTTGATATGGAAAACCTCAAAATACCACAAGACGAAGGCCAATGAGGCAATGAAAAGAATAGTGTAAACGACCACTTTTTTTGACAAAATTAGTAATTATATCACAATTTGTGACAGTTTGTCAGCTAACTTCAAGTGGCATAATCATTGAAAATATTGCCAAGTTAAATTGAAAAATTATGAAAACAGGTCAAATTAATGTACAAACAGAGAATATTTTTCCAATAATTAAAAAGTTTTTGTATTCGGATCATGAGATTTTCCTTCGAGAGTTGGTATCGAATGCAGTCGATGCATCACAGAAATTGAAGGTTTTAGCTTCCAATGGTGAATATAAAAGTGAAGTTGGGGATTTGAAGGTAGAGGTTATACTAGATTCAACTGCAAAAACAATTACCATTCGTGACAGAGGTGTTGGTATGACTGCTGAAGAAATTGACAAATACATCAATCAAATTGCATTCTCGGGTGCGGAAGAATTTGTGCAACAATACCAAGGAAAAGAAGGTGCGGAGCAAATTATCGGACATTTTGGACTTGGGTTTTATTCAGCTTTTATGGTTGCTGAAAAGGTTCAGATTCAAACATTGGGAAGATATGAAGGTGCTCAAGCAGTTCAATGGGAAAGTAATGGGTCGCCAGAATATACATTAACTGAAATCGAAAAAACAGAAAGAGGAACTGATATCATCCTATGGATTGCTGATGATGCACAAGAATTTCTTGAGAAATCTAGAATTAGTGAAATATTAAATAAATATTGCAAGTTTTTACCTATTCCAATATTTTTTGGAAACAAAACGGAGTATGTTGATTCACCAGATGGAGAAAAAGATGAAGACGGTAAGTTAAAAAGGGTTGCTATTGAGGTTCCTAATCAAATTAACAATACCAATCCAGCTTGGACAAAGGCACCTGCTGATTTGAAAGATGATGATTACTCAGAATTTTACAGAGACCTTTATCCAATGAGCTTCGAATCTCCATTGTTTCATATTCATTTAAATGTTGATTATCCATTTAATTTAACGGGGATTCTCTATTTTCCAAAAATTAAGGAGAACGTTGAGGTTCAGCGAAATAAAATTAATTTATATTCCAATCAAGTATTTATTACTGATAGTGTTGCTGAGATTGTTCCAGAATTCTTGACCTTACTTCATGGTGTAATTGATTCACCAGATATTCCTTTGAATGTCTCCAGGTCATACCTCCAGAGTGATAGTAACGTCAAAAAAATCTCAACCCACATTACCAAAAAAGTTGCCGATAAACTTGCTGAAATGTTCAAGAAGGATAGAAAAGACTTTGAGGAAAAATGGGATGATCTTCAAGTTTTTGTGCAATATGGAACGCTTTCTGATGAAAAATTTGCTGAAAAAGCAAAAAGCTTTTCGCTTTTAAAAAGTACGGATGGAAAATACTACACGCTTGAAGAATATAAGGAAAAGGTAAAAACGCTTCAGACCAACAAAGATGGAAAAACCATATTCTTATATGCCAATGATGAAGATGGGCATTATTCTTTTATCAAAAAAGCAAAAGATAGGGGATATGATGTACTCATTCTAGACGGGCCATTAATTCCACATTGGATAGGTAAATTAGAATTGTCAGAGGAAAACATTGCTTTTTCGAGAATTGATTCAGACACATTAGATAAGTTAATTCAGAAATCCGAAGATATTCCCTCTAAATTATCAAAGGATGATGAAGAAAATCTTAAACCTGTATTTGAAAGTATAGTTGCAAAAGATAAATTCAATGTTAAATTTGAGTCTATGAGCGAAGATGAGGCTCCAATAATCATTACGCAACCTGAATTTATTCGAAGAATGATGGAGCAACAGAAACTTGGTGGAGGTGGTTTTTATGGTGCTTTTCCTGAGACATTCAATTTGATTGTAAATGCCAATCACCAAAAAATTGTTGGTTTGCTAAATAAAGAAGCACAGGATAAAACTGAAGCAATTAAACAATTAACAGATTTGGCTTTGTTGTCTCAAGGAATGCTAAAAGGTGAAGCTTTGAGTAATTTTATCGAAAGAACCATTGAGCAAGTGGGTTAAAATATTTAAGTTTGAAGGGGCTTAGCCCCTTTTTTTTAATATAATATTTAAGATTTTGTACAAGTGGATTTTAGGCGTTGGAGCTTTTTTATTGTTTAAAAACTTTTTTGCCGCTATAATTGGGTTTATTATCGGCTCTACAATTGATAATTATCACCATATTATAGCGCAAATGCGCAGTCAGGCTGAAGCTGAAGGTAGAGAATATACCAATGAAGAATTATTTCAATTGTATCAGCAGCGTTCGAGAGGTTCAGATGTTCAGACTATATTAATGGCACTTTCTGCTGCTGTCATGAAAGCTGATGGAAAGGTCTTGAAAGCCGAATTGGATTACGTTAAAGCTTTTTTTACTCAACAATTTGGATCCAATTTTAACGCATCCCATCTGAAAGTTTTAAAACAATTTCTAGACGCTCCAAGCATACCTTTGGAAGAAATTTGTCGCGATATTCGTATGCGTATGCAGCCTGAAGTGAGAATTCAACTCGTGCATTATTTATTTGGTATTGCTAAATCTGATGGAAATGTTTCTGACGCTGAAATAAATGTTATTCGAAGAATTTCGGATTTGTTTGGAATAGGTTCTTCTGATTTTGAAAGCGTTAAGAATATGTTCTATCGCGACGTCAACTCAGATTATAAAGTTTTAGGAATTGAACCAAGTGCGACCGATGACGAAGTGAAAAAAGCATATAGGCAAATGGCCATTAAGTTTCACCCCGATAAAGTGGCAAGTATGGGGGAGGATTTTCAAAAGGGTGCAAAAGAAAAATTTCAGAGGATTCAAGATTCTTATGAGGCAATAAAGAAATCAAGAGGATTTAAATAATCATTTAACTTGGGTTTTACCAATAATAAAAATTGTTGGTAATTTGGATAAGTCATAGGCCTCTTCCCTCCATTGTAATACGCTTCTTGTTTTGATTGATTCTTTCTCCCAGGTTAATGCGGAGGCAATACAAATCATTGTCGAGTCTGAAAGTTCGTTTAATAAATCATCCAAAACATGCATATTCCTAAATGGGGTGTCCATAAAAATGTGAGTCCTACCAGTTCGACGGGCATCAGCCTCAAAATCTCTTAACTTTTTTATTCGGTCTTTTCTATCTTTTGGAAGGTAACCATGAAAACTGAATTGTTGCCCTGAAAATCCACTTGAAATAAGTGCAAGTAGTATCGATGAGGGCCCAACCATAGGTTTAATTTCGATTTTATTTTCGTGAGCGAGAGCAATTAATTCAGCGCCAGGATCAGCAATTCCAGGACAACCGGCCTCTGATATCAAACCGAAATCTGTCCCCCGATTCATTTGGTCAATACAATTATCTACCGCGTTTGTATCTGAATGTTTGTTTATTTCCAAAAATAAGGCTTCATCAATCGGGAAGTTTCGATCAACTTTTCTAAGTAACCTTCGTGCTGAACGAACGTCTTCAACGATAAAACTTTTCAAATTGGCAGCTATGTGCATAACCTCTTCTGGCAGAATACTTTTTGTACCTTCACCACCTAACGTGTTTGGTATTAAATATAATTTACCTTTTTTCATCAGCTAAATAGTATTCAATGATTACATCCGTTGCATGGTCAACCAATTCATAAACTTCATCAAAATCTGATTGTGTTCCATAGTATGGGTCTGGAACTTCCGTTAAGTATGGGTTTCCCGAAAATTCCAAAAGCAATTTAACTTTATCTGATTCTTGAACTGTTTTAGAAAGCTGAATTACATTCCTGTAATTGTTTTTGTCCATCACAAAGATTTGATCGAATTCATGGAAGTCGTTATATTCAAATTGCCTGGCTTTTAACAAGCTAATATCTACACCTCTCTTTTTTGCAGTTGCAACCATTCTTTTATCAGGAGGGGCCCCAACATGATAATTTGCTGTTCCTGCAGAATCAACAATAATGTCTAAATTCATTTTATTTACCTTGTGCCTAAGTACACCGTCTGCCAGCGGCGAGCGACAAATATTTCCGAGGCAAACCATTAGGATTTTCATATGGTAAAGTTAATGATATTGAAATAATTTGGCCGTTAATAATCAAAACTATTCAAATATTCAACAATTCTGAATAAATGTTCATTTTGGTTGAAAATCCCTTGATTTAAAATGGAAATAACAAACCTATTGCTTAATTTGACCGTTCAAGAAACTGGGCAACCATTAAAAATACCGTTATGAGACAGCTGAAAATTACCAAGCAAGTTACCAACCGAGAGACGGCATCATTAGATAAATATCTACAAGAGATTGGAAGGGTCGAGCTTATTTCTGCAGATGAAGAAGTAGAATTGGCAAGAAGAATTAGAGAAGGTGATCGTGCTGCCCTTGAAAGATTAACCAATGCAAATTTACGTTTCGTTGTTTCGGTTTCTAAACAATATCAAAATCAAGGGCTTTCACTCCCTGATTTGATTAACGAAGGTAATTTAGGACTTATTAAAGCTGCAGAAAGATTTGATGAAACTAGAGGTTTTAAATTTATATCATATGCCGTTTGGTGGATTCGTCAATCTATTTTACAAGCATTGGCTGAACAAGCCCGTATTGTAAGACTTCCTTTGAATAAAATTGGTACGATAAATAAAATTAATCGCGCTTACTCCGAATTGGAGCAGAAATTCGAAAGGCCACCTTCAGCAGATGAGTTGGCTGAATATCTGGATTGCACCCCTGAAGAGGTAAAGCAATCCATGGCGAATAACGGTAGACATATTTCGATGGATGCGCCATTGGTGGAAGGCGACGAATCGTCTTCAAGTATGTATGATGTTTTATTAAATGATTCATTGCCTGGTCCTGAAAGAGAACTGGTTGTTGAATCTTTGAGGAAAGATATTGAGAGATCTTTATCTACATTGACTTCCCGCGAAGGAGATGTGGTACGATTATATTATGGTTTGAATGGTAAACATCCATTAACATTAGAAGAAATTGGTGAACGCTTCGATCTTACTAGAGAGCGTGTTCGCCAAATTAAAGAAAAGGCAATTCGAAGGTTAAAGCACACATCCCGAAGCCGGATGCTTAAGTCATACCTAGGTTAAGCGGGATCAACGTCTGTAACAATTCGAATAGATTTGAATGAAGGAACGCTGTAAAATGCATCTATAAGTTGCTGAAGGCGTTCCTTTATCATTTTATCCGATACTTCCTTTTCAATTTTCAAAGTGATAACTTTAAGGTAGTTGTTTTGAATTTTCTTGATTACAGGATACTCGGGGCCCATTACCCGCTCTTTAAATACAGACCTTAATTCATTTGCAAAATGTTGAGACGCTTCATTGAGTAGTAGATCGTCTTTTGACTTTAAGGTGAATGCTATAATTTTAAAGAAAGGTGGATAAAAAAAGTTTTTACGCTCCACAATCTCACTATCATAAAAACCAAGGTAATCGTGATCAATAACTTTACGAATAACCCAATTATCAGGATCAGAAGTTTGAAGAATAACTTTTCCTCTCTTTTGTTTTCGCCCCGATCTCCCAGCAACCTGAGACATTAACTGAAATGAACGTTCAAATGCCCTGAAATCAGGTCTGTTTAGTAATAAATCAGCATCTAAAATTCCGACCAGACTTACATGGTCAAAGTCCAATCCCTTACTCACCATTTGCGTACCAATCAACACATCGATTTTTCGAGATTCAAAATCATTTATGATATTTTCATAGGCATTTTTAGATCGGGTCGCATCCAAATCTAACCGTTGGATTTTGGCATCGGGAAATATTAACTGCAATTCATCTTCAATCTTTTCAGTACCAAATCCTAGCATTTTCAAACGATTAGAACCACAAGATTTACAACTTCCGATTGGTGGAGAAACATATCCGCAATAGTGACATTTCAGTTGATTTACATGTTTGTGATAAGTTAATGAAACATCACAATGCTTACATTTTGGCGTCCAACTGCATATTTCACAGTTCCATAAAGGTGTATAGCCACGTCTGTTTTGAAATAAAATGATTTGCTCTTTCGCCTTGAGTACTTCGGAAATATGTTCCAGAAGAAAAGATGAAAAATGAGAATTTAGCGTTTTTTGTTTCCGTTCTTTCTTTAAATCAGCACAGAAAATTTCTGGCATTAAAATATTACCAAACCTTTTATTTAACTCCACTAAACCATATTTTCCGGATTTCGCATTTTGATAACTTTCCATGCTTGGTGTTGCGGAACCGAGTAAAACCTTAGCGTTAAATTGATGTCCTAAAATAATTGCAACATCCCTAGCATTGTACCTAGGAGCTGGATCGTATTGTTTGAAACTGGGTTCATGCTCCTCGTCTACGATAATTAAACCCAAATTTTGAAAAGGTAAGAAAACTGAAGAACGCGCACCGAGAATGATTCGAAATCTGTTAATATCATTTTTTAAAACATGATTCCAAATATCAATCCGTTCGTTTTGATTAAATCTTGAATGATATACACCAACGAGATCGCCGAAATAATGTGATAACCTGCGAATTAACTGAGTTGTTAGTGCTATTTCTGGAAGCAAAAACAAAACCTGTTTGCCCAAATCAAGTTGTTCTTGAATCAATTGTACATAGATCTCTGTTTTTCCAGATCCAGTAACACCGTGAAGTAATGTAACATTTTGATTGAGGAAGGTGTTTTGAATTTCATCAAATGCAACCTGTTGGGAGTCCGTTAAGGATTTAAAAGGTTCTTGATCCTTATCACTTGGTTTAAATCTCGAAATAGCATAGGGAACTATATCAATAATCCCTTTTTTTTCTAAAGTTCCCAAAGAGGAACTTGAAACGCCCGAATTGATCAAGGATCTCTTCTCTATTGGATTAAATCCATTCTCACTGAAATTCCCTGAATTTAAAATAGAAAGTAGTGCATGAATTAATTTTTCATTTTTCTTTTGAGGCTCTAATTCAGCGATTAGACTATTTAATTGCTTTTCTTGAGAATAATTTTCGGATAAACAAACATATAATTCAGTTTTCGAACGATATCTATTGTTTAATTCTTCATAAGGTAATAAAATGCGTTTGTCGTAAAGTCGTTTAATAAATGGATAAATAGTCTTTATTCCGATAATTTCAGAAATTTCCTTTAAGTCTAAACTTTCTTTTATCTCTATGGCATCAACAATTTCTTTTTCTCGCACGTCTAGTTGCTCACTATTTATTTCGTAGTCAGGGTGAAGAACGACTTTTGTTTCGCTTGCAAGTTTAAAGTTTGAAGGTAAAGCAGCATTCATTACCTCACCACTTGAACACATATAGTAACTCGAAATCCATTTCCATAATTGATATTGTTGTGGAGTAATTATGGGATGTTCATCTAAAATATGTTCGACGTATTTTGCAGTATATTCGGTTGGAGCCGTTTCCGAAATTTTGGTAATAATACCTGTATACAATTTAGATTTTCCAAATGGTACAATAACTCTAATTCCAACACAAACGAGATCACTCATTTCGTGAGGTATACGATATGTGAATTCCCGATGAACTGGAATAGGTAATATTACATTGACAAATAGAGTAATCCTTTCGGACATGGTTAAGAAATATGCTAAATATATTTTATCTAATACTTTGCATTAGTTGCAATAGTAGTTGGTGCCGATATCGGCTGGATGATTACTGCAAAAGTTTAAATCCCCTGTAATTGGACCTTGACAAAGTTCGATAACCGATTCCACTGTTAGCATTCTCAAGCTATTGTTGAAAGGGTTTATGTATAGTTTTTCTACACTGTAGGTGTATTTTGACGAAAAAATCCCAACTACCCGAGCACCTTCACTTACTGTAAGATTAGTATAAGTTGGCTTATTTTGTGCAATCGAAGAACTAGGTTGACTTACAGCAATGTAATTGTATAAATCTTCAGAACCACCGGTTATTATTGCTTTTATTGAATAAATTCTCCTCTTGAAAATACTTGGATCATCAGAACAATTTTGTTTGATTAAATTGTAAAAACTCTCGCCAGGCATCGTAAATACTTTAAATCCATTTGGAACAACATCTCCTTCACCAAGAGTCCACTTGAATTTCTTTAAAGTTGTTGAAGCGCCAAACTCCTGAAAAGCCACTTCAAGTGAGGTGTTGATAATGTATGAATTTCCAACATTAGCCTTGACACTATTTGAAGCATAGGTACCATCATTTTCAATGTAATCAAATCGAAATGAAACAGGATCAACTGTTGGAGATGTGATATCCTTTACCAACTCTGTTTCACCATCTACCTCGAATTCCCCACCGTTTACTGATATGTGAATCTTGTATTTGGCATTTTCATTTAGTGAGTTCAACAAATCAGCCTGACTTGCGGATTGAAGTGCTTGGCTTCCATCTGAATTACACTTCTTTGTGATGAAGTAATACAACTTTTGTTCTGGAGAATAAAACACGCCATTGGTATCTTTATTCTCAACCAGCGTATCCTTAAGAATCCATTCTCTCGTTTGGTTTCCGTTTATAATTTCGGTAATGGTGGCATCAACTTGATCAAAATAATTTGAATCAGGAATTTTTGCAAATTCAAGTGAGTTACCTGGGCCTATAAAAGCTCGGTTTATTCTGATATAATGAATGGAATCTGCTTGGTCAAGTAAACCATATACGACAGCCGTTTCTTGAAAATCGCCAATCAAATCAATTTTGTCATTGCACGATAACAATGACGTCAATAGAAAAATTAAACCTCCAAAAAATTTAATTTTTCTAAACGATTTTATTCCTTTATTCATTATTCAAATATACATATTAATTCTCAACGAAATCCTTACAAAATTGTCAACGATTAATCTTTCACTTTGTTCATTCCCATGGCATGAAGCATCCAATTGGGAAGGTGTTTACCAGGTTTTCTATTTTTTAAATTGATGTACCATCCCCATTTTTTCATAACGGGAACCTTGTGTGTTTCAACAAATTCAATCCATGTTCCATCTGGGTCTTCTATATATGAAAATCTACCTCCTGCTTCACCCATGTCGAAAGTGTTTTCGCTGTCCACAGTGAATGGAAATCCTTTACTTTCGCATTCTTGTTTTAAAACATTCATGCCTTGAACATCAAAGCATAAGTGAATAAAACCCCAATCGCCCCAGTATCTGTTTTCAAATATTTTTTTGCAATCGGTTCTATCAATTGATTGGATCAATTCAATTTCTGTTGGTCCTAATAATCTTGCGAATGGGCCTTTTCTGGCTTCTGGGTGCGAAAGTAAAACCCTCCTAAATTTCCCGCCTCCCGAGGGAAGTGCATTTAAATCGTTGAAATTAGAAGTTTGATCGTACTCAACTAAACTATATCCTAGAATATCTTTATATAAAGGTAAGGCCTTATCAATATCACTTACACCGATTATTGAACCAGCTACGCCACCACATTTTGATGGAAAATTGGTGTTTTTAAAATAGCCACGCCCCTCAACTATTTGAAATAAATTGCCATTTGGATCCATTACGAAAAAAGTCAATTTTCCATTTGGCGCTTGGATTAAATCTCCAATAATTTGAGCTCCATGTTTTATGAAGTAATTATAACTCTCTGCAACATCTCGAGATTTTATTTTGCAACAATACAAGCCGTAGTCGCCTATATTTATAGAAAATTGAGGTTTTTCTGTATTCCTACTTGTGAACTGCCAAATTTCGAATCCACCTCCGCCTTCCATACTCAATGCTAAGGTTGCCGTCCTTGAATGGACTTGTCCGCCGGTGTATCGTGTCATTAAAGGGGCTTCAGCAGCTTCTTCAAAAACGCGAACATTTATGCCGAAAAACTTTCTGTACCACTTCCAAATTTCTTGTACATTTGGAACACCTATCCCCATTTGTTGAATGCCACAAATTATTTTTTCCATTTTAAATTATTTGATACAAATATAAGCAGAGCGATTAACGTATGGCCCTTTCATTGAAAAGAATGAAGCCGTAACTTATTTGAAAAGCAAAAGGATTTTCTTGCTTCGGAAAATAGTTCATTGTCGCTCTCAACGGACCAACTATTGTGTTGTAAATTATAGAAGCAGAAGCCATAAATGTGCTGCCTTTGAATGGCTTAGAGTAACTTGGTGTTCCGTCGGGATTCTTTATTAAAATTACGAAAGGTTGATAATAATAACCATCTAAACGTATATCCAAATGTTTTTTTAATGTGAAGATGGCATTAAGCCCTCCACCCAAATACTGGGGTGATCTGTATTCAGGTAAAAAATATGTTTCTGCATCTGGAAGGGGTGAAAATGAGGTCATTGCTAACAAAGATGCTGTGTAATTCGAATACAACGATTGACTGTTAAATACCCCTTTCCCATGTATCCCAAAATGAAAATTATTAAAATCCAGAGGAAAAGTCTGAAATTCAGCGTTGATGTTTATCCACTTGTGGTCATAGGTTTTGATTTCATCACTGATTGATGTTGAACCTGGAATACTTGTTTCGAAACCATCAACAAATCTTGCTTTAAATCGAAAATAATGTCCTGAATTCGCAAACTGCTTTCTGTTTAATGAGTTTTGAACAAATTCCCAACTGAATGAATATCCATCTAATAAGGTAAGGTCAGATGTATCTTTATTGGTAAAATTATCCGTTTGGTAATAATCATCCTCGAGATTGAACAATCTAAAATCAAATGAACTTTTCGTAGTATTGCCAATAGGATGATTGATTTTTAAACCATAATACATTTCATTTTGAATGAGAAATGAGGGTTTTACATCTTCAAAAAATGTTGCGAAACTTCTAAAATAGTCCCATCTATTCATAACAAAATAAACAGATGCGGATATTGGAAAAATCGATGGAACTTCCAATTCGTATGAAAGCTTAGCCGAACCATAAAATTTTCCAAAGTATGACGATGCATGAATTGATGATGCTGTATTTCCGATACTTCGGTAGGTAAGCCCAATGTATCCCGTATTAACTGCTCTTGATGAAAAATGTCCACCCACATCCAATTTAAAATCTTTCGCTTTTCGTACCTCTAGATTCATATTGTATGTACTGTCGGGACGCAAATTCAAAAGTGGGTACATGAAATCTAGCTGTGGCGTTGCATACAATCTGTAATATCTTCGCTCCAATTTTGAAGCATCTAGAATTTCATTTTTCCGCTCCCGAATCATTGATTTTCTGGCATAAGCCAAATCACGTTTTTTACTGAAATTATTAGTTATCGAAGTAACTTTTAGTTCGACAATCTTTTTACGAAAAGCATTTCTTTTTGATGTAATTTCCTCCTTTGTAATTCTTCTATTTATGTAAAATTCTATTGAATCAATTTTTGCCAAAGTTGCTTCATATCCAGATTGAATTGCTTCCTCGACTTCGTTAAATGCAAAAGTTCCAATAGTATTTTCTGGTTCAATCAAAATGCCTTCATTACAGGGAATTGAAAAATTGGAATGCGAAACCAACATATTGGTTAGTTGGCTAATCAAATCGTCTTCAGTTGGTGGTGGCGCATTATATGATACATTGCTTCCAATTATGAAATCTGGGTTGAAATCTTGATACATTACATCAGCTGGAAAGTTATTGTATAATCCACCATCGAACATTAGGGTTCCATCAACTCTTATCGGATCCAAATAAAAAGGATAAGTCATAGAAGCTCTAACTGCTTGATTAAGAAAGCCTGACGAATAAATAACACTCTTTTTGTTTTCAATATCTGAAGCCACACAACGAAAGGGAACAAACAAACTATCAAAATTGTTATAATTCGAAGCGCTTGTTGTCCCAAATAATTTGAGCATTTCAAAGTCAAAAAATGAGGATGTAATAAATTTTGTTGGAAGTGATTTTGTTAGAATCGTATCTAAAGCGAATGAAACATTGAATAAACTTCCATTGGCATCAGCCTCACGATATAAAAATCTCTGGGTAGCTTTTAGTTTTCCGGTGGTCATTAATTGGAAGTCATTACTTTTTACATAAGCTTCAATTTCTTCTGGGCTATAACCTGCGCAGTACATTGCACCGACAAGAGATCCGGCTGAAGTTCCTGTAATGTAATCAATTGGAATCCCCCGTTCTTCGAGAGCTTTAAGAACCCCAATATGTGCCAATCCCGAGGCTCCACCACCACTTAAAACTAATCCAACTTTCTGCTGACTTAATCCAGTTAATGGAAAAAGGATGATGAGTAGGGCAGTGATTAAACGGTTTATTGGATTCAATTTCGTTCCTTTGTGCAAAATTAAAGTATTTATTCTTCAAAATGTCAAATTCTCAACAAATAAAAGATTCTGAAAAGTCGCTAACCATTACAATAAAAACCTTTTTTGGATTAGAACAGGTGTTAACTGAGGAACTTCATGAATTGGGCTACAAGGATGTTCAGGTTTTGAATCGTGCAGTTCAAATCAAAGGTTCCTGGAATGATGTTTATTTTTTGAATTTAAATCTTAGGTGTGCCATATCAGTGCTTATTCAAATTCGTCAATTCCAAATAAAAACTGAAGATGATTTGTACAAGAATTGCTTGAAAGTTAAATGGCATGAATACTTTAAGGTAGATAAAAGCTTTTCGGTACGAGGTGCCATTTTTTCTGATTTTTTTAAGCATTCTCAATATCCTTTTTTGGTGGTTAAAGACGCAATAGTAGATACTTTTAGAAATGAAGTTGGAGACAGACCAAATGTCAACACAAAATCTCCTCAGATAGTTATCGATTTGTACGTAAATAACAATCAAGTTACGTTATCCTTAAATACAAGTGGGCTTCCTTTATTTCAGAGGGGCTATCGTCAAGCAGTTGGAGAAGCGCCATTAAATGAAGTTGTTGCCGCTGGATTAATCAGGCTTTCCGGTTGGGATAGAAAAACAACGTTCTTAGATCCTTTTTGTGGCTCAGGAACACTATTAATTGAAGCTGCTTTGTTGGCTGCCAGTATTCCGTCTAATATTGAAAGACAGCACTATGCGTTCAAAAACTTGGCTAATTACGATGAGGTAGTTTGGAATAATATATATGATGATGCTCAAAAGAGGATTGCCAAATTACCTTGTAGAATAATTGGTTATGATATCAATGATGACATGGTAATTAAAGCGAGACGAAATCTTCGAGCATTACCCATTGGGCGATTTGTAGAAACGGCATCTGAGCCATTTGACCGGATAAAAAAACCTGAGGATACAGGTTTAATACTCACCAATCCTCCTTACGGAGAGCGAATGGGTGAAAATATTGAAGACCTCTATGAAGGTTTTGGAAATTGGATGAAAAGTGAAATGTCTGGTTGGAATTGTTGGGTTATATCATCCAGTGAATCTGGATTTAAGTCAATCGGATTAAAACCTCGTCGTAAGATTAGGTTGTACAATGGAGAATTGGAATGCAGCTTTCGTCTGTTTGAACTATATGAAGGGAGTAAAAGGTCAGGTAAATTAGATTGAGAAAATTATTCGGCTTTTTTCATAAAATACAAATACCAATAATGTCTATTTTTTTTTAATTTCAACTTTCAATAATCATAAAACCCTAGAGCTATGAGATTCGTTTTATTTAATCTATTTTCACTCCTTTCATTTTCATTTTTTGGACAAACTGTTTTTTCAGTAGATTCAAAGTATGATGCTGATGTTAAAGTTTATGTAGCTTCTTCAAAGTATGATGCTGATTTGGTCGTTTATAAATGCGATTCGAAATACGATGCAACAGACAACAAAGGTCTTTGGTTTTTTGCGTCAAGTAAATATGATGCTAAGAAGAAAATTTACTTTTGTGACAGTAAATATGATGCTGATTTAATTATATACTTTTCGGATAGTAAGTATGATGCTGAGTGGAGGAATAGTTCCAAAAAGCATTTAATGTATTGAATCATTTGCCTAATAAACTAAAAAACGCCCCATGAGGCGTTTTTTAGTTGTGTTCTAATTTATTTAATTATTTGATGGAGTACCAGCGTCATTAGCAGGTTGGGTAGTTTCAGGTGCAAGTACAATACCTTTAATAAATACAATCTTGTCAGAAGCATTTACTGCATTCGAAGTAATGGTTACACTTTTATTTATTTCACCAGTGCGCATAGTGTCATAATTAACTTTGATAACCCCTGAGGCTCCAGGTGCAATCGGTTCTTTAGGCCATTCTGGAACTGTGCATCCACAAGAACCCTTCGCATTAGAAATAATCAAAGGAGAATCTCCTGTGTTTTTAAATTCGAAAGTACACGAGCCATCTGCTCCGTTTTTGATTGTACCATAGTCGTGAACTTCTTTGTTAAATTCTATTGAAGCACCAACTGTTTGAGCGTTTACATTTCCTGATAGGACCGCTACGAATAAAAGTACTAAAGGTAAAATAGATTTTTTCATAATTCTAAAAATTTAATTTTAATGAAGTTAGTATTGATTTTTGTTGTAAGGTTGAGTTTAACACATTGTTAACCTTTTATTTTTTCGGTTTAACGAAAACCTTAAATCTTAAGTATTCGTTCTCTTGCTTTGTATTTGTTATCAAAAGAATTTTACGATCCTGAAGAAATGGCCTTCCGTCAGTGTTAAAAGTTACTATTAATTTACCTTTTTCACCAGGAGCAATAGTTTGTTTTGGAATAAAAACATTAGTGCAAGAACATTCAACTTCGTAATTATAAATTATCAAATCAGCATCCCCTCGATTTTCAATTAAATAGGTATGTTGAATTGTATCGCCTTCATTGGCTTTATGAAACTTATACGTTGATTTTTTTACAAAAAAAACCGCCTTTTGGGAAAAACCAAAGGCGGCGTAATTTATAAATACTAAAGCAAAAAGAACTCTAATCATCTTAGTTGTTAGATGGTGCTCCAGAATTATTCACTGGTGCTGCTCCTTCAGGCGCAGGAAGTACGTTTCCAGTAATTCGAATAACCTTTGTAGGTTCAGCTGCATCGTTTGAGGTTATGGTAACGCTTTTGCTAATTGCACCAGGTCTTTTTGTATCATAACTGACTTTGATTGTTCCTGTTGCTCCTGGCGCAATTGGTTCTTTCGGCCATTCTGGAACTGTGCATCCGCATGATCCTTTTGCATTTGATATGATTAAAGGTTCAGTACCTGTATTTGTAAAATCAAACGTACAAGTACCGTCTGCACCATATTTTACAGTGCCGTAATCATGTGTTTCTTTTGAAAATTCAATTTTTGCTCCAGAAACAATTTGTGCATTTGCATTTTGCGAAATGATAGCTGTTACAAACAGCAAACTAAAAAATAATGTGACTTTTTTCATGGCTTTCAAATTTTATAAAGCAAAAGTAAAATTTTACTAACCACTCTAATGCTATTTAACACTCTATTAACAGCACATGTTTATGGAATAAGTGTTTTAGATCGCATTTCAATAAGTTGTTCATGAGTCAAGTTTAAATATTTCAATCTAAATTTAATGTCTTCACAATTGGCAACTTCATCAGGATAATTCTTTAAGTATAATTCATAATAGTATCTTGCCTTCCTTGTATCTCTAGGTGTTATAAATGCGTCATAAGAAACGGCTTGTGAGTAAATCACATCTTTTGTGTTAGAATAGTTAGGATACATTTTCAAGAGTGTGTCGGCGTATTGAGCAGCCTTTATGTTATTATTTAACCCCGACCACTTACAATGAACTTGAAAGAGACATTCTGCAGCGTATGGATCGTTCGGATAATTTCGATAAAATTGAAGATACCTATCGATAAGTTCATACTGCGCTAAATTTCTTTCAGTAACATTCTTTGGTAAGTTGGTGGATAAAGAATCATCCATCTTTTTAATGTTTTCTAACAAATCATTTTTTGAGGGTTTAATGACCTCAGTTTTCGATAAATCTAATACTCTTGAGGATACCGGAGAAACAACTGCATTTACAAATGTTAATGTTGCTGCACTCATGATATATACCATCCATACAATTCCTATTTCTCTCATGAATTTACTTTTAACTATCGTGATTTTTTTATTGCTGGGAATTTCATTTTGTAGTCTACATCTACAATTCCCTTTGAAATGTTTTGAAGCCTTTTTGTTAGTAACCTTCTTTTTAATGGAGAAAGATGGTCAGTAAATAAAATTCCTTCAATATGATCATATTCGTGTTGAATAATTCGGGCAGCATAGCCTTCAAAAGATTCTTGGTGAAAATTGAAATTTTCATCGTAATAAGAAATAAACACTCTTTCCTTGCGGTAAACTTCCTCTCTAATTTTTGGAATGGATAAGCATCCTTCGTTGAATCCCCATTCTTCCCCTTCCTCATTTTCAATAATTGGATTGATAAAAACTTTTTTGAAATGCTCAATTCCTTTTGCTTTCGGATCAGGAACTTCATTATCATCCTTTTCATCTTCTGCGAATGGACTTCCATCAACTATGAAAAGTCGGATTGATTTACCAATTTGTGGTGCGGCCAAACCAACCCCAGATGCCGAATACATGGTTTCAAACATGTCGGCAATTAACTGTTTTAATCCATCAAATTGCTCATCAATTTCTAATGCTTCCTTTTTAAGGACTGGATCACCATATGCAAGAATCGGTAATATCATACTTTTTTTACAAAATTAAGTTTAAGAATTTAATCAAAGTGTGAAAAAATCAAAATTACTAATAACCATTTCTTGTCATGTAGGATTGTAAGATGATAGCGGCACTTATTTTGTCCAGGCTACCCTTTGAATGTTTTTGTTTTCTATTCGCACCACCAACGTATAGTGTTTGGGCAGCAATGGTTGAGGTAAAACGCTCATCATATAATTCTATCCTAATATTTGGAAATACAGAATTGAGATTTTCAATAAGTAATTGAATGTTTTGGGTTATAGGCATCTCAGTATTGTTCAATCGTTTTGGATTACCGATTACAATAATTCCAATATTATTTGGTTCCATCAAAGTGTGTAATTTGGAAATTAATTTATCCGATTCCACGGTTTCTAATGGACTTGCAATAATGTTGTTTTCATCAGAAATCGCCAATCCACACCGCTTTAAACCAAAATCGATTGCTATTATCCTAGTTTGCATAAGACAAATATAAGTTGCTTTTTTAATTTATCTTATTGATTAATTTTGTGATTAAAATTGGAACATGATATCTATAATTGAAGCAGCTTGGAACAACAGAGAACTTTTACAAGAAAAACAGACACGCGATGCCATTAACCATATAATTGAGGAATTGGATAAAGGGCGATTAAGGGTTGCTGAGCCAATAGAAAACGGGGAATGGATTGTGAATGAATGGGTTAAAAAAGCTGTTATCCTTTATTTTCCGATTCGAAACATGGAAACGATAGAGGTTGGTCCGTTTGAATTTCATGATAAAATGGCTCTTAAAACGGGTTACAAAGAATTGGGTATTCGAGTCGTTCCGCCTGCCGTTGCGCGTTACGGGGCATTTATTGCGCCATCAGTAATAATGATGCCTTCTTACGTAAATATTGGAGCTTTTGTAGATTCTGGAACTATGGTCGATACTTGGGCTACAGTCGGTTCTTGCGCACAAATTGGAAAAGATGTTCATTTAAGTGGGGGAGTTGGTATAGGCGGTGTTTTGGAACCTGTTCAAGCAGCACCGGTAATTATTGAAGACAACGCATTTATTGGTTCAAGATGTATTGTTGTTGAAGGCGTTAGGGTTGGCAAGGAAGCCGTTCTTGGTGCAAATGTAGTTTTAACAAAATCCACAAAAATTATAGACGTCACAGGCGGTAGCCCTGTTGAGCATGTCGGGTTTGTTCCAGAAAGAAGTGTTGTTATTCCTGGTTCGTATACGAAAGAATTTCCTTCTGGAAACTTCCATGTTCCTTGCGCATTAATTATTGGTACAAGAAAGGCATCTACAGATTTAAAGACATCTTTGAACGATGCCTTGAGGGAACATCAAGTTGCTGTTTAAAGGTCTAAAAAAAGTTAAATTCATTTTTTCTGTCACTTTTTTAAACATTTGTTTAATATAGTTGTTTAAATTTGTGGCGCGAAAAACATCAGGTTTGACAAAAGACACGACAACAGAGAAAAAAATTAAAGAGGCAGCGAAAAATGTCTTTTATTCAAAAGGATTTGAAGGTTGTTCGTCAAGGGAAATTGCGCAAGCAGCTGGACTAAATGTCGCACTTGTTAATTATTATTTCAGGTCAAAAAACAAACTTTTTCAGCAAATTTTTAGTGAAGCACTTGACGAGTTTGTGGGTTCAATGGTTCAAATATTTCAAACGGATTTAAGCTTAATCGAAAAACTAACCATTTTTATTGAAAAAGAGTTTGATTTTTTAGCCAAGCATCCCGAATTGCCGAATTTTATTATCAACGAAACCAATCGAGATGAAAATTGTGCTATTGATGAAAGTAAATATTTCAATAGGGTTCGAGAAACCGGCATTTTCGAACAAATGAAATTAGCACAAAGCAAAGGCGAGATGATTGAAATTGATATCGCAAGTGTGATATTATTGATATTGTCAAATTGTCAATACCCTGTTATGTCGAAAAATTTTATGCAATCCATCATGCCAATTACCAATGAACAATATACATTCTTGTTGCAGGCACATAAAACACATGTAATTGAGATGTTGGTGAATTATTTATTCAAAACAAAATAGTTGATTATGAAACAATTAATTTTTGTAATTCTGGTTTCAGTAGTTTTTGTGTCCTCAGGTGTAAAGGCGCAAGAACTCGATTTGGCAACCTGCCTTCAGATGGCAGATACAGCAAATTTAACTTTAAAAAATGCGTCACTTGATATCGGTATTAATGAAGAGCAACGTAAAGTATATCTTACAGGTCGCTACCCTAAGTTGATTTACTCAGGAGACTACAAGTACAATGCTATAATTCCCGGACAGGTTGTCCCAGCGGCTTTTTTTGGTGGTACACCTGGTACATTTTCGACAGTTCAATTTGGCGTTCCGTTCAATTTGAGCAACACTTTACAATTGAATCAGATTTTATACAATCCTCAATTGAATTACGGGTTAACTGCCCTGAGAATTAATGATGAAATTGTTAGGATTCAAGATCAAATGGCAACTTTGGATGTAAAACAACAAGTTGCAACAACTTTTTTCAATTTGCAGGGATTGTACAAACAGGTGTCATTTATTGATAGCAATATTTTAAATCTTGATGGATTAATCGCAAATATGCAAGCTTTGGTTGATCAGCAAATTATGATTCAAAATGAGGTGGATAAGTTGGCTTTAAGTAAAATGACTCTAGAAGAAACCAAAAATACCTTAACAACCAACATTCTTCAACTTGAGGATTATCTAAAATTATTGATAGGCTTGCCTTTTGATGCGGAGATTAATTTGGTACAAGATGCTATTGTTGAAAAAACAATATTGGTTGATACCTCTGAAATTTATTATCCTGAAATTGCATTATTAGAGGCGCAACAGCGAATGAATGTTGAAGAGAGAAAAGGGACCAAAATGAATTACCTTCCCAATCTATCCTTCTATGCGGCATATAACTACAATTATAACATGAAACCAGCTGATGACTTCAGAGTAGGAATTGAAGGAGCTTTTTTAGGATTAAGGTTGGATTGGACACTTTTTGACGGTATGGAAAAACACTATCAATTAAAGGTTAATGCGCTTAATGCTGAAAAAATTCAAAATCAAAAGGATTACGTTTCTCAGCAATTGGAATTGAGAACGAGAAATGCAAAAAGGCAAATTGAATTGAATAGTAATGCGCTTAATCTTTCTAAAGAAAAGTTAGCATTGGCACAGAGTATATATGATTTAACTGCATTAAAACTAAAGCAAGGCTTAATAGGGTCTAATGATTTAATTCTTGCGGATAATGGTTTACAGGAAGCTCAAGCAAACCTCATTTCTTCTTATTTGTTGCTAAGACAAGCGGAATTGGAATATATCAGATCAATCGGTGAATTAAAATAGAATATAAAACAAATCAAAAATGAAAAGAATTCTCATTATTTCTGCGATATCAATTGGATTAATCGCATTAATTGTACTTAAATTATTATCCAATAAAGAAAAGGTTGCCGGAAAAATATACATACATGATACATCAGCTCCGATTTTAGTTGAGGATACTGTTCCTGGAATGCATAGTTTCGAAAATTCACTGAGTTTTATGGGAACATTCGAACCAATTAGGCAGAATTCAATTGGTTCAGATGCCAGCGGTAAGATTATTCAAATGTCGGTTAAAGAAGGAGATTATGTTACAGCGGGGCAAGTATTGGCAAAAGTTGATAATGAATATTTATTGTTGCAACTTCAAAATTTAGAGGTCACCATTCAAGGGCAAATGAAAGATGATGAGAGATTTACTTCACTTTCTGAAAACCAGGCGATACCTGCTGTTCAGGCAGAAAAAAACAAGTTGGCTTTGGAATCTTTAGAAATTCAAAAGAAACAATTGCAAAAACAAATCAACAGCGCAACAATTAAAGCACCATTTTCAGGTGTTATTACCAAGAAATTTATTGATTTGGGTTCTGTTGTTGGTCCTGGAATACCACTTTTTGAAATTACAGATGTCTCCAGTTTGAAACTTACTACGTATGTTCCAGAGGCAGAAATAATGAAATTTAGTAAAAGTCAAAAGGTAATTGTTAATGCTGATGTTTATGCCGATAAAAACTTTGATGGGACCATTACCAATATTGCTGTTCAGGCTGATAAATCGCACAATTTTGCAGTGCAGGTCACAGTTAGCAACCCGAACAAAGAGCTTATGGCTGGAATGTACGGAAACATGTCAGTAGCGAACCAAGAAAGTAAAAATGCTCTTTCCATACCTCGTGCTGCATTGATCGGATCAACCCAAAATCCACAAGTATATATCATTAAAAATGGTAAAGCAATTTTGACTTCTTTTCAAGCAGGAATTTCAGATGGCACGCACATAGAGGTTGCCAGTGGTATCGATAAAAACGATAAAATCGTTATTAAGGGTCAGGTGAATTTGCAGAATAATTCGAATGTAAAAACTAAATAAAAGAAGCAATGACCCTTACAGAACTTTCGATAAAACGGCCGTCATTCATCATTGTTATTTTTACAATACTAATAGGTGGTGGATTGCTGTGCTACAACCAATTGAGTTATGAATTGCTACCGGATTTTTCTCCGCCACTACTAACAGTTACAACTACCTATCCAGGTGCATCGCCTGCAACTGTTGAAACGCAAGTTTCGAAACCTCTTGAAGACGCATTGAGTGGTCTTGAAAACATTAGTGAAGTAACAGCTTTCTCATTGGATAATGCATCTGTTGTACTACTCGAATTCAAAGCCTCGGCAAACATCGATAATGCACTTGAAGATGCCCAGAGAAAGGTAAATAATATTTTAAATAACCTTCCTGAAGGTGCTTCCACGCCAATTCTGGGGAAAATAGAACCAAATGCCTCTCCTGTATTACAAGTAAGTGCACTTGCAAGCAATATGGGTGACCGTGATTTCATGGAGTTAATGGACGAGCAAATTCTTCCACAAATTAAACAAACCAAAGGTGTTGCTGAGGTACAAGTTATTGGCGGTGAAAAACGTGCCTTCCGTGTAAATGTCGATAAAGAAAAAATGAAGCTGTACGGACTTTCATTAGCCGCTATAAACCAGTCAATTTCGGCAGCAAATGTTGAGTTTCCTACCGGTAAGGTGAAGAATGAATCTGAGCAAATGACAGTTCGCTTGGCTGGTAAATTTCAAACAGTTAAAGATTTAGAAAATTTAATTCTATATGCTCAAGGAACTTCAACAGTTCGTTTGGGAGATGTTGCAGATATAACTGATGGAAGTGAGGATCAAATTGCAGTGAGTAGATTGAATGGACAGAATGGTATAGGTCTTCGAATTAAAAAGCAAAGTGATGCAAATGCTGTCGATATGGCCAATGCAACAAAAGCGAAATTTAAAGAACTGGAGGAGAAGTACAAGAAAGAAGGAGTGAAATTTACCATAGCCACAGACACTTCAATACCTACAATAGATTCAGTTGATGCCGTTTTGCATGATTTGGAACTTGCGGTTTTACTTGTTGCAGCAGTAATGTTGCTCTTTTTGCATAGTTTAAGAAATGCATTTATCGTATTGATTTCGATCCCTGCTTCCTTGATTTCCACATTTGTGGCAATGTATCTTTTGGGATATACATTGAATTTGATGACATTATTGGCGATGTCATTGGTAATTGGAATTCTAGTTGATGATTCCATTGTTGTTTTGGAAAACATATATCGCCATTTGCAGATGGGTAAGGACCGACGCAAAGCATCCTTGGATGGAAGAAATGAAATCGGATTCACTGCTTTGGCCATTACGCTTGTTGATGTTGTAGTGTTTTCGCCTGTTGTGTTTATTGAAGGAACAATTTCAGATATTTTGCATCAATTCTCGATTGTGGTTGTGGTTTCCACTTTGATGTCATTATTTGTCTGTTTTACACTGACACCTTGGCTGGCCTCTCGATTTGCGAAAGAGGTTAAATTAAATCCAAAAAATCCTTTACAGGCTATATTAATTTGGTTCGAACGCCGTGTGACAATATTTACGGAGCAATACGTTAAACTTGTTGGTTGGTCGTTGCGCCACAAAATTCTTGCAGGATTGGGAATAATAACCATTTTCTTTGCGAGTATGGCGACAATGGGTCTAGGAATTGTTGGTCAAGAATTTGTTTCGCAAGGAGACCAAGGAAAATTCATGATTAAACTGAAGTACGACAAGAGTACAACTTTTGAAGAAAACAATGCAACTACCCTACAAATCGAACAATTGTTACTTGCTCAAAAAGATGTTGTGGATATTGTGTTTGCGAATGTTGGCGGACCGAGTTCTGGAATGGGTGCAGCTGCTTTTGGAAGCGAGAATAAGTCTGAACTTACAGTAAAAATGAAGCCCGGAAAACAATTTGAATTCCCGACCATTCAATATATGAATGAAATTCGCAAGAAAATTGAAGATAAATTCCCTGGCGTTGAGGTAAAAGCATTGAATATTGGTCTTGTTGAATCAGAAGAAGCGCCAATTGAGATTTTCTTATCTTCCGAGGATCCCGATTTGTTAATAAAGGAAGCACGTCGACTTAAAGCAGCAATGCTTGAAATGAAAGGCGCCAAAGATCCAACTATTTCTACTGATGATGTAACACCAGAAATTCGGATAGAATTGGATCGCGAGAAAATGGGGCAGTTGGGATTGCCTATTGCAGTGGTTGGAATGCAACTTCAAAATGCATTAACCGGTAATGACGATGTGAAGTTTGATGAGTCTGGAAATGAGTACGGTATTCGAGTAATGCTTGATCAGTTTGATAGAAAAAATGTTGATGATGTAAAGGAAATGACCTTTGCAACAAACGATGGAAAACAAATCAGACTGAAAGATTTTGCAGCCATTCAGATTGAAAATGGAAATGGTTCTCTGGAAAGAAAGAACCGAATTCCGAATACAACCATTAGATGTTATGTTCTCGGAACTGCACCTGGTAATGTTTCAGCGGATATTGAGAAATACCTAGAGAAAAAACCTTTGGACAAGAATGTGAGAATGATTTGGGGTGGAGAAATTAAACGACAAAAAGAATCGATGGGCGCACTAGGAACAGCGATGGGTATAGGTTTGATTCTGGTGTATCTTATAATGGTTGCACTTTATGATAATTTTGTATATCCTTTTGTAGTATTGTTCTCAATTCTTGTTTCTTTGGTCGGTGCGATATTGGCTTTAAACCTTTCGTCTTCCAATATGGGAATCTTCACAATGCTTGGGATGCTCATGTTATTGGGATTGGTAGCGAAAAATGCTATTTTGATTGTTGATTTCGCAAATCACCTAAAAGCAGAAGGAAAGTCTACCTATACTGCTTTGTTGGAAGCCGTTCGAGAAAGAATGCGCCCTATTCTGATGACAACAATTGCGATGGTAATTGGAATGGTTCCTATTGCAACGGCTACAGGTTCAGGTGCGGAGTGGAAAAATGGTTTGGCATGGGTACTTATGGGTGGTTTAACGAGTTCCATGTTTTTAACCATTATTGTTGTTCCAATGATGTATTATGTTGTGGATAGAATCAAGGATAAAATTTCTTCTATTAAACTTTTGAAGAAAGCCAAACAATTAGGCGAAGGATAATTATCTGCTTTAAAATTAAGAGTTAGAATTTTCTTAAATTCGCAGAGTAATAATTTTAGACAAGCATTATGAATTACGATATTATTGTTTTAGGAAGTGGTCCTGGTGGATACGTAACGGCAATCAGAGCTTCTCAATTGGGAATGAAAACGGCTATTGTAGAGCGTGAATCACTTGGTGGAATTTGTTTGAACTGGGGTTGTATTCCAACTAAAGCCTTATTGAAAAGTGCTAATGTATTTGAATACTTGAGCCACGCTAGCGATTATGGAATTACGGTAAAAGGTGCAACTGCAGATTTTACCGCAATGGTTGATAGAAGTAGGGGAGTTGCCAATGGCATGAGTGCAGGTATTCAGTTCTTGATGAAAAAGAACAAAATTGATGTTATTAAAGGTAATGGTGTTATCAAAGCAGGTAAAAAAGTTGCTGTGACGGCTGAAGACGGAACAACGACGGAATACACTGCAGAAAAAGGTGTCATCATAGCTACAGGAGCACGCTCAAGAGAGTTACCGAACCTCCCGCAAGATGGTGAGAAAATTATCGGATACCGTCAAGCAATGACTTTAAAAACACAACCTAAAAAGTTGGTAGTTGTTGGTTCAGGTGCTATCGGCGTTGAGTTTGCATATTTCTACAATGCTATTGGTACCGAGGTTACGATTGTTGAATACTTACCGAGTATTGTTCCTATTGAAGACGAAGAAGTTTCTAAGCAATTGGAGAAGTCTTTTAAGAAAAGTGGAATTAAAATCATGACTGGATCTTCTGTTGAATCGGTTGATACCAGAGGTAAAGGTTGTGTTGTTACTGTTAAAACGGAAAAAGGAGTAGAAAAAATAGAATGTGACGTGGTATTGTCAGCAGTTGGTATCGCGGCGAATATTGAAAATATTGGTCTTGAAGAAGTTGGAATTGTAGTAGATAAAGGACGTATATTAGTAAATGACTATTACCAAACGAACATCCCCGGATATTATGCCATTGGAGATGTTATTCCAACGCCTGCATTGGCTCACGTTGCCTCAGCAGAAGGGATTATCTGTGTTGAGAAATTGGCTGGACACCATCCAGAACCACTGGATTATACCAACATTCCGGGATGTACCTATTGTTCACCTGAAGTTGCTTCTGTTGGTATGACGGAAAAAGCAGCAAAAGAATCTGGTAGAGAGATTAAAGTTGGGAAGTTTCCATTTTCAGCATCTGGTAAAGCAAGCGCTGCCGGTGCCAAAGATGGATTTGTTAAATTGATTTTTGATGCGAAATATGGTGAATTGTTGGGTGCTCACATGATTGGTGCCAACGTAACAGAAATGATTGCTGAAATCGTGGCCATAAGAAAATTAGAAACAACCGGGGAGGAGTTGATTAAAACAGTTCACCCGCACCCAACTATGTCAGAAGCCATTATGGAAGCTGCCGCTGCTGCATATGGTGAAGTGATTCATTTGTAAAATAATACTTGTAAAATAAGAAAAGCTGAATCGAAAGTTTCAGCTTTTTTATTTATAATTAATACCCTAATTTTTATTTCAGTCAAAATAGCTAATTACAAATAGAAATTTTAAACAATCAAAAATCGAGAATCGCCCATTTTTCATTTTCTTCAACGCTATTGGGTTAATAAGTAGTAAATATTATTTTAAATTCAACTATTAATTGCTGTAGACTGTTTGCGAGAGGAATTCTAAGATTATTAACTTCCGAAGCCTTTTTAATTAACCTTAATTTACGACGCCTAACATCTTGAATCTCGTTTGGTAATTTTTTCTACAGAATTCTATTCCAAATTTTCTCGAATATTTGTCTTTAATTATTAATATCGGCTCACGCTATTAACTTCATAACATAGCAATTGATCTTACCTGTCAAAATTTTTCCCGGTGGCATATTTGAAAGATCAGGTGTATGCTACAAAACGATTTCTGAGCTGAGTGGACATTTTATTGCCGCTTAGATTCAAGGGTTACAGTTTGACAACCGTTCTGAATCAGTCATAATCCAACAACTTATGGTCTTTAATTATCAACTTCCCTTTCGATTGTTATTATGTTATTTGAGATTTCATTAAAAAAGTTAACCAATTCAGGCATAAAACTTTCCAAAGTTGGAAATATATCTCTGTTTTTGTCATAGCGTTCTAATTCTAGGACAAGTTTATCAGTCCATAAAAAACCTCTGTTTATTTCATCGTTTAATTCAGATTCGATAAATTCATTTGGGTAGTTATGGTCTTTCAAATATTTTATAACACCTGCTCTAACAACAGCCTCTGCGTACATCGTTAGCCAAATACCATAAGCTTGTGATTCCATTTTGTCTTTTAATACGTTAAAAATTTTTTCTCCACTTTTAGAGAGTTCAGAATGGTATCTTTCTACAATATGATTTACAAAAGAATGATTAAATTCATGCAGTAAAGTTGGGAAATAATCATCTACTTCATATTTTGGAATACCCAAACTGTCAACACTCCATGTCCCCATTATTGCGTAAATAAACTCCTTGTCATCAATTGTAATACTTGGGCCATAATTACCACTACCATTTCCCAAGCCATTCACTATTCTGAATTCTCCCTTCGGTTTCTCTCCATAAAATTTTTGATACCAGTTAATATCTAATTCATCATAAACTTTTATAAAATTCACTGAAGCTGTTTGATACAATGTTTCATTGTTTTTGAAGAATTTTTCGCAGTCAGAATCCTTGTAGAATCTATTCAAAAGATGTAGGAATTTACTTGCGCTTTGCTTTCCCCATCTTTCCTCGGGAATTTTATGAGTAAAAGGTACAATTGGTTGAAAAGGATATTTATCTGAAATGCTTATAGCCATATACATAACAGCATCATAACCGATGCCTTTTTTGCGAAGCTTCTTTTTTATATATCTTATTAATTCATGATTTTTATAATACTTGAAATGTTCATCTATGTTTTTAATATAATTTGGGAAACTTTTTGAGCTATATTCTCTACTATCAGCTAGCCTGAATACAATGCTTAGTAATTCAATTCTTTCATCAACTTTTGGTTCTGCAAGAATTTCAGATTTTTGAGCATTTGTAAAAAAAGTTAAATGTAATAATATAATTATCGTAGTTCGTTTCATTATTTCGTTTTTATTGAAGGTTTCTTAAAAAGCAAAGACACCTAACAAGTTTAATGAATTTTGCGTTTTCCTTTAATTACTGCGTGCGAGAGGCGCACTCCGGTTAATTGTGGTCGGAGCTGTCTACTCGTTTATAACATTTTATTTATTTAAGAAAACGAAAGGAAATCCTTCAAAAGTTATCAATTTTAACAAAAGTGCACTATAGTTTACTTCAAATTACTCATTTCATCCGTTACATAAAAAATTTTGGGATGAATATTTCAATTATAAATACATTCTCGCATTTCCAGTAAAAATTTAACTTACTTATTTTTCAGAATTTTATTTTTGCAGATTGAATGCAGTTTTCTTACTATTATTCTCCAAAGTAGGCATTCACGATTGCTCTTTTTTCCTCGACTATTTGGATAAGATTCTCGTCTTGTGTTTTGACAAAATCAGCAAAAGCTTGGGCTTCTTCCTTCAGCGTATTTCTTAAGAAAAGTAAGGAATTCATAGTTTCTTGTAATACTTGATCATCAAACAATTCTGTATCCATCAATTTTTGAGTATCCAAATTACCCGCTGTAAGTAGATTAATTATGGAGGTCAATTGTCCAATAGTTTCTTCATCATTTATATTCCCATTTACGAATAGGAAAGATAAATTTTCTATCTGCCAAAATGTTGAAGATATAGCCTCTGCACCGTATACTCCTAATACTTTGTTCATTTGATAGAGATCAGAATCCTTAACGGTAACAGGAGTTTGCGCAAAAATACTAAACGTGAAAAAGAGAGGTGCAATAAAGATTAATTTTTTCATTTTGGTTTTTTTTGCTCATATTTTTTGTTGATCAAAAATAAATATTTAAAGATTTTTGAAGACATAGACTTTTAAAAATGAAAAAATAAGAATCCGAGCGAATAATTGCACTCGTTTAAAAGTTATACTTTCTTTCAAAAAACCTATTACCATCTGCTACCCAATTTAATCGATATGTTCTTACTCATAATTTTCAATTTTAGTAAACATACCAAATATTGGTATTTTGTCAAAAGATATTCTGGGAGTTTTTGGGAATAATTTAATTTTTCCAACTACTATATTACAGAACTGAAGTAGTACATTAAGGAAGGAATGATTAACGCCAGTTCGTCTAAAAATCATTTTTCAACTCAACACAAACTGTTTTTGATAAATATTAACGTTTTTGAGCAAATAAAAAAGTGTGATTTCTATTTTGCGATTTTATGGTTTTGATTAAAATTTGAATGTAAATTATATCCAAATGGTATCTATGAATCGGAAAATAAAGGTGATGCTTTCCTAAAACCTTTTTGAGCCAATTGCTTCCCCGCTCTTATTGTTTAAATAATAAAATATTTTTAAAAAATGATCGCGTCAGATTGATGTTTCGGGAGTTGGCGAATTAAAGCTTTTGGTTGTTTCGTTGGAATATCTTACATCTGCAATTGTGCGTTCTAATATCGAATATTCAAAATTAACTAATTAGAAATGTTCTTAAACCGAGCCAATAGCCTTAAACCTTAAAACTTCTCAATTAGCATTTTTTTATGTCCTATTGATGTTTGAATCTGAAGTATATATACCCCTGACATCAAGTTTTCCAAGTAAATCGTACCGGCTTTTGCATTAAAAATTTGGGTTAATACAACTCTTCCAGACATATCAGAAAGCTCTGCAACAGAGATTGTACCTTCAGTTATCAACTCTATATTCATTATTGATTTAGTAGGATTAGGATAAACCCTCATTTGAAAATCGGAGGCGGCTGCAATTTCTGAAAATGAGGTATGTAAAGTAGTGGCGGTATCAGTTCTAATTGCGGGATTATAGTCAAAATAAATATCCGCAAAGTTTCTAATGGATTGTCCAATCGGCAATGAACCGTTTTGTTTAATACGGAATTTTACCATTCCCATTGACCCTAATGGGTCTGAAAGACTATCTGGAAGCATAATGCCTGGGAAGAAAAACTTGGCTACTTTACCATCAGAAATAGACAAATTCATAGGAGAATGACTTGAAGTAATTATTTCCATACTTGCCATTTCTAAAAACTGTGAAGGTAAGGTATCTATTATAAGCACATCGTAGGCAGGTGCATTTCCAAGATTTTGAAAATGTATCTCATACTCAAGCCATGAAGGCTCTGTAATATTTAACAGCGTATCATTATTTACCCACTTGTAATTTGGATCGTATGGTCCAACAACCAACGAAGTGTAAGCCGACAAGTTGTCAACCGGTGTTTGATCACCAACGGTTGGTGTAATGCTGGCTGAAGATACCAATGGATCTCCAATTTGCATAGTGGAAGGAATGTCAAAGTAAATAAAAATATTTCCAACAGTTCCGGGATTAATAACCCCAAGGTTCCAGGAACTCAATTGTCCATTTATGCTGCTAGGTGTTGGGCTCGCCATTAAGTAATTAAGATTGGCATCCGCGTTCATATCAACTATAGCGTTTAGTGCAGTGGTTCCCACATTTTTGTAAGTTAGAATATATCCAAGTACATACCCTGCTTTTGGTGCAGTAATTGGCGAAATCGTAATTCTTAAATCATTCATGTTTGGCGAAGGATAAAACCCAAAGTGATTCAGTGAGTCACAATCACCCAAACCAATGAAATTAGCCGACTGTATTGCTGGGGTCGTTAGTACATGGTAAAGCGGTGGGTAAGGAATAGACACGTCGTACGCTCCTGATAGGGTAAAAAGATTAAATTCACCTGCAAAATTTGATGAAACTACAAAATTATTGGCATCCAACTGCACCATTACATTGGGTATTCCGTATTCGCCAGCATCTAATAATCCATTATTAGAGCCATCAGAAAAAACTATTCCCTCAATTAAGTTTGCATTATTAGTAATTCTGGCAGTATATCCAAATGGTAAACCAATTGAGTCATTTGCAATGACTATGTGTCCCGATCCAAAACCCGAAAACCAAACATCATCACCAGTGGTAGCACAGACGGCATAAGTAAAATGGGAACCGGTTGATCCTTTTGAATTAAGCGCCCATTGAACTGTTCCAGAAGAATCTACCTTTGCATAAAATGATTTTTTTAAGCTGTTTGAAGATAAGGCAAAACTTCCCAAATTCATGTTCCCTTCAAAAGTACCTGTCCAATAAACGTTACCATCTTCATCACAATCAACACCTAATCCTTCATCTTGCCCGGTTCCGCCAAACGTTTCTATCCACGACCAGGTGCCTGAGTTGTTCAGTTTTCCTAAAAATGCATCGCCACCACCATTAGTACTTGTTACAACAAAAGGCCCGTAAGTTCCAGGGCCTCCGCTCATGGTAAAATATACATTTCCCCAATCATCCGCTGTAATGCCGTATATATTTCCTCCACCGTCAAATAAGTTTGTCCAGACCTCATTACCATTTATGTCAAACTTGGTAATAAAATGGTCATTAGTACCGATTGAAATAGGATTGGAATTCACATTTAGGGTGCTTGAGAACGTTGCGCCACTTAAGTATGAATTGCCAGCTGGATCAACTGCTCCTGCATACGTAAAATCAGCACTTGTTCCTGAACATTTACTTATCCATTGGGGCGTTCCCAAATTATCAAATTTAATTACAAAAGCGTCTTGGCTTCCAGAGGCAATCATAGAAAGCCCTCCCCAAGTAAAATTTGCACTTCCTGCATCGCCAAATAAATAAACCGTACCTGCACCATCAGAAGCGATGTCGTTTCCGTCATCATTACTTGAACCACCTCCATTACTGGCAAGCAAAGGAATACCCGAAGCGGCATCAATTTTAATAAGGTACGCGTCTTGTCCACCATTTGATGTAATAGACAGCGAGCCTGCATTTAACGTACCACTAAATTGACCAGTAACCCAAACATTTCCTACACCATCGTATACTATACTGCCAGCCCAATCACTCTGAGTGCCTCCAATAGATGTGGCCCAAAGCACATTTCCTGTAGGATCATACTTTACAATAATTTCATCCTGCAGCCCTTCACTAGTGTACGGTGTTCCGTCAACATCGATGGTATTGATATATTGACCTGTAGTATATGAATTATTGAATTCGTCTACGGTAACACCATATGCACCAAAAGCATAAGGAGACATCCAATCAACAACTTGAGCTGTTATATAATGATAACCCGTAAAAAATAATATTGCTGTAGTAATGTATAATTTATTTTTCATGCTTTATCGTGGTTTATTTATCCGAGACGCTGTGCATCGCGGTTAGGTTGCATAAGAATTGAATAATTTTTTGTCTTGGATAATTCATTAATGCAAATATTAAGAAATTACTTAAATATAGCGGTTTGCGTTTAGGCGAAGTGGCGACTTTCAGCACAAGCACCAAAGTTTATATAAGCACAAACTGTCCTACGAAAAACGAAACCGCCACTTTTGGCAAGCTGAGGTTATGCCCAGTGCTTTTATCAGTCGGTGATTACTAATTTGTCTACCAAGACCGCATAAGGTTGAACATCTCCACGAGTTCCAAGTGTCAATATGGCTATCTTCATTCTTTTACGGTCGTCTTTTTAACGTTTTGCGGCTAATCCATCGTTGCAATGTAGCGGAGGTTTTGTTAGCCGTATGTATATTTTCTGTTATTCAATTATTTTTTCATCTTCATCAAAGTAGTGCTGCTCAATTATTTTGCCTTTATCATATAAGGTTTGCTGCATTAAATGTCCGTTCTCATAATAAGTATTCCATAATCCATCACGAACACTTGGAACGCCTATGAAGTCTAAAACTAGGAAGACACCTTCCATTCGCAGATTACCTGATTTATAAAAGTACTTCCAATTTCCAATTTTCCTCTTCGTCGGCTTATCCAAACATTCCACACAAAACTCGTGACCTTCTGGGTATTCAATAGTCAGTGACTCACCGCTACCCCTACTTGTACAATCCATAACTATAAATAACCTGCCTTCTAACTTTGTTTTTCCACTGGAGTAACATAGTTTCATTACCAAAAATTAAAAGTTGATTCTTACCGCTAACGAGTTACTGCCTAGCGCTCGGCCCGACTCTTTTAATAAATCGTTGTTCAGAAGATAGAACTTTTTCTTTCAATTTTAATGTTTTTTCGAATCTAAATATTTGGATGGTGCTTACTTACTGTTATGCCGACGTTCCCTTCTATGGGTTTGATATTATTGAACTCTTGCTCTTTTTGATTTCGTTCTTCTTCCAAATCATAATCATCTTGAAGACCTAACCAAAACTTGGCGCTTGTTCCGAAATATTTTGCGAAACGAATCGCGGTATCAGCTGTGATTCTTCGATTGCCCTTGATAATTTCAGAAATGCGGGTTTGAGGGAGAAAAGTTTCCTTTGCCAAACGGTAGGCTGAAATACCAAGCGGTTCTAAGAATTCTTCTCTTAGTACTTCTCCCGGGTGTATGTTATTCAAACGTTCCATAATTCTTCGTTTAATGATAGTCAACAATACTTACATCATATGCGTCATTATTTTTCCATTCAAAGATGATACGCCATTGATTATTAATTCTAATACTATGGTACTTTGACATATCACCTTTTAATTTTTCAAGTCTGTTAGCAGGAGGAATTCTGAGATCATTTATGTCTTGCGCATTATTGATCATTCTTAGTTTTCTTCTTGCAACATTTTGTATTTCGCTTGGTAATTTCTTAGACCGAATACCGTTCCAAATTTTTTCGGATTCTTTATCACCAAAACCTTTTATCATAATTACGCTATACGTTACTAACGTTAAAAGTAAGTAAAAGTTGCTTGCCGTGCAAATTTTGGGAGTGGTTTATTATGAAGCATAACGTTTTGCAGCTACCCGAAGGTGGCGATTTTTACTACAAAACTTCATACGAAGCATCAATGTTCAAATTTAGTAAAACCTGTCATACGAAGCACTGAACCGCCACTTTTGCCAAACCCGTGTTATGTGCTGTGCTTCTTCTCATTCGTCAAAAGTAAGTTTCACAATTTGGTAATGCCTTTTTTATTCTTTCCTTTTCTGTCTCGCTAATATTATTACCTGCAAGTCCCAGCGATTTTAATTTTTTAAGTTGTCCAATGTCGTCGGGCAGTTTTGAAATGTTGCAACCATTCAAACTTAGGTTTTCCAAATTCTCCAGTTTAACAACATGGTCAATATCCGAAAGTCCGCTATTATCGTCTAGAACGAGTGATTTTAGATTTTTCAATTCTGTAAGTTCAATGGGTATTTTGTTTATAGCATTTACATTTAGCTGAAGTGTCTCAAGTTGCATTAGATTTTTAATCTGTGGTGGAATTTCACTAATCATCCAACATTTCGTAATATCGTTTCCTTTGTCGTCTACTTCTCTATAATCGCAGTCCATACCTTGAACTGATAAGTGTCGCAAATTTGTCATTTGAAAAACACTGTCTGGAATGTGCCTGGTCTTTAATTGAGCTGTCGATGAGTAATAAATTGTCGTGGTGTCAGTACGCAATTGTTTGTCGAACCCTGTTTGATTAACTGCCTTGTCTGTTGTTGTCGAGGCACAACTGATAGCGAGTAAAACGGCCCCAATTATTAAACTATTTGTCATTGTTCTTGTCGTCTTTAGCATAGCACACAACGTCGTTCCGCCGCCTGGCGCACGACCTTGCAACATTTAATAAATCGTTACTTAAAGATAAGGTTTTTAGTTTAGGAAAAGATCTATGTTGCGAAGAAGGAGCCGAGGGCTGGAGCTAGACGGCTTTTAGCTTGCATTTATTATTTCAAGACACGCAAGATCTTTGTCATCTTGAAAGTCAATCAACGTCTTCATATGTTTACGAAGAATTTCTTCAACATTTTTTGTTGTCTGGTTAAAGGTTCTGATCCAGATTATTTTCGGCGGATGTCCCCAAACAAGAGAGAAATCATAGAAATCACCGTCAAATGTTACAATGGTGTAATCATGGTCTTTTGCATATTCCCAGATCTGTTTATCTGATGAATTTTCAAGGCCTATTAGTCTAACCTGTTTAGCCTCAGGTAAGATGTCTTGGATAAGGGATATTAAACGGTGTGAAATATTTTGATCGAACAGCAATTTCATGATGCTATTCCTAAATGACCTTCTCTGGACGCGGCAAAAAACAGACATGCATTGATTTGTTCATCACCTAATTCCGGAAAGTCTTGAATGATTTCCTGACGGGTCATACCATTCGCTAACCAATTCAATACATCAGCCACAGAAATACGCGTTCCTTTGATTATGGGCTTGCCAAATCTCTTTTCAGGGTTGATTTCTATGTATTGCTTAATATTCATGAACACGAAGGTCGTAAATAATTGTGAGTTAAACAAGTGTGGTTATTTCAGCTAACGTTTTGGCGCTTGGCGCAGTGGCGGATTTCGGAGTACAAAACTGTCAATACACCAGAAAAGTTGATGCGAGGTAGAATGTTCAAATAACCACGTCACCCGCCATTGAGCCAAACGCCTGTTATGCACAGTAATTCTATTCATATTCAAAGGTTTCGTATTTATATTCTGTCTTGTTATATTGTTTTGTTAGTTCGTCAAAGCAATTATTTTTCTTATCACTACCAAATTTACAGAATACCTTTTCAACAGATGAATTTTCAAGTGCTGGTATTAGATTTTCAGGCTCTTGGTTCTCCGCCAAAACGTAAATGAATTCTTTTAAGCTTGGTGCATTTTTCAAAGTCGACAAGTCATTTAGCCCCTTTAAGTTCTCAAGATAAATTCGTCTTAACTTCTTATTATTTGAGAAGTCAGGCAACTTAGTCAATTGTTTTAGGGATTGAATAAATAAGTGCTGAAGCGATTCCAATTTTGAAATAAATGATAAGTCTGCCAAGTCTCTTATCTGCCATAATTCCAAATACTTGATTGATTTAAGACTTGTCAACCCGCTTAAATCTTTAATGCCGCCTAGTTTGATGTCAACTGACCATAAATGCTCTAAATCTTTTAAATAGTCAACATTGCTTGTAGAGATAGACCTTAAAACTACTTTTCTCAGATTTTTAAGTCTACTTATTGCTTCAATTCCCTTTTGTTGTCCTTCTAAATACAAGTATTCTAGTTGTTCAAATCTTTCTATGCTATTTATTCTCGGTTTCTTTGACCTTGTTTGATGAAGATAAATTTCTTTAAGGTTTGAATTGATTTTGTCAAGAAAATCGAAGTTATCCAAGTTGAATATTCCAACGCCTAAATGCTCTAAATTGTCAAGTTGAGTTACAACTTCAATACCTTTTGCGTCCATCAAGCAGTCGGCAGAAAGTCTTCTTAATGATGGAATTCTTTGAATAAATGTCAAGTCACAGGTTTCTCCATAATGTCCATAAACTCTCAAAGAGATGTCAGGTCGTTTTGAAAAAACAACAAGTTCCAATAGTTCAATTTCTTTGTCTGTTAATGGACTTGCAAATTGGATGGATTGTGTCTTTGGATTAGTCGCAAGTTTTTCAAGGTCGTTTTTTGTTACGCCTTTAGAAATCTGATACTGTCCAATTATTTCGTTTACTGTCTGTACGCTCATGTTGTATTATTGTGCATAACGTTTCGCAAATAGGCGTTCGGCGAAAGCTGACGCTTATTTGCTGTTAGCAAATCGTGCATTTCTCTTTTTTTTAAAGCTACCCTATAAATTAAATCCTATTCCAAATCTCCATGATAAATCAAAACGATGTGGATAGTCATTGTATTCATAGGCTTCTTGAATTTTTTTAATTGCTTTTCTGTCGTGCAAATAAATGAATCCTAATAAATCAAAATTTGAAAATAACGTTAACCATGGTAATGCATAGTAATCAATACCTCCACGTATATTAATTCCTATATCGTTTTGAAAGCGCGGTTCTAAAAGTATTTCGTGTCCTCCTATGTATGAGAATTCATGATAACCAACAACTACAGATTCTCGGCCATGTCTATAGTTTAAACCACCCCCATATTTTGTATCAAGGCGATCGTTAATTGAAAAAAATCTATTGTAATTTACGTTGAAAGTATTGTTTTCACGTTTGAAAACAGTATTGGTAAGAAAGTTTGAATAGATATTTTCATAAATTTCATAATAATAGTTGTATTCGAAAGAAAGACTTGTTTTGGAATTCATTTTTCGTTCATATTGAATTCCAACAGAGTTGTAAAACAAACCATTAAAAGGTTTGACTGCTTTGTTCCGGTAATTCATGTTTAAGATGGGTGAACCATCGAAAAAACTATGAAATAGTCCCGAATGGATAGAAACACGATTGTTCTGCGAAAAAATATTACTTGGGGCAAAAAAACCAAGTAATATTGTCATCAATAAATACAAACGACTAATCATTACTTCTGTATGATAATTCGTTTGACAACTTGACCGCCTTTCATTTAGAATTTTTTAAAGTGATTATTAAATTATTGTTTGTTCGGTAATCAATTTCAGGGTGGCTCATTTCACCAGAGTTTTGTTAGAAGAATAATTTAAATTCTAATAGTAATCGTCTTTGCATGGTTGCTAACGGTTTACAAATAGGCAAAGGCGCCTAATAAATATAGCACTTTCGGCGCTTTTACTTATTTGGTGTTAGGTTCATTATTCTAATATATTACCTATTTGAATTAGTCTTTCAATTAAAACATCCATTACATCTTTATCATGAGTATTGATTAATTCAATTTTATCATTAAAATCAATTCCGAACAGTTTAACAGTTGGCATCTTTTTTTTGTAGATTTTAATAACATATGGATTGTAACTACCTACCGAATGCGAACTCCATAATTTTGTGCCATATTCCACCAAATTTTTCTTGAAGGAATCGGGTAAGTTTAGAATCGTTTGGTTTGATGAATTCATAATATTTCCTTTTGAATTCATTTTATAATCTGGTCCCCAAGAGATAAACCCATCTGTTTTTAAATCTTTAAGTGCCTGTAGTAACCTTTGTTCAAATGTTCTTTGTGCTACATACTCATATATAAATAACAACTGTTCATATATTTTGTCTTTGCCAATTGTCATACCTGATTGAAAAGATAGATCAAGCGGAACAAATCCATATTCTGGGTTGTTGAAATAGATAATGAATTCAATTTCTTTTAGTGTTCGAACACCATTTACTGTTCGTTGAATATTTTGAAATCTAATGCCAGCAATATCATCGTAACTTGGTTTCCAATCTTGAAAGGCATCAATATAGCTACCATAAAATGCCCAATGAGCAATTTCAAATGGTTTTTCATCAGTAGGAATAAATAAGTGGCGAGTCCTATACTCATTGATTTGATTTTTCCAATTTGCTACTTTATCGACGACTTTTTTAGTTATGTCATAATTTTCATAAGATTTGTCAAGCCACTCATGACAATGCTTACATTTGATAGCATCTTCTTTGATTTCCTCTTTGCAGTATGGGCATGTTCTCATAATAATTACACTCTGATTTTAATTGAACCTAACGGTTTGCTGCCTGGCGCACGGCCCGACTATTTAAATTAATCTTTACTCCGAAGATAAAGTTATTTTCTTTCATATTATCGTTGTTTCGAAGCAAGATTGGAGGGTTGGCGCCAGACAGCTGTTATAGGCTGGTCAAATTATATTAATTACACTTTTTATTTATCCTTTTAAATTGCAACAATCCATTTCTAAAATGTCATATGAATCGTGAGTAGGACAAAGTACCTTTTTCATGATTGACAAATTGAATTATCAGACTCCATGAGTTATTGAATTATTCACAAATAAAATAAATTAACAGGAATAAAAAACAGAATTAAAATGTGTAATTTTCAATCAAGGATGTACCTTTGTTTCTCACTTTTAAAACTAAATTTTTATGAAAAGGACAAACGAGTTCAAAAAATCCATTAAACGCACAAAATTAAGAGTCAATCCGATTCCATTATTTTTTTTATTCATTTTTATAAGCTCAAACGTTTTAGCAGATGGAGCAGTTACAGTTAGGTCAAGTTGTAGTGGCTGGCAATACAAATCGAGAGCATATGTAACAAAAACATTAGTACTAGCAAACCAGTTATCAACTATTTATACATGCAATCCATGTTGGTCAATCCCTGATGGTGGGCAAGCTTCGGTTAGTTTAAGTAATTGTGCTTATCAAAAGGCAAGATACTGTAATGGAGCAATGCTTGAGGGAAAAGTGTACAAATGGTACTGTAACAGAGGTATTGACAATGTACTTAATAATAAAATGCAGAGTTATGGAATGTTACGTGATGAAGAAGAGATAGCATGGGAAGAATCAAATTTGACTACGGATGATATTACCATTTCTGATTCTCTTGTGAAAATACCTAACGTTAATGGTTTCATTTCAACATTTGGTGATGCAATGGAAAGCTATATAGAAATTAATGTTTGGTTGGAAAATATAGATGAGGGGGATACTACTTGTACGAGTGAAAATCTTATTTCGACTCATAGACTTAGTATTTTTAATGATTCACTAATTGCTGATGGTGTCTTTAATAGAGGTGATTTTGAATTGTCTGTTGAAGATGGAGTTAGGACAGTTCGAATTGATGAATTTGACGCTAGTGTAACAATTCCTGAAGAGTATGCTTCTGTAATGGATTCTTTAAATGATAAAGGTCAGTTTCTAACAGTTACAATAAATACTCATGGAGGAGAAATTGTAGATAAAAGAATGAATACAATTGAGACGAATGTACCTTCAATTCAGAACGAACAAATTCAATTTGTTGTTTCGAATACAGCATCGATGCAAAATTATAATATATCATTCAATTCAATTAATGACAACGTTAAAGTGATTACTTTGTATGATGCCAATGGAGTAATAATAAAAACTATTTATGACTCCAAACTTGAAAAGGGAGAAATATGGAAAAAACCTTCAATAAGAATGACCTCAATCTAAATTCGGGAATTTATTTTTTCGCTTATGAAGATGGGGAAAATTTTGTAGTTCAAAAAGTAATCTTGTAATTATATCTAAATTAAAAGGTTCCTAATTTAAGAATTAGGAACCTTTTATCATATAATAATCATTTTATATATGACCTTCTTTAGAGTCTCTAGTCTCTTTTTCATGGCTTTTGCTTTTCTGAATCCGATTTATTCCCAACAAAAGGATTTTTTTAACATAAGCATTTCTCCTAATTATTCATGGTTCAATAGAACGGATTCTAAAGCAGAATACATAAAACAAGTACCCCAACTGGGAGGTGAAATTGGGCTTGGGTTAAACTACAAATTGAATCAAAAAATATCGTTAGAACCGGGTTTTTCAATACTTTGTTTAAGAAATACTTCAATTTCAACTGTTGAGAGCGGAGATGTCAAATTCAGTGATGGTGAATTATTTAATAGATTCAATATTAGGATGACTGTTTTTTATTCATTGACGATAAACGAAAGAATTCAATGGGCAATTTCATTTGGGACAGCAGCAACGTTTGGCGTAAAATTAAAATCAGAGTTTATTAATCCAATACATGAATATCATACTGATACTTTCAGAAATTGGAATCAGCTTTTTGAATCAGGAATAGGTCTATATTATTTAACAAAAAGAGATAGAAAAACCTACCTTGGCTTAAGAGCAAGTTTTGGCGCAAGGGTAATAACTTATAAAAAGGTCATTCATCTGAATGAACAAAACAACTTTGTTAATAGAAACAATCATTGTTCTTTGGTGTTACAGTATTATTTAAAATAAAATTCAATGAAGTATCAATTGACTCTTGTCTTTGCATTGCTTTTTACAGGTTTAAACTATTGTCTTGCCCAATCAAGAGGCAATTTCGGAATACAATTTTCACCAGGTATCGCTTTGCAAAAAAGACATTCAGAACCTTCAAACCAAATTAATATAAGTCCTAAACTTGGTTTCAAATGTGGAGTGTTTTACCAGTTCGATTTAAGTGAACATTTTAATATCGAAACTAGCTTAAATTATACATTTCTAAAAAATGGTACTACTTCCAAAGCTCTGGACAAAAATGTTAAATATAAATTCGGAATGTATTATGGCGGGATTCAATTTTCCTTAATGTTGCAACATCAAACTGACTTAAAAGAAAATTTTATTATAAGGTCAGGAATAGGTGCCAGTGTTAATTATATGAATAAAGATGATTTCCATTTTGAAGATTTAGATTATTCCAACAAAATATTAGTAAAAAGAAATTATAACTATCAGATTAATTCAAGTATTGGGTTAATGAAAAAAGAAAGCAAATTCTATTTCGGAGTTCAACTTGATTTGGGTCTATTTATCAATTATGTTGAGGATATGAAAATTCAAAATGAACAAGCTACATATTGGATAAAATCTTCTTCAGCATTTTTTGTAATAAAATATTACCCTTTTATTAGGGCAACGAATCCTTGAACCTTCATAGGTTTAATTGATTCTTCTTTTTTTAGATTGTTATACACTTATAAAAAGGAATCTATTTCACAATGATTACCTTCTTGCTTTGGATTCAATTTTATAAGTTCTGATAGTATGTCCTGAGCTGTTTTTATTCTTCGGGTGTATACGACCTTGCCTATAACGTTTCGCAGATTTGCGATGGGCGGGATTTTTACCACTAATGTTGATGCGGAGCACAAAACTTTCGGCTACCACAAAACTGTCTGCGGAGCATGAAACTCCGCCTATTGCAAATGTGCTGTTATAGGCTGGCATTATTCTTTCCATTTATACTTCCCTAAAATTTTATACTTCTTGTAACAGTCTGTCAATTCTGATTTTTTGAATTCCTCAAATTTATATGTGTTTGTTTGATAGAATGTCCTAACCATTTTCTGATATTCTGGCTTGTTTTTATTGTCAAAAAGATAATCGAAGAAACTCCAACATCCATGTTCATCAATTACATCGAATTGGATATGTGTAACAACAAAGGCAGGGAATTCCGCCAGTTCTTCTAATGCAAAGTAAGAAACTTCACCAACATTTAAATTACCTTTTTTACAGTGGTCATAAATGTTTGTCATTGTGGTATCGGTTAAACTTTCAATTAAGAGTGGAATAGATTCTTTTCCTCTTTTTATTATTTTCCAATAAACGTCAGCAGAACAGTCTAATGTATCAGTTTTCATTTCATGTAATTGGGAAATCAAAGAATCTTTTGAAACAGGGTAATCTCCAATATATGAATTTGGTTTGAGATCCTTTATGCTGTTTGTATTTCCATTTTGGACAGTAGCCTTTTGTTCTTCCGAGAAGGAATTACAACTCAGAAACAAAGTCGATAGAAAAAATATTATTGTAATTGTCTGTTTCATTATGCTTGCCTATAACGTTTCGCAAGCAGGCGGTCGGCCCGATCTTTTAATAAATTCGTTTCTCCGAAGTTAAAGTTATTTTGTTTCAAATTAGTTTTGTTTCGAAGTGAGATTGAAGGGCTGGCGCTTGCTTGCTGTTAGAGTACGTTATTCTATAAGTGTAAGAAATCCTTGATAAAAAAGTTCCTCGCCAAAAATGTTAGTAATTTTTATCTTATAAAAGTAAACTCCATTGGTACATTTTATTCCCTTATTATAACCATTCCAAGAAAAAGAATCACCTATTTCATTATGAACGATGTTCCCCCATCTATTGAGTATTGAGATATCAATTCTATCTACATTTTTAATATTAGATGGAATGAAATAATCGTTTATACCGTCATTATTTGGGGAAAAAACATTTGGAATTTCAATAATAGGGATACAATCATTAACTATCTGAAATGAATCGACAAAAACACAATTGTTTTTCGAGATCGAAAGAAAAAATGAACCTGATTGCAAAGTAGTGAAAACGTTACCAATAACTCCATTGCTCCAACTGTAATCGACTTCTAAATCATTAGGCAAAATCAGATTAAATGTGTCATTTAAACATAGTACATAATCATCAATGTTATTCAAATTATTTTCAATAACAGTTATGTATATGGTGTCTATTTGTGTAGGGCAATTGTTAAAGTCATAAGTGGCAATATACGTTCCTTCATGTAATACTGAATAACTAAAATCTGTACTTCCATCATTCCAGTTTAATTCCCCATGTGGCAAATCCACATCAATCCTTGCTGTATCACCATCACATATAATTTTATCATTTCCTAGTTCAAGTGGCGGGCAAAATTTTAAACAATTGGATGAAGGGATCGAGTCAGAAATGAGGAAATTGGAAACAAAATTTGGTAAACCATATTCACAATGATAATTGGTGAATAATATGGCTGTATCAACAAAGCCACATGCAGAACCTATATTATTAGGTTGCTCAATACTGCTTAGATAGTTAGTTAATATTCTTGAAACATATATTCTATTATCAGATGCTATCTGTAGATCTTCAAATTCGTATTTTGAACTACCTGACTCTTGCAAACTATTTGAAGCTATTATAGTTTTTGATTGCTGAATTGATTGTTGGACATTGCTAATTAAATTGAATTGAACAATCCAATCGAATCCTGAAACATAAAGCTTTGTATTATCCGGTGAAAAACACAATAAATAAGGATTATATTGACTTACAGCAGATTTTAAATTGATAGGGTTAAAAACGTAACCACTTGATTTATCGAAATTGAATAGTTGAATAGTGTCTTTTTGTACAGCAGATAAAACCAAAGCTAATTTACAACCTGAAGGAGAAAACCTCATACTTCCAGTTGTATTTTGACCCCAATCTCCAATTGGGTGTTCATAGTGAATAGCACCTACTTTTGAAATTATAGGCTGAGAATTTATACCATTGGAAGTCAAGAGAAATGCTCTAAATTGACTATCTCCGAAATCATGAGACATTATCCAATAATCTTTATTGTTTTCATGTAAGGTGGCACAAAGTTTTTCTGTACTTTTTGCGTGTAGTATGACGTTTTTTTGCGTTACATCACCTAATCCACCATTTAAATTCATATCAACAATTGAATATGCTATACCCCCAAAACCTCCTTGATTTCCACCATACGCTCCAACTGTAAAAATATAATAGATATTATCGCTTTCTGGTTTAGGAACAATGAGTGCTGCATTCGTTGCAGATGGATGAGAATTTAACCCGATACCATTTGGCATTAATTGATGGTTTGAGTTCCAGACTTTAATACCATTGGTATAAAACAAAAGTGCCCCATTTGTGTCGGAAATGACTGAAAAACCTTCAAAGGACTCTAAAGATGAAATTCCAACGTTTGGAGGATTGATATTAAAATCCACTAATATACTATCGCCAAGCACCCAATTTTTTGTTCTGTTTTGTTGCCCAAAACAAAAGTTAGTTATAATTAAGAGAATTAATATGTGAGAATATTTCTTCATAAATGTACTCTAACGGTTTGCAAGCAGGCGAACGGCCCACTTTTCACAAGATCATTACTTCGAAGATAAAACTTAATCTTTAAAAACTATTTGTTGTTTTGAAGTAAGAACTGGGCTGGCGCTTGCTTGCTGTTATAGGGCGTTTTTATTTTTTCTTACTCATTGCTTTTATGACTTTATCTCGCTCTTGTTCGTCCCAATATTCTTGAATGTCTAGGTTGACTTTAATAACTTTAATTTTACAATTCTTATTGTCACGAGCAAGATCTTCCCATATTTTTACGTGGTCCTTGTTAGGTTTTCCTGTCCATACCGTCCAGTAAATTAACAAATAGAAGTCAGCCGATTCAGGTTGTTTTAGAATATTTCCTTTTAAGTCCCTAAACTTGTTCAGTTCAGTTTTGAGGTCAGCACTATCAGGTTGGTTATATTTTGCATTGAGGTTCAAATCAGGTATGAACTGGAAAAGACCTGCATTGCATGATGTGTCGGACTGTCTATATTCAATGTATTTTCCGTATTTGTCATAAATTGCACAATCCGGAATACTTTGACCATTTAAAACATACAGAAATTCTTTACTGTTTACCGTTACAATATTAGAAGTGTCGAGATCGTACTTGAGTGCCTTTTTTGTAATAGTTTTTTGATTCTCAATGTCTGGGTCTTTTATACCATAAAGTTTCATCATAATTGGTTGACAACTAACCAATATCAAGAGCGAGAATGCTAATAATAATTTGTTTTTCATTTTCCTTTTCCTTTGTCTTTTTTAAATGTCCTATAACTCACTTATAACCCCCACAAACTTTCTTAAAGCATACAAACGGTTGTTAGCTTTGCCTCATAAGTGGTTGTTTAGCTAAGGTAAAAATATTTTCACAAATCATCGAAAGGAGAACGGATTTGTTGCAAATTTTTTGTGCTCACATGTGTATAAATTTCCGTGGTTCTTGAACTCGAATGCCCCAAAAGTTCTTGAATGTAGCGAAGATCAGTGCCAGATTCCAACAAATGCGTAGCATAACTATGGCGCAACCAATGTAAGCTCACCTTTTTTACGATTTTTGTTTTCGCTAAACTTTGTTTTAATACATTTTCAAGGCTTTTCGCTGAATATTTCGAATTCGGAAATTGACCTTCAAACAACCATGTTTGCGGCTTATAAGCTTTGTAATACTCCCGAAGCATCTCAATGATTTTATTGCTAATTGGTACAACACGGTCTTTTTTGCCTTTTGATTGCTTGATGAAAAGTAAGTTGCGATCGGACATAACGTCTTTCAATGTCAGGTTTAATAATTCACTTCTTCTTAAACCACAGGCATATATTAAACTCAACATGGCCCGATGTTTTAAGTTAGTTGGCGCCTCTAAAATAGATTTTACCTCATTTTTACTCAAAACATTGGGCAAGCGTTTTTCTCTTCGAGGCCTCTCAATATCCTCGATTTGTATGTTTTTTCGATACCTGTTGCGATAAAACAATTTTATGGCATTGATAACCTGATTTTGATAACTTGCAGAATACCCTTTTTTTAAAATATAATCTTGATTAAAATCGTGAAGGTGCTCCATAGTTATGTTCTCAGGAAGTATCGATGAATAAAATTTAAAAAATATCTTCAGCGCATCACAATAGGTTTTAATTGTATTCGAACTGTACCTTTTGGATTGAAGATAAGTTTCAAATTTTAATATTTCTGTTGTTAAGTCCATTTATTCTGATGAAGAATGTGAATTACATTCTGGTTCTAATTATCAAACCATGAATTTAAATCAATTGAACTTTGATAGGACGTTCATTCGTTGAAATCCCTCATGAAGTAGGATTTACAACTCCTTTTCCATCAAATAATGCTGCAACACATCAAACAATTTGTAGGAAGGTGCTATAATTTCGTATCCCAATTTCAGGTAGAAATCAATAGCATAATCCCGTGCATGCAGTATCATTTTAGTTGACCCTTCTATTTTGGCTGATTTCTCGGTTGCTTCCATAATTTGCCTGCCGTATCCTCTGCCTTGCAATTCGGTTTCCACTGCAACAAAACGTACTTGAGTATTGCTTTCTCCTGCATGATCTAAACGAGCGATGGCTTTGAGATCATCGTTGTCATACAATGCAAAATGAATTCCAGTTGCATCACCTTCGTTGCGCTCACTTCCACGTTCTTTTCCTAAGGGCTCGCGTAAAATACGATAGCGCAAATCGTAATAGGATTCCCATTCACTATCGGTTTTAGGACTTCGAATACTTATTCCCATCTGAAAGCAAAACAAGTTACACGTTTGGTTTCTTTTCCTTCATTGATTTCTGAACGAATGAGTTTAGTGGCTTCCTTATCAGCAAAAACCTCGTCGAGTGATTTTACTTTACCAGCTGGAACATAGTCTTTTTCTAAAATGTTGAGCAATCTATCCGAATCAACGAATTGAATTTTATCTTGAAGCAATTTATACAATTCCTTTCGATGCTTAACCCTACTCGTATTACTGGAAAAACGTTCGTCCCTTAAAAGTTCTTTTGCATTCAAATGCTTACAAAGTTTGGTGAAATGAACGTCACTTCCGATAGCAAAGGTAATGGTTGCTCCGTCTAGGGTCTGAAACAATTCACCATAAGGCGCTATATTGGGATGCAAGCTTCCAATTCGTTCTGCAACTTTTCCGGCCATTAAATAATTTGAGGCTTGATTCATCAAACTGCAAATAGCAGCATCGTATAAAGAAACCGTAACGGTTCTTCCGATACCGTCTTTTTCGCGTTGTAACAAAGCAACTAGCATTCCTTCTTTCAAATGATGGGCAGCCAAAACATCAATCAGCGCAACGGGCATTTTCACAGGTCCGCTTTCCGGTGTGCCGTTCATAGACATAAACCCACTTTCAGCTTGAAGTATTAAATCGTAGGCAACGCGGTCACTTTGTGATCCAAAACCATTGATTTTTCCGCAAATGAGTTTGGGGTTTATACTTCTAAGCAATGCATCCGTTATGTTGAATTTAGCTTCGTCACCTTTTTTGAAGTTACTCAATAGAATGTCAGCTGTCTTTGCCAAATCCAGCAATTGTTGGCGATCTTTTTCAATTTTAAGATTCAGTTTTAAGTATTCTTTTTGGTAATTTACCGATGCGAAATAGGCGGAAATGTCGGATTTACTATCTTCTTCAGGCAATTTCCAACTGCGCGTAACATCAAGATTTTCAGGATGTTCGATTTTAATTACACGCGCACCCAATTCAGCAAAGAAAGTTCCTACGGAAGGCCCTGCAAGAACTGTGGAAAGATCCAAAATGACTAAATCTGAAAACACAATCAAATTTACGAAAGAAATGGCATTACATAGTTGTTTAGGTTGAATTGTAGGAAATATTACAATTTTACAATTACTATTAAACAGCATTAAATCGAGATTTTGTATGCAAAAAAAATCAAGTTAAAAATTCCGAAATGGGAGTTAATAATTTTAATTATAGCATCATAAATTTGTCAAGCAATACTATTTATTTCGTTTCTTTTTCTCCTTTTTCATTAAGCGAAATCTCAAAGAACCCATTGGAAAAGTTTCACCGTCAAATCTGAAATATGCAGCCTCGAAGGAAAATGCGGAACCCCGCTTATTGAATATTTGGAACCCTATTGGAGCGTAAAATGTTGGAGTGCCATAAGCATCATCAAGTCCCAATATCATGGCAGCACCTCCGCCAATACCAATATATGGGGTATACTTGTAAGGTTTATCTTTTTTGCCAAAATAATAACGGCCTTCTGCATATGCTCCTGTTAATACGAGGACAGAACCCAAACCAACCTCGATACTCCAGTTTTGATTGAAATAATATTCATAATAGATTCCATAAAATCCTGGCCCTCCAATAGCTAATCCAAGATGATTTTTGTGAGTCAAACGCAAATTTTGATTAGAGTCGCTATCAACCATTTGGGCCTTATTGAGCAATGAAATGATAAGAAAAGCAGCCAGAAAAATATGCTTCATAAGAACAAAATGAGTTATCAAAAATTAACATTCTAAAACTAAAAAAAAATATTCCATTTATTTTTTTTTGTTTAGACCAGGTGAATTGATGATTTAATTCAATTTATACATGAGATAGTTGTATTCCCATTAGTATAATTATATAGAGGCGATAAATGTAGCTGGGCAATTTAATGTGCCTATTTTCAAATTGAGCGATTAAGTCCCATTAAAATTTAATCAACTCTGCCTCCAATCATTCTCAAAACATACTTTGAAAGGGTCTATTTTAATTCGATTTAGCAGATCTGTAAGTCAAAAAAATTCCTTTTAGGATTAATGGACAGCGTTCACGATCTGTGTCTTATTTCTTAACCTATCTTTTCGAAATTTCTACAAAATCTCTTGGTGTTGCACCTGTATAAATTTGTCTAGGACGGCCAATAGGCTCTTTATTCTCTGTCATTTCTTTCCACTGAGCAATCCATCCTGGGAGTCTTCCTAATGCAAACATAACCGTAAACATTTCGGTTGGAATGCCTAAGGCTTTGTAAATTATTCCCGAATAGAAGTCAACATTTGGATAAAGATTTCTTGCCTTGAAGTATTCATCTTCTAAAGCAACTTTCTCTAATTTCTTCGCAATTTCTAACATTGGATCATCGATTCCCAATTTCCCAAGAATATCATCACATGCCTTTTTAATGATTTTTGCACGAGGGTCAAAGTTCTTGTAAACCCTGTGACCGAATCCCATAAGACGGAAAGGATCTTCTTTGTCTTTTGCTTTTGCAACCCATTTATCGACGTCTCCACCGTCGTTGTGAATTTTCTCCAACATTTCAATTACCTCTTGATTCGCTCCACCATGCAATGGACCCCAAAGTGCAGAAATTCCAGCTGAAATCGTTGCGTATAAATTGGCTTGCGATGAACCAACAATTCTTACAGTTGAAGCAGAACAGTTCTGCTCGTGATCAGCATGAAGAATCAATAATTTATTTAAAGCATCCACGATTACTGGATCAACTTGATAATCTTCTGTTGGCATGGCAAACATCATATGCAAGAAATTCTTACAATAATCATAGTCGTTCTTCGGGTACATGAATGGATGACGCATCGCATTCTTGTAAGACCAAGCTGCTAAAGTTGGCAACTTCGCTAACAAACGATGAATGGTCAAGTCCTTTGACTCTGCACTTCTATTTGGATCAAGTGATTCTGGATAAAATGTTGAAAGAGAGCAAATCATAGAAGAAAGAACGCCCATCGGATGCGCTTTGGCGGGATAAGCTTCAAAAAACTGCTTCATGTCTTCGTGAACCAAAGTATGTTTTTTGATACTTGTATTAAATTTGTCCAATTGCTCTTGTGTAGGCAGTTCTCCATAAATAAGAAGGTAAGCCACTTCTAAAAACGTTGCCTTTTCTGCAAGTTGCTCAATTGCATATCCTCTGTAGTGAAGTATACCTTCTTCACCATCCAAAAACGTTATCGAACTTTTTGTAGCACCGGTATTTTTATATCCCGTATCCAAAGTTATATAACCCGTGGTATCTCTTAATTTGCTAATGTCTATAGCTTTCTCATTTTCAGTACCAACTACAACCGGAAATTCATAAGTTTTTCCATCCAGTTCGATTTTTGCAACTTCACTCATTGTGTTATTTAATTTAAAACGACCCTAATTTAAGCAAACTATTTATTTAATTCACAAATACATCAATAAAGTTGTATTAAAACATTTAATTACTACAAATGTTCCAGCGTATAATTAAGTATCATATTGAATAAATGATTCCTTGTGTTCCCCCCGTAAATACCATGATTTCTATCTGGATAGATGAACAAATCAAATTGTTTGTTGGCTTTTACTAAAGCATTAACCATCTCCATTGTATTTTGATAATGTACATTATCGTCCGCTGAACCATGAATCAATAAGTAATTACCTTTCAACTTACTCACAAAATTGATGGGTGAATTTTCCTCATAACCCTTTTCGTTCTCAGCTGGCGTTCGCATAAATCGCTCTGTGTATATATTATCGTAGTATTTCCAATTCGTTACTGGTGCAACAGCAATTCCTGTTTTGAAAACATCTGCGCCCTTGGTAATTGCCAATGATGCCATGAATCCACCATAACTCCATCCTTGAATGCCAATTCGTGATCCATCAACATAGTTATAAGTTTGTAGGTCTTTACCCACATTAATAATATCCTCAGTTTCGAGTTTACCTAAATTTAAATAGGTGGATTTTTTAAAATCAGCTCCCCGATACATGGTACCTCTGGGATCAACGGATACAACAATATATCCTTTCTGAGCAAGTAATTGATGGTACATGTAATCCATTCCATCCCATTGATCGGAAACTTCATTATGACCTGGACCACCATAAACGGTCATGTAAACCGGATATTTTTTAGTTGGATCAAAATCAGCAGGTTTAATCATCCAACCGTTCAATTCAACACCATTGGAATTGAAAACAACAAACTCTTTTTTGGAAAGATTATATTTTTCGAGTTTTTGTGAAAGTACCTTATTATCTTCCAAAATCTGCAATTCTATTCCTTGATTATCACACAGACTGAAAACAGGAGGAGTATTCGCATTTGAATAAGTCTTGACAAAATACTTCATGCCTGTTGTAAATTCTGCTTCATTAAACCCACTTTCCAGACTTAAGACTTTCTTGTTTTGCCCATTCAGATCAATTTTATAAATGCCTTTGGAAATTGGACTCTTTTCGGCTGAGGTGTAATAGACCGTTTGTGTTTCATCATCAATACCTAAACACTCAATAACATCCCAATTGCCAGAGGTTACCGCAGATTGTTGGCCATCAAAAGTTAATTTGTAAATATGGTTGTAACCATTAATTTCACTCGTTCTAAGGATGGAATTACCATCTTTTAGAAGTAAAAGGTTATCATCTATTTCAACATAGGTTTGACTTCTTTCTGTAAAGAATTGTTTAGTAGCTACTTTTTTTGTTGTCGCGTCAATTAAAAAATATCGCAGTTCATTTTGATGTCTATTTAAAGTTTGAACAATTAATTTATTATCATAATCAGACCATTTTAGCCTGGGTATGTATTCATAATCTCCAAGGTCAATTGGTTTAATTTTACCATTTGCCACATTCATTATATACGCCGTTACCTTGCTGTTTACTTCTCCGGCCTTAGGATATTTAAATGTGTATGTATTAGGATAAAGCTCACCTTCGTAATAGGCCATATCAAATTGAGGAACTTCTTTCTCGTCAAATTTTAAAAACGCTATGTACTTGCTGTCAGGTGACCAATCGTATGCTTTTGTAATTGAAAATTCTTCTTCATAAACCCAATCAGTTGAACCATTAATCACTTTATTGCGTTTCCCATCTTGAGTGAGTTTTTCAATTTTTCCAGATACTAAGTTTTTAACGAAAATATCATTTTTATAAAGGTATGATACCATTTCTCCATTTGGTGAATATTCTGCAAGCATCTGCGGACTGTGATCAGTGTCCAATGGCTCAAGCTCTTTTGTTTTTAGGTTGAATGTAAAATAATCTGCAGTAAAACTTCTTCTGTATATAGCTTCTGTATTGGTAGTTAGCAACAAGAGTGTTTCGTCGCTATTGAATTCATAATCATCAATATAAATGCTAATCCCCTCAAATATTAAATCATTTGCGCTCACCAAAACTTCAGTGCTTGCATCTAAAATTGATTTTTTAATGATTGCTGTTCCATTTAAATCCTCTATTTCTGTGTAGTGCACCCCATCATTCATAGAGCGAAATCCATTAACTGAGGCTGGATAAAATTCATAATTCTTCCAAATCATCTCAACGCTAAGTTCTTGGGCATTAATAATTTGATTGGAAATGAAAATAAATGTTACAAAGAGAAACAAGTGTTTAACCATAATTTTAATTTTAGAATCCGAAAATATTAAAATGTTGGGAAAGCGAATTAAAAAGGTTTAAAACCTTTTCTTTTTGTTAACAATTTAATAAACCGATTTCTTTTAAAATCTATTAATTTTGCGTCGAGCTTTCGTAAGATATCCTTGACGTCCTTTTTGACCGAAACCTTACGTGGTTAATGAACATTATAATAGTAATGAACAAAAAGTTGAAAGTGAGCATGCCCTTGCAAGATGCGAACAAACAACTTCAAGATCTTTCAATCCAACGTATAGTTATCTATTACGTTAAATATTCGTCTTTTCTAAATTCAAACTAAAAACGTGCAATTATGAAAAAATTAGTACTTGCTTTTTCTTTATTTTCTCTGTTCGGTGCCAATGCGCAGACCGATTGTTCTGATTTATTCATTTCTGAATATGTTGAAGGTTGGTCAAACAACAAAGCATTAGAAATCTACAATCCTACGGCAAATCCAATTAACCTGTCAGGTTATTTTGTTGCTCGATATTCGAATGGATCAACTACAGCTACAGTTGCCAATTCTGTTCAACTTTCTGGAACTGTTCAGCCTTACGATGTATATGTTGCAGTTTTGGAAAAATTAGATCCAAATGGAACTGGACAAGAAGCGCCAGTTTGGGATTCACTGCAAGCGAAAGCTGATGGATTTTATTGTCCGGTCTATAATACTTCCAATGCATTTTATTGGAATGGGAATGATGCGGTAATGTTGGCAAAAGGGACGCTTTCAGCAAATGGAACTGATAATGTTACAACAGCATCCGGTTTTGCTATTGTTGATATTTTTGGTAAAATCGGAGAAAATCCTGCAAATGAAAGCGGGATTTCGTCAAATAATGATGGCGCTTGGTCTTCTGGCTTTCCATACAGCACAGGGATCGGAGTTCAGTTAACTAAAGATCATTCGCTTTTAAGAAAATTAAACATCAAAAAAGGAGTAAAAACACAGGTTTCTTTCTTTGATCCGCTTTTAGAGTGGGATTCTATTCCTGCTGTAATCGTTCGATTGGATGCAAATGGTGATACGTTATTCGGACAAAGTGGCAATCCAATCCTTGATGGTAATTGGTCTTCTCTAGGGGAGCATATCTGTTCATGCGATCCGTCTGCATCAACCGAAGAAATCGGATTGACAGAAGAATTATTGATTTATCCAAATCCAACATCCGGTATTATCAATTTCAAAGGAACGAAGTCTATTGCTGAAATTGAAATTTACAATGCATTGGGACAAAAAGTAGTGAATTTGAAGAATAACAACAGTACCCAGTTTTCATTGGATTTAGGATCTGACAGAGGCGTATACATTTTAAAAATAACGCTTAGCTCGGGGTCACAGTTGACAAAGCGTGTTGTTGTAAAATAAAAAATTGATCCAAAATTAGAGATTTAAATGAGAGCCCTACTCGTTTGTTCGTTCTGTTTTTTAATCCAATTTTCCTGGTCTCAAAGCGGAAACTTATCTGGTATTATTACAGATAATATTACGCGTCAACCGGTTGTTGGTGCAAAAGTTACACTTAATCCTTCGTTAAGAGGAATTTCAAATAATCAAGGAGAATATATAATTCAAGAAGTTCCTTACGGCGAATACACCATAACGGTTGCCATGTTATCTTTCGATACAATGCGAATGATAGTAACTGTTGATGAAAAAAATGAAATTTTCAATGTCGCAATTGGTGGAAGTCAGGAGTTGGAAGAGGTTAAGGTTATCGGAAACATTGTCGGAGATCGTAAAACTCCGGTTGCTGTAACCAGAATTAGTGCCCAAAAAATTACTGAAGAATTGGGCTCTCGTGACCTCCCAATGCTCTTAAACGGTACTCCAGGTGTTTATGCTACACAAACAGGTGGAGGTGATGGTGATGCGCGAATCAACGTTCGTGGTTTTGACCAACGAAATGTAGGTGTTATGATAGACGGTGTTCCTGTAAATGATATGGAAAACGGTTGGGTGTATTGGTCAAATTGGTTTGGTTTAGATGCCATTACTTCAACAATGCAAGTTCAAAGAGGTTTGGGAGCGACAAAAGTTGCAATGCCATCAATTGGCGGTACGATTAATCTTTTGACACAGGGGGTTGGAAACAAAAAAGGATTTTCATTCAAACAAGAATATGGAACAGGTCAACTGCTTAGATCTACGTTCGCTTACAATTCAGGAATGTCCAAAGAGGGTTGGGGGATAACTGTCTCTGGTTCATACAAACAAGCTGAAGGATGGGTTGATGGAACGCAGAGTCAAGGTTTTTTTGGATACATGAAGATTCAGAAAAAAATAAATAAACATTTGGTTTCATTCTCGGCATTTGCTGCTCCTCAGCAGCACGGTCAGCGTTCCTTTAATCAAGCCATTCAATACTGGAATGCAGATGAGGCGATTCAAAATGGGGTAACTTTGGATTCAAACACTGTTTTCTTTGACCAAGGCGTTCGATTCAATCAGCACTGGGGTTATAGAACTGTTAACGGTGAGCGTGTTGTGCAACACGAACGATTAAATTATTACAACAAGCCTCAAATAACACTTAAAGATTTTTGGAAAGTCAATGATAAATTGTCCATTTCAAATATTGCCTACGTTTCAATCGGAAGAGGTGGCGGGACAAGATTGTCGAATTCATCAGTATTGCGTGATTCATTAGGTCAAGTTGACTGGGATGCTATCATTCAATCCAATCAAATAAATTCACTTTTTGGAACTCCAAATTATGATCCGCTCTACAGTCCTGATTTAATTAAATCATCACAAGTTTTGATCGCTTCCGTGAACAACCACTTTTGGGCGGGTTATTTAGGTCAATTCAATTACGAATACTCCGATGAATGGAATTTTTCAGGAGGCTTAGATTACAGATATTACCAAGGTGGTCACTATCAAGAAATTAAAGATTTACTCGGAGGTGATTATTACATTGAGACTTCAAATCAGAATTCGATAAACCCGATGAAGGTTGTTGGTGATAAAATCGCAATGAATCCTTTCAATAACCACAGAGACGGATTGGTGAACTGGGTAGGTGCGTTTGGACAGGCAGAATATAGTGGAAGTAGATGGACCGGTTTTGTGAACCTTTCTTTTATTTACAATGGATACAAGGGAATAGATTATTTCCAAAAACGCCAATTGGATTTAGGTGATACAGTGCTGTATATCGGAAATGAAGCGGTGGAATACAACGGAAAAATTTACAATACAACATCAGAAGGGTTAGAATATAACAATACAGGATGGAAGTACTTACCCGGTATGACATTCAAAACAGGAGGAAGTTATGCTCTAACTGAATTCTCAACAGCATTTTTGAACATTGGATACTTATCTAGAACCCCTCAATTCAGTAACGTCATTGATAACAATACCAACAAGTTTTTTGATCTCATATTAAATGAAAAAGTTAACGCAATTGAAGGTGGATACAATTTCGCGAACGACCGATTTGGAATAAATGTAAATGGATATTACACGATTTGGCAAAACAAACCATTCCCTTTTGGTGTAGCTGTTCCTGATCCAAATGATCCTACGGAATTTATTAGAATCAACATCAACGGAATGGATGCCCGTCACATGGGTGGTGAAATCGATGTGGCATACAAAATAAATAAAAAATGGTCATCTGAATTGATGTTTTCAATCGGAGATTGGATTTGGACATCCAAAGATAGCGTTGAGGTTGAACAATACGATAATTTTAAATTTACTTTTGATGCTGCCGGCGTGCATGTTGGAGATGCGGCGCAAACCGCTATTTCAGCAGCTATTCGTTATGAACCTACAAAATCTTTGTATTTCAAACTACAATATCAATTCTTTGACAGGTACTATGCCCAATTTTCGCCATTTGATCTTCAAGGCGCAAACGCAGGTCGCGATTCTTGGAGACTCCCATCTTATTACCTTTTAAATCTTTTCGCTGGGTACAGAATCGATTTGGATAAATTTGATATCATTTGCTCTGGAAATATTAGTAATTTGTCGGATGTTGGTTCTCTATTCAATTCTTCTGTGCTAAGAAATAACTTTATATCCGACGGTACAGATAATCAAAATGATATTTACAATAATTTCGATGCACAATCTGCAACAGTTATGTTTGGACAAGGCTTCAGATTTAATGTGTCTCTCGGAATTCAATTTTAATCAATCAAATACATGAAAAAAATCTTTTTTATTGGTGCAATTCTTTTTGGAACCTCTTTTTCGAATGCACAGACTATTGCTGATGCCAGAGCCATGGGAATTGGACAAACAGTAACAATTCGTGGCGTTATTACCAACGGTTCTGAATTGGGTAGTATTCGTTATGTGCAAGATGCAACGGGCGCTTTACCGATTTATGGAACTGGTCTGAATTCACTATTAAGAGGAGATTCTGTTACTGCAACAGGACCATTATTTGACTTTAGTGGTCTCTTAGAGATTTCTCCAGTTGGAACTTTTACTGATCACGGAGTAGCTCCTGGAGGATTGCCAACTCCCTTAAATATTCCACTTTCTGCAGCAAATGAGTCAATTGAAGCACAACTGGTTCGCGTTGATAACGTTACTTTTGTTCAAACTGGTACTTTTGCAACAGGTAACAGTACTGTGCAAATTACAGACGGGACAACTACCTTGGATGTTCGAATCAATGGAAGTACCAATATAGATGGAACAGCAATTCCAACAGGTCCAGTATCAATTGTTGCTTTGGTAGGACAGTTCAATGCAAATTACCAATTGGTTCCACGTGATTTAAATGATATATTTCCCTATGTTGCACCACAGAAAGAAATTAATGTGAAGGTTTCTAATAATACCGTACTTACAAATTCAACATACATAATCGGAAACGCATCAACTGCTCAAGTAACTATTCAAAATCTCGGTGTTGGTACTTTATCTGTTTCTGGTGCTACAATTTCAGGAACAAATGCAGCAGATTTTTCAATAACCGTTGCCCCTGTTGCCATTGGTGGAAACAGTTCTCAAAATTACACGCTAAACTTTAACCCAACAGGAACGGGAACAAGAACTGCAACATTGAGCATTACTTCAGATGATGCTGATGAAAATCCTTACATTATAAATCTTTTGGGAGTAGGTACTGACAACTTAGCCACACAACCAACAGCCAATCCGACAGGATTAACTTTTCCTTTAGTAAAAGCTTATACAATCGGTGGACAATACAATGCAGGAGCAAATGCTGAAAAATATTTGGTGCTATGGAAAAACGGAAGCCCATTAACAGGTGTTCCAATTGATGGCGAAACATATAAAAGAGGCGATGTTGTTGGTGATGCACGTGTTGCCTATGTAGGTCCAGGAATGTCTTTTACTCCACGTGGAATCATTGCCAACCAAACCTATTTTTTTGCAGTTTACGCATTTAATGGACCTGATGGATTTGAAAACTATTTGACCACCAATCCAGCTACAGGAACAGTAACGAGCCAAGGCCAACAAATTGGAAACTACTACAATGGAATTAGTGCGTCATCAAATACCTTGATTTCAGATTTATCGGCTTTGATCAACCCACATACTGTAATTTCTTATTTCAATTACAAGCAAACCATGATGAATCAATTCGAGTTGCGTGACACGACTAATGGTCAATCGTATGTGACTTGTGTTTATTCAGGTGAAAAGAAAGTGTTTAACGATCCTTTTGATTGGTCGGCTGTAGGTTATTCAAGAGAGCATACTTATTCGCATTCTTGGATGCCAACTTTTCCAGCTGATAATCCTGAAAAACCTGAATATAATGATCAACACAACTTGTATCCAACAAATTTACAACAAGCCAATACACCACGAAGTAACCTACCATTAGAGGAAATTACGGGTAATGTTGTATTTAACTATCTCGAAGGAAGTGTAGGCTACAACGCAAATAATCAATTGGTTTATGAACCAAGAGCGCAGCAAAAAGGGAATGCAGCTCGCGCCATTTTCTATATGGCAACATGTTACAACGGAGTTAGCGGAAACAACTGGGCTATTCCTTCAAATCAAAGTCAAGAGTCACTGAAAAACTGGCATTACAACGATTTGCCGGATAATTACGAAATCGCAAGAAACGAATATATCTACAGTTTGCAAGGAAATAGAAATCCTTATGTTGATTCTGTTCAGTTCGCATGTTTTGTAGATTTTTCAAACATGACTTATATTACTGACGCTCCTTGTTCAGTAGGCTTGGAAGAGCAATTGAATGCTAATTTGGTTGTATTCCCTGTACCTTCAAACGATAAAATTTACGTTCAGGTTAATAGTTTGAATATCGAAAGCTTTTATTTGGTAGATCAAGCAGGAAGAATAGTGGAAAAAATGGAGCATGTTGCTCTTCCTTCCATCGAACTAAATGCTAAAAACTACGAATCAGGTTCATACATATTAATTGTTGAGACCAATTTAGGTCAAGTACAGCGCAAGCTTGTAATAGAATAATGCTGAAATATTTTTACATATTTTTCATTGGAGCAGGTCTTTTGGCTTGCTCTTCTGTTAATACTGCCTTTGTTTCGGAAAATAATGTTCAAATTGATTCAATCTTAATTGGTAATTCTCAAATTGACAGCATCATTCTTCCATATAAAGATTCACTCGTGCATGAAATGGGTGAAATTATAGCAACGAGTCTTTTTGATTACGCAGTTTCACGACCCAATTCAAACCTGGGAAATTGGGTTGCGGATGCCATTTTTGTCAATCAAACTAAAAATGTGAGATTGTCAATTCCATCTTTCTGTTTGCTGAATACAGGAGGTATTCGTTCAACCATAAATAAAGGTGAAGTTACCTTAGGTGATTTTTACAAATTAATGCCTTTTGATAATGAAGTGGTTTGGGTGAAATTATCAGCGGATAAACTTACATTGATTGAAAACTACATACTTTTATCTGGTGGAGAACCTATTTCTAATGCAACCATAGCTAACGGGAAATTAAATATAAGTGGATGGTCGGATAAAACCGATGAATTTTGGGTTATTACATCAGATTATCTTAAAAATGGCGGCGATAAAATGAGTTTTTTTACCAATCATTTGGAAGTGCATAATACAGGGAGATTAATGCGGGATATTCTTATTGAGGAAGCACGCAATCAAGGAACATTAATTCTAGATTCAACACTTCGTATCCAATTTTAAAATGAAAAGAAGGGAGTTTGTCAGAAAATCACTTTTAGTTACGGGAGGGCTAGCTATTGCGCCGAAGATTATTGGTCGAGAATTGGTTAAAGAAAAACCTAAATTGACCATTCTCCATACAAACGATACCCATTCGAATATCGAACCTTTCCCATTAAATCATTCCAAATTCCCCGGGATGGGGGGTGTTTCGAAACGATATACGTTAATTGAAAAAATTCGATCCGAAGAAGAGCATGTGCTACTTCTGGATGCAGGTGATATCTTTCAAGGCACACCTTATTTCAATAAATATGGTGGAGAACTTGAAATGAAACTCATGTCCTATTTGAAATACGATGCGGCCACAATGGGTAATCACGACTTTGATGCTGGACTGGACGGTTTTCTTAAAGCACATCAACACGCTAATTTTCCTTTTTTATGCGCCAATTACGACTTTTCAAATACAGTTTTAAATGGAATAACGCAATCCAATGTGACATTTGAAAAAGGACCAATAAAGGTCGGTGTTTTTGGAATCGGCGTTGAGCTAAATGGACTGGTACCTGATGAAAAATTTGGAAATACAATTTATTTGGATCCTATTGAAACTGCAAATCAGCAAGCAGATATACTAAAAAAAGAAGGATGCGATCTCGTTATTTGTCTTTCCCATTTGGGATTCGAACATGCTGAAGGTATAGTTTCCGATCGCGTATTGGCAAGAAATACAAAAGGATTACACATCATTTTGGGTGGGCATACCCATACTTTCTTAGAGGATCCCGCAGTTGAAATCAATTTGGAGGGAGAGGAATTAATTATCAATCAAGTTGGTTGGGGGGGCGTAAAATTAGGTAGGTTGGATATTGAATGGCATGGTAAAATGTGCACTAAGAAAACCAATATCGAAATTATTTAAGAGGTTTGTTATAATTTCAAGTTGATTTCGTTTCAACAGCAACCATAATATAAACAGCTATGAAAACTTTTGTTGTGATATTATCTATTTTAGCCCTTTCCATAACTGTTACTTCTTGCAGAAAGTATGAGGAGGGGTCTAATATGTCATTAATAGGTAAAAAAATGAGATTAACAGGAGATTGGATGCTTTACGAGGTAACAGATGCATATGGTAATAATGTGGATTTGTCGAACCAAGGTGAAAATCTCACACTCAAATATGATGAAACTTTCGAAAAAACTGCCATAGAATACAATGGGGGAGCAGCTCATGTTTTATCACGAATCGGTGGTTCATGGAGATTTGTTGATGATAAAAAATCATTGGCTTTGATAAATAAAATTGATACTATCGATTTGAAATATACTATTGTTAGGCTTACCAATTCAGAATTAAAAATCAGAGATGAGGTGACCAAAAAAGTATATTATTATGTTCCTTTATGATAATTACTTGATTATTCAATTCTACCAATATAAGGAAGTGTAATATTTCGAAATATTAAAAAAATATTTAAGATTATAGTGGGTTATTGACCAGCATTCTCGAATTTCAAATTTCAACAACGACGATTTGATTAATTGAAAATAATGTTCACCAAAAGTAATAAAGAATTAAGTCCCAAACTGAACAGAAGTCATCGTCAGTGATCCGGCAACAGCCTGATCGTTAAAGAAAGAAATGGCATCGGTTTCTTCTTGTAAGCCCAATGCGTAAATTAGCGGATAATAATGATCGGGTGTAGGAATAGCCAATTTAGCAGCAGTATGCAATTGAAGGTAATTAATGAGTGCTTGGTGATCTGAATCGGTGATTTTTTGTTTGAACAGATCATTCATTTCTAAAGTCCAATCAAACCCAAACGATTCATTTAGGCGATCCCAAGCAACCATACCAAGATTGTGCACCATATTGCCAGATCCTAGAATCAAAACACCTTTTTTTCTTAATGACGCCAGGTGCTTCGCAAGATCATAATGATACTGTGCCGATTGTGAATAGTCTATGCTCAACTGCAGGACTGGAATATCAGCATCAGGATACATATGGCGAACAATTGTCCAACAACCGTGATCCAAGCCCCATTCATGATCCAAACCAACTGATGTTGTTGTGATTAAATTTTTGATTTCTGTTGCCAATTCAGGATTTCCTGAAACAGGATAATTCACCTCAAACAATTCTTTGGGAAATCCTCCGAAGTCATGGATGGTATGCGGTTTTTCCATCGTAGTTACAAATGTTCCTGTTGTTAACCAATGTGCTGAAATGCATAAAATTGCTTTAGGTTTTGGAAGTTTCGTTCCCAGTTCTTTCCAATATTTTGAAAAATCGTTTTCTTCAATGCCGTTCATTGGCGAACCGTGACCAACGAAGAAGAACGGAAGTTTAACATCTTCTTCAGCAAAAGAATTAACAAAACTCGACAAAATTCCCGTTGATCCAATTGCAATGGTTCCGCTCATGAGTGCCAAGAATTCTTTACGGTTCAAAATAATTTATTGTTTAGCATTCGCTAACACATATTCCAAAATTTTGTTTTCGGTGTAAGTATCAATTTTGGCTTTTACTGCCATTCTTGGGACAATTTCTTTCCATTCCTCAGCGGAGTAATCGCTTGGATTTTTTAATTTGTGACAGCGAACACAATTGGTTTCAAATAATTGGCTTCCTTCGGTCACTTCATCCATCGGGGTTGCTTCCAAAACCGATTCCTCAATTAGAATTTCACCCGTTTTAGGGTTACAAGCCACAATAAACATTAGAATGGTACACAAATAAAAGTAAGTTTTCATACTAGATTTTTTCTAAGGTAACTTTAGTTAGTCCTTCATTTACAAAGTTCAGATGCTGTGCGGCTTTCAAAGATAAATCGATAACCCTGCTCGAGTTCCCGATGCGGTCATTAACCTTAACGACCACGACGGAATCATTGGATAAATTGGTCACCCTCAACATAGTACCAAAAGGAAGAGATTTATGCGCTGCAGTTAGGCTATCTTGCCTGAATATTTCTCCAGAAGCGGTTTTTCTTCCTTCAAATTTATTTGCATAGTAACTTGCTGTACCTGTTTGATAAACATCTTTATTGGTAGCGCTCATCAATCCCACAAACATTAATCCTAATAAAAAATGGTTCATTTACAGAAATTTAGGTCGGCAAATTAAGGAAACAAAGCATATACTCCAAATTTTTTTTAATTTCTTTAACAAATACGAATACCAATTCAATTTTGTTTTATCGCCATCTTTTGAGCATTTTTGTCCAAAATAACTATTTTGAATTGTATTGATTTTATAGCGGAAAGGTTGGTATTAAAAAGACCTTCCATAGAAAATACTTTAAGACTAATTAATGAAGGTGCGACCGTACCATTTATTGCACGATACAGAAAGGAGGCTACTAATGGATTAGATGAAGTTGCCATCACAAATATTAGAGATCAACAAAAAAAGTATAATGATATCGTTGCGAGACAACAAGCCATATCTAAAGCAATTGAGGAACAGGGCAAGTTAAACGAGGAATTAAAACAAAAAATTTCGACTTGTTTTGAGCTTTCTATTCTAGAGGACATCTATTTGCCATTTAAGCAAAAACGACAAACAAAAGCTGAAAAAGCACGTAAATTGGGATTGGAGCCTTTGGCTAAGATGATTATGTCTCAGCGAGGAGGTGACCCAGAATTTTTAGCTCAGAAATTTGTTCAAGGGGATATTGAGGACGAGGAACTGGCGCTATCAGGTGCAAAAGATATTATTTCTGAATGGATAAACGAAAACCCTGGAGCAAGGTCACGCGTTCGCAATCTTTTCGAAAGAAAATCTAAAGTTGTTTCTAAACTTGCTAAAGGAAAAGAAGCCGAAGCAGAAAAATATAAAGATTACTTTGACTTTTCAGAGGATCTTAGTCGATGTGCCTCCCACCGTTTTTTGGCTTTGTACCGAGCTGAACGTGAGGGATTATTGAGTTTGAAAGTTCAACCCAATCAAGACGATGCAATAGAAATACTCGAAAGGTATTTTGTAAAAGGAAATGATGGGTGTTCTCGTTTTGTTGGGGAGTGTTGCAAAGAGACTTACAAAAAAATGATGGCTCCCTCTTTGGAGACTGAAGTCATCAACCAAGCCAAAGAAAAAGCTGATTTAGCGGCAATTAAAATTTTCGCCTCGAATCTTGATCAATTGTTACTAGCGCCACCATTGGGTTCTAAACGTATTTTGGCGATAGATCCCGGATTTAGAACAGGCTGTAAAGTTGTATGTTTAGATGAGAATGGTTCTTTACTTCAAAACTGCACAATATATCCACATCCTCCTCAAAAAGAATCCGCAGCTTCTCAGGCGAAGATTGCACAATTGGTGGAGGCTTATAAAATCGATGCGATTGCCATAGGTGATGGAACTGCCGGAAGAGAAACTGAATATTTTATTAAAAGAATCAGATTTAACAAGGAAATAGAAGTATTTGTTGTTCGAGAGGATGGTGCTTCGATTTATTCAGCCAGCAGTATCGCCAGAAAAGAATTTCCTGATTATGATGTTACCGTTCGTGGTGCTGTTTCTATAGGCAGAAGATTGATGGATCCACTTGCTGAATTGGTGAAAATAGATCCCAAATCTGTAGGTGTTGGACAATATCAGCATGAGGTAAATCAAAATCTTTTAAAAGCCTCTTTGGATGATGTTGTTGTTTCTTGCGTGAACAGGGTAGGAGTAGAGTTGAATACGGCATCCGCTTATTTACTTAGCTATGTTTCAGGACTAGGTCCAGCTTTAGCTGAAAATATCATTTCGTTTCGGGAAGAAAATGGGCCTTTTGAATCACGATCTGATTTAAAAAAAGTACAACGTTTAGGAGACAAGGCTTTTGAACAAGCTGCTGGATTTCTTAGAATTGCCAAGGCATCAAATCCATTAGATAATTCTGCAGTCCATCCTGAACAATATGGTTTCGTTGAAAAAATTGCTAAAAAATTAAAGGTTGAAATCAAAGATCTGGTTGGAAATGCATCCTTGTTAGATGGTATTAAAAAAGAAGATTTTCAAGAGGTAGATGCTTACACCTTTAATGACGTCATTCAGGAATTGAAAAAACCTTCTCGTGATCCGCGTAAAAGTGCTAAAATTTTAGAATTCAGCAAAACGATTCGAACAATTGAAGATTTAAAAATAGGGATGGTCTTACCTGGAATCGTAACCAATGTAACCGCCTTCGGTGCTTTCGTCAATATCGGTATAAAAGAAAATGGGCTTATACATAAATCAAATTTGTCTAACGAATACGTTGAAGACCCTGCTGCAGTTATTAAACTTCATGAGCATGTGGAAGTGGAAATCATAGAAATTGACGCTTCGCGAAAAAGGGTTGGATTAAAAAGGTTGAAATAATTTAATTTGTTCAATATTGAACTTTTTAGCATCTTTGCTCGACTCAATTTGTAAAATAAACTACTAATTATGAAATTTTTAAAGATAATCTTACCTCTGTTTGCGTTCTTTTTTACGACAAATGTTGTTTTGGCACAACCACAAGTTTACACACAAAATACTTCTGGACCAGCATTGTGTGATGGTGTAGCGTGGATTGATTCAACATTCAATGGTTCAACAACACAATGGATGGGAGGTGGAGCTGTTTTGCAAACTGGCGGATTGTACATTTATAATCTATGTCCAGGCACATATGTGGTTACAGCAAGTTCTTTTCTTGGAAATTCATTCACATTAACATTTACAATTGGGTCGGGAAATACCAATCCGTGTGCTAATTTTTCACTAATCGTATCTGCTACTGATGCAACTTCAGCCTCGTCATGCGATGGAAGTACACAGGCCTTTGTTACTGGCGGAACAGCGCCATATACTTACACTTGGAGTCAAGGTGCTACAACCAGTTCAATAAATAATTTATGTATCGGAACGTATCAAATTTGTGCTACAGATGCCAATGGTTGTTTTACTTGCGACAATGCGACAATTGGGGATGCCTCTGCCTTTGATTCGGTTTTGGTATTCAATAATAATCCTTTCCCTGGTGGAGTAGTAACCGGAGTTCTTGCAGCAGATTCTCTTGAAGATTGCACAATCGATTATCAAAACATAGCGTCAGGTAGTGTTACGAATTCTGTTGTTATTGGCACAGATTCATTATTGGTTACATGGACATTGTTGGATTCAACTGGTGCGATAGCTGCCACGTACAATGTTGTTTACAATATACCCAATGCCGCTAATGGAATTTATGGATTAACATTGGTTGTATATTGTTCACAAAAAGCAATGAATTACAACACTATCGTTATCAATGATCAAGTGATGTTGGGATCGAATGCATTGAACATTTTGAATGAAGATGAGATAACAGTAATCAATCCGTTTAATAATCAACTTGAAATCCGTTTGTCTCCTATTTCAAATGGATCTGTTCAGTTAGTAAATTTTGCCGGTCAAATGGTTTTAAATTCTGAGTTTTCTTCAAGCGATAACATTGTATTAAACACTGAAATGCTCCCTAACGGTTCATACATTTTGAGTGTTATAACTGAAAATGGTGTACTGAACAGAACTTTGTTAAAGAAATAAGATTTGATAATAAGCTTCTCAAATGTGAGAAGCTTATTTAATAGAAAAAACTACGTCTACGCGTCGGTTTCTTTGTTGATCTTCTTCGGTTAATTCAGGCCAAATCAGTGGGATTGAATTTCCAAATCCCTGAAACGAAAGTCTTTCTTCAGAAATTCCCTTGTTAATCAGATAATTGTAAACAGCTTCCGCCCTTAGGTTAGAATAATAATTGCCTATATCACCACCACTGCAACAAACATGACCTCTAATAAATGCATTTACAGTTTTATTTTTTTGCATGAATTCTAGAAGCTTTTCTAATTCTGAAGTAGAATAGGGCATAAACTCGGCTGACGTATTATAAAATTCCAATTGTAAAGGAATCGCTTCAAGTTTCCCTGATTTAATATCATCAATATCAATTTGACTTAGTTTTTTAGGTCTGGAATCATCTATCGAATATGATAAATCCACCCTTCTCCAGAAAGCGTAGTTGCTTTCGTTTTTCGAATTCGCAGGATATTCCTCTCCAAAAAAGGTTGATTCTTCAATAGTGAAACCAAATGAAGAAATGCTGACTTTCAATAGCTTCGACCCGTGATTGGGATAAAAGTAAATTCATAGAATCACTTCCGCGCGAATCAGCATAACCAACAAGCTTTATATCTGTTAAATTACCCAGATCCATCAAGGAATCTAAATCAGCAGAACTTTGCGGCGTCAGTTCGTTTACATTTACCTTAAAAAACAAGGAAATTTTGGCATCTTGCGACATGCCATTTAATTGTAAACACACTGTCAAACCTATTAAAATCTTCTTCATATTTCTTTTAAAATTACAAACGTCAAATAAACGATCAATAAAACCAAGTATAACATTATTTCGATTATTATATGTACATTTACAAACAACAACAGAATTTTAGTATTGTCAATTCAACCTATCTTCTGACAATTATTTTACATGCAATTTAACGAAATGAACATCCTTCCCGCTATCTTAAAAGCGATAGAAGAAGAAGGATATACAACACCAACGCCCATTCAAGCTGAGGCAATTCCTCAAGTTTTGAAAGGTCACGACATCCTCGGATGCGCGCAAACCGGAACAGGTAAAACAGCTGCCTTTTCTATTCCGATTTTACAACTATTAAAAGAAAAAAATAAACCTGGTAGAAATCCCAAAGCACTTATTTTAACACCTACTAGAGAATTGGCCATTCAGATTGAAGAAAGTCTAGGAGCCTATGGACGACATCTACCGTTGAAAAATACGGTGATTTTTGGAGGCGTTAGTCAACATGGTCAGGTTAATGAACTTAAAAAAGGAATTGATATTCTTGTAGCTACTCCAGGCCGACTTTTGGATTTGATGATGCAAGGATTAATTTCACTTCTCGATATTGAGATTTTTGTTTTGGATGAAGCGGATAGAATGTTGGATATGGGATTTATTCATGATGTCAAAAAGGTCATTAAAGCACTTCCTGAAAAACGACAAAATTTATTTTTCTCGGCGACGATTGCACCTGAAATTTTAAAGCTGGCAGGAACAATTCTTATCGATCCCATAAAGGTTGAGGTAACACCCGTTTCTTCAACAGCAGATAAAATTGGTCAGTCGGTATATTTTGTTGATAAAGGTAATAAACCATCTTTGTTGACTGAGATTTTTCAAGCACATAAAGCGAAAAGCGCATTGGTTTTTACAAGAACAAAATACGGTGCAGATAAGGTTTCAAAATTTCTGAATAGAAATAGTATAAAGGCTGATGCAATACATGGGGATAAATCCCAGTTAAAAAGACAAAAAGCACTAAATGATTTTAAGGATGGCAAAATAGATGTGCTTGTTGCAACGGACATTGCTGCTCGAGGAATCGATATTGAACAAATGGAATTGGTAATCAATTTTGAAATTCCTAATATCCCAGAAACTTATGTTCATCGAATTGGTCGAACAGGAAGAGCTGGTAATTCAGGTCAAGCAATCACTTTCTGTGATTATGAAGAAAAAGCGTATTTGAAGGATATCGAAAAATTAATCAAACAAAGTATTCCCGTTATTGATGAGCATTCTTATCCTATGGAAGTTTTTGAAATCATTAAAAAGGAAAAAACTCCGCGGCCTCCTAAATTTCCGCAGAAGGCCAAACCGACAAAAGACGAAAAAGTGGTGTCAGCCAAAAATAAAGGGAAAAAAACCTGGTTTGGAAAGCGAAATAGATACTAGTTTTTCTTTTTGAAAATATATCCTTTGTCAACAGTTAAGTCTGAAGGAATATTGTTGGAATATAAAGAACCTGTTCCTAATCCTTGAGGCAGCAAGTTTGTATATTCACCAGCGAATTGTGCAATAGTATTCAATCCGATATTTGACTCTAGTGCAGAGGTCATCCACCATGCTATACCCTGTTCTTCTGCGATTTGAATCCATTCTTTAGAACCAGAAATACCGCCATGCAAACTTGGTTTTAGAATGATGTATTGCGGTTGTACCAGTTGAAGAAGTTGTTCTTTTTCATGAAATGAAGCAATACCAATCAATTCTTCATCAAGAGCAATTGGAATCGGTGACAATTCACAAAGCTCCAACATCGCTTTCGTTTGACCAGGTTTGATAGGTTGCTCGATAGAGTGAATATCGAATTGATCCAGCAATTTTAATTTCTCAAGGGCGAGTGAGGTTTCAAAAGCTCCATTTGCGTCCAAACGAATGGTAATTTCAGATTTGTCATATTGATTTCTAATCGTTTCAAGGATTTGGATTTCATTTTCCCAATTTAAAGCACCAATTTTGAGTTTTATGGTATTGAAACCACTTTGAATTTTCTCTTCAACTTGTTTTAACATAAAATCGGCGTCGCCCATCCAGATCAGTCCATTGATAGGGATTTTCTGCTTTCCTTCAGTGAATTTGTTTTGAAAATAGGTTTGATTACCGCCGTTTACTAAATCAATAATAGCGCTTTCTATTCCGAAAAGAATGGAAGGATATGCCAAAATTTCTGGATGTTTTTCAACGAAATCTTCAATTTCTAATTGATCTTGATGTTTGCAATTTTCAATAAAGTAAGCCAGAAAATCATGAATGTTTTTTTCAAAAGTAGCTTTGTTTTCTAATTCAGGAGACAGTCCATCAATGACGCTGATTTCTCCAATGCCTTTGATTCCATTCTTTTCTATAGTTAATATCCAACTGGGTTTTTCATTTAGATAACCTCTGCTTGTTCCAGCAGGAACTTTAAATTTTAAAGAAAGAAACTTAATATTGTAGTTCACGGTTTAAGAAATCAAAATTCCAATGAAAAACAACAATGCTGAAAGAAAGGTGCTGAGCGCAACTTTCATCAATTCAGGATCATACATTTTAGCATCTCTAATTTGCATGACTTGACGTAAATGAAAAATTAAATAAAGTGACGGAAGTAATCCTAAACCAGCCAATTCCCTTCCTGTAGATGAAATGAAAAAGGTCAGAAATCCAATTCCTCCAGCTATTAAAAAGAAGTGATAAACCTTTGAAAGATTGGGACCCAAAAGAACAGCGATGGTTCTCTTGTTGCATTTGGCATCATTTACACGATCTCGCATGTTGTTGAGATTCAAAACGGCAGTACTCATTAAGCCAATTCCGACTGCCCCATAGATAAGTGAATTGTCAAAAGTTTTGGTGTAGAATGGATAAACTCCTAAAACACTCACCCCACCAAAAAACAGCAAAACCATTAAATCTCCAAATCCATAATATCCGTAGGCTTTTTTGCCCACTGTGTAGGTAATTGCTGCTATGATGCAAAGAACAGTTAAGCCCAAATAAAAATAAATGGTACTGTTTGATAAATTTCGAGATCCTATAAAAATCAATGCACTGGCACTAAAAAGACTTAAAATACAGGTTATGATTATCGCTTTTTTCATTTGTAGCGGCTCAATTTTTCCTGATTGTATGCTTCTAGCAGGACCAACTCTTTGGTGGTTGTCAGTTCCTTTCAATCCATCACCGAGATCATTTGCAAAATTGGAAATGATTTGAAACAATACAGTTGTAATAATGGCTAGTATAAACACAGGCCATGACCAGAATCCTTGAGCATAAGCGAATCCTGAACTCAGAATTATTCCAGAAATTGACAATGGTAGCGTTCGAGGTCGTGCAGCTTCTATCCAAATATTTAATTTCTTTTTAGTCATTTCAATAATTTAAAATCTTGTTTTCGTGGTGAAAACTAATAGCTCAAATTTAACGATTTTCAAGACGTTATTGTTCTATCTTATTTAAACCAAATGTTTATTTTTGAGCAAAAATGTCTATGCAATTTTTGAATGCTGAAAAACTCCATGATTTATTGAAACATTCTGATGAATACATGATTCTCGATATACGCGAAACATATGAATTTGTCGCATGTAATCTTAATTCATTGAATATACCCATGGGTGAATTGATTGATCGTAAGTGTGAACTTCCGAATAATAAAAAAATTGTATTGATGTGTCGTTCAGGAAAAAGGGCAGAGGCTGCAGCGAATTTGCTTACAACGGAATTTAATATGTCGAACATTTTTGTTCTATCTGGAGGTATAATGGCTTGGAGAGATAGTGTGGAACCGAATTTAAATTTGGATTAAAATGATAGAACTTTTTGAACATATTATTCATCTTGATTTTCCTTGGATTTTTTCCAATTATGGCACGACAATCTATGTCATTCTTTTCCTTGTGATTTTTATTGAAACAGGTTTGGTAGCAATGCCATTTTTACCGGGTGATTCTCTTCTATTTACAGCAGGTCTTTTTTCAGCGACTGGAGAACTTAATTTGACATTGGTCTTAGTTTTGCTATTTCTAGCAGCTGTTTTAGGGGATAATTGTAACTATTGGATTGGCCGTAAAGTGGGATTAAGAATATTTAATTATAAATTTCGGGGCAGAACATTAGTTAAGAAAAAGTATTTGGAACAAACAGAAGTTTTTTTTGAAAAGAACGGAGTTAAAGCAATAATAATGGCCCGATTTGTACCTTTTGTTAGGACTTTTGCGCCGTTTGCTGCAGGTGTTGGACAAATGGATTATAAAAGATTTTTCTTGTTTGATGTATTGGGAGGATTTTTATGGATCTTTAGTTTGACCCTTGCGGGATATATGTTAGGTGGAGTAGTATGGATCAAGAAAAATATCGATTTGGTTTGTTTGGGTATCATTTTTCTTTCAATTTTACCTATGATAATAGGTTTTGTAAAGTCTAGATTTTCTGCTAAAAATGGATAAGTATGGTTTAATAGGAAAATCATTATCACACTCTTTTTCCAAAACTTTTTTCGAGAACTTTTTTAAGGAAAATGAAATAAATGCTTCTTTTCAAAATTTTGAATTAGAAAGTATCTATGAAGTTAAGGAAGTTTTAAATGAAAATTTGAAAGGTTGTTGTGTAACTATCCCCTTCAAGGAAAAAATAATTCAATTTTTGGATGATCTTTCGAATGAAGCAATGGAAATAGGAGCAGTTAATGTGATTCAATTTGACGGTAATAAAACCATAGGTCATAATTCTGACGCCTTTGGCTTTCAACAATCTATAAAACCATTTTTGACAAATAAACATGAAAGAGCAATTGTTCTGGGAACAGGGGGGGCATCAAAAGCAGTTGCATTTGTTCTCAACAAAATTGGAATTGATGTAATTTTTGTTTGCAGGAATCCTACCAGTAAAAAAGAGTTTTCGTATGCTGAAGTAAATCAAAATATGCTAAACGCATGTAAGCTAATTGTCAATTGCACTCCTGTTGGGACATTTCCGAATGTTAATGAAAAAATTGAAATACCCTATCAATTCTTAAGCACCGACCACCTTGTGGTAGACCTTATTTATAATCCTGACAAAACCCAATTTTTAAAAGTTGCAGAATCAGAAGGGGCTACTATTTTAAACGGGTATTCAATGCTTAAACATCAGGCTTTAAAAGCATGGGACATTTGGAATATGTAAGGGTTCCAAAATTAAATTTTATGTTGAATTTAGAAAATTGGATTGCTGAAGGTGAACATGAAACTCAAGATTTCAAGTTCAGAATTGAAGATCAGAAAAAAATTGCCAGAACCCTTTGTGCATTTGCCAATACTAAAGGCGGTAGGTTACTTGTTGGTGTAAAAGACAATGGTAAAATTTCCGGTTGTTATCCGGAGGAAGAATTTCATATGATTGAAGGTGCTGCGTCGCTCTATTGCAAGCCTAAGGTAGAATTTTCATCATTTATTTGGCAGGATGATCACAAATTAGTTTTAATTATTGAGGTTCATCAAGCAGATAAAAAAGGCGTAATGGCATTAGATGAAAGTAATAATTACAAATGTTTTATCCGAATAAACGATAATACCATTTTAGCGAATAAAATACTCGTCAAATCATGGAAAATGAAAGCCAACATAAATACAAAGCCTGTAAAGTTTGATAATGATGAAACAAAATTATTGACATTGATTGGAGAGTTTGGTGAGATTTCATTGAGCCAATTGTATAAAAAGTCTCAATTAAGTAAAAATAAAATAGACTACTTAATGTCTTGTTTTATTTGTTGGGACGTAGTTAAAATTGTTCATTCCGAGAATAAAACATTGTTTTCGTTGAATTAATTTTCTTTTATTGTCATAAAATATCATAAAACTAAACTTTGTTTCAGCATAATTGTTTAAGTTTAGAATCAAATTAAATAACAAAATCAAATGGGAAGACCGCCAACAAGACCAGCTAGACTTAAAGATGGCTTTTATATAGAGGTTAAAACACAAGGAAGTTCAGCTGTTTTAGTTCGAAGAGATACTAAAGAACAAATGCTTATGGCTGCGGAAGATTACTCACGAACAAAAGATGTTATCATCAAAGGTGAAATGAGAAATGATAAGTGGATTGAAAGCTGAAATTCATTTTTTAGACATTTTTAGTAAGCCCGCAAGGGCTTTTTTATTTTTAATATTTTTTCATGAGTAAATATCGTTTTCTTTTCTGGATTATTTTATTCTCGATACTTCTATCTATTATTCCAACTCTTTTTTTGTCAGGTTATTCTTTTGCGGGGAAGTTTCTTGGAATTATTTTAATTGTTAGTTTGTCTATTGCCCTATGGTTTTGGCGCATGCAAACGTTAAAGCAAATGGCTTATCATCAAAGGGTTCGATTGAATACCAATGATTGCTTTTGGTTAAAAGAGAACATCCCTTTTTACAGAAGACTAAATTCGAAAGATAAATCAATCTTTGAGGATAGATTAGGCCTCGTTTTAGCAAATGTTGAAATAACGGATCAAAATGGAAAAATACCTGAGAGAATTGACGCTATTTCGTTGTGTGCTTTGGTAACTATTTTTTTATGGGATTTACCATTGTTTGTTTTTGAAAATTCAAAATGGTGTATTGGTGAGTGTAATCTTGATTCGGATCTTGAAAATGTATACAGCTTTTCAATTACCGAAATAAATGAAAAATTAAAAGATAATTTTATGCTTATTAATCTTCGTGATTCTACAAACAAAGAATCCAAGTTAGGATGTATTGCAAACTTTTTGGAGGACCTGGATAAAAGATTCAAGAATTCTAAATGTTTTAAACCCTATGAGGAGGATTTTTGGAAATATTATTCCAAAAATAAACTAGATTTTGAAAATATTAAAGCACATTGTTCTATTTAAATAGCAATGTGTTAATTGTTTGTAAATAAGCTATTTGTATTTCTTTTTTTCAAATCTAAAGCATAATTTTTGTAACCTTATTTGAAGCTTTGGGTATATTTTTCCTCGATTAATAATTAATTTTTTTCAAAAAGTTATTGTTAAAAAGAAATAAGTGATTAACTTTGCAACCCC
>CAZOAH010000006.1:0-116968 GCA_964577845.1 uncultured Akkermansia sp.
TATTATTACCTATGACATTACCAGTTTTAACCAATGTAGAGTTTTCCTCTACGGTAGAGTAGTCTGAAAGGTAGTTGGGTTGGTCTGTTAGTGTTTTAAGGGGTTTCCGAAGGTTTTTCCTCGGGACGTTTTTGGAAATAGTCCGTTTTACACCCTCGAAAACCAATGGTATTTTAAGGAATAGGGTTAAAAATCATAATCCTTTTCATAGCCCTTTAGAATACAAGGCTTTAGTACGTTCTTTGCGCCACATCCGTTGTATCCTATTCCTCCCTTACAGTAATACTCTTTCTCGTTACAATCATCTTTATTCCCTTCAAATGTAAGCCACCCACTACCATAATTGAGTGAAGTGCCACACCCACCACATTTGACACTACTTATTTGTATGGTTAAATTACCTGACACGGAATCATATCGGTATTCTTTTATGTGCCCAGTGCATTGAAAAATTTGATTTGAATTATTCTGCGTTTCATTATTGCTAACCCTATTTTTTACACTATTATAGGAATTATCATATTTTTCTGAATATTCTTCATATAAAACCCTGGTTTTAGGATCATCTCTTATATCTAATGCTTTTTTCAAATAATCTGCTATAATCATGTAACTTCCAAAACCACCAATACCATCAGCAATGTTTTTGTTAGCCTCATTGATATAGTCTGCGCGTTCCTTTTCTTTGTAAGGATCTGTGGCACTACTTGTAATTGTAAATTCTTGATTTAATATTACATTACCTGCATTATATTTGAAACGAAACTCCCAGTTGCCAGAAAGTAATCCGTTACTTAATTCACCTTTAGTTCTCCAAAACTCATCATCGTATTCATATCCTAAAAAGCTTCCATGCAAAACCCCACTTTTCCAATTTGATTGTTCTATTAATTTTCCATTTGAAAAATAGAAACTCCAAAGTCCGTCCCTGCCAGATTTGGGAATAGAAGGGATAGAATGTTGAATATCTTCCTTTCCAACATGGACTTTCACTAATTCTTCCCCGTTGCCAACTTTAAATAACCCTTTTGCATGAATTTGTCCATCTTTGTATCTATATACCCATTCGCCATTCATTAATCCATTAGAATATGTACCTTCTTCTATAATAACCTTACCATCATATTTTTTAAAATAACCATCTAGCAACCCGAGTTTATAATTTTCAATTAATATAATTTCACCGAGACGATTAAAAGTTTTCCATTCTCCACTTTTAAGGCCTTCAATGTACTGTCCACTTTCTGTTTGAACTTCACCATTATACTTTTTAAACGCACCATTGAGTTTTCCCTTAGAGTAGTTTTGGGTGATTTTCTCACTATTACTTTGAGTTATCCACTCACCATCTTTCTCGTTGTTAACGTAGTTACCTTCTTCAACTATTTTATTTCCCGAATACTTTTTGAATGCCCCGTCTTTTTTACTATTGTTAAGTGTTTCTTCAATTTCTTTATTCCCACTTTTATCATAAACAGTATGTATTCCAGTTTGATTCCCTGCGACATAATAATAGGTTTCACTAAGTGTATTTTGAAACATGGGTTTCCCTCGTTCCAGATTTAACGCTTCATTTTTTTGTTTTAATTCAGATCTTTTCAGGACCAACGTGACATGACAATTCGTAAATTCCTTTTGTAACTCAACGTATTTATTATATTCGATTGTCTTTTTATTGTTCAGTTTATCATCAACGTATTTTTCCTCAATGGATTTTAGTTTTTCCTTTCTTTTAAGGACCTCAATAGATTCTGTTTGTTTAAAAATGCGACCTCCTAATAACTCCTCTTCCTGATACCAGACACTATCAAGTTTTCGAATACTATCTTTTTGAAGTTCTTTTATTTTTATTTCTAATTCTACAATGTTATTAATGGTTCGTGAAATCAAAAGTGTATCCTGATACTTTGAGTGGGTGTAGTTGTCATCTGTTTTAAACAGTTCATAAAGTCCATTTAACATCCCGTTTTCGATTGTAAACTCTTCTTTTAATTGGGCTTTCTTTGTTAAAGAATAGGCCTTTCCGCTATAATATACCCCATTTAATGTATACTTATTATCTGAAGTTGATAATTCAGTTACATTATACCTCTGACCATATCCGAAAGAGACTGAAACGATAAATACAAGAAGAAATAGATATTTTTTCATACAATATTTACTATATTATCAAAATTATGAAACAAAATCAAATAACCTAGAATTAACCATGTAACAACCAGGATCTTTACTTTCATGAAAAGTCATTAATTATGGAAGTATTACATATCCTTATTCGGGTTTCGACACAAGTACAAGAAGACGGTACATCCCTCAAAACACAAGAAGAACAAGGAATAGAGTTATCTAAACGTCTAAAAATGAATTATCAGATTCATAATGAAGGAGGAACATCCTCAAATAAGGATACATTGGATAATCGACCTGTAATGTTGAACCTTCTTAAACTGATGGATGAGGGTAAGGTAAAACATCTGTACGTGTACAATACCGATAGAATATCCCGTAACCAATCCACGTGGTACCTTATTCGTCAGAAAATGGTTAAGAATAAAGTCGTTTTATATACCTCCAATGGAAAGTATGATACGAGTGGTTCAATGGAGGGATTGATTCTTGGAATATTGTCAGAAGTGAGTCAATACGACAATAAAATCCGAACAGAAAGGTCACGAATGGGTAAAATGGAGAAGGTGAAGAACTCTTTTTTTCGGGGTGGTGATCCTCCATTCGGATACCGAATTGAAAAAGTACAGGGAGGGTCCAAATTGGTTATTGATGAATATGAAAGTAACTATGTGAGAATGGTGTATGAAATGTATCATTCAGGACATACAATCAAAAGAATAAAGGAAAGACTAGAGTCGGAAGGGGTTAAAACAAGAAGAGGATTTGATCATTGGTCCTTAGGGTCGTTACAACTCATGTTGAGAAACGACTCGTATATCGGTATTGATGAGTACCATGACAAAAAGACTCAAACAACCATTAGAAATGAGATTCCATCCATTATATCACACAAATTGTTTGAAGAGGTTCAGAACAGAAGAAAACGGATATTGAGACGAAAGGGACAATTGAACAGAACCACACATCTTTATTTGATTCGAGACTTGATGTATTGTTCTTGTGGAACTCCAATAGGAGGTAGGTTCAAACCTATTCATTCCATTCAACACTACTATTGTCCATTATCCGAAAGGAAGTTCAATAAATCAATATCATCGGATGAGTTCTGTGAAATGAAACGATGTGTGAATATTCAACCAACAGAAGAATTGGTATGGAATACCCTTAAAGAGTTACTCATAAACACAGAGAAACTCCACGAATCACTTGATTCGGTAATTAAAGAATCACCCGAATTATCAGTGTTTATAAGGAAACAACGACATAAGTTGACCAGAAAAATTGAGGAACTCGAAAAAGAACTCAATACGGTCACTGACGGAATAGTTGAAATTGAAAAAAAGAGGATTTTAAGACAATTTCATAATGATGAAATCTATACCGAAATCAAGAAAAAACTTGATCTAGAATTTAAAAGAATTCATCTGTCAATTGAAGAAAACAAAAACCTTTTATCCTTTCATTATCAGAAAGATAAGTGGTACAAATCTATATCAGAAATATCCAACGTATTTACCTCAAAAAAGACCTTTTCATTTGACGAGAAAAAGGAAATTCTAACCCATTTCATTCACTCCATTACCTTATCTTATCAATCAGACAAGAAGGTTCATGAATTACATCTTTTTCTTAAAATACCATTGGTTTTCGAGGGTGTAAAACGGACTATTTCCAAAAACGTCCCGAGGAAAAACCTTCGGAAACCCCTTAAAACACTAACAGACCAACCCAACTACCTTTCAGACTACTCTACCGTTACACTTTTGGCCAAGTTTCTCGGCTGATCAACATTACATCCACGCATTACTGCAATATGATACGAAAGCAATTGTAATGGTATCGTCGCCAAAAGTGGAACGAGATATTCATTGGTTTCTGGAATCTCAATGTAATGGTCAGCCATTTCTTTTACTGTGGAATCACCTTCTGTAATTATGGCAATGATTTTTCCTTTACGTGCCTTAACTTCTTGAATGTTGGAAACAACTTTTTCGTAAGAAGCACCTTGAGTAGCAATAACAAAAACAGGCATTTCTTCATCAATTAGCGCAATAGGTCCATGTTTCATTTCTGCAGCCGGATATCCTTCAGCGTGAATGTATGAAATTTCTTTCAGCTTCAACGCACCTTCTAATGCAACAGGGAAAGAACTGCCTCTACCGAGGTATAACGCATTTCTTGCGTCTTTGTATTCTCTTGCAATTGCTTCTATTTTGTCGTTCGCTTCAAGTACAATTTTCACCTTTTCTGGAATCGCTTCCAATTCCGCTAATAACATTCTGAAGTTGGATTCACTTACGGTACCTTTCTTTTTCGCAAGTGAAAGTGCCATTAGTGTCAAAACGGTAACCTGAGCCGTAAATGCCTTTGTTGACGCAACACCGATTTCTGGACCAGCATGGGTGTATGAACCTGCATCTGTTACCCTGGAAATGGAAGATCCAACAACATTGCATATTCCTAATATTGTTGCGCCCTTTGATTTAGCCAATTCGAGCGCTGCCAAAGTATCTGCTGTTTCCCCTGATTGAGAAATAGCGATAACCACATCGTTTTCATTAACAATAGGATTACGGTACCTGAATTCACTCGCATATTCTACTTCAACATTAATTCTCGCAAGATCTTCAATGAGGTATTCACCAACCAATCCCGCATGCCAAGAAGTTCCGCAAGCAATCATTATAAGTCTGTTGGCTTGCATCATTTTTTGTTCGTAATCTCTAATACCTCCCAAAGAAACCCAACCTTCCTGTGCATTCAACCTTCCTCTAAAACAATCGTGAATGGAACGTGGCTGTTCGTGTATTTCTTTTAGCATGAAGTGCTCATAACCACCTTTCTCAAGTGCTTCCAACTCCATTTCCAATTGCTGAAAAAATGGTGTTTTAGGTTGATCGGCGATATTGTATAATTTAAGGCCATCGTTGGTATCAATAACAGCGATTTCTTCATCATCCAAATAAACAACCTTCTTGGTATATTCCACAATTGGCGTAGCATCAGAGGCTAAATAAAAATCTCCTTCAGCTCCAACTCCAACAACTAACGGACTGCTTTTTCTGGCAGCGACCATTCTGTTGGGATATTTTTTCGAAATCGCAACAATTGCATATGCTCCTACAACGTGGGATAATGCCAATCGTAAAGCTTCACCGAACCAAACATTTTCAGTTTTACTGATATGATCGGTTAAATGAACCAGAACTTCAGTATCGGTCTCGCTCTTGAATGCATAGCCTTTTGAAATCAATTCTTTTTTGAGAATATCATAGTTCTCTATGATTCCATTGTGGATTAAGGCTATTTCACCATCCATTGAAAGATGAGGATGGGCATTGATGTCATTGGGAGCTCCATGGGTAGCCCATCTTGTATGACCTATCCCACAATTACCACTAGTATCTAAATGACTCGCAAAATCTTCAAGATTTGAAACCTTACCTTGTTTTTTGAACAAGTTGATGGCATCATTTTGAATAAGCGCGATTCCTGCACTATCATAACCACGATATTCTAATCTTTTAAGACCCTTAAGAACAATCGGATAGGCTTCTTTTTTTCCAATATAAGCTACAATTCCACACATATTTAAAATGAGGTGTAAGTAATCACTAATTTTGGTTTCATTTTATTAATCGTCTGCTGACCATTAAAAACTACGCGTTCTGCGGCATTAATAAAGAATCGAGGCGATAGGTAAAGCGTTGTATTGGCGTAGAGACCAGACACAAAAGCCTGTACATAATTTCTGATGTCTACCTTATACTGTTTATTGAAAAAGTCGAAGACACCTGTGGTCCCAATTCCCGCCAAACCACCATCTTCAGTTTTTGCAGTTATGGATAATTCATCACTTGGTGCGTAGTTAGATCCTAATTGGTATTGAATTGGAAGCAATAGCTCCGCTTTGTGAACAATGGCATTTGAAGGAATACCTTTTAATCCTGGCATATCCACGGCGGCTCTTATTTTGAATGATTGGGCATAGAATTCACTCATTCCACTTATGGTATCATTTAATACATTTTGAACTTGTGTACCAGTATTATTGATTTCAACATGATTGAAATCTGCGCATTCTGAATTCATCAAGAAGTCAAATGTTTTGTTGATACCGTTTTGGGTATAATAAATCGTCATTTTTGAAAGTGGATCGTTCAAATTGAAATAGAAGACACCACCTTTTCCACTAGGTTGAGTGCCATTGTTAACTCTAACATGCAAGCCTTTAAAATAGTTCAAGAAATTTTCATTTGATGAAAAATTGGTCCCGCTTGAGTTGGCTTCAATAATGAATTTTTTGGCAAAAACATTTTTCAATCTTATGCGCATTTGTGTATCAACCGTATCGCTACCAATTATTGTCGTTCCATCCGGATTCGGAATAATGGTTCCATACCCTGGTTGAACAAGATTTTCAGAGTAAGTTGTTGCCGTACTGAAGGTATAGTATGTAGAATCAATATTCAAATTTTCAGATAGTTCGTAAACCTCCACATTTTGCGACGTTAAGTCGCCTGTATATCCAGCGTACTCCAATCCAAGCACCATACTGTCGATCGTAACTGCAGACAAGTCACCAAAATCAGGATCAACTCCAGATAGCCTAAATTGAGTATAAAAATTGGTATTTACAGTTCCAAACTTAGGGTCGTTTAAGGAGCCAAGCACACCAAAAGCAGGATTGTCAGTAATTACGGAATCCTCTTCTATGGAAAAAGTTCGCAATTCAAATGTGTCAACCTGAGCAGAATTAAGAAGGTCATCTGGATTTAAAATGTCCTTTCCTATATCGGAGTTTTTCTTTTTACAAGCGACGATAAACACTCCAATGAAAAAAACAGCGGAAAGTAGACTTACCTTCCGCCAAAAACTAAACTTATAATTTCTTTTATATTGCAATGGACTCTTCAATTACCTTATTAAAAAAGTCTGATAACACTTTAGCTTGTTGTTCTTCAGGAACAAAATCTTGCTTCAAACAAGTTGCGTTGTCAAAAATAGACCTTAACTCAGGACTTAAATTTTCACTGGCTACATTCACACCATCTGAAAAACCAATTACAGCTTTTGTAATACCTTCACAGCTGGTATCTGAAAAACAACTTGTTACATCATCATCAAACCCGTCAAATTTAAGTTTTTCAGCAAATCTTGAATCCCAGTTTTTGTTAAAAGTTTCATTGTACAGAGAGTAAACTACTTTTGTATCAGCGAAATGTGGATCCTTGGAATATAATTTTTTAACATAGAGCGCCATAGGTGCTGTCATCCAACCATGACAATGAATTACATCAGGCTTCCAACCCAATTTTTTCACAGTTTCTAAAACGCCTCTGCAAAAAAACATCGAACGTTCATCATTGTCGGCATAGAACTCGCCTTTATCATCAGCAACCGTATTTTTTCTTTTAAAGAATTCGTCATTATCAATGAAATAAACCTGCATTCTAGCTGCCGCAATAGAAGCGACTTTAATGATAAGTGGATGATCGTTATCGTCAATAACAAGGTTCATTCCTGACAATCTGATAACCTCATGGAGCTGATGCCTTCTCTCATTTATACTACCAAATCTCGGTGTAAATACACGTATTTCCTTCCCCGCTTCCTGAATTCCTTGTGGTAGTTTTCTAGCAGTACCAGCAATTTCAGATTTTGGGAGAAAAGGAAATATTTCCTGCGCCACAAAAAGTATTTTCTTCTTCTCCATTTAATTGAGTTTCCTTAAACGATTGCAAAATTATCAAAAAAAAAGCGCAACATCAACAAAAAGGAATAGTTTTGTCGGCTAATTGCTTTCCAATCAAGGATGTTTAACTATTCGACCCGAATCAGTTTAGAAACTGCGCTTCAAGAAATTCGATCTCAAAATGGTACTATTGGTTTCGTACCAACAATGGGAGCATTGCATGAAGGACATCTTTCTTTGGTTTCAAAGGCTTCAAATGAATGCGACGTTGTTGTTGTGAGCATTTTTGTAAATCCAAACCAGTTCAACAATCGGGAAGATTTCTTAAAATATCCAAATACCTTGGAAAATGATCTTAAACTTTTGAGTCAATTTCAAAAAGTAATGGTATTTGTTCCTTCTGTTGAAGAAGTATATCCTGAGGAAGATTCTTTTGAACCAATTGATCTTGGTCAACTTGATACGGTTTTGGAAGGTAAATATAGACCGGGACATTTTCAAGGTGTTGTGCATGTTGTGAGGAATTTATTGCAAATTGTTAACCCCGAGCGCGCCTATTTCGGACTTAAAGATTATCAGCAATTGGCCATAATAAAAAGATTCATATCAATTCTAGGAGTAGAAACGCAAATTATTCCTTGCGAAACATTAAGGGATTCCACAGGATTGGCTTTGAGCAGCAGGAACTTACGCTTATCCGAGCAGGAGAAAAAAGATGCACTAATCATATACCAAACGCTACTGAAAATAAAAGATTGGAGACGTTTGTATTCCCCAGAAAAGATCAAAGAAATGGCTGTTACATTCTTCAATAAAGGCCATTTGAAATTGGAATACCTCGAAATTATTGACGGGATTGATTTCATTACTTTAAATGACGAATGGACTTCAAATGCTATATGCTGTATCGCTGCTTATTGTGGAGAAGTGCGGCTAATTGATAATATGTCACTTCAATGAGATAGTCATTTTCATGATGTTGTTTTTAGGGTTTCCTAAAATCGATTACCTTTGCAACGAATTCTTTTTGTATGTTAATTCAAGTATTAAAATCTAAAATTCACCGTGTTTGCGTAACACAGGCCGATCTCAATTACATCGGAAGTATTACAATAGACGAACATTTGATGAATGCTGCAAATTTAATAGAAGGCGAGAAAGTTCAGGTTGTGAATTTAAATAACGGCGAACGTCTTGAGACTTATGTAATTAAGGGCGAAGCCAAATCTGGAACAATATGTATGAATGGTCCGGCAGCTCGAAAGGTAGCTCCAGGGGATATCATTATCATCATTGGATATGCTTACATGGATTTTGAAAGCGCTAAAACTTTCAAGCCACATCTTGTTTTCCCGAATGAGGCTACAAATCAGCTCGATTAATGAAGAAAAATCTTCTTTTTATTTTAAAAACAGTTCTCCCACTTCTCCTTGGGTGCTATTTGTTCTGGGTGTTTTTTTCGAGTATGTCGCCGGATTCAAAAGAATTGTTCTACGATGCAATACTCAGAGCTGATTACTTTTGGATAGTTTTATCTTTGATTCTTGGTGTAGTTGCCTATTTATCTCGGGCATACCGTTGGAAATATGTCTTAGAACCACTTGGTTACAAAACCAGGTTTTGGAACAGGTACCATGCTGTAATGATTGGTTATTTGATCAATTTAACCATTCCTAGAGCAGGAGAAGCTTCTCGATCAGGAATGCTTTACCGTTCTGATGGCGTGCCATTTTCTTCGTCATTTGGAACCATAATCGCTGAACGCGCTGTTGATTTTGCAGTTTTGGTCTCCATTGCGCTACTTACCGCATATATCGGGTATGACGATTTTTTTGAGATAAAAGCGAGAATTGAAGCAGCATTTGGAGGTTCAGTGTCACAGAGTTCTGGATTCTCTTGGAAATGGATAATTTACGGGGCAATACTTTTCTTGGGTGTTGTATTTGCTTATTTCTTTGTATTTCGTTCCTCGTTCAGATTGAAATTTTTAAATTTCGCTAAGGATGTGATGAAAGGGCTGTTTTCCATATTCAAATCGAAACAGCCATTTGCTTATATTTTTCATACTTGTTTAATTTGGTTCTGCTATTTGGCAATGTTTGCAATTCCTTTTCAAGCGTTACCTGAAACAAGTGAAGTACCAGTATCAGGAATGCTGCTCGGTTTTATTGCCGGTTCTTTGGGCATTACCTTCACAAACGGGGGAATAGGAACTTATCCTTTACTGGTCGGTTTGGTTGTGGCCTATTACATCGGTAAAGATTATCCGCAAGATGCTCAAGGAATTGGAAATGCATTGGGAATGTTGATTTGGGTTACGCAAACCATTTTAATGATTCTACTTGGACTCCTTTCTTTGGTGCTGCTGCCTAAAAATTATTCTAAAGAAAATGAAGCAAATTGAAACCATCAAAAACAAAGTACTGGAACTTCATGATTTAAGTATAAAAATTAATACTTTAAAATCTCAAGGTTCACGAATTGTTTTTACCAATGGGTGTTTTGATATTCTTCATGTTGGTCACGCAACCTATCTTGCAGCAGCAAAAGATTTGGGTGACATTCTTATTGTGGCTGTTAATACTGATGCATCTGTAAGACGATTGGATAAAGGCGCGGATAGACCCATTAACTCCGAGGTGTCTCGAGCATTTTTATTGGCATCTTTATCGATGGTTGATTTTGTGGTATTATTTGATGATCCAAATCCTTTTCAAATCATAGAAACTTTAATTCCAGACGTTTTAGTCAAAGGAGGGGATTATGATCCAAATACTACAGATCCAAATTCAAAAAAATATATTGTAGGTTCAGATGTAGTTCGAAAAAATGGTGGAGAAGTATGTGTTGTAGATTTGGTCGAAGGATTCTCAACAACCTCAATAGTTCAAAAAATAAAATCCTAAGCTTACCATCTTCTGGACCCTGTGCCTTCACCCATATTGAAGCGCAAGAACAGTTCAAATCCACCTCTTGCTTGCGATACCGTTACCAAACTTGAAATGTTAAAGTCGTATGCAAAACCAACAGAGTATTGATTGATTTCAAACATTGCCTTAGCAACCATTGCATCTTTGAATCGATTGAAAATACCCAAATACATTGCAGCGGGTTTTTTCCTTAATGAATACACAGAACCGTCTTGAAGTATGTATTTGAAATAAGTTCCAAACAAGATTTCCATTGAAGTTTTTTGCCTTTGAAAATACACTCCTGGCAGAATAGACCCTTTGGTGTTTGGAATGCCAATATCGGCATTCATGAATGCCGACCAGCGCATAAAGAGTTTTTCGCTTTCAATTGAAATTAGCGAATAATTTGGTCGATTGACATGGTATAATGCAAGACCGTAGGTAAATAAGAACTGGTTGTTTTGCGTCATGTATCCCCCAGGTTTTTGATATCGGTATACCAACCCTGCTCCTGCATCGAAGTAACTGTTTTTGGCGTAAATCAGGTTCTCACCACTGTTAAAATTTGGGTTGTAAGCCATCCCATCGTATTGGCTTCCCCAACGTGCAGCATCAGGATCTACATTTTGTTGTCCAAAACCTGTATAAATTCCCAAGCCCAATGTACTTGTTTGATCCAAAATAAGGTGATAGGCGAGATGTAAATTCACGTTTGTTGTCACAAGACCTAAATCCCCGGCTTTGTCATTGAAGAAGTTAAGTCCACCCGCAATAATTCCAGATTTACCTCTTTGGCTCTCATTAAAACGTCCGTCAATTGATGCTCCAATGGTTTGGTAGGGCACGCCCACACTGTTCCATTGGTTTCTATAATTCACTATTCCTTGTAATGGAGAATGAACTCCCGCCATTGCAGGATTCAAGGTCAATGGACTGAACTCCATGTGTGAGAAGTGCACATCTTGCCCCAAGCTGATTAAACCAGTCATCAAGGTAACGCAAACAAAAAGTGTAGATTTAAAATTCGTTTTCATGACCAATTATTTTAGTAGGGTAATGTTACCTGATTGCTCGATATATTGACCGTTGAGTAGTGTTGCTTGCAGTTTGTATGCAAAAACTCCCGGATTCATAGGTTCACCTTTATACGTTCCATCCCAACAATTGGAAGGGTCTTGGGTCTCAAAAACTTTTTCTCCCCATCTGTTGTAAATGCTGTAGGTCATGTTTTGGATGCAATTACCATAGACACAAGCCATTTTGTTATCGACTTGTTGCGCTCCATTTGGCGAGAGTACCGTTGGAACGAAGACCTCACCACAAACTGGAATTACTGTAATCAAAACATCGGCTTCACCTTGACAACCAGAAGCATCGGTTGCAGTGACAGTGTAAATGGTACTTGATGAAGGTGAAGCAGTCGTTACAGCACAATCGTCGCAACTCAAACCATTTGATGGAGACCATGCGTAACTAATACCACCTGAGGCAGTAAGCACAACAGATTCACCTTCGAAGATGGTTGCAGAACTAGGAGAAACACTCACCGGAATTGTTCCTTGAACATCAACGATATATGTTTCGGTTAAAGTACAGTTTTGCGCATCTGTAACGGTTACAGTATATGATCCAGCGGCGAGACCGTTTACCGTTGATGAAGTGGAGCTATTGGGCTGCCATGCGTAGGTGTATGGACCCGATCCACCGCTGGCAACAACCGATATTTGACCATTGTTTGTGGCACAATCGCTATCAATAATGGCTTCAGTAATTGCAATAGCATTTGGAGCTGTTATAGTAACTGAAGCAGAACCAATACATCCATCAACATCTGTAACCGATACCGTATAAGTTCCAGCAGACAATGCCGAAGCAGTAGCTAAACTTCCTCCAGAAGGTGACCAAGCATAAGTATATGGGGCAGTGCCACCAGAAACCGCTGCAGTTGCAGAACCGTTACTCAATCCAAAACAAGAAACATTATTGGAATTTTGAATGGTTACAGTTGGACCATTGGAACTTGGAACAACAATGTTTATAGATGCACTACAAGCAATTTGGTCGGTAACTGTTACGGTATAACTTCCTGAAGCAATATTATTGGCTGCTGTTGAAGTACTAACATTAGGACTCCAAGCATAGCTTAAATTTCCAGTACCACCTGAAGCAATTACTGTTGCGGAACCATTACTCACACCACAATCCGCAGGAACAATTGTTCCCGTATTCAAAATAATTGCTGCAGGCTCCGTGATTTGAACGGTAGTGGAATTTGAACAACCTGATCCATCTGTTACAGTAACTGTATAAGTTCCAGCAGCAAGATTATTCTGAGTAGTTCCACCCAAGTTTCCTGGAGTCCAGCTGTATGTTAAAGTTCCTGACCCGCCGGTAGCTGCAACGGTAGCTGTACCATTACTGCCACCATTACAGGTAACATTGGTACTTGAAACAACAGATATTGAAGGTCCATTCGTGGCATTCACATTTGCCGTAGCAGAGGTTGTACAGCTGTTTCCATCCGTTACCGTAACAGTGTATGAACCTGGCGAAAGATTACTTGCTGTGGATGCTGAACCTCCAGATGGAGACCAAGAATAGGTGTATGTTCCAGTTCCTCCTGAAGCTGTTACAGTGGCAGTTCCTGTTCCTGAACCACATGCAGACGATGTTGCATTTGCGGTTGCGGTTAGTGCGGTTGGTTGACTTATATTTACTGTTGTCGATCCAGGGCAGTTGTTAGCATCTGTGATATTCACAGTATATGTTCCTGCACCAAGAGCGGATTGGCTTCCACCACTCAAGTTACCCGGTGTCCATGTATAATTGTATGGGCCTGAGCCACCTGTGGCAGTTACAGTAGCCGAACCATTGGTATTGCCAAAGCAACTCACATTTGTTTGATTTCCAACAGTTGCATTTATAGTTGGGCAAGGATTGGAACCACAAGGAAGCACTGTCGCAGGATTGAAGGTTAATGAATTTCCTGTGTTATCTGTAACTTGAATTTGTGTGGCTCCTGCTGGTGGTGTGACAGTTGTTCCAGTGCCAAAAGTTACCCATCCAGCGGGTGTGGTGCACGAAGTTACAGGAATAAATCCATTTACACATTGACCCAATAGCCAGGTATAACCGCAAGCTGTGCATTGTGCCTGAGTGGTAATTGGAACCGTTGTTGCCGGCGTATAAACTTGCCAAGTATATGGTCCAACGCCACTTGAAACGGTTAGATTTCCGTTGGTTTCCAAGCAAACTTGTAATGAAGCACAAGAACTAACAAGAATGGTGATGGTTTCCGAACCACATGGCAGTGCGTATGTGATTGTATGGCTTCCAACACCAGCTACAGCAGGGTTAAAAGAACCTGAGGCATTAACACCTGTACCACTCCAAATTCCGCCTGGAGTTGCTGGGGTAAGCGTAATTGCTGGGTCTGTAACACAAAGGTTCTGCGGAATACAAATTGACGCATCACAACAAGAAGTTGCAATGGGTGCACATGCAGATGCAGCAAAAGTTTGCACACCTCCTGATCTTGAAGCATCGTTAGAAGTTCCTGTACCACCACAGGCTATAATTTCACCACCTGAATTCACTTCTACATCATAAACTTTAAATGATGTTGGATAAAATGCCTGTTGGACGAGAGAAGAATTGAACTTGTAAACACCATTTGTGGATCCAACATAAACGTTACCGCAGTTATCAACAGCTATTCCGCTATTTGACACAACATTTCCACCAAGAAAAACGCTATTGTAGGCTCCGCTCGGAATCGCAACAGTTGAGATTATAGCACCTGTTGTTAATGAACGTTTTTGCAATTGATTTCCTCTGTGCATGTAAAGCGCATTTGCATCTGCTACCAAGGCACACAAACCGGAGTTATCATATCTGAAATCTTCGCATTTATAACCGAAATTAGCACCATGAGTGGTTTTAAAGAAACTACTGGATCCATTTGGACACAATGTAAAATTGTCATTCATAAATCCAATGGTATCATGGGTCATAAAATAATATTTTCCATTTGGTGCACTTGTAATTGCCCGCACTTCCTCTAAATCTGGAGGAATTCCGAACATGGGCCCATTTGAGATAAATTGTTCATTGGTAATGTTCAAGGTAGAAGTATTCACGTTGTAAATTACTGCGTCCAACTGAAGTAATGCACCCCCTGTTCCACCAATAATTAATGAAGTTTGGTCGCAATTAAAGGAAATAGTCCAAAATTCTGCGCTGGATAAAATTCCGCCTGGATTGGCATTGTTTACCAACATGGCACCTGTCGTGCTCACTTTTTGAATCTGTGCAACAGAACCTGCTGTTACATAACTATTTCCTGCGTCGTCAACGGCAAAAGTTCCTAGCCAAACGTTGGAGGTGTCGTAAGGGGTATTGTAAGTCCATTGTAGTGTTCCTGTTGGGTTGTACTTTAAAATTTGCATCGGCATAATTCCTCCCAAAATATAAACGTTTCCTGCACCATCACGCTCACATTCCCAAACAACGTCCCAATTTGTTGCAAAAGCGGGTGTTTGCGTCCAAGGATCAATGGTCACAACTTTATTACGGTTGTATTCTCCCAATTGAAAATAAACGTGGTTATCTTTCAATACAAACGCAGAAGCAATTGTTGCATCTTGGTCAGCGCCATAAAAAGTGACAGGTGCATGGTCTATTATAGGTCCGAACAATGTTGAAATTGAAAGTTCACCATTGCGCAACTGAACATCACGATCAAAATGCATGTCAACCAATTCTGGTTTTGCTCCAGGATTTAAAATAATTGCGTATTTAATTCCAATTTCGGGGTGAACGGTGTACTCCACATCGATATTAGGATAGATATTTTTGTAAACCAATTTTTGAAAGCCTTTCGCTCCAGAAACTGCTTCGTAAGCGTCCGAACCATTATTTACTGCATAATTGTGATAATCAGACATTTCATTTTCCGCTGTGAGAATGGATTTTTTAGATTTACCATTCCAACTCATGTTTACTTCATCTGATTTAAAACGAAATTTTCCAACCAGTTTCTCGAATTGTTTATGACTTTGTGGTTGATTGCCCAGTTTTTGCGCTAATGCTTCACGTTCTAATTTAGGTATTTTTACTGCTTCTAAAAATGAATAGCAAATCCCACTTTCACCAAAAAAAATACGTGTTGATCCAAAATCAACAGCATATTTGATTTTACCGGTATTTGAATTTTCAAATTGATCAAATTGACCTATGTTTTCAATGAAAGCTCTGCTTTTTTGATAGGATACGTTCCATTCTTTTTGTCCGATACCAATAAGAGCAATACAAAACGTTACAAGAACAAGTAATAGGTGTTTCATAGCAGTAATTTTTTTAATAGCGAAAGCGTTACTAAAATAAACAATTCTGGGTTATTCAAATCAAATATTGATTTAAATTTTAAATTCAAATATCTTTCGAATATTCCAATTTGATTTTAGCTGAATGTCTAAAAATACAATTACTTGAAATCGATAAATATCAAAAAATTGTTTTGATATTTCGAATTCCTAATCATTTATAACTGGCGACAACCAGCGTTTCATTTCCTCGATTTGATAATTTTTTCGTTTAGCAATATCTTCCACTTGTTCCATGGTAATTTTTCCTAAGCCAAAATACTTGGCATCCGGATTCGCAAAATACCATCCTGATACCGAAGAGGCTGGGTGCATTGCTAAACTTTCTGTTAGGGTAACACCTGACAATTGTTCTGCGCTCAATAGTTTGAATAAACCAATTTTTTCGGTGTGGTCAGGACATGCAGGATAACCGGGTGCCGGACGAATCCCTTTATATGATTCTTTAATCAATTCTTCATTGCTGAAGTTTTCATCTTTGGAATAGCCCCAAATATCCTTTCGTACCATTTCATGTAATTTTTCCGCAAAAGCCTCGGCCAATCGGTCAGCTAAAGCCTTTAACATGATGGAACTGTAATCATCGTGTTCTTTTTCGAACTGTTCTAAATATTTTTCAATACCATGACCAGTAGTAACTACAAATCCTCCAATATAATCCTCTTTTTCCATTTCCAAGGGACAAATAAAATCAGAAAGCGCAAGATTTTTTTGACCTTCAGTCTTTAACGTTTGTTGTCTTAAGCTATGAATGGTATGGATAATATTTTCACGTTTCTCATCATAAACGTGTATATCATCTCCAGAGGCACCGGCAGGGAAAATTCCAACCACAGCCTTCGCAGTGAGCCATTTCTCATCAACTATGCGGGTTAACATGTTCTTAGCGTCTTCATATAAGCGAAGTGCTTCAATTCCAACCACTTCATCACTCAAAATCGCTGGAAACTTACCATGTAATTCCCAAGTTTGGAAGAAAGGTGTCCAATCGATGTAAGGAACCAATTCGTTTAAAACAAAGGATTCAAAAACCGTAATTCCTTTTTTTTTGGGAACTTTAGGACTAAAGGTTAACCAATCTGATTGGAAAGCATTTTTTCTAGCCTCTTCTATAGTGAGTAATCTTTTACTACCTCGATGTTTTTCATGATGTTCACGAAGCCTAGCATAATCAGCCTTAAGTTCTTTGACATACTCTTCCTTTTTTCCACCTAACATGGATTCGACTACTGTTACTGCACGTGAAGCATCCAAGACATGTATGGTTTGACCATTTGTATAATGTTCTTCAATTTTAACTGCAGTATGCACTTTTGAAGTTGTTGCACCGCCAATTAACAAAGGAATATCAAGTCCAGCTCGTTGCATTTCTTTCGCTACCGTTACCATTTCATCCAAGGATGGCGTAATCAAACCGCTTAGTCCAATGGCATCAACATTTTCTTCAACGGCAGTTTGTATTATTTTTTCGAAAGGAACCATTACGCCAAGATCAATAACTTCATAATTGTTACAACCCAGAACAACGCCAACAATATTTTTTCCAATATCATGAACATCGCCCTTAACCGTAGCCATTAAAATTTTTCCTGCTGAAGAACTTTTTCCGTCTTTTTCATTTTCAATGTAGGGTAAGAGATAAGCGACGGCTTTTTTCATAACACGAGCAGATTTCACCACCTGTGGCAAGAACATTTTACCGCTTCCAAATAAATCCCCTACGATGTTCATACCATCCATTAATGGACCTTCAATCACTTCAATTGGCCGATTGAATTTTTGACGGCATTCCTCAACATCTTCATCAATGAAATCAACTATACCTTTCACAAGAGCATGTGCTAAACGATCTTCAACTGAATTGTTTCGCCATTCCAAATCCAATTCCTTTTTCTTTCCATCACCTTTTACTGTTTCAGCAAATTCCAATAAGCGCTCCGTGGCATCAGGTCTTCGGTTTAAAAGCACATCTTCAACATATTCCAATAACTTCGGTTCAACATCACTGTATACTTCCAACATCGTAGGATTTACGATGCCCATATCCATTCCGTGTTGAATAGCATGATACAAAAAAGCTGCGTGCATGGCTTCGCGCACGCGATCATTACCTCTGAAAGAAAACGAAACGTTTGAAACTCCCCCACTGACATGCGCGCCCTGTAAGTTTTCTCTTATCCATTTTGTGGCCTTAAAGAAATCCAAGGCATTGTTGTTATGCTCTTCCATTCCTGTGGCAACGGGAAAAATATTCGGATCAAAAATGATGTCTTCAGCTGGAAACTTAACTTTATTCACCAGAATATCATAAGACCGTTTGCAAATTTCAATGCGTCGTTCGTAATTGTCAGCCTGGCCTGTTTCATCGAATGCCATAACAATCACTGCGGCTCCATATCGCTTGATTTTCTTGGCATGTTCAATAAAAGACGTTTCTCCTTCCTTCAATGAGATAGAGTTTACGACACCTTTGCCTTGAAGACATTTTAATCCGGCTTCGATTATTTCCCATTTCGAACTGTCGATCATTACAGGAACTCGTGCAATATCAGGTTCTGAAGCGATAAGATTTAGGAATTTCACCATGGCTTCTTTACCATCGATCATGCCCTCATCCATATTTACATCAATGATTTGAGCACCACCATCAACTTGATCTCTTGCAACCGAAAGTGCGGCTTCATAATCGCCTTCTTTGATCATTCTCAAGAAAGCACGTGAACCTGTGACATTTGTGCGTTCACCAATATTTACAAAATTACTTTCCTTGGTAACAATTAATGGTTCTAAACCTGAAAGTTTTAAAGTAGGAATTGAATGTTCTGACATTGAATTTCTTTTAATTTTCGACCAGAGTTCTTGGTTTATAATGGGTTGTCAAATCGGCGATTGCTTTAATATGATCAGGGGTTGTACCGCAGCATCCCCCGATGATGTTTATCAATCCCTCATCTAAAAATGATTTGATTTGTTTTGCCATCATTTCAGGCGTTTCATCGTATTCTCCAAATTCATTTGGTAATCCGGCATTGGGATGGGCACTTACACAAAAACTTGCTTTTTTGTTTAGAACTTGCAGATATGGTCGCATCATTTCAGCACCTAATGCGCAATTTAATCCAACTGAAAGCAATGGCATATGAGCGATTGAAATCAGGAATGCTTCTGTTGTTTGACCCGTTAATGTTCTTCCACTTTGATCGGTAATGGTTCCAGAAATCATAATGGGTAATGAGGATTTACGTTCTTCATAAACTTCATCAATAGCAAATAAAGCAGCTTTAGCATTTAAGGTATCAAAAACAGTTTCAACCAACATTATATCAGCGCCACCATCCATCAACGCATGAACTTGTTCTTTGTAAACGACCACTAAATCATCAAAAGTTACAGCACGGTAACCGGGATCGTTTACATCAGGTGAAATAGAAGCCGTTCGATTTGTTGGGCCAATTGATCCCGCTACATACCTTGGTTTTTCCGGATTGGCTTTAGTGAACTTATCTGCAACTTCTTTTGCTATTTTGGCAGAATGAAAATTTATGTCATAAACATAATCTTCCAAATGATAATCAGCTTGGGCTATTTTGGTACCAGAAAAAGTGTTGGTTTCAATAATGTCGGCACCTGCCTCAAGGTATTTGCCGTGAATTTCTTTTATTATTTCTGGTCGGGTAAGCGACAGTAAATCATTGTTTCCCTTCAATGGAGAAGGGTGATTTTCAAACCAACCTTTACGAAAGTCTTCTTCTTCAAGATGATAACGTTGAATCATTGTCCCCATGGCACCATCAAGCACCAAAATCCGCTCCTTTAATATATCTTCAATTTTTTTCATTGTGTTTAATTTGCCTATAAAGGAAGCAGGGAATTTACTTATCTTTTCGAAATTTCGATAGGATTTGGCACCTATTCCGAGATAAACTCAGAGGTTGCCAAGGTTTCACAGGGCCAATCCCTCCACCTTTCTTTATAAGTTATTTGAATGAACGCGATGCAAAAGTAACTTTTTTATTAAAATATTATGGCATTAAACATTTGAAAAAGTTCATTTTCAGAATTAGAAAATTATAAATGATTGATATTTTAAAATTCATTTGTTTGTTCAACTAAAATTAAACTAGGAGTTGCCATAGATGTTATTTATTAACTTTTAGAAAGTATTGCAAAAATGAAAAAATTAATCAATGTCATATTTGCGTCATTACTTATTTACAGCGCAAATGCTCAAATCTTAACCGAAAACATTAAAATCGGCTGCGGCAATAATTTCTTTTGGGAATTCGATTATTCCAATGCAATGATTGTAAGAGGAAAATATGAGGCTGGTTGTGGTGAAAAATATGTATGGACACCAATTGGAATAGGCATTTCAATTACTGAAGATGCTTATTTAAATGACAATTTGTTCACTGGTATCTGCCAGGACATCGATACTGTTGGTAAAATTATTGGTGAATACCAATTTGACAATGGCAAACTCAGCACCTTAAAGGAATATAATAGTGATGGCTTGTTAATTATGGATCTGAAATTTTCTGAAGGCATACCTAACGGTGAAAACACTGCCTATTATTCTGATGGTAAAACTCATGTAAAACAACAGTTTGTCAATGGTATTTTGAATGGTGAAAGCGTGTTTTATTATCCAAGTGGTGAAATACAAACAAAACAGCAATACTTGAATGGCAATTTAATCGGATTTTTCATCGAAAGTATTGGCTTTGATGATTACGACTCCCCTACTGGTGGAAACTTTTGTGTTGAAGAAGGGTATTACAAGGATGGTGAAAGATTGGTAATTTCTAAAGTTTGTGATTATTAATAAATTTCTATTATTACAATCTATAAATTGTAAAACCTATTAACATCAATTGTTCTGGGAAAGAGTAAAATGAATCGAAAAAATATTCTTTACTATTTCTTTATCGCTTATGCAATTTTAGTTGATAATAATTATTTTAGATAACCGCGTGACCTTGTTAAAAGTTTTATTTTAATCACCTATGTTACGCAACCACTTTCCCCATCTGATTTTGCTTTCGTCAATTGGCCACTGATAACCGCAACCAAAATCATTGCGTGAATACTGAGTTTGTGCATTGGCATTTAAATAGTTTGCTATCAATCTTCTAAATAAACGCGGTGCACCCGTTTTGAAATTCCTGTCATCACTTCGTAGGGGATGGTATCCATCAGTTTAGCTAAATTTTCAATGGGTTGGTGTTCTCCAATAATCTCCACACGATCGCCCTCTTGAACGGCTAAACCTGTTACATCAACCATGATCATATCCATGCAGACACGACCCAGTGTAGGACAAAACTGCCCTTTTATGAAAACACCGCCTTTACCATTACTTAAGCTGCGTCTGAATCCATCAGCATAACCAACGGGGATAACGGCGATTTTACCAGCCTCTTTGGCTATAAATGTTCGATTGTAACCAACGCTTTCACCTTTTTGGATGGTTTTTACTTGAGAAATTGCACTCACCCACGAAATAACTGGCTTCAACATTCTTTTTATTTGTGGATTAGAAGAAATACCATACATTCCGATTCCTAAACGCACCATTTCAAATTGCACCTTCTGGTAATTGAAAATGCCTTCTGAATTTAAAACGTGTCGAAATATAGAATAATTCAATGCCTTGGATAAAAATTCAAAGGCTTGATTGAAACGTGAAATTTGAAGATTCGTGAAACGGCTATCCCTTAAATTGTCGGATTCAGCAAGATGCGTATATAAGGATTTTACCCGAATTTCTGGTTGGCTTTTCAATACATCTGCTAATTGTTGCATCTGGTCTAATTCAAAACCGAGGCGTTTCATTCCGGTATCAATTTTTATGTGAACAGGAAAATTGGAAACTCCGGAAATGATAAGTTCTTTAATAAAATTCTCTAATTGGCGAAATGAAAATATCGCAGGTTCTAATTGGTGTTGAATGCAATTTTCAAATCCCTCCTCTTCTGCATTCATGACTAAAATAGGTGCCGTTATGCCTTCATTTCTCAGTTCAACGCCTTCATCCGCATAGGCAACACCAAAATAATCTATGCCTTGATTACTTAAAAATGACGCCATCTTTTCTACCCCTGATCCGTAAGACTGCGCTTTAACCATGGCCAAAAGTTTGACATTTGGATTCAAACTGTTCTTAAAAACCGTTAAGTTCTCTTTCAAATTGGTTAAATCAAACTCTACTAAAGTTTTGTGACTCTTTAGCCTGAACACTTTTACATAACGTTGCATGTTCATATTTCGAGTTCCTTTAAGCAGCACTATTGAATTTTTAAAATTTGTGGGTATATCGTCTTTTTCTGATACAATAAAATACTTGTCTGTATGGTAAGATTGTACTATTTTTTCAATCTCACTTTTCTTGAAAAAATTTTCTTCATCCAACCCTATAATAACTACCCGAGGCCTATTTTCCGCAATAGTTAATTGATATTCTAGAGAATGTTTTAATGCATCAAGGTCTAAGTTGTAAGTATCATTGATGATGGTATTGCCATGGATTCCCTCAAAAAGTTCCAATCGAAGTGCCAATCTTGGTAAGCTTTCAATTCTGGAAACATTAAGGTTTTTTTCACCAATAATATGACAAGCGGCAGCAATTGCAAGCGTTGCATTTTGTAAACTAATTTTATCTTGAAAAGGACAATGCGCCAACAATTTTTTAAAATTGGATTCCATTGCTTTTTCTCCATGAATGAACAATGCTTGTTCTTTACTCAAGGTTATTGATTCTGGGAAAATGGTTAAGCCAGTATGTTTGAACAAGGCCAATTTCTCTTCGAGATGCTGGCTGTTTGAAACAAAGTTTTCTTCATGGGCGCGACCAAAGGATGTAAACACACCCAATGAAGGTTTGACGATTTGTTCCAATTTTTCCATTTCTCCGGGTCTAGAAATTCCTACTTCAATCAATGCCAAATCAGCATTATCATGAAGCTCTAACAGGGATAATGGAACTCCAATTTGGGAATTAAAACTTTTTGGACTCCGAATGATTTTCTTCGAATCTGCCAGTAAATGATACAACCATTCTTTTACTGTTGTTTTGCCGGCACTTCCTGTTATAGCGATAAGAGGATAGGAAAACTTTTGTCGGTGGAATGCCGCGAGATCTTGTAAGGCTTTAGTGGTATCAGCAACTTTTATATATGTTGCACATTCTAGCAATTTAGATTCTGGAAGTTTACTTACCACAAAACACTTGATTCCTTTGTCAATGGCAAATTCGATAAATTGATGTCCATCACGAAATTCACCTCGCAAAGCAAAAAAAACAGATGCTTTTGATTCATTGATTTTTCTCGTATCGATGAGTACATCATCGATAGTTCCTTCGATGCCAAGACCGTGAACAGTTCCATGAACAGCACAGGCAAAATCATCAAGATGTAAATTCAGTTTCAATGTGCTGTTTTATTGTAACAAGAACGACAAAGCGGCATATATTTCTCCGTTGCGCCAACCAAAACTTGGTCTTTTTCCTCGGCGGTTCGGTGAGAAAATTGAGCAAGATTTCCACATGAGACACATATAGCATGCACTTTTGTAACATACTCAGCAATACAAAGTAATTTGGGCATAGGACCAAAAGGCACACCCAAATAATCCATATCTAAACCGGCTAAGATGACACGAACACCTTTTTTAGCTAAGGTATTCGCAACTTCTACTACTTCATCATCAAAAAATTGGGCTTCATCAATGGCAACAACACGCTCGTTTGTCCAAATCTTTAAAATCTCAGCTGAATTTTGTACTGCCTGCGCTTTTAAGGAAGTTCCTTGATGACTAACGACATTTTCCTCATGATAACGATTATCAACAATTGGTTTAAACAAAAGTAGTTTTTGATTGGCGAATTGGGCTCTTCGCAATCGGCGTATCAATTCTTCAGTTTTACCTGAAAACATAGAACCGCAGACAACTTCGACCCAACCATTTTGACGACCTTCTGAAGGAAATTGTTCCAAAAACATGATTAAAAAAGTTTAAATATTTTATCAACATCTTGTTTAAGAGAAAAACTCAAATTAATGTTGATTATCTGATAAATCAATTGGTACATTTACATTCAAAAGTCGTTAATTTGAATTTGAAACGAAAGGTCAAGTTAGCAACTTTATCAAAATGTTGAAAAATTTCAAAACTACCGAATATGTCGCATGTCAAAAGTATCCAATCATCCATAAAAATTATTCAAGAAACTTATCATAAACTTGAATCAAAGGAGCTTACCTTGGAGGAACTTGATATGTTTGTTAACGCTTCACAGGAACTTAATGAACGAGCCTTAATTTTAAGGTACAAAGCTTATGAAAGTAAAATGCAAACGGCACATTCTAACGTAAACGAAGAAATTAAAACTGAATATTCATCTCCGCAGCTACCACAAGCAGAGGAAAAAATAGAAAAAGTAGCAATCGGCATAGAACAACTCGAAGAAGAAGCTTCAAATTCAATTGAGCAAGTAAAATATACTGAAAATGAAGTCGTTGATAGTTCTTTTTCTTTTGATCTATTCAATGACAATGCCCAAGTGATTCGCGAGGAGGACATTGAGGAAGGAGCTGTCGAAAGCATTAACATTACCTCTTTTGACCATGAAGAAAATGGTGTTTTAGAAGAGCATTTGATAATGGAACAAGTTAAAAAAGTTCCAACCGATGAGGAAAATAAAGAATTCATCGAATTGTATTCTGTGATTGAGTCAGATTTATTTACTCAAATTGGAATGTCTCGACTAGACACCTTGAACAATTGTTTCGGATTGAATGAGAAATTCGTTTGTATAAATGAACTGTTTAATGGTTCAAAAGACGACTTCAACGAGGCCATTTTGAAGCTGGACAATGAGGCATCATACCATGAAGCCTTGTTAAGCGCTTCTGCTTATGCCAACAAATTTAATTGGAATATTGAAGCGTCCACCGTAAAAGATTTCATTAATAAATTAAAAAGAAGGTATGGTTAAACAATATGTGATTGTTTTACTTTCGGCTTTTTTTGCCAATACCATTAATGCACAAATCACACAAATTAAAGAATACGCTAAAGCGCTTTGTAGCCAGTCGTTTCATGGGAGAGGATATGTAAATTCTGGAGATTCCATTGCGGCAGCATATATTCAGTCAAGTTTTCAAAAGAATGGAATTGCATCAATTAATGGGAATTATTTGCAAACTTTTTTCTTTAATGTAAACACCTTTCCTGGAAGTATGGAAGTCTATCACAATGACAGAACATTAAAACCAGGTGTTCATTTTATGGTGCACCCATCCAGTGGAGGAGGCGAAACGAACTTGGTGCCGAAAAAAATATCAACTGCTGAATTATTGAATAATAAAATACTACTCAGCATAATTGAAAGCCTTTCCAGTGATTCTGTTTACAACTCGATTATCTTGGACTTCACAAAAGTTTCAGTTGACACATTAAAATTATTACAACCAATCGCCGAACAATTGTGTGCGTCTTTTCCGATAGTAGAAATTACCAATAAAAAATTCACTTGGTCTGTATCAGCCTTCGACTTCAACAATCCTTATATCCAGCTACAAGATTCCGTTTTTAATGAAAATTCAGATTTTCAAATCGTAATCGAATCCAAATTGATAAAAAAACATAAAGCGAACAATGTCATTGGCTATGTACCGGCTAAAAGGAAATCTGATGAATTCATTGTTTTCACGGCCCACTATGATCACCTGGGTCAAATGGGTGACTCAACGTACTTTCCTGGAGCAAACGATAACGCGAGCGGCACAGCTTTACTAATGGAAATGGCAAATAAGATCAAAAAAAAGCCATTAAAAATAAATGCAGTATTTATTGCTTTTGCGGGAGAAGAAGCAGGACTAATCGGTTCGAATTATTATGTCAACAATCCAAGTATTGATTTAAAAAAGGTTCGTTTTGTGATCAACACAGATATTATGGGTAGTGGCGAAGATGGAGTGACAGTCGTAAATGCAACTTTACACGATAAGGAGTTTCAAATATTAAAAAACATCAATCAGAAGAAATCTTATCTAAAAGAAATTAAATCAAGAGGTCCAGCCGCCAACTCAGACCACTATTGGTTTACGCAGAAAGGGGTGCCAAGCTTTTTCTTTTACACTATGGGCCCCAATAAAAATTACCATGACGTTTTTGACACCTATGACAACTTAACTTTTTCGGCCACAGAAAATGTATTTTACTTACTTTACGATTTTGCTAAAAAGCTAACAAGATAAATATTGAAGTTAAAACGTATTATTGCGCATTCATTTTAAAACAGTAATTTCGCCTAAAATTTTAATTAATTCATTGAATTTTCTATACTAAAAGTTGGCCTTTAAAAAATTCATACAACACAAATGGGTTAAAATTCCTTACCTTATTATTGTTCATGGTTTCGCCGCGTATGGTTTTTTTCTGTTGGCGGTTTACTTTGCAATGAAATTCAATTTGACAAACGAGGCGGGCGCAATAGATCCCAATAACCGTTATTTTCAGGATATGCATGACAAATACAATCAAAACTTTGAGATTGATAGTGTCACCATAATGAAAAACCGTTACGAGGTATTGAATAGAATACTTTTGCTGAATGATTACTTTCCATTAAATGCCGAAACCATTAGGAAAGTTTATGAAACAACAAAGGACGAAAAATTGGCATTAAGAATGTTGGATGCTGTCGACCTTCATCTTGCCAACAATAAGGCCTACCAAGATGAGAAAACGAAAGTATTGGAAAAAAGTCAAAAAGACCCTATTGTCAATGGACTAACTGCATTTGAATGGATGAATGTAGCCGAATGGAAATACTTCAAGAAGGCACTTGTTAAAGATAAACCTTGGATAGATTCAGCTGCAAGAGCAACAGGAGTGGAGGCAAGGATTATTGTCTGCTGTTTGGTTGGAGAGCAAGTTCGAATGTTCAATTCGCGAAGAGAAAAATTCAAGTCTGCGGTCGCACCACTTAAATCATTGGTATTGGAAACCAATCAATCTTACGGAGTTACTGGCATTAAAGATCATACGGCCCGAAAAATCGAAGAAAATTTAAAAAATACCAAAAGTCCTTATTATCTAGGACAAGAATTTGAACATCTTTTGGATTATGATTCAAGCGAAGTTATTGCCATTAATAAATATAACGATTCATTGAGTATTCGACTTCAGCGATTGGTTCAGTATCAAAACCATTATTACTCCTATTTATATGCAGCTTTATTCGTACGACAAATTAAAGAACAATGGCAGAAAGCTGGTTTTCCAATAGACGATCGTCCGGAGATTTTTGCGTCCTTATTTAACTTAGGTTATCAAAAATCAAAGCCTAAAAAAGACCCTGCTGTTGGCGGTTCTAATTTTAAAATCAATGATACTGAACATACTTTTGGATCCGTGGCTTTTGATTTTTATTATTCGGGTGAATTGGCTGAAGAATTTCCTTACCAAAAAGAAAAATTTGTTGCTCCCGCCCCAAAACTTATAAAAAAATCCTATTTAGGTAAAATCACTTCTCCAAAAAGTGATACTACGAATGTCAAAATCAACTGACAAAGCGTATTTTTTCTTATTATTGAATTCAAAATAAAAAGGATGAAGTATTTACTTTCGTTTTTACTTGTGTTATGTTTCCAATACTCATTTGGGCAAGCATATACAGGCTCTGAAAAAGTTAAAGTTAAATCCTTTCCATCCAAAGCGGCTCAGTGTACGCCTCCAACCACAACAACATTTCTTGAATTGAATAACGTTAGGGCAATGATTCACACTGCAGGTAACCTCTGGCAAATTCCGAATCAGAACCTATCACAGTATGAGATTCCCAAAAATTCAGGAATAATGGCACTTTTTACTGCAGCGCTATGGTTAGGAGGTACCGATGTCAATAACCAATTGAAACTTGCTGCTTTAAGGTATCGTGAAGGTCAAGATTACTGGACAGGACCACTTTCAAAAGTCATTGCAGAGACCAATTATGAAAATTGCAGCAAATACGATCGTCATTTTATTACAACACAAGATGAGGTGCGAGAATTTGATGCTTGGTATAACGCTGGTATCGATGACGCACAAAATGGAACGAATACCCAATCGAGCCTATTTCCGAACTATGAAGTTCCAAAAATCATTAAAGAATGGCCTGCTCATGGCGATTTATCATTAGGTCAAGATTATTATCTGGCTCCATTTTTTGATCGAAACGAAGACGGAAGTTACAATTGGCAAGATGGTGACTATCCATTTCACGATATCAACAGAACAAGAGAATGTAATAACGACCGACGCGTATTGTTGTACGGTGACCAAAACTTCTGGTGGGTAATGAATGACAAAGGTAACATTCACACCGAAACAGGCGCCGATCCTATTGGAATGGAAATCAGAGCGCAAGCATTTGCTTTTGCTTCTAATGATGAAATCAACAACATGACTTTTTACAATTATGAGTTGATCAATCGTGGAACACAAACTTTATACAACACCTATTTTGGTTTTTTCACCGATGGTGCTTTAGGTGACCCTTACGACGATTATGTTGGTTGTGATGTAAATAGAGGATTGGCTTATTATTACAATGGGGACAATGTTGATAGCGACAATTCTGGTTACAAAGGGTACGGAACTACACCACCATCAGTAGGTGTTGATTTCTTTGAAGGGCCATATCAAGACAATGACGGCATAGATAATGCCTATGGAATAGGATACAATGAAGCTTTAAATGGAATAGGATATGGTGATGGTATCGTCGACAACGAACGTTTTGGAATGCGAAGATTCCTTTATTATTCCAATACAACCAATGGTGCCAATCCAAATCAAACAGATCCAATTAATGCTTCAGATTATTACAACTATTTGAGAGGCTTTTGGAAGGATGGTTCTCCTTTTTATTATGGTGGTAGTGGGCATATTTCAGACAGCGAAGCAGATCCAAATGTTCCATGTACCTTCATGTTTCCTGGTGATACCGATCCTTTGGGATGGGGAACCGGTGGTGTTCCGCAAGCACCTTGGACAGAACAGACCGCTAACAATACACCAAATGACAGACGCTTTGTTGAGTCTGCAGGACCTTTCATACTGAAACCAGGGGCGGTAAATAATATTACAGTTGGTATAGTTTGGGCGCGAGCCAATAGTGGAGATCCATTTGCATCTGTAGATGTTCTCAAAAGAGCAGATGACAAAGCACAAGCATTATTTGAAAACTGTTTCAAAGTTCTAGAAGGACCTCATGCACCGGATTTAGACATTCAAGAATTGGAAAACGAGTTGATTTTAACCATTTCAAATCCTTCAAATTCAAATAATTATAATGAACAATACACTGAATTTGATCCATTTATTGTCACAAATGTTCAAAATGCGGACAAAAATTACCGTTTTCAAGGTTATCAAATTTTCCAATTAAAAACCAAGGAAGGCTCTTTATCCGATATTGGAAATCCCGCAAAAGCAAGATTGGTAGCCCAATGTGACATCAAAGATGGGGTTTCCAGAATTGTAAACTTTGAATTCGACGATGACCTTCAAGCCAGCATTCCTGTTGAAAAAGTTGATGGTGAAAACAAGGGCATTCGTCACAGTTTCAGCGTTAAAACAGATTTATTTGCGCAAGGCAATACGCAATTGGTCAACTTTAAAAAGTACTACTACATCGCAGTAGCGTATGCATATAACAATTACAAAAACTACAATCCCGATGATCCATTAACCTTGGATGGCCAAAAACGGCTCTATCTTAATAGTCGCAAAAAAGCGACAGGTGCTGTAAAATTGATTGAAGGTATTCCTCATAATCCGATGCCTGAATCAGGTGGTACGCTTCATTATTTGGAGTATGGCGCAATGCCAGAAATTACCCGAATCGATGGTTATGGCAATGGTAATTTGAATCTTGAAATGAGCGAAAACTCCCTGTCAGAAATATTGTTTGAAGGTATTAAAGACGAAATTACTTATGCTGCAAACAATGGCCCAATAAAGGTAAAAGTTGTTGATCCGCTTAATGTTGCCAACGGTTATTTTGAATGCAAATTCAGAGATTACGATGTAAGCGCAACAAATGGCGCTGATACAGCTTCTTGGGTTATTTACAGATATACTGAAGAAAACGGAACTTTGCTTGATTCCATGACGTCGGAACAAACCATCTCTGTATTAAATGAACAATTGATTCCTGAATGGGGCGTATCGGTTCAGATTAAACAAGATAACTATACAGGACCCGCAGGAAATGCATCGGTTAAAACAACTGAAATGATTACTTCCAGCATTTCTTTCGCGGATTCATCTAAGCCTTGGTTGACATTTATTCAGGATAACGATGCCTTTTTTCCAACCAATTGGATTCGTTCAGGGGATTATGCACCCCAAGATCCTGAGGATTGTTTGCCAAACGAAATGGCTTATCTCAATCCTTGCAACTACAAAGATGAATCCGGTGTCGATAACGATAAAAACTACGCAAAATTACTCGGTGGTGGAATAGCTCCGCATAGACTTGTTGGCTATCAGGCAGATTATACGCCCCTCGCCTACTACAAGTTAACAAGTCCGGGAAGCGCACGAAATAATGCTTCAATCTCTTTTTTACCGAGTGTAGACATTGTTCTGACCTTAGACAAAACCAAGTGGACGCGTTGTCCGATTATTGAGCTTGGAAGGGATGCTAACTTAAATATTGGCGGGGCTGAACCGGGAGGTTTGAGAAAGAGTCCGAGTGTTGACAAAAACGGTAATCCAGACAATAGCGGAACAGAAGGAATGGGATGGTTTCCTGGATATGCAATAGACTTGGAAACAGGTGCCCGTTTATATATGGCATTCGGTGAAAATTCCTTTTTAGGAGCCGAAAATGGCGCTGACATGATTTGGAATCCGACAGAACGATTGGTTGATGGTGTTGGGAATCCGCTTATGGGTGGTATGCATCCGATTTATGTGTTCAGTTGCAATCAAAAAACCATCAATAACTTTTCCTCTGGATATGATTTTCCAGCATACATTCCGTCTATCGGTGAATCCAATTCAAATGAAGCCTTTATAAAATTCAAAGATATTGTTGATAACAACAGCAGTACTTCAAAGCGAGAACTGTATGGAAGCTTGTCTTGGATTGCCTATCCAATGCTTACAGAAGACCAAGTGTTACTGTCAACTGATGTACATATTAAATTGAGAATCAATAAAGAATACAAAAATTACGTTGCAACTGGAAGAAACAATGGTAAACCGATGTATTCCTGGAATCTTACATCATTAGGAACTGCTTACAACAGTGAACAAGCACTTAGTGATGCCATGAAAATGATCAATATTGTTCCAAACCCTTACAATGCATTTTCAGAATACGAAACCATGAAATTGGATACGCGCATTAAAATTACCAACCTTCCAGAATTGTGTACCATACGAATATATTCCACAAGTGGTAAGTTAATTAAGTTGATCAAAAAAGACAGCCCTGTAACTTATCAAGATTGGACACTTACCAACCACGCCAATGTTCCTGTATCATCTGGAGTTTACCTTATCCATGTGGAAGTTCCCGGTATTGGCGAACGTGTTCTCAAAGCGTTTGTAGCTATGCGACAGGTTGACTTGCAAAATATGTAATTACGTTTATTCAACTTAATTTTTATAAATCATCTCGATTTTTTCAAAAAAATAAATGGTCTATTCTCCCTTTTAAAAAGAATAGAACCATTCATTGGTATACCATAAATCACCTTTCTAAAATCATCTTAACAAAGGAATGCATTTGATTGTCATCGTCAAATAATTCAAGATGATAGGTGCCATTGGATAAAGATTGCAGTGTAATAAGTTCATTAGGATGGATTACACCATTCAAAACCATCTGCCCATTTGAAGCATAAAGTCGATATTTTGTTTCTTTGTTGATACCCTCAACTACAAAACCACCAACAACCGGATTGGGCACTATTTTGAATACAGGAATTTCGAGGTCCTTATTATTGGCAATGTATCCTCCGAATTGTTGACCATCCGAAGATTGATTGACAACATGCTGCGCTGAATTGGTTACCTTAATCGAAAGATAATACCAATCGTTCACTGCTGGATTATTTAATAAATATTCAAAAACAGTATCCAAACCAACGGTAGTCCACATTAAAACATCAGAATTACCAGACGTAGAACCGATTGCCACTTCGTAATTTGCTATTCCTGACTCTGGATCAGTTGATTGCCAATTAGCCGATAATATATCGCTGTAGAAAGTGTCGATATCTTGCATTAAACCATCAGCAATATTCAAAATCACTGGTGGTGTCCAATCTATTTTATAGGTTTTAGTGACAGGCAGCGACCAGTTCCATTGGTTATCGATGCTTTTGGCTTCGACCTTACCTGTGGGAACTGCATTCGTGCTGAGGTAACGAAAATCCGATTGTAAGGTCATGGGCATTAAGGCTGTACGACTTTTATAACACTTTAAATTATCAAAAGCAACTGAACAACCTCCGGATCGAAACGAAACTGCATTTCCAACAGTTAATGGAGCGGGATCTTTCCAGGATGCCACCAATTCTTGATTGAGAAATACACGAATCCATCCGGTTTGTGGATCGAAAATTACCGAACAATTATAGTTAACATTTTGCTGAATCGCGACGGTTTCGAAATGTTGTAAGGTATATATATCGTTGATTACGGAGTAAATCTCCACCTTGTTTTGTCCTTCTCTAAAATATACAAAATAGGAGTTTCCGCGATTAGGTAAAGTTGGATCGCTGCAGAAGAAATGTAATCCTGCTCTTTGGTTCAATCCACTTGAAATAAATTGCATATCCCATTCGTACAAAAATACCGACTGGTTACTCTGTATCATTTCTAAAAAAGCGTTTGAATTTTCATTTGTAGCTACAGAATATTGCAATTTACCTGATGTATTTGTAAAACCAGAACTTTGTAGTGTCCAATTGTTCACCTCTTCAAAAGTTTCCAATGCATAGCCTTGTTGCCCGTTACCATGCCATGTGGTTTGACTTGCAGGATGATCTGCAAAAAGACCGAATCGGTATAAAAGATTGTTTTCAGGATCTTCATCTGAAAACGAAATATGTTGATTTTCTTTAATCCAGTTAGCGGAGTTCGTTAGGATTTGAGTTGTAGGAGGATTACTGTCTATCGTTTGTGACACATACGATGCTGTCCACCCAGCAGATGCTGTTCCGCAATCAGAGCGAAATTCGATAAGCAAGGCACCATTAGTTGATGCAATTGTACCTGGATTCTGGTTGCCAGAATAAATTCCTAATAATGGCGACTGCAATGAATTTCCATCATAGATATACATAAAATCATAAGCAGGCTCTAGGTCGAACAGCGTAAAATTAAGTGTTATTGTTCCAGAATTAGAAGGTTGAATCAGCCACAATTTTCGTTCGTCATCACTATAATTGCCATTTGCACCACCCGAATCGTAAAGGATGCCAGAGGCTGAAGTCACATTAATTACCGTTGGTTGATTATTGATCAATTTGTAATACTTTTCCCAGTTCCAATTGACTCCAGGGTCTGTGTGGGTTTGATTGGGATAATGCTGATGGCCTTTAATTTTAATACAACCACCTAAAGTTTGAATCTGTGTTGAAGAAGCACCAAAATAGGTTCTCAATCCCAAAATGCCATAACCACTGCCAATGATATCCCTGCACAAGGCAGCCGATTGTTCGTACATGGGATCTGTGTACCAACTTGGATCGTTAACATATCCTTCATGTTCTATCCCAATGGTATAGGGATTTTCTGATCCAACATGCCATGCTTTATCTGATTCATCTACCATTTGGGTAATCTGTCCATCACTGCTTCGGACAACATAATGGTAAGATACTGATGCATTGCAGTTTTGCGCCCAAGAAATGGCACCAGCATAAGTACCTTGAATGGTATGTACTGTAACGGATGAGATGTTAGTTCCATTGCGGGAACTGAAATTACATGTCGCTGCAGGATTCCAAAGAGCCGGGGCAAAATCAATACTTTTCTGGCTTGGTTTTATGTAAGTAAGATTTTCTGAATTGCTTACAGCATTGCTTCCAATTCTAATAAAATCAGATTTTAAAATTGCTGCGTTATTTTCTCCAAAGACCTCATCAAAATCAATTGAATAAACTGAAAAACCAAATTCAGAGGCTTTAACTGGATCTGTTAAGATTTTCAAATACCCATAAATTTGCACATCCTTGGCAAATGCATTAACTGTTCCTTTATCAGGAATTTCGCTCAGAATTTTTAAAGCTTCGTACCAAGCAACAACATCTTGTTTCTTGAGGTTTTCAGATTTAATTGCTGCAATTGTTAGCTCAAGGGTCTTCGCAAAGGCAATAATTTGATTTTGATTGTCATTTTTTTGATCTTCTACAGAAATACCGCTTTTTTTAGCAACCAATTTGGCGTTTTCATTGAAATAGCCGCTTCCATAATCATATAGCCCCATAACTCCAAAGGGAATAGGCATCCCACTGCAGGATTCATCATTGTTTGGAGCATTCATGTGGGTATTGCAATAAGCGACAGCTTCAAGAATGCCTACAGGTAACGTGGGACATGTTTTATATGCCTCCGCAAACCGTTCATCTTGTTTTGAATATCCATTAATAGGATAGGAAAAAAGCAGCACGGTCGAGACAGCGCAACGGATAAGTTGTTTCATAGTAAGGTATATTAAAAGGTTACAGCCAATTTAAAACAAGCCTTACTGAAAAGCGAATTGATTGGTTGAAATAAAATAAAATTCAATGAGTTATGAGGTTGAGGTTAAATGTTTGAAGACTAATAAAACTGAACCCTGCCATAAAAAATCCTCAGTTTTCAATCAGGAAGTGTGAGAATCCACAACACAACGTATAGTGCACATGTTCTTTCTAATGCGTTTTAAATCAATTCCATTGAAACTTTCATGTTCGATTAGGTTATAACATTAAACAATTAAAAGAATTAATAATTTAAAACTTTTAAATTGAGAATTTTATTTCTTTTTGGTCTTTTTGGTATAGTTACAATGTTATGAACCACCCAAATTGTAAGAAATATTGGGAAAGATTTGTAAAACACGTAATTTTATAAGAATTGGTTCAAGCGCTTGGACAGAGATTCACAAGGAAGAACTATTAAACATGTGGAATTCTAGAGAATTTCATAGGATTGAACCGCTTAAATGATGATTAAAATTACCAAAATAGAATTTCTTTCTTCCTTCAAAATTCTATGTGAATTCAATAACAAGGAAAGACGAATTTTAGATCTAAAAAATAGTTTGGATTTGAATCATAGGTTTGTCAAAAATATTCTAGATGCACAAACTTTTAAAATGGCAAAGATTGGTGAATTTGGTGAAATTTATTGGGATAATGCTGGTGAAATAACGGAACTTGATGGTACGATTACCAAATGTGAATACGATATCAGTCCAGAATTTGCCTATTATCATTCGGTAGCTTGTTGAAGCATTTTATGTTTATTTATTTTCCACAATTTCCTTAATGTAAAGGTAGAACAACTCCAAAAGAAGCAGCGACGCAAAAAAATCAACTCTTTGTTTACGGTTTAATCAATTTGATCTCACCATCTTTACTGATGACCATGAACGTTAACTAACATTTTTTTGTTATATTTAGGTATATGCAACTACCCAACCTAACGATTCAAAATCAAATCCTTTATTTGAGAGGCAAGCCCGTTTTAATTGATCGCGACCTTGTACAGTGTAGATACTAAAGTGCTTAATCAAACAGTAAAAAGAAACATTGGGCGATTCCCAGATGATTTTAGATTTCAATTGAATAAAAAAGAGTTCGAACAACTGGTCACAAATTGTGACCGGATCTCAGAATTAAAACACTCCTCCTCGAATCCCTATGCATTTACAGATTTAGGCGGAGCAACGGCTACCAAGCGATTCGCGGTTTAGTAAAGCGGATCCTTATTATAAAATTGAGGTGTTAGATAAAAAACGGTATCAATAAATTGTAAGGTTCCTTCTTTCGTTAAAACGTTTTCATCGTGCAGATCTTCTACAATAATTCCGAGTTCGGGATTGTAGTAGTCGTTGTTCCGAATATTTTCGAAACCATTTGCCTCAAGAAAATCCCTAACGTTACCAAGGTCTGTAAGCTCATTGGATTTGACAAATGGTTGCTTAACGGCGACATGAAGTTTTTCATCCAGCATAGAAAACCCGATCAATTCATAAGCCAGGTGAGGAAAAAAGTAATTATGTAATAACAAACTATTAAAATAGTCCGACCAATTTTCGTAAAATATGCAATCATTAAGTTTTACGACAAAATCACTATTGTCAAACTGATAAACCCGCTGTTCAGCACCTTCACCTAAAAATTGAGATTCATCAAAGTCTTGAAAAAAAAACTGGTTTTCCTCGGCGTAATCAATTAAGAACGATGCTTCTTGCTTTTTGAGGAGCTTTTCTTTTTCAATTCTTGAATTTGCTTTCTTTTTTCTTCTAAGGTAGTTGGAGATTGATTGGATAATTTTTCCATGCCTAACCTCTCCATTTCCCGAAATGATATTCTGTAATTCATCTTTAATTGACACTTACTCAAAGTTAGTTGGTTTTCTCCATCTAAACAAGCACCTGAATTAATGTTCAACGAAATGTATCAATCACGCAAGGTCTTTTTTATTCTTATTTCGTTTTTATTTCTTTTAAAGCGTTGACATCCAAATTATCTTCTTCGACTTAGTCTTCCTCATTCTCTCCGCCTTCGCCGCGGCGAAGCGGACTCCTCACTCTGCACTCACTCTGTCACAAACACTCTTTTCACCGTTCCATCCTCATAAATAAACAACAGCACTGTATTCTTACGGAAAGGCGTTTCCTTGCCGTTGAGGTCGGTGATTTTTAGGAGTTTCTTCGATGCATTAAGCTGAATTTGATCAATACCCGTAAAGCTTAACGTTAAATCCAAGGTGATGACACTGTCGCAGCCTGCAGCGTTGGTGAGCGTATCGTAATACAAACCGCTTTGTGTATAGGTTTGACCGTTAACCGGCCAGGTGTAGCTGTCGAGGGCAGTTTGGGTTTGGGTGGAGAAAGTTGGATCATTGACTGCAACTACCACGCTGTCTGTTCCAATACAACCATAGGCATTAGTACCAGTGACAACGTACTCGGCGGTGTTGTTTGGAACAAATGCTTGACCGTCAACAACATTATTGTTCCATATGTAAGATACTCCTCCAGTTCCGCTTAATACTGCGGTATCACCTTTGCAAATGGTTTGGTCAGGGCCGGCTGAGGGGGCAACCGCTAAATTTACAAAGATTGTATCGTTAGACACTGAACCATTGTATGTCGTTTGTAAGGTGTAAGTTGTATTTGCATTTGGTTGAACTACAATACTTGGTGTTGTTTCACTGGTGGACCATAAATAAGAATAATTTGTAGATAATGTTTTAGCGTAAACACCTTGAGTTGATGAAATAATTATGTTACCATCTATTTCTTTTAAATCAGTTACATTAATCATATTTATCGGAACATCAGTTATTTGAGACCATGTTTGCCCTAGATTTGAACTTTTAAAGAAACCAATAATACTTGCAGAACTATAGGCCCATAAATAAATATCACCATTTGATGCAATAACCAATTCCGAAATACCAGGGTTTATTGTGTAAAACGATGGAATTGTACAAACAATAGTCCATGTATTGCCATTGTCAGTTGTTTTGAAAATTTTATTATCGCAAACAGCATAAATGTTATTGTTGCAATCTTTAGCAAAACCTGAACAATATGAAATTCCCAATTGATTATTTATTTGAGTAAAAGAAGTTCCATTATTTGTACTTTTGATTAATCCAGTCATTGAAGGCGTATTTGAACCACCGCACGACAAAATGGTACCATTTGGTGTCACAATCATATCCCAATAATCATTGTCAACATTTGTTACGTTAGTCCAAGAATTTCCATTATTATCAGAAATGTATAAATCTCGGCAGCCTCCCCCTTTCATAACAATTATTCTATTATTTGCCAACTTATGAATGAAATTCCCGCCACATCCTCCTCCAGATAAGCCCATGGAGGTCCAGATTCCGTTACTATAAGCATAAAGTGCGTCATGGCATGTTGCAACAAAAAGTTTATTTGTCCAATCAAAACCTAGCATTCTTGATGCACAAGTATTACCAACTTGCGAAGCGAAATTCATCGATATCCAAGGTCCAGTAAGAGTGTTACTTTGAAAAACATCGTTATTAGATCTCAAATAATATACACCTCCTTCCTTCAATATTCCCCAATATTGTCCGGTTGGTGCAATTTCGTTCCATGAAGAATAACTAACTGGAGATTGCCCAGTACAGCTTTGAAATACAGCAGTCGGTGAAACGTTAAATGTTACAGAATCACCCAAACAAATAGTGGTATCATTTTGCTGTATTTGCGCAAATGGAGTTAAGCTAAGGAAACTTGTTAAAAGGGTTAAGAGTTGTTTTTTCATTGGTTATTTTTTATTTAAAAGTTTTTCTAATTAAGGTTGCTCGATATATTTATTTTTATCTGTACAAAATTTCTGTTTCGGTTTCAGTTTTGGAATACCCCAAGCGAATTAAAACCACACCTATTTGATTTGATGTTGGAACGCCATTAATGTGTTGAAAATGCTGCGGGTTGTTTCTATACCAATCTTTGATTGGAATATAATTTTTACCTACTAGCACGAAGTGCTTTTTGTAAGGGTGGCGGGTTGATTGTTTTTTCATTTGTTCGTGATTAATCTAATTTTAATGTGGAATTCAATTCTTCTTACTCATTTTTATTCAGATACATAAGCTCTTTCCACTGTTCCATCTTCATAGATAAACAATAGCACTGTATTCTTCCGGAAAGGCGTTTCCTTGCCGTTGAGGTCGGTGATTTTTAGGAGTTTCTTCGATGCATTAAGCTGAATTTGATCAATACCCGTAAAGCTTAACGTTAAATCCAAGGTGATGACACTGTCGCAGCCTGCAGCGTTGGTGAGCGTATCGTAATACAAACCGCTCTGCGTGTAGGTTTGACCGTTCACCGGCCATGTGTAGCTCTCGAGGGCAATTTGGGTTTGGGTCGATGAAGTGTGGTTATTGACAGTTACCACAACACTATCTGTTCCAATACAACCGTTGGCATCGGTACCGGTCACAATGTATTCCGCGGTAGCTACGGGAATGAATGCCTGCCCATCGATGATGTTATTGTTCCACGCATACGAAACAGCCCCCGAACCGCTAAGGACTGAGGTATCACCTTTGCAGATGGTTTGGTCGGGACCGGCTGAGGGGTTAGATATTGAAAATAAAACAAAAATGGAATCAGATGCCGTGCAATTATTTGTATCTAAAACATCCACTATATAAAAGCCTGAAGTATCAACCATTATTGACGATGAGGACTCGCCTGTATTCCATGAATAATTTATTGCTGCTTGATTACTGGCATTTAAAATCAATGTGCTTGAACAAACTACGCTTGTATCTGGGCCCAAATCTAAGGATGCAAGTGAAGGAGGAAATACATAGAAAGAATCTAGAATGCAACTGGCATTTCCGTTAGAAATTGCAATCGTATTGATTTGATTAGAAGGTAAAATTTCAGCATTATTTCCAGAAATCGAATTTCCATTTACCACATAGTTTAAGCCACAGTTTTGATTGATAATTACTTTTTCGACGGCAAAAGTAAGTGAACCTGAATTATCTCCTAAGCAACAATCATATGCACCAATATTTTGTGGGGTCCCATCCGAGAGAAAGTAAAAGTAATAGGTATGATTAGGATTATACAAATCTGGCGTTGGCCGGTATAATGGTTGCGATCCAGGTTGGTACCCATTAAATCTCCAAAAATTGTAAACAGATGTTGGTGGCCCTATGTAATAAAACCCATCATATCCTTGTAGTCCACCTCCAAAAGATACTGTATTAGTTACTTTCAATCTATAAAGTTGACCCTTTTCGAGACTTAACGTTGATTGAGTAGTATTATTGACCGGCTGATTTAATGTTTGAATTAATTGATATGAAGTATCACATTGAAGTTGTTCAAGGGCAATCGATTGAACGGTTTCATCACAAGAAAAAACATCTTGTATATTTTGAGAATAATTAGTTGATAAAATGTTAACGTAAACAGAATCATGTATATAAGGTGAACATACATATTTAGAATAAAGTGTTTTTTGAACGCCAACACACGGATCAGGAAATTGACCTGCAAAATACTGCATGTTAGTTTTACCCAGAAAGCTACGATTTAGAATAGAAGTAACATTTAAATTACAAGTACCTGCAGTTGGATTAGAACAATTAATTACAGGTGTTCCCCACAATGCTATTTGCAAGGAAGTGATTTGATATCCATTCGGAACATTAAGTGATGCCGTATATGAATTTGCATTATTAAATAATTGACAAACTGCTACATCGTTTACCCCTGGATTTGAAGTATATAAATGATACCAACCTGAGGTACGAAAAGTCATGCTCGAAGAAATAACGACCTCTTCTTCTCCATTTTTCTTCCAGACATTAAATGCATTAGGAGAAGGTGCATTCAGCGTATAACTGTTTTGACCACAAATGGTAATAGTGTCTTGCGTAATTAGGTTTTGTGCCAAGGTTGTTATACCGAAAAAGCTTGATAAAATGATAAGTATTTGTTTTTTCATTTGATTTGGTTTAAATCATCGTTAATTAATTTCTGAACGATATACACAGCTACTGTATAATTGCAGGGTCTTGAACAAAGTTCAAAAGGGAATTGCGCGCACATTTCCCCTTTACTGGGAATTACCCCATGAGCTAAATGATGCTCATACATTGAGTGAATCAAATTTACGGTAACACGTTTCGTATTTTGACCACTAATTCTATACTCAAAGGCGAATGGAAATGGTTCTCCGTTAATTCTGGTTGATGCGGTATTTAAATAGGTGTAGACATTCCTATTTCTGAGCGGAATTTGTTCATCACGACCTAATAAGCCTGAAATACGGTTGAATAATGCTTGCATAAGGTTAGTTTTTTATCACTCTAATTGGAATTTCATAACCCTGAATAATCAGATTGTAAGTTCCTCTTGAAAAATTGACTAAATCAATCTGATTGATTCCTTTTGTTAGTGAACCTAACAGTACTTTTCTGCCAATAGCATCGATAATCTCAAATTTTGTAGCAAAGTCAAAATCACCCTCAATTATTAAATTGTCAATCGTTGGGTTTGGATAAACTTTGACATAATCTGAACTTATATTGCCAATGCCCGTGAAACTTAAAGTTAAATTCAAGGTTATTGTACTATCGCAACCCGCTGTATTTGGAATTATTTGATTATAAGTTCCACTTTGCGTGTAGGTTTGGCCATTAAGTGAGTATGAGTCAACCGCTGATTCATTGAGTGTTGAAGATGTGTTATTGTTAACGAAAACATCAACAGGTGAAGACGAATTACTGCATCCGTTGGAACCAGTTACCGTTACAGAATAAATTCCGGATTGACTTACAGTTATTGCTTGATTTGTACTGCCATTTGACCAAAAATAAGTGCTCGCAGGTGATGAAGTTAGTGTAACAGTTTCACCTTGGCAAATTGATAATGGTCCACTTGCTGCAATAGAAACTTGAGGTAATGGAAGTACATTTATTAATGTCGGCAATGAAACTGATGTACAACCATTATTATCCGTATACTGAACAGTATATAATCCACTTTGATTAACGTATGTTGATTGTGAATTCGACGAATTCGACCATAAATTGCCATTTGAATTAGAACTAACCAATAACACAGAGTCACCAGTACAAAATGTGGTATTTCCTATAGCAGTTATTGTTGGAGAACTAGGATTTGCATTTACCAATACTACAGATGGACCTGATGTTTCGCTGCACGTTCCATTTGAAACCGTTACTGTATAATTACCACTTTGATTAACCGTAATTGACTGGCCTGTTGCACCATTAGACCAAGTATTACCTGTAGCACTAGATGAAGTTAAGGTAACAGATCCTCCCGAACAGAAAGTAGTTGCACCACTAGCGCTAATTGTTGGTATTGATGGAACCGTATTTACAGTTACGGATGTCGTACTTGAGGACACACTGCACGTTCCATTTGAAACTGTCACTGTGAAATTCCCTGATGTTGATACTGTGATCGATTGACTTGTTGCACCATTTGACCAAGTATTACCTGTTGCACTAGATGAAGTCAATGTAACTGAACCACCTGAACAGAAGATTGTTGCTCCGCTTACACTGATCGTTGGTGTTGATGGAACCGTATTTACTGTAACAGTAGTAGGTGTTGAAGTTGCACTACAAGTTCCATTTGAAACTGTTACTGTATAATTACCACTTTGATTAACCGTAATTAACTGGCCTGTTGCACCATTAGACCATGTATTACCAGTTGCACTTGATGAGGTCAGCGTAACAGAACTACCTGAGCAGAAAGTTGCAGGACCACTGGCGGTAATAGTAGGAGTAGTTGGAACAGGATTCACTGTTACAACAGTAGGTGTTGAAGTAGAACTACAAGAACCATTCGAAACCGTTACACTATAATTACCAGTTGACGAAACCGTGATGGATTGATTGGTTGAGCCATTAGACCATGTGTTTCCAGTTGCACTTGATGAGGTCAGCGTAACAGAACTACCTGAGCAGAAAGTTGCAGGCCCACTTGCAGTAATGGTAGGAGTAGTTGGGACAGGATTTACTGTAACAACCGTTGGTGAAGAACTGGCAGTACATGTACCATTGGAAACTGTTACTGAGTATGACCCACTTTGATTAACTGTTATTGACTGGGTTGTGGCACCATTTGACCAAGTATTTCCAGTTGCACTTGATGAGGTCAACGTAACAGAACTACCTGAGCAAAAAGTTGCAGGACCACTGGCGGTAATAGTAGGAGTAGTTGGAACAGGGTTAACAGTAACAACCGTTGGTATAGAACTAGCAGTACATGTACCATTGGAAACTGTAACACTATAATTACCAGTTGACGAAACCGTGATGGATTGATTGGTTGAGCCATTGGACCAAGTATTTCCAGTTGCACTTGATGAGGTCAACGTAACAGAACCACCTGAGCAGAAAGTTGCAGGACCACTGGCGGTAATAGTAGGAGTAGTTGGAACAGGATTCACTGTTACAACAGTAGGTGTTGAAGTAGAACTACAAGAACCATTCGAAACCGTTACACTATAATTACCAGTTGACGAAACCGTGATGGATTGATTGGTTGAGCCATTAGACCATGTGTTTCCAGTTGCACTTGATGAGGTCAGCGTAACAGAACTACCTGAGCAGAAAGTTGCAGGCCCACTTGCAGTAATGGTAGGAGTAGTTGGAACAGGATTTACTGTAACAACCGTTGGTATAGAACTAGCCGAACATGTACCATTTGATACTGTTACCGTATAAGAACCACTTTGATTAACTGTTATTGACTGGGTTGTGGCACCATTGGACCAAGTATTTCCTGTAGCACTAGATGAAGTTAAAGTAACCGATCCTCCTGAGCAGAAAGTCGTAGCACCGCTTGCGGTAATGGTAGGTGTAGTTGGAACAGGGTTAACAGTAACAACCGTTGGTGAAGAACTGGCAGTACATGTACCATTGGAAACTGTTACTGAGTATGACCCACTTTGATTAACTATAATTGACTGGGTTGTGGCACCATTTGACCAAGTATTTCCTGTAGCACTAGATGAAGTTAAAGTAACCGATCCTCCTGAGCAGAAAGTCGTAGCACCGCTTGCGGTAATGGTAGGTGTAGTTGGACCTGCAGAAATAGAAACCACCGTCATACTAGACGTTGATGAACATGCTCCATTTGTTATTGTTACAGTATAATTGCCTGATACTGTTGTATTATAAGTTGAGGATGTTGCTCCACCAATATTTACTCCATTTAATTTCCATTGGTAAGTATTTCCCGTTCCTATTGGTGCAGAGAGTAAAACAGGACTTGTACAACTCGAAATACTTCCATTTGGAATAATTGTAGCCACAGTAAATAAATTAGTTGTACTTGAATTCCCAACACAACTATTCAGTGTTGAGGTTGCTGCGACATAGTAATTACCGACTTGTGAGGGCAAATAATTGGTACTTGTAGCACCGGAAATAATTGATCCATTGAAATACCATTGATAAGTTGTATTTGCTATTACGGGTGTTGTAAGTGTTATTGCACTAGAACTACATACTAAAATAGATCCTGAAGGTGAAATAGTTGGGGTTGGAGCTGGTAAAAAATCGATATAAATACTGTCAATATAAGTGCTATTTCCTAAAGTTGCAGTAACTCCATAATAGCCAACAGAGGTTGCCGGAAATGTTATACTTGTCGATGTTAACCCATTAAACCAAGTTGGGGTATAACCGTTTGGTCCGCTGTACGAAAGTGTCACATTAGAATTTGGACACACACTCATGCTACTCCCTTGACTTATCAATTCAGCGTTTGGATTTGCCCCATAGGGAAAAATAGTTTTTTTAAACAAAGGCCCCCAATTTCCATAAGCATCCTTCATTCTAATGTTGAATAAGGTTGGTTGATTTGTGACCGTCCAGGTCGCATTCGTTCTCAAAACCGATTCAACTGCATCATCAAAAGCTCCATCGAATGCAATGATAGGTGTTCCTTGTCCTTCACCCGGATCAAAAACACCAAAGAAATATTCAGCATATGTAATGTCTACAGAACGCGTACTCGAAATTCCGCCGTTTATAAAAAGGGTTTTTTTAAATAAAGGCCCCCAATTGTTTGAATTGTCCTTTAGCCGGATATTTATCAAAATAGGAGAAGTTGTATTTGGAACAGTTTGAGCGCTGGCAATGATACTTTCTACAGCTTCATCCCACGCACCGTCAACTACTGTAAATGTAGTTCCATTGCCATTTCCGGGATCCACTACACCAAAAAAATATTCACCTCCCTTAATGTCAGGTTGGGCAAAATTTGTCCCAACACTAAGTGCGAAAAGAAAAAATAGAATGTGTTTCATATTCCTTAGTTTTTATGGTATCCTTTTGATTTGATATCCACTTGTTGACCTGGAAATAAATCAGTTGGCATCTCAATATCAAAAACAAAGGCTTTGCCATTGGAGGGATTTATCGATGGATTGTAGTTTAAGATACTATATGGACCACCAGTTCTTCCACGATCATTGATGGTTAAATCAATATCATAATAGTCATGATTGGGATTTCCGGCATCGATGTTTGTTCCCGTTGGACCAATAATTTTTGTTAAAACCAAAGGTTGGGAACCTCCAGGTACTGTACATGGTAAATCAATCCCGTTGTAAGTCCACTTAAAGAAACCTTGAATATTAGGATTAGGAAATAATGATGAATTTGTACTGAAACCAATTGAATTATTACATCCTGAAGAAGGTCCTCCATCATAATAACCAGGAGTACAAAAAGCCGATGGGCCGCAATTACAAGTTACACTATAACTAAAAAAAGAATGGGTTCCAACAAATTCGTTCGACGAGAAACAAAAATTGTATCCTGAAGCTCCAAGCTGAGGAACAAATAGATTAGAATTATTTGCAAATGAATTATTTACAATTTTATTTTCTAAAGTTTGGATGAAATTCCATTTATAAAAATATAAATCTTTTAGCAGGTTGTTGGCAACCAGTGCTATGTAATCATCATTCCGAAATTCGAAATAATTTATTATCGTATCATTTATAATTAATATCTTCTCATTGGAAACATTTTGTGCAGGTTCATCTAGAACGAATAAATTATTTGTTTTGCAAACAACAAAATTTCCGAAGCGAAAAGTAGTTGTATTTGACATTGAACAACGGGCACAATTTAACTCATAGTAATTTTGATCAACCGAAAGATTTGTCATTTTGGAATCAATGAAACTTACTTTTGCACGATTTGTAGCACTGCCACCGGTAATAGCATTGGATGAAACAGAATAGATTCCTAAATTAAAACCTAGAATCTCTAGCTTCATTCCAGGAAAACCTGCAATTACAATGTTTCCGTTGTAGTTTATCGTGGATCCTGCCGTTTGAGATAGCAAGGTTAAGGATTTGCTCAAGGTTAATGTAGGTTCGTTGTATGTACCGGGAACAATTAAAATGCGGTCTCCATTTACAGATGCAGTAACTGCTGATGCTATTGTGGTAAAGAGAGTTGTTCCATTGCCACTGGATAAATTAGGGTCTACAAAACGGTCAATTGCAAGTGCGTTCATGGAAGACGAAAGCAGCGTTAAAAAGAGTAATTTTTTCATATTACAAGTAATTATTGATTTCAGTTAAAAAATTTGGGTGATCTTTTAAATCATACAAGGAGAATCGAAATTGCCATTTATGCAGTTTGATTTCATTTTCTAAAAAGTTCTTAGCAAAAAAGACATTTTTTCGCTCGAATTGAATGTTGAAACATTGTCCCCACATAGGGTCATCCATTGGGAAATCTGTTATTTTAGCATCCTTAAGGTCATCATGTTTCGACTCTTTCGATTTTGTTGAAGCAGCTCTTTGATTAGGTGGTAACACCTTGACATCCTTTATGTAACCAACATAAAATTGTTTTGGCTTCTTTCTATCGCATATTCTAGTGAACAGATGGATGATTTCGACGGAATTAATTTCTTTGTTTTTATTATTAAATGCCTGAAGAAATCCTAAACATGTTTCTTTTCCAGCTTGATAGTCCTGAAACAGCCATTCCTCCCAACCAAAACCATAAGTTTGCTCGTAGAGAGGATTTGTCGAATCTGCTGCACGGCACTTACCATTAGTTCCGGAAGGTTTTTTCCAATCATTAAAATTGGGTGTAAGTCGAGTGAAATAATGGTTTTTAGTCTTCATCAGCGTTAGATTTTTAGATTAAATAGTCGCTTAAATTAATCACATGCCAAAACTATAAAATTTAATTTACATTTTCAACTAATTAAATTGACTTTAAATCTTTCAAAAAAGCCCAGTAAATTTTGATACTTGTAGCATGGAAATGCACATTGGGCAAATGATACAAAACCGGTTAAAGGAGACCGGAATGAAGAAAACGGAGTTTGCCCGAAGGATTAACATTACCAGTCAAAATGTGTACGATATTTTCAAGCGAAAATCCATAGACACCAACCTTTTAATGACGATTTCAGAAACCTTGAACTACAATTTCATGGAGCCTTTGGCGATGAAGTGTCAAGGATTGGTTACGCATGATCAACATTTTGAAGAAATGGCAGATAAATATGGGGGTGTAGCGAAGGTTTTGACAGAACTCCAAAAAGCGGAGCGTAAAATCGGCTTGCAACAGGCAAAGATTAAGCAGTTACAGACAGAAGTGGAGTATTTGAAGGAGATTAATGGGTTGTTGAGGAGGCAGGGCGGGAGCGAGTGAGGAGAGCGAGTGTGAGTGTGAGAGAAGAGAGCGAGTCCGCTTCACCGCGGCGGAGAGTGCAGAGAGAAGAGAGAGAGAAGAAAGTTGCAGAAAGAAAATTAAAGGAAAAAAGCGGGAGAATAATTCTGCATTAATCCTACTTTCCCGTCAGAGCGAGTGTCAGTCTTTAGACTGATGTATCGAGCTTGGCGGGAAATCGCTATTAATTAAATTTTTCATGAGAAACGCAGCGTAAACTGGCATAATCTTGATTTTTTCAACTTGACCAAAGTTTTCAAGAGACAGACGCAACCCATAAGGATGGTGCTTTTCCTCCAGAAACAAATGTAAGCTCTGCATGCTTCCTTTGGAAGCTGATTTCACTTCTATTGGAATTATGCGCTCATTGAATTGCTCTAAATAATCAACCTCGGCTTGGCTATTTTTTGCCTCTCGATGCCAATAGAACAATTGATGTTGATGGTAAAGACTATCAGCTTTCATCAATTCTAAACCCACAGCCAATTCAGCAATATTTCCCTTGTTGACAACAGTAAAATCATCCCCTAGCAGCAATGCACCAAGATCAAGACCTAACAAGCGCTGAAAAATTCCTGTATCGAAAATGAGATATTTCACTTTTTTAATATTAATCTCAGCACCAAGAGGAATACCATTTGCAGCACTGTGATGCACTGGATAAATCAATCCTGCTTTAATAAACAGTCCTATAACTTCGCGAATTTGCTTATGATTTAAGGTTGATGAATCGTAGCTGTAGGTGAATTTTTTTCCGGTTTGTTGCACCAAAGCTTGAAATACTTCTGTAAATCTATAAATCGGTGTTCGGACGCTGTATTTCACGAAATCTGCTTGAATGGAAAGTACCAGATCGTTCAATATTTGTTGCACCTGCAATAAGGATTTTCCTCTTGCCAAAGCACTAACCGCCTCAGGCATACCGCCAACGATTAAAAACTTTTTGTAAAGTTGAAGTAACTTCGCATGTATTACCTCAGAGATTGGATTGAATGCAGAAATATTGCTTAAATGGTCTAAAACTAAATTTTCTTCTAAGGCCAAAAGAAATTCCTGAAATGACATTGGATGCATAAAAAGCGAACGCACACGACCTACACCGAACGATGGGAAATCTGCAAGCGCAAACTCCAATAATGAACCAGCAGCAATTACATGTAAATCAGGTAATTTTTCATAAAAATACCGCAACTGCCTTATCGCCTCCGGACATGCTTGTATCTCATCCAAGAAAAGAAGTGTTTTTCCTGGCACGATTGGCTTTTTGGTAATTATAGCCAATTCCTCACAAATTTGACCAATGTCCATTCCTTTTTGGAATACTTCTTTGTAGATGTCGGATTCATCAAAATTTATTTCGACAAAATGACTGAATTTATTCGCTATGTTTTTTACGGCTGATGTCTTACCTACTTGACGAGCACCTCTTAATAATAGCGGTTTGCGATCCGATTCATCCACCCATTCAAGTAAATATTGGTCTACAGTCCTTTGAAAATACATACTTTTTTATTAAAAATGATTTAATGCTTCGTAAAAATACAAAAATCCAAATCAATATTTTACTTTAAATTCCAAAAATCCAAGGCAATAACTTAAATTAAATTCCAAAAATCTAAATCAATATTTTGAATTATATTCCAAAAATCCAAATCAATATTTTGAATTATATTCCAAAAATCCAAATCAATATGGAAACTGCCTTAATATCCCGAACTTGCACCGCCGATGTTTTCTATGGGGTGCCAGGTAGTTTTGATTTCTAAGGTTTCAGCGATTTGGTAAAGGTCTTGATTTTCTGGTTTTGTCCAGTCTTTTGAAAGTTTTGAAACACGTTTTACGTTATCTGCTGATGCAATACTCAAGGCTTTAAATTGCTCAGAATCCGAATCACCGTATATTATGGCATTCACATCCATATGAGATGCTAAAGGTGCAACCAATTCCTTTTTGGCGCCTGTTAATATATTGATGACTCCGCCTGGAAGATCCGAGGCATGCAAAACTTCAGCAAAGGTTACAGCGCAAAGTGGCAGACTTTCAGAAGCGAGGACCACAGATGTGTTTCCGCCACAAATTACCGGCAACACCAACGAAACCAAGCCGATGAGTGAATGTTCCTCAGGACAAACAATACCCACAACCCCCATGGCTTCAGGAACAGAAAAATTAAAATGCGATGAAGAAACTGGATTTACAGCCCCCAATATTTGCTGGTATTTATCACACCATCCCGCGTAGTATACGATGCGATCAACAGCAAGATTGACTTCCACTTCAGCTCCTTTCTGACTTGCGCCTTGCATTTTCAATTCTTCTATGAATTGGGCTTTTCGCCCTTCCAGCATCTCAGCCATTCGGTAAAGGATCTGACCTCTATTAAAAGCTGTACGTTCCGCCCATCCTGTAGCTTTTCGTGCTGCACTTACGGCGTTGCGCACATCTTTACGTGAAGAAAGACAAATGTTCCCTAAAGGTTCGTTCTTTCCATTTTTTGGAACGTAATACCTTCCCGATTCGGTGCGAGGAAATTGTCCTCCGATGTATATCTTGTATGTTTTCAATATTTCCAAACGACTCATATTAACTCAATTTTACGTAAGCTGACAATCCGTGTAAACCACCTTCGCGACCGAAACCGCTTTCTTTGTATCCACCAAAAGGTGAACTTGGATCAAACTTATTGTAGGTATTCGCCCAAACGACACCCGCTTTTAATTTCGTTGTGAGGTTAAAAATGCGTGATCCTTTATCTGTCCAAACACCAGCAGCTAAACCATAAGGTGAATTGTTGGCTTTTTGAATGACTTCATCAACAGTTCTGAAGGTTTGAATGGTAAGTACCGGTCCAAAGATTTCTTCTTGCGCAATTACACTCGATTGTGCCACGTTCGTAAACAAGGTTGGAGGACAATAGTAACCTTTCTCAGGCAAATCACAGGAGAGTTGGAACATATCCGCACCTTCCTCTTTACCTATGTTGATGTATTTTAAAATGGTAGTTAACTGTTCTTTGGAGTTGATGGCTCCGATATCGGTATTTTTATCCAAAGGATTGCCAACAATTAAAGATTTCATACGGTCTTTCAGCTTGCGAACGACCAACTCCGCAACAGATTCCTGAACAAACAAGCGCGAACCCGCACAACACACATGACCTTGGTTGAAGAAGATACCGTTTATGATCCCTTCCACAGCTTGATCAATTGGCGCGTCTTCAAAGATGATATTGGCTGACTTACCACCTAGCTCCAGCGTAAGCTTTTTATCGGTTCCAGCCAAGCTTTTCTGAATCATTTTGCCAACGCCGGTGGATCCTGTAAAGGCAATTTTATTGGTGTCTGGGTGATTGACAATCGCTGCACCTGTGTCGCCATAACCTGTTACAATGTTAACTACACCCGCTGGAAGTCCAGATTCTTCGATGATTTCTGCCAATTTCAAGGCAGTAAGTGGAGTCGTTTCAGCTGGCTTGAGTACAACGGTATTTCCTGCAGCCAATGCCGGTGCAATTTTCCATGCGGCCATCAGTAAAGGAAAATTCCAAGGAATGATTTGCCCTGCAACGCCTAATGCTTCAACTTTTCGGTTCGGGAATGCGTAATTCAACTTATCCGCCCAACCCGCATAATAAAAGAAATGATTGCAAGCTAAAGGCACATCTACATCTCTTGATTCGCGAATGGTTTTTCCGGCATCCAAGGTTTCAATAACTGCAAATTCTCGGGCGCGTTCCTGCATCAGTCGAGCAATTCTGTAGATGTATTTCGCCCGTTCAGAAGGGCTAATTTTTGACCATACCTTGTCGTATGCTTCACGAGCGGCTTTCACTGCTTTATCCACATCATTTGCATCCGCATGCGCCACCTCAGCTAAAAGTGATTCGTCAGCGGGATTAAAGGTTTTAAAATACTTACCATTGGAGGGTTTTACCCATTTTCCATTGATAAACAAATCGTATTTTTCACGCAGATGGATGTGATCTAAACTTTCTAATGCTGGGGCATACGTCCATTTCATTGCTGTTGTCTCTTTATTATTCTTTGCCATGTTAATCAATTGAGAAATAATCTGCAGACTGGTAAGGTCCATTAACCGATTTTGCAATTTGCATCAATACATCATTAGCCAAGGAACTTGCTCCAAAACGGAACCATTCGTTGGATAACCATTTTTCACCTAAAACTTCGTTCACCATAACCAAATAATGCAGTGCCAATTTAGCGGTTGAAATGCCTCCTGCAGGTTTCATTCCGACCATAACGCCTGTTTTATCGTAATGGTCTTTTATGGCCATTAGCATGGTGAAAGTTACGGGCATGGTCGCAGCTGGTTGAATTTTTCCTGTTGAAGTTTTAATGAAATCTGCGCCTGCGTGTATTGCCAAGTCACTGGCCAAGCGCACGTCATCAAGGGTTGCCAATTCTCCGGTTTCGAGAATCACTTTTAGTCGTGCTTTTCCACAAGCTTCTTTTATTGCAGCGATTTCATCAAAAACATATGCATAATCTCCTTCCATGAACTTGCCACGAGAAATCACCATGTCCACCTCATCAGCACCTTGGTCAACAGCGAATTTGGTATCAGCAATTTTCACAGCTAAAGGCGATTGTCCTCCAGGAAATGCCGTTGCCACAGATGCTACTTTTATATGGGTATGTTTTAACGCATTTTTTGCAACTTGAACCATCGATGGATAAACACAAACTGCGGCAACAGTTGGTAGACCTGGAATAGCATCATGCAAATGTTCTGCTTTGTAGCACAATTGCTTCACTTTTCCTTGGGTGTCCTTTCCTTCCAAAGTAGTTAGATCGATCATGTTCAAGGCCATTTTCAAACCCATTAACTTACTTTCGCCTTTAATACTTCGGGTTTGAAATCGTGCTACGCGTTCTTCTGCTCCAACTTTATCTATTGTTGGGCAGTCATTAATGATGCTTTGTATATTAATCTTTTTTGAAGACATACTTCGATTTACTAGTTATAATTGACCATCTGAATGATAGGTTCCATTTTTGTATACTTTTACTTTAAGAAGAATACCATCTTTATCGTATTCATAGACTTTTCCATCCCAAAGCATGCTGTTTTTAAAATTGCCATCTTGCCAAATATTATTATTATCGTTGTAAACTTTGTTGTAACCGTTTGGAAGAAAAATTGCACCCCTTGTATTTGGGCTGTTCACTTTGGGAGCGGGATCTTTTGGTGTATTGACAACCTCAGTTTTTACAATTGGACTTTTAGCAGGAATTTGAACACTTTGAGTGATTTCTCCACTTGAACTGAATTCAATTGTTTCCTTTTGATCACCATTTTCATAATATCGCGTGGCTTTTCCAGAAGGTACCCCATCTGATGCATTGTATTCGAATTCCAATTGTCCATTCGAATAATAATATTTTACAGTTCCATTTTCTCTTCCTTCGGAATTGTATATTGCTTGGTATTCGATGTTGCCATTTTCATGATAACGGGTTAAGGTATCAAAATTTAAGTTCAATTTAAGAGAACCTTTTTCTTTAATTGAACCATTTGAATAATACTTGTAGTAAACACCTTCAGGTCGATTATTTACATAAGTTCCTTTGATTTTGGGTGTTTTTCCATCATCATAGTATTTTGTCCAAGTGCCAGTTTTTCTGCTATCCTTGTAATCGCCTTCTTCAAATTTAACTTGTGATCCATAACCAGATCCGGGCTTATCTTTACCTAAAATCACCCAATGTCCTTGCTTTTTTCCATTGGCGTCGATCAGATTCTGTGCGAACGAGGAAAAGCTCAGTAAAAACATTACTGTACAAAATAAAAACTTACAGCTTCCAGAACTCATGAGCATAAACACGAATGAAATTAAGAAAATTTATGCATACAACAAAGAAGGATCGACATGGTCAATCATTGTTTTTACCAAAAGATTTGTAGGATAGTGTTCTTTCCAGCCCCAATCCAATCGTGCTTGACTGTCATCAATAGATTTTGGCCAACTATCTGCAATGGCTTGACGAAAATCCGGCGCGTATTCAATTTCGAATTCGGGAATGTGCCTTTTTATTTCTGCAGCCAATGTTTGCGGTGTAAAACTACAACCAGATAAGTTGTAAGAAGACCTTACAGTTAACTTTTCTTTTGGTGCATTCATCAATTCCAATGTTGCACGAATGGCATCTTCCATAAACATCATTGGGAGTTCCGTATTTTCGGAAAGAAAACTGGTGTACTTATTACCAAGTTTCGCTTGGTAGAAAATATCTACTGCGTAGTCGGTAGTTCCACCTCCTGGCAAACTTGTGTAGGAAATCAAGCCAGGATAACGGATACTTCTCACATCAACATTAAATTTGTTGAAATAATATTCACACCATCTTTCACCTGCCAATTTTGAAATTCCATAAACTGTAGTAGGTTCCATAACCGTATATTGAGGCGTATGTTCCCTTGGGGTTGTGGGTCCAAAAACAGCGATAGAACTTGGCCAAAATATTTTACTTATATGTCCTTCCTTTGCCAAATCGAGTATTGTGAAGAGCCCTTCCATATTCAATCTCCAGGCAAAATCCGGATTTTTTTCTGCTGTTGCTGAAAGAAGTGCCGCCAACAGATAAACTTCTTTAATTCCTTGATTTATGATGGTGTTACGTACAAATTCTCTGTCAAGAATATCCATTTTCAAATACGGACCATCTCCGAGTATTTCTGGGCAATCGTTCTTAACATCTGCGGCAATCACTGCATCCTTTCCATTTTGATTTCTTAGTGCGAGAACCAGTTCAGTTCCAATTTGACCACAGGCACCAATAACAATTGTTTTGCTCATCGATTTTATTTTATAACGAAGGAATAAAAGTAAGCATTCGCTATTAAATCACAAATACTTGGAGGCCTCTCTTCTTGTGAGATTGCTCAATTCGATTTCACTTATGAAATATCTAACCCTATCTTTATTAAACTTGGAATATTGTCTCAAACTCCAACCAATAGCTTTTTGGATAAAGAATTCATTGATAGTATTAAATTGATGGATACGTTCTTTCAAAAATTCGAAGTCGGTTTCTTTACCATATTTCAACTGAAAAATAAGTGTTGAACGCATCAACCATAAATGCTCAGATTTGGACCAATTTCTCATAAGATCCAGCCCTTCGACAGGATATTTTTTGACGTATTTTCCAAGGTAATTTGAAGCAATGGCATCAACAGAATCCCACCAAGAATGCATGGTTATTAATGTTTCAAGAAAGATCCCATCAGAGACTTCTATTTCAGCTGGTTTTAAACTGTTAAGAAAGTCAATTGCGATGTAATGGAATTCACGTTGTTCCAATTGAAATAATGCGATAACCAAAGCTCTTTTATCTTTGCCTTCAATAGATTTTAACTTGAATTTTTGAATCCAGAGTTTAGCAATATCCTTTCGAACGGCAGCCTCAATTCCATAAAATACAAATCGATGCTTCATGTATGTACTTTGGGCAGAAGCTCTTGCTTCATTTGCATGAATGTGCAATTCAGAGGCTAAATCTTCAATCCACTCAACCAAGGTAAACGGGGTAAAAAAATAATATAAAACTCAATTTTATTTTAAAAAATGCGATAAATGTCTCAATCCAATAGGATTAACGTATGCCGCCACCAGCCTCAAACGGTTTCTCAGGAACCATAAAACTCAATTTACCTTCACCATCTTCAGCCATCAAAATCATACCTTGACTTTCAATCCCACGAATTTTTCTTGGCGCCAAATTCAATAAAACCTGAACAGTTTTTCCAACTATTTCTTCGGGTTGATAATGTTCTGCAATTCCGGAAACAATAGTGCGTTGATCGACGCCTGTATCAACAAGAAGTTTTAATAACTTATCTGCTTTTTCAACCTTCTCGGCACTTAAAATGGTACCTAGTCGAATATCAATTTTTGTGAAATCATCAAATGAAATTTCCATCTTCTGTGGTTCGAATTTTAAATTGGATGCTTGTGACTTTTTAAGTTTTTCAATTTCAGCCTCAACAAATTCATCTTCAATTTTTTGAAATAGAATTTCGGGGTTGTTAATGGTATGTCCAGGTGCTAATAAATTAATTTTTCCAGCATCTTCCCAGATATTGCTTTTGTAAGCAAGGATGTTTTCCAATTTGCTTGCAGTTTGTGGCAAAAATGGCTGTAATACAATACTCAAGTTTGCGGTAATTTGCAATGCAATATTCATGATGGTTGCAACCCGTTCCGGGTCTGTTTTAATCAATTTCCATGGTTCTTGTTCTGCCAAATACTTGTTACCAATCCTTGCCAAATTCATGGCTTCAGCTTGCGCATCTCGAAGTTTGTATTGGTATATCAAAGTGGCGATTTTTTCCGGAATTTGATGTATTGCCTCGATAGTTTGACTGTCAGCATAGGTTAGTTCGCCGCATTCAGGTACTTTTCCTTCGTAATATTTGTGGGTTAGGACCAATGCGCGGTTTACAAAGTTTCCAAGTATGTCAGCCAATTCACTATTAATGCGCGTTTGGTATTCTTTCCAAGTGAACTCAGCGTCTTTACTTTCCGGCGCAATTGCTGTAAGTACATACTTAAGTTCATCAATTTTATCAGGATTTCCTAAAATATATTCATGTAACCAAACAGCCCAATTTCTGGAAGTGGAAAATTTATCACCCTCTAAATTCAAAAATTCATAGGCAGGCACATTGTCAGGTAAAATGAATCCGCCATGATCTTTCAAAAGAATAGGAAAAATTATAGCGTGAAAAACAATGTTGTCTTTTCCAATGAAATGAATCAATTTTCTATCCCCTGTCCAGTAATCTGTCCAATTTTTATTGTTGTCTAGTGCCCATTGTTTGGTTGCTGAAATGTAGCCGATTGGAGCGTCTAACCAAACATAAAGCACTTTGCCATCAGCATTTGGAAGCGGAACTTTTACACCCCAATCCAAATCTCGCGTCATCGCTCTTGGATGAAGACCGCCATCAATCCATGACATGCATTGGCCAATAACCTGATTCCTCCAGGCTTTTGGATCATGTTGCTGAACACCATCAAGTTGCCCTTCTTTAATCCATTTTTTTAGCCAATCTTCATGCAATTGCATGGGCAAATACCAATGGGAAGTGGTTTTTAAAATAGGAGTTTTTCCACTGAGTGTGGAAATAGGGTCTATCAAATCTTTAGGACTTAAATCTGAACCGCATTTTTCACATTGGTCTCCATACGCTCCAGCATTTTTACATTTAGGGCAGGTTCCGGAAATGTATCGATCTGCCAAAAATTGATGAAATGTTTCATCATAGTATTGTTCACTGGTTTCTTCAGTGAATTTCCCCTTGTCATGTAAAACTTTGAAAAATTCCTGAGAAGTTTCGTGGTGAATTGGTGCTGATGTCCTGTGAAAAATATCGAAATTGATATTAAAATCTTCAAAAGCTTTCCTGATCAAGTCATGGTATTTATCAACGATTTCTTGAGGGGTAATTCCTTCTTTTTTGGCGCGTAAAGTTATTGCAGCACCATGTTCATCACTCCCGCAAATAAAGGCGACATCATGTTGGTTCATTCTTAGGAAGCGCACAAAGATATCAGCCGGTAAATATACACCCGCTACATGTCCTAAGTGAATTGGGCCATTGGCATAGGGTAAAGCAGCTGTAACGGTATATTTGGCTTTCGACATTTGAAAATTATTGAATGCTAAAATTAAGTATTAAATTGATATTTCTTTTCTGTAAATGAAATGCCATATTGCTTCAATTCATTGAGAATGGGCTGATATACATTTGTTTTTAAGGGAAGCATCACACCTCTTTCTGCAATTTGATCATTCAGAATTAATTTCGAAACGATTCCTAAGGGCAAACCAACAGTTTTCGACATGGCTGTATGAGTTTGATCCTCACCGATACAAATCATTGACGATTCAATCTTGTAGTTTTTATCATTTAACGAGTATTCAAATTCATGATACATGACCAACATGTCTTTATCATCAGGATTCAACACCCACTTTCCGATAAGAATTTTCTCTAGCAACTGAGCTGGGGTAGCATTCTCAATTCCAATTGAATTGTCGTTTTCGAACAATCCCAACCATTTAAAACGATCAAATAAATGTAAGCGGTCCGCACCTAAAAATGTTTTAAACTTATCTTCAACAGACTGATTTTCACGGTAAGGTAAAAATGCGTTGATAAAATTACGAGGTGTTAGATGCGCAGCGTTTTCCATAGGCATTGAATTATCTGTCATGCCTAATTCTACAAATACATTCCACGCAGTGCAGAAATGCTTTCTTCTCAAGGTTCCCCGAAAAATTGTAGGGATATTATCGATTCCATAAGTACTTCTATAGGATAGCGAATCCCTATTGGCATATCCTTCAAAATCCCCATAACCCTCAATACTAATAGGAAAAAGTCGTCCAAACAATCTGTGATATGGGATATACTTGTATTCGTTCTTTACAATAAACGTCGCCAATCCACCTTGCCCAGCGAGAACTACATTTCTCGGATTCCACGTGAACTTATAATTCCAAGGGTTGTTGTCATATTCTGGAGCAATTAAACCTCCACAAAACGAACGAAAAGCGTCCAAAATTCCACCTTCTGATTTGATTTTATGTATGATTTGCATTGCGCTCATATGATCAATTCCTGGATCAACACCGATTTCATTCATTATAATAATTCCTGTTTTTTTGGCCTCAGCATCCAAAGCTTTCATTTCAGCGGAAACATACGATGGCGTAATCAAATGTTTTCTGGCTGTAATACAATCTTTTGCAACCTCCGGATGGAATTTTGCTGGCAACATTGATATTACAAGATCCACTTGCGCTATTGCCTCTAAACGTATTTGAGGATTCAAGGCATCAAATTGAAGCGCTTTTCCCCTAGGGTGATTGGCTATTTTCCGATTTACCAAATCAATGTCTTGATCAACTACGTTAACCATCCAATCATTTTCCTCTGCATTACTAAGGAGATAACGTATTAATGATGATGCAGACATACCCGCACCCAAAATAAGGATGTTTTTCATACAGAGTTACTTCAATACAAAAGTAATGGATTGGCTTGAATTCGATACTTTCGTTTGTGATTATAACATAAAAATTCAATATGTTTTTTCAATAGCTATCTTCCTCTTGGTATTGGATAATCCGGTAAAAAAACTATTTTTGCCTTGATAATTACACGTATATGGGAAGAGCATTTGAATATCGAAGAGCTGCAAAAGAAAAGCGTTGGGATAAAATGTCCAAGCTGTTTCCAAAGCTGGGTAAAGCAATTACAATGGCTGCAAAAGAAGGAGGTGAAGACCCAGCAACCAATGCGAAATTAAGAACGGCAATTCAAAATGCAAAGGCTGAAAATATGCCTAAAGATAATATCGAAGCTGCAATTAAACGTGCGGCACAAAAAGATATCAGTGCATTTACGGAGGTCATTTATGAAGGAAAAGGTCCACATGGAGTCTTGGTTATTGTTGAATGCGCTACAGATAACCCAACTCGTACTGTGGCAAATGTAAAATCTTATTTTAATAAAGCTGGAGGTAGTGTGGTTCCAAATGGATCTCTGGAATTTATGTTTAATAGAAAGTCAGTTTTTGAAATTAATAAATCTGCAGAGATAGACCCCGAAATGATGGAGCTCGAATTAATTGATGCCGGATGTGAGTCCTTGGAATTAACTGAGGAAAAAATATTCGTTTATGGAGATTATACTTCATTTGGCACAATTGCAAAAGCACTTGAAGATATGCAAATCGAAGTTCAAAAATCCAATTTACAACGTATCCCAACATCTCCACTAGATTTGACAGAAGAACAAATGCTGGAGGTAGAGAAAATGCTTGATAAAATTGAGGATGATGATGATATCCAACAAGTTTTTACAAATATTGCTTAATATCCAGTTTCAATTAACAATAAAAACAATAAATCTGAGTTAAATCGGGATTCAATTTAAATGGGAACAAGAAACATATTTAAACACTTGCTCGTCTCTTTATGGGTCTTAATTCTTGTGGTTTCTTGCTCGACAGAAAAAGATACTTTTATTAATAGGACATTTCACGGTACTACGGCGCGGTACAATGGTTGGTTTAATGCGAATGAATTGATGCGCATGGCACTAAATACATACAAGACTTCATTAAAAGAAGATTATTATCAGCAACTACCGATTGACCCATTACCCGACGAGGAGCAAGTTCTAAGTTTATATCCTGCTATTGACACTTCTATAGTCAAGTGCACCAAAGTAATTCAGAAGCATAGCATGCCAAGTGCTGACAACCCCAGTGAAAAGCAGGAGGAATACAACAACTGGATTGATGAAAACTGGATTATGATTGGTATTGCCAATTACTATCGAAGGGATTATGATGCTGCGATGAGAAATTTTAAGTTCATCAAAAGATTTTTTGATAATGATCCGTCTGTTTTTATTAGTGAACTATGGATAGCAAAAACCAACATTGAACTTAATAATTTAACTGAAGCAGGTTTTAATCTAACAGCCCTTGATGACGCAATACTAAAACAACAAGCAGCAAAAGAGGATAAAGAAAGCCGTGATGATGAGGAAGAAGAAATTGCTGCGTTTCCCAAGTCGATTTTATTCGATTTTGAAAAAACAAAAGCTGAATTAGCCCTTCGTAAAGAAAATCCAAGTGATGCTGTAAAATATTTGGAAGCTTCTTTGGAATATGCAAAAAAACCTAGAGATAAATCAAGGATACACTTCATCATTGCACAACTCTATGAAGGCTTAGGCGATCGTGAAACAGCTAAAGCACATTACTCGGAGGTATTGAAATATGATGCGCCATTTGAAATGCATTTTAATGCAAGATTGAAAAGAGCATTCATGGGAGGTGACGAAAAAGTTAAAAAAGAATTGTTGAAAATGCTCAGAGATGCCAAGAATTCTCAGTTCAAAGATCAAATCTACTATGCATTAGCTGATATCGAATTGCAACAATCAAACAAACCTAAGGCTATAGACTATCTCACGCAATCAGCATTTTATTCTGTTGAAAACACCAGGCAAAAGGGGATGTCCTACGAAAAACTTGGTGACCTTGCTTTTACAGATCGTAATTATGTAAGCGCACAAAAATATTATGATTCTTGCGCAAAGGTAATAAATGATGATTATCCAAATGCGGAAGGAATAAGAACAAAATCTGAAAAGTTGGCTGATTTGGTATTGGCAGTTGAAACAGCGGCATATGAGGACAGCGTCCAACGAATTGCTGCTTTAGATGAAGAGGAACGCATCGAATTTATTGAAAACGTTATCAAGCAAACCAAAGAGGAAATTGAACGCAAAAAAATAAAAGAAGCAGAAAGATTGAGAGAATTGCAGCAAAATCAAAACTTATTTGTTCAAAATGAAGCTTCAGGTAATAAATGGTATTTTTCAAATGCTAAAATGCGAAGTAACGGCTATGATGAATTCAGAAAGTTATGGGGAAGCCGTGAAAATGAAGACAATTGGCGAAGAAGCGATAAAGATCCTGTAATGAACAATACCAATCCCATTGCGTCAGATTCTGACACCAGCAATCAGTTAGCTGCCAGCAGCGAACCGGTGGATACTTTGACGGTGGAACGATTGTTGGCTAACATTCCGCTTACCGATTCATTATTGACTTTATCAAACGCTAGGCAAATGGAAGCGCTTTACAACGCCGGAATTATTTACAAAGAGCAATTGAAGGAAAACGATTTAGCAATTCTACAGTTCAAGGCCGTAATGGAAGAGAATATATCAGGAGAATTTGAACTTTCATCTGCATTTCAATTGTATAAAGTATATGAAACCATTGATGCCGGTCAATCAGATTTTTACAAGGATTTTATCTTGTTAGAATATTCGAACTCAGATTACGCAAATTATTTAAGAGATCCTGACTTTTTTATAAAGAAAAAAGAACGTGAAGCATTGGCTGAACAAGAATATATCAATCAATTGGAACGCTACAACCGAGGTTTGTATTCCGTTGTCATAGCCAAAGCCAATAATGTCATTGAAAATGATATTGACAATCAATTCAGGCCCAAATACATGTTACTCAAAGCACTGGCTTTAGGTCAGACAAATACTGATAAAAAAACATTATTACCTGTACTGAATGCTATCGTTTCTGAATATGAAGGCAGTGCAGAAGCAACGCGCGCTGCAGAAATGATTACGATTATTGAAAATGGATATTCTACAAACATTCCTATTGTAGAAAAGACACCTTCGCCTTTCACATACAACAAGAACGAAAAGCAATGGGTGATTATATTCCTTGACAATGCTTTGGATGTTGAGGAAACCCTAGAAGATTTGGAGTCGTTCAACGAATCGTTGTTTGATGATTTTAATTATGATATGTCTGAAAAGCAATACGATAATAAAAATTTTATTTTGGTTCAGGAATTTCAAGATGTCTTCGAAGCAAAGGATTATTTGAGGGTTTTCAAATCATCAAAGAAACAAAAAGTAGATATTACGAAAGTTTCCCTTTATATCATCACGAAAGAAAATCTTAAGATTTTGTACGAAAAACAAAATTTGGATGAGTATGAATTGTTTTACGAAGAAAACTATTGACAATTCGATAAAAAATTTTGAATTTACTATTCATGGTTCAGCCTGAAAACAAAAAAAAGAACAATGCCCTGATGCGTTTCTCGAGTGCGGGAATCCAAATGGGGATTATCATTGGGCTTTTTACATGGCTTGGTGTTTATCTTGATGAAAAATATAAAAACACAACAGCATATTGGACACTCGGCCTATCACTATTTGGTGTCGTCGCCGGACTGGTTATAGTTATTCGCGAAGTAATGAGAATGCAAAAATGAATTCAAAAAAGGGAATTTTTGTATTTCAGATGCTCACTTCAATTATCGGCGTTATTATAATATTTTTGGGTCTTGGATCATTTGAGATCTTTCACTTTTCATTTCTTATGCAGTTACTTTTGTGTTTGATTCTCATAATACAATTCTCAGTAAGTATATTTATTATGTTGCCCGTGATTGATGTCAAAAATGAATATTTGGCCATTCGGTTTTTGGCGTTAACTGCACTTCAAATTTTTTCTTTCTTATCTATGTGTCTTGTCTTTACCTTCAGTGGGATGAACTTCGGAAAGGAACTCATGTTATATTATTTAGGGCTTTTCATTATACTGATGATTATCCAATCATTTTTGATTATTAAGACAATTAAAGAATAAAATTTACCTCTTTTTCCAAAAATTTGGATTAAATACAAAAGGAAAAAGAAAGTTTATTCAAGAAAGCTTTTTATTTTTTTAAAATCACTTGTAACTCAAGAAAGTTTACCTAAATTTGCGCAAAATTTATCGGTTTATCCGATTTACTTTGAATATAATGTGGATCGTTAAAAATTTTAAAAGCCTTGTTTTAGCGTTATTGGTTGCTTTTCTTGCCCCATTTACTTGGGCCAATGAAGGGGCTGGTGAGCATGGTGAAGAAAAAGCATTTGATGTTAATGAAATGATTATGCATCACATTAAAGATGCGCATGAATGGCACTTGTGGGGTGGGGAGCATGATGGTGTTTCTATATATCTTCCTGTTATTTTATATCACAACGGTTTAAGGGTATTTTCATCGAGTCATTTATATCATGGTGAGGTAAGGTCAGCTTTCGATCAAAAAACATTGAAGCCGGTACATTACATCGCAGGTGTTGGTCCGGCTAGAGGTTATGCCATATTTCATGAGAAAATTTACTTTATCGGAAACGGCGGTTTAATTATTGAAGATGGACATGTTGTTGATAATGTTAAACCGTTGGATTTTTCACTCACCAAAAACGTCGTTTTTATGTTTTTGGCGGTAATCATTTTATTGGTCATCTTGTTTTCTGCAGCTAAAGTTTACAAAAGAAATGGAGCTGTCGCTCCAAAAGGAATCGCTAAGTTTATTGAGCCGTTGGTTTTGTTTGTTAGAGACGATATTGCTAAGGATAATATAGATGAACATAAGTACCACAAGTACGTTCCTTACCTGTTAACAATCTTTTTCTTTATTTTGATTGCAAATTTATTGGGATCTGTGCCACTTATTGGGTCAAACTTAACCGGAAACATTAGTGTAACATTTTTTCTGGCGACATGCACTTTGTTGGTAACATTATTTTCATCCAATAAAAACTATTGGAAGCACATTTTTGCGACTCCAGGCGTACCTGTTGCTTTGTTACCTATCATGATACCTATTGAATTTATCGGAATTTTCACAAAACCTTTTGCTTTAATGATTCGTTTATTCGCAAACATTACTGCAGGGCACATCATCATCTTAGCATTGGTTTCTATTATTTTTATAAATAAAAGCGCCGCATGGGGTGCACTTTCTGTACCTATGGCATTATTTATTTCGGTATTGGAGCTTTTGGTTGCGTTTCTTCAAGCGTATTTGTTCGCGATGTTATCTGCAATGTTTATCGGCGCAGCAGTTGAAGAAGCTCACCACTAATTAAATAGTAATTAATAAACACAAATAGTATGATTTACGGAATATCAGCAATCGGAGCAGGTTTAGCAGTTCTTGGAGCAGGTTTAGGAATTGGTCAAATCGGCGGTAAAGCGGTAGAAGGAATCGCTCGCAATCCTGAAGCTTCTGGTAAGATTACAACAACAATGATTATCGCAGCAGCGTTAATTGAAGGTGTTGCACTTTTCGGGGTGGTTATCGGTCTTCTTGGAGCAGCGAAGTAATCAAATTGAATGAGTATGGTAACGGTTGGTTGCCATACTTGTTTGTGTTAAAATTTATAATTTAAAGAATATGGATTTAATAGTTCCTGATTACGGTTTATTATTTTGGACGGCAATTGTATTTGTTGGATTGTTATTCATCTTGACAAAATTCATTTGGAAGCCAATTCTAACCGCAGTGAATGAGCGTGAGAAAAATATTTCTGATGCTTTGGCATTAGCCGAAAAAACAAAAGCCGAAATGGCTGCGCTTCAAAGTCAAAATGAGAATTTATTGAAGGAGGCTAAAATTGAGCGTGATGCTATTGTTAAAGATGCAAGAGAAACTGCACTTAAAATGGTTGAGGATTCGAAAAACAACGCAAAGGCTGAAGCTGAAAAAATTCTTGCGGCAGCGCGTCAAACAATCGAAGCTGAAAAAGCTGCAGCAATGGCAGAGTTAAGAACTCAGGTAGCTGGTTTATCGCTTGAAATCGCTGAAAAAATAGTGCGTACAGAACTGTCTTCCGACGAAAAACAAAAAGCTTTGGCGACAAAAATGGTTGGTGATATTAGCCTGAACTAATTACAAAACTGATGAAGGGAAACAAAATAGCAGTCAGATACGCTAAAGCATTGCTCGATATCGCTCAAGAACAACAAAAGATAGAAGAGGTTGCAGCTGACATGGATTATTTGAAAAAAGTGAATAAGGAAGCTGTCGATTTTCAAATACTTTTGAAGTCCCCTGTTGTAAATTCCCAAAAGAAAATTGAAATTTTCAACGCTTTATTTGGTAGTTTCAACAACGTATCTTTAATGTTTATTGAGTTAATTACAAAAAACAGAAGAGAGGGATTACTCGCTGAAATTGCTGATGCGTTTGAAGAACAATTGAATGTTTTGAGAGGTATCGTACCGGTTAAAATCATTTCAGCAAGCAAATTGGACGATGGCCTTAGAAAGGAAATTATTAAGAAAATCGAAGCCAACGTTAATGGCACTCCTAAAATAGTTGAGGAAGTTAACCCTGAAATTATTGGCGGCTTTATCATAAAAATAGATGATAAACAATTTGATGCATCTATTTCGAGACAATTGAATAATTTAAAACAACGTTTAACAAAATAGTCCTCAAGGGCGAAAATTTATAAAAACATGGCAGATGTAAAACCAGCAGAAGTTTCTGCAATTTTAAGAGAGCAGTTGTCCGGCTTCAGATCAGAAGCTGAACTACAAGAAGTTGGATCCGTTCTTCAAGTAGGAGACGGAATCGCTCGTATCTACGGTTTAAATGGGGTTCAGTATGGTGAACTTATTGAATTCAACGGTGGTTTGCAAGGAATTGCATTGAACCTTGAAGAAGATAATGTTGGTGCTGTACTTTTGGGGTCTTCTTCCGGAGTTAAGGAAGGTGATGCTGTAAAACGCCTGGGACGAATTGCATCTGTGAAAGTTGGTGATGGAATGGTTGGAAGGGTTGTAGATACTTTGGGTCAACCAATTGATGGAAAAGGACCAATTGCAGGTGAATTATATGAAATGCCAATCGAAAGAAAGGCTCCAGGAGTTATCTTCAGACAACCCGTTACCGAGCCCCTTCAAACAGGTATTAAAGCTGTTGATGCCATGATTCCAATTGGAAGAGGTCAGCGTGAGTTAATTATTGGTGACCGTCAAACTGGTAAATCTACAGTTGCTATCGATACGATTATTAACCAAAGAGAGTTTTACGATAGAGGCGAGCCTGTATTTTGTATTTACGTTGCTATCGGACAAAAGGGTTCTACTGTTGCAGGAATTTATAAGAAATTAGAGGATGCTGGTGCAATGGCATATACTGTTATCGTAGCGGCAAATGCTTCTGATCCTGCAACAATGCAGTTTTTCGCTCCAATGACAGGTGCTGCAATTGGCGAGTTTTTCCGCGATTCAGGAAGACCAGCACTAATTGTATACGATGATTTATCTAAACAAGCTGTTGCATATCGTGAAGTTTCTTTATTGTTGCGTCGTCCTCCAGGTCGTGAGGCATATCCTGGTGATGTATTCTACTTACACTCTAGATTATTAGAAAGAGCTGCAAAAATTATCGGCGATGATAAAATCGCATCACAAATGAACGACTTACCTGAGTCTTTGAAAGGAATCGTTAAAGGTGGTGGTTCTTTAACAGCTTTGCCAATTATCGAAACCCAAGCGGGAGACGTTTCTGCATATATTCCGACAAACGTAATTTCAATTACTGACGGTCAGATTTTCTTGGAAAGTGATTTGTTTAACGCTGGAATTCGTCCAGCTATTAACGTAGGTATTTCCGTATCTCGTGTTGGTGGTAACGCACAAATTAAATCCATGAAAAAGGTTGCTGGTACTTTAAAATTGGATCAAGCACAATATCGTGAATTGGAGGCATTTGCCAAGTTTGGTTCTGATTTGGATGCAGCAACAAAATCTGTACTAGATAAAGGTGCAAGAAACGTTGAAATCCTTAAGCAACGTGAAGGGGATCCATATCCAGTTGAAAAACAGATTGCGATTATCTACGTAGGTACAAAAGGATTGATGCAACCAGTACCAGTATCGAAAGTAAAGGAATTTGAAAAGGAATTCTTGAACTATATGGAGGCAAAGCATGCAGATGTTTTGGTTGCCTTGAAATCAGGAAAGTACTCTGACGAACTTACTGATGTATTGACTAAAGTTGCGAAAGAAATTGCTGAGAAATATAAATAAGATTGTTTCTTGACATTCACTTGCTTAAATTGAATTTATTATGCCAAGCTTAAAGGAAATACGTAATAGAATTACCTCTGTAGGTTCAACAATGCAGATAACATCTGCCATGAAAATGGTATCTGCTGCAAAGTTGAAAAGGGCACAGGATGCCATTACACAAATGCGTCCTTATGCTGAAAAATTAAAGGAAATATTAGGTAATTTAAGTGCAACTTTGGATTTATCCGAAAACGCATTTTCAGAAGTAAGGGAAAATAAGAATATTCTTATTGTTGGAATTACCTCAAACAGAGGTCTTTGTGGAGGGTTCAATAATAACATCATAAAAAGAGTGAATTACCTTGTCAACGAGGAATTTAAAACTTCTGAGGTTAAGGTATTGTGTTTGGGAAAGAAAATCAAAGATGTTTACAAAAAGACGCCTCATTATTTTATTAATGAAGCATTAACTGAGGTAGAAGACATCTTCTCTAATTTGACTTTCGAAAACAATAGTGTTATTGCAAATGAGTTGATGCATCTCTTCACGAATAAGTCTTTTGACAAGGTGGTTATCGTATACAACCAATTTGTTAATGCCGCAACACAAGATGTTAGAACGGAACAGTTTTTACCGATTCTATCAACAGCAAGTGAAAACAATAATTCAAATACTGGAGATTATATTTTCGAGCCGTCAAAAGAAGAAATTGTTTCTGACTTGATACCAAAATCATTAAAGATTCAATTGTTCAAGGGGCTATTGGATTCAAATGCTGCAGAACATGGTGCACGTATGACAGCAATGCATAAAGCAACAGATAATGCCAAGGAGCTGCAAAAAAATCTTAAATTATCTTATAACAAAGCGCGCCAAGCAGCGATTACCAATGAAATTCTTGAGATTGTTGGTGGGGCTGAAGCACTTAAGTCTTAGTTCATCTAAGCGTAAAGTTCAATATTTCGTTTATAAATCTTTCTGGAGCTTCTGCATGAACCCAATGTCCAGCATTTTCAATTGTTAATATATCACTATCAGGAAAAACGTCTTGTATTTCTTGAAAGTCATCATCTAAAATGTAATTGGATAATTCGCCGCGAATAAACAGTGTAGGCGTTTTGACTATTTTTTCGGGAACGGCAGAAAGAATTTCAGACATTTGGTCTTCCAACACTTTAATATTCATCCTCCACGCCAACTCACCTTTTTCTTTCCAATAAAGATTTTTTAATAGGAATTGTCTCACCCCATCACTTTCGATGTGTTGTTCAAGGATTTCTTCCGCTTCCTTGCGATTGGATAATTGATCTGTCTTGATGGCATGTATTCCTTCAAGTATATGTTGATGGTGCATAGGATAGGATTTTATTCCTATGTCAACAACAATTAACTTTTCAAGTTTTTCCGGATATATTTGTGCAAAGTGCATCGCAACTTTTCCTCCCATTGAATGACCAAGTAGATTACATTTTTGAATTTGAAGCGAGGTTAACAGTTCCGAAACATCTTCAACCATTAATTGGTACGAGAAATCATTGCTCCAAGGAGAATGGCCATGATTCCTGAGATCTACAAGTATTACTTTAAAGTAACTCGATAGCTTTTTAGCATGGGTCTGCCAATTGTCTGAAAATCCAAAAAGACCATGGAGAATTACCAAAGGAAAACCCTCTTCGCCAACAATTCTATAATGCAGTTTCATTACGCAATCAAATTTCGGATTAAAATTAATCAGTATTAATCATAAATAAGGGCTCTTTAAAAATTATTAGGTGCTGCTCAGTTAAGTGTTTCATTATAAACTGATTCCGAGAAATTCCAGGAATATTAGGATTAATGGGATTAAGGGCATTCAATTTCATTAGAAAAGGTCAACTGGCCTTTTTACCAAATTTCATTTGTATTGAAGTTATGTGCATAACCGGTATATTTTTCTTTTTAACAATCTCTTACCAAATTACGGTACTATACATCAAAAATAGTTTTAGATTAGTAACTATTATTTTTCTCAATATACTTTCGTTACAACTAAAACAGCTAAAGAGCGAATTGGTACTAAATTCAAAAAAAGACACTCCATTCATACCCATTGTCAATTATATAGAAATATTAATTCGGTTTTAAAAAACAATTTGAATTTGAGAGGGTTATACTTTCATTGATGAAAATTTAATGATACAGAGAAATTTGGAATCTACCATTTTTGATTACACCTTTTTAGGATTAGGTTGTGGAAACAGCTTGCTGCTGTTTGAATTGGATAAAAATGGTCTTCTTTACAATAAAAGTATCTTAATTATTGATCCGATTGAAAAAATTAAAAATGATAAAACATTTTGTTTCTGGTTGGAACCCGAACTTATTAATGAATATGATCTCAAGGACTTGGTGCGGAAAGAGTGGGGAAAAGTTTGTGCAGGGAATAATCAGATTCAATCTTTAGGAAAATACAAATATTATCACATTCCGTCATTGTCACTTTATAATAAGGTTGCCCGTGTTCTTTCCAAATACAATGTAAAAACAATACAAGAGGAATTTACAGGGAATACTTTTCAAAATGGAGAATTAATCTCCATTCGTATGCCAAATAATGAATTTCAATCACGTTATGTTTTTGATAATCGTCCGCCTGAATATGCTATCTCTAATAAATTGGAAATTCAAATTTATCAGAGTTTCTATGGTTGGGAAATTAAAACTCAGAACAAGAAATTTGATAGTGATACGTTTACTATGATGGATTTTGAGATCCCTCAAGATGATGCAACTCAATTCATGTATATTTTGCCTTATGCAGAAAATCATGCATTATTCGAAATTACCCGTTTTGGCGAAAAAATTATCGAAAAAGAAGAAGCTGAACAGTACCTGAAAATATATTTGGAATCTAAAGAAATTGATTTCAGAATTGAGCAAACCGAAAGCGGTGTCATTAGGATGTTTAACACCCCTGCCATCAACATACAAAAAGAAAGCAATATATTTAACACTGGTGAACGAGGTGGAAGCTTGAAACCAAGCACGGGTTATTCCTTTATTAGAAGTTTATATCATGCAAAAGAAATCACAAAAAGTTTGATAACCGCTGATAAAGTGAATAAAAATCAGACACGCTTCTCCTATTATGACCGTCTTTTACTTCAAATACTGAAAAACAATTCACTAAAAGGCAAAGACATTTTTACTAATTTATTCTCTAAAAATAATGTTGAAAATGTTTTAACATTTCTGGATGAGAGGTCAACCCCAAGGGAAGAAATAACCATTTTTAAAAGCCTTCCAATCAAACTTTTTGTCATTGCTGCATACAAAGACTGTTTTTGGATGCTTCAGAAAAAATTCCTTCAGATTCCAATTGTCATTTGGATGAGCCTTACCATGTTGTTCATCAATCTTTTGGATGGAAAATTAATGATTTACACCCTGCTCTTTTTGGGCATGCTTTTAATAGGAATTCCTCATGGAGCACTGGATCATCTGTTTGCTGTTGACCACAATGTTGGCCGAAAACTAATAAAACATTTCATTATTTACATAGGATTGGGTCTATTAGTTTTACTACTCTTTTGGCTAAGCCCAATAATAGGATTAATCTTTTTTTTAATCTTTTCCTGTTGGCATTTTGGAGAGACTGATTTTACACATTGGAGAATAAAAAATAAAGGGCATGCTTTTGTTTGGGGAATTTATTGCTTGGGAGCTTTGCTTTTATCGCACTTAAACGAAACGCAACTCGTGATTCGTGAAATGCATGTCAATATGAATGTAGACGCTTTTTTCTCGATGTCTCTTGGACATATTTGGATTATTTTAGGGGGTATATACTTTCTGTTTTGGAAACAAAAGAGTGGGATTTTCTATGGTATTTTGACCTTATTCATTCTTCAATTTGTGCCATTAATTGCCGCTTTTTCTGTCTTTTTTATTGGACAACATAGTCTTCATGGATGGACAGCTTTAAAAGAAAATCTTAATATGACCCATGTTAATCTTTGGATTAAAGCATTTCCTTTTACACTAGGGGCTTTTTTTCTCTTCGCAGTAACAAGTTTTTTCACCTCTTTAACATGGGGTGAACTATTTATTTTCCTTGCAGCACTTAGTTTTCCGCATGTTTTTTTTACAAGTAAAGCAACTCAAAAACAAGAGGCGTTGACGAGGAATTAGATCAATTATAAAAATTGTTTCTCAAAACAAAATTCCAACAAATTCCGCATATTTTTTGAAAATAATGAAGGAAACATAGAGAAACACAAAACCTCAAGGTCATGGGTAAAACCTGTATATTTCTTTTTAACAGTCGCGGAATATAAAACGTAAACAGTGAACATACTATAAAACAAAAAATCCCAAGTTTTCACTCGGGATATTCGTGGTACCTCCAGGAATCGTGCGCCGCGGCGCACAGGGACACAAAGATTTAATAACCTGTCATTGCTTTAATAAAGTCTCTACCTTTTCCAGTTTTGAGTTCTTTTTCTCTTAAAATGGCTTCTTTTTTTGATTGATATGTTTCCGAATAAATTAAAACCCACGGACCTTTACCCTTGGTATAAATACCCAACAACCCTTCATTATGTTGAATCAGCCTATTCTCAAGGTCATGGGTAAAACCTGTATATTTCTTTTTAACAGTCGCGGAATATAAAACGTAAACAGTGAACATACTATAAAACAAAAAATCCCAAGTTTTCACTCGGGATATTCGTGGTACCTCCAGGAATCGTGCGCCGCGGCGCACAGGGACACAAGGATTTAGTAACCAGTCATTGCTTTAATAAAATCTCTACCTTTTCCCGTTTTGAGTTCTTTTTCCCTTAAAATGGCTTCTTTTTTCGATTGAAAAGTTTCTGAATAAATTAAAACCCATGGTCCTTTTCCCTTTGTATAAACACCCAACATTCCTTCATTATGTTGAATAATTCTTTTATCAAGGTTATGGGTAAAACCTGTATATTTCTTTTTAACAGTCGCGGAATATAAAACGTAAACAGTGAACATGCAATTAAACAAAAAATCCCAAGTTTTCACTCGGGATATTTGTGGTACCTCCAGGAATCGAACCAGGGACACAAGGATTTTCAGTCCTTTGCTCTACCAACTGAGCTAAGGTACCAGCCGCAATTGGACGACAAAGATAATAACTTAATCCTTACTCAAAAAAAAAGTTATTCATTTTTTTACAAAATGTAAACGTATCTTTGTTTTTATGGTACAAAAACATCAATTTCTGGCTATTGATTGTGGAAATACTTTGATAAAAATTGGGGTCTTTTCAAATGGCGAATTAATTGAATTATTGCGTTTAAGTCCTGAGGAAATAGATGCAGCAAAAAAGTTGAAAGAACTATACCCCAACGCGACATCTGCCATGGTTTCTGTTGCCAAGAGTGAAATTACATTACAAATTCTAGAATTATTTCCAAAAACATTAACCATTTCTAGTACTTCAAAAATGCCATTTAACATGCAATACGAAACACCAGATACCCTTGGATTGGATCGCATGTGTAATGCTGCCGCACTATCATCAAAATCATTTGAAGGATACAAAGTCGCTATAGATATCGGAACTTGCGTGAAATTCGATGTTTTGGATAACCAAAACAATTATTTGGGTGGTTCAATAAGCCCAGGAATAGGTCTCAGATACAAAGCTTTGAATGATTATACCGCACTTTTACCATTGCTTGATGAACGGGATACGCCATCACTGATAGGTAGAAATACGATCGCTTGTATGCAATCGGGGGTAATGAATGGCATACAAGCCGAAATAAACCTCTTTATTGCCAGATTTGAACAGAAATACAATGACTTAACCTTTTTTGTGACCGGCGGAGATGCAAACAGTTTTGATTTCGCAGGAAAAAATAACATCTTTGTGGACGAAAATTTAACCCTCAAAGGGTTGGAAATAATTTATTCGCTCAATGCATAGCAAATTACTCTTGATTTTTACATTGATTTTTTCGATTTCCGGAAGATCACAACAAACGTCCAATTCTCCATTTACAGCCTATGGTTTCGGTGAAAGAGGAAGTGATATGCTCGCACCATTTACTGGTTTAGGCACATGTGGTCTAACTTATTTCGACTCCACCGTTTTTAATCCGCACAATCCTTCAACATACAATACCCTTGGTGAAGGTCAACCTTTATTTACAATCGGATTGAATACAAAAATTAACCAATTCGATCAAGGAGATAAATCTTCTTACAGGACCAGTGCCTACCCAGATCCATTCGCTTTGGCATTTACCCTAAAAAAGCATTTTGGTTTGGCTTTCGGTTTGCGACCATTCACACAAAAAGGTTATGAAATTGTTGATACAACAGTAGTAGGTTCTGATTCAATTGAATACCGTTATTTAGGGAAAGGAAATGTAAACAATGTATTTCTTGGCTTGAGCAGCAATCTTTTGAAACTCGAAAATACCGTTCTGTCTGTTGGCGCTAATTTGGGCTATCTTTTCGGGACCACCAATAATGAACGCAACAGTAGATTATTAGACAATACGCCTTTAGATGGTGGGGTTTCATGGAACACGCTAAAAGTCAGCTCTTTACATTATGAATTGGGTGCATATTTCAAACAAACTTTATTTACCAATCATCATTTTACCTTAGCCGCTGTTTACGAACCATCACAAAAAATTAACGCAACCAACGATGCGTATCTTTTCTACGGTATAATCGGTGATCCAGAACAATATGACACCTTAGGTCAAACTACTGGAGTTAAAGGTAATTTAAGAATGCCATCTCGACTTCAAATGGGCTTTGCATACTCTTTTTGGTTTAATGACCAGAAGGCCAATAACAATTTTAGAAATTCAGAGCTGGCTATACATGCCAACTACTCCAAATCTGATTGGTCGGAATTTGAAAGTAGTTTTGAAACTTCTCCTTTCAGTTTGGTTGCTAAAAAATTGTCTTTCGGGTTACAATATACTCCTGAAAGAAAATATCTTGAGAATGCTGTGTCCTCCAAATTCTATGAAAGAATGCACTACAGAGCTGGATTTTATCAAGCCCTGCTGCCTTATACTATTTCAAATACCCAATTAAAAGATCAAGGTTTAACCATAGGAATTGGTTTGCCAATAGTTACACAAAATACACTATCATCAATAAATTTTGGTGTTTCAGTTGGACAAAGAACTACGGCAATCGAAGGTGCTTTAAATGAAAAGTATCTTGGAATTCAATTGGGAATCAGTATTGCGCCATCGCCATACGAAAGGTGGTTTAGAAAGTTGAAATTGGATTAATTGTCAAGCCGGTTTTACAAGATGTTTAATAAAATCTCAAGAAAATCAATTGCCATTTTTTTTGGAGGACCGTCTCTTGTTTTATTTTTTTCAGCTTGCGTGAACGATTTAGAAACCATTCAGAAAATTACCTATAACCCAAAATCACCTGATGAAGTAACTCAAAACCTCCATGTTTTATATGTGGATTCAGGATATGCTAAAATTGAATTGTTCGCAAAATATGCTGAAGTAACTCATAAGCCTGAGGAAATAACGAAACTCAAAGAGGGTATCAAAGTAAATTTTTTCAAAGAAAACGGAGAGATTGTTTCCACATTAACTGCATTATATGGGGAGGTTAATATGCAGAAAGGCGTTATTTTCGTAAGAGATTCTGTCCAGTTGTATAACCATGCAAAGCGACAACGATTGGAAACGGAACAATTGAATTGGAATAAAAAAGACAGCTCCGTATTCACCAATTCGGGTGTCATGGTAAGCTCCCCTAAAGGAACATTATTTGGAGAAGGTATTAGAACAAAACAGGATTTCTCAACTTATACTTTTATTAAGCCTTATGGTAAGGTAGTAATAGAAGATGGAGATTTTGACTAAAAACATTTCCGTATCTTTGCAAAAAATTCTAGCATGAAAATTTACAATACCGTAATGCAATATTTTTGGTTGGTTGCAGCCATAGTTATTTTTATTGTTACGACTTATAAATGCTCTACTGAAGGTATTTATAAATGGGTATTTTATTACATTTTCGTAGTGATCGCTTTGATGATGTTTTTCCTTAAGAAATGGATGGTAAAACGGATGGAAAAACACATGGCTTACCTTGAAAGTCAGCGAAATGAGAATAAAGAATAATCTTCGCTCATTGGAAATCCGTTCTCATTTGTAACAAATTGCACCTCCCATTTGTCTTAAATCTTATATATAATGATTTTATTAGACTACGATTTTTAATATTTATGCCAAAATCATTGTTTCATTTAGTTCTTTTTGCCTGCACTGTTTGTATTTCGGTGAATTCGGCATACGCTCAAAAGAAGTTAAGTGGAAAAATTTCTGATGAACAAGGTATAGGTATTCCTTTCGCGAAAATTTATTTGAAAAATGATCCTGACCAGCGCACCGTGACTGATGCGAATGGTTATTATGAGATGAATTTAATGCCAGCTGAATATTTTTTAGTGATTGGTGCAAACGGTTATTATGAACGAGAAACCTATGTTTCAATCAGTGATAAAGAGGAAATTAAAGATTTTCAGTTGTTTGCCATTTCTATAAATGAGCTTCAAGGAGTGGAAATTACCGCTAAAAAATCCAATCCTGGTAGAGAAATTATGCTCAAGGTTGTCGAAAAAAGAGACCAAATGAATCCTTGGCAATATGCGCATGCTGTCGATGTATACATTAAAGCCACTGAGAAACTGGACCGAGAAGAAAAACCAGAAAAAGAAGGAAAAGGTAAGAAAAAGGATGATGAGGTAATTGACCCTGATGGTATTGTCGATCCTTTTGAGGAAGAGCGAAAAAAGCAAACCGAATTGGCCAATAACATGAATTTGGTTGAAGTTCAACTTAACAGAGATTATTCGCCTCCGGCAAATGTGAAAGAAGTAAGAAACGCATACGAAAAGAGGGGGAATGACCAATATTTGTATTACACTACAACAGTTAAATCCAATTTCAACTTCTTTCAAAACCTGCTTCATTTAGACGATTTACACCAATCTCCGGTAAGCTCACCTATTTCTGGCCCGGGAATCCTATCCTACAAGTACAGACTTGAAGAGCAATATGAGGAAAACGGTCGAAAAATCCATAAAATAAAAATCATTCCAAGGCTTACCGCTACAACAACATTAGAGGGTTACATCTGGGTGGTTGATTCCCTTTGGTTGATTCAAAAGCTTGAGCTAACCATGAACAAAGGAAACTTATTGATATATGACTACTTTACCATTCGTCAAACATTTGAAAATCAAGGGGATACCTTGTGTGTTTTGACAAAACAAGAATTGGATTACGGTGTAAAGTATAAAAATGAAACATCGACTTGTTCTACCATCGCTGACTTTTCAAATTATCAATTCAACAAATCCTACACAAAAAAGTATTTTACAAATGAATTGGCAGTTACAGAACAAGAAGCGTATGATAAAGATTCTTCGTTCTGGAATCAAGCCCGAAAAGTAGAATTAACTCCGGAAGAACGCGCATACATTATTGCTAAGGATAGTATCGAAGATTTTCAAAACCGAAAAGAATACTTAGATTCTGTAGATGCCGTATTTAATAAAATAACGGTATTAAAAGTTTTATGGTTTGGGATAGATCATCGAAATAGAGTGAATAAATCACAATGGACAATCAGTTCAATCGCAGGGGTTCTTCGCCCTTTGTACATTGCTGGACCGAGAGTTGCTCCGAGTTTCTATTATTTTAAAAAATGGCCAAATGAACGCGCAATTGATTCCTACACAGAACTTTCTCTTGGAATATTAAACAAAGACGTAAAAGGAAGTACTTGGTGGCGTTACCGTTACGATCCATTTCATTTTGGTACATTGAACTTTGATTTTACGCATGATTTTGATGTTATCAGAAGTTACGATGCCATTACCCAAATCTACAAAAGAGAAAATTTCATCGAAAGAACCTCAGGCTCAGTAGGTAATAATTACGAATTGTTTAATGGATTTTATCTCAATGTCAATCTTGAATATTCGGAAAGGCGAAGTATCTCTGACTACAAATTTTTGACATTTTTTGACAACGATATTCCAAACAACAACCCTGAGGAATTCATCACTTATCAGGCATTAATCGGTGAAGCAACAATTCAATACACACCTTTTCAAAAATATATGAAAGAGCCTTATAGAAAGGTAATATTAGGCTCAAGATTTCCAACGTTTTATGCTACTTACGAACGCGGCATACCCAAACTTTTCAGCAGCGATATCGATCATGAATATTTGCGGGTTGGAATGATGCAAACTTTTAAAATAGGTACGCTCGGAACAACATCATATCATGTAACTAGCGGGAAGTTTTTAAGTGCAAAAAACTTGCAATTTGCCGACTTTAAATTCCAAAGAAGAAGTGATCCAATTTGGTTTTCCAATCCCCTCTATTCCTTTCAAGGGCAAGACTCTTCCCTACCCTCTCGGGATATTTTCTATGAAATTCATTTTGTTCACCACGATAATGGTGCAATTATTAGTAAAATTCCTTTTATGAAAAAAACGGGAATTGGATTGGTAATGGGTGCAGGGGCATTGTATGTGAAAGAATACAACTGGCAACATTATGAATTTTTTGCAGGCTTGGAACGCAATTTTAAATTTTCTAGACGCAGACTTCGTGTAGGTTTATATGGTGTAATTTCTGATGGTAACCAGTTTGCTCCTAAATTCGATTATAAAGTATCCTTTGCCTTACTTTCTGAACGGGATATGAAGTGGAATTTCTGATAGATTAGAAAGGCTTTTCAACGACTAATTTTTCTATATTTGCTCAATTAAATTTATTCATGTACGGAAAAATTAAGCAACATCTTCAAGATGAATTAAATGCCATTCAAGAGGCAGGAATTTTTAAAAGAGAACGTGTTATTACCACTCCTCAAGGTGCTCGCGTTAAAGTAAATAATGGTGATGAGGTAGTGATAATGTGCGCGAATAATTATTTAGGATTGTCTTCTCATCCAGAAGTGGTTCAAGCCGCAAAAGATGCTCTTGATACGCACGGATATGGAATGTCATCGGTTAGATTTATTTGCGGTACCCAAGATATACACAAAGAATTGGAAGCCAAAATCGCGAAGTTTTATGGTACTGAGGATACCATTCTTTATGCCGCAGCATTCGATGCTAATGGAGGTGTTTTTGAACCTTTGTTCACTGAAGAAGATGCAATTATTTCTGACGAATTGAATCATGCTTCAATTATCGATGGAATCCGCCTTTGTAAGGCTCAAAGATACCGTTACAAACATTCTGACATGAATGATTTGGAAGAACAACTCAAAAAAGCCCAAGCACAACGCTTCAAGATTATTGTAACTGATGGCGTCTTTTCTATGGATGGTGACATCGCAAAAATGAATGAGATTTGCGACTTAGCTGATAAATATGATGCTTTAGTAATGACAGACGAATGCCATTCTGCAGGTTTTATAGGAAAGTCCGGACGTGGTGTTCCAGAGTACCACAATTGTATGGATAGGGTTGATATCGTTACCGGGACCTTGGGAAAAGCTCTGGGAGGAGCCATGGGAGGATATACAACCGGTAAAAAAGAAATCATTGAAATACTAAGACAAAGATCTCGTCCTTATTTATTTTCTAATTCGCTTTCACCAGCAATCGTTGGCGCTTCAAACAAAGTTTTCGATATACTAAGCGCTACCACTGAACTTCGTGATCGATTGGAAAGCAATACAAGGTACTTTAAAGAAAAAATTATTGCTGCCGGATTTGATATAAAACCAGGAGATTCTCCTATTGTTCCAATAATGCTATATGATGCCGCCCTTTCGCAGAAATTTGCTGATGAATTGTTGAAAGAAGGCGTTTATGCTATTGGATTTTTCTATCCTGTTGTTGCAAAAGGACAAGCAAGGATAAGAACACAAATTTCCGCAGCCCATACCATTGAAGATTTAGATAAAGCAATTGCAGCTTTTATTAAAGTTGGTAAAGCATTAAACGTTATATAGAATTTGAAGTTACGTGATAAAATATCACTTGGTTTAATACTGTTCACAATAGGAATATTTGTGGGGCAGCTTTTTATGCAACAAGTAACGGTTTTTTCAAAATTAAGTGCTGACATTGAGGAGTTTGTTGATATATCTGAAGATGGTGATGAAAACAATACCGACGAAGGAACTGAAAAAAAAATGAATGAAAGCGATGACCAAATTCCATTTGAGTTAGGTGAATCACTTTGCTTTGCAGATGAAGATGTCGAAAATAAAAAAGTTGAGGATAAATCAAATAAAGTACTCACTTCTACTCTTATAATTTACGACACCCCCCCGGAATTAAAAGTTTGATTTTGTTCAACTTTTTAATTTCAATTTACAATGCATTTAAAATTTTTAAAGGAAGATTTCTCTTCAAGTTTAGTTGTTTTCTTAGTCGCGCTGCCGCTATGTCTAGGCGTTGGGCAAGCTTCAACAGATGTAGAAGGCATCAATGGAATTCCTATTTCTGGACTTTTGGCTGGAGTTATTGGAGGTGTGCTTGTTGGGTACTTAAGTGGAAGTAGAATAGGTGTTTCTGGACCAGCAGCTGGACTTATCACCATTATCATTACCGCGTTAATTACACTCAAAAGCTACGAAGGATTTTTAGTCGCAATTATTTTTGCTGGATTGCTCCAAGTTATTGCCGGTTATTTAAAACTTGGTGTTTTAGCAAACTATTTTCCGTCATCCGTTATCAAAGGTATGCTGGCTGCAATTGGAATCACACTCATTTTAAAGGAAATTCCACACGCTGTTGGTTACGATAAAGACTTCTTTGGTGATGAATCTTTCTTCCAAATGGATGGTGAAAACACCTTTTCAGAACTGATAAAAGCATTGGGCGCTTTGCATCCAGGTGCAATAATCTTGAGTATTCTGTCAATCGGCATTCTCATTCTTTTTGACAAACCCTACCTAAAGAAAATTAAACTTTTCAAAATACTGCCAGGGGCGCTTTTTGTGGTTGCATTGGGTATTGGACTCAACCTAATTTTTCCATTAATTAACCCTGAGATGGAAATAGCAGGAAAACATCTGGTTCAAATTCCTATCGCCTCGTCGTTTGACGAGTTTAAATCTATGCTGTATTTTCCAGACTTTTCATTTCTTACCAATCCTCAAATTTACATTATTGGAGCCACAATAGCTTTGGTAGCCAGTTTGGAAACTTTATTAAGTGTTGAAGCAACAGATAAACTGGATCCGGAAAAACACCATACCCCAAAAAATCTAGAATTAAAAGCACAAGGAGTTGGAAATATAATTAGTGGATTTTTAGGAGGACTACCGATTACTCAAGTAATTGTAAGAAGTTCAGCAAATGTAAATGCTGGTGCAAAAACAAAACTTTCTGCAATCATTCATGGACTTTGGTTGGCCGTGGCCATTTTAGTCATTCCAGGAGTCTTGAATTTAATCCCGTTGTCTGCCCTCGCGGCCATTCTAATCTTGGTAGGTTATAAACTTGCAAAAATTGAATTGTTCAAATCGCAATGGAGACTTGGTTATGAACAATTCATTCCATTCCTCAGTACCATTTTAGGTGTACTTTTTACTGACCTTTTAAAAGGAATTGCCATTGGAATGGTGATATCAGTTTTCTATATTCTTAGAAAGAACTACAGGAATAACTATCAATTAAAAGTACCTACAGAAGAAGACAAAAGTTCAATCCAAATTGTACTTTCTGAGGAGGTTTCCTTCCTAAATAAAGGTAGTATTTTGGAAACACTCACTACTATACCGAACGGCAGCGAAGTCACAATAGATGGCAGTAAATCCCGAGAAATCGATTTTGATGTATTGGAAGTAATTCAAGAATTTAAGCAATATACTGCCCCGGAAAGAAATATTAAACTCATTACAATTAACATCCCACAAGTTGCATTAACCGGTGGACATTAAATAATAAGAAAATGGAAAAGTATTACAGTCAGTTATTGGAAAACAACAAAAAATGGGTTGAAAAAAACCTTGAGAAAGACCCGGATTTTTTTAATCGTTTAGCAAATGGACAACAACCTCCAGTTCTTTGGATTGGTTGCTCCGACAGTCGTGTTCCTGCAAATGAAATTATTGGAGCCTCACCAGGTGAAGTTTTTGTTCATCGAAACATTGCAAACATGGTCGTGCATTCCGACATGTCGATGCTCAGCGTTTTGGATTATGCTGTCAATGTTTTAAAAGTGAGACATATCATTATTTGCGGTCATTATGGGTGTGGAGGTGTTCAAGCAGCAATGACCAATAAACATTTTGGATTAATAGACAATTGGATTCGTCACATAAAGGATGTTTACAGATTCCATCAAGAAGAATTGAATTCAATTGAAGACGAAAAACAACGGTTCAATAGATTCGTAGAATTGAATGTTATGGAACAAGTTTTCGATATAGCCAAAACATCAATTGTTCAATCTGCATGGGAAAGTGGTCAACAGTTGCACATACATGGATGGGTTTATGATGTTAAAGATGGTTTAATAAACGATATGAATATCACTATAAAGAACAACGAGGCGCTTACGAAAGTATACCAATTAGATTTATAAACAGTAAATTTAGTCATGAAAGTCGTATTCCTTGATAGCGTGCATCCTATTCTAGCAGAACGTTTAACTGCAGCTGGAATGCATTGTGAATTTGCATGGGAATATACAAAAGAAGCAATTCTTGAAACTTTGGCCAATGCATCAGGTATTGTGCTTCGTTCCAGGTTCATCATGAATGAGGAATTCCTTCAATTTGCACCAAACGTTCAGTTTATCGCTCGATCGGGTTCTGGTTTGGAAAATATCGATGTTAAATATTGCCAAAAAAGAGGAATCCGTATATACAATTCACCAGAAGGTAATAGAAACGCCGTTGGAGAACATGCTTTAGGGATGCTTTTATCATTAATGAACAATCTTCATACCGCAGATAGAGATGTTAAATCAGGTATTTGGAATCGTGAAAACAATAGAGGAATTGAATTGGACGGTAAAACAGTTGGAATTATTGGTTACGGTAATAATGGAAGTGCCTTTGCAAAAAAACTCAGAGGATTCGATGTGAAACTAATGGCCTACGACAAATACAAAAAAGGATTCGGGGATCATTTTGTAATGGAATGTGCACTGAGTGCTATTTACAAACATGCCGATATTATCAGTTTCCATATACCACAGAATGCAGAAACCTTGTTCATGGCCAATGAAATTTTCTTTAAAAAAATTCAAAAACCTATCTTTCTTCTGAATCTATCTAGAGGAAAAATTATTGAAACAAAAGCTTTGGTTCAGGCTATCAAATCAGGTAAAGTAATAGGTGCAGGGTTAGATGTTTTAGAATATGAACCAACAGACTTTACTTCATTTTTTGAAAATGAAATTCCTGAAGATTTAAAATTCTTGTTGAACTCAGATAAAGTAATTCTATCACCTCACGTTGGGGGTTGGACAGAAGAAAGTTACTTTAAACTAAGCAACATTCTGGCAGATAAAATTTTAGCTGACTTTAATAATTAAGTTACTTCAAATCTGGCATTTCACGTGTGAATGCAGGAATACCTGTAACATCCATTCCTGTAATCAATAAATGGATATCATGTGTTCCTTCATAAGTCACCACTGATTCTAAATTTGCCATGTGGCGCATGATTGAATATTCGCTTGTTATTCCCATTCCACCATGGATTTGTCTAGCTTCTCTTGCAATATTTAAGGCTATTTCTACATTATTTCTCTTCGCCATAGAAATTTGAGCAGATGTTGCTTTACCCTCGTTTCGCAATTGACCTAAACGCAAAGTTAAAAGTTGGGCTTTGGTAATTTCTGTAATCATTTCAGCCAATTTTTTCTGAATCAATTGAAATGAACCGATTGGCACACCAAATTGAGTGCGTTCCTTAGAATAACGCAATGCTTGATCATAACAATCCATAGCAGCGCCCAATGCTCCCCATGCAATTCCAAAACGTGCAGAATCCAAACAGCTTAGTGGAGCACCCAAACCAGATCTGCCAGGAAGAATGTTCGATTTTGGAACCTTAACATCAACAAAAATCAACTCTCCGGTTGATGAAGCTCGTAACGAAAGTTTTCCATGCATCTCAGGAGTTGAAAAACCTTCCATACCTCTTTCAACAATCAATCCATGTATTCTTCCGCTTTCATCTTTAGCCCATACCACTGCGATATCAGCAAATGGTGCATTGGATATCCACATTTTAGCACCATTTAAAATAACGTGATCACCAGCATCTTTAAAATTGGAAAGCATACCACCGGGATTCGATCCATGATCAGGTTCAGTCAATCCAAAACAACCCATCATTTCACCGGTTGCCAATTTTGGCAAATATTTCATTTTTTGTTCCTCAGTTCCATATTTCCAAATTGGATACATCACAAGGGAAGATTGCACCGAAGCTGTAGAGCGTAAACCTGAATCACATCGCTCAAGTTCTTGCATTATCAAACCGTAAGAAATTTGATCAAGACCTGGCCCACCATATTCTTCCGGTATGTAAGGCCCAAAAGCACCAATTTCTCCAAGACCACCTAAAATGTGGTTTGGGAAGGTTGCTTTTTCATAATGTTCATCTATAATGGGAGATACCTCTTTCTTAACCCATGTACGGGCAGCATCACGAACCAACTTGTGCTCTTCGGATAATAAATCATCCATGTTATAGTAATCAGGATGAACGTATAAATCTGATCTCATTTTGAAATTTTTATGGTGCAAATTTAACTATTATTTAGTGAAGCTGAAATTATATATTAATGCTTCGTAACTTTGTATTGTCAACTTTTTAAGTATTCAAATTGATTATCACTTTAAACATTGGAAACAGCAACATTGTTCCAGAATTTTTGGAGGCTCGTGATTCCTCATATGTTATATATTTGACTGCAATTAGTGCAGTTTCATTTTTTTTTATTGGACTTGCAAGATTTTACAATAATAAATCTATCCCTACAATCTTCGGCGTCTATTTAAAACAGGAAGGTGTAGAACAAATTTTAAAAGAAAATTTTCGGTTGAATTCATTGAGCGGACTCACATTGAATTTAAGTTATTTTATTGGTGCGGGTCTTTGTATGTTTTTAACTTGTCGGCAATACTGGTTGATTTCATGGAACGCATCGTTAATTATTGCTTCAATAGCGCCGTTTCTCATTTTTATTATTGAAACTATTGGCATACTCATTTCAGGATGGTTGAGCGGTGAAAATCAAAAGTTAGATGGCACCATTACCAATGTAATTATTGCCAACACTTTGTATGGTATTTTATTTTCTGTTTTAGCGCTCATCTGGATAATGAACCCCGAAAAATCTATCTTGTTTGCTTTGGTATTTTCATCATTGTTTTTTTTAAAACTTTTTATTCGAATAGTCAAGAATGCATATTTAGTTTTCAATAAAGGGGTTTCATGGTATTATATTATTTTGTATTTTTGCACCCTTGAAGTACTTCCGTCTCTCGTTCTTTACTTCGCTGTTTCTGAAGGCTTCATAAATGAATTAAGTTGGATTTAATACTACTGGAAGTTGGCAATTAAAACGATATTAGTATCTCAACCCAAACCCGAGGGTGAAAAGTCTCCATACTATGACTTAGCAGAAAAATATAAGTTGAAGATAGACTTTCGACCTTTTATTCATGTTGAAGGTATTCCTTCTCAAGAATTCAGACAACAAAAAATAAATATTGCCGATCACTCAGCTGTTATTCTGACTTCAAAAACAGCAATAGATCATTTCTTCAGAATCTGCGAAGAAATCCGATTTGAGGTTCCAGACACCATGAAATACTTCTGTATTTCCGAAGCCGTTGCTTATTACCTTCAAAAATATGTTACTTATCGCAAACGAAAAATATTTTTTGGTAAACAAACAATGGAAGATCTGGTAGAGGTAATGAAAAAACACAAAAACGAACAATTCCTTTTGCCTTGTACAGATATTTTGAGGGATAAAATTCCTATTACCCTTGAAGAACATAATTATAAATTTTCGAAAGCAATCCTTTACCGCACAGTGGCATCCGATCTTTCTGATTTAGAAGATGTGTACTATGACATGTTGGTATTTTTCAGTCCGGGTGGAATTGAATCTCTTTTCAAAAACTTTCCTAACTTTAAACAAAACAACACCAAAATCGCTGCTTTTGGTCCAACAACAGCAAATGCAGTTGTGAATAATAACCTTCGATTAGATGTTCATGCGCCAATGCCAAATGCACCGTCAATGACTGCAGCTATTGAGTTATTTGTTAAAGAACAGTTGAAGAAGAAGTAACCTAATTTCCAAATTCATTTTTATTTAAACTGCCCCTTTGTTTATATTCTTATTGGTAAGAAATAAAGTAAAGTTTCCATCAAAAAAATGGGCTATCTTTTTCAAAACAGCCCATTAATTTTATAATTATTGAATATTAATCTTCATCCTCATCATCGTCATCATCTGCAGGTTTAACCGCTCCACGAGCCATTTTAACTGCAACAACAACTGCATTTGCAGGGTCCAAAAACTTAACACCTGGAATTTCAATTGCACTTACACGGATTGATTTTCCAATTTTCAATTTGGTGATATCTAAAGTAATTGCATCTGGCAAATCTTGCGGTAAACCAAAGCAAGTCAAGGTACGAAACGTTTGCATCAACTTACCTCCGGCCATAACTCCTCTTGATGAACCTGTCAATCGAACTGGCAATTTAACACGAACTGGTTTGGTATCGCTCAACTCAAGAAAGTCAACGTGCATTACAGTTCCTTTAACAGGGTGTTGCTGCAATTCACGGATAACCGCCTTTGCATTTTTTCCTTCAAGATCAAGTGCTATTTGGTAAACTTCAGGTGAGAAAACGATTTTCTCGATGTCATTCCGCTTTACCGAAAAGTGAGTTTGCTCACCCAACCCGTAAAGCACACAAGGTACCAATTCCGCATTTCTCAATGCAGCGGCATCCTTTTTCCCTACGTTCGCTCGGAGCGAACCGCTCAAATGTGCTGTTTTCATTATATATTTATTTAAGAGATTACAAAATGTGAACTTATAGATTGGTTGTTGACCATTCTCCGAATAACATCAGAAAAAAGGTCGGCAACGGTTAAAACACGAATTTTATCGCATTGTTGTTTCAATGGAATCGTATCTGTAACAATTAACTCTGTTAATTTCGAATTAATAATACGTTCATAAGCCGGTCCAGATAAAACGGCATGTGTACAAAAGGCACGAACACTTTTTGCACCACGCTCGATAAACAAGTCAGCTGCTTTCGTTAAAGTACCAGCAGTATCGCACATGTCATCGATAAGAATTACATCCTTGCCCTCAACATCACCGATTACCGTCATCTCTGCAACTTCATTCGCTTTTTTGCGGTGCTTATGACAAATTGCCAAGCCAGTGTTCAATTTCTTTGCATATGAATTTGCACGTTTAGCTCCACCAGCATCTGGAGCTGCCATTATCAAATTTCCATTATCTAATTTCTCCATTTCAGGAAAAAATATGGTAGATGCAAATAAGTGATCAACGGGTACTTCAAAAAATCCTTGAATTTGATCCGCATGCAAATCCATGGTCATAATGCGGTCAACACCAGCAGCCATTAACATGTTGGCGATGAGTTTTGCACCAATAGCAACACGCGGTTTATCTTTTCGATCTTGGCGTGCAAACCCAAAATATGGAACAACGGCAATGATCTTTCTCGCTGAAGCCCTTCTTGCTGCATCAACCATGAGAAGCATTTCAAACAAGTTGTCACTTGGAGGCATTGTTGACTGAACGATAAAAATATCCTGACCTCGAACAGTCTCTTCAAACGATGGCTGAAACTCACCATCACTAAATTCCATAACGTTTACGTCGCCAAGGCTTACACCATATTTTGCCGCGATTTTCTCTGCTAAACTTACAGAAGCTCTACCTGAAAATATTTTTACACCGATCGACATGTTTTATCGAATTAAGGCGCCAAAGTTAACCAAATTAAATTAATTTGACTGAAATTCAAGCATAAAAGTGCTGTTGTGCTGAAGAAATCAACTATTTTTAGAAAAAGACAACATTAAAAATGTGTTACAGCAATTCTTCAACATCCAAAAACATCGATTTATCAAAGCGATATAAAAAGGAAATTCCAGAACATTTGAGTGAATCACCAATTTACATGCAATCTGGCTTTACCTTTTCGCAGTGGCGCGTCATTTCTTCATCAACACATATTTCAGCCATGAATTGGGGCTTAGTGCCCAAATGGTTTAACGGAAATAATCCCCATGAAATTGCAAAATTGACCTTAAATGCAAGGGTTGAAAGCGCTGCTGAAAAACCGAGTTTTAAAAATCTGGTTTCAAAGAACCGTTGTATCATACCTTCAACGGGATTTTTTGAATGGAAACTGAATGGAAAAAGTAAAATCCCCTACTTCATCTACCCTACAAATGACAACGTTTTCAGTATGGCTGGCCTTTATGATTCTTGGATGGAAACACAAACGGGAAAAATTATCAATACCTTTTCCATATTAACTTGTGAAGCAAATCCTTTAATGGCTGAAATTCATAATACAAAAAAAAGAATGCCCTGTATTTTAAAAAGTGAATTTGAAAGTGTCTGGTTGAAAGGGTTATTGCCACTAGAGCAACTTTATGTTCCTTTTCCCCAAGACTTCATGAATGCACATGAGGTTCAAAAAACAATATTAATGAGTGCAAACAGCAACAGACCCGAAGTTCAATTGCCAGCTTTTAATGAAAGTTACGAGCAAGGAACGCTTTTCTAATATATTGTTCAATTAAAAATGCCTTTATTACCACTTTGGAATTTTCTTTTCTTTGCATAAACAGGCGCAAATTTCAATGCTACAAAGACAGAGTTGGTGTTCATAATGGATGGTTTCACTGACCATAAATAGAACCCTGCTTGAGCATGTAACATCCAAAATTTGTAACCAATTGTTGGAGCTATTCCTAAGCTGGAGGTTGAAGATAGATCGCTTCGAAAACCAAGGTTCCCTCCAAAAGTAAACCCGAAAATCTTTGGTCTCATCCAATATGCCAAATCGCAACCGAAATTGTCAGACTTAAAATCATAATTCAATCCAAAACTAATTCCATGAGCTTTTGAGGCGTCCAACTTCAATTTTTTTATTTGTGTTTCTAAACCAATTTCAAAAAGAAAATATTTTCCCTTTTCAGCCTCCAAATATGGTCCAAAAGTTATTGTTCGCATGGCAACCTTTTTTATTCGGTATACTGCATCTTTATAAACTTGAGCATAAGAATTTTGGCTTGCAACAAACACAACGACAATAAGAGATAAAAGGCGAAAAGTTTTAGATTTCATCATACTATAGGACTATTCATTGTTTTTCAATTTGGTATCAGTTAATGTCGAATCTACATTTGTTGTATCGTCATTTGCAAAGGAATCCATCGACAATGCACCTACAAGATTGCTTTCTCCCAAACCAGGAATTGTATTAGAAGAAAATGAAATAGTTGGTTGATACAATAACGATCCTTCACGTGCTTTTTCTGGAATAAAACTTCCCTTTTTGTCATATGCAGAAATTATAATTAACGTCACACTAACGAAGTATAATGTTTTTATTGAAGAAAACACACTACCAAATATTTTATTGACTAAAGTAAGTTTTACTGCTTTAATTAATTTATCCAGCGTAATACCTAAGAAATATATCATTGCGCCGATAGCAATAAAAATTATACTGAACGTAATTATGGACAGGTACTGATTGTCCCAATCAAACCATGCTTTCAATTTATCTGAAAAGAATTCAGAAAAGTTTATTCCAACATAGAGTCCAACGAAAAGGGCCAAAAGCAAAAAAACTTCCAAGACCAGACCATTTTTAAAACCACGATATGCACCAAAAATTATAGGTACAACAATAAGAATATCTATGAAATTCATAACCGAAAATTACTTCGATAAGGACTTCAAAAAATTTAAAGATGGATTAATTCTCAACTTTAAATTGTTGAGTGATGCATTACTTGCACTCCTTGATCAAAGAAGTGGTGAATGATAAATCAACTTCTGACCACAATTTTGAGATACCATCTTCACCCGTATGAAGATCTTTACATATGGTATTTAAAGCTTCGATTCCTGAACCAGCCTGCCAATTCAATACATCAATGGTTGCGTTGAAGCTAAATTTCCCTTCATTTAAAGTATAAGTGCCTTTAACGTCTTTCTTGATTTTATTCATGGTAATGGAAATAATGGCTTCACCATTGTCTTTCAGGTCTACAACATTTCCAATTATTGAATCTGTAGCAATTTTACCGAAGAAATACGTTACAATTTTTCCATTGCGCTCTGAATTCTGTGTTTCTACAGTATTTGTCGGGATTGAAATCTGCAAGGATTTTATGATTTTCTTAGGGTCTTCTGCAGAAGCCAACCCTTTGATGTTTAATGTGTTAAAAGTTCCTTTTACAGGCGTTTTAGAATTAAATTTAAAAGCTATCCACTCCATACTCGACGCAGTATGGTTGTATGTGTAGGAGCATGTTTCTTTTGTTTCGTTTGAATCAGCCTTGTCTTCTGATGAACATGATAAGAACAACAAACCAGTGCCACAAATTAGTAATAATGTTTTAATTTTTTTCATACAAAAACGTTTGGTAAACAAAGTTATGCAATAACAACATTAATATCGCTTTTGTTTGCCCTAATTAAATGTTAAACTTCATCAATTTCTTAATTTAGCGATATGGATTTTGACATAGAATTGCGGTTTCAGCGTTTAAAGAAATTTTTAGAACATCAGGAGGGTGAGGGCATGGATATGCAGGCTATCTTATTTCTCATTGGAGTGAATGAATTGGGTGTAGGATATAAAAACTTCACTAAAAATGAAAAAACTGATCTATTTCACATTGCAATTTGCACTTTGTTAGAGCCTTATGGATATTATGAATTTGAAGGACGAGATGCTGATCAATGGCCACATTTCAAATTATTAAAAAAACTTCCTGCTTTAACAGATAAAGAGCAGCAGCATTTATTGAAGGAAGCCATATTGGATTACTTTATTGACAACGGCTACTATAATGAAACACATTCTAACGACTAAACCATTATCTTTGCTCCCTAACATAAATAAAAATGGAATTCTGGATTAAAGCAGCACAACTCATTCTTTCACTTTCAATACTGATTGTTTTACATGAATTTGGACATTATATCCCGTCACGACTTTTTAAGACACGGGTTGAAAAGTTCTATTTGTTTTTCAATCCAGGTTTTTCCTTTTTAAGAACAAAAATTATAAATGGTAAACGGCGTTTTTCATGGTTTTCTCGAGAAACCCCAAAAGAATGGTCAGAAGAACCAGATAATACAGAATGGGGTCTTGGATGGCTGCCTTTAGGTGGCTATGTGAAAATTGCGGGAATGATCGATGAGTCCATGGACAAAGAACAAATGGCACAACCCGCCCAACCGTGGGAGTTTCGTTCCAAAAAAGCATGGCAACGTTTAATCATTATGATTGGTGGCGTAGTCGTGAATTTGTTTCTTGGAATTTTTATATATATGCTTGTAGTTTTTGCATATGGCGAGGAGCAAATTAAGCCTTCAGAATTGAGCGCTGGTGTTTCTGTGCATCCATACCTCCAAAAATACGGCCTTCAATCTGGTGATAATATTACTGCAATAGATGGGGAGGAAATATTTAACATAGGAGATATTAATAAAATTGTTCTGCTTAGAGGCGGTAGGTCTTTAAGTGTTACCCATGCTGATGGTAAAAAAGAAACCATCGTACTGCCTGAAGGTATTGATTATGAACTTTTTGAAAAAGGGGCATTACCTATAGCAGGAATGCGCAGCACGGCCACTACCGTAGATTCTGTGATTGTTGCAAGCCCAGCTGCAGCGGCGGGTCTGAAAAAAGGTGATAAAATTGTGAGTATTAACGCACATCCAATCACCTACTATGATAAGATTCAAAGTGAATTGTACAATTCCAAATCTAAAAAAGTTAATATTGTTGTAGATCGCGCGGGAACGATGGTTACGCTTCAACCCAAAGTTAAAGAGGATGGAACCATCGGATTCGTTACCAATCAAGATTCATTGCATACTGTTGATTACTCAAAAATTAAAACGGTTTATTACGGTTTTGGAGAAAGTATGGGGAGAGGATGGAATCATGGAATAAATACCTTGAACGACTACATTGGACAGTTAAAATTCCTATTTACCGAAAAGGGTGCAACATCTTTGGGAGGTTTTGCAACAATTGGCAACCTTTTCCCTGCAGAATGGGATTGGCAACGCTTCTGGGAAAATACCGCCTTTATTTCAATTATATTAGCATTCATGAATATATTGCCAATACCAGCTCTGGATGGAGGGCATGTTATTTTCCTTTTATACGAAATCATCACCCGAAGACCGGCTCCTCAGAAAGTTTTAGAATATGCACAATACATTGGTTTCTTTTTACTAATGGGCTTGTTGTTGTACGCAAACGGAAATGACATCTACAAGTGGATTTTTGGTGGATAACACTATTTGTGGTAAATTGCCCTGATTTTAAAAAATATATATGAAAAAATTTATCGTTTTATTGTTAACTACCGCTTCGATAGTTATCACTTCGGTTCAAGCTCAAGTAACTGAAGGCCACATTTCTTACAAAATGGATGTTAATTCTGATGATCCAGATATGGCTATGGCAGTTTCAATGATGCAAGGTTCAAAAATGGAAATGTATTTTAAAGAAAAGGCTACACGTGTAGAAATGAACATGGGCGCTATGATGAACGTTACGTCTATCACAGACGAAACATCTGGAAATATTCTTGTATTGATGGGTGGAATGATGGGTAAAAACGCTGTACAGTCTACAATAGCTGAATCAGAGCAAAGCAGCGCTGAAAACATGCCTAAATATGACGTTACATTCTCGAATGAAACAAAAGTTATTGAAGGTTATACGTGTAAAAAAGCTATTCTTACAGATGAAGATGGGAATGAAAATGTTTTCTGGTATACAGAAGAAATTACCATATCAAAAAGAGGTCAAAATTATTTGAATGAAGAAATCCCCGGAATGGCCATGCAATATGACATGAATAATGGCGGTTTAAAAATGACTTTAACTGTTACTAAAGTTGAAACCTCATTGGACAAAAAGTCGTCAAAATCACTTTTTGACACTACCGTTCCGGAGGGTTACACTGTAATGACCATGGAGCAACTTAAAATGATGGGTGGAGGAAAATAAGTTTTGTCTTTGCAAAAATATGAGGGAGCTAATGCTCCCTTTTTTGTTTATTGAGTTTTAAGAAAGTCCAAATTCCTTTTTAAACCTTCGTACTTTGTGCGTTTTATTGGACTACTTTTAAATATTTTATCGAAGACATCTTCTGTTAATTCTTGCCATTCATTACCTGACATATTCATAATGGATGGACTGGGAAGAAATCTCGGTTCTTGGTGTTTTTTAGAAAAACGGTTCCACGGGCAAACATCCTGACAAATATCACAACCAAAAGCCCAGTTTTCCATTTTACCTCTGAATTCAATGGGCAGTAACTGATCTTTCAACTCAATTGTCAAGTAACTGATGCATTTAGATCCATCTAAAACATAAGGAGCAACAATTGCATTCGTTGGACAAGCATCTATACATTTTGTACACGTACCGCAATAGTCCTTTATTGGTCCGTCATATTCCAGTTCTAAATCGATAATCATCTCAGCGAGAAAGAAAAATGAACCCATTTTCGGATTAATCAAATTTGTATGTTTTCCAATCCAACCTGCACCAGAACGTTTTGCCCAAGCCTTTTCCATTACCGGCGCTGAATCCACAAAAACACGACCTGAAATCTGTCCAATTTCGTCCTGCAATTCACTGATAAATAATTTGAGTTTATCTTTTATTACTATATGATAATCTTCACCATACGCATATTTCGATATTTTTGGTGTTTCATCATCTAAAGGGAAAACTTGTTCAGGATAATAATTATAAAGCAAGCTTACTACTGATTTGGCATTCTCGACAAGCAGTGTTGGATTTAACCGTTTATCAAAGTGGTTCTCCATGTACATCATTTTTCCATGATTGCCATTTTTGAGCCATTGCTCTAATTTTGGTGCTTCATCCTCTAGAAATTCTGCCTTAGAAATACCACAATAAAGGAACCCAAGTTCAATCGCCTTTTCTTTAATTAAGCGGGTATAAGATTCTTTACTTGCCACTTTTTAAAACAGACCACCTTGAAACCAACCACCTTCCTTTCCAAAATGCTTATATGCTTTTTCGGTTACCTTACGGCCTCGAGTTGTGCGCATCAAAAATCCTTCTTGAATTAAAAATGGCTCATAAACTTCCTCAAGCGTACCGGCATTTTCACCAATTGCAGTTGCTATTGTTGTGAGTCCGACGGGCCCACCATTGAACTTATCAATAATGGTTTTAAGAATACGGATATCCATTTCATCTAATCCATTTTCATCGACGTTCAGTGCTTTCAAGGCAATTTCTGTTATGGGATTATCAATTCTACCAGTTCCTTTGATTTGAGCGAAATCTCTAACCCGTCGTAATAATGCATTGGCAATTCTTGGTGTGCCCCTACTTCTGCTCGCAATTTGATAGGCTGCTTCCTCTGTAATGGGTATATTCAATAAATTGGATGATCGTTCCACTATTGTAGTTAATGTTTTGGCATCATAATACTCTAATCTTGAGTTAATCCCAAAACGCGCCCTAAGTGGTGAAGTAAGCAATCCAGAACGCGTTGTTGCACCTATCAGGGTAAAGGGATTTAGAGAAATCTGAACACTGCGTGCATTCGGACCAGAATCGATCAAAATATCAATACAATAATCTTCCATTGCTGAATACAAGTATTCTTCAACTACCGGACTTAATCGATGAATTTCATCAATAAACAATACATCGCCTTGATTTAAATTAGTCAGCAAACCGGCAAGATCTCCCGGCTTATCCAAAACAGGACCACTCGTAACTTTAAAACCAACGCCTAGTTCATTTGCAATAATATTTGCCAATGTAGTTTTTCCCAATCCAGGAGGGCCATGCAGTAATACGTGATCCAAAGGTTCTCCTCTTAGTGTTGCTGCCTGAACAAAAATTTCTAGATTTTCAACTACATGTGGTTGGCCAGTAAAATCTGACAAGGATTTTGGACGCAATACTTTATCGTATTCCTGTTCACCGTTATTTTCTGCTTCTTCTCTGTAGTCAAATGAATCTTCCAAACCCAAGTCGTTTTAACAAAAATACAAAAGCCTTCTGTCAAATGATAGAAGGCTTCTCAAAATCTTTATTTATACTAATGTTCCTCTTCTCCTTCCGCTAAAGGAACAGTTTGAGGAATAAAATCTTCTTCAGCACCTGGCTTAGAATAATCGTAAGGCCATCTGTGTACTGTTGGTAATTCTCCTGGCCAGTTACCATGAATGTGCTCAACAGGTGTTGTCCATTCAAGCGTATTTGATTTCCACGGATTTTGAACAGCTTTTGGCCCTCTATAAATACTGTAGAAGAAATTGAACAAGAATATCAACTGACCCAATGCCGCAAAAATGGCAAACACGGTAACAATCACATTCAAATCCATAATCATATTGTATGAATCTGTATCAAACTGACCGTATACGGAATAATCATAATAACGTCTTGGCGCTCCGGCGATTCCAACAAAGTGCATCGGGAAAAATACACCATAAGCTCCGATGATGGTTATCCAAAAATGTGCATATCCAAGACGTGTATTCATCATGCGTCCATACATTTTAGGGAACCAGTGGTACACCCCTGCGAACATACCAAATACAGCAGACATTCCCATTACAATATGGAAGTGGGCTACAACGAAATAGGTATCGTGAACCGCAATATCTAAAGCACTATCAGCAAGGATAATTCCTGTTACACCACCAGTGATGAAAGTAGAAACCAAACCGATTGCAAACAACATCGCAGGAGTTAGAACCAATGACCCTCTCCACAAGGTAGTTATATAGTTAAATACTTTCACTGCTGAAGGAATCGCAATCAATAAAGTCGTAAATACGAATACACTACCCAAGAAAGGATTCATACCTGTAACGAACATGTGGTGGCCCCATACAATAAAGGAAAGGAAGCCTATTGCTAAGATTGATCCAATCATTGCACGGTATCCGAAAATAGGTTTTCTGGAATTGGTAGCAATAATTTCTGAGGACAACCCAAGAGCTGGTAAAAGTACAATGTATACTTCAGGGTGACCCAAGAACCAGAACAAGTGCTGGAATAAAAGAGGAGAACCTCCATGGTTAGTCAACATTTCGCCATTAACGATAATGTCTGACAAATAGAAACTTGTTCCTGCCAATCTATCCATTATTAGAAGTAATGCTGCAGAAAGTAGCACTGGGAATGAAAGGACACCCAATATTGCAGTCACAAAGAAAGCCCATATCGTCAAAGGCATTCTGGTCATAGTCATTCCTTTAGTTCTTAAATTAAGTACTGTAACAATGTAGTTTAATGACCCAATCAATGAACCCGCGATAAATATTGCCATCGAGAACAACCACATTGTCATTCCCAAACCAGAGCCACTTACAGCTTGTGGAAGTGCAGAAAGCGGAGGGTAAATTGTCCAACCAGCCATCGCTGGTCCACTGTCTCCAACATTAGCTTCTGTAATTTGTATTCCGAAAATAGCTCCATCATGAACGAACAACGACAAGAACATTATTAAAGAAGATAAGAAGAAAAACCAATAAGACAGCATATTTAGGAAGCCACTTGCCATATCTCTGGCTCCCAACTGCAGTGGGATTAAGATATTGGAGAAAGTTCCCGATAAACCACCTGTTAAAAGGAAGAATACCATTATGGTCCCGTGAATTGTAACCAAACCTAAATACATATCTTCTTTTAAAACACCCTTTGGTGCCCAATCATCACCTAAAAAGAAGTGTAAAAAATCTGAACTTTCACCTGGCCATGCTAATTGAATTCTGAAGAGAATAGACAATAACATAGCAATCACACCCATAAATACAGCAGTTATCAAAAACTGCTTTCCAATCATTTTATGGTCATGACTGAAGATATATTTCGAAACAAAACTTTCTTCATGATGCCCATGATCGTGGTCATGGTGTGCATGTGAATCATGATGTCCGTGAGAATCGTGCGTAATAGCCGCCATTTTTTTCGTTTTTAAAAGTTAAAAAAATAAATTAACCAATTTTTATTTCTAATGATTTCCTTCCTAAAAATGCCGTTTTAGGTTCAACCATTGTTGTATCCTTTTTCTCTTCTCCACCAGCTGGTGTTTCCATGCCATTGTCTGCAGTGTCTCCTTGAGCTCCATCAGCAGCTTGGGCATCTCCAGCAGCAGGTGCCGGAGCAGCATTAAATAATTTGTCAAAAGTGCTGTTTTCTTTAGATTTTAACCACCTGTTATATTCATCTTCTTCAAGAACAACAACCAACATTTTCATTTTGTAATGTGCTCCACCACAAATTTTATTACACATTAAAATGTAATTGAATTTGTCATCGTTTTTCTTAACGCGCATTTCCTCGGTTGAAATGTCAGGAGTAAATTTGAAACGAGTAGTCAAACCTGGAACAGTATTCACCTGAGCTCTAAAATGTGGGAAGTAAGCTGAATGTATAACATCTTTTGCCCTAAAGTTGAATTCGTATTCCTTTCCTTTACACAAGAATAAAGTGTCTTTCTGAATAATATCATCAGCGGCATCTTTATCCAATTTTTTATCGTGATGCTCTTTCATTTGATATAATAAGCGTAACAATCGCGTTTTTCTCGAAAGTTCTGTCTCCATTTTTTTCTGATCAATTGGAGAGAAAACTTGATTTTTATCATTCAACTTGTGAGCAATAGAATCCATCCCAGTAGTTCCGTGCTCCATATTATCAATAGCTGATTGTATTGACTGTGAAGTTAATATCCCTAATTCATTTTTATCTGTTGTCAACTTGTAGTCAAACTTCCCTAATTTGTTATCAGTACCGGCATAACGTGCTGTCCAATCAAATTGCTTCGAAAACAATTCAATTTTAATGGCTTCCTTACTACTTTCTCCGGTAGCCTCATTCCATTTTTTCAAACCTAAAATGATAATAACGGCCAATACACAAGCAGGAACCACCGTCCAAATCATTTCTAACTTGTTGTTGTGAGGAAAGTAATATGCCTTAACCCCTGCTTTACGCACGTATTTGTAGGTAAAGTAAAACAATAATGTATTCGTGAGAAAGAAAACTGCAAATATGATAACAAAGTTCAGATTCAATAACCAATCTGTTTCTTTACCAATTGTCGAAGCAGCCTCTCCCCTTCCTGTCCAACCATACTTCATCATCAACCAAATAACAAAAGCATACAATAGCCCAACAAAGATGAACATCATCCTACCGTTGAGATTGTTATCCCTATCACTGATATCTTGCTCACCTGACTTTCTTAACTTTGATGAAAGCTCATAAACCCTCATTAATTGCGCAATTGCAATTACACCAAGAACAATTATTAGTAGTATAATCAATTTTGTAATCATCGCTTTATTTTTATGTTGCTATAATTAAAATTAAATTTCGTGATGCACACTTTCATCCAAAAATGGGTGATTTACAGGTGTAAGTGGCGCTTTTGTTAAATTATTGAGAACTATTCGAATAAATATTCCTGCCATCATAAGCGCCATACCGATTTCCATGAAACCTACAGAAGCATTTGGCCCCATTGATCCGCCACTTACCATGATAAAAACATCCAACCAATGTCCAACAAGAATAACGAGACCTACAAAGGTTAAAATTCTAACATTTCTTTTTGCATCTCTTGACATCAAAATTAACATAGGGAAAGCAAAGTTAATGAAGAACATAGAGAAATATAAAAGCTTGTAATTTTCAATTCTATTCATGTAATAAACTACTTCTTCACCAATATTTGCGAACCAAATCAGCATAAACTGAGAAAACCACAAATACGACCAAAGGAAAGATGTTGCGAATATCCATTTACCGATATCATGAATATGGCTATCGTTTACTTTAGGTAAATAGCCTAAAGATTTCAAATACAATGTTACCAAAATCAAAACAACCATTGCAGAACACCACATACCAGCAAAAGTATACCAACCAAACAAAGTAGAATACCAGTGCACATCGATTGACATTAACCAATCCCAAGCTGATGTTGAACTGAATACTGCAAAGAACACCAAGAAAAGCGCTCCTCTTTTATAGTTTTTGAAATGCAATTCTGTTCCACCAACTGCATCTTCCAGTAAAGATCTTTTTCTGAAACCTCTAAGGAAAAGGAAATAGGTAGCAAAGTACACTAATGTTCGAATCCAGAAAAATATCTCGTTGAGGTACGGTCTTTTACCAGCAATAATTTCATCATAGTGGTGACTGCCCTTAGTGTAAGATTCTGGATCCATCCAAGAATAAATATGCGCGCCATCTAAAAAAGTTATTACCAGTAATACAACTCCCAAAAAGCCCATTCCGTATGGTAAGGAACCAGCAATTGCCTCTATCACACGTTTCACGGAAGCGTACCACCCTGTTTCTGTAGCATATTGCAATGCTAAGAAAAATAGTGCTCCAAGACCAAGCGCCATAAAGAAAAATCCATTTATTAAACCACTGGCTAAAAAACGAGTAGCAAAATGATCATGACCTACAGCCATTGCAACGCCAATAGATGTAAATAAAACACCAATAGCGATAAGAACGATAGTTAGTGTTTTTGCTTTATTTGATAACGAAAATTCCATATTTTATTGCTATTATCTTATTTATTACATTCCTGCAGAATTGACCATCGTGCTATCCTTAGTCACATCAGATGTCATCCCCCACAATTTATTTCCAGTTTTATCAAACTTTCCATAATTTTTATCTTGGAAACGTTTGATGTAATGCACCAAAGTCCAAATTTCTTCTTTATTTAATTGAGAAGAATGCGCGCCCATTTTGTTCTTTCCATAATAAATCGAGTAGAACATTTGCCCTTCTGCAATCTGCAAGGTACTGTAATTCGGTATCCCTGAACCTTGATAAGCGCCACTTAACACCATTGGTCCTTTTCCATCGCCTTTTTCACCATGACAATGTTGACACATGTAAGTGAACAACTCTTTACCTTTTTTAAGTACTTCATCAGAATTTTGTGCTGTTAATTTAATTGGATTCAAATCCGCCTTAGCCATTTCGTATTCATTCAAATTACTAATCTTCCAACCATAAAATGCAGCCACGTTAGCATAAGTTGAATCAGGCATTCTTCTATATGGTAACATCATTTGAACATATGCTGAATCAGTTCCATAATAAGGAATTGAAAATGAAGGTGGAGTCATTGCTGACATCTTTGTTTTTACATCCTCATTGATTCTTCCTCTAATTTCACCATAATCGACATAAGGTTCAATAGCAGGTGAGCGGTACATATCTGGCATATATTCGTATCCTGGACTTGTTGGGTCTGTCGAACATGACCCCAGAATAAATACACCTACAAAAAGTGTCGCTAATTTTGTTAATGCCTTTTTATTCATTTTCATTTGACTTATCATTTATTGGCTATGGCCAAAGTCGTAACTATTCTTATTAAATATCTTTTTGATCCAATTCTATCAAACCTGTATCCTTTAACAAATTCTCCATATCTGTAGAAGAAAAATTTTCGTTTTCAGACATTCGAATTTCTATTACAAACTTATCGTCTGTAGTTCTTGGGTCAGGATTTTGCGCTGGAATTCCAGGTAAAGTTTTGTTTCTTAATAAATAAGTAATCGCCATACCATGAGCTGCGCAAAGTACTGTAAATTCAAAGGTTATGGGAATAAAAGAAAGCATGTTATCCAAATAGGAAAAATTAGGCTTTCCACCAATATTCATCGGCCAATCGACAATCATAAAATAACGCATTCCTAGTGTAGCGAGCGTTGTTCCCGTTAAACCGTAAATAAATGCCATTATCCCCAGCCTTGTATTTTTAACCCCGATAATAGGATCAATTCCGTGTATTGGAAATGGTGAAAACACTTCATTAATTTTCACGCCTTTCGAAACCAACTTCTTTGCGCCATCCTTCAGCACATCGTCGTCGTCATACATCGCATATAAAACTTTATCTGCCATTTCTTAATTATTAATTTTATTAATGAGATGCTTCATGATGCCCATGATCTGGAGCATTTTTATATGATTCACCTGAAGATTTTAATATTGTTTTAACCTCGTTTAATGCCAGCACAGGAAAATACCTTGCAAACAATAAGAAGAAAACGAAGAAAAGACCGATTGTTCCTATGTACACACCAATGTCAATATGACTTGGATAATGCATACTCCATGCTCCAGGTATGTAATCTCTATGAATTGAAGTTACAATGATTACATAACGCTCAAACCACATCCCAATATTCACTACAATTGAAATAATAAATGTGAACAACAAACTTCTTCTTAGTGGTCTGAACCACATCAACTGCGGAGAAATTACGTTACAGGTCATCATCGCCCAATAAGCCCACCAATATGGTCCGGTTGCTCTATTAATGAACGCATATGCTTCATATTCCACACCTGAATACCAAGAAATGAATAACTCTGTGATGTAGGCAGTACCAACGATAGAACCTGTTACCATTATTACGATGTTCATGTACTCCACATGTTTTGTATGAATATAGGCTTCTAAGCCCATTGCTTTTCGCATCACTAACAATAAGGTTTGTACCATCGCAAAGCCTGAAAATACAGCACCTGCCACGAAATATGGAGGAAAAATGGTCGTGTGCCAGCCTGGTATTACTGATGTCGCAAAGTCAAATGATACTATAGAGTGTACCGAAAACACGAGTGGAGTTGCCAATCCTGCTAAAACAAGTGACACCAATTCAAAACGATTCCAATGTTTAGCTCTTCCAGACCAACCAAATGACAGAATGGAATACATCTTTTTAGCCACTGGTTTCTTAGCTCGGTCTCTTATCGTGGCAAAGTCAGGAATCAATCCAATATACCAGAACACTAATGAAACGGATAAATAAGTTGAAATTGCAAATACGTCCCAAAGAAGCGGCGAGTTGAAGTTAACCCAAAGAGAACCAAATTGGTTTGGCAAAGGTAGAGTCCAATATCCAACCCAAAGACGCCCCATGTGAATCAATGGAAAGGTTCCAGCCATGAAGACAGCGAATATAGTCATTGCCTCTGCTGAACGGTTGATTGCCATTCTCCATTTTTGACGGAAAAGTAAAAGCACCGCTGAAATCAAAGTACCTGCGTGACCAATACCTACCCACCAAACGAAATTGGTAATGTCCCAAGCCCATCCAATGGTCTTATTCAATCCCCATACACCGATACCAGTACCTAACAAGTACATGATACATCCAACTCCGTACAAACCAATTACAAGTGCGATCCCAAATAGAATATACCACATGCGGGGCGCCTTATCTTCAATCGGCTTACATACGTCTTCCGTAATGTCATGGTAGGTCTTATGACCTAAAATGAGGGGTTCTCTTATTGCTGCTTCTTTATGCATTACAATAGGTTTTTATTAATGATGATTTGTTTTACTTTCTTTTTTATCGTGCCCAGATTCGTGGTGCGCTTCGGCAACTTGAAGATGATTCAATAAATCATTTTCTTCGTTGCGAACTTTCACTTTATACCAAACGTTTGGCTGAACTCCAACTTCCTCCAATGCCTGATAAGACCTGTCAGAAGCTGAACTTTTTCTTACCGTTGATTTTGTATCGTTCCAATCGCCTACAGTAATTGCATTTGTTGGACATGCATCAGCACATGCTGAAATGAAATCCCCGTCATTCACTGTACGGCTTTCTTTCTTCGCAGTGAGTTTAGTAGCTTGAATACGTTGCACACATAGTGAACATTTCTCCATCACACCTCTAGTTCTAACGGTAACATCTGGATTTAAAACCATACGACCAAGATCATCTTGGGCTGGGTTCACCTCAGTGAACTTCTTGTAGGAAGGATAATTGAACCAATTGAATCTTCTTACTTTATAAGGACAGTTGTTAGCACAATATCTTGTTCCAATACAACGATTGTATGCCATTTGATTCAAACCTTCGTTACTGTGCATAGTTGCTGCAACTGGACAAACTGTTTCACAAGGAGCGTGATTACAGTGATGACACATCATTGGCATGTGAATCACTTTAGGATTCTCTGCTGCAATTTCTGCTTTATCATAACTGAATGTATCTTCGTCTTTTCTTAAACCAATGGTTGCTTCCTCGTCAGATGCAAAATAACGATCGATTCTCAACCAATGCATTTCACGACCTCTTCTAACTTCATCCTTTCCAACTACAGGAACATTGTTTTCAGACTGACAAGCAATTAAACAAGAACCACAACCAATACAAGAAGAAAGATCGATTGTCATTCCCCAACGGTGTCCAACATGAGCAACAGGATGTTTATCCCACAAGTCAAATTCACCAACAGGTAATTCTACGTGGTTACCATGCTCATCTATTTTTTGTAATTTATGAATAGGGTTATAAGCTTCCTTATTTCCTTTTTTGAAGATATCTAATGTGGTCTCTCTGACTATAGAGTGACGCGCCATTACTGTGTGATGAATCTGAGTAGCAGCTATCGGGTAAATGCCATCCACTTTTGTAAGCGTTGCAGCCCCGTCATAACTATAAGTTCCATTCGACATTCCCACAAATGCAAAAACATTTGCTCCGATTGCCTTTGGTTGGCCTTTATCATTTGTTTCATGACCGCCATATTCTTTGGTTTGAAAAGCTGCCTTTCCGATTTTCTCACCATTTGCACCTCTACCATATCCTAGAGCTATCCCTATTGTTCCTATGGCTTGACCTGGTAATGGATAAACCGGTAAAGTTACTTCGGCGTTTCCTACTTTAACATTTGCTAAATTCAAACCATGTTCTTGATCGTACGTTGTCACATAACCTCCCTTTTTCATCTCGGTCGGGTTCATTGTGATGTAGTTGTCCCAAGTGACTTTGGTCATTGGATCTGGAAGTTCCTGCAACCAAGGGTTATTAGCTTGCATACCAATTCCAATTCCAGCTTTTTGATAAAGTTCTACTTCAATTGCTGCTGTCTTAGGAAGCACATTTGCCACCGAGGCTAAACTGGCGTCATTAAAAGCCAAAGTAGCAGCTGCTGCGACTGGCAAATCAATACAGCTATTGTGAATTGCAGTATTCCAAAGTGTAAAGTAATCAGTTAAACCAGCAGGGAAAGCTGATGATTCCCATACTTTATTGATATAATCATAAGAAACTTTTGAATCACGACCACCATGAGATTGCTTACCATTCCAAACCAAAACAGATTCTAAAGCAGAACGGGTTCCTCCGATTGGACGAATAGTAGGCTGAGCGATAGCAAAATGTCCAGAAACAGGATTGAAATCATTCCATGATTCTAAGGCATGATGATCAGGACAAACATATTTACACTTTGTTGCAGTCTCATCAGCATAAGCACTGGTTGCAATAGATGTTCCTATTTTAGTAAGTTTCTCACCAAATTCTTTTCCATTTGGTAAGGTATATACTGGATTAACATTGTGGAAAATCACAGCTCCAGAATAACTTCCTGCGACAACATCTTTTACAAATCGGTACATTTTCTCATCTTCCGATTTGAACAAGTTTATTTCTGTATTTTGATCAATTGTTACACCGTAAGCCCCTAAGACACTGTTCAATTTGTTTGCAAGCAATTGAACACCTTCATTATTTGCTCCTGCTACAACTAACGATTCTCCTTTTGAAGATTTTAAAGATTTAATGGCTAAATCAGCAACTTTCTGGGTAGCTGCAACCAACTTGGAAGAAACACCTGTAGAAACTCCAAATCCTTTTTCAAGAATATAAGCCAATACGTTTGCTTGCTCAGAAGGTTTAATCATTCCTCTGTAATCAGCGTTTGAACCAGTAACAGACATAATTGATTCGAATTGGAAGTGCTTAGACATCCATTTCTCTTCAGGATTACGTGTTTTACCATATTGGGTTGCAAATTGTGTAGGCATCAACCAACTTGTAAGGAAATCTGCACCTACTCCTACAATTGTTTTAGCTTTGCTAAAGTCATAAGAAGGAATCATTGCCTTGCCGAAAGCATCCAAATTAGCTTTTCTTATTGCCGAATACGACACAGCATCATATTGAATGTGTTCAATTTCACCTGGATTCTCAGTACTCCAATCAGCAATAGCTTTATTGAATGATGGACTGATAATGGTATTGGTAACTAAAGTAATTTTAGTCGCTGATGCCAATTCCTTCTTGATTTTGGCATCGATACTGTTCCACTTAGCGTCAATTTTTGTCCATTTAGTCGCATCTGATGCACCGTCAATGGCACTATCAAACTTACCGCCTTCCAATGGATATTGTAATCTCGCTGAATCGTAAAGACCTAAAACGCTGGCAATTATTTGTGAATTTGAAGCACCATAGGTGATACCAAAATCCTTGTTACCTTTGATATAAATTGGTCTTCCTTCTCTAGTTTTTACAAGGATGCTTGCGTAAGAAACCCCATCATAATATGTCGAAGCATACCAAGTAGGCATACCAGGAGTAACATTCTCAGGCTTGTTTACATAAGGTATAGCTTTTGTAACAGGAGCTTCACAAGCTGCTAGAGTGGCAGCGGCCACACTAAAACCTAAAAACTTGAGAAAATCACGTCTTCCGGTAGATGTTTCATTTAATCTCTCATCTCCTAAAAATTCTTCAACTGATAATTCAGAAGAAAATTCTTGTTCTTTAGACTTAAGGTATGCAGGAGTTTCTTTAAGTTCCTCAATTCCTTTCCAATATTTTCTTGTCATTCCCATATTATATAATATTCGGAGTTCTTCTGTTTATTAATTAATAGTGACATTTCGCACATTCCCAACCACCTAGTTCTTTAACAGTTACTTTACCGTCCTTAAGGTATTGTTCATATAAATCACGATCATGATTTTTCAAGCGGTTGTGAATTTCATCGTAATAACCACTCTTTTTAGTATCTAAGCTTCCACCTGAAATTTCTTTTTTGTTGTGACACTCAATACACCAACCCATTGTTAATGTTGGCTTAGTTAGTTTAACTATTGTAGGGTCTTCTTCGGCTAAAGCGTTAATTTCATCTACAGTCCAAACTTTTTGTGCATCAGAATGCTTAGTCATATCACCATGACACTGCTTACAATCAACACCTCCAACTACAACGTGTTGTTGGTGGTTGAAATAAACGTGGTCAGGCAAAACGTGTACTTTATTCCAAACAATTGGTTTATGATTGCCGTTGAATTTTCCATCGGTTCCATTCATATCCCAACCAGCATAATTATAAAGCTTCTTGATTTGCTCAATTTGCTCTGGCTTCTGACCAGCAACCAATTTATGACAGTTCATACAAACATTTACTGATGGAATCCCTGCAGATTTAGATTTCGTTACTGAACTGTGACAGTATTTACAATCAATACCGTTTACACCTGCGTGTATTGCATGCGGAAATTTAATAGGTTGAGCAGGTTGATAACCTTCAACAACACCGATTCTATACAATCCAAGGAATAAAGTAACGATAACGGAAATCACAATTACCAAACTTCCAAGACCAACATACAATCTATTTTTCCATGCCCAAGACTTGAATTCTTCACCGTACGTTGGGCGTTCAACTTTTCCTGTTTCTTGCTCACCTGTTGCAGTCTTCAATTGACGACGCACACCACCAAGAGCAAGAATAATGGTAACAAAAACAACCGCTAAAATAATCCATATCCAACCTAAGCCAGATTCTTCTTCTTTGGCGCCATCTGTTCCTGTTGTTTTGGCATCTGCCGCACCTCCGGCAGCAGACGCGTCCTCTAATGGTTGTTCATCTACCCAATCGAGAATAGCATCAATATCTTTTTTACTTAATTCCGGAAATGCTGACATTGCCGTTCCTTTGACTTTGGAAACCTGCATAGCATAAGGATCTGACGCAGCGGCATTTTGCCAGTTATTTACCCATTTGTAAATAGAACCTTCCTTTGCGCCACCGTTCTCCCACTTCTCTCTTACTTTTGAAAGTTTAGGACCCGTACCATCTTTGTGAGGGTGGTGACAATTGGAACATTTTGAGCTAAACAGCGCGCCTCCATCTTGTGCATTTGCTGAGAAAGTGCCGGCAAACACCATCACTACAAGTGATGTCCAACACCCATTTTTAATTTTTCTAAACATCTGACTACTAGATATTTTCATATAAAAACCTTTTGTCGAGTGACTATTTCACACTATTTGACGGGAGCAAAATTAGAAGAAACATAGTTTTACATGACACTTTTATGACAAATTTACCTTGAAGATTACTAATTTATATTCATTCTAAATAAGGCTGGTGAATAATGATTGGCTCAATTAAGGTTTCCCAACTTATACTTGTTAATTTTTATCAATACTAATACTCGAAAACTTTAAATTATCTCGCTACATTTAGAACCAAAATAATACCTATGAAATTTATTATATTTGGTTGCTTTCTTTTTGTATCCTTTATTCACTTGTGTCAAAAAGGAGAAATTACAATTATTGCAGATTCCCGCATGGATCTGTTGGTTAAAAAACAAGGAACTGCTGTACCGCCTGCTATAAACCCGCAGATTTATGGCTATCGTGTTCAAATCTATTTTGAGTCAGACAAGAAACTGGTGAATGAAATGCAAATAAAATTTTTGGAAATGATGCCAAAAGTTGATACATATATAGAGTTTAATGCTCCAAATTATGTCTTGAAGGTAGGTGATTTTAGAACCATGTTAGAAGCGGAGAAAGTACGTGACAAAGCCTTGGCGAATTTCCCGACAAGTTTCATCCTGAAAGAATATATTAATCTGCCTCGAATATACAGGGATTAAAAATTAATCTGTCAGATAAATTGGAACGAATACAACAAACTTTTGGAAAGGAGAACAAACTCAAAAGTAAAATTGAAATAGAACAAATTTTTACAAAGAAGCAATCTTTTAGGAACTATCCATTAACCTTGCATATTAATTATTTCGATTCATTACATTCAGAATTAAAATTTGTGGTCTCGGCACCAAAAAGACTGTTCAAACGTGCGCACGATAGAAATCGAATTAAGCGTTTAATGCGTGAAGCAATAAGAAAGAATAAAGTATCTTTAACACACGTTCTTGAAAAAAATAATATTGTGCTTCATGTATTTGTAATTTACAATGCAGACAAAGTAGCGAAAATTGAAAATATAGAATCAAGTATTAAAAATCTTTTTATAAAATTAGAAAATGAAATTGTGTCTAAAATCAGCAACTAAATTAAAACAACAACTCAATCTATTCTTTCATAGCCTATTATTATTGGTTTCCTCTCAAATCCATGCTCAATCGAATGGTTTTGAAGTAATCAAAAATCTTGAATTATTGGACCAGATTTATCAGCACTTAGATATGTATTATGTTGATGAGCCGCAAACAGGAAATCTTTCAAAAACAGGTATTGATGCTATGTTAAAAGCTTTAGACCCTTACACTGTTTTTTACCCAGAATCTGACATTGAAGATTATAAAATGATGACTACGGGACAATATGGAGGAATCGGCGCACTGATAAGAAAACTTGATGAATATACCTACATTGCAGAACCATACGAAGGCAATCCTGCTCAAAATTCAGGATTGTGTGCTGGAGATAAAATCATTAGTATCGATGGGAAAAGCATGAAAGGCATCGCATCCGATGACGTTTCCAGTGCTTTGAAAGGTCCTAAAGGAACAACAATAATCGTAGAAGTTGAACGTGAAGGAGAAGGCACTAAAAAGATTTCCATTACTCGTGATGAAATAAAACTTCCAGATGTTCCGTATTCAGGAATGTTGGACAATGAAATAGGATACATCAAACTAAACAGTTTCACACAAACAGCTGCAGCAGATGTCAAAAGTGCTTTTATTGACATGCAAGCCAAAGGTATGAAAAGCCTCGTTTTGGATCTCCGAGGCAATGGTGGGGGTCTATTAATCGAAGCAGTAAAAATTGTTAATCTTTTTATTAAAAAGGATCAAGTTGTTGTCACAACAAAAGGTCGGGTTTCAGACGAAAATTATGTCTACAAAACGCAAGAACAACCTTTGGACCTTAATATTCCTCTAACCATATTGATTGATGGGGGCTCTGCGTCAGCAAGTGAAATTGTTGCTGGGAGTCTACAAGATCTCGACAGAGGAGTTGTCGTTGGCAACACTTCATTCGGAAAAGGATTGGTTCAGAGAACTTACGACTTAAAATACGGTTCCAAAATGAAGCTTACAATCGCAAAATATTACACGCCCTCAGGAAGATGTGTGCAGCGATTGGAGTATTACGATAAAGAAACCGATGAAAAACCAAAAGAAGTTCCTGATTCCCTTTTGAAAATTTTCAAAACACAAAACGGAAGGGACGTAATAGACGGAAGGGGAATCGTTCCGGACATAGAAGTAGAGTTGCCAGAAATGAGTCGTCTAACGGCTACAATATATGCAAACGATCTGATTTTTAAATATGCAACACTTTATAAAACCCGACACAATGAAATTGCTACCGCAGATAAGTTTGAACTTACAGATAGCGAATATGATGATTTTAAAAAGTTCGTTCTCAGTAAAGAATTCACATACAGTACCGCTTCAGAAGAAATGCTTAAAAAAATGAAAGATGCTGCAGAAGAGGAAGGTTTCCTTGCCGAAGCACAAGCTGAATATGATGCCTTAATGGCAAAAGTTGTTCCTTCGAAAGAAAGAGATTTGGAAAAATTTAAATCTGAAATCAAAATGCTATTGGAAAATGAAATTGTTTCAAGATATTATTATCAAAAAGGTAGAGCAGTTAATTCTTTCAATGAAGATGAAGTTTTGGACAAAGCTTTAGAAATCTTGAAGAATTCAAACCAATACAATACTATTTTAGGAAAATAGCCGTTTTAGCGGTCAGTTTTCATGATTTCTAATAGGCGATTAAACATAGCAAAGTGTCTTTACCTTACAGGTTTTATTGGTCTTGCTATTGGCCTGCCTACGAGTAAAGTAATACTTTCTTTAAGTATGATGCTCATGGGGCTAGGCATCTTATTTGAATGGAAGCTCCTGGAAAGATTTAAAGCGCTATTTTCGAATCATACATTTCTACTTCTATTCTTATTTTGGTCACTTCATGTTTTCGGGCTGTTATGGACTGATAATTTTACTTATGCCGGAAATGATATTCGCATTAAAATCTCTTTGATTGTATTACCCATTCTGATCTATTTTAATCCATTTGAGCTGCAATACAGAAAACTTTGGATTAATTTATTTATTGCTACCCTAGTATTTACAACAATTTTCAATTTCCTTCAATACAATGGTTTTATATTAAACAGAAACTACATTGATATTCGTGGGCTTTCATACTTTGGATCACATATTCGGTATGGAATTTTAATTGCGATAGGCGCAGCTTTATGTTTGGATCAATTAGAAACGACAAAGAGTAAATCCCGATTGGTTTGGCTTGTTCTTTTTGGTTATTTTTCTTTTTATACCTTTTACAGTCAAATTTTGTCAGGAGCGGTTAGTCTGCTTGCAGTTATTCTTATTTATGTTGTATGGAAAGCATTTAAAAAGAGTAAATCTTTAGCTTGGACACTAATTGGAACTGCTACTTTACTTATTATTTTAACTTCAGCCTTCCTTTCTTCACCTGAAAAAACGACGATTGACTTAGAAAATCTTCCGCAAAAAACAAAGCACGGAAACCCGTATTCACACAATATTGAACCCACAACTTTTGTAAATGGGAAAGCCGTTTTGGCATTTGTTTGTGAAGATGAACTCAGAACAGAATGGGAGTTGAAATCAAAATTTGCCTACGATGGGCTCGATTCAAAAAAACAAGCTGTCCGTTTTACTTTAATGCGCTACATGACTTCAAAAGACCTTACCAAAGACAAAGAAGGGTTTGATCAAATGACGAATGAAGACATCAAAAATGTGGAAAACGGTATGACAAGTGCCATAGAAGAAAAAGTGGGATTGGTTTCTAGAATTGCTGGTTTACGTTACCAATTGCATAATTCCAGTGATCCGAATGGCCATTCACTCCTACAACGAATAGAATATTGGAAAACAGCCGTTCAAATTATTAAAGAAAATTGGCTTTTGGGTGTTGGCACTGGTGATGTAGACGACGCTTTTCAACATGCATATAAAAAAACAAATTCCCCTTTAAATAAAGAAAACCGACTTCGGGCACACAATAGTTATTTGACTGCCTGGGTAAGTTTTGGAATTTTTGGAATTATAACGTTTTTAGCACTTATCGTTCACTTTTTAAGACAATGTATTCGTCGTAAAAATTTGTTTGGATTGATGTTCATTACGGTTGCTGCAATAACTTTTATTATTGAAGACACATTGGAAACCCAAACAGGTGCTTCTTTTTTCGCCATCTTTTTTGGGTTGGTTGCAACGCAATTTGAGATTAAAAATAAGCCTTTCGAATAAAAAGGTTTGAGTTTGAAATCTGCACATTAAGTATTTTCAAAGTTGAATAAAATAAAAAAAGGCTGGTTCCAGCCTTTTTTAAATTTTAAATTAACTCCCACTAACAATATTCATTGTAGGCTTCCGATAAATTTTCTGCTATCATTTGTGCAGTTCCGCCTTCAATATGATGTCTTTCTAAGAAATGAATCAATTTACCATCTTTGAACAATGCAATTGATGGTGATGAAGGTGGGTATGGTAAAAAATATTTTCTTGCTTGATTTGTTGCTTCTGTATCAACACCAGCAAAAACTGTTGTTAGAGACGAAGGTATTTTATCATTTTTAAGAGATAACTTTACTCCTGGTCTCATGTTTCCAGCAGCACAACCGCAAACCGAATTTACGACAACCAACAAGGTGCCTTTTGTATTCTGAATAACCTCGTCTACCTGCTCTGCATTGATTAATTCATTAAAACCTACATTCGTAAGGTCTTCTTTCATTGGTTTTACTAATTCTGGAGGGTACATATGTTTAAAATTTAGTTTGTACAAATTTACAAAGTAATGGTTAAATAAATTAGGATTTTGAATTTCTATAAAGAGCCACCTCTGGATTTAAATCAGTATTATAAAGAATGTGATCTTTTAATTCTTTAGAAAGCAATGGTGCTAATAGATAGCCTTTGGCGCCTAAACCATTAAAACAATAAATGTTTTTATATAATTTATGTTCCCCACAGAAAGGTCGTCTGTCAAAAGTCGTAGGTCTTACCCCAGCACTATGCTGCAGTACTTCAAATGGCTCGTCTGTAATGTATTTTATCATTTCAATTAATTCCTCTTTACCTTTTTCTGTTGGAGTATTATCGTCAGTATGCCAAACATAAGTAGATCCAATTTTAAAATTCTTGTTCCCCAGCGGTAGGATAAAACACTTTCTGTTCACAGATTCATTTTGTGGGAGAAAATTATGTTGAATGGTAATCAATTCACCTTTGGTACAATCCACTTTGATGTCTTGAAATAATGGATTATACTTTAAATCTTTGCCTTCAGAGAAAATTATTCCGTCGAAATATTTGTCTTTGTATTTTAATTGAGAAGCGTCTAGAGCTGAATAGTCGAATGCTTCAGCAAGCTGCTCGGTTTCCATCCAAATATTATTTTTAAAAGTTTTTAAAAGTAATTCGGCGTCGATATGGTAAGCCTGTTTTAAACGGCCGCTACCAAATTGATTTTTTGTTTTATCGTAGATTTCATCTCCATTTTCAATAGGATGCAAGTATGATGAATAGTTTTCTTCAACCTCCTTTTGTTTCCACAATTGGTATTCTTGCTCCGATGAAAATAGCCTTCGTATGTGGATGGGTTGAATTAGTGATGTATCAGTTTGTTTTTCAATTTCCGAATAAAACGCTAAAGCATATTCCAATAATTCATCAATCCGCCAAGATTTGGCCATTCTTCTGAAAACGATAGGATTAATCAATCCCGCTGCTACTGCTGAACTTTGATTTTTACCGTTATCAATAATTGTGATTTCATGCCCGGTCTGTTTTAAATGAAAAGCAATGAAATTTCCGGCTATTCCTCCACCAACGATTAGAAATTTTTTCGGCATAAATTATTTTGTGAGTGCTAAACTAATAACGCTTATTTTAATATCCTGAACTTCGCTTGAAATACTTTTTGCTAGTGATTCAATTGTTGCGCCAGTAGTTATAACATCATCTACAATTGCAATATGTTTCAACTTTTCCAGTTTCGTCTTATTCCAAATGAACTGATCTTGAACATTATCCCATCTTAAATTTTTACCCATTTTTGTTTGGCTTTTCGTATTTTCTTTTTTGAAAACACAATTATTAATGACAGGAACCTTCATCATATTACTGATTCCATTTGCAATCATTTCACTTTGATTGTAACCTCTTAAAAATTTCTTTTTAGGATGTATGGGTACAGGAATTAGGGCGTCCAAATCTGTAAAATTATTTTGTATTTTTTTTCCAATTATGCTGCCTAATTGAGATCCAACTTCCATTCTTGATTGATATTTTAAAGCATGGAGAATCGGCTGGGCATCTTTATGTTTCTCGAAAAAAAGCAGTGCATACGTTTTGTTAATTTTAGTCCTACCCCAAAACAATTTGTCCAGAACCGTAGGAATATCGTAAGATTCAAAATGGGTATAATTGAATTCAATTTCACAAAAAGGACAAACCACTATCGTTTTATTTAGCACCTCTTTCTGGCAAATTATACAAACATTTGGATAGATGATATGCTGAATATCATTAATAATTTGAATACTTTTTTGTTGGAATACTTTTAAAACATTAGGCTTTTGCATGAGGGATAGGTCTATTCACATTTAAGTGTTTAAAATAACAAAATTAAACCATTGCTTTTGGTGTGTTGTCCCCTTAACTTTATTGAAAGTTTTTTAATAATCAAATATTTACCGTATTTAAGAAAGAAAAAAATTATCGACAAAGATACAAGCCTACAGTGTGAATATCTTTTAGAAATATTACTTTCTTAAGTATTTAAAGGGATTGCAAAATGTAATGTTAATAACCTTTATGTTTTGTGAATTTCTTTAATTGTGAATCGAGAGATTTTTAACAACTTTTGTATGCCTCAAATAACGAAATCAATACGAGTCTACACACGAGGATTTCACCTACTGAGGAAACAAGAATTTTAGTGAATGTTAACTGCTCGGAATGAACCGAATAAGGATTTTATACGAGTTTAATTTATTATAAAATGGCAAATTCAGAACCAATTTTAGAACCTGACAACGGACGCTTCGTTCTTTTTCCGATTAAGCACGACGATATTTGGTCTTTCTACAAAAAAGCAGAAGCAAACTTTTGGACCGCTGAAGAAATTGATTTATCACCAGACTTAATTGACTGGGACACCAAATTAAATGATGACGAAAGACATTTTATTAAACATGTTTTGGCATTTTTTGCCGCATCAGATGGAATTGTTAATGAGAATTTAGCCGAGCATTTTCTTTCAGAAGTGCAATATACTGAGGCTAAATTTTTCTATGGGTTTCAAGTAGCTATAGAGAATATACATTCAGAGACTTATTCACTTTTGATCGACACTTACATTAAAGATACGGCTGAAAAAAATCATCTTTTCAATGCAATCGATACACTTGACTGCGTTCGTAAAAAAGCAGAATGGGCATTAAAATGGATCGATAAAGGTTCTTTTGCAGAGCGCCTTGTTGCTTTCGCTGCGGTTGAAGGAATCTTCTTCTCCGGTTCATTCTGTTCTATTTTTTGGTTGAAGAAAAGAGGGCTTATGCCAGGACTTTCGTTCTCCAATGAATTAATTTCACGAGATGAGGGATTGCATTGTGATTTTGCTTGTTTATTATATAATAATCACCTTAATAACAAACTTTCTAAAGAACAGGTTCGTGAAATTATAGCTGATGCTGTTGAAATAGAGAAAGAATTTGTTACCGATGCCTTGCCTGTGAAATTAATCGGGATGAACAGTGAATTGATGTCCAGATACATCGAGTTCGTTGCAGATCGTCTGTTAGTTGAGCTTGGAAATGAAAAAATTTATAACTCCACCAATCCATTCGATTTCATGGAAATGATTTCTATTGAAGGTAAATCAAATTTCTTTGAAAGAAGGGTTGGGGAATACCAAAAAGCGGGTGTGCTATCTGGAAAAGAAAACCAGATGTTTAGCCTAGATGAAGAATTTTAATAAACCATTATTACATTATTTGAAACACTATTACCATGTATGTAGTTAAAAGAGACGGAAGAAAAGAAGCGGTGAAATTTGACAAAATAACCGCAAGAATTATTAAAATGTGCTACGGATTAGATCCGTTAGTGTCTCCGGAAGCAGTTGCAATGAAAGTTATCGAGGGCATTTATGATGGCGTTACAACCACAAACCTTGATAATTTGGCTGCTGAAGTTGCCGCTGCGAAAACCATCGACCATCCTGATTATGCACTTTTAGCATCTCGAATAGCCGTTTCTAATTTGCACAAGGAAACCAAGAAAACATTTTCTGAAGTTATCGATGACATGTACAATTACATCGATCCAAAAACAAAGCTTAATGCTTCATTGGTTGCAGAAGATGTTTATAAAGCCATTCAAGACAACAAAGAATTGCTCGACTCTAGCATCATTTACGATAGAGATTTTAGATACGATTACTTTGGATTTAAAACATTGACGCGTTCTTATTTAATGAAATTGAACGGTAAAATTGTTGAGCGTCCACAACAAATGTTGATGCGTGTTGCTGTTGGAATTCATAAAAACAACATTCAAGATGCCATCAAAACTTATAACCTGATGTCAGAAGGTTGGTTCACACATGCTACCCCAACTTTATTCAATTCCGGCACTCCAAAGCCTCAAATGTCATCTTGTTTCTTGTTAACCATGAAGGAAGATAGCATAAGTGGAATTTATGATACTTTGAAGTCATGTGCACAAATTTCTCAATCTGCAGGCGGAATAGGTTTATCTATTCATAATGTTCGAGCAACAGGTTCTTACATTAAAGGTACAAATGGAACATCAAATGGCATTGTGCCTATGTTGCGTGTTTTCAATGATACAGCGCGCTATGTCGATCAAGGTGGTGGTAAAAGAAAAGGTTCTTTCGCTATTTATGTTGAGCCTTGGCATGCTGATATTTTTGATTTTCTAGATTTAAGAAAAAATCACGGTAAAGAAGAACAAAGAGCTAGAGACTTATTTTATGCCTTATGGATTCCAGATTTATTCATGAAGCGCGTAAAAGAAAATGGAGATTGGACCTTAATGTGTCCTCATGAATGCCCAGGCTTAGCTGACACGCACAGTGCAGCGTTTGAAGCGTTGTACACAAAATACGAACAAGCAGGAAAAGGTCGTAAAACTATTAAAGCTCAAGATTTGTGGTTTAAAATTTTAGAATCGCAAATCGAAACGGGTACACCTTACATGCTTTATAAAGATGCGGCAAATTCTAAATCTAATCAGCAGAATTTAGGAACAATTAAGTCGTCTAACTTGTGTACAGAAATTATCGAGTACACTGCTCCAGACGAAATAGCAGTTTGTAACCTTGCTTCTTTGGCATTACCTAAATTTGTCACTGAAGATGGTAAATTCGATCACAATAAATTATTTGAAGTTACCTATCAAGCAACAATCAATTTGAACAGGATTATTGACGAAAACTACTACCCAGTAGAAGAGGCAAAGAATTCCAATATGCGTCACCGTCCAATCGGACTTGGTGTACAAGGTCTTGCTGACGCCTTTATTTCATTAGGATATCCATTTGAATCCGAAGAAGCACGTGCGTTGAATAGAGAAGTTTTTGAAACCATCTATTATGCTTCAATGACAGCCTCTAAAGATTTAGCTAAAGTTGAAGGAGCTTATGAAACTTTTGCCGGTTCACCAGTTTCTAAAGGTGTATTCCAATTTGACATGTGGGGTGTAACACCTACAGATCGTTGGGAATGGAATGTGCTTAAAGAAGAAGTGGTTAAATATGGTGTGCGTAACTCTTTACTACTTGCGCCAATGCCAACTGCATCTACAGCTCAAATCTTGGGAAATAACGAATGTTTTGAACCATACACTTCTAACATTTATACACGTCGCGTGTTATCAGGAGAGTTTATCGTTGTAAATAAGCATCTGCTTAAAGATTTGGTTAAAGAAGGGCTTTGGAATAAAGAAATGCGTCAAAAAATAATGGCCGCAAACGGTTCAATTCAAGGAATCAATGAAATTCCACAAAGACTTAAGGATTTATACAAAACAGCATGGGAAATTTCTCAAAAAGCATTAATTGACCAAGCTGCTGATCGCGGAGCTTATATCTGTCAATCGCAGTCATTGAACATATTTATGGAAAATGCGAATTTTGCGAAATTGACCTCAATGCATTTCTATGGATGGGAAAAAGGTTTGAAGACAGGAATGTACTACTTAAGAACCAAAGCGGCAACAGATGCAATTAAGTTTACGGTTGACAAATCTGTAGTTGAAAAACCAGTAGAAAAAACGATTGAAGAACAACAAGCTGCAATAGCTTGTTCCCTTGAAAATCCAGATGCTTGTGAGATGTGTTCTGGGTAGAAGCGACGTTAGTCGGTTATAGACAGAACGGAAATCCGACGAAGTCAAATGTGTTCTGGGTAGAAGCGACGTTAGTCGGTTATAGACAGAACGGAAATCCGAC
>CAZOAH010000006.1:117068-137818 GCA_964577845.1 uncultured Akkermansia sp.
GAAGTCAAATGTGTTCTGATGCGAAGAATAAAAGTGAATTTAAATAAGATAAAAAATGCGAGATGATTCTCGCATTTTTAATTAGGAGAAATATTGAGTTACCCTCTAATGTTAAGTTCTCTGATACCGCTTTTTACTCTACTGAAGGTATCAAACCGCGTAAGCCCATATCAACAACATTTTCGAACGTTCCTGGACCAACATCCCATTTACCATTACCATTAAGGTCGTTCCATTCAAAGCTTTTATTTGTTGAAAGCGACATTTTAACAGTTATATCCTGAGTTTCGTTTCCTGTAATTACAAAAGGAGATGCAAATTGCCCAGTTACGACACAGGAACCAGCAGGAATTGGGGATGTTGATGCAATTGGATTCGGAACAGTTGTTCCAGGCGCTTGACCGGTTTGTACACCATTTATTGTTTCAAATGCCCAAAATCCTTGTAATTTATTTTGATTTAATGTTACCGATTGATTTTTTACCCAAAAAGATTCAATATAATTGTTGTATCCCACGAAACTGGCAACAGTTCCAGTTAAGGGTAAATTGTTGTAGTAAAATTGTACATCATAATTTTGATAAGAAAGAGATAGGCGGGCCCAATCATAACTTCCAACCGGAACATCTTTTAATGGAATAACCAGGAAAATTTCACCTGGACTTTTAATAATTGCTTTTGAAAAATCAATTGCCGTGCTTCCTCCAGCACTAGTCTCGGCTGCATGATATAGTTTAGCACCGCTACCTAATGCCGTAAATGCATTTGGAGCAAGTTCTAAATAATGAGCTGAAATTAAATTAAAAGAAGGATGTTGACCAGCATTTCCCGCTGGAATTACTGCAGGAGTTCCAAGATTACCAAGTCGAACTTGTGTTGAGTCTACGACTAACTTAATAATTAAATTGGGTTCGTTCGGAGTCTTATCCTTATTGCAAGAAATAAATCCAAACAAAAATGTTAGTCCTAAAAAATAGATCCAAAATCTGTTTTTCAATAGTTGGGGTTTATTTTTCATTATTATACAATCTTAAGTTAAAATTTTAATTTCTAAAAGCCCACAATTGTTAAACGAAGTAGGAAATGATTGCCCTTTCAAGACTTTCTGTTTTAAAATACAAACTAAAACTACTAAAATTCATTAAAATTACATTACTCGGAAAATTGAAAATACCTTTAAAAGGGTAATATTTTCGAATCAATTACTTGTATTTTTGCAATTCAAGGATGTAAAACCAATGGTTAATTTGTCAATGATTGAAAATGGAAAAAAGGTTCGTATTAAACGGATTGAATCTTCCTTTTTGAGACCTAAACTTATGGAGATGGGAATTCTTGAAGGTGATTTCGTTCAGGTCCTTTTTAAAGCTCCACTTGGGGATCCAATTGCTATTAACGTAAAAGGTTACACACTTTCTCTCCGTAAAGATGAGGCCGCATTAGTAGAGGTTTTTGATGTAAAAACGATTACAAATTAACAATTCATGAAAGTTGGCTTAGTTGGTAATCCAAATACAGGAAAAAGTTCCATTTTTAATTTGCTTACGGGATTAAGGCAGCAAGTCGGAAATTTTCCAGGTGTTACAGTTGAACGAAAAGTTGGGAATTTCAGAACTGGTTTAAAGGATTTTAAAGTTATCGATTTTCCTGGCACTTACAGTATTTATCCAAGATCTAAAGATGAGCAAGTAGTCTTTGACGTTTTATCAAATCCAGCACATATTGACTTTCCAGATGTATGTGTTGTCGTGATTGACGCTTCAAATTTGGAGCGTAATCTTCTATTGTTTTCCCAAGTTTATGACTTGCAAATTCCAATAATCATGGCACTTAACATGACGGATATTGCAAGAAAAAATAAGCAGGAAATTCAGATGGCGGCCTTACAAAGCGCTTTTCCGAAAGCTCAAATCGTTGATACCAACGCAAGAGCTGGTTTGGGAAAAGATCGACTGATTGATGCTATTTTAAATTCAAAGCAACGAGACGAGGCGGATTATTTTCTTGGACCTATATCAGCAGAAGGAATTGACAATGATTCAATTCAAGAAACAGAGGCATCTTTGAGATATTCTAAGATTCAAAAAATCCTTGAAAAAGTTTTGGTGAGACAAAACGTCTCCGATGAAGTGTCTATTTCTAATTGGGATCGCATTTTAATCCACCCTGTATGGGGCTACTTGATATTTGCCGCCATCTTAATGGTTGTGTTTCAGTTCATTTTCTCATTCGCAGCAATTCCGATGGATTTTATTGACGGAACATTTGTAGAATTGGGTTCCTGGTTGAATAAAGTTTTACCCGAAGGAATCTTTACAGATTTATTGAGTCAAGGAATAGTTCCTGGAATTGGAGGGGTATTGGTTTTCATTCCTCAAATTGCTTTTTTATTCTTTTTTATTGCTATTCTCGAAGAAAGTGGTTACTTGGCTCGGGTAGTCTTTATAATGGATAGACTTATGCGTCCTTTAGGACTGAATGGAAAGAGTGTTGTGCCATTATTATCAAGTGTTGCCTGCGCAATACCAGGTGTTATGGCTACCCGGACGATTTCAGATTGGAAAGAAAGGATGATTACCATTCTTGTTGCACCGTTAATGAGTTGTAGCGCAAGAATACCCGTTTACACCATATTAATTTCTTTAGTTATTCCAGATCGTTATGTACTAGGTGTGTTCAATGTGCAGGGTTTAGTGCTGTTTGGATTATACGCTCTTGGCTTGGTTTCTGCGCTTTTAGTTGCCGCAATTTTGAAGAAAATAATCAAATCTAAAGATAGAGGATTTCTCCTTTTAGAACTTCCGCAATATCAAAGACCTAAATGGGGTAACGTTGGGATGACTGTATTGGAAAAAGTTCGTGTATTTGTTTGGGATGCCGGAAAGATAATTCTCGCATTATCGGTAATTCTTTGGGCATTGGCTTCCTATGGTCCAGGAGATAAAATGGAAGATGCCGTTAAAAGCGTAGAACTTCAATATGAAAATATATCAAACATTAATCAAGAAGAAAAAGAAAGTCAAATTGCATCTGTGAAACTAGAAAATTCCTATATGGGTATAATGGGTAAAGCTATTGAGCCAGTAATTGCACCTTTAGGTTACGACTGGAAAATAGGAATTTCCCTAATAAGTTCTTTTGCAGCTCGAGAAGTTTTTGTGGGTTCTTTAGCAACAATATATGCTGTTCATGCCGATGATAATGAAAAGCTAATTGATAGACTTAGTAAAGAGAAAAGATCGGATGGAACTTTAGTGTACAGTTTGGCATCAGGATGCTCTTTAATGGTTTTCTATGTTTATGCCATGCAATGTATGGCGACGTTTGCCATCGTAAAACGTGAAACAAAAAGTTGGAGGTGGCCGCTTTTTCAAATGGCATTTATGGGTGTATTAGCGTATTTGGCTGCATTTATTACTTATCAAATATTAAGCTGATGCAATTGGTTTTGGTGATAATTTGTATTAGTGTTGCCGGAATTTATCTGGGAATGCAAATATATCAGCGCCTCATCAAGAAGCATGCGAATTGTGACGCTTGCGCGATGGGGAAGGAACATGGTATAAAAAAGTCTAAGGTTGAATAAAGTTTAAAATTTAAGAAGTTTTAAATGGTTCGAGTATCCTATCAATCTCTTTTATGGCTTGATTTATTCTGTTTTCTAAACTTCCTGATAAAATTATAAATGGACGTTTTGTAGATTTTAATTCAGTACAATACAATTCAAATAAAGCGTCCCTATTATCAGGATTTTCCCGAAGTGGGTCATCTTCCCATGGGATATCAGGCTTGCAAAGGAAATAGAAATCGAAGTTTTGGGTTTTATAAAGATTTTCAATAATTGCTGTTGATCCCCCAAACTTCACTTCTGACCAAATTTTAAAGACCAGCATTTCCGTATCGCATAAAATCAGCTTTTGATCGATACTAGTCTCCCACCTTCTCGCTTGCTCTTGAGCCATAGTATCCAAATCTACTAAATCATATCCTTCTTTTTTTTCAAGAAATTCTCTAGCGAATTCTGGAACCCACGGACAGCTGAGTTGCTCAGAAAGTAACATGCATAATGTTGTTTTCCCGGAAGATTCCGGTCCCGTAAAAGCGATTTTAATCATGGGTTTGAGTTTTATAAATCTTTAGCCATGTAAAATATCCGATTACCGACATTCCTGCGTAAATAAAGTATAAGAAAGAAGTTAAATACAATTCTCTTAAACCAAAAATGTAGATTGCTGCAAGATCAATAATAATCCAAAGTAACCAATTTTCAATGATGCTTTGAGTTGCTTGGTATGTTGCAATTATTGAAAAGACAAATATAACAGCGTCCAAATAGGGACTTGCTTGTGGCGTCCATACAGAGAACATCCAACCAAGTAGCAAACTGATAATAATACCAATTCCAAAAAACAACAAATTTGTCTTTATTGACAACCGTTTCAATTTTTGTATTTGCACTTTTGAATTCCAGGAATACCAGCCGTATATGGCCATTCCAACATAAAAAACTTGCAAGAAAGCATCCAAAAACAGGTTGGCCTCGAAACAAATATAAACATACAATCCAGAGCTAATTCCTGCAAAATGCCACGCAGTAATTTTATGAAAAGACATTAAAACGACGTAAAGTAGGCTTGTCACAACTGCAATCCACTCCCAAATGCTTGTGATTAAAATTGATTCGTAAAACTTTTCCAGCACTTCCACAATACAAAGGTCTTAAAAACTCACGTGATATTACCATGATTAAGAATGCAATTTTGAGTAATTTAGTAAAGTATGCAATTTACCGAATTCGAATTAAACGAACAGATTTTAGAAGCCATTGATCACATGGGCTTTACGAATGCCACTCCGATTCAGGAAATGGCGATTCCAAAAATCATTTCCGGAAAAGATTTGATTGCATGTGCACAAACAGGAACTGGAAAAACAGCCGCATTTATAATTCCTTTGCTACACCATTTAACCAATAAATCAGACACTTCAATTGGCGCGCTCATTCTTGTGCCTACACGTGAACTTGCAATTCAAATCGAACAAGAAATTCAAGGTTTGTCCTATTTTGTTTCTGTTGGTTCCATGGCATTATACGGAGGTGGCAGCGGAAAAGATTGGGATGTTCAACGTGAGCAATTGAAAGAAGGTGTGGATATTATCGTTGCCACTCCTGGAAAGCTGATTTCTCATATTAACCAGGGTTATGTCAACTTCTCCAAACTGAGTCATCTGATCTTAGATGAGGCCGATAAAATGCTTGATATGGGATTTGTTGATGATTTGATTCAAATTATTTCCAAATTACCTAAAGAAAGGCAAACCTTGCTTTTTAGCGCCACAATGCCAGAAAAAATAAGAGCTTTTTCGAAGCGCATTCTCAACAATCCTGACGAAATTACGCTATCCCTTTCAAAACCTGCTGAAGGGGTAACCCAAAGCGTGTATTTGACCTACGACAACCAAAAAATTCCGCTCATTGCCGAAATTCTTAATGCCAGACCAGAATATACGAGCATTATAATTTTTACAAGTTCCAAAAGCATGGTCAGTAACATTGTGCACGGTTTGAAAAAGTTTGGTTTAAAGGCCAGAGGAATTTCCTCTAATCTTGAACAAGATCAACGGGAAGAATTGCTTCAAGGTTTTCGTTCCAAACGCATTCGAATTGTTGTAGCTACCGACTTGATGAGCCGCGGAATAGATATCAAGGATATTAATCTCGTTATCAATTTCGATGCACCATTTGATGCGGAAGATTATGTACACCGCGTTGGAAGAACCGCGCGAGCCAACACGAAAGGAGAAGCCATAACGCTTGTTAATGAAAAAGACATGCGCAAATTGGTGAAAATTGAAAGGTTAATCGGTTCTGAAATTAACCGATTAAAGCTTCCTGAAGCATTAGGTGAAGGGCCTGAAATGGTAATTGTTAATCAACAAAAGAAAAAACGTCCATTTAAAAACTGGAAAAAACGAAATAAAACTGAACAATGAAACGATTTTTATTTCTCGGAATTCTTTTCATCACGTGTATTTTTATTGCCTACTTTTTCATTTTAGCTCCTGAAGATAAACCTTTGCCAGTAATTAATCCTGTTGACGTAGAAAGCGAAATGGTGGATTCCAGTATTTCTAGGATTGGTTATGGCCATAAAATTGGGAATTTCAGCTTTTTAGATCAAAATGGAAAAGCCTTTGGATCTGAACAGTTGGAGGGAAAAATATATGTTGCCGAGTATTTTTTTACAACCTGCGGAACGATTTGTCCAATTATGAATGCACAAATGACGCGTGTGCAAGAGGCTTTTAACAGTAATTTGAATGTACAAATCATAAGTCTTACTGTAGATCCAGAAATTGACACAGTTGAGCAAATGAAGCGTTATGCCGAAATGCATAATGCCAATGATAAACAATGGCATTTTTTAACCGGTAAAAAAGAGGATTTATATAAGCTTGCAAGAACCTCTTTTTTTGTACTCAAACCTGCTGAAGTAGAAAATCAAGGAGACGCAGGAAGCGATTTCATTCATACCAATAATTTTGTTCTTGTAGACAAAGACAAACAAATTCGAGGCTATTATGATGGCACTTCTGAAAAGGAAGTCGATCAGTTGATATTGGATATTGAAAAACTTTTAAAAAACTAGGTTCTCATCAATCTTAAAGTAAGGTTTATTCTGGGGTACTTCGATTTCTTGGTTTTTGGTAATGCGTGTAGCCAATATTTTTGAATGGTACCTTTCATTATCAACAAACTGCCGTTTTCAAGATGAATGCGAACATTTTGTCCTGTTGTTTTGTGTTTCAGAGCAAAATCTCTCGGATCACCGATACTTAATGATGCAATTGCAGCATTTTCTTCCAGTTCTTTTTCATTGTCGCTATGCCATCCCATTCCCTCTGTTCCGTTGTGATAATAATTCAAAAGACAAGCGTTGAAAGATTCTCCAATATGTGATTCAATATACATCTTTATTTGTTCAAGATTTGAAGTCCAATCAATAGCAGTTTTTATCCTACCGGAATACTTGTAAGTCAAACCCTTATCTCCATAAAACGCTACCTTTCTGGAAAGTTGAATAGATTTTCCAAAAATCGTTACAATCTCATTCGACCAAGCGATCTCTTCATCCAATAACTTAAATTTCTCAACCGCATCGGTTTTATCTAGAAAGTTTGGCAGGTAATATAACTCACCATCGATAGGCAAAAGATTTTCTTGAAACGGCAAGATGTTCATACAGCACCAAAATAGTTAATATTTTCAATGGTATAATTGTCATTTCAATTCAATTAGTGTTTTAGATTCATGTGAACCCAGTGAAGAGAGAATATTTCCCGGAAATTGAAATACCAATCGGTTATATTTTTGAGCCAAGAAATTGTATTCGTCTATCGACTTAAGCGTTTCTTTATTTTTTAATTGGGTCTTTGAAATTGTAATTTCATCTGAATTGAAATCAATTGATGGCAATTGTTCATTATTTTCATTAGTGTTTCGTATTTCCAAAATACATTGACGCAGCTCAAGGTCTTCATATATATTTTTCCAAGCACGTTCAGTGGCGCTTTTGTAAAAAGTAATACGTCGGTATATCCATGTAAATATTCCAAGAATTAACAAAACTGCAATTGAAAGGGCATATGACATAACTTGAATTTTTATTACAAGTTAATCAAGATGTGATTAATAAAAATACAACTGTTAAATTTTGAACAAATTTGGAAAGTTTAGGATTTGCTTTATTCCTTTTGGCTCCCCTTTTTGAAAATATTCCCAACCTCTTTACCAATCTTCTGAATCGCTTCTACACCTCTAGAAATTGCAGTTGAGTCGATATCTTCATAACTTCCATAAACTGGATCAGTCTGCTGTTGAGATGGAAAGATTAAGAGGTAATCATTTTTAGGAAATGCTTTTTCCAATTTTGATGGAAACAATTCTACATTCGGAGAATACGAAACACTTCCCGGACGGGCTGAACAATATATAATTATGTCACTGCTTTGTTTTTTACTATTCAGTAAGAAGAAATCATCCAATTCTTCAATAGCGGTCCAATAAGTTTCAACATTCAGTTTATTGTCCTCAGCAACACGTTTCCATTTGTCGTGGGTATTTATCGTAGCGTACAATTCAAGCTTTACACTAAGCTCTTTAGAAAAACGCAAAACGCGTTCCACCCACAACACAAAACTGCTTTCAAGTTCCGCAAAAGGAGGGCAAGTGACCAAAATTCTTGTTGCAGAAACGAAGGGTTTATTAAAATTACAGAAGAAAATGGTTTTGTCACAAACATCTGTTAAATGCTCTCTGTCATCTCCTACAAGACGTTTAAGGATATTCATTTTGGAATTATCATTAAGCACTACAATATCGGAAACCAATTCTTTTGCAACGCGAGCTATACCTGAAGAAACATTATAATCTATCGTAGCTATCGTATTGATTTTTGCTTCATACCCAGAAAAATGTTTAACAATTTCCTCTAAGGATTTTCTCGATTTCCGAATCAACCGTTCTGCATCTTCGTTATTTGGATGCACACTGACGACAGAAATTGGATTTATAACCTTTGGATCAGATACCATCAAGGAAAAATCCATAACTTGCTCATTGCCTGAAAGCTCGTTCATTGCAACCAAAAGGTGTTTGTTTCGGAGACGCATGCCTTTAGGCTCATCATCCTCGCTTTCAGCTTTTAATATCAATAGCTTTTTACCGGCATTTTCAGTTACAAATGAAGCTACCATGCAAGTAATAAGTATCAATAATACTGTTCCATTCAATACATTGTCATTCAATAGCCTTTCTGGTTCAATAGTCTGACCTAATTTTTTTGCCGCATCAATGGCAGGTTGATTTAAAATAATTTTATATCCAACCATTATAATTGCTAAGGTTGCAGCAGCATGCGAAGCAGATAGTCCAAATATTACTTGACGCTCCGTACCTGTCATTCTGAAAACCAACTGTGTAAAAAATGCCGCCAACCATTTACTAAATAATGCAAATGTTGTCAATACTCCAGCTATGACCAGCGGCCAAGTTCCTTGAAAAAATGCACGGTAGTCTACAACCATTCCAACGAAAATGAGGAAAAATGGAATAAATAGGGCGTTGCCTATAAATTCAACCCTATTCATTAAAATTGAATTGTGCGGAATGAGCCTATTTAAAACCAAACCCGCCACGAAAGCTCCAATAATTCCTTCAACACCCGCCACCTCTGCAAGAAAGGCTGCGAAAAAAACTACCGAAAGCACAAATATGTACTGCGAAGCTTTTTCACTGTCCAATTTACTAAAAAACCACCTCGCAATTCTTGGAATAAGCAAAAACATTATAAGTGAGAAAATAGTCAATGATGTAATGAGCCTAAACCAAAATGCTGAATCCAAATGTCCTTTGGTAGAGCTTGATATTACTGCTAAGATGATCAGTACAGCAGTATCCGTTAGAATGGTCCCACCAACGGCTATGGCTACAGCCTTATGTTTTGTTAGACCATATTTACTTATTATCGGATAAGCTACAAGTGTGTGCGTGGCAAACATGCTTGCGGTAAGCCAACTTGCAGTTTCTGATAAATCCAATACATAATAGCAAAGGGGAAAACCTAGTAATATTGGAACAAAAAACGTGAACGCACCAAAGGCCAGACTTTTTTTCAAATAACGTTTGAACTCATTCATATCCAATTCCAAACCAGCCATGAACATGATGTAAAGCAAACCAATAGTGGAAAACAATTTTATTGAACCTTCCTTATCCAAGGCGCCCTCACCTATTAATCCTAAACCTTTTGGCCCAATGATTACTCCTGAAATAATAAGTCCAATTATAGCCGGAATTCTAATTTTTCTTAATAAAATTGGTGATAAAAGAATAATAAACAAGAGCAATGAAAATACAAGAACCGGGTTCTTTAAAGGCAATTGAAACTCCTGAAAAAGATGTTCGAAAAAGTAGTTCACTGATTGGGTTGAATTTATTGATTTCAAAGATACTTTATTAATAAATTCATAACGTAACTTTTCGATAAATTATAGGTATAAGAATCTAATTTTAATTCTTGTTTTTTTTGATTAAAAATGCGGTTTGAATTGTCCAAAGAATTTCTTGATGAGCTTCGATTGAAAATTGAAGCCCAGGATTTGTTTTGGATAAAAGATCAAGTTCTTGAACTCCATTACGCAGATATTGCCGAAATCCTTGATAAACTTTCAAGTGAAGAGGCAAAATTCATCTACTTTATGATGGAGGAAGAAGTTCAAGCCGACGTTTTAATGGAGCTTGAAGAAGATGTGAGGGATAAGTTCCTGGCTTCATTATCATCAAAAGAAATTGCAGATCAATTAGAAAACCTTGATTCCGATGATGCCGCTGACATTCTTGGCGAGCTTAGTGATGAACAAATTCAAGAGGTCATCTCACAAATGGAAGATGACGAAGCAGCTGAAGATATTGTTGACTTATTAAATTACGATGAAGATACTGCAGGTGGTCTCATGCAAAAGGAGTTCATTCAAGCAAAGTTGGATTGGCCGGTAAACCGCTGTTTGGTTGAATTAAGAAGACAAGCTGAAGATGTAGAAAAAGTTTATACCATTTATGTTGTTGATGACTTAAACAAGCTCGTTGGCGTATTATCGCTTAAAAGATTACTTTTTGCCAGCCCCAAAACCAGAATTATTGATTTGTATCAAGGTAAGAACATTATTTCCGTAAAAACAAGTGATGACGGCGAGCAAGTTGCCAAAGTAATGGAGAAGTATGGCCTTGTGTCGGTTCCAGTTGTGGATTTACAAAATAAGTTGGTGGGCAGAATTACCCTTGATGATGTTGTTGATATAATAAAAGAAGAGGCCGATAAAGACTTTCAATTGGCATCTGGTATTTCTGAAAAGGTCGAATCCAATGCTAGTGTTTGGAGAATGTCACGGGCGCGCTTGCCTTGGCTCTTGATTGGCCTATTGGGCGGAATTCTTGGTGCTCAGGTAATTTCTGGTTTCGAAGGAAGTATTTCGAAAATTCCAGCTTTAGCATTTTTTATCCCTTTGATTACTGCAATGGGCGGGAATGTTGGAGTCCAATCTTCAGCTATAGTAGTTCAATCGCTCGCTAAAGGAAACAATCAGTTTGGCAGCATTTTATCCAAACTATCCAAAGAATCTTGGGTAGCTCTTTTGAATGGAGCGCTTTTGGCGTCATTAATATATGGGATTGCAACGCTCTTTGAGAATGCAACACTAGGTATTATAGTAAGCATTTCACTTTTTATTGTAATGTTCTTTGCTGCTATTTTTGGAACATTCATACCTCTAATTTTACATAGGTATAAAATCGACCCTGCATTAGCCACAGGTCCTTTCGTTACGACTTTAAACGATGTAATTGGACTCTTTATCTACTTTACCGTAGGTATGTTTTTGTACAAATTGTAGTTTTTCCTATTTACAAATTTTCAAAGAAATCATTGCCCTTGTCATCAGTAATAATAAAGGCTGGAAAATCCTTGACAACAATTTTTCTCACTGCTTCCATTCCCAATTCTTCAAAATCAACCACTTCAACAGATAAAATGTTCTCCTTGGCTAGAATAGCTGCTGGTCCACCTATCGAACCTAAGTAAAAACCGCCGTATTTTTGGCAAGCATTCTTAACATCTTTCGAACGGTTTCCTTTGGCCAACATGATCATACTTCCACCATGACTTTGGAATAAATCAACATAAGAATCCATTCTTCCGGCTGTAGTTGGGCCAAAGCTTCCCGATGGCATTCCCTCAGGTGTCTTTGCAGGTCCAGCATAATAAACAGGATGATTTTTAAAGTATTCCGGCATAGGTTGACCTGCGTCCAAAAGTTCTTTGATTTTAGCGTGCGCAATGTCTCGGGCAACTATTAATGTTCCGTTTAATTTTAATCTTGTCTTGATTGGATAATTTGACAATTCTGCCAAAACCTCTTGCATTGGTCGATCAAGATTAACCTCAACTGGTGGATCCAAATGTGGTGGGGTTGCAGGAAGCAAGCGACGAGGATTCTTTTCCAACTCTTCAATAAATAATCCTTCAGGAGTAATCTTTGCTTTGATGTTGCGGTCGGCAGAACACGACACACCCAATCCAACAGGACACGAAGCGGCATGTCGAGGCAAACGAATTACGCGAACATCATGGGTAAAGTATTTTCCTCCGAATTGTGCACCAATTTGACTTTCCTGACAAATACGTTGCACCCTTTTTTCCCATTCGAGGTCTCTAAATGCTTGACCTTGCATATTTCCTTCAATGGGCAATTCATCAAAATAACCTGCGGAAGCTTTTTTAACCGCTGCAAGATTCGCTTCTGCGGAGGTTCCTCCAATAACCAAGGCAAGGTGATAAGGTGGGCAAGCTGCAGTTCCAAGGTCTTTTATTTTTTCCCGAATAAATGCATCTAATGAAGCATCATTCAGCAATGATTTCGTTTTCTGATACAAAAAGGTCTTATTGGCTGAACCTCCACCTTTGGCAAGAAAAAGAAACTCGTAACCCATACCTTTTTTAGCATAAATATCAATTTGAGCAGGAAGGTTTGAACCTGAGTTTTTTTCTTCAAACATGGAAAGCGGAACGATTTGAGAATACCTTAAATTACGTTCTTGATAAGTGTTATAAATGCCTTTTGAAAGGTATTCAGCGTCTTCAACCCCTGTGTAAACATCTTCTCCTTTTTTGGCAAAAACGATTGCTGTCCCAGTATCTTGACATGAAGGTAATTGTCCTTCTGCAGCTACAACGGCATTTTGAAGAAGATTGTAGGCTACAAAACGATCATTGTCTGTAGCTTCGGGGTCTTGAAGAATGTTGTTTAACATTTGCAAGTGTGATGCTCTAAGATAAAACGAGACATCAGACATCGCTTCTTGAGCTAAAATCTCCAATGCCTTAGGATCCACGTGTAAAACTTTACGATTCCCATAATCTTCAACTTTTACGAAATCTGCGCTTACTTTTCGGTAGCTGGTTTTATCTTGTTTTATTGGATAAGGATCTTGGTAAAAAAATGTGGACATTACTTCAATTTTTGATGCCGTAAAAATAAAAAAAATGGCAGCGTATCGTGCCATTTTTTCCATAATTTAAAGCGTTTTGATAAATAAACATTGAATATTACCAAGTAATTTTCAAGCCTAAATTTCCTGTAAAACGCATAGAAGTCTTTGTTCCAACCTCCGGAATGGATTGGAAATTGATTGATGGTCTGGACTCTAGGAATAGATTAACATGTTTCCAGAATTCTCGGTTCTTACCCAATCTTAAATCAATTCCAAACGGAATGTAAGCAGAATAGAAAAATCCGCTTTTATTGTTAATGCTTTCTCTTTTATAATCACCACTACCACTGTAATAACTGCTGTAATAGCTTGAACCAGCTGTGCTGTTTTCATAGCTAATAGTTGAAGTACTGTTGTTTTGATTTATTTCTGTTCTATTATTATAGGAAAGGCCGGCATTAAAACCCACTCCTGCGTGAAAAGAAAAACGATATGCATCGGTAGTTTGAAAAATTATCGCAGCATCAAGTGCCAATTTATTTGAAAAATACTCCATTCCAATGTATGTGGAAGATACTGAATCAACATAGGTTGCATTACCGGTTTGCGTCGAGATTAATGTGTCATAAGGTGTTCTAATTTCATTGTAGAAAGAAGTCCCGGTGATGCGGAAAGTTTCTTGATGCAATCCCAAACGAATAATGGGAGCTCTTAAAAAATTGTTTTTATTGAAATTATTTAATTTAAGACCAACGTAAATACCAGAATTGCGGTTGTCCCACCCTCTGTTAAATACAAAATTTTGATATTGATCAAAGCCTGATAGGTCCTGATTCAAAATACTTGAATTTGGGGCCAATAGATTAAATTCTGAAGCTCCAAATGGCAATTGATTTCCAGAAGGTGAAGTGAATCCGTTTTGAATACTAAACTCGGATAAAGAAATTGCCTTTTGAGCTAAAGAAAAATTCTGGGTAAATCCAACAATGGTTAACGACAGCACTAAAATTGATTTTTTCATAGTTTTATTTTAAAAGTGCCAAAAGTAACGAACCTAAAGGTTGCTTATTTCATACAGTTGTTAAAAGAATAAAAATTAACAATTGTTGTTTTTTGGAATAGTTGGAGGAACGGTCTGCACATATTCGAGCAAAGCTTCCGAATACAATTATCGGCTTTGGCATATGATCCAAAATTTGGTAAGTGATTCATTTTCATATTTGTTTTGATCACTCGACATTGCGAGCACTAAATTATTTCGTCTCTATTTGTTTCAAATATAGAATCTATGAAAATAATTATGTTTGTTGCATCTATCGGGCTATTGGCTAGCTGCGGTGGATGGTCTAAAGGTCAAGAAAATGAATTTATAGACAGCTGCGCAAAAGCTGCAGTTTACGATTGCGATTGCTCATTGAAATTGACAAAAGAAAAATATCCTAACGCGAGTGATTTTAATGAAAAAGGCTCAACGGATATGGAATTGGCGAAAGCCATCCTTCAAAAATGTGGTAAGTAACATTAAACTTGACACTTATTGGGTTTGACGATGAATTTCATTTATCAAACCCAATAATATGTCTTAATTTTAGATGAAGGAGAAGGTTATTTTAATGGTTTTTACAATAATTTCATCCCGCACAATTGCGAACCCATGTTGACCATTTAGTTTCCAAATGAAAAGTTTGTAATTAGGTTTTTTATAACTTATAAATTCTTGCCATTCGTCTAGGATCATTTTGTTGAACTCCTCACGAGAAAGATCGTATTGTTCCATGAGAATCGTATTATCGTATTCATGTAACATATAAATTTCACGTGCCAAGTCATCTTCCATTTCCAAATCGAGTTGATTGAACTCTAAAAATGAAGTTTTCCACTTTCCACCAATTTCTATAAAATCCAATTCACAAGGTTTACATCTTGCTGTTTTTCTCAAAATATGATCCCCAGTTGTAGACATGTGACTTGTAGTGATGTTGCTCAGAAATTCGCGACAGTAAGGACATCTATTGTGATTGTTAGGTTTAGTTATTTGTAATTGGCGCATTTAAAAAAACGTTTTCTGCATTAGTTATATTGATAAACAACTATGCTTTTTTTTCATTGATGAAAACGGATATCAGCAACCCTACACCAACAATAACATCAACAACATTCCATAATTCTCTGCCAAGTGCAATTTTATAAATTGGCTGAAAAAGGATAGCTAGGCCAATATACAAAATCATTTCATTTCGTTTACCCGCTTCATTAGCATGGAACGCCAAAACACCAAAACCAATCATTGCAGCTAGGCGCACAAATTGAAAATATCCATAAGGCAAGTCTGCTAAGCAAAAAAAGAGAAGTGCGGCAAGAATAATTTTTATAGTGTTAGGCATGTGTGGGGAATTTTAAAAACATAAATCTTTAACACATAATTTCCATTTATCACCATTTTGATCATATCCCTCGAAATCCAATATTGCATTATTGATGCATTCGCAGGTGATTTCATAACCACAAAATAGAATCGTTGATAATTTTATAATTGTTGTACCCTCATTTCACCAGAAAACAAGAGCATAATTATTAAAACTTGAAAAATTAAAACTATTGGTTGCTTTATTTAATTGGGATCCAGACATAAATGAAACGTTTACATTGTATTTTTTCGACCACCCATTTTGTTGTTGATATTTCACATTGGCGGCTCTTTGGCACTGTGCACTACCGAAACTAAGACCACTAATTAAAAAAAGTAATGCTAACTGAAAGTAAACAATTTGAATCTTAGAATTCATGTTTAAATTAATGTGTTAATAAAGGAAAAAGCACTACTACTTTTATACATGTTAAAATTAAATATAACCGAATCACAATACGTTTCATTAATCCGTAATTTAAGAATAGATGCATTTTTGAAATCTGCCAACATTCCACTATTCTCTAAATCATCTGATATAAATACTACTGTTCTATCCTCTGAGGTAGTCGATACAAAAGAGTATTTTTTATTTTCGCCATTTACAACACATATTATTTCTACTAAGGGATAATCTTCACATGTGTAGGATCCTTGTATATAAAAGAAAACCTTGCCGTCTACATTTTCTAATTTAAGAATAGCACCATCAACTTCTTTTGTATATGCAATTCTGTATGGATCATCGAAACCATTATTAACTGTTTCATATGTCCATTGGGATAAACTAGTAAATATGAATTGCATAAAGAAAATAGTGAAAATTATTTTTTTAATCATAATATTTCAGTTTTAATAATTAAAATTTTCTACCTTTTTACAGGGTTTATAAAATTTACAATCTTCTCAATCGTTTTTTGAATATTTTGTTGTCGTTCAATAAAATATTCTTCCTCAATCTTAGCATTCATACTCTTAAGCCAAGGTATCCAATACGCTTTGAGAATATCAAAGTCTTTACCTTTTCCCCCTTCAATATAAATATTTTTTTTTGTATCTCCTTCTATTATTTTCCTTTCATTTACCTCGCAAATGAGGAATTCTACGTTTGTTAAATCAATATCAACTGCCGGAATATTTAAGTTTAATTGAGCCATTACATTTTCCAAATCATTTCTTTCTACTGCGGGATAGAGGACACTCCTTAAATCATTTTTTTTGTTTCCATAACCATAAATTTTTGTGTCGGCAGGTTTGTTTTCAGATTCCAAATATCCATCAGTTATAATGATTACTTTATTTAGATAAGTATGATAAAAGTCAGATTTTTTTAAATGTTCTTTTAAATACCTTCTTAAATAGAATCTGTAATCAGCACCGAGAGGTTTTTCTTTTGCCAAACTATACATTTTATCAATGTTTGATTTGAATTGTTTTGTCTTTGATTCAGTAAAGTACAATCGATTACTATTATCTTTTTTATGTTTCGATAAATCAAAGTGAAGTTGACTAGCAACCACACCAAATTGTCCTTTCGCTTGGTCAATATCTGTGACATCAATAGTCAGCTCATCTTTAGTATTCATTTTAAATTTGGAAAACTCCTTGAAAGAATTCCATATGGTTTCAAGAATTATTTTATCATTTGAAATTTGATTTGGGTTATTAACTGAGTCTATTATTCGTCTCGAAAGATCTGGAATTACAATAAGATTTATACTTTCAGGTGCCTTAGGAAACCAATTAGCATCTTCTACTTTTAAATTTAGTGTAGTAAGTTTTTCTCTGACTTTATTTAAAAAGTTTTTATTTTCCATTAATTCTGGATAACGCTCCCAAACCGTTTTAATTTCTGTTAAAGCTTCGACCTTTTTTAAATCATTTAACGCCAAATTTTCAATAGAGGGGCGAGTCATTAAATAAATAAAAATGCAAAAGAAAAGTATTGATCCGAACAGAAAATATATTGGTTTTCTACTTTTCTTTTTTGGTTTTCTTTCGGGAATTGTTTCCATATTCTTATGATTCGTTTTTTAAAGTATTTATTTTGAGGTCTAACCAATTATTTTGGATTTCCATTGCCTCATTATTAAGATTTTCTGCCTCATTTTTAGAGTAGTAGAGTTTAATGTATTCAATCCATCCACCCATGAATTCACCAACGGCAGCTTTGAGATCATTTGTACTAATAGGAAAACTTCCGTTTTCGAGGCGATTAATGAGTCTTTCCTTTTCCTCTATACTATCCTCAGCATTTTTAATATCACCCTCAAATTGAAAAATTTTGGAAGTTAGTTCGGATTTCTCCGTTAATTTCTCTTCAATTCTCCTATTTATTTGCTCTCTTACTAATATAATTTGTTGACTTTCTGATTTAAGGTATGGGTGACTAAGCACAGAATTGAGAAGAACCCCCCAAATCACATATACTACGAACCCTAATACTAAAATAAGATAGAAATTTACATCACTAAATACCATGCTGAAAGTCCATGGTTCGATGTCATTCAACAGGGCTCTGTTATTGTAGTTGGTTTCTGAAATTTTGTAACCAATAAAAGCATCTGCAACAAATGTAATTGAAATTAATGTTGCAATTAGTATGTAGCTTTTCGGCTTTTTATTTTCTTCTCGTCTTTTATTTTCCTCAATAGAATTGTGAATTAAAAAACCCAATCCAAGGAAAATAATTGGAAAAAACACAATAAATGCTATTGCAGCTCCACCTTTACTCGCTACTTCATCAAAAACGTCAGTATTCAAAAATACATTATCTATTTTCAATCCATAGATTGCTGAATATCCTGAAGTTGAATAAAAGATGAACAAATATAATGTTAACATGACGGTAATGAATGCACTTATCACGAAAGTTGGGGTATCAATTCTATCAACTCCGTTATGCAGTTCAACTTTTTCTTTCTCTAATTCGTCTATTTCTTTTTGTTTATTTTCTTTATTTTCCTTGGACGATAATAATTTTGCCTTTGAGTTATTTATATTTGATTTTTCAATTTGTATTTCATTTCCAAGTTTTGTTATTCTATCAATAATTCCTTGTTCATCAAGCCGTTGATCTCTTTCAAACTTGCTGTAAACACTATTTAAATGCCCTGATAAGGAATCAGGCAATGATCCAGATTGTGAAGCACAATTCACACCATATTGACGGTAAGTAAAATCATATAATTCACTTACATTTTCATTAATTGTATTATCATTCATATTTTAGTTCTTAATTTCTTTTTTAATTGCAAGATTTGTAAATGCTGAGAATTATTAGCATGAACACACTCAAAATTATAAATGTCAATATTCCTGAAATATGCTTCAGCAGTTGCTTTCAAACCAGTTAAGAAATACCTTTGAATTCTTCAATAGTTCTAGAAACTAGTTTTATCGCCTGATTTCGGGCATTTAAAATCCAATTTTCAAGTTGCTTATCAAAGATTGCATAATCTTCGTCCTGTTTTTTTCAGCATTATCTGAATAAACATTTTTAGTTGATTTTTTTGAATTTGAATATTTTCCAACCCTTACTCTTTTTTCTTGGCATTCACCTTAATGGAGTAAGAAGTCACAATACCTGCGGTTAAACCACTGATTAGAACATCACCGAAATTAAATTTGGTTACCACTTCACAATTTCCGTCGTTAGGGGTGTTTACGTTTGTGCGTCCAATAGGCACTAAGCCCCAGAAAAGCCATAACTGTTTTCCTTTTGCATAAGTGTATTCCTTTCCAACTGTTTCAGTGTAGGATCCTACTGGGGTTTTTGTGGTCATACAAGACATCAAAAAACTTGATAACAAGACAGCAAATAAAAATATGGATGTTAATTTTTTAATTGATTGCATAATGTTCTTTTTTAATTTCTATTGATCATACTTTTCTAATAATTTTTGATTTATTCTTTTCTTTATGTTTTAATTGATCGTTTTAATTGGTTAATACAACTCAACCGTTGTGCAACCTTCGTCTATTGTTACGGTTCCGGACCAAACATCGGTTCCATCCGTTGCTGCATAGTCGTATGTTCCGGTTTCCAATTGGTTAAACACAGCACATCCTGTTTCGCCGCAAGCTGGAGCACCATTATATTCAGACGTAATGTTAGAAGAAACACCGTCGATGGTAACTACGGTTACGCCAAATCCGCTTCCGAGTTGCTGCCAAAATGTTACATTGCCATACTTGGTTTTGTTACAAGAAGATGCGCCAATAAGAATTAAAGCGCCAAACAAGAAAATTTTTGTTTTCATAAATAAAAGGTTTTATGGTTTTAATAGGCCTACTCGTAACGCTTTTCGGCAACCGCGGTGTTTAATGGCACACTTCCAGTACTTTTTAAGCGAAGTTTATTCAGTATGTTTTGGTCATCTTGTGTTGCTATAATTTAGCGACAAACTAAAAATCACTTAAAAAATACACACAAATATAAAATAAATGCACAATTAAACGCAATAAGTGTATACTTAATTTCTCGATGGTATACAGAATTTTGTATTCTATGCAACATAAAGGTGAAATCGTTGAGCAAATTGTTCGGCAAAGTGGTTACTCACTTACTAGGCTTACCCATCAACTTGGAAAAAGCCGTCGCTGGATTTACAATGCTTTCGAGAATCCCCACCTTTCGATTGACTATATTTTAGAAATAGGCCGCGTTATACATCACGATTTTTCAGATGAAATAGAGGAACTTAAACGCTACCGTCAATTTTCTGGAGATGTTGAAAACAGGTACTTTCCTCCCGATGAAAATTCTGTGGATTACTGGAAAAGTAAATATTTGTTGCTTCTGGAAAAATACAACGAACTGCTTGAAAAACGACTTGAGGATTAAATCACGGGATTGGCTTAAAGTTCAATGTTTAATTCAATGTTGAAAGTTCAATGTTTAAAGTTCAATGTTTAAAGTAAATCTTTAAACTTACTTGAACCTTAAACCTTCTTAAACTTTAACCCCTTTCAACCCTAAACACACTTGAACCTTAAACCTTCTTAAACCTTAAACCCTCTCAAACCTTAAACGCCTTTCAACCTTAAACACACTTGAACCTTAAACCCCTTTGAACCTTAAACCTTCTTAAACTTTAACCCCTTTCAACCCTAAACACACTTGAACCTTAAACCTTCTTAAACTTTAACCCCTTTCAACCCTAAACACACTTGAACCTTAAACCTTCTTAAACTTTAACCCCTTTCAACCCTAAACACACTTGAACCTTAAACCTTCTTAAACTTTAACCCCTTTCAACCCTAAACACACTTGAACCTTAAACCTTCTTAAAC
>CAZOAH010000006.1:137918-193985 GCA_964577845.1 uncultured Akkermansia sp.
ACCCTCTCAAACCTTAAACGCCTTTCAACCTTAAACACACTTGAACCTTAAACCCTCTCAAACCTTAAACCCCTTTCAACCCTAAACACACTTGAACCTTAAACCTTCTTAAACCTTAAACCTTCTTAAACCTTGACCCCCTTTGAACCTTAAACCTTCTAAAAACCTTTTGAAACCTTTTGAACCCTTTTATTCCTATTCTGAAAATCACTTTTTCGTATTTGTTTCATTAATATTAACATACGGTTTTCAGATAGCGTCGCTCGAACGCTCATTTATTTTCAAATTTCTGGTCTTACTTAAAAACTATTTTAAACTCAAAACAAAATTTAAAATAGCTTTGTAATGCGCACACAATTTTAAGAACTATATGCTTTCAAAAAATATCGATAAAAAATTATTTCTTTTAGATGCCTATGCACTGATTTACAGGGCCTATTTCGCATTTGCAAAAAATCCAAGAGTTAATTCGAAAGGACAAAACACATCGGCAGCTTTTGGTTTTACCAATGTTTTGATAGATGTTATAAAAAATGAAAAACCAACACACCTCGCTGTAGTTTTTGATCCGCCAGGTGGTTCCACACATCGAATCGAAAATTTTGAATCCTACAAAGCGCATCGGGAAGAAATGCCGGAAGATATTCGTTCAATGATTCAGCCTATAAAGAAAATTGTTGAAGCTTTCAATGTGCCCATATTGGAGATAAATGGTTTTGAAGCTGATGATGTGATTGGCACCATGGCCAAAATCGCAGAGCAAAAAGGGTTTACGACCTATATGATGACTCCCGATAAAGATTACGGTCAATTGGTTTCCGAAAATATTTTTATATACAAACCCGGTAGAGGGGGAAATCCGCCAGAAATTCTTGGAGTTAAAGAAGTTTGCGAAAAATTTGAAGTGGATCATCCACTAAAGGTGATTGATATTTTGGGTTTGTGGGGTGACGCTTCCGATAATATTCCGGGAATCCCAGGAATTGGTGAAAAAACAGCAAAAGCACTGATTCAGAAATATGGGTCGATGGAAGGCCTTTTCGAACATACACACGAATTGAAAGGCAAACAACAAGAAAATGTTATCAATTTTGAAGAGCAAGGCAGAATTTCTAAAATGCTCGCGACAATTATCATTGATCTCGAGGTTGAATTTGATGAAGAAGCTTTGATCATGTGCGATGTTGATGCAGAAAAAGTAAAGGATATTTTTACGGAATTGGAATTCCGAAGCGTTGCCAAAAGAATATTGGGTGAAGAAATTTCTATAGCGCCAACAGCGAGTAAGCCCAATGATTCAGGTCAGTTGGATTTATTCGGTGTGCAGAGTATGCTGGTTGAACAAACTCCTCAAGAAACAAAGACTAATAAGACCATTGCTACAGAAAAACCAAGTTACCATTTGGTAAACCTTCCTGAAGAACGTACTGCGTTGCTTAACAAGCTAATGCAAGCGAAGGAAGTTTGTTTCGATACAGAGACGACCAATTTGGAGGCGCGACATGCCGATATCGTTGGCTTGTCATTTTCTTTGAAACATCGCGAAGGTTTCTACGTGCCTTTTCCAAAAGATTTCGAAAGTTCAAAACGTATTCTTGAAGAATTCAAACCTTTTTTCGAAGCTCAATCTGTAGAAAAAATCGCCCATAACATGAAATACGACTTGAAAGTATTGGAACGATATGGGGTTGCTGTAAAAGGACCGCTTTTTGATACCATGATTGCACATTATCTCATCAATCCGGAATCAAAGCAATCGATGGACTTCTTGGCTGAATTCTACCTGAATTACAAACCTATTTCTATTGAGTTGTTGATTGGAAAAAAAGGCAAATCGCAAGGAAATATGGGTGATTTGGCGCCGCAAGAAATTATGGATTATGCCTGCGAAGATGCCGATGTCACCTTGCAACTTAAACATATTTTTGAACCTGAAATTCAAAAAGAACACTTAAAAAAATTGTTTTATGAGTTAGAAATGCCTTTAATGGTTGTGTTGAAGGATATTGAGCGAGAAGGAATAGCCATTGATGCGGATGCATTAAATAAATATTCTTTGGAACTTGAAACGCATCTAGCAGAATTGGAAAAAGGTATTGAAGCTGATGCGGGAATGAAATTCAATATTGATTCTCCCAAACAATTGGGTGACATTTTGTTTGAAATTTTAAAACTTGATCCTAAAGCAAAAAAGACGAAAACAGGTCAGTATGCAACATCTGAGGATATTTTATTGAAATTGAAACATACACATGCGATCATTCCAAAAATTCTAGATTACCGCCAGTTGAGAAAACTCAAAAACACCTATGTCGATCCTTTACCAACTCTTAAAGACTCTATTGATGGTCGCATTCATACGAATTTCATGCAAACGGTTACTGCAACTGGTCGTTTGAGTTCAAACAATCCCAATTTGCAAAACATTCCTATAAAAACTGAGAAAGGGAGAGAAATTAGAAAGGCATTTATCGCGAAAGATGCACAACACGTAATCATGGCCGCCGACTATTCTCAAATTGAATTGCGCATTATCGCCGCCTTAAGTCAAGATCAACACATGTTGGAGGCGTTTAAAAACCATTTGGATATTCATACTGCCACAGCTGCGCGTATTTTCAATATTCCCATGGAAGATGTAACCCGGGAACAACGTGGTGCCGCAAAAGCAGTAAATTTTGGAATCCTTTATGGTCAATCCGCATTTGGTTTGTCACAAAGTTTAAACATTACCAGAACAGAAGCTAAAGGAATAATTGATAGTTATTACGCGCAATTTGCCGGTTTGAGGGGTTATATGGACAAGTTAGTTCGTGATGCAAGAGAAACAGGCTATGTGGAGACGATTATGAAAAGAAGACGCTATCTTCCGGACATCAATTCAGCGAACGCGGTAGTAAGAGGTTATGCTGAAAGAAATGCGGTGAATGCACCCATTCAAGGTTCAGCTGCGGATATAATCAAAATGGCAATGATTCGCATACACGAAGAAATAGAAAAACAAAAAATGGAATCAAGAATGATACTTCAAGTGCATGACGAATTGGTTTTTGATGTACCAATGCATGAAATTGATGCCATGGGAAATTTGGTTAAATCATGTATGGAAAGTGCCATTGAAATAGATGTGCCGCTAGAAGTTCAAGTTGAAGTTGGAAAAAATTGGTTGGATGCCCATTAATGAATATTGAAATCAAGTTGCCATCCACGGTTTTGTAAAACGTCAACTACGGTTACCAATTCTCGCGCATCTTGAAGCTTTTCATATACATGAGGGATTGCCAATTTGTTTTCACGCTGCACAACTTGCAAACCCAAGGGAAAATGCGTATTTTCTGAAATGGCTTCTTGCGATTCCAAAAGCATGAAAAACTTACGCAATAATTCTACCGATTCATTGCTACTTAATTTAAAATCATCACAGCGGACGGAAGCAAAGAAATCAATGCGCTTTCTTGCTCTAGTGAGCAAAACATTCAAGCGCTTGTGTCCGTTTTTCGCATTCAAAGGACCAAAACGTAAATTAAAACTTCCGTCAACTGTTTTTCCGTAGCCAAAGCTTATGATTAACCTGTCGCATTCGTCTCCTTGAACGTTTTCTAAAGATTTGAAAAAGACAGTCCCGTCTTCCAAGCGTTGCTCCAATAATTGTCTGTTTTCGTCCGGAATTCGTTTATATATTTCTTTCAATTGCGTTTCTGAAAATGCAACAACTCCAATGGTGTCAGCACGGATTAATTCTTTTGAAATAAATTTTGCGACTTCTTTCGCCTCAACAATATTTGACCTTTCATCAAAAATACCTTTTTCGCAATAATGGAAATTGATGGGAGATTTTTCTTGGTTGAAAGAAGGAAATGCAAGTAAGTCATTACCATAAAAATACCGATTTGAAAAATGAATCAAATGGGGGTGTTCGCTTCGGTAATGATGTTTCAAAGCAACAGTTTTCCAATAAAACTGTGCCTGATGCAACAAATCAATCGGTTCCGAACTTCCTGATTTGAAGTAAGCACTTGGTCCCATTTGTTGGGCATCTCCGGCAACCAAAATCCTATTCGCTCTGAATAAGGTTCCCAAAGCATTGGCTAAAGGCAATTGACTGGCTTCATCAAAAATGGCGACATCGAATAAATTGCATTCCAACGGAAAACATTGTGCAACTTGTGAAGGGTTGCTTAACCAAATTGGTTTTAACAATTTGATCCATTCTTGAGCTTCTGAATGGTAAAGCATCCTTAAACTTGTATAACTTTTGGTTTTCGAAAATTCCTTTACCAATAAAGCTTTTCCTTTTTTAAGGCGTTGCTTTAATAGTTTTTCCTCTACTGAAAGTTTACTTGAACTTGTTTGAAGCAACTGATGATAAGAAGAGAATTGCAGATGTTGTTTGGTTAAAATCGATTGCGCAAAAAACTGTGCCTCCTTACTTTGTTCTGAAATAATATGCGCACATTTTTGAACCATTTCTTGTAAATCAAACTGGTTAAACTGTGGATATAAACTCACAAACTGAACATAATTTGATTTGAAGACAGCATTTTGATAAGCTTCAAAATGATCGTAGTTCGCAAGGTTTCTCAGTGTTTGTTCATCAACACCATTTAGCTCAGATAGGTGTTTTAGTATAACTGGAAATTGTTGAAGAAACAGATGGAGGTAAAGTTCGATCTTGGTGTCTTCTTTCCAGCGGAACATACTTTTGAATTGCTGATGCAATTTTTGAAGAGCCAAATTTTGGTTCGAAAACAAGGTTTTTTCTTGCTCAGTCAGCTGCATCCAGATGCTCCAATCTGAGGCTTCCAATTGGTGTATTTGCTGATAGATCCAAGCCATATCAGCTTCTAAATTATCAAGGCCAAGTTCAATAAAATCTGCTTCGAGATGGGAAATAACTTCTTGGTGCACCAAATATTTTTTCCATTGCTTCAATATTTCTTCCGCTTTTGAAACTGGCAACTTACTGTACGTTTTCCACTTTTTCTTGAATCGCCATTTGCTGATGTAAGACTTCTCACCAAGCTCATCTAAAAGCATTTGTGCGACCAATGCAGATGGTGGAACCAACCAGTTATTTAACTCATGATCGTTAATCGATTTTAATGCACTTTCTTTCAGATATTTGACCCGAAGTTTTAAAAATCGTTTTTGATCTTTAGAATTGGGAATTAAAATTTTTTCAAATTTTCTGAAAACCACGGTGTTAAACATCTGACAAATCGCTGCTTTTTTCATTGCTCCATGCAAATCTGCCCAAGTTTCAATATGAAAAGTTTTATTGAGCTTTTGAAGTTCATCAAGCAGATTTTTAATTGTTTTGTCTGCATTTTTGAATTGCTCATTTTGCATAAAACCAGGCGCTAAACTTCCAATTTCTAAAGCAAATCCGAGATTATAAACCAATTGTACCTGTTTATTAACGTTTAGCCAGTGAGCTAATGACGGAAGGTCGCTGTTAAATGGAGCATCTGACCATTCCGTGTTCGTCGTCAAATCTTTAAATGCTTTGTAACTTATACCTCCTATCAATTGAGGTTGGTTCAGTACATCCAATAAATATTGTAACTGAGAAAGATAATTATCCGAAAGTGGAAGAAAATGTTCGCGTGAAGGGATAAATTGTTCTAAACGGTTCCAAGCGTTTTTTAATTCATGGATAAAATCCTTCGCCACCGTTTCGGTAGAAACAATAAAGGTCAAATCTTTGAGGTTGAACTGATCTAATTTTTTCTGTATGATTTCAAGTGCAGCGCGTTTCTCTGAAACCACAATCGCAGAAGCATTCGATTTTAATATTTTGGCAATTAAGTTCGAAAGAACTTGTGATTTTCCCGTTCCTGGTGGACCTTGAACGACTGTGTTGACCTCTTTGAAAGTCTTAAACACAAGCATTTGTTCAGGATCTGCAGAAAAAAGTAAGCTGTTATCTAATACCAAAGGCTTGCTAATCACTTCCTCCTCCTCCCCTAAAAGTTGATTGAGTGAAGGATTTAAGTTTTTTGTCAATAATTCTTCAAGTTCTCGAATTACCTCAAAACGGTGGTGGTGAACATTTCCAAATCCTTTGAAATCGGTATTTAGATGCTGAAAACCCTTATCTTCTAAAAAGGTAGTTAATTCATCAAAGGAAAATTTTTCAGAAATTAAAATATCATATTGATTTTTGAAGCTCTGAACCAGGTAAGGGTTAATGAATGCAGATTCATATTGATAGTTTAATTCGAAAGTCGCTTCTGGTTTATTTACTTTAACCGATAATGGTATCAAATAAAGCGGTGTTTCTATGTTTTTGGACTTCAATTCCCAGCGCATAGCGCCATGAATGGCGCATAGCGGAAACACACCACTTTCTTTAAATTCTTTTTCGGCTTTTTTATATAATCTCGCAAAATTAGATCCCAATGGAAAACTGAACACATCATTTTCAGTCAATACCAATTGCGAAACATCAAAATTAACTAAAGGATCATTGGCGTTGAGTTGACTCACTTCTTCCAATAAACTTTGAATTCTATTTCGAACGGTATGTTCCACAGGTTAAATTTAATAAACTTTTAGTGCTTGAATTAAAGAATTCATTAACCTAAACCATAATACAAATCAATTGCAGGAATTCTGAAAAAAACTACTTTTGTTGAAATTTATCAGTTATGAAATTTGCCACAAAAGCCATACACGCAGGTGTACATCCGGATGAAGCCACTGGAGCTATTATGACTCCAATTTATCAAACATCAACTTATGTTCAAGAAGGTGTTGGAAATCACAAAGGATATGAATATTCAAGAACTTTAAATCCAACGAGACACGCTTTGGAAAAAAATATTGCCGCCATAGAAAACGGCAATTATGGGGCTTGTTTTGGTTCAGGTCTTGCTGCGATCGACTGTGTCATTAAAATGTTGAACCCTGGCGATGAGGTCATTTCTACCAATGATTTGTATGGAGGAACGTATCGTTTGTTCCGAACGATTTTTGAAAAATATGGCATTAAATTTCATTTTGTGAACATGCAAAATCACGCTGATGTTGCCACACTTGTCAATGAAAACACCAAATTAATTTGGGTAGAAACACCAACGAATCCCATGATGAATATCGTGGATATTCGAAAAATGGCTGAAATTTCTAAAAGTTGTGGTGCGATGTTATGTGTCGACAATACCTTTGCAACACCTTATTTGCAAAATCCTTTGGATTTAGGTGCAGATATCGTTATGCATTCTGTTACGAAATATTTAGGCGGTCACTCAGACGTTGTTATGGGTGCTTTAGTTTGTAACGATGAAGCCATATCCAAAGAAATGTACCGCATTCAAAACTCAAGTGGCGCCGTTACTGCTCCAATGGATTCATTTTTAGTGTTGAGAGGGATTAAAACCTTACACCTTAGAATGCAAAGACATTGTGAAAACGGCGAGAAAGTTGCAAATTTCTTGGTTTCACACCCGAAAATTGATAAAGTTTACTGGCCTGGTTTTACAAGTCATCCAAACCACGAGGTTGCAAAAGAACAAATGCGCGGTTTTGGTGGAATGATTTCATTCACAATGAAAGGGAATCGACTTGAAGATGCTTTAGAAGTTGTGAAAAAAGTAGAAATTTTTGCCCTTGCGGAATCCCTTGGAGGTGTAGAATCACTTATTGGGCACCCTGCAACAATGACCCACGCATCGATTCCAAAGGAAGAACGGGAAAAAACAGGTGTTGTGGATTCGTTAATTCGACTTTCTGTTGGAATTGAAGACGCAGATGACCTCATTGCTGACCTTCAACAGGCCCTTGGTTAAGCCGTGAACGTTTATATTACAGGCGTTTCCAAAGGCTTGGGAAAAGCTCTTGCTGAATTTTATCTGAACGAAGGACATCGCGTTTTTGGAATTGGAAGATCTCATGCCATTTCGCATCCCAACTTTCAATTTATTCAAAAAGATTTAGGGAATTTGAGTGCGCTAGATATTCATTTTCAAGCTGATGATGACATTCTATTGATTAATAATGCCGGAGTTATAGGAAACATTAAACGGTTAAGTGATCAAGAACAATTGGATTGTCAGGAAGTCATCACCGTAAATACGATTGCGCCAATGATCTTGACTGCCCAACTTTTGAAACAAGCTCAACCCCATCAAAAAGTCACCATTTTGAATATCAGTTCGGGTGCTGCAACGCGCGCCATTCCGGGATGGGCATCATATTGTGCGTCGAAAGCGGCACTCGATCGTTTTAGTGAAACCCTTTATTTGGAAGAAAAGGAAAAATGTAGAAAGATTCGTGTTTTTTCTCTTGCTCCCGGTGTTATTGATACGGATATGCAAACAACTATTCGTTCTGCTGATGCACAAGACTTCTCATCATTAGAAACTTTTCAAAATCTAAAATCGAATAAGGAATTAATCAGTTCACTTGAAATCGCAGAAAAATTGGCCATTTTCATCAAAAATTATCCGAATGATCTTGCAGTAGGAAGTTTAAAATTGTTGAGCCAAGAACTTTGATGTTAAAATTGGAATTAACTTAGTGAACCTAAATTTTGAAAATGAAATCAATTGCTATTTTTTCTTATTTACTTCTCTCTGTCAATGCACTTCAAGCGCAATTATTGTGGAAGATTAGTGGAAACAACCTCAGTGAAGAATCTTATTTATATGGAACAATACACGCTGTTCCGGAAGATAAATTTGTAGTTTCAGATGATATTTCTGGTGCGTTTCAAGCGTGTAGCGCTTTAGCTCTTGAGATAGATTTAAACATGACCTTTGAGCAGCAAATTGCGATGACGAAAGAATTAATCATTCCTGGAGGAAAAACCTTAAAGAATTTTCTTACTTCAGATGAATTTCAAAAGTTTGAAAAATATTGTTTGGATACATTGGGAATGTCAAAGTCGAAATACAAGAAATACCTCAAAATCAAACCATTTTTTGTGAGCTCCATTATTTTGCAAGAACAATTGGGCAAGACCAAAGGATTTGATCAATATTTTAATGATGAAGCAAAAAAACGAGGAATTCCTTCTTCAGGATTGGAAACTGTGCAATACCAACTTTCAACGGTAAATACGATATCCTTGGATGAACAAGCTGACATGTTGGTGGCTTCTTTAGGAACGGAAATTTCAGAGTACAATAAAATGCTAGAATTATATTTGTCAAATGACCTAGAGGGGCTTACAGCATTAATGGAGGATTCTGAAATGACAAGTGAGGCATTTAACAATAACTTTTTAGTGCAACGCAATAAAAATTGGATTCCTGAAATTGAAAAATTGGTAAAAGCGCAAAAAACCTTTATCGCTGTTGGGGCCGCTCATTTAAAGGGAGAAAACGGTGTAGTCGAATTATTGAAAAATGCGGGTTATACCGTCGAACCTTTCTAAAAAAAAAAGGGCCGTATGCACCGCCCTAAGTATTTGTAAATTGATCTCTAATTAAAAGTTGCAAGTAACACCGAAGGTCATCGGGTAAATTTCCATAGTCTGGTCTTTTTGAAATAATGGAATCAAACTGTAATTGGCGAAAATTCCCCATGTCCCATAACCCATTCTCAAAGCAGCATCCAATTTAAAAGGATTGATTCCAAAGTCGTCTTTTGTAACAATACGTTCCTTCTTTCCGTCAATATCGGTTACCATGACCGTTTTAGAAGATAATCGCACCCCTCCAACAACTCCAGCGGCCAGGTAAAAAGTACTTTCATCAACATTACTTGTGCAAAACTCCAATAAAAGTGGAATGGTAAAATAATTGGCTTGTAAGCGGTTTTTAGAATAGTCGTTAATGGTATCTAAAATCGCGAAAGTTGTATCATTCGAGCTATTGATTACATAATTATCAGTAAAATGGAAAGCATTCAAATTAAAACCAAATCCGGTTGTAAAACCAATATAGTTTTGGTAGATTTTAAATTTATGCTCTAAGAGGTTAATGTTCCAAACAGAAGACTTGGCAATATCATTTTCCCAGTATGGATAATTTTCAAAATTTCTTTCAAATGGTGCATTCATCAATGTGTTGAACCCGACATCTATACCCGACCAATGCCCTTTAAAAATTTTCTTTTCTTCTTCTGTCGGTGCTGCATCAATGGTATCGTATTCCCATGATTCATCATCAGAATGGTCAACTAAAATCATTTCTATTTTGCCCATATTGATTTTAGTAGTGTCAGATTTTGGAGCTTCCTGTGCATTGATTGTAACTGAAATCATTACATAGCATGTGTAAATCATCTTTTTCATAAGGCTAAATTTTTCATTTATACCCATTTAAGACTTTTTAACGAAGAAAAAGTTACAATTGGCAAAATCGATCACCAATCACAAAGGAAATCATCCAGGTCTCTGCGGTCCTTTTTGGAGGGTTTTCCGCTACCATTTTCGCGATAGGATTGTTGCGCCAATTGATAAGCTCGAAATTTTTCAATTTCTTCTGAGGGTGTGCAATCTAACAAGTAGTCTGAAACCAATTTGGCACCTACCCTTTTATCCAATAATTGAATGACCTTAAATGAAAAAACGGCAGCATTTTTTGAAATTGAAATCACATCACCCACTTTTATGTCTTTAGATGGCTTCGTGGTTAAACCATTGATTTTGATTTTTCCTTTGGAAATAAGTTCAGTCGCAACACTTCGCGTTTTTGCAAGCCTCACTGCCCAGATGTATTTGTCACAACGTAAGCTCATTTATTACTTTTTTTGGAAGGCTATTGAATACAAGCTTATATGATTTTTGAGTTAATTCAAGCAGTAATTTATCATCAACATCGACATGCAACTTAACAGTGTTCCAATGTTTTTTGTTCATATGATATCCTCCAGATATAGCGGCATAAGACTCCCTAAGTTCTATGGCCTCTTCCGGATCACACTTTAAGTTAACAGACTCGAATCTATCTACATCTAACAAAGCAAATATTTTTCCTCCAACCTTAAAAACCAAGGTGTTTTGATCAAATGGAAATGCTTCTGTTGTGTAAGGAAGGGACAAACAAAACCTACAATATGCTTCGAGTGTCATGCGTTCAATTACCTTGACATTAATGATGCAACGCTGGTGCCCAATCGTTTTGACCTAGAGCTTTGAGCATTTTGGTATGCTCTGCCAAGGCTTTATAAAATGTTTTGTATGAATTGTAAGGAAGTTGAAATTCTTCCGCAGTTTTTTTAACAATCTCAGATATTTTCTTGTAATGCACGTGACAAATATTGGGAAATAAATGGTGCTCCACTTGAAAGTTTAATCCTCCAACATACCAAGAAAACAACTTTGATTTGGGTGCGTAATTAGACGTGTTGTACAACTGGTTTACTGCCCAATCAGCATCAATGTTACCAGAATTGTCCGGCATAGGATAATCAGATGTTGGTACCACATGAGCTGGTTGGAAAATGCACCCCAAAATTAATCCAGCGATGTACTGCATGATTATAAATCCTAAAATTGTATACCACCAAGCCACTGGACTGAAGATAATAGGTAGTCCAATAAAGATAAATCCATAAACAACTTTGGCAATGATTATGGTGGTTAAATGACGTCTAAAAGAAATTTTTTGCGTAGCAAACAAACCCAATTTCTCGTAACGTGCAGCTTGTTTATAATCTTTAGAAATGAACCAAACCAAAGTCATTAATCCATAAAAAAACCAAGCATAAATGTGTTGGAATCTATGTAAATACCTCCTTTTTTCATGGGGAGAAAACCGCATTACTGCCCCAGGGTTGATGTCTTCATCCATGCCAGTTACATTGGTATAAGTGTGGTGTAAAATATTGTGTTGAATCCTCCAATTGACATCACTTCCGCCAAGAAAAAACAATATTCGACCCACCCCTTTATTTACCCGATCACTTTTGGAGTATGCCCCGTGATTGGCGTCGTGCATAACAGACAAGCCTATTCCAGCCATTCCAAAACCCATAACCACCCACATTAAGGTAACAAACAAGTAACTTTCAGCAACAGTTAACAAAAGGGCATATGGAACAAAATACATGAGACACATCACAACAGTTTTAAAAACCATGTTGGTATTGGCGTGCCTTGAAATTGCATTCGATTTGAAATATTGATTAACTCTTGTTTTTAGTACTTTATAGAATTCTTCGTTATGATTTTTTGCGAACTGAATTGATTTAAACCGCATTGTATTTGTTTAATGGTAATGGGTAAATGTACGCAATCAATTCGGTTAATCGTTTATAATTGAGCAAGTTTAACAACTTTGATGAACATTTATTCCTAAAAACTTAGTCAAAATAAAGGTTTGTTTATGGCATGGGTTAAAATGTCTAAACAGAATTTGTAATTTGGTACTTGTGTAAATCGGTTAGCAATGATAAGTCCATTTAACGATGAATATTTCATGAAGCAAGCGCTTCTAGAAGCTGAAAAAGCAAAAGAAAAGGGAGAAGTTCCAGTTGGTGCTGTTGTGGTTGTAAACAATCAAATCATTGCTAGATCCCACAATTTAACTGAACAATTGAATGATGTAACGGCACATGCCGAAATTCAGGCCATTACGGCTGCGGCAGATTTTTTAGGGGCTAAATACTTAACGGGTTGTACCATTTATGTCACTGTTGAACCATGTGTAATGTGCGCTGGAGCTTTGTATTGGTCTCAAATCGATAAAATAGTATTTGGAACACGAGATGAAAAACGCGGTGCAGGCCGTTTTCATCATGAACTGTATCACCCAAAAACTTTGGTTTCAAATGGCGTTCTGGCGCACGATTGCGCTGAAATGATGAAGGCGTTTTTTAGTGATAAGCGGTGATGTGATAAGTTGTTCTTCTGTATTTAAAGAATCAACCCTTCTATCTTATCAAAATATATTAACAAAGAGGTAATAACATTTTTCTACAACTTCAACACGCCCAATTCTTTTTCGATAATTTCAGATAATGCACTTTTGGGCAGGGCGCCGGCTTGAGCCATAGGTTGTTTGTCTAAAGGTAAAAAGAACATTGTAGGAATGCTTCGAATTTGAAATATTTGTGAAAGTTCTTGTTCTATCTCAGTGTTAACCTTATAAATGGTGACACCTGGATATTCGTTGCTTAATTCTTCTAATATGGGGGCTACCATTTTACAAGGTCCACACCAATCTGCATAAAAATCAATTATTGCAGGTTGTTTTCCTTTGAATTTGAATTCTTTTTCGGTTGTATAATCGAAAACCTCATCGATAAATTGTTGTCTGTTTAATTGTATTGTTGGCATAATTTATAGATTTTAATAACACAAAATTATCTCAATGAATCGGATTGCTTTGTAACAGATGTTGCATGGAAATAAAAATGATTTATTGTAATACGAATCAAAGCATAGGCAACTAAGTATCTGCAGGTAGTTCAGATGAATCTATAATGTTACTTTTCCAAACACCCTCATTTCATTCTTTGTAATCTAAAAATTTGAAGTTATGAGAATGTTCTTTTTTACCTTATTTGGTTTGTTTTTAAATGTTAATGATGCTTACAGTCAAGACTCCACTAAAATTTCTGCTGAAGTTTTTGTGAATGGAAGCAACACCGCAACCTCCTTATCCAAATCACAACAAAACTTTTTGACCATAAAAGGAACTGGTTTTGATACGTTTGAACTACAGATTGTTTCTGGTTCTGCAACCAAGACAGAGAAAAGTGGTGGTTATATTGTAAAGCCTACGGGGGGAACCTCAATTACTTTTTCAATTATTGGCATAACAGGAAATACCCGTGCAGTATTATATAACAAGAATTATAAAATTGTAGATTGAAGCATCAACAATTTACCTGTAAATTAAAAAAAGAGAATAAGCTGTCTTAATTTAATAAGTTAAGAACTTCAATAAACAAATTGGTTTACCCCAATCCAATCCCCAATTCTTTCAATTGTTTGGCATCAATTGGTGATGGCGCATCGATCATGGTATCCCGGCCGCTATTGTTTTTTGGGAATGCGATATAATCTCGTATGGATTCTGAACCGCCCATTGTGGCAACCAAACGATCCAAACCAAATGCGAGACCACCGTGCGGAGGAGCGCCGTATTCGAAAGCATTCATTAGGAACCCAAATTGTGCTTGTGCTTCTTCTTTAGTAAAACCAAGTAAGTCGAACATTTTTGATTGAAGCGATCTATCATGAATTCGAATAGATCCCCCGCCCAATTCAACACCATTCATTGCCAAATCATAGGCATTTGCTCGAACCGCTCCTGGATTGCTTTCCAATAAATGAATGTCTTCAGGTTTTGGTGAAGTAAAAGGATGGTGCATCGCATGGTATCTTTCAGATTCTTCATCCCATTCCAAAAGCGGAAAATCAAGTACCCATAAGGGTTTGAAAATATTAGGATTTCTTAAACCCAATGCATTACCTAAATGTAAGCGCAGTTCATTGAGTTGTTTTCTTGTTTTATCAAGATCACCACATAAGAGCAGTAATAAATCTCCAGGATTGGCTTTCGCTTTTTCTGCAATTGTTTTTAAGTCAGCCTCAGAATAAAATTTATCTACTGAAGATTTAAACGTTCCATCTGTATTGCATTTCACATAAACCAGACCTTTTGCGCCAATTTGAGGTCGTTTTACCCAATCTGTCAATTCATCTAGTTGTTTTCTTGTATATTCTGAACAACCTGGAACACAAATTCCAAGGACAGCCTCAGCACTATCAAAAACAACAAACTGTTTGCCTTGTGTTTCAGTAGTTAGATTGATGAACTCCATACCAAATCGGATATCTGGTTTATCAGAACCATATCTTTCCATGGCTTCCGCATAGGTCATTCTTGGAAAGTTTTCATCCAATGCTACCCCTCGAACAGTTTTAAAAAGATGTTTGATTAAGCCTTCGAACATATTCAAAACATCATTTTGTTCAACAAAGGCCATTTCACAATCGATCTGCGTAAATTCAGGTTGCCTGTCAGCTCTTAAATCTTCATCTCTAAAACACTTAACAATCTGATAATAGCGATCAAATCCTGAAACCATTAGCAATTGCTTAAATGTTTGAGGTGATTGCGGTAAGGCGTAAAATTGCCCTTGATTCATTCTACTTGGCACAACGAAATCACGCGCACCTTCGGGGGTAGATTTGATTAAAACAGGAGTTTCCACATCAAGAAAATCTTTTGAATCCAAGTATTTTCTGGTTTCTAAAGCAACTTTGTTTCTCAATCGTAATTTTTCTTGAACAGGATTTCTTCTCAAATCCAGATAACGGTATTGCATCCTTAGTTCATCTCCTCCATCCGTTTCATCTTCAATCGTAAAGGGGGGAAGTTTGGCAGGATTTAAAATATTCAATGCACTCACTTGAATTTCAATTTCACCTGTTGGAATATTTTTGTTTTTACTACTTCTCTCAATAACAATTCCTTCAATTTGAATAACGAATTCACGGCCCAATTTCCTGGCTTGTTCACACAATTCGGCATGCTCTTCCATGTTAAATACCAATTGGGTAATGCCGTATCTATCCCGCAAATCGACAAAAGTCATTCCTCCCAAATCCCTTGAGCGTTGCACCCATCCTGAAAGTTGAACTGATTTATTAATATCTGTTAAGCGTAATTCGCCACAAGTGTGAGATCTGTACATAAGGATAAAATTGAGGGAACAAAGTTAAGGATTCTCTATGTTAAGAAAGAAACTTTGATTGCTTATTAAGTCTTTTCAAGAAAAATTTTGTTTTAAAAATTCTATTGTCAAGGGTTTTCCAATAAAATCAGCAATAATTGGATTGGCCTTAACACGTTCAATGTCGCGTTCGTCAACCGATGAAGAAAGCATATAAATTTTAGTGTTTTCTAAATAGACTTTATCGCTAACATCTAATTTTTCAAGCATTCCGAAACCACTTATTTCAGGCATGTTGATGTCCAAGAAAATGGCATCCGGTGCGGGGTAATTGTTTTCCTTCATTTCATGAATAAAGGAGAGGGCCTCGAGACTTGATTTAATGATTTCCACTTCGCTATCAGGAAGAGCTTGTCTTATAATGGCAGGGTGAACAATACAAATAATGTCATCATCGTCAATTAGAAGAAATCGCTTCATTTACAGGAGAAAATAATGGCAAAGTTAAGTGAATTGTTGTACCTTTTTGTAATTCAGAGTATAAATTTACGCTACCTCCCATTTTAACAATTATCTCTTTGCAGATATACAACCCAAGCCCAGTTCCAGAGCTGCTATTAGAGGCTCTATAAAACATATTAAATACTTTCTTTTGATTTTCTTCAGAAATACCTTCACCGTTATCTTCGATTACCATGGTTAAGGTACTTTCAATGTTTTTAATATGAACACGAACAAAAGGATTATCAATATTTTTATTGCGGTATTTTACGGCGTTGCCAATGAAATTTTTGAGCAAAGTCGATATTCTTAATTTGTCTGAATTTACAATTCTACTCCCGATAAGTGTGAGTCCAAAATCTATTTTAGGATTCGAATAATGTGCATGATCTTGAAAAACTTCTTCTATCAAATTCTGAATATCAAATTCATCATGTTGCACTTCAATTCTTGAATTTTTCGAATAGTCTAAAATCTCCAATATGGTATCATCTAAACGGCCAACACTTTGTTCTATCAATTTTAAATATTGCTTCATCAATACTTCATTCTGCATTGACAATTCCATTACTGATATTAGACCTTTAATTGACATCAACGGTGATCGCAAATCGTGAGATACACTATATACGAATTGATCCAATTCTTGATTTATTTTTTCGAGTTGATTGTTTTTTTCAATTAACGTTTCTTCGAATACTCTTGTTTCTGTTATGTCTACTACTGAGCCTACCACCCTAACTACATTTCCTGAAATTCCTTTTTCTGACACTACAAGACTCTGTATGTATCGGATATCTTTGCTTTTAGGCAGAATAATACGGTATTCATGATTGATGAATTCGGACTCGCCTCTTAATACACTTTCTGCATCTTCAATTGTTCTGAATCGATCATCCGGATGAATAGAATCGGTAAATAATGAATAATTATCTACCTCTTCACCAGGTATTATTTCGAACAGTTTAAACATGGCATCGTTCCAAACTGAACGATTCGTTTCTGGATTCCAATCCCAAATTCCGATTCCTGAATGAGACGTAATAAGCTCAAACCTTGAGTTGGTTTTAATAAGTTCGTTTTTGTAATTTTCTTCGGTTGTAATGTCTTTTTGAAGGGCAATAAAATTGATATGGTTGCCTTTATCATCGAAAATGGGAGAAATTTCAAGTTGATTGTAATAAGGCGCCCCACTTTTAGAAACATTAAGAATGGTAACCTCAACGTTTTCTTTTTTAGCAAGAGCGTTGGCTAACTTTTCTCTTGATTCTTTATTCGTTAAGGGTTCATATTGTAAAAAATCTTTAGGCTTTCTTCCTATTACTTCCTTCAAACTGTAACCAGTTGTTTTCTCAAAAGATTCGTTCACCCATTCAATTCTTCCGTGGTTATCAGTAATAATCACTCCGCTCTTCGTTTTTGTCGCAATGAGCGAAAGTTTTTTCAATTCTAATTCTGAAGCAGCTATCTGTTTCAGTTGCTCCATGTTTTCTTGTTCAACTAAAATATTCGAAACATAGGCCAATACTTGTTGTACAAAAACGGAAAATAATACCTCATAATGGTCTGTAATTTCATTATAAAGAGGGGATTTTTCCTTCAAAACAAGACTGCCTATTAACAATTCGAACTCATCGTTAATTGGAATTATTTGAGAACAAAGTCCTTTATCAATAATACATTGATTATTTTGAGCGGGCTGAATTACTGAAGTTTTGCTCCTATTAATTGCTCGAGATCGGGAAACTTGTTCGAGCAATTCATTTTTTACCAATTCAGCTTGTTGGGCGTTACAACCCTCATAAAAAATTGTACTTTGTTCTGGAGTTTTTTTGTTGATTAAATAAGCGAAACCAACCTGTACTTCAAGTATGTCAACTATCGATTCAACGGTAAGCTGAAAAAATTCACCCAGATTTTGACAACGAATCGCAGCACTGTTAAAGGCATTTAAGCGCTTATACAATTCCAACTCTTGATCTAAACGATCACGGGTGTTTATCAACTCTTGCTCAATTGCAGAAAAACGCGTTACGCGCAACTGCAATTCCAGATACTGCTCATGTAATTCTTCGTAAGAAAGTGGATTACCCATTCCACTAGATTAAAGTATTTGTTGTGATTGATTTGGTTAACGGTAAATCACATAAAGTGCCGTAGTATAGTTGTGGTATTCATTTTTACCTCCTAACCTTGCAAATTCACCAAATCCATACATTCCGAGCCAAGGCGGACATTCCCCATTAACATAAAAAGGAAACTGCATGGCGCCAACCAGTTCTTCTTTTACGATTCGGTTGAATAAAAATCTACCTCTTGCCAAACAATCGGCGTGAAATACTGCTACTGCTTCTTTTCCATTCATTCTTGTCTTAACATCCGCAACCAAACGATCCATTTCACTAAAAATCAAATCTTCATCGCGTGTGGTAAGCCAAAGATCGGTTCCTTCTTTAATCTCTGTAGCGTAGTACATATCCTCTCCTACATGTTTGGTAACAACTCGTAAAAGGTGATTGTTTCCATATTCTTTAGCCAATTCAGGACTCAATTGCTCTCCTAACGCACCAATTGGAATGGTGTCTCCACAATCTGATCCTTGTTGAAGCCCAAGACGATTTAAATATTCGGACCAAGCTGGTTTTCCATTAAATTCTTTGATGATGTGTCCTTCTGACTTTGTAACACGCAACGGCTCACCTACTGCGACAAATCCATGGGTAGCCTGAGTTTCTACGTTCAACGTTGGATCCGCAAATCCAACTACATACGCCCCGTGTTCGTATACATTTTCGTCTATTGCTTGATAACTGATATAGCCCTTCATGTTATCTGAGGATGTCGCCCCAAATATGGTAACATCTTCACCAAAAACCTCTTCAAATGCAGCTATACATCTATCATTGGCAATATCAATTCCAGAGGCAAGAAAGTAAAGCATGTTGATTCCCGGTTGGTCAGCTTTCAATGATTTGGCCATTTCCAAACATTTTTCGTAGGAATTGTGTCCAAAAATTTGATCACAAGAAGCTACAGCAAATTCATTTCCTTTAACGGCCATTAAAGCCATATCTTTCATGGATTCACTAACACCTTCTTTGCCAACAACGCCGCAACATGATGTCGCTAAAATTCTCGCATTTGGCACTTGGGCCTTAGCTTCTTCCACTAATGCTTTAAAATCGTGGCCCATCGAAGCATGAAAAATCAATAAATTACTGTCTTGATAAGCTGCTCCCAATGCGGATTCAAGACATTCTTGAACACCTCTTTTTGTATTAACAATACGCGTGCTTGATGAATAAAATGATAACATAAAATGGTTTTTGTGCAAGTTAGTTGAATTTATTTAAAATCCTTCTATTTTAAGGCTATTTAAAGAAATTCTAAATTAAAGAAATATCAACTTTAAGGTTTTAAAGTGGGATGTTTCCATGTTTTTTATGCGGAAGAACTTCTGCTTTTTTCTCCAACATCTTAAAGCCTTCAATAACCTTTCGTCTGGTTTCATGAGGAAGAATGACGTCATCAACAAATCCTCTTTCGGCAGCTCTGTAGGGATTAGCGAAAAGTTCGGCGTATTGTGCCTCCTTTTCTTTCCATTTTTCTTCAGGATTTTCAGCTTGTGCAATCTCACGTTTAAAAATGATTTCTGCTGCGCCTTTAGCACCCATTACAGCTATCTCAGCTGTTGGCCAAGCGAAATTCAAATCTGCACCAATGTTTTTAGAATTCATAACATCAAATGCACCACCGTATGCTTTCCGAGTGATAACGGTAATTCTTGGAACTGTAGCTTCAGAAAAGGCATACAGTAATTTGGCACCATGTGTTATTATTCCCCGCCATTCTTGATCTGTACCTGGCAAGAATCCCGGAACATCTTCAAAAACAAGGAGCGGAATGTTAAATGCATCACAAAATCTAACAAATCTTGCCCCTTTTCGTGAGGCATCAATATCTAATACCCCGGCCAAAGAAGCAGGTTGGTTTGCAATTATACCCACTGTTTTTCCTTCAAGTCTTCCAAACCCGACAACAATGTTTTTCGCAAAATCTAATTGAACTTCTCTAAAAGTATTGTCATCAATAACACAATCAATTACTTTTCTGATATCGTAAGGTGTATTGGTATTGTCTGGAATAATGTTTTCAATCCACTTAAGTTTTTGATCATTGAATTCGAATTGATTTGGATGAGGTGCCAATTCATTCGCGTTTTGAGGGAGATAAGTTAACAAGTCTCTCACCTTTCTCAAACATTCGACATCATTTGACGCAGTAAAGTGATTAACTCCAGACTTTTCAGCGTGCGTTTTTGCCCCACCCAAAGCTTCAGAAGTCACTTCCTCATGTGTTACTGTTTTAACCACATTGGGTCCTGTGACAAACATGTAGGAAGTTTCTTCAACCATGAATATAAAATCGGTCAAGGCTGGAGAATAAACTGCCCCTCCAGCACATGGCCCCATTATAACCGAAATTTGAGGAATCACACCTGATGCTCTAGTATTTCTGTAAAATATGTCTGCATAACCAGCAAGTGAAACCACACCCTCCTGAATTCTTGCTCCACCTGAATCATTTAAACCAATTACGGGAGCACCATTTTTCATAGCTAAATCCATGATGCGACAAATTTTTTCGGCATGTGTTTCTGAAAGTGAACCACCGAGAACAGTGAAATCTTGTGAAAAAACATAAACCAAGCGTCCATGAATTTTTCCATATCCCGTCACAACACCATCACCAGGAAACTTTTGCTTATCAAGTCCAAATGATATTGAGCGATGCTCTACAAATTGTCCGAGTTCATTGAAAGTACCCTCATCCAAAAGTAAGGTTATTCGCTCTCTGGCAGTTAATTTTCCTTGTTGGTGTTGTTTATCCAACCTTTCTTGTCCGCCACCAAGGGAAGCAGCCGACCTTTTGGCAAGAAGTTCAGCGTTTTTATCCATTTTTGATTCTTACTTATTTGCAACAAAGATAAAATAATGTGTGATTGGTAATATTCTGATTGCTACTGAATGCTTAACAATTATTCATTAGATGCAATTTAAATTAACAAAGCGGAATTAAGATGCCCTCTAATAAAATGAAGTACATTAAATTTGTCGAAATACTGAAAACAATGACTTCTTTAACTTCTTACGATTTTTCTGGAAAAAAAGCTTTAATTCGAGTCGATTTTAATGTTCCTCTAGATGCCAATGGAAAGGTTAGCGATGATACACGTATAAGTGCTGCCACCCCAACCATACTCCACGTATTAAATAACGGAGGCAGTGTTGTTTTAATGTCGCATTTGGGCAGACCCAAAAACAGTCCCGATCCAAAGTTTTCGTTGCAACAAATCGTCTACAAAATAGAGGAACTTCTAAAAAAACCGGTAAAATTCTGCACCGATTGTATTGGTGAAAAAGCGCAAAAAATGAGTAACGCAATGTTGCCGGGTGAAGTGCTTTTGCTCGAAAATGTTAGGTTTCATAAAGAAGAAACGGAGGGTGATTTAAACTTTTCAAAAGCGCTAGCAAATTTGGGTGACGTTTATATTAATGATGCTTTTGGAACTGCACATCGTGCGCATGCAAGTACCACAGTGATAGCGCAATTTTTTCCAAATAATAAAATGTTTGGTTTTTTGATGGATGGAGAGATAAAGAGCGTTGATCGGGTGTTGAATAGTAAAGAACACCCCGTTACTGCGATTGTTGGAGGAGCTAAAGTGTCTTCAAAAATTACTATTATTGAAAGGTTGCTCGATAGAGTAGATCATTTAATTCTTGGAGGAGGAATGGCTTACACTTTTGTTAAGGCAAAAGGCGGGAAGGTTGGTAATTCTTTGGTTGAAGACGATTTCTTGGAAACCGCTCGAAATGTTATTCAACTTGCCCAATCTAAAAATGTTGAATTAATTATCCCGGAGGATACTGTTATTGCCGACGCGTTCGATAATAACGCAAACACTAAAGAAGTTGCAATAAATGAAATACCCGATGGTTGGATGGGCTTGGATACTGGTAAAAATACTGCACTTAAATGCCGAGAAGTGATTCTCAACTCGAAGGTCATTTTATGGAATGGCCCGATGGGCGTCTTTGAAATGAGTAATTTTCAGAAAGGTACGCTTGAAGTTGCCAAATCAATTGTTGATGCTACTGCAAAAGGAGCATTTTCATTAGTTGGCGGTGGGGATTCGGTTGCAGCAATCAACCTTTTTGGTTTGGCTGATAAAGTTTCTTACGTTTCCACAGGTGGCGGTGCCATGTTAGAATATTTAGAAGGAATTGAGCTACCTGGAATTAAAGCCATCAGGGATTAATATAGAATATTATGAAAACATTTACAGGATTAGCATTTATTTTTATCCTCTTAATTGGTACAAGTTTAAATGCACAAAATATATTTCCTAAGACCGGTTATGCGGGTATTCAAACCTCAACTCCGAGAGTCAATCTCGATGTTAATGGAATAACGTATTCCAATGCACTTATTTTAGGGGACTACCCGTTAAATTCTTCAGCGTTATTGTATTTGTACGCCAATCATACTGCTACAGATAGTAATTTATTTATAATTGAAAATAAAGACCAAAGGTTATTGCAACTTTCTTCAGATGGTATTTTACGTGCAAGAGAAATTATTGTAGACGCTGATTCCAATTGGCCGGATTATGTTTTTGAAAAAGATTATTCGCTACTTTCTTTAGATGAAACAGAAAACTTCATCCTTGAAAACGGACATCTCCCTGGTATTCCTTCTGCTCAAACTATACATGAAACTGGAATCGATTTAGGCGAAATGAACCGGATTTTATTGGAAAAGATAGAGGAATTAACATTGCATGTGATCCAACAACAAAAGGAAATAGAAAACTTAAAAACGCTTTTAGAGGAAAACTAATGCGCTTTGTTAATCAATTTTTTACTCTACTATTTGTTCTTCTTTCAAGCCCAATTTTTTCTCAATTTGGAGCAATAAACTTGAAGGAAGATTATGATGCTTTTACACGGCAACTCATCTCTTACTACAAACCATGTACATTATCTACAGAGAATGATCATACGGTTTTCGGTGATGGAATGGCTTACGTTTTAGATGGTTATTTGTCCATGTACGAAATCACCTCAGACAAGGATTACCTTTATAAATTTATGTTGCAAAGCATGTGCATGATGGAAAACAGACATGATTTTGCCAATATAAGTAGCGAGCCAAGATGGGGAAATTTGACTTATGAAGAAGGAAATATAAATGGTGCGTTTGCCAAATTCGTTCATTTTATAAAGATCAAAAACAAGGACCTCGACACCTTTGGTTTATACCCTTTTACTGAATTTTCAAATAATTCCTTTAAAACAACCTTTAAAACCTTTGGCGACTATGCCGATTGGCTTTCATTAAGGGTAGATGAAGCGCTTTCTTGGTTTAATGAAAATGGATATTGGAGCGATCAATGTGGTTTTTTGGAGAAAGCCAACTCCTCCGCGTCATTAATCATTAATAAACACATTGGATTTGCCAGAGCTGTTTTATTCATGGGGCTTTGTGGTAATTCAAATTATGATGCCAAATCCAAGATCATAGAATCGCTTTTTTTTAAAGAAGTTGAATTTTACGATCGCCATAAACATAAGGGATATAAAGCACCACTATTTATAACAAATGACAAAGGTGCTTATTGGTGGTACCATTTCGGCTGGACAGATGTTCGCAAAAAGAGAAAGATTCGATTTAAGTGGAGTAAGGGTTCGCCATCAATAGAAAAATACACAAGTTTTATCGAAGATATTAGTCATGGTGGAATAGTTGCCTTGTATCCGCTAGATCAATGGATTAACAATTCAAAAACAGCTTTTGATGAAGAAGTACTAGCTGGATTTCATAAAACCTTTACCCAAAATATTTATGACGGAAATAGTGGATTTTACAATGCGGTAAATGGAGCTGACAATCCCATTTCAGACAATTACTGCACAAACTGCCCCCATAACTATCACGCAATGAAATCGCTCATTTATGCTCCATATTCGGCATTTGATGGAATTTTGGAAAGCGATAGTGTATATTCAATTATTATGGATTATTATCAAAACACAATAGACTCTTGTACTGGTCTCCCATTGGGTTATTGCTGTGGGATGAACTATGGTCATGCTGAATTGGTGAAAAGGCAATGGACCATTGAAGAATTCAATCTTTCAATTTATAATCGCATTTTAGTGTACGATCAGGATTTCCTGGTTAAAGGAAGGCTAACCATTGAGCCAGAAAGTGCTGAGAATATATCATTTGCTGAACCCAAAACGGAAGACAAAACTTTTACAGTTTCATCTGGAGTAAAAAGTGCCTTTAAAGCTTCATCTATTGTTATTAAGCCTGGAACACATTTCAAATCGGGAAGCCGCGTCCATATTCAAACTTTTTTCCAGGAAGAATAGGCCTATTTTTTTAATTCCTGTAACTTTTGTTCTTTGTCTTTGTCATATTAAAGCGCGATGACAGATAGTGAATACAATAAAACTGTTGACTTGTATGCTGATGGCATATACCGTTTTGCTTTAAAGCACATTAAAAACACCATGTCTGCGCAAGATATTGTTCAAGAGACTTATACTAAGGTTTGGGTAAAGCACAAGGAGGTTTCATTTTCAAAAGCGAAATCTTATTTATTCACCACGTCGTATCATTTAATAGTTGATTTTCTTAAACAAGAATCTAGAAATGGAGAATTCAAGGAACAGGATATTAAGAAAGCTGTAAATCCAACCGAGGCTTTTGATTTGCAAACCATTCTGCATGAAGCTTTGGATAAACTTCCTCAAATTCAAAAAACGGTTGTTTTACTAAGGGATTATGAAGGATATAATTACGCCGAAATAGCAGAAATTACAAACTTGAACGAATCTCAAGTAAAAGTATATATTTTTAGGGCACGACAAGCGTTAAAAGCCTATTTGAAACATATTGATTTAGTGATTTGACAATGTCTAAGGAAAATAACATAAACAATAACAATTTCGAAAAGTACCTCAAGTACTTCGAAGAGGGGCGCTTAGATGAAAAGCTGAGCGAGGAATTGTTGTGTTTTATAGAAACAAACCTTCTAGAAGAAGATCAGTTTGCAGCAGTGTTGCGTGCGGATCATAAAGATGAATTGAATATTGACTTTAAACAAAATCTTCTTCAAATAAACACGCATATTGAAACCATCACAGCCTCTAATATCCACTTCTATTTGAATTCAAAAATTGAAGGTTTACTGGATCAAAATGCACTTGATAGGTTAGAAGTTTTCCTATTCACGCATCCTCAATACAGAAAAGAAATCGAATTATTGGAGCGAATAAAATTAATACCGGATGCTAAAGTAATTTTTCCTAATAAAACACAACTCAAACAAAAGCAAACCAGGTTACTTTGGCAAATTATTGTAACGGCAGCATGTTTTGCAGGACTTATCATTTTTAGTTTAAATTTTAATACTGAAAGTATAAAAGCTTCAGCAGTAAAGAATTTTGTTCAACAACAAAATGATTCATTAAATTCAAACCATCTGCAAAGTCAAACTAAGGAATCCTCACCCAATATTAATATAACACAAACCAAGTGGGTGGATTACGTTAAACAAACTATACAAAGTAATTCAATGGACACCTTAAACTTTGCCACATCAAATGGGCAAAATGTTGACACCTTTAACATCCAAAAAAGCATCATACCTGAGTCAAATGTTCTTATAGAGCAGTTTCCAAAAGAAGTACTTATCAGTTCGAATAATTTAGTTCCAAATTTGCCAATAAATAAGGCACAAATAGTATTGATGAACAACCCCATTCATCCAATTACCTCCAGCCTTTCTTACCTCACACAACAAGAAATCGATTTTAGAATACCAGTCAATACTTCAGAAAAGAAAGGAAGCTTTTTTCTAAAAATAGGTAAACTGGAAATTACACATGTTGAAAATTAATTTGCCTTATTTCAGTTTTCAATCTTCATAGGGGCAAAATATTTTCTAACTTTAATATGACGTTGGTAAATCTAATCATGATTTAAGTATAAAAGGATCCCACTTTCATGTAAAACATGCCTGAAGAACGTTCTATTTTCACCCTTAAGCAAGTAGTGAATTCGATTAAAACAACAATCGAGAATCGCTACCAAAACACCTATTGGGTAAAAGCAGAAATGCATAAATTGAACAGTTATCCTAGCGGTCACGCATTCCCAGAGTTGGTGCAGAAAGAAAATGATAAAATTGTGGCTCAAATCAATGGAACCATTTGGAATGGGCAACTCACAAAAATCAATCAAAAGTTCCGAGAAATTGTTAAAGAACCAATAAGAGAAGGTACAACACTTCTTATGCAAGTTAAAATTGTATACCATGAAATTTATGGCCTAACCTTACAAATTCTTGATATTGATCCCAACTATACCTTGGGGGAATTACAAAAAGAACGCGAGACTACTTTAAAAAGACTTCACGAAGAAGGATTACTAAATAAAAATCAGCTGCTTTCTTTTCCGCTTTTACCCAAAAGAATTGCAATTATTTCTGCAGATTCCAGTAAAGGCTTGTCAGATTTTATGAAGGTCTTGAATGAAAACCCATGGGGCTATACGTTTTTTTCCATGTTATTCAATGCATATCTTCAAGGTGATATGGCTGTAAATTCTATCATTAAACAGTTGGAAAAAATAAAAAAGGTAAAACATCACTTTGATGCAGTTGTGATTGTTCGTGGAGGAGGAGGCGAGGTTGGGATGTCATGTTACAATAATTATGAGCTTTGTCGAGCCATAGCCTGTTTTGAGTTACCTATTTTGACAGGAATAGGACACTCAACCAACCTTACTGTAGCCGAAATGATCGCATACAGGAATGCCATAACGCCAACAGAATTGGCTGATTTTTTAATTCAGTCTTTTCATGATTTTGCCATTCCTTTGAAGGAAGCCGTTTCAATCGCTAAAAAATATTGTAAAAACCTTTTGCAGCTTGAAAACAACACGTTTAATCAAGAACTGCGGGCCTTGAGAACGAATGTCCAGCTGTATAACAATAAAGCCAATAACCAACTGCATCAATTGAGTCAAAAATTGTCACTTCGGGCAAAGTCGAGCATTCCGTTAAACATGCAACGATTGGTAATGAATCGCAACCGTATCCAACAATTAATATCGCTGCATATTAGTAATGAACGTGAAAAAATAATTGAAATCAACCTTAAGACCAAGCGCAGCGTTCAACGATTTAAACTTGATGAAATTATTAAGATTAATCAAATTGAAAAAAATATCGATTTATTAAATCCGATTCACATTTTGAAAAGAGGTTACAGTATTGCAACCATTAACGGAAAAGTAATAGACGGAAATACAGTTTTAGAAAACGGACAAATTTTATCAACCGCAACAGCAGACTTTATAATAGCATCTAGTATTATTCAAATTAATAAAAATGAGTGAAGAAATCACAAATATAGGAACCTACGAAGAAGCCTTTACCGAATTGCAACAAATTGTTAACGAAATGGAAAACGGTGAAATTTCCGTTGATGCGCTATCCATAAAAGTAAAACGCGCGGCGATTTTAATACAATTTTGTAAGCAAAAACTGAACAGTACAGAAGAAGATGTTAATGCCATCCTCAAGGAACTTGATGCATGAGTTGGTACTGTTTTTGACAAATGAATTGCTTAATTTTGTGGAATGAGAATTTTAAAAACAACTTTTTTTCTTCTAATATTATTTTCTCTGAGTTCTTGTTTGGAAATTATCGATGATATTTCCTTGAATTCTGATGGCAGCGGAACATTCAAATATACCATCAACCTGAGCGCAAGTAAAGCTAGGGTTAATAGCATTCTGAACCTTGACAGTTTGGATGGTAAAAAGGTTCCTTCAATTGATGAAATAAAAACCAAAATAACCTCTTTCAAAAACAATTTAGAAAATCAAGAAGGCATTTCGAACGTTACAATTGAGTCCGACTATGAAAATTTCTTTTTCAGACTAATTTGTGATTTTGAAAGTGTTACCAAATTGCAAAATGGACTTAAAGTAGTAATCGAAGAAGAATCAAATGAGTCTGACATTCCGGAACTCGATCATACTTGGTTGACTTGGGATGGCAACAAACTGGTTCGTTCAATTCCTGAGTTTACCGTTAAAAAGGCCAAAGAACTTTCAGCCGACGACATAGAATTGTTGAAATTGGGAACATATACTTCGATATCGAGATTTCCCCGAAATGTTTTGAAGTGTGACAATACAGCAGCAACAATTTCAAAAAACAATCTCAATGTTATGATTAAAACCAATCCCTACGCATTGAGTCAGAACACCAATTTATTGGAAAATACCATCTATCTTGTTACAAACAAAAATTAGAATATTTAATTTCTTAATTTTGCAGTAACCGATATATTAATACGTGATCTGTATCCGCTCATGAAGCACTTTATTCTTGGTTCTTGCTTGTTGTTAGCAGGGCATACTTTTTCTCAATTTTCAGAGGATTTAATTCCAAAAGAGGCCATAACTGTTTTTAGTGTAAACAACATCCGTTTACTCCAAAAAATCTCTATTGATGACTTGGTGAAATACGAATTCATGGAAGAGGTTCAGCAGGAGCTTTTCGATGGTTCCACCTCAAACAAAACCTTAAAAGATGCCGGTTTAGATTTTGATCAAAAACTTAATGTTTTTTACGGTAAAACTGAAGACTACGAAATTAGCGGGTTCACTTTTGGCATAAAAGACAAAGAAAAATTATTTGTGGTTTTCGACGATTTTGAAAAACTTGAAAGTTCATTTGAAGGTATAGAGTTTTATGGTTCCTTTTTTAACAATCTTATCATCAAAGGTTCTTCAGCTTTGCTTGTAAGGATAGAACCAACCGAGGAACTTGTTTCAGATAAGACCGATTCCATTTGGTATTCAAGAGGTTTGGAATATCCATGGATAAACTATGTAGATGATCCAGGATTTGAGGAGAATTTTATCGATGAAATTCCAAATGATTCAGATTTAGAATATTACGATTATTCGGTGGACGATGTTCCGCTTATCGAAGAAAACGACCCCAATCAAAAGAACTATTTTGAATTGCGTGACAGTGTCCAGATCGAGATGCAGGCGGCGCTACTCAATAATCTATGTTCAGATTTATTGACTTACAATATAAATTTAAAAACTACAGACCCACGATTTGCAGAGCAACTTACCCATGAATCTGAAGGAACATTTTATCTTGATAATTCAAGGAATATCCAAAAAGCTAACGGATTATGGTATTTCCAAACAATGTTTCCAAACCTCTATGACGACATCCGGGAAATTTATAATGAAAATGTACTTCTTGGCGACCTTTATTTGAATGAAAACAATATCCAATTCGTAATGGATGCAAAATATGGAGAAAAATTGGGGTCTATTTACGAAAAAATGAACGATGCTAAATTTGATAAAAATGTCATCAAATACATCCCAAAAAGCAATACCGCTTATTTTACATATAACGTTAACATGCGTGAGGCCTATGAACAAGCATACAAGATAATTATGCCAATGCTTCAGGATAAAAAAGACCCACAAATTTCTGCTAATGTTTTGACGCTTGAACTTATTAATGAATTTGTAAACAAGGATGCGCTTTTCGGAACATACAAAGGAAGTATGTTTGGGACTTTCAACGGAATCAAAAAGGTTAAAACAACCAAAATTGTTTTTGACTATGATGAAATCACGTATGAATATAGTGAAACGGAAGAAGAGGCTGAGGAGGATATGCCCATTTTTACAATCGGTTTTACAACAGAAAGGGGAGATATACCTCTTAAAGTACTCAAGCATTTGTCTCGTTTAACTTCAAGGTTCAAGGATATGGGAGAATATTGGGTCTATGAAGATGCTATTCTTGGTGCTGCACCTCTTTATATGATTAGTAAAAATGGTCTTTTTATTTTTACAAATGATGAAAACTTGGCGCTGAATCATGCATCGGGTTATGGGGCAGAAGCCATCTCGAAAAAAGATGCAAAAAAATCTAAGAAAAGTGGATTCATGTATGCTCAAATTGATTGGGCAAATGCCATAGATCGTTTTCCAAGAGACTTTTTTAATGCACGACAAAACGAAATCATTGATGCCATGAGAGGTAAAACTGGAATTATGGAACTTACCTCTTCAAAAACAAGCATCCATGGAACCCAGTTTAATTTAGAATACAATTATCAGGGAAGCTATGATAATTCTGGGAAATACTTATTGGATTTATTAAATAGCTTATATGTGATTACCAAATAAGTGTCATGTTCAAAAAATTTACACTTATCATTATACTATCCATAGGATTAATTGCTTTTTTAATTGTACGGCCCTTCCTATCTGAAAAAGTTGAAGAACCAAGAATTGAAGATCGTTTACCTGAGGATGACTTTATAGGAAGGGCAAACATTCTCGATTTAGCACGGGAAACGAGCGGCATGCTGCAGTTCAATAAAGTTCCTTACCGCGATTTACTTACCTATGAATTTATTTTGGGCCAAGGAAAATTACATGGGCTTGATTTACAAAATCCTGTTTACTTTTTTGCCAACGAGAACGGAAATATTGGTTTTGTAATCCCTGTAACGGATAGTTCTAAGATTCATGAAGGAATTACAAAAATCAAAAAGTTGGCAACAATAAAAGATTCTATAGGTAACTTCGGTCAAATCTATAAATATCCAAAAGGTAAAACTTACTTATGTTACAGTAAGGACTTCATTTTAATATATAAAGGAACAAATTTCAGTTCTATTTATCAGCGCGTTATGGGTGCAAAACTTGACGAAATTGCACCATCATGGCGTGCATTTTTAAATGAGAAATTATTTAAGGATGAAAAACTTGTGGTATACTCTAACTGGTCGACACTTAAAGAAAATGGAATTGAAACTGCCATTTTTGCTCATGATAGTGATTCAATTCGCTTTAAAGTAAAAACATATATTCGGAATTCTAAACCTTTGAATATAGCACTAAAAAAAGGTGGAAATGATTTTACTTATGACAGTAAAGCAAAGAAAATAGTTAACATACATCTTGATTTTTCTCAATTTATCAAAGAAAAAACTTCGCCATTATACAAGTATATCCTAACAATAGGTAAAAGAATAAGTTTTCCTACGGAAGCCTTTCTAAATGCTTGGGATGGAGATTTATCATTCAGAGAGGGAGGAGTATTTACTCAGAAAGAAACTTATATTGAATCAGTTATGGATGAAAACTTCAATATTACAGAAGTTGAAAAAATCAAAGAAACAAAGGTGACAGGATATTCAGTTATGCTGACCATGAACAATAAAGGATCCTCTTTTATGAATCTTCTCATGAAAAAAGGAATATTAAATAAGGATGGAGATTATTACAGATTCTTATTTTCACCCCAATTGACCTTTAAAAAGAAAAACAATACATACCTGTTTTTTAGTGGTTCAACTGCTCCCAAAACAATAAAAAATAATCTCAATTATGGAGAATGGTATGATGAAGGTCTGCATTATTCCGTAAGCATAGATTCTTTAAACATGTATGAAGCTTTTGGAAGTTTCAATGTTCCTGCAAAATTGGTTCTACAAAAGAATAAGTTCTTTTAAGAATTGATTTGTATTGTAATGCGTGTATCCTCAGCGCTCTCAATATCTGTAATTAAATCAAAATGATCCAAACTATCAAAATCTATCGAATTGGCTAGGACTTCCGCTCCTATGAATGAAACATTTTGTTGAATGGCCATTCGAATGTGTTCTGTTGTATCAATCAATAAATTGATCCGATCCGTCACTTCTAAGTCTTTATCTTTTCTTAAATTTTGTACGCGATTGATCAATTCCCGGGCAATTCCTTCGGCACGTAAATCCTCAGAAATAGAAATATCCAAGGCTACGGTCAAGCCTTCCTCTGCAGCTACAAGCCAACCTGGAATATCTTGTGCAGTAATTTCAAAATCCACCAATTGTAATTCGATTTTAACGCCATCAATCTCCATGGAACAACCATCATTTTTTTCTATTTCTGCTATTTCTACATTCGTAAACCGGCCTACTTGATCTGCAATGGCCTTCATTTGTTTTCCATATTTTGGACCAATGGTCTTGAAATTGGGCTTGATGCGTTTTACCAATAAATCACTGTTTTCATCAATCAATTCCAATTCTTTAACGTTAACTTCCGATAAAATTAAGTCCTTAACGTGCATAATATTTTGCGTAAAATCTTCGCTTAGAGAAGGAACCATTATTTTTTGAAGTGGTTGACGCACACGAATTTTTTCTTTTTTACGAAGCGCTAAAACCAGTGATGAAATGCGTTGCGCTATTTCCATTTGGTTTTCCAAATTTAAATCAATAACTGATGAATCAATCAATGGGAAATCAGCCAAATGGACTGAACTAACTTGATGTTTATTGGTGACATTGTTCAAATCACTAAACAAACGATCCATGAAAAATGGTGCAATTGGAGAACCAAGAATAGAAATGGTCTCCAAACAAGTATATAAAGTCTGGTATGCAGCTTTCTTGTCGTTTAAATCATCACTTTTCCAAAAACGACGACGACAAAGACGCACATACCAATTGGATAGGTGGTCGGTAACAAATTCTTGAATCAATCTGCCAGCTTTGGTTGGTTCGTAATCGTCAAAAGCTAAAGAAACCTCCTTAATTAGTGAATTTAACTTGGAAATGATCCACCGATCAATTTCTGGTCGGTTTGACAATGGAATGGCTGTTTCACTGAAATCAAACCCGTCTATATTGGCATAAAGCGCGAAAAACGAATAGGTGTTGTAAAGGGTTCCAAAAAACTTGCGCTGAATTTCAGTAATTCCGTCAAGATCGAACTTTAGATTATCCCACGGTTGTGCATTGGTAATCATGTACCAGCGCGTTGCATCAGGACCATATTTTTCCAAAGTCGTAAATGGATCGATAGCGTTTTTAAGGCGTTTCGACATTTTTTGACCGTTTTTATCCAAAACGAGTCCATTAGAAACTACATTTTTATAAGCAACCTTATCAAAAACCATGGTTGCAATGGCATGAAGTGTATAAAACCATCCTCGCGTTTGGTCCACACCTTCTGCAATAAAATCGGCTGGAAAGAATTGACCATGATCAATGAGTTCTTTATTTTCGAAAGGATAATGCCATTGTGCATATGGCATCGCTCCGGAATCAAACCAAACATCGATGAGGTCAGCCTCGCGCTTCATAGGTTTACCTTCGGAAGAAACCAGAATGATTTGATCTACAATGTTCTTATGTAAATCCACTTTGTTATAATTTTCAGAGGAAAAATCTTCTGGGTTGAAGGATGAAAAAGGATTATCAGACATGAATCCATACTGAACAGCTTTTTCAACTTCAACTTTCAAATTTTCAATTGAAGAAATGCACTTGTATTCATCACCATCTTCAGTAGTCCAAATGGGAATTGGAATCCCCCAATATCTTGAACGTGAAAGATTCCAATCGTTTGCACTTTCTAACCATTTTCCAAAACGACCAGTACCGGTTGATTCAGGCTTCCAGTTTATGGTATTGTTCAATGCAATCATTCGCTCCTTAACATCGGTCACACGAATAAACCATGAATCTAAGGGATAATACAAAACTGGTTTGTCAGTCCTCCAGCAATGCGGATAACTGTGCACGTATTTTTCTACTTTGAATGCTTTGTTATCGGTTTTTAATTGTATTGCAATCAATACGTCAACAGACTTTTCAGGAGCCTCACCGTCTGCATAATAATCGTTTTTCACAAACATTCCTGCCAACTCTCCTAATTCTGGACGAAATTTTCCTTGCAAATCAACAAGCGGAACCAAATTACCTTTCTCGTCTTTAACCAACATTGCAGGAACACCGGATTCAGAAGCTACTTTAGCATCATCAGAACCAAAAGTAGGAGCAATGTGAACAATCCCTGTTCCATCACCTGTTGTGACAAAATCACCAATAATGATTTGAAAAGCATTTTCCGAATTTTCTGCAGGCAAGGTATATGGCATTAACTGCTCGTATCGAATGCCTTTCAATGCAGATCCTTTACATGAATCGATTATTAAATAAGGAATTTCTTTTTGTCCTGCTTGATAAGTTGCAATTTCTTCTGCTGTTGTCACCTCCTTATAGCCTTTATTTAAAACATTGCCAACAAGTGCTTTGGCCAAAACTATTTTGATAGGAAGGTGGGTATATTGATTGTAAGTTTCAATGAGTACATAATCGATATCGGGACCGACACATAATGCCGTGTTTGAAGGTAAAGTCCAAGGTGTTGTTGTCCAAGCGAGAAAGAACAAGTTATCTGTTTCCTGAATGTGGGTAAATGGCCCCGAGCCATTCCAAAATTTAAATTTGAATTGCGCTACAACTGTAGTATCGGTAACATCTTTGTAACAGCCTGGTTGATTCAATTCATGGGAAGATAGGCCTGTTCCTGCTTTTGGAGAATAGGGCTGAATCGTGTATCCCTTATAAAGCAGGTTCTTTTCGAAAAGTTGACCCAACAACCACCAAACCGATTCCATGTATTTGGTTTCATAGGTAACGTACGGATTGTCCATATCAACCCAATATCCCATTTTTCTGGTTAAATCATTCCATGTATCCGTATAACGCATCACTGCTTCGCGACATGCCTTATTGTAATCTTCAATGGAAATGGTTTTTCCTATATCTTCTTTTGTAATTCCGAGTTCTTTTTCTACGCCTAATTCAACTGGCAAACCATGTGTATCCCAACCGGCTTTGCGTTTAACTTGAAATCCTTTTAACGTTTTATAACGACAAAAAATATCTTTAATGGAACGTGCCATAACGTGGTGAATTCCGGGTAATCCATTTGCTGATGGAGGCCCCTCAAAGAAAACATATTGTGTTTTCCCTTCTCTTGTTTCAATCGACTTATGAAAAACAGCGTTGGTTTCCCAAGTATGCAAGACCTCATCAGCAATTTGAGGCAGATTCAAACCTTTGTATTCAGTGTATTTATTTTTCATCGAAATTTATCCTATTTGGAGCTGCGAAGATAGCTAATCGCGTTCAAGACTGCAAACAGAAGATAAGACCAAATGGAATAAGGGCAAAAAAGAGCTGGATTGCAAATTCTTCTCTGCTTAAATATGAATTACGGGTAAAAAAGAATTTTTTAAGCGCAGACAACTATCGAATCAAAGTCTTAAACAGCGCTATTTCATCTTCGAGGAATTGTATCTTTTTTTCGTATTGTTAAATGAACTTTTCGGTAACATTTATGTGGTTGATGCCAATGTTTCCTAATTGTTTGCAATTGTTGAAGACTGCCTGTCCTTATAAATTGTGTTTCTCCAGATGCTATTTTCGAGTAGGCGCGGGTTAGTTAGGTCCAATCGGAAAGCTACAAATTCTTGCGTGAGGCTCTTCAATTCATGAATTTGATTGATTTAAATTTCTGGATTGTTGGAAGCTAATTAGAAATTAGCAATCTACACGTATGAACTCCTTTTAAAAACCTAAAACATTACTACGGTTTTAGATTAGCAAATGATACTAATGTCCGCTTTCAACTGGTTCGTCAATAGAGACACCTTGCTTCTTTAGACTCCCCGCGATGTACCAAGCGAAAAATGCCAAATAAAGAAAACATCCAATACCAACAACATAAGAATTTTGAATACCTAAGACACTATCGTCCGCCAATGCTCCCTGCAAAAGAGAAATGAATCCGCCTCCCATAATCATCATTATAAGGAGACTGGAAGCGGTATTGGTGTTTTTTCCAAGTCCAGCAATGCCAAGTGTAAAAATACATGGCCATAGCGTACTGCAGAATAAACCAACAGAAATGAATGCCAAAACGCTTATCATTCCGCTTGAAAGAATGCCTATCAAAAGCGCAACGCTTCCTAAAATCGAATAAATTAATAATTGTCTCGCAGGTTTTCCTTCGCTGATGGCATCAGCGGCGACCAAAGCAATAACAATCAATAAATATGGATAAAATTGATCTATCGGTTGTCCACTTAGGACATTAACAAAGGCAAAAATTCCAAATGCAATAAACGGAAGCAATAGGCTTAATTTTATTTTGGTAGATTCTTTAAAATCGAAAGCACCGGATGCTGAAGTCCATCTGCCAATCATTAAACTTGCCCAAAATAATGAAACATAAGGAGCAACATCACTTTCTTGAGTTCCCAATTTTTGTTTCATGAATTCTGGAAGATTACTTGCTGTGGCAACCTCAACACCTACATAAACAAATATGGCAATCATTCCTAAATACACTTGGGGATATTTGATGGTTTCAAGTATGCTTCCTGCTCCCTCTTCTGTTTCACTGCCATTGTTTATACGATCAGGAATGCTCGAATATTTGAAAATTAACGCTGCCAATAAAAATGCGCCTCCCAATACCATGTATGGAATTTTTACAGATGACAACTCAAGTTCTGTTCCTGAACCTACGCCACCAAAAATGGCAAAAGAAACCACCACTGGCCCCAAGGTTGTCCCCACATTATTAACGCCTCCTGCCAAACTTAAACGCATATTACCTTTAGATGGGTCGCCCATTTGAATAGCCAAAGGATTGGCTGCTATTTGCTGTAATGAAAAACCTAAACCGACAATAAACAACCCGCTGATTAACAAAACAAACGATTCATTATCAGATGCAGGAATAAAAAGTAAGGTTCCAACAGCAGAAATTATTAATCCTAAAGCCAAGCCGTTGCGATAACCTATTTTGTTCAAAATATCTTGGCGTAGTGCTGCTGAAATCCCAAAATAAAGTAAGGAACCTACGGTATATGCGACGTAGAAGGCAAACGAAATTAACTGCGATTGCAATTGCGATAAATCGAGTGCTTTCTTAAAAACCGGGATTAGAATATCATTACTTGCTGCAACAAATCCCCAGAAAAAGAAAATAAATATAAGTGTGGTTAATGCACCACTATTCGTTGATTTAGACATGGTTATAATTTTTTTCGGAAAATTACTTTAAAAAATTGCTTAGACAGCTTTTTCAGCAGAATAATTCGCAACTTCTTTGTGTTCAGCGAGATTTTTAACAGTTGCGACGATTGATTTGGAGTCAAAACCACATTCTTCCCAAAGTTCTTCTTGAGTTCCATGGTGAATGTATTGATCTGGAATACCTAAACGTACGACTTCAGCACTGTACTTTTGATCAGCCATAAACTCTAAAACCGCAGAACCAAAACCTCCCATCAAACAACCATCTTCAACAGTAATAACTTTTTTAAATTTGGTAAAAACTTCATGCAACATAACCTCATCGATAGGTTTCACGAAACGCATGTCGTAATGTGCGACGGAAATTCCGGTTTCTTCCAAATCCTTAATGGCCTGTTGTGCAAAGTTTCCAGGGTGACCGATGGTTAAAATTGCAACATCATCCCCATTAATTAACTTACGACCAGTTCCAACTTTAATTTCTTTCAAAGGGGTTTTCCATTCGGTAAGTACGCCATTACCTCTAGGATAACGAATGGTAAAAGGTCCCTTATTCTCCAATTGAGCTGTATACATCAAATTACGCAATTCTGACTCATTCATTGGAGCAGAAACCACCATATTTGGAATAGAACGCATATAAGAAATATCGTAAGCGCCATGATGCGTTGCTCCGTCAGCACCAACCAATCCGCCTCTATCCAGGCAGAAAACAACATTCAAATTTTGAAGCGCTACATCATGTAAAACCTGATCGTACGCCCGTTGCATGAAGGAGGAATATATATTACAAAAAGGCACCAAACCTTGTGTAGCGAGACCAGCAGAAAAGGTTACGGCATGTTGTTCAGCAATACCGACATCAAAGGCCCTTTTCGGCATCGCTTCCATCATGATATTCAATGAGCATCCTGAAGGCATCGCTGGGGTAACACCCATGATTTTTTCATTCCTTTCCGCCAACTCAACAATAGTATAACCAAAAACGTCTTGATATTTCGGAGGCTGAGGTGACTTCGGAACGATTTTAACTATTTCTCCGGTTTCCTTATTAAAAACCCCTGGTGCGTGCCATTTTGTTGGGTTTCCTTCTTCAGAATATTTATACCCAGCACCTTTGCGTGTTATGCAATGTAAAATTTTAGGACCAGGAATATCTTTCAAATCTTCGAGAACCCTTGCTAAACCAACAGCATCATGTCCATCAACTGGGCCGAAATAACGAAAATTTAAAGATTCGAATAAGTTACTTTGTTTTAACAAAGAACCTTTCAATGCATGAGTGATTTTTGAAGCAATGGTTTGGGCATCAGGACCAAATTTGGAAATTTTTCCTAGCATTTTCCATACCTCATCCTTAACGCGATTGTACGTGTGGGAGGTTGTAATATCGGTTAAATATTCTTTTAATGCCCCAACATTTGGATCAATCGACATGCAATTGTCGTTAAGAATAACCAATAAATTGCTATCCTTTTCGAAGCCTGCATGATTCATTCCCTCAAATGCTAAACCTGCTGTCATCGCACCATCACCAATTACCGCTATATGCTGGCGGTCCTTTTCACCTTTGTAGTGGCTTGCTACTGCCATTCCAAGAGCAGCTGAAATAGATGTTGAAGAATGACCTACTCCAAATGTATCGTATTCACTTTCAGAACGCTTCGGAAAACCAGAAATTCCTCCTTTAAGTCTATTGGTATGAAAGCGATCGCGACGACCTGTCAAAATTTTGTGTCCATAAGCTTGATGACCTACGTCCCAAACCAACTGATCGTATGGCGTATTAAAAACATAGTGTAATGCCACTGTTAACTCAACAACTCCAAGGCTTGCGCCAAAATGACTGTTGCCAATTTCTGAAATTACGTCAACAATATATTGTCTAAGTTCATCGGCAATTTCTGGAAGATCGTCTTTCGTGAATTTCTCACGTAAATCTTCTGGAACAACGATTTGACTTAATTTTGGACCGGCTGTGTATTCTCCCATGCTTTTCTGATAGCAGCAAATGTATTGCTAATTGTGTGGTAAACAAACAAAGGAAGCCTTTATTTTGTTCGTTTTCAACTATTTTTTACTAAAGTTTGAAACTGCCAGCTATTTTTTTTGTCACACCTTCTGTAATTTGAGCGTAATTACAGGTAATTGTAAGTACTGTATTGTCAGGTGCAATTCGAATTTGTTCAACCACGTCATCCGATAACGATGATCCGATTCCTTTGTAAATCTTTCCGCTGCCTGAAAGGCTTACTTCCCATGAATTTATGATGAATTCAAGACTTCCAAGTGTTGTGTATGGATCCATTTGTACTTTGAGCTCATTTGAAAGCCTATAATCCAGCTTATTTCCATTCATTGTGTTTCCAAGGTATAATTCAGGATTGGGAAGAGCAAATACGCGATATGTTTTGGAAACAAGAACTTCTTTATTTGAGTTTAAAACGGATAAGACAACATCTTTAGTGCCTGATGGTATTACGATAAAACCATTTCCACTTTTTGTAATTTTGGCATTTGTAGCGGTCATGGTCAATAAGGTATCGCCATTAGTTGACCCACATTCGAAATAATTTGAAAAACCAGCATAAATACGATCGTGATGCGGGAAACCAACTACTGCTTGCGCAGAAGCTAAATGGTGAAACAGCAACGATGTCAAAATAGAACTAATAATCAATAATTTTTTCATAATGTAAAATTGATTGTTTGACGTTTAATCCCTTTGCCATTTGTTTTGTATGCCACGTAAAGTTGAAGGGAAGTGTTTTTGGGAGCGCTCTGAATAACATTAACAACCTCTGCACTCAGTATGTTTCCAGTGCCTGTGTATTCTTTTTCGTCGGAACCCAAGGTTATTGTCCAATCTTCAATAGTCATATTTGCCTGAACAGGCACATAAGATGGTAGTTTTAAGTTGATGTTTAAATTCGTTTTAATTTTTATGATTTCGCCGTTTTTATAGGACCCCAAATAAATTTCCGCATCCGGAATTGGCAATACCCTAAATTTAATTACATCCAAGGTGTCCGTTTGGGTTTCATTTAAGATAACAAGTGAAGTAATGTCTTTTCCTCTTGGGGTGAAGGTATAAGTTCCTGAAACGGCATTAAGCAACTGGATATCCATGCCATCTGCGATCATAATGGTATTTTTTTCTGTATCCTGACGCGCTATTTGCACCGTATTGGCACATCCTGCGAACAACACATTGTATTGAGGCTGTGAGATAACACCGGTTTGAGACAAAACGCATTGAAATGTTCCCAGAAACACAATTGTTGTAATTACCTTTAAGTGGAGATATTTATTCATTTTATTGCAGTTTTACTTTTTTGAAATAGACCGATTACAGTATAAGTATTCAAATTGAAATTGGTTAATGATTGTTAATGTTATCGTCCATCGATCCTACATGCTCCCTGTAAGCATTTACTTCAGCTATCATGCTGTGGTAATACCTATACCATTTTGAAACACCAAGTTGTTTGGCTTCTTGATGAATGGGATGCGTGGACCAAGTTTTTACTGCGTCCATACTTTGCCAATAACTAATGAAGCTGCCGCGGCCATCGTATTTCATACTTTCATATCCTAAAAAACCTGGCATTTCCTGAACTAATTTTAGCGTAAGCTCATCGTATTCCGCGTATCCCTCCAAATCTTCGGAAAGGAAATAATTGAAAATAGATGCAATAAATGGTGCTTTTGGTGGGGTAGCGTTTTGCCAATGAATCATGTGCAAATATGTAAAAAATGAATTTGAGAAGCCTAAATTTACGAATAATTGAATTTATTTAATTCTAAAAATGCGTTTGAATTATCGTATCTTTTTACGACAAAGAACTAAATTGTGACTGAAAACACTTGGTTCAACACCTTATATCATGGATGCCAATAAAGGAAAACTTTCCACCTTTGACCTGACCATTGTGGTTATCAGCCTGGTAATTGGAATGGGAATATTTCGCACGCCATCTGAGGTGGCTGGTTATTCGGGTTCTTATTCCATCTTTTTCCTCGCTTGGGCGGCAGGTGCTTTAGTTAGTTATTTTGGCGCTTTGACCTTTGCGGAAATTGGTTCTCGATACCCAGCAACGGGAGGGTTCTACAAAATTTTTTCTTTTTGTTACAGCCCTGTTTTCGCCTTTATGGTAAATTGGATAACTGTTGTTTCTAATGCCGCCTCTACAGCCGCAGTTGCAATAATGGGTTCCGAATATTTCGCCGCCGCTTTAGGCTTTTCATCTGACAACGCAACATATATCGCTATTGCTACAGTACTTAGCTTGCTTATGGTCAATCTGGTAGGTATTCAAATTAGTAAAACCGTTCTGAATATCCTTATGACCATTAAAGTAATTTTTATATTGCTATTGATTTCTTGTGTTTTCTTTCCGCATCCAAATGATTTCGCTTTAGTTCCAGAAATCTCTCAAAACCACAATTCGATCGAAGCATTTATTCTATGTTTTATTCCCGTGTTTTTTACTTACGGTGGATATCAGCAAACAATGAATTTTGGGGGCGATATAAGTCAAGCCCATTTCAAACTGCCAAAAGCAATTTCACGAGGAATTTTAATCATCATGCTCTTGTATTTGGCGGTGAATTTTAGCTATTTCAAAGTTTTAGGTTTGAATGGAATGGCTGCATCGAAAACTTTAGCTGCAGATATGATAGCAACAACCTTCGGAGATGGTTTTGCAAAAACAATTGCTTTAATAATGTTTTTTGCCGTCACGGCGTATGTGAATGTTTCCATATTAAGCAATCCCCGTGTATATTTTGCAATGGCTGAAGATGGGGTAATGCCAAAACTTTTTTTGAAAAAAAACACTGAAACCGAAGTACTGACCTATGGCGTAATCGTATTTTGTCTTTTGATTTTACTTACCGTGTTCTTTGTCCATTCATTTCAGAAAATTCTTCAATACGTAATGTTTTTTGATAGCATCAGCCTCATTGCTGCTGCTGCCGCAATTTTTATTTTACGCAAACGCAAAACAGGAGAATCGAATAATCTCAAAATATTTAAGTTGCGTTATTATCCCTGGTTTCCAATAATTTATATCGTTATTTATGCTGCTGTTAATGTAAGCGTACTTATTGCCAATCCGCAAGCTTTTATTTTTGGTGCATTCTTGTTTTTATTGGGATTTCCGCTGTTTTATTTTTTGAAAAGACTTGTTTCTATGAATTAGCCATTTCAACAAAAATTATAAATTTGAGTGTGATTTTGACTTCAACCCTTTACTATGAAATGTTTTGGATTGCTTTTTTATGTTTTTATTTCTGTGATTCCGTCATACGCTCAAGAAATTTCGGAGGAGGTCAAAATCGGCAAGCAAACATGGATGACTAAAAACCTTAACGTAAGTACTTTCCGAAATGGTGATACGATTCCCCAAATAACGGATGAAGCAGCGTGGGTTGCCGCTTCGGAATCCGGTCAGCCTGCATGGTGCTATTACGATAATGACCCCGAAAATGAAGAAACATACGGAAAGTTATACAATTGGTATGCTGTTAACGATCCAAGAGGATTGGCTCCAGAAGGCTGGCATGTACCCAGTGATGAAGAATGGGATAAATTGACTTCTTTCCTTTTTGTGAGAAAAGGAGATAACATTAATGATAAATTGAAAAGCTGTTCAGGCTGGATGAAAAATATGAATGGCTCCAATACTTCTGGTTTTAATGCCTTACCTGGTGGTTGCAGAAAGATGTGCGGAAGCTTTGATAATGAGGGTGAATATGCAAAATGGTGGACTTCCTCAACTTCCTTCAATGATACCGCCGTGGGCAAAGGTACGGGTGAAAAAAGAGATAAATTTACTTTCAACTACTACAGCCTAAAACATGAAGGACTATCTGTGCGTTGTGTGAAGGATTAAGTTGAACCTCTGCGATTCAGAATAGATTGCCGGATTTCGAATAGGCATTTTTTCAATAAGAAAAACTGGGCATCATGCTGTTGCCAATACAACTCGTTACTTTCAAAACTACAATGTATAAAGGCGGTCAACCCAATACTACCCATCTTGGCTATTTCAGGCGGTAAATAATAACTGTAATGGTTTTTATCAGAAAGTAATTCGGCCTCGTCTTCAACTTCATTTCCATTAAACCAATCGCTTTCACTATGATATTTGGTAGGTATCGTGTAGGACCACCCGCCGTTACTAGGACTGATAAAGAAAATGAACTCGGTTGGCTCACTCCAACCGAGATGTTTGTACCAACTGTGTGCTCTTGTGAAATCCTTAGCAAATCCTATAGTATCTTCCTCCGATGGAACGTCAAATCGTTTCAAACGTTCCCAATAAAGTTCTTGAAGCATTTTTACAACAATTTTCCTTTCATCGAAAATAATGGTTTTTCTTAAAACCGGGACTCGAACTTAATAAGAAATAAACTTCAAACCTTACGGTACAATAATCTCACTTAGTTTTCGGCCGCGCGTATGAGAATCGTTCCAATAACTCGGGTAATGCATAACCGTCCAAACCATTAATGGCGACTATCTTTCCTTTATCGAGTTGCAGCCATTTATCGACGGTGAGCAGTTCTTCTTCGTAAAAAATGGCTTCTATGGATGCCACCACGAGTATGCAATCGTTTTCTTTTATCAGGTATTCGTTGGCATATTTACACAGCAATTTCACCGGACTTCCCTCGACAAAAGGAACGGGACAGTCGTTGTGGTAAACTGGCTGCAGCTGTGTTTGGTCAAATTCGCTAATTTCCTCAGGATATGCAGCTGAAGTATGGTGCGCGTCCTCAATTTGTTCAGCTGTGATATGGTTCACTGAAAAGAATCCGTAATCTTTGATGTTTTGATAGGTGTGTCGCGGAACCGTTGCCGGACGTAATGTAAAACTGATCAATGCCGGATCGCTACCCAAATGCGTAACACTTGAAAACACGGCAACATTGGTTTTTCCTTGGTTGTTAATGGTGGCAATAAGATTTGCCGATTTGTAACCGGTGCAACTGTTCACTAAATTTAAGCGTTGAATGCGGTCCATTTTTTCTATTTCCGAGCGATCGATGCGACGAAGAGCCATGTTTTCTTTTTTAGAAGAACAAAATTATGCCGGAAAGGTTTGTGTTACGATTCTTTGTTTTTAAAATTTCAATAGGAGCAAATCGAATTACATTCACATGAATCCTTTTCGTGCATGGTATGTTAGCGTTCATAAACGCTTGGCAGGTATAACTACAACAAACAATATGAAAATGGAATTCACTAGCTAATTTTGAAAATGGTGCAGGGAATATCAGTGCATTATGCTCATTTAAAAAAATGAAAATTGGAACGGTTATCGTTCTTTTTTCAAATACCGTTTTATTCTATAACCCTTTTATCAGATTGTCATAGATATCTGTGAATTCCATACCAGTGGCTGTTCTTTTCTTGGTAAGTAACTTCAGCTCCACCATTGCCCAAAGCACGAATTCCATTAAAAACGGCATGTCAACAGCAGCAACATGAGGTTGGTATTTTGAGATAAGTGCTTTTAAAGGTACAATAGCATCCAGTGCTTTTAAATAAGTTGATTCGCTTGCTTCATCCGACAATTCAAATGCATTGGTTTCAAAAAACCATGTCAGCACTTCATCATAAGGTGTTTTTTGATCCTGTTTTTTCAGTTTTTCAACTTTGGGAAAATAAGTTAAAAACAAGGTTTTGGTTGCTTCGCTGATAAGGTGATTGGCAACAAAAGCGCTTCCCTCCTGTTCTCCTTCATAAACAAGTTCCACCTTTCCTGTTATCGATGGAATCATCCCAATCAAGTCACTGAAACGAACAGTTGTTTCCTTCTCATTATTTAAAATGGCTCGACGCTCAGCTGTGCTGATCAGGTTTTCATATGCGGTGATACTCATTCGCGCACTAACACCGCTTTTATAATCAATATATTCACTTTCTCTGGCTTCGAAGGCAATCTGTTCTAGAATATCTTTAGCCAACTCAGGCACGTGCACTTTACAATAACGATTTTCCAATTGCGCTGCTTCTTGTTGTGTAATCTTTTTAGCAGTTTGAATATCTGCGGAATAATGCGTTAATATTTGTGAACCGATACGGTCCTTGAGCGGCGTAACAATACTTCCTCTGTTAGTATAATCTTCTGGGTTCGCAGTGAAAACAAACTGAAGATCAAGAGGAAGCCTCAGTTTAAATCCGCGTATTTGAATATCTCCTTCCTCAAGTATGTTAAATAGTGCAACTTGAATACGCGCTTGAAGATCTGGAAGCTCATTTATAACGAAAATGCATCGATTGGCACGAGGAATCATTCCGTAATGTAAAACCCTTTCATCTGCATAGTTCAATTTCAAGTTTGCTGCTTTTATCGGATCGATGTCCCCAATTAAATCAGCGATAGTCACGTCCGGAGTGGCCAATTTTTCAAAAAATCTCTCGGAACGATGCATCCATGAAATGGGAGTGTCATCACCTTTTTCAGAAATGATGTCGCGTGCGTAAGGGCTGATGGGATTAAAAGGATCGTCATTGATTTCACTACCGCTAATTACAGGAATGTATTCATCGAGTAAATTCAACATTAAACGTGCAATGCGGGTTTTTCCTTGTCCACGTAAACCCAATAAATTTATGTTGTGTTTGGATAAAATAGCACGTTCCAATTGAGGAATGACCGTTTGATCATATCCGTGTATGTTTGGAAAGGTCGGATGTCCTTTTTTAAGGGCAATGATTAAATTATCCCGAAGTTCTTCTTTGATACTTTTTGTAAGATATCCAGATGTCTTTAATGCCCCTAATGTATTTATCGTTGTATCCATATAATCAGTTAATTCGTTTTTTTCTGTTTGATTCATAGTCATGAAAAATCATCTCTCCCAATCCTTTTAATCCGGTATAAAATGCTTTTCCTTTATTTGATTTTGTAAATTCTTCGACGAAAGATTGCAGATAAGGATCTTGAGCAATCATGAATGTAGTTATAGGTATGTGCATTTTTCGCGCTCGAGAAGCCATATTGTAACATTTTTCAACGATAAATTGATCCAATCCATTACTATTTTTATAATACTGTCCATCAGGTAAACGCATACAACTTGGTTTACCATCAGTAATCATAAAAATTTGTTTATTTGTATTTCGTTTTCTGCGTAAAATATCCATTGCCAATTCCAACCCCGCAACAGTATTGGTATGATAAGGCCCAACATTAAGGTATGGAAGGTCTTTTATTTTAATGGGCCAGGCATCATTTCCAAAAACAATAATATCCAAAGTGTCTTTGGGATAAGATGTTGTAATCAACTCTGCAAGTGCCATTGCAACCTTTTTTGCAGGTGTAATGCGGTCTTCACCGTACAGAATCATGCTGTGACTGATATCAATCATCAACACTGTACTCATTTGGGATTTGTGGTGCGTATCTTCAACAACCAAATCTTGTTCTGTTAAACGAAAATCACCTATACCATTATTAATCTGTGCATTTCTTAAACTTTCCGTTATGGATATGTTTTCGAGTGTGTCGCCAAATTGAAAATCACGATATTCTCCAGTAAATTCATCACCGACGCCACTTTTTTTGGATCTGTGATTTCCTGCGCCACTTTTTCTAATGTTCCCGAAAATTTGTTCCATGGCATTTTTACGCAGTAGACGCTCGGTTTTACTTGTTATGGATAATTGCCCATTCCCATCAGGTTGAATCTCTTCTCTTAGATAACCTTTCTTCTTAAGGTCTTCTATAAAGTCCTCCATAGAATAGGAGTCTGTGGTTAAGGAATATTCTTTATCAAGAATCTTTAGCCATTCAATAGCCTCATCTACATCTCCTGAAGTGTGCGTAATCAGTTCGCTGAAAATATCGAACAATCTTTCAAAAATGGATTGTTCAGGAGCTTCGTAAGGCGTGAAAATGTAACCGGATTTTTGCATCGTCAATGCTTTTCGTATAAACAAATTAGACGAGATAAAGTTTAGAACAGAAAGCGCTAAGTCTTTTAAGTTCGAAATTAGTGATGAGGTTGTTAATGATAATTAAAAGTAAAACATTAACTATTTATATTGACTATACAAACGTATTTTCAAAGAATAGTATTAATGCCAAAACAAAAAAACATTTTTCTCCCCGCGCTTCCAAGCAAAATCCCTAAATTTGTTTTTCCATAAATGTGCAAAATACCATGGATAAAGTAACATACGTTGGAAATGCAGACGTAAATGCCATTGATCACCTGTACAAACAGTATCTGCAGGATCCGGAAAGTGTTGATATCGGCTGGAAGAAATTCTTCGAAGGCTTTGATTTTGCCAGAACCAGTTTTGAAGATGGGGGAGCGATTCCTGAAAACTTCCAAAAAGAGTTTCGTGTAATAAATCTGATTAACGGATACCGCTCTCGTGGACATTTGTTTACCAAAACCAATCCGGTTCGTGAACGCAGAAAGTACAGCCCAACTCTTGATATCGAGAATTTTGGCTTGACAGATGCTGATTTGGATACGGTCTTTCTGGCTGGCGAAGAAGTGGGAATTGGTGCCGCGACCTTGCGCAATATCATCACTCATCTCGAACAAACGTATTGTCAATCCATTGGAATTGAATTTGCATACATGCGGGATCCGGAAAGATTGGAGTGGTTTAAGAATAAAATTGAAATCGCCAACCGTCCGAAATTTGATCGTGATCGCAAACTTAAAATCTTTAAAAAACTAAATCAGGCCTCCAATTTTGAGGCGTTTCTTGGAAAGAAATTCGTGGGGCAAAAACGCTTTTCTGTAGAAGGCGGTGAAGCTTTGATTCCTGCTCTCGATTCATTAATCCATAAAGGATCAAATTTAGGTGTTGAGTATTTCGTTATGGGAATGGCGCATCGTGGACGTTTGAATACGCTTACCAATATTTTTGAAAAACGCCCAAAAGATATTTTCTCAGAATTTGAGGGTAAAGAATTTGATTCCATCGACTACTTTGATGGTGACGTGAAATACCACCAAGGTTTTACTTCACACGTTACTTTAGATAGTGGCAAACAAATAGGAATCACTTTAGCACCAAACCCCTCACATTTGGAGGCGGTTAATACAGTGGTTGAAGGTATTGCTCGAGCCAAAGTTGACCATGTATTGCATGATGAAAATAAAATTTGTCCTGTACTTATACATGGTGATGCAGCAATTGCTGGTCAAGGAATTGTTTACGAAACCGTTCAAATGGCTCAACTGGATGGATACCGTGCTGGTGGAACGATTCACATTGTAGTAAACAATCAAGTAGGATTTACTACAAATTATCTTGATGGACGTTCTTCAACGTATTGTACTGATGTAGCTAAAACAACGCTTTGTCCTGTTTTCCATGTGAATGGTGACGACGTTGAGGCTGTGGTTCAGACCATTGAAATCGCAATGGAGTACCGTCAGCAATTCAATAGGGATGTTTTCATTGATTTACTTTGCTACAGAAAATACGGTCATAACGAAGGGGATGAACCGAAGTTTACACAACCGAGTTTGTATAATATTATTGCCAAACATCCAAATCCAAAGGATATTTATTTCTCTCAATTAGAAGCTGAAGCTATACTTACTCGTGAGGAAGCAAAGAAAATTGAAGAAGAATACAATAATTACTTAGAGTCTGAATACGAAATTTCTCGTCAAAATGATAAAGCTTTGGTGTATGATTTCCTAAGCCAAACATGGGAAGGTTATCGTCATGGTAAGTTGAGCGACTTTGAAAGTTCACCTGAGACGGGTGTGGATAAAAATAAATTATTGGAACTGGGAACAAAGTTAGCGACACTACCAGAAGGTAAAAAGTACTTCAGGAAAATTGCTAAAATTGTTGAAGACCGACTGAATGCCATAAAAAACGATCAATTGGACTGGGGTTCGGCTGAAATGTTGGCTTATGCTACGTTATTGAATGAAGGGCATCCGGTTCGAATATCAGGTCAAGATGTAGAACGCGGAACATTTTCTCACCGACATGCTGTGGTAAAAACAGAAGATACTGAGGAGGAAATTGTTACATTGAATAAGCTCTCAGATAAACAAGCACCATTTACAGTATATAATTCCTTACTTTCTGAATACGGAGTTCTTGGTTTTGAATATGGATATTCATTAGCAACTCCGAAAGGTTTAACCATTTGGGAAGCTCAGTTTGGAGACTTTTTTAATGGTGCGCAAATAATGGTAGATCAGTTCATTTCTGCCGGTGAGGATAAATGGGCAACACAAAGCGGATTGGTGATGTTATTGCCACATGGATATGAAGGTCAAGGTGCTGAACATTCCAGTGGAAGAATGGAACGTTTTCTTCAACAATGCGCAGATACTAATATGCAAGTTGTAAATACGTCTACTCCTGCAAACCATTTTCACTTATTGAGAAGGCAAGTAAAGCGTGATTTCCGTAAGCCATTGGTGGTGTTTTCCCCAAAAATGCTTTTACGTTATCCAGCAGCAGTATCCTCTTTAGATGAAATGTCTAAAGGATCCTTTCAAGAAGTTATAGACGATCCAAATGCAAAAGCTTCAAATGTCGACACTGTTGTATTTTGTTCCGGCAAGTTCTATTACGAAATGAAGGAGAAGGCAATGGAAATGGGAGCTGACAATATGGCTTTTGTTCGCATTGAACAATTGTATCCTTTGCCGAAAAATCAGATTGATGCTGTTTTAAAAAAATATAAAAACGCTAAAAATATTTTATGGGCTCAAGAAGAACCAGCCAATATGGGAGCATGGACTTATATTGCAATGTCGATGCGTGAAATTCCGTTTGTTGGTATTTGCCGAAATGCAACAGCTGCGGCAGCTGAAGGCTCTAAAAAGTTACATGAAAAAAGATTGAAACAGTTGTATGCCGATTTGTTTGCATACGCAAAAGTGAAAGTATAGAACGAAAAGAATTTAAATAGACGCGCATGTCAGTACTAGAAATGAAGGTTCCGAGTCCGGGAGAATCCATCTCGGAGGTAGAAATTGCACAATGGTTGGTTTCCGATGGAGATTACGTTGAAAAAGATCAAACAATAGCTGAAGTAGATAGCGATAAAGCAACATTAGAATTGCCTGCTGAAGAAAGTGGAATAATAACACTTAAGGCTGCTGAAGGTGATGTGGTTAAAGTGGGACAGGTAGTTTGCTTGATCGATACTTCTGCAGCTCGTCCTGAAGGATCAGCTCCGAAAGTTGAGGCTGCACCAGTGAAGGAGGTCGTTACTGCAACCGTTCCTTCATCTGTTCCAAGTCCAGACCCAATTAAGAAAGAAGCTTCCTATGCAGAAGGTACACCATCTGTGGCTGCCGCAAAAATAATGGCAGAGAACGGAATTCCTGCTAATAAAATAAATGGAACGGGTAAAGACGGACGCATTACGAAACAAGATGTTTTAGCTGCGATGTCTTCTGGGTTTTCCACAGATGCTGCTCAAGGTTGGGGTGGGACGCGCAATCAAAACCGTGAGAAAATGTCTATGTTGCGTCGTAAAATTGCAGAACGATTGGTCTCCGTTAAGAACGAAACAGCGATGTTAACCACGTTCAACGAAGTCGACATGAAGCCGATAATGGATATTCGATCAAAGTATAAGGATGCCTTTGTAAAACATCACGATGTGAATCTTGGGTTCATGTCCTTTTTTACAAAAGCAGTTACTGAGGCTTTGCATTTGTTTCCTGCAGTAAACGCACAGATAGATGGAAATGAAATGGTATTTCACGATTATGCAGACATCGGTGTAGCTGTATCTTCTCCAAAAGGATTGATGGTTCCGGTCGTTCGGAATGCTGAACAAATGTCCTTGGCGGAAATAGAGAAAGAAATCAAGCGTTTGGCTGTTAAAGCTCGGGATGGAAAAATTACTCCTGATGATATGACGGGAGGCACCTTTACCATTACTAATGGTGGTGTTTTTGGATCGATGATGTCGACACCAATTATTAATCCCCCACAGTCAGCTATTTTAGGGATGCACAATATCGTTGAGCGACCAGTTGCAATTGATGGTAAAGTAGAGATTCGACCAATGATGTACCTTGCACTTTCATACGATCACCGCATTATCGACGGAAAAGAATCTGTAGGATTTTTAGTTAAAGTTAAAGAAATGTTGGAGCATCCTGAGCGCATGATATTTGGTTCGAAAGATCCACATGCGGTATTGCTAGGTTTGTAATTCGAAACTTTGTGTAACTGTCTTATTTAACAGACCTAAGTCTTTTAAAAAGATGTAAAAAACAACGAATTTGGTGTGTGTTTTTTTAGAAGTGAGAGAAAAGGATTATATTTAAATCAAAATTTACTGCTATGAAAAAAATGTTTTTAATTGTTAACACTCTGGCTTTTTTGGCTGCATGTAGTGAAACTCCTGAAAGTATTGGTGCGCAATGGTGCGAATTAAACGGTAAAGTTCATACTGCTTCTACACCGGAAGAAAAGAGTGCGGCAAAAGCGGCCAGAAAGGCATTTGAAGAAGAAATGGAAAAGAAGTACAAGGATGATAAGGAGATGATGGATAAAATTGAGGATGCTGCTGAGGCTTGCGAAGATAGTTCTGAAGGCCGGTAGTGTTAAAAATGGAAATTTAAAAGCTACCCACAGGGTGGCTTTTATTTTTTTACCCGAAGTAAGTTTCCATAGTACAGTTCTTTACCTGTAGTGGTTTTCATCCACAATTCACTGCATTCTGATTGTAATCCATCAAAGTAGAGTTCAGTCAATTCTGCGAGCATTTCAATTGTGAAGGTTGGAGAGTAGGTATTGACAATCAAAAAAGCATTTTCAGCCATTAAGTCTCGTGCAACTGCAAGAAGTTGATCGATTTTATCCTCCAATTTCCATTTTTCACCTTTCGCACCAAGACCCCAGGCAGGGGGATCCATAATAATACCTTGGTATTGATGAGCTCTTTTTTTTTCGCGTTCAGCAAATTTTAAGGCGTCTTCAAGTACCCATTTAATATTTAGCAATCGACTAAGTTCCATATTGGTTTTTGCCCACGAGATTAACTGTTTGACAGAATCAACGTGAAAGGTTTCTGCACCTCTGTTTCTCGCAATACAACTTGCTGCACCAGTATATGCAAAAAGATTGAGAAATTTGGCATCGGCATTTATATTTTCATCTATATAATCCCAATTGGTTCGCTGTTCAGGAAATAAACCCAAATGTTTGAATTGCGTAATTTGCAGTTGAAATTGCATGCGTTTATATGAGACTTTCCATTCGGAAGGACTTCCTTTTTTCAAACATTTCCATTTGCCGGATTGACCTGATGAAGAAATAAATTCCCAGTGGGCCATTTTGTTCCATTCATTAAAAGGTAACTCAGATTTAAAATAGGCCTGAACTTCAGGTCGAATGGTAATTACATTTCCCCAGCGTTCCAATTTTTTGCCGCCACCGGCATCAATGAGTTCATACTGATCCCACGATTCAGAAAATGTTCGTGTTTTCAAAAGGTAAGGGCTTATCTCATTTTTGGTTTGCGTCCGCCCATCATTTGCGCCATGCGCATTTGGTTTTTCGAAGGTGCCATTTTCATCTGATTTTGCATCATGATGATTTGTTCTTTAATCATCGGATTAGATGCCATCTTTTTAGCTTCTGCTAAAAGTTTTTCAGCTTCAGATCTTCGTCCAGTTTGGATACAAATTCCAGCCAATTGCATGTATGCAGCCGATCGGTATTCTGCCATTTTAAGTCCTATTAAAAGTGCTTTACGAATAAGTTGCTCACTTTTATTCAATCCGAAATCTTGTTGATTCAAAGCGGCTTGAAGAAACAAAATGTTGGCATGTTGTTTTTTAGTCATCAAATGTGGATGGGTAATCTTGTTGATGTATTTCTTTGCTTTATCGGTATTCTGGGTGCGCATGTGATAAAGTGCTAAAATCATGTTTTCATTGATGAAAAATGTTAGTATGATTAAAGCTGTTGGGAATACCATTACTATTCCCCATCCCCAATAATCTGAGAAAAACATCAAATAAAGGGTAAAGAAGAGAGAAGAAGCTGCAAGTAAACAGCGAATAATAAACGTTATCATATTTTAATTATCTATTGTTGCGATACATTTTAATTCTATAGCTATTGGTGTAGGTAAAGAGTTTATTTCAACAGTTGTTCTACATGGTAAGTTATCCTTGAAGTATTCTGCGTAAATTCTATTGTAGGCATGAAAATCACGCTTCATATTGACTAAAAATACGGTCACATCAACCAAATTTTCCCATGATGATCCAGATTCTTCCAGAATAATACGTACATTTTCAAAAACACTTCGACATTGGGCTTCAAAATCGAAGGAAATAAAATTTCCATTCTTATCCAATTGCAAACCAGGAACAGCTGAATCCGTTGCATCAGAACCGGCTACTCTTGGTCCGACACCAGAAAGAAACAATAAATTACCAACCTTACGTGCATGTGGATAAAGACCAACGGGTTTCGGTGCTTTAGCTGTTGAAATGCGCTCGTGTTCTGCCATATTAAAAAAGTTGTTTGCAAATATACGATAGATAAAAGAACTAAATTTCCTTTCCACCTAAATTATATGACCGGAATATTCGTAACCTTAAACCTGTTTCACTAAGTTTTATTATCTGATAAGTGTCACATGGCCAACATCCATGAACTTTTCTGCATTATTTGATCTTTGAATCACTAATTTCCATATGTAAACACCATCTTGACACTTTTTACCTTTATAAGTACCATCCCAAGCGCCACCAATATCATTAGTTTCAAATATTAACTCACCCCATCTATCGAAAATCATGAATGAATATTTATCGTATGTATATCCAGACCCAAAAACAGGTTTAAAATAATTATTATCGTCATCCCCATCAGGAGTAAAAGCATTCGGAACATAATATATTATTGACGGATCGTAGTTAATATACGCAGTGGCAGTATCAACACAATTGTTTTCAGAATATGCGTAAAGAATCACTTGAAAATACAATTCATTAAAATCGTCACTTGCTATAAATTCATGGCTAGGTTCTTCTTCGTATGAGTATGGCGAGCTATCACCAAAGTCCCAAACATAGCTGTTCGCACCTTCACTTAAATTATTGAAATTCACCAAATTGTCTGTTGTACTCACTTCATTAGGGCTTGCTGTGAACGCAGCTATTGGAGCTGGTTCCATGCAGATATAATCGTCAAAGTTCTCTACACTGGTACAACCAAATGTATTAGTTAGAGTATAAGTCAAATCATAACAACCTTGTGTTGCAAAATTTATATCCAACGGTCCAAAATCATTGAATACTTGACCATCCGAAAACTCCCAAATACAGCTTCCGCCGGGTTCCACAGGTGATTGAATGGTTACGCTATTGTATTCACAATCTCCAAAGGCAGGAGGTAAAATTATCTGAGGAAGAGGATTAGCCGTCAATGTCACTAAACTTACTGATTCACAATTGTTTGCATCAGTTACTGTAACACTATATGTTCCTGTTCCCAAATTATTTGCTTGTTGGGTTGTTTGAATTGGGGATGTATTCCATTCATAGGTGTATCCTGGTGTTCCACCCAAAGCATTTACAATTGCAGCTCCATCCGTTTCTCCTTCACAGCTCACATCTTGACCAAAGTAATTTGTTGTAACATTTATAGATGAAGTCAATAATGCCGGCTCTGTAATAATTTGATTAATATTATCCGTACAACCATTAGCGTCGGTCACTTGAATATTGTATGCCGTTCCTGCTGTTGATCCGCTTAAATTATTAAATGTTGGGGATGTCTGTGCACCAATAACAACTGGTGCAGTAATCGTATAATTATATGGCCCCGCAGCCGTGGTTGTTCCTCCAACTGCAGCAACAACTATTGTTCCGTTATTGGAATAACTACAAGTCTCATTGATAGCTGAAATAATCGATATATCAAGTATTGGTGGTTGGGTAATTTGCTGTGTAAGCTGATCTATACATCCATTAGCATCGGTAACCTGAATGGTATAGCTTGTTCCTATTCCTGCTGATCCTGTTAACCCAGAAAAGACTCCTGTGGTATTACTTGGTAACAATGTTGGTAACATAACTTGATAAATATATCCAGATCCCGGCGTTCCACCCGAAGCGCTTACAGTGATTGAACCATCATCGGAATAACTACATGTTTCATTATTAAATGTACTTACAGAAATATCGAGAATATTTGGTTCGGTTACGGCCTGCGTAATTTGATTGGTACATCCATTGTTATCAGTTATCTCAATTGTATATGAAGTTCCTGTTCCAACACTTCCTGTTAAACCAGTAAAAGCTCCTGTATTATTGCTTACTGAAATTATCGGAGCAATTATTTGATAGTTATAACCTGGGAAACTACCACTAGCACTTACATTGATAGTTGCATTATTCGAATAGCTACAAGTCTCGTTTGTGAAACTACTGACAACAACATCAAGAGCTGTTGGTTCTGTAATTATCTGAGTAATATTATCCGTACAACCATTTGCATCTGTGACTTGAATTGAATAAGTTGTTCCTCCTACTGAACCTGTCAGGCCATTAAATGTTGAAGCAGTCTGTGGTCCAATTACAACAGGTGAAGTTATTGTATATAAATAAGGAGATCCCACTGAAGATGTACCTCCATTAGCAGATAATGTAATATTTCCATTGTCCAAGTTGCTGCATGATTCATTAGTAAATGATGCAACTGATAAATCTAGTAGTGTAGGTTCGGTTATCGTTACTGTTGTCGTTGCTGTACAGCCATTAGCATCCGTTACCGTGATGTTATAGGTACCTGCTATAAGACCTGTAATGTCATACGTGCCACCACTTGATAAAATCTCTGTTCCGGATGGATCTCCTGATGTGGTTCCCGTCCAGCTAACGTTATAACCTGATGTGCCCCCTGTAGCGGTAATAACTGCTGAACCATTGTTGCCGCCATTACATGATACATTCGTTGAGGTGTTTGTTGCTGTTAGT
>CAZOAH010000007.1:0-154744 GCA_964577845.1 uncultured Akkermansia sp.
GACCTGCAATTTGGAAGCTTTCACCTAATCATATTAAGTAGTTGTACGTAATTCAGGGCATGTTTTGCATGGTGAATTCAAAAATTCCTTCTTTCAACAAATATTAAAATTGTTCTAAAATCTATTTAAAAGGTATAAACGAATGTATATTTAAGGATTACAGGTTTTGAAAAGAAATTGGAAAGCAAGGATACTTATTGTTCGAAGCTCTTAATAAATCTTTGGAACAATATTGATTTTATAAAAATTAAAAATTGCTTTGAATAAGCTGAATTAACTCCTTTTCATTTGAATTTTTCAGCGTATATAATGCGTTTAATCCCTCTTCCAATAGAGCTTTTTTCGTTGTGGTACCCCAAGCTATAATTTCACCTTTAGGCTTGAGATTACAAGATAAAAAGGAAACAAGATTTGAGGGACTTGTAAAAATGTAATAATCAGAAGGTGGTATTGATTCACAATGTGATAAGGTTTGATATACTTCTATTTCAATCAATTGATTGACTGGAACATGGCTACTGATTGTTCTTTTAGATTGAATCGAGCAAGGAATTAGAACCTTTCTTTCTGCTAACCATTCGGTAAATTCCAGCGCAACCTCATCGGGTAATCCACTTTTATTACCAAAAAAGTTAATTTTTAAACCTTTTTCTGTTAGTTTTTGAGCAGTTGTCATTCCAATACATGCTATTTCTACACCCTTGGGAACGTTGGCGTTTTCTAGAAAAAAATGTGCAGCACGAATACTACTGAAGAAAACAACCTCAAATTCTGAATTCAAAACAAAAGGTACAGGTTCAAAATAAATAAGGGATGACGCAATCAGTTTAATATTATTTTCTTGGCAAAACGCGGGCAATTCACTTAATTCGTCAACGTTTTTTGAAATAAATAGCTGTTTCACCATTCATTAGCATTTTCAGAATTTAAATCATGAACGATGGTTTCAGCAATGTGCTCCAAATCTTCACTTTCATAAGTGTTGTAAATTGTACCTTCCTCCCATTTTTTTGCAAAAGCAACATGTATTTTATAATCATCATCGCAATAAACGCCCAAGGGTAATTGACATCCTCCTTTCATCAATTGCAAAACTTTTCTCTCAATAGCAATTTTAGATTGCACATCCGGGTGGTTAATTGCTTGAAGAAATGTGTTTAAATCGGTGTCAGTTTTCCGAATTTGTAGTGCCAAAACACCCTGAGCAGGGGCCGGGACAAAAGAAATGGGGTCCAATCGTATGGTTTTAAATTGATTAAGGTTGATTTGAAGTCTGTCAACACCTGCTTTTGCAAGTAATATTGCATCAAATTGTCCTTCTGAAAGTTTTTGAATACGCGTTGGCACATTTCCTCGAATATCCTTAATTTCTATTTCTTCACATAATGAAACCAATTGCGACTTTCTCCTAGCTGAAGAAGTCCCTACAACTGCATCTTTTTTTAAACTGAAAACTTGTTTTTCATCAACCGCATTTGGATTTATAAGTAACAAATCCGCTGGATCCTCCCTTTCTGAAACGCAAGCAATATGCAGGCCTTCCGGTTGGGTGGTTTCCAAATCCTTATGTGAATGAACGGCCAAATCAATTTCATTATTCAGCAAGGCTTCTTCTATTTCTTTCGTGAAAAACCCTTTGCCCTCTATTTTGTCAAAACTTAAATTTTGAATGGCGTCACCTTTTGTTTTTATTATGATAATGGTAACAGAAGCCCCTAAATTTTCAAGTTGATTTTTAATATGATTTGCTTGCCATAGTGCCAAATCGCTGCCCCTTGATCCGATACGAATTAGCATAACTTACTGATTTTTTAATAGTATTTCTTTTGCCATCAACATCGGTACACTCATGTACTTCTTTTCCATATAACCGATTATTTTATCCAAAACCTCTTTAGATTCAGCGTCCAGTTTTTGAACGTCATTTTTAAAAACCACATTCAAGGCCGTTGATTTGATTTCCTTTACTTTCTCAGGAACGGTTCTCATTGCTAATTCAACCGCTCTAATTTTTTCAATTTGTTCAAAATCATAAAGTGCCTCAGATAAAATTTCTTCTACATGTTGAATTTCGCGGGACCTACTCTTTAGGTTCTCATTTGACACCTTCTGAAGTACTTCGACTGAAATGTGCGTTACTGGATGTTTGTCAAGAATTTTTGGATCCAAATCTTGTGGTAGAGCAATATCTATAACCACTTTTCTGGTCGAGTCTCCAGCCAAAAGATGCTCATAAATCTCAGGTGTAATAATATGTGTGTCGGATCCAGTACATGCAATGATGATGTCAAATCCTTCATTGAATTCACTAATTGCTTCTAAAGGAAATGCTTTTCCATTCAAATCAGTAGCCAATTGTTCAGCTTTTGAAAGTGTTCTATTGAATACAGCGAAATTTTTGAATCCATGTTTCTTCAAAAAACGACCCATGTTCGTGTTGGTAATACCAGCGCCAATAATCAAAATCCTTGCATCCAAGGAAATGTTCATGTCTCGTAATTTATGATAAGCTAACGCTACAACCGATACCGGTTTGGTAGCAATGCTCGTTTCAGTATAAACCCGTTTGGCAGTTTCTATTGTATGACGCATAACCAAACGAATATAATCTCCAGTTAGACCATTTTTTTTCGAAACTTCATATGCTGACCTAACTTGTGTAATTATCTCCCGCTCTCCCACAACCATCGAATCGATTGAAGAGGCTACAGCGAGAATATGCGAAACCGCTTCTTGATCTTTATAAATTTCACTTTGTTCAGCAAACCTGGCAACTTGATCGTCATCAAAATTTGGAAAAAGAAGTTTACAAAAATTGGTCAAGAAAAATGAATTAACCTCATCTGAACAAACAAGAGAAAACTCAACCCTATTGCAGGTGGTTAAGTACATCATCTCGTCTATTGCTAAAGTGTTTTGGACATTCGAAAGACGTTCTTTTTGATCCGTTGGATCAATATGTAACAGCCCAATATCTGAAACAGACATGTTTCTGTGTGTAAACGCAACAATATAAAACGACCTTTCCCTAACCATTCTTATGCAAAATTGGGACTTACAACTTTGGGTTGTGTCATAGAAATGTCAAAAAAAATAATTTAGACCCGATTTAAATTAATTAAAAAGTAATTTGGCTTTATTTTGGAATTTTAAACGTCTCTTTTGGTAATTTTAACTTACTACTTGAACGCATAAAAGTGTACAAATTGCAATAATAACTATGGGAAAACTTTGTTTTGTGCCAACGCCGATTGGAAATTTAGAGGACATCACCATCAGGTCACTCAATGTACTAAAAGCTTGTGATTTGATTCTTGCAGAAGATACTCGCGTAACAAGGCGGTTATTAACCCATTTTGAAATATCAAAACCAATTCTCGCTTTTCACGCACACAATGAGCACAAAAGTTTAGAATCTTCAATTCAAAAAATCCGAGCAAACAACTTGACAGTTTTGGTTTCTGATGCTGGAACACCGGGTATTTCAGATCCAGGATTTCTTCTTGCAAGAGCTTGTGTTATTGAAAATATAGAACTGGAATGTTTGCCTGGTCCAACGGCTTTTGTTCCCGCGCTTGTTGTGAGCGGTTTTCCTTGTGATAAATTTGTTTTTGAAGGCTTTTTGCCACACAAAAAAGGAAGGCAAACAAGGCTAAAACTTTTAGCACACGAAGAAAGAACTATAATCCTTTATGAATCACCTCATCGATTATTAAAATGTTTGGAACAAATCAAAGAATTTTTTGGTGATGAACGTAAAATATGTGTTTCTAGGGAGATCAGCAAGTTTTACGAGGAACATCAACGAGGGACTGCTTCAGAACTGCATACTTATTACACACAAAAGCCTGCAAAAGGAGAAATTGTTATTATCATTGAAGGATTGATGCAGTAGTATGAAATCAAAAGCTTTTTATCTGACAAAATTTGGAGCCCCAGACAGGGCTTTTGAGTTACGTAATATAGAATTGCCCAAACTCAACAATAGCCAAATATTAATTGAAGTTGAAGCCTTCGGATTGAATTTTGCTGACGTTATGGCTCGCAATGGTTTGTATCGAGAAGCACCTCCTTTACCTTGCATTTTAGGCTATGAGGTGGTCGGTAACGTTATTCAAATCGGTTCTGAACAAAATAAAGATTTAATTAACAAAAGGGTGCTGGGTTTTTGTCGTTTTGGAGGCTATGCTCAACATGTGATTCTTGAAAATAATGCTTTTGTTGAGATTGGAGAAATTTCCACAAAATATGCCCTTCCTCTAGGAACCCAAGGCAGTACTGCATATTACATGGCTGAGTATTTGTTTAATATAAGAGCAGGTGAAAAAGCGCTGGTACATGCAGCGGCGGGTGGGGTTGGAAATCTATTAATTCAACTTTTAAAACGCAAAGGGGTTTTTATTTTTGCGAAAATTGGAGACGGGGCCAAAAGAGGCATTGTATTAAGTTTGGGGGCAGATGAAGTGGTCAACTACAAAAATGAAGATTATGCTTTTGTAATCCAAAATAAACTAAAAGGACAAAAATTAGATATAAGTTTTAACCCGGCAGCAGGAAGCACCTATAAAAAAGACTTATCATTAATTGGCCCAGGTGGGAAATTGGTGTTATTTGGTGCGTCAGAGTTGGCAAAAGGAAAGTGGGGATTTTTTTCAAAACTGAATTTTGTAAAAAAGATGGGCTTGGCGCCTCCCATTGGGCTCATGATGCAATCAAAAGGCGTTTTTGGAGTTAATATGTTGCGAATTGCAGAATCACATCCAGAAATATTAAAGGAATCTATGGCCGCAATGGTAGATTTATATAAAGAGGACAAAATAACTATCATAGAAGGACAGCAGTTTCCACATACAGCCATAGATGAAGCACATAGACAACTTGAATCCGGAAAAACATCTGGAAAAATAAGTGTTTTCTGGGATAATATGAATTGTTAAAAAACTTTCCATCTCATTATTTATTTTCGAAAACCACTCGAATAATTTCATTTAACTTTGTAACTCTTTAACACGAAAAATTATGTCAGCAGATCTAGAAATACAATCTATTTTAAAACAATTAGGAATTGAGGAAGTAAATAACGGTGCCTCTACAGGTGGAAAATGGTTTAAAACTCGAGGTTCAAAAATTGATTCTATTTCTCCTGTTGATGGGAAAGTTATAGCATCTGTAAACGCAGCTACGGAAGTTGATTATGAGGCGGTAATCCTTAAAGCTCAAGAAGCATTCAAGGAATGGAGGATAATTCCGGCTCCAAAAAGAGGTGAAGTCATTCGTCAATTGGCAGAACGAATAAGATATTATAAAGAACCTCTCGGAAAATTGGTTTCATACGAAATGGGGAAATCACTTCAAGAAGGATTGGGTGAAGTGCAAGAGATGATTGATATTTGTGATTTTGCTGTCGGTCTTTCACGACAATTGTATGGCCTCACGATGCATTCAGAACGTCCTGGACATCGCATGTACGAGCAATACCATCCACTTGGAATTGTAGGAATTATATCCGCTTTCAATTTTCCAGTAGCGGTTTGGAATTGGAATACAGCTTTGGCTTGGGTTTGTGGTGATGTTTGCGTTTGGAAACCATCAGAAAAGACACCAATTACTGCCATAGCATGTCAACAAATTACAAAAGAAGTTTTTGAAGCTAATGGTGTTCCTGAAGGCGTCTCTGGATTGGTAATTGGCGGTCCTGAAATTGGAAAATTAATGGCTGAAGATACGCGAGTTCCTTTGGTCTCTGCTACTGGTTCTACCCGAATGGGCAAATCTGTTGGTGCTGCTGTTGGTGCCCGATTAGGTCGTTCGCTTTTGGAATTGGGTGGAAACAATGCCATCATCATTACACCTACAGCTGATTTAAAAATGGTGGTTCCAGGTGCTGTATTCGGTGCAGTTGGAACAGCTGGACAACGCTGTACTTCAACAAGAAGATTGATCATCCACGATTCCATTTATGATAAGGTTAAAGAGGCCTTGGTTAAAGCCTATGATCAATTGAAAATCGGGAATCCTTTAGATCAAAACAACCACGTTGGACCATTGATTGATATAGATGCAGTCAACAATTACTTGAGCGCCATTGAAAACGCTCAAAAAGAAGGTGGTAATTGTATTGTTGAAGGCGGTGTTTTGAGTGGTGAAGGATATGAGTCAGGTTGCTATGTAAAGCCATGCATTATTGAAGCTGAAAATCATTTCGCTATTGTTCAGCATGAAACATTTGCACCAATATTATATTTAATGAAATATTCTGGTGGTATCGATGACGCGATACGTATCCAAAACAACGTTCCTCAGGGTCTTTCATCTGCTGTAATGACAAACAATCTTAAAGAAGCAGAAGCGTTCCTATCACACGCTGGGTCTGATTGTGGAATCGCAAACGTTAATATTGGTACATCCGGTGCAGAAATTGGTGGTGCGTTTGGTGGAGAAAAAGAAACTGGTGGAGGTAGAGAATCTGGTTCAGATTCCTGGAAAATTTATATGAGACGGCAAACAAATACAATTAATTACTCTGATAGCTTACCGCTCGCGCAAGGAATTAAATTCGAATTGTAATTTAATCCAGAAGCGTTTCTTTTAACGCTTCTTCTAAATGGGTATATTTAAAATGAAAACCCGTTTTGATTATTTTGTCATTACTGGCTTTTAACCCATTTAATAAAATGATGGACATTTCTCCGTACATCATTCGCATGACAAATCCTGGAACTTTTGGAAACCAAAAAGGTTTACGCAGCACTTTGGCTATACATTTCATAAAATCCTGATTGGAAGCTGAATCAGCAACTGCGTTAAAAGCCCCCTCCAATTGTTTATCTATAATATGAAGATACATTTTTACCAAATCCTCTGCATGAATCCAAGGCATCATTTGTTCGCCTGAACCCAAAGCTGAACCTATCCCTTTCTTTACAATAGGCGCCATTTTTTGCAACGCACCGCCATTTCCATCTAATACAACAGCTGTTCTAACTGTTGCTACCTTAACGTCAGACTTAAATTGTTCAGCGCTTAATTCCCAAACTTTAACAAGTTGAGAAACGAAATCCCCACCATAAGGATCGCTTTCTTGGTAAATTTTGGATGGGTCTTTAAAACCATAAGCATTAATTCCTGATGCACAAATAAATTGTTCAAGTTTTGGCATTCTTTCTCGTATTCCATAGAGGAAAACATTTGTTCCTACACGCGATTGTTGTAAATAAAGCTTACGGTTGTGGGTCCATTTTTCATCTGCAATTCCTGCACCGCTCAAATTTATAAAAACTGAAGCTTCAGCTATTGCACTTTCATCTATTTGGCCTTCACGTGGATTCCAATGAAACTCGCCATCATGTTGGGGTCTTCTTGATAAAACATTTACTTTATATCCAGAATCACGAAGCAGGTTTACCAAACGTTTACCTATCAAACCAGTGCCACCGGCAACAACAACTGTTTTCATAACAACTTTATTATTGGAACAAATAGATTCAAGGATGGTTTAAAAAAACAAGCGACCATTAATCCACTCAGGGTCTAGCGTTGCCTTTTTCTTTTTATAAAATTCTAACGCAGGTTGGTTCCATTCCAGGACTTGCCAATCCATTCTTTTAACTTTTCTTTCTTTTGCGACTTCAACAACTCGGTCAAAAAGCTCAGAGCCAATTCCTTTCAATCGAAATTCAGGTTGAATGTAAAAATCCTCTAAATACAAACATTTTCCTTTCCAAGTTGAATAGTTTGTATAATAAAGGGCAAATCCAACTATGAGCTGAGATGACGTTTCAACAACCAATGCATCACATATTCTTTCATCAAATAAATGTATAGCTAAATCTTCAGGTGTGTTTACGACTTCAAGAGGTGCCTTTTCATATTCAGCAAGTGCATGAATTAAAGACATGATTGCATGTTCATCACCTCTTTTTGCTTCGCGTATTAACATTATTGCACTCCAGCTAAGTTAAACCTTAACCTTAGACCACAGCTCATGTTTCCAGTAGGGAACGCAGTGGCAATTTTTGGGGTATTTATTACCTGATCGTAATAAAACTGAACTGTAAGATTTTGAGAGACATTGTAATCAGCGGAAGTTTTTATGGAAACCACACGCTGACCAGCTGTTGCTTGATTGGTGTTTTCAATAATTTTTCGGATGACCGTAATATTGTCTCTAAAAGTTATATCTACCCGCAAATTAATATCGCTTGCTGGAATTTTTTCAATTGGCAACTTCACTTTAGAGAACTTATAACCAGAACCTATTACCCATTCTTTTCCGTTAACCTCCGTAACCTGATTGTTATTTAAGGAGAGTGTCGCTGATCGATCTTTTTTGAATTCAAACTTGGTAATCAAACCTTGACCTTTAATATTCCAAGTCGCATCAAATCCAAGTAATGGTCCAAATTTCTCAGTAATTGTAATATTTTGCATTTGTCTGTCAGCAATAAAATTATTATTGATGTCAAATGCGCTTGCATCACCATTATTATCAAATATTGCATTGAGGTTCGTTTGCAAGCCCGTAACGCTTATAGAGCTGCTGTAAGCGTGCTTAATTACGAAATTCTTGAAAAGTTTTTTAGCGAAATTAAACTTGGTTAAACCATTATAGTTCACTGACCAATTTGGTAAAGGCATATTTTTAACCGGATTGATGTTCTTTTCATTAATTCCCCTGTTCGTATATGAAGTTAAAAACGCACCAGTAACAACCTCTTGTTGTGAACCGCTATAACCAGTATAATAACCAGAAGTCAGCGAAGTGGAATTATTATTAGCCAACCCTAATAATTGCGAAACATCCCTTCTGTTTTCTAACAATTGATCAAACACTGAGGATTGGTATTCATTGCCCAATAATGCAAATGCGGAACTTAAGGAGACATTAGAATAGGTCAATGTTCCGGTTTGAACGCGGCTTTGACCTTCAAAAACTTGAGTAGAATCGTTCCATCTGTAAAATTCACTTGAATTGTTTCCAAATGTTCGGTTTAAAGTAAGTTCTATCGTTACATCTTTCAAAGGCTCTAACGAGGCTCTTAAATTCAAATTCTTGGAGTGCGTCATGGTGAACTGCTTGTTCAAATTCTCATTTTTCACCAACCAACCTTGACCTGCGGCTGTAGTAGCAATATTATAATCCGTTTGACGACCAAAGATATCGTATTGCTGTTGACCAAAAACAAATCCTGCTAAAGGCGCTTGGAAACCACCATTGAAGCCTAGAATTCGAGTTTCTTGATTGTAACCTGGTAACATGGTTCCATCGTTCAATGCATAAGTTCCTGAAACATTTCTCACAGTCATCACTGCTCTTGCTAAGAACCCTGCCACCGGGTGTACCTTGCCTCCACGCTTTTCTTCTGCCTTTTTTTGACGTTCTTCTTTGCGTTTTTTACGTTTTGCTTTTCTACGCTCCTTTTTAGTCATTTCTGACTCAAGAACTTCTTTTTCTTCTTCAGTGGTTGTTGCCGTATTGTTTTCATTTTTCTCACCTGTATTACGCACCCCAACTTCTTTTGCTGCAACGGCACCACGACCTCCCTTGCCATCACCAAGGACCTTTTTGAAATACGGTAATTTATTGTATAGATTGGTAAAGTTTAATTGTGCTGTAACATTAACTGTTCGATTGTTTTGAATGGTATTTCCAAATTCGGATTGATTCAACGGTGCACGTTGCCAATTGTATGTGCCACCATATTTAAAATTAGCTGTCATCCAGTCTGTTGCTGGTATCTTATCTAAAGGCAGCGTGTAGTTAACCGCATAAGTGTGCGAATAATCTGTTGTCGTGCCAAAGGTTGATAATTGATCAATGACAGTGTCTCTGAATTGTTGAAATCCTTCAGGATCTAACTTGCGATCAACACGGCCATCCCCCTCGGTGAATAAGGCTTGATTGGTAGCATTAAACGTAAGCTTTAAGTTTTTGGTAAGGTCGTACCCTAAGCTGTAAGTTCTATTCCAAGTGAATCGCTTAATATAAACCGGTTGGAATTCATAATCCGGAACCATGTTATTTCTTACTTGTCTTTCGTTATACGTTCTGAGAATATCATTCGTAAAAGAAATGTTCTTCGGCGTTAAATACAGATTAAAATCTTTAATTAATGTAAACCATTTAGATTTTTTCAAAAACTCTTTGTTTTTAAAGGGTTCAAACGCCTTTGCAGTAAATGAATAATTGTAATTCAGTCCTGCTGTCCATGTTTTAGTTAAATCTGATTTTGTGTTAAAATCACGCCTTAAGTTTTCTGCATACGCGTAATTTGCAGACCAGTTTGAAATCCTCCAGAAATGTGCTGTTGCTCCCGCTTTTAATTCCTTTCTAACATTAGTAAAGTTATAAGATTTTCGTTCATTGAAATCTTGTCCAAGCTTAGCTCTTTCTCTTCGTGTTGCTATATCATAATCACTTAATCGAACATCAGGATTAAAAGGATCGTATTCTGGATTGATTAATCCCAAGGAATATGCATAAAAGAATGGTAGAGAAACGGCTGCCCTTTTACCGAAGAATTGTCCAAGTTGAACATTGGCATTCATATCTACACCAATTTTTTCATTCCGCTGTCTTTCTTGTACGCGGCTCTCAACGCTTCCCCAGTTAATTCCAGAATAATTTCCAGATGCCGAAACGTTTGCAAAATCAGCAAGCTGAACCTGCATTTGTGCAATTGCTGCGGAACCACCTTCACTAACAAAATCAGTTAATCGCAACTCATTAATCCAAATAATCGCGCATTCAGCATCACCATTGTCTGGCCAAGGATTGTCTTGATTAACACCAGGATTTCTAACACCTACCATTAATGTTTTAATTCCTTGAAGATTCGGGCTTCCCTTAACCTTAAGCATCCTTTTAGGATTTGCTGGATCAATTCCACTGTATTCAACAACATAGGAAACATCAGTACTACCGGAAGCAATTAATTCATTACGTTTCTTTTTTAAATTCAATAAATCATCAAAAACTATTTCAACATTATTTTCTTCAGGCCAAATTTCTTCAGCTATAGTTGCTCCCCAGTCTGTTGTATATAGTGGTAATTCATATTCGTAATAGTTATCATTAAAGTCCGTACCCAAACGCACAAATAACGTTAAATCCTCATCATCCAAAGGTAATGTTTGAAGCACTTCTTCAGCATGAACGAACATTTTGAGTTTCTTATAAGTTCGAACATCAAACTGAACATTTCGATATGCTGCTCTTGCGTCACCATCTTGAAGATTACATACGTCAAGAACCAAGGATTGCTCGTTCAACTGTCTTTGAAAAGTTTGAGAAGGGTCAACTTCACGAATGATTCCTGGAGGAATTTCGTATTTAATTGGGCTTCTTTGATCATTCTCTTCAACATTCACGGCGCCTATGTTGAAGCTTGTAAGGTTAGGATCAGTTTGAACACTTTCCCCTGGAGCCGTGAGATCCTCTAAATAACGGCGCCATTCTCCTCTGATGAGTTCAAGTCTAGCAAAACGTAATAGCACTTCTTCATCAAAGTCTTTCATGAACATCCTCATGAAACGAATGGATCTAAAATCTTGAATCCCATTAATTTTCTTTTCGTAATCACGAATTGGTATTTTAAACTGGTACCACTTTTCAGTTTTTGTTCCATTCTGAAAAGTTTGAATATTGGTAATAAAGTTTTTACCAACCTGCATGTCATTTGGTCTTAAACTAACGCGGTATTGGAAATAGCTTTCAGATTCGGCAAGGTTGTTATCCTGATTGATGTCTTCAATATCTGGAAGATTGGTGCCTTGCGTAGGGTAACCATCTGCATTTGCTGTATCTGACATTTCAGTAGTGGGCGAATTGCCCTCCATACCATTATATTTTTTGTATCGCTGTAAAATATTTAGCGTATCTGCATCATAGTTATCATCGCGATAAAAATTATAATCATCTGTAGATGGGTCACTAATCATTCTTGACTTGGTAGCAGGATCTAAAACAGGATTATTTAATACCCAATTTACATAATTATTGAAAGCTATTTTTTCATCAATATTTGACCAACCATCTAAACCAACGTCTTGATTTAATCTTGATTGAGGGTCAGTATCAAAAGCATTTACAACAACTTGCTGGGTAGATATTCTTGCCCAAGCTGTTGTGTCTAAATCATCATTTACAGACACTCCTGTCGGCGGAAGGCCATTCTCAAAACTTTTCCGAGAATCTGGCAAAATATCCTCGGAAATGTTTCCAAGATTGAAATATAAATCACCACCAGAATGTGCAGAATTTGGGTTGGCGTTTTCAGCATCTTCGTTAAATGGATCCAAGACCCAAAACTGGATAAATTCTATATTGGTTTGTTCAAAGTCATTTGTGGTTAGTCCCCTCATAATTCCTCCCCAGCGGTTTTCTGGATTGGTAAAGGTTCCATCTGCATTGACTGTTGCCGTAGTATCATAATTATACATACCGCGTTCATTCGGGTAATAAGCCAGCTCTAAAATAGGTATGTTTGGAATCGAACCATATTGTTGCTGAAGATTAGGAAAAATATCTGTTTGATTTACAAGACGCATTCTACTGTCAGAAAGCATTGCGGGATTGTCTTTTATGTGCTGAGGCGTTAGCGAATTGCTTTGGTAGAATAAAGGGTCTATTAAATACCAGCATGTTTTAGCGCGTTTAAACCCTGCAGAGAGGTCTTTGAATACAGCTTCTGGAAATAAATCAGGTTGTCCTTGCGGAATTGATGACAACCTCCAGGCTGTTATAGTTCTTAAATCAATGGTACTTTGAGAACCTTCGAAATCGTCAATATATGAAGTTCCATCTTTATTAATCGCTCGAGGTTGTCCAGGAATTAAATGAGCGAATTCTCCTGATAGGGAAAAAGTTGATTTTTGAGTAGTAGAAATTACAGGTAAAAGATCAACCAATTTTGTTAAAAAGGGAACGTCGGTTCTGTAGGCAAAATCAAATCCAATAACATTGTTTTTGAACGGTTCACTGCCAATATCTACTTTTTGAGTTACTGGGCGTTCCATCATACGCATCCATGTTGCTCCAAAATTGAATTGATCGTTCAATTTAAAGTTGTAATGCATTCCCATAAGAGAACGGGCTTGAAATCCAAAGACTGAGTTGCTCTCAATTGAAATTTTTATAGGGGCATTTGATTCAAGAATTCCCGTATTAAGAATTTTTACACGACCTAAATTGTAATCTACAGTGTAATCTACACCTTCTGTAAGCTTTATTCCTCCTGCGGTTACCACCACTGCTCCTTCAGGAACATTAATAGCATTTAAAGGAATATCAGAAGAAACGGATGACTGGTATTGTCCTTTAAAACTGAAACGGTTTTTACTCGGAATCTGCTGAGCAGCTGTTTTTGTGGAATCATATAATTCTGTAAAAACCACTTGGTCTATAATCAATGGAGGTACAGCAGCAGCTTCAAGTTTCGTTCTTAAAGTCTTGCCAAATGGTTCAACTGTAGAAAAATATATCCTTCCGTTTTTAGTGTTAATGGTTCCACCATTTTCAGCTCTATTTCCTGTATAAGTTATTGGAACAAAATCAAAAACACCATCTGAAAATGGTTGATTGTTTTGATTCAACCTATCCATTTCAATTAATGTTACGATCTGCTTATCATCAACACCTTGTTGAGGAAAGAATGGTACCAATAATGAGGTTGCTGGATTGTTATATAAAATATCTATTCTGAATCCTGTTTGATCCAACTGTGAAGCACCAATGGAATAAACATTTTTCATCATCAAGTCCCAAACTTTATTTTTAGGATTTGTAATGGTTGGTTTCAAAAGTTTAAGAATCAATGCTTGTTGTCCAGCCACACCATCGGTAGAAAATTCTCCAACTTGATAGGTGTCTCCACGATACGTATACTCATAGGCCACAGCAAGCACCTCATCATTATTTAATGGTAAATTCAATGAAATGTATCCCAATTGTGCGTTGTAAGTAAACTCTTGTTCTGTTAGTTTACGAGCATTTTCTACCTTTTCATACTCTATTGCTTGTTGAAAAGGTCCTGGAGCTGTAACTTGAGTGCTTAAAGCAAGAACAGAATTGGCAAACCCTCTTACTAGTGGTTGATTTGATGCCCAATTATATAAGTTATTGGCTTCATTGTCTGGTAATTCACTTGGGCCAAAACCGCCTGGTTGCCCTTGACAGTTCTCGGCTTTCGCCTCACCTAAATCAGCAAATGCAATAATATTTCGCGTGTTTTCAATACTGCTTGTTCTGTTTGTAAGCCAAACTTCGATTCTTGTAATGTTGATTGTAGAATTTACAATTGGGACCGTTGACATGGCTTCATCGTAGTGGTCTTTATGATAAAGATTGATGAAATAGTGCCTATTAACCTCATAATTATCTGCATTTAACTCAAATTGTTGGACTTGAGCACCACCAGAAACATTAATCTCGGTGCGCTTACCTTTTGAAGAAGCGGCTATCAAGTCGATGGTAGACCTCCCGAACTTTAATTTGGTTTTTGCACCAAAAAGCGTTTGAGAACCTTGAATTAATGTTGTTGGTAACTGAAGCGCAACATTACCAAGTTCCAATTTTTGTAAAATTTGATCTTCATCACCAGTATACTCTAATTTGGTGACATTATCAAAATCAAAGGTCGCTTGGGTATTGTAGCTCGTTGACACTTTTAACTTAGTGCCTATCAACCCTACCAGATTGAGTTGTATTTGCTGGTTGAAATCAAACCGTGTTATTCTTCGTTGCTTCATTGGAAGAATTGGGTTATCATAGCGCGATGAATTCACCCCAAATGATAATTCTACAGCGCCTTGTGGTCGAATGGTTATTTGATCTGAACCAAAAAAGTTCTCAAAGGCCTTACTTCCAATTTTTATCGGAAATTCAATCGGTTGGCCTGCTTGTGTTTGCTCTTCTATTTTATCCTTCCAATTATCTTTCAATGCTTTTTGACGCTCATACTCAAGGTATTCTTCAAGTGTCATCATTGATGGGTTTCTGTAATTTAAACCATTTGAAAATGTTTCCTTAAAAACATATCTCCCAGTAATTGGATCGTATACTATGGTTTGCGTAACAGAAGAAGGGTCTCCAAGGTCGAAACTTTGGGTTTGTGTTTGCGTTGGATCAATATAGTTTTGAATTGGAAAAGGGAGGGTGTCCTGGGCATAAATAGTCCAGAACGTACTTGAAAAAGTACAAATAAGCAGTAGTAATTTTCCTATATGTTTCTTTTTTAGCATTAAGCCATCAAAGTATTTTAAGTGCTTCTTTAATTAATTTTTCGACTGTTTCGCTACCTGTTGAGATTTTATCAAGTGCTTTTTCCGCAGCTTTTTTATCAAAACCAAGCGAAACAAGTGCAGTTAACGCATCAAATCGTTGGGTATTGTTTTGACTGAAGATATTTTCAGTAGAAAATGACATTTTTAACACTTTATCTTTCAAATCAATAATTACCCTTTGCGCCGTTTTTGCGCCTATACCTTTAATACTTTGTATTGTTCTAACATCTTCAGATTGAATGGCATGAGCAATCTCGTCAGGAACCAAAGATGATAGCATAATCATAGCTGTATTAGGTCCAATACCCGAAACTGAAATCAGGTGGCTGAACATTTCCCTTTCTTCCTTAGTTGCAAAACCATAAAGAATGTGCGCATCTTCTCGAACGATTAATCTGGTATGAATACGAACAGCCTCATCATTGCCAATTGCCGAAAAAGTATTTAGAGAGATTTTAACCTCATAACCTACACCGGCGCACTCTAAAAGTAGCTCTGTAGGATTTTTCTCTATTAACTTTCCATTTAACTGGCCTATCATTCTTTATTTGTTTTGAGCATCTACAACTGCTACCTTTACCATATTAATAATTTCACGGACAGAAGATCCAAGCTGAAGCACATGAACCGATTTCCTTAAACCTACTAAAACCGGTCCTATAGCGTCCCCTTCGGCCATTTCCTGAATCAATTTATAAGCGATGTTCCCAGCTGACAGATTCGGAAAAATTAAAGTGTTAACTTGCTTATTAGCCAAATGTGAAAACGAAAACTTTTCCATCATGAGTTCATTGTTCAATGCAAAGTTTGCTTGAATTTCTCCATCAACAACGAGACTAGGATGCTTTTCATGTAGAATTTTTGTTGCCCTTGACATCTTTTCAGCATCGTTTCCGATTGAAGACCCAAAATTACCATAACTCAACATTGCAATTCGAGGTGTAACTTTAAACTTTCTGATGGTTTTGGCAACATTTGCAGTTATTTCAGCTATTTGCTCTGCCGTTGGGTCAAGATTTATAGTTGTGTCTGCTAAGAACAATAAACCTCTTTTGGTATTTAGTATGTAAAGTCCAGCTAAGGTATGAACGTCCTTCTCTAAGCCTATAGTTTGTAATACAGGACGAACACTACTTCTGTAACTTCTAGTTAAACCAGTAATCATCGCATCGGCATCACCCATCTCGACCATCATTGCACCAAAATGGTTGCGTTCTCGCATGATTTGAACAGACTCAAACTCCGTGAATCCTTTTCTTTTGCGCTTCTCGAAGAATGCCCTTCCAAATAAAACACGACGTTCATCCTCTTCTTCAGATTTAGGATCAATTATGTGAACATCTGGGATTTCAATCGCATATTCTTTGATTAACGCCTCTATTTTACTTCTTTTACCAAGTAAAATTGGTTGAGCAATTCCTTCTTCATGACAAGTTTGTGCTGCTTTTAGAATTTTAATCTGATCCGCCTCCGCAAAAACCACTCTTTTAGGGCTAGCTTGTGCTTTTTCGGTTAAAGTTCTCACCAATTTATTATCAAGTCCCAAACGATTCTTCAGTTGAACTTCATAAGCTTCCCAATCCGTAATTGGTTGACGCGCAACGCCAGAATCAATTGCTGCTTTTGCTACAGCAGGGGCGACATAATAAATAAGTCTTGGGTCAAGGGGTTTCGGAATAATTTGCTCTCGGCCAAACGAAATGTTTTTTTCTCCATAAGCTTCAATAACCTCTTCGGGAATCGTTTCTTTAGCGAGATCAGCAAGTGCCTTTACGGCCGCCAATTTCATTTCTTCATTTATAGCGGTTGCACGAACATCTAAGGCTCCACGAAAAATGAAAGGAAATCCCAGTACATTATTCACTTGGTTGGGATGATCCGACCTACCGGTGGCCATAATAATATCTTTACGAACAGATGTTGCGTCTTTATATGAGATTTCTGGTTCGGGATTGGCTAAAGCAAACACTATTGGGTCTTTCGCCATATTCTTAATCATTTCTTTCGAAACAATATTCCCCTTTGACAACCCCAAGAACACATCAGCACGTTTCATAGCTTCGGCCAAACTCATGGATTTTTTATGCCCGGCATATGGAACCTTACTTTCATCCAAATCATCTCTTTCGGCACAAATAAGACCTTTGGAATCAAACATGAAAATATTTTCTTTTTGAACTCCAAGAGCACAGTATAGATTCATACAAGACATGGCAGCGGCACCAGCTCCAGAGACAACAATTTTAATGCGATTGATTCTTTTTTTGGCCAATTCAAGCGCATTCAACAAAGCGGCAGATGAAATGATTGCTGTTCCATGCTGGTCATCGTGCATTATGGGAATATCCAACTCCTCTTTTAGTCTTCGTTCAATCTCAAATGCCTCAGGAGCTTTTATATCTTCAAGATTTATCCCCCCAAAGGTAGGCGCAATGGCTTTAACGGTTTGAATAAATAATTCTGGATCTTTTGCATCGACCTCAATATCAAAAACATCTATATCAGCAAAGATTTTAAAAAGCAATCCTTTTCCTTCCATTACCGGTTTTGAAGCCAAAGGGCCTATATCCCCTAAACCTAAAACAGCGGTCCCATTGGATATTACTGCTACCAAATTAGACTTACTGGTATATTTGTAAACGTCGTCTGAATTTTCTGCAATTTTTAAACATGGCTCAGCTACCCCAGGAGAATACGCAAGAGATAAATCGCGTTGCGAAGAATAAGGCTTTGTTGGAACCACTTCGATTTTACCAGGTCTACCTGAAGAGTGGTAGTCTAATGCGTCTTGTTTTCGAATTTTCGGCATAATATCTTCAATTCAAGCCGACAAAGATACAAAATTAGAGCATAACAACAATTTTAAAATATCGACTGCTCTAATGGTGTATTATAAATTAAAAATGGCCACCTTCTCAGGCAGCCATTCTTACAAAATTAGATTGTTTTCTTATTTAACAACAACGCTTTTTGTAGTAGTTACACCATTTGCAGAAATAGAAACGATATAGCTTCCTTTTGCCAATTCTGTTACTGGAATTTCAATAGTTTGAGTACCGTTTAATCCTGTAAAAGATTTTGTGTTCATCACTCTACCTTGTAAGTCAAGCATTGAAACAACATAATCAGCACCTGTTCCTTCGAAAGATACGTTAACCAAATCAGAAGCAGGGTTAGGGAACACGTTGAATGTGTTGGCTAAGGTCTCTTCAATTCCTGCAACAGCATCAATTTGGAATGCATCAGCAGCCTCAGAACCTGAAGGGAAATCAGAAACACCAGCGATTTTAACACCGTTAATCCATACTTCAACCAATCCATTACCATAACCACTATCAAAACCATCACCATAAGAATCATAAACTTCTAAACGGTAGCAATCGTCAGCCAAGAAAGTATTGATGTCTGCTTGTGGATAAGTTCCATTTGCAGCAGCATCAGCGTATGTAGGACTTGTATAGGCAATAGATCCGTTTGACTTAAATAATTTCCAAGAAGTCTCAGAACCATATCTATCTAGGCTAACTTTAATTGTTGCATTACCATTTGTAGCGGTAGTTGCCAAACCTACAACTTGTGCTAAAGAATTATTGGCTGCGTTATTATCTGAAGAAGATATAGTAATCGAAATATTTTGTGATGCTGCTGTTGGTGTATATTGACCAATAGTAACATTTTGAACAGCGTAAGTTGCCAAATTTCCAGACCAGTTGTAAGTAGCTATAGTATTACCGCCTTGAGTAGCTGTAATTGTACATGCTGTTAACGGTGTAGTACCATTATTTTGTAATTTAACTACTAAATCAATTGGGCCACAAGACTTAGTTTCACCTTCATAGCTTAACAAAGCAGGGTCAACAGGTTCTGATGCTGGAGGAGGACAATCAGCGACAGAACTGTATAATCCTGCAGCAGAAAGTTGACCAACCTCTTCTACGATTCTATTAGGACAAATTCTGTATATTGTTGGGAAGTATCCAATATTGTAATCGTTGTTGATTTGGTTTGCTGTTGCGGATGCTGGGTTCGCCATAGGAAACTGAATTTGACCCAAAGTTGCATTAGGCTCAATCCAGTTACCGATAGATCCAGAACCATCTAACATAGTGGCGTCAGCGGTATTACCATCACCTTCAACCCAAATAACCATAATATCATCAGTTGTACCCGCGCTTACACCTGGGTATCCAGCAGGTCCATGATTGATATAAATATCATCTAAAGCACCACCCAAATGGTAGTTCCAACATGGTCCACACCAAGTTGCTGACACATCTAAAAACACAGTGTAACCTGCATCAAGATAATCGTATAGCGTGTATGTACCATTTCCATTTTCGCCTCCGGTCGCCAACCAGGGCTGATAAGCTGTTACCGTGAAGTTTGGCGCAACACTTCCGGCCGCCAATTGTGCACTTGATGTATTCATCGCAGCACCAAATGACAACGCTAAAGCTGAGAATAATAATTTTTTCATAGATAAAATTTAAAATAAATCGTTTTAGAATGGTAAATATAAATCAATTAAACAAAATTCCATTGTATTTTCATGTTTATTATTGGAATCCTGAATTAATTTTAAGTACATGAAAAAAATAGTGTTTTTTTCTGGGGCGGGGATGAGTGCCGAAAGTGGTATTTCAACCTTTCGTGATTCTGGAGGTTTGTGGGAAAAATATAAAATTGAAGAGGTTGCCACACCTGAAGCTTGGGCAAGAAACCCTGAAAAAGTAAAGACCTTTTATAATTTGAGAAGAAAACAGATTCTCGAAGTAGCGCCAAATGATGCTCATATGCTTATAGCAAAATTGGAGTCCCGTTATGATATTAAAGTTATAACACAGAATATTGATGATTTACACGAGCGCGCTGGTTCAAGTAAAGTGTTACATTTACACGGAAATATTACGTTTTCTAAAAGTAGCGGACCAAATCAAGAAAAAGCGTATTATCCCATTAAAGGTTGGGAATTAAAATTGACTGATTTATGTCCGGATGGTTATCCGCTTAGGCCCCATGTGGTTTGGTTTGGAGAACCCGTTCCTATGATGGACAAAGCTGAGAAGATTATTTCTAAAGCTGACATTTTTATTGTAATTGGAACCTCACTGCAAGTGTATCCTGCTGCAGGATTGGTTAATATGGCTCCTAGGCAATGTGAAAAATTTATTATTGATCCCGGATTAAATGAAAACGGCATTCCTACTGATTTTAAACTAATCAAAAAAAACGCTTCTTCGGGACTCAAATATCTTATCGAAGAATTTTTGATTTAACGCTTTACGAAAACTATTAAAAACTTTCACGAACATCTTTGATATTTAATTGAATTGAAGTTTTACCATTCCAAGTATTGGATTCAATTGTAAAAGCAACATCAATAGGTTTTCCAGAGCTTAGCAAAGAAGCCTTATTTCCTAGATTAAACCCTATTCCATCAAGAGAACAGTTCGATAGTGGTTGAGTAAGAAGCACTTTTAGATGTACATCTTTTAATACTTTTACCGATAAACAAAAACAATTCTTAACCAAGAAAACCGGCTTCATGTTACCTGGGCCGAAAGGTTCGAATCGTTCCAGTTGTTTTAAGATTTTCGGTGGCGTTCCGTTTGCAGTTGATGAATTGAATAAATCCCGAAAATTAATTTCTAAGTCAATAATCAACTCAGGCATCAAGTTTTCCGCCGAGATGCTATCCTGCACAACCATTTCGAAATGATCAATAAATTCATCTACCCTATCTAGCTGTAAATTTACCCCCGCGGCGTGTTTGTGGCCGCCAAATTGATCTAAAAGATGTTCACACTTTAAAAGCGCTGCATAAATATCAAAGTTTTGAACAGTTCTTGCTGAACCTGTTGCAATTCCATTTGATTCAGTGAGCACGATTGTGGGTTTATAATGTTTTTCTATCAATCTTGATGCAACAATACCAACTACTCCTTTATGCCAATTGGATTTAAAAACAACTGTGGCTTTTGAATTTTTATATTTTTCAGTTTGAGCTATTAAAGCCAACGCCTCTTGTGTGATTTCCTGATCGAGTTGTTTTCGTTGTTTATTGTCATTTTCAATTTCATTGGCCAATTTTAATATTTGATTTTGATTATTGCTAATCATGAGTTGAACTGCCTCTCTACCCGATCGCAGTCTACCTGCAGCATTAATTCGAGGCGCAATAGCAAACACAACATCAGTCAAACTTATTGGAAAAGTCTTTTTGGCATTTTTAAGTAACAGTTCGAATGCTATTCGTGGATGTGCATTCAATTGAGCCATTCCCAAATAACACAATGTACGATTTTCTCCCGTAACCGGAACAATATCGGCTCCAATACTCACGGCAACAAAATCGAGCAATTTATAGAGTTCAGCATCATTCCAGTTATTGTTTTTTGTGCACGCTTGTAAAAGTTTGAATCCGACACCGCAACCTGATAATTCCTTGAAGGGGTAATTGCACTCTTTTTGTTTTGGATTTAATAAAATTCCGTTTGGAAGAAGGTCGCCCGGTTCATGGTGATCACAAACGATAAAATCAATTTTATTCTTTCTTGCATAATCAATCTGATCAACAGCCCGAATTCCACAATCAAGTGCAATGATTAATTTAAAGTCGTTGGCAATTGCAAAATCAATTCCTTTAAAGCTTACGCCATATCCTTCAGTGTAGCGATCAGGAATATAAAAGTCAACTTTTAATCCTTGACTCTTAAAAAAAGTATAAACCATTGCTACCGAAGTAGTACCGTCAACATCATAATCCCCATAAATCAATATTTTTTCATTGCTCGAAGCAGCCGAATTAATCCGCTCAACTGCTTGAGCCATATCTTTCATCAAAAAAGGATTGTATAGGTCTTTAATTTTGGGGTTAAGAAAGTTTTTTGCTACATCAAATTGATCTATTCCTCTTTGATAAAAAAGCGCAGCAAGCAAACCACTCACATTTAACTCATTTGAAATTCTAGAAATTATATTTACTGGAGGTTGGGTTTTTAAACGCCACTTTTTTTCCATATAAAATTTTGTTTACCACAAGGTAGTTTTAATATTCACAATCTTTTAAAACCACCTTAATTTTTCAATGAATTTGCACAAAATAAAAGGGCCACCATTGAGGCAGCCCTTTACAAATTTGAAAAATTATATCTTATTTTTTAACTACGTTAAACTGAGATGTTTTTCCATTTTCAAACGTTACGTTAAATACGTAAACTCCTGAATCTAAACCATCAATATTTACTTTAGTAGTTCCATTTAAGAAATTAACGGTATTGTTCATTACAACTTTACCTGCTAAGTCTGTAACAACCATGTTTGCAGCACCTTCGCTTGCCAATTCAATAGTTACATTATCATTCGCTGGGTTAGGATATGCTTTACCATCAATGAAAGAGGTTTCACCAACACTTAATTCAGCCGCATTAAAGATAGCAATACCAACAGCTGATGGGGTATCCATTCCAAAGCCAGACGCAAAATAAGTTCCATCACTTTCGTTTGGCGTTATTGGTTGAAGATAAAGCGCTTCGTTCCATAAATAGTTTTTTCTGGTATCATGTCCTAAATATACTTCAACATTTACAGTCTGAGCACAAGCCAAATAACGTTGGTTATCCTCTAAAACAACAGGAGTATCAAACATACCCAAAACTGTTTCTCCTTGCAAATCTGCGGTATAGTTATAAAAACCAAAAGCAACAGAATTCAATGCTGTAAAACCTAAGTTTGCATCATTTAAATCCGTAAACACGTCTTCCCAACGGTATAAGTTCAAAGCGATTTCTTCTCCAGTTAATGCCAATCCAGAAGCAGTAGATGTTGACGCTTGGAAATAAATCCCAGCAACACCTATTCTGCTAGCATTTGGGTCGCTTATAACCATACATGTAGAAAAAGTTGAGTTATTTGTAGACGGTCTAAAACCATTATTAGAAGAAGGCAATCCTGTTACTTCATCAATGCTAGCATAAGTATAAATAGAATCATTGATAACAAAATCCGAAGAAATTGTATTGTCTGCATTATATTCGTCAGCAATACCTAAATCGACTGTATAACTCAAGGTATATCTTCCAGCAGTGTATGTTGGAAGTGAGAATTGCGGAAATGAAAACGCTCCACCAGGGAATATATCAATACTATCCCCAGAAGCTAAGGCACCAACTGAAACACTTTGGTTGTAAACAGAAGTTCCAGATGGACCATCAACATTCGCAATAACAGTAACATTTGATTGCGGTAATTGACCATAGTTATAAACTCTTGTTCCTAAATCAAAATTAAACTCTGTTCCATTTTGCGCCAATTGAGATGCAACACCAGAAGATTTAGAAATTAAAGTTGCGTCATCAGTAATTCCTGCATCGTTCGCAAACAATCCAGTTTTATTTCCAATTAAACAAACAACAGGTCCATTAGCCATCTCATCTATTAATGTTTGCCCATCAGTACTTGAAAGCATTACAACAGGAATGGTAACATTTGCTCCTTGAGCACCAGGCCCCATACCAATTACAGCTGGGTCACGGTTAACGATAATTACACCAACCGCACCTGCCATTTGTGCCTCATAAGCTTTAACCCCGAACTCACAAGTATTACGACGAATTACACATATTTTTCCGGCATAAGCATTAGCAGGAGAAGGATTACAACCTTCTTCAGCTAAGAGGTTACCATATGTTGCATTTGTTCCAGGAGTGCCGTCGTTTACCATAATAAGTGTGTCTTCGATAAAAGTTCCCGGAATCAAGAAATCTGGCGTACCCCATCCTCCCGGAGGATCCGCCCAAGTAAAGTCATAGTTGCCTGCAATATTAGCTGGCGACTGCACGGCACAAATTACCTGTGCTTGAGTCATTAAAGCTGACCCAATAAATGTGAAAGCAAGTAAGATTTTTTTCATAGTTAAAATTTTTGTGATGCTAAAATAATATAAATATTAACGAATTTTTAACTTGAAAACGATTTTTACACAAGCAAAGTTGGTTAATAAACAAAAAAGGCCGCAAATGCGGCCAAAATCAATATATTTTAAACCATTATTACTTCTCAGAAGTAAGCGCAGCTTTTAAGAATTCACGGTTCATCCTTGCAATATTTTCTATCGAAATTCCTTTTGGACATTCAACCTCACATGCACCAGTATTGGTACAATTTCCGAATCCTTCTTCATCCATCTGGCGAACCATATTTAATACGCGCTCTTTCGCTTCTACGCGACCTTGAGGCAATAATGCATATTGCGAAACTTTTGCACCAACAAAAAGCATTGCGGAACTATTCTTACAAGATGCCACACAGGCACCACATCCTATACATGCGGCAGCTTCAAACGCTTTATCTGCATCAGCTTTGGGAACAGGGATGGCATTGGCGTCCATAGTTCTTCCAGATGTATTTACTGATACAAATCCTCCTGCTTGTTGAATTCTGTCAAATGCACTTCTGTCAACAACCAAATCTTTGATTACAGGAAATGCCTTCGCTCTCCACGGTTCAATATAGATGGTGTCACCGTCATTGAATTTACGCATATGCAATTGACAAGTTGTTGTGCCCGTATCAGGTCCATGTGCGCGCCCATTAATATACATGGAACACATTCCACAGATTCCTTCACGGCAATCATGGTCAAAAGCAACTGGCTCTTGCCTTTCATTAATGAGTTGCTCATTGAGTTGATCCATCATCTCCAGAAAAGAGCTGTCAGTAGAAACATTATTAAGCTTGTATGTTTCCATCGCACCCTTTGCATTGGTGTTTTTTTGACGCCAAACTTTTAAGGTAATATTTATATTTTTAGATGCCATAAGACGATTTTTTCAATATTATTTAATCCTTCTTTATTTGTAATTTCTTGCAGCAATTTTTATGAATTCGTATTTCAATTCTTCTTTATGTAATTGCTCTTGACTGATATCATCTCCTTTGTATTCCCATGCTGCTACAAACTTAAAGTTCTCGTCATCTCTTAAAGTTTCACCCTCTTCATCTTGATACTCTTCGCGGAAATGTCCACCACAAGATTCTTTTCTTTGCAGTGCATCCATTGCCATCAATTGACCTAAATCAATTAAATCAGCAACACGTAATGCTTTTTCCAATTCAGGATTCAACTCGTCTGCGGCTCCAGGAACAAATACATCAGCATAAAATTCCTTTTTCAAAGTTGCTATTTCTTCAATGGCTTCTTTAAGTCCTTTCTCGTTTCTTCCCATTCCTACTTTATTCCACATAATCAAACCTAAACGCTTGTGGAAATGATCAACAGACTTGGTTCCATTATTTGACAGCATTCTATCTATGGTAGATTTTACGCGATTTTCCGCTTCTTCAAACTCTGGAGTATCTGTTGGGATTTTTCCTGTACGAATTTCATTAGCCAAATAATCTGAAACTGTGTATGGCAGAACGAAATAACCATCAGCCAATCCTTGCATCAACGCAGAAGCTCCTAATCTATTCGCTCCATGATCTGAAAAATTCGCTTCTCCAGCAACAAAACACCCAGGAATTGTAGATTGTAAATTATAATCAACCCAAACACCACCCATAGTATAATGTACAGCAGGATAAATTTTCATCGGTGTTTCATAAGGATTTTCGTCAGTAATTTTTTCATACATTTGGAAAAGGTTACCGTATTTTTCTTCAACCCATTTTTTACCCAATTCAAGTATTTTTTCCTCAGAAGGATTATGATCACCTTGAGCATATGCTGCCTGTTTTCCTTTAGATCGTATTTCAGACGAAAAGTCAAGATAAACCCCTTCGTTTGTATCATTCGCTTCTATCCCAAAACCAGCATCACAACGCTCTTTTGCCGCTCTTGAGGCAACATCACGCGGAACAAGGTTACCAAAAGCAGGGTATCTTCTTTCTAAGAAATAATCTCTATCTTCTTCTGCCAACTGTGTTGGTTTCAAACGGCCCTCACGAATTGCTTCAGCATCTTCCTTTCTTTTTGGAACCCAAATTCGACCTGAATTTCTTAAGGATTCAGACATTAAGGTCAATTTTGATTGATTTGTCCCATGCACCGGAATACAGGTTGGGTGAATTTGAACAAAACAAGGATTAGCAAACAAAGCCCCTTGCTTGTGTATTTTCCATGCTGCTGTAACATTACTTCCCATAGCGTTTGTAGATAGAAAGTATACATTACCATAACCTCCAGATGCAATAATTACAGCATGTGCTGAATGTCTTTCTATTTCTCCTGTTACAAGATTTCGTGCAATAATTCCACGCGCCTTTCCGTCTACCTTCACAATGTCAAGCATCTCATGTCTGTGAAACATTTGAACACGTCCTAATCCAACTTGACGCGATAAAGCAGAATAAGCGCCTAGCAACAATTGTTGCCCTGTTTGGCCCGCAGCATAAAAAGTACGTTGAACCTGCGTACCACCGAAAGAACGATTATCTAACAAACCACCGTATTCTCTTGCAAAAGGAACCCCTTGAGCAACACATTGATCTATTATGTTTCCGGAAACCTCAGCCAAACGATGCACATTTGCTTCCCTTGCGCGGTAATCTCCTCCTTTTATTGTATCGTAAAACAATCTGTAAATACTGTCTCCATCATTCTGATAGTTCTTCGCTGCATTAATCCCTCCTTGTGCGGCAATAGAGTGGGCTCTTCTTGGAGAATCCTGAAAACAAAATGCTTTAACATTATAACCCATCTCACCAAGTGATGCTGCGGCTGACGATCCAGCAAGTCCAGTTCCTACAACAATAATATCAATTTTAGGTCGATTATTAGGGGCAACCAACTTTAAATGATTTTTATAATCTGTCCATTTCTGAGAAATGTGACCTTCGGGTATTTTTGAATCTAACATTGACATGACGTTGGTTTTAAATTTATTTAGTTAGATAAATTAATATTGGAATTATAGCAAATCCAAGTGGGACTAAGATTGAAAACACCAATCCGAACTTCTTAATGAATGGCGTGTATTTGCGATGATTTAATCCTAAAGTCTGAAACGCTGATGAAAAACCGTGCATGAGGTGAAAGGACAAAACAATCATTGATAATACATAAACGATTAAAGCAAGTTCAGGCATTGTATTCGTTTCAAAGCCTTCCGCTTCTTTATTATGGCCGAAAAACGCATACACCAAAGAATGAAGATCTTTATAACCCTCAGCTATTTCAACATTTTTATCTCTATTTTCAAACATCTTTTCATCAATCTGCTGGCCTTGCATTTCAGCAGCTTTCTTCTGCGTTTCAAACCATTCTTCACTCAAAAACAATTTATTTCCATCTCTAATTTCTAATTCAGGAGAGACCGGTAATTGTATACCCGTTGTGGTATAGTATATTGTATCCCCTAAAGGATTTTGAGTTTGAGGAGGATAAACAACATAGGTATGCAAAGGCATCTGTTTTGATGAATACTTCATTTTCCACCAGAAATTGGCCATGTGAATCACAATAAATATCAAAATTGCTGAACCTAACAATGCCATTTGTCTAGCTGGTAACTTTGAATTGGCAGAAGGATTATTGTATTGATAATTTATCGGCCTAGCCTTTTTATTTTGAATTGCAAGTAATATTCCGTCTACAGCATGAAAGAGTATAGAAATGTAAGTGACATACGACAGAATTTTTACAAATGGATTGTGCGTCATAAAATATGCATATTCATTAAATGCGCGCTTACCATCTTCCCCGTCGATAAGTATTAACTGTAAATTACCCAATAAATGCCCCACGAGAAACAAACACAGGAATAAACCTGTTAGAGCCATCCAATATTTTTTTGCAATTGAGGATGAAAGAATCGCCGATTTACTCATTTTAGTTCTTTTTTAAAATGCAAATTTAATACTTACAACAACGTTTATCTCTTATGGTTCTTATTTAGATTTATTATAAATAATGTGCGGTTGTTATTTTTATCATGCATACTTGTTTTAACAAAACTTTAAACGTTGATGGTATGAGGAGATTGAAAATTATAATGATTCCATTATGTTTCGGATTGTCATTTGTTTTAGTTGGTCAAACCCAGAATGCGAACGAAAATGAAATTTTCCGACTTAAAACCGTAATTGAGCAACAAAACGATTGGGTACAAATTTATCCCAACCCTTCTCATGGCGAAGTAACGTTAATAAGCGAATTAAACGCATTAGTTTTTATTGTTGCTGAAACTGAAAATTACATTGAAAATCTGAGTCTTACAGAAAACGAGGCTCAACAAATAATCCTTCCAAAAGGAAACTACATCGTTAATGTAAAAAGTGGCGACAGAATAATACCCAAACGTATTATTGTTAATTAAACCTTACAGCTGCCTGAGCTCGACAAAGTTTTTATTGACCTCAAGATCATATTCACGGCCAAATATTAAGGCTCTATTATCATCAATATGTCCGGCGGGAAAATCAAATGCTACAGGAATATTATTGTTTAATTTCGAAATAATAATTTCTTTGTATCCCATACCAAAAGGATTGGCGGTATCCTTTAAATCTGTAAAACCACCTACAATTAGCCCTTTTATTTTCTCTAACACACCTGCTTTTTCAAGAGAATACAACATCCTATCAATGTTATAAAGTTGCTCGCCGACATCTTCAATAAATAAAATTTTATCTGAAAATTCTATATTGTCATTTGTTGCCAAAAGACTGTATAAAATACTCAAATTACCCCCAACCAGTTCACCACTTGAATAGCCGATAACATTCTCTTGACTTGACGGATAATTGTACAAAAGTTTTTTTCCTGTAATAGCATCGATTAAGCTATCTTTTGCTACAGTTGAATTTGTATTTAAATTGAGCGGCATAGTCGCATGAATGCTGGGGATATTATATCTATTCAATCTGTTGTGAAAAACAGTAATATCACTAAATCCTATGAACCATTTTGGTCTATTCTGAAAATTATTCCAATTCAACCTATCAACGATACGAACGGCGCCATAGCCACCTCTTGCACACCAAATTGCACCGATTGATTCATCGTCCAATGCATACTGTAAATCTGCAAGTCTCTCTTCGTCTGTTCCCGAGAAATAATGATGCTCTCCTAAGCAATGCTCTGAAATCACTACTTCAAACCCGTTGATTTCTAGAAATTTTTTAGCACGTAATACACATTCATAATCAATTGCTTTAGCGGGTGAGGCAATGTATATTTTACTCCCTTGAAGTAGAGGATTGATTTCCATTATTTAAAGTTTAGTCACAAAAAAAGGGGGCGAACCCCCTTAAAAATTTTATATTATGGATAATTACATATTTTTCAATGCTTCCATTGCTTTGTCCTGCATTTCTTTTGCGTTGTCCATAGCTTCTTGTTGCATTTCTTTTGCTTTATCCATTGCATTTTCCTGCATTTCTTTTGCATCTTCTACCAAGTCTGAAGCATCAGTAGCATCAATTGAAGCTCCTTCTGCTGCAGCACTAGCAGCATCCATTGCAGCACCTGCATCTTCTGTTGCTTTTTGCATTGCATCACCAAGAGCATCTAGAGCTTTTTCTTCTTCAGATTTACCGCCACAAGCAGCCAATAAAGCAACTGCTGTGATCATTAAAAACGTTTTTTTCATATTGTTTGAATTAATTTTTAAACAAATGTATAAAGATTTTCTAATGAACTCTGATTTTTTAAGTTTTTTAATTGATTATTTAGTGATTTAAAAATTTTTACAACTCAGAACAATCACAGCACAAAACACTATTATGATTATTTTTGTTTATATAGCTTTTATAGTATGCAAGAATATTCTGAAATCAACCACTTACCCTATACCATCAACAACCTGAAACGCCAACGATTCAAAACAAAAGAGGTGAAGATTGGTGCTATTACAATGGGCGGAACAAACCCTGTGATTGTTCAATCCATGACTACGACAGACACTATGGATACTGATAAAACAGTTGAACAATGCATAAGAATGGTTCAGGCTGGTTGTGAGTTGGTTAGAATTACTGCGCCAAGTATTAAGGAAGCTGAAAACCTTCAAAAAATCAAAGACAAACTTAAAGATCAAGGATATGATGTTCCGCTTGTAGCTGATATTCATTTCACACCAAATGCTGCTGAGGCAGCATCAAGAATTGTTGAAAAGGTGCGCGTTAATCCGGGGAATTATGCCGATAAAAAGAAATTTGAAAACATTGAATATAATGACGAAAGCTATTCCGCAGAACTTGAGCGTATTGAAGAAAAGTTTACTCCATTGGTTTTGTTGTGTAAGGAACATGGCACGGCCATGCGAATTGGAACTAATCACGGTTCGCTTTCAGATAGAATTTTAAGTAGATATGGCGACACTCCTGAAGGAATGGTAGCATCAGCAATGGAGTTCATTCGAATTTGCGAAAAACATGATTATCACGAATTGGTCATTTCTATGAAAGCCAGCAACACATTAGTTATGGTCCAAGCATACAGACTTCTTGTTGCTAAAATGATTGAACAAGACATGAATTACCCTATTCATCTTGGAGTTACTGAAGCTGGCGATGGAGAAGATGGCAGGATCAAATCAGCAGTAGGTATCGGTGCTTTGCTAGAGGATGGTATTGGTGATACCATTCGGGTTTCGCTCACTGAGGATCCAGAATTTGAAATCCCCGTTGCCAAGAAATTATTAGAGAAATATAACTCAAATAACACAGAATTACCATTAATAAAATCTTCCGTTAAGTTGCCCTATAATCCCTATTCATACCAAAAACGAGAGACTTTTCGCATCGAAAACATTGGTGGAAAAAACATTCCTGTTGTCATCTGCGATTTATCAAAGAAGGAAAAAATCACCCAAGCCAATCTGTTTTCAGCTGGTTATATATATTCACCCACCTTAGACAAATGGAACATTCAAGATCAGGCCGTTGATTATATTTATATCGGCAATAAAACTATTGATTTTGAAATTCCCGGAACATTAAGAATACTATGTGACTATGAAAATTGGAAACAAAACCATCATAATAAGATTGGATATTTTCCTATGATTTCTAGTTATGAACAACTCAAAAAATTAAGCCAAGACCAAGTTATTTTCTTTGATATACAACCTGAACAAGAACAAAATTGGGAAATAATTAGAAACAACCCTAGAATCGTGCTCATTTTGTCCTCTCAATATTCGAACACAACCCTAGTTTTTCGCAATTTTTATTCTATTTTATCGGAAAACAAAATCCAAAATCCCGTAATCCTTAAAAGAAAATTAAATGAAACAGATGAGGAGCGTTTTCAATTACACGTTTCTTCTGAATTAGGATCTTTATTTATTGACGGGTTTGGGGATGGGGTATGGATCGATGGGCCTCATTCTATAAAACTCATCAACACAACTTCATTTGGTATATTACAAGCAACACGGACCCGGATATCAAAAACAGAATACATTTCTTGTCCATCATGCGGCAGAACACTATTTGACTTACAGGAAACTACAGCAAAAATACGCAAAGTAACTTCACATTTGAAAGGTATTAAAATTGGAATTATGGGGTGTATTGTAAACGGTCCTGGAGAAATGGCTGATGCGGACTATGGATACGTGGGTTCAGGTCCAGGAAAGATAAATCTATACAAGGAGAAAGAAGTGGTTAGAAGGAATATCCCTGAAAATGAGGCGGTTAACGCCTTAATAAACCTCATTAAAGAAAATAACGACTGGGTAGAACCTATAATAATAGAAAACTAGAGGTCGTTTCACGTGAAACAATAAAAATCACCGGCCCAAATGAATTAACAAAACAGATATATCACTTGGAGAAACTCCACTTATCCGCGATGCCTGACCAATTGTCCTAGGTTTTAATAATGAAAGCTTTTCCTTAGCTTCAATACTCAAACTAGATAGAACATTATAATTAAAGTCCGCCGGAATTAAAACGTCCTCCAATCTTTTTGTCTTTTCAGCAAGCTCTTGTTCCCTTTCAATATAACCTTGATACTTTAAAAGAATTTCTACTTGATCAAGAACATCCCGATCGGTTGATGAATCCAAATCCACAGAACGCAACAAATTATCATTCATTGATAATACGTGATCTATACTTATCTCGGGTCTGAGTATGAGAGAAGAGGCCTTTACCTGTTGACCAATTGGGGAGGAATTCAGAGACAATAAACAATCATTCGCCATTTCAGGACTTACACCTATTGACTTAAAAAGCCGTAATGTGGAATCTATTTTATTCGCTTTAACACCAACAAGGTTATAAGATTCATCATCAAGCAAACCAATACTATGCCCGAGTCGACTCAAACGAATATCAGCATTATCTTGTCTTAATAAAATTCTAAACTCCGCACGACTTGTAAACATTCTATAGGGCTCATCCGTTCCTTTTGTTATTAAATCATCAATGAGCACGCCGATATAAGCTTCATCTCTTGATAATATCAAAGGATCATTACCGTTTATTAATAAATGGGCATTAATTCCGGCCATTAACCCTTGACAAGCCGCCTCCTCATATCCCGTAGTACCATTTATTTGTCCTGCAAAAAACAACCCCTTGATTAATTTTGTTTCTAAAGAATGTTTAAGTTGCGTTGGTGGAAAATAATCATATTCAATTGCATAACCAGGACGGAAAATTTTAACTTCTTCCAAACCAGGAATAGTATGCAACGCCATTAATTGAATCTCCTCTGGAAGTGAAGAACTAAAACCATTCAAATAAATTTCTACAGTCCTCCAACCCTCGGGCTCCACAAAAAGCTGGTGTCGATCACGATCCGCAAATCGATTAATCTTGTCTTCAATACTTGGACAATATCTGGGGCCAGAACTTTTTATAGCACCATTAAACATCGGAGAACGATCGAAACCAAACCTTAACACATCATGTGTTTCTGAATTCGTATAAGTAATGTAGCACGGCAATTGTCGATCTAAGGAAGTCTTTTTTCTAAAGCTAAAAATAGAATGGTGTTCATCACCATATTGTACTTCCATTTTAGAATAATCTATAGACCTGCCGTCTAAACGCGGCGGTGTACCTGTTTTCATTCGACCAGAAAGAAACCCTAAACTGACAAGGTTCTCCGTAATGCCTGTGGCAGCTTTTTCAGCCATTCTCCCCCCACCAAATTGTTTTTCTCCCAGATGTATCAATCCGTTTAGAAAAGTCCCATTAGTAAGAACAACTGCATTAGCATAAACAGAAATACCCATTGATGTTTTAACGCCTTTTACAACATCATTCTCAACAATCAGCCCAACACACATGTCTTGCCAGAAATCAACATTACTATTCGACTCCAGGGATAATCTCCACAACTCTGAAAACAACATACGATCGTTCTGAGTACGGGGAGACCACATTGCCGGTCCCTTAGACCTATTTAACATGCGAAACTGCAGAGCGCTCGCATCGCTAATTAATCCGGACTCACCCCCTAAAGCGTCTATTTCTCGAATAATTTGACCTTTTGCAACACCACCCATGGCCGGATTACAACTCATTTGCGCAATAGTTGACATATTCATAGTAAGCAATAGAACTTTACTTCCCATTTTCGCGGCCGCATTCGCGGCCTCACAACCCGCATGACCTGCGCCAACAACAATTACATCATAAAACCCAAGCATCATAACAATTATTAGAACACAAAATTAATTATGTTTCACGTGAAACAAAAAGAGATAAATAGTAATCCTCTTTAATTCGCATTCTCTCAGCATCATCCTTTGACTTATCGCCCAGGCCACAGAGATGTAAAACAGCATGAAAAATCACACGATATAATTCGTTTAGAAACTCACAACCTATATTCAAAGCGTTATCTTTAACCCTATCAATAGAAATATAAACATCAGACAGAACAACACGCTTATCATAATCAAAAGTTATAACATCAGTATAATAATCATGATTCAAAAACTTTTGATTTATATCCAACAAATAATCATCGGAGCAAAAGACAAAATTTATTGAATCTAAATCCTTATTAAAATCAGATAATATTCTACTGATTTTGGTTCTCAGAATTTCATAATCCAGCACGTTTTCCCACTCTACAGCATCATAAAATGATATCACGATTATTTCTTAAAGTAAATATACACTTGACTTCCTCCATGCGAAAAAACCACCTCATCAGCCAAGGACCTCATCAAAAACACACCACGTCCATTTTCTTTTAACATGTTTTCAGGAGCGGTTGGGTCGGGTAAATCATTGTAATCAAAACCAGAACCTTGATCCTTTACTACATAACAAAATTCATCTTGATGGTCTCCGACTAATACAGAGACCGATAGATCACTTAAATGTTTATTCCCATGTTCAATTGCGTTATTAACTGCCTCAGTAACAGCAATTAATACATTTCCATAAGCATCTTCATTAACACCTAAATAACCGCAAGACTCAGTAATTAAGGATTCCACTCTATTTATCTCATCATAACTAGAAGCAATAGACACCTCCCGTATAACAACAAAACCATCTTTCATAAAAGAAAAAATATTGTTCCATTAAAAACTGCTGTTGAAGTACTCATTGGCTTTATCTTTATAATACTTTTTATAGACAGGATCTATGGTTTTTAATAATTCAATTTGTTTCAACTTTTCTTTGTTATACTCATCAAACCGAATTTTGTTTCCATCCTGAAAACTTTTTCCAGAAATAGATTCTCTTTTTTCCTCATAACCTCTTTCAAGAAGCGCATTTTCACTCTCTAATAGACGGGTTAAAATGTTTTTTTGACGGGTCAGCATTTCGTTACTAAAAGACTTATTAATCAAATCTGTTTCTTGTTTCTCAAGCTCCTTTATTAATTCATTTAAAGCATTGCCCTGGCCTTGGCCATTTTTATTTAATTCCTGCTTCAACTCTTGTAAACGCTGTCTAATAGCGGTCTGTTCTGCAGCCATTTTAGCTATCTTTTCATTACTCAAACCTAACATATTTTGGCCATCCTTACCTTGTCCTTTTCCGTCACCTGGGTTCTTACCTTCTTTTCCTTGACCTTTTTGCAGTTGTTCTAACTGCTTTTGCAACATCTGTTTCATATCACCCGGTGTCATAGAGGAACCTGGTTTTGGCTTTCCTTTACCACCAGGATTATTACAACTACCTGAGCCTTGTTGCATACTTTGCATCTGCTGTTGCATGCTCTGTAGGTTTTCATTAAGTAATAATGCTAAATTATTGTAAGAGGTCATAACAAGTTGCTGATGCGCTTGTAACTCTCTTTTCATGTGCTCATCAATGTCTTCAACACTCAAAGATAAATTATCCTCTATACTTGCCAATTCAGCATCAATAAACGTCGCAATTTTAGGTTGCCTCTTAGCCAACGCCAGCAAACTATCCTTAACAATCTTTGTATCATCAATAATTTTTCTTTGTTTACGTCCGTACTTCCTATATGCAGGGTCGCTATCACTAATTCTATTAAAAGAATTGATAAGGTCTTCCTGATCAAAACTCAGCGTCATTAAACTCTCTAAAATCATCCTTAAGGAATTAATATCCTCCTCTTGTTGTTGCTGATTAGCCGCTTGCTGAGCCGCATCCATATCAGAGGCCATTTTCTTCATGCCATCCGCAGCTGACTTCTGGTTTTGCGCAGCCTTACTGGACTTTTGATTAGACAAGTTTTCCTCTGCACTATTCAGATTATCAGAAATTTCTTGACCATTTTCATCCATATTATCCAAATTCATTGGCTGCTCCAAATCCTGATTAAGTTCTTTTAGCTTTTCAACATCATCTTTTAACTCCTCAAACTTTTTATTAATTTCATTCTGCTTTTCTTTTGCTGTTTCGTTCGAGACGCTTTTATTTTCTACCTGGTCTTTTAACGCTTCTTGTTCCTCAGCCAGCTCCTTTAACTCGTTTTCTATATCGTCTATCTTTTCATTTACTTGAAGGCGCTTTAACATTTCCAAACTACGGTCCAATTGTTTTTTTAAATCTTCCGAGGATTGATCAATATCATCAAGTTTTTCTTGCATTTGCTCCCTATTGTTTTCACGCATCAACTTTTCCAATTCATCCAACAGGTTTCTTAACTCATCATCCATTAATTCTTGAAGAAGTTTTTCTATCAATTCCTGTTTCTCAAGAATGGTTGGATCTATTTCAGAGAGCTGATTCTTTTCGTCTTTACTCAACTGCATTTGGTCTTGCAATTGTTCAAGATTATTTATTATTTGTTGTTGCTCCTCTTTCAATTGATTGACTTTATTCAACTTGTTCCAATCGGTTGATTTCGAATTCAGCGCTTCCTTTTTAAGTTTTTCAACTTTCTTTTGAAATTCATCTGTTTTCTGTAACAATTCAGAAAGTTCAGCCTTGACTTGCTCTTGTTCTTCTTCACGCTTTTCATTAAGCTCTTGAAGACTTGGCAATTGATAAGTAAACATTTGACTTTTTGTGGACTTGGACCCATTAACACCATCGTTATCAGAAACCACAAAGTAATACTCAATTTTATCATTTAATTTCACATCCTCTCTTCTAAAATCTACAGCGAAGTTAAAAGGCACATCAAACCCGGAAACTGATCGAACTGACATTCTGTTTTGCTTTTTCGATCTATCTGCACCTACTATAGTATAAACGAAAGTAAGACTATTTAAACCATAATCATCACTGACCCTACCATTAAAAAATCTCAAACCGTCCCCTGCGGAGTCACAGGTCTCTTGAACAAAAATATCCGGATATGCATCTTTAATAACATCAATATAAACTTTCGAACTGTCAATTTTATCTTGATATTTATTGTGCATATTCATTTTTATATCAAGCTTACTATTTACTTTCTTTATTATTCTAAAACCTTCATTTGTATATCTCGATTGTTTATTGTTAATTATGACATCTGTATACTTTGTGTTTTTAGTAGAAATGTTCCATTCAATTTCTGTTCCTTCTGGAAGCGTTAAGTCTCCAGCATTCTGAATAACTTCATCTGTTTTTCCCAAATATTTGGGATAATGTATATTGGCTTCGAACTTTCCTAAAACACTTTTTCCATAAACCGTTAAACCAAACTTTGAACTGGTCACATCATTTGCTTCAAAATAAAAGTTACCCGATTGTTTTGGCTTTTTAATTACTCCTTTAAAATAATTCCGTGAGACTTTTTCCATTAGGACTTTACCATTATCAGATATCATATAAACCAAATCGGGAAGTTCCTCACCTTTAATTTCAACCTCTACAGGTAAATCATTACCTTCTTCAATAGCTAAATTTTTAGTTTTCAGCGCATAACTAAAAGGTGGTGGATCTTTGTATTCCTTATTGTAGTTTAGAACGCGCTCTCCTCCTAGTAAAAACAATGACGGTGCAGCTATGCCTATTGCTATAAATATTACAAAAAGTGGAATTAAATATTTAGCATAACGCCTATTGGAACCATAATCAACCGCTTTTGTAAAAGAGAACTTACTTAATTTCTCCGAACGTTGGGAAACACTTGCTCTTAGCAACTCAATGTTTCCTTCATTCATTTCCAAATTCTTATGTAACTGCAGGGTATTCTTTAATCTGTCCGAAATTTCAGGGAAAAAAGCGCCAATAATTTCAGCTGCTTGATGTCTATTAATCCTTCTGCCGAACGAATAGAGCTTAAATAGAGGCCTGATAAAATAATATAGAAAAATGATTGTATTTAAACCAATAAAGGAAAAAAATAAAAAGGCTCTGAACCAAGAAGCAAAACGACCATAAAACTCAACAGACGTAGTTACTAAAAAGGATGTTAATAAAACCACTAAAAATAGCAGTACCCCTTTTAACATTTGATTCTTGTAATATTTGCGTATGAACGCATCTATTTGTTCTATTAATATCTCAAAAGAATTCATCACATTGCTTTTTCACTAACCTTCTAAGGTAATACTTATAATTTATTGAGTTGATTACATTTTACATAAACTTCGTTAAAATAAGAACAACCGTATTGGGAGAAATGAACGCTGATTTAATGATATCTTAAAATATTATAAAGCTATTATCTTTGCAAAAAACACACAACATGTCCAACAACGCCGTAAGGGTGAGATTTGCTCCATCTCCAACAGGGCCCCTTCACATGGGAGGAGTGCGCACCGCTCTTTATAACTACTTGTTTGCAAAAAAAAACGAGGGTACTTTTATAATTCGCATTGAAGACACAGATCAAACGCGATTTGTTCCAGGTGCGCAAGACTACATTTTAGAATCTTTAAAATGGTGTGGTATAGAACCAACTGAAGGCCCGGGTATTGGAGGAGATTTTGGACCATATGTACAATCTGAAAGAAAACATTTATACAAACCTTTTGCTGAACAACTTATAACAGAAGGCAAGGCTTATTATGCATTTGACACTGCTGATGAACTTGATGCTGTTCGAGAGAAAGCAAAACAAATGGGTATGCCAAATTGGCAATACAATCATGTTACCAGAAGCGGAATGAAAAATTCACTTACGCTATCTCAAGACCAAGTAAATGACCTTTTAGAAAAACAAACTCCATACGTTATTCGTATGAAAATGCCTAGAAATCAAGATGTTAGATTTGAAGACATTATACGGGGATGGGTTGTTGTAAACACGAATAACTTGGATGATAAAGTGTTATTTAAAAGTGACGGCATGCCCACATATCATCTCGCTAACATTGTGGATGATCACCTCATGGAAATATCTCATGTAATAAGAGGTGAGGAATGGTTACCATCAGCGCCTTTACATTATCTTTTGTATGAAGCATTTGGGTGGGAATGTCCCAAATTTGCACATTTACCTTTATTACTCAGACCTGACGGCAACGGAAAACTTTCTAAAAGAGATGGTGATCGACTTGGTTTTCCTGTATTTCCATTAGATTGGAAAACAGAAGAAGGGGAATTGTATTCTGGATATAGAGAGAAGGGTTATTTTCCAGGTGCATTTATAAATATGCTTGCTTTTTTAGGTTGGAATCCAGGAACACAACAAGAAATATTTTCATTAGAAGAACTTTCAGAAGCTTTTACTTTAGATAGGGTTTCAAAAGCTGGTGCTAAATTCGACCCAGATAAAACAAAATGGTTTCAACAACAATATTTACGGTTGGCATCTAATGCGGAATTAGCAGAAATAATTCAAGAAAAAAACTTATCCTCCTTGGATAAAGACCAATTGGGAAAAATAGCTCTCTTAATGAAAGAGCGCGCAACTTTTGTTGAAGATATTGTCCACGAAGGAAGCTATCTTTTTAATAGACCAACATCCTACGATGAAACGCTTATTCAAAAAAAGTGGAACGAACAAACTAAATCTTTACTTGAAAATTGGAAAACCGTTTTAGAGGGCCTAAATAACTTCAAAAAAGAAGAAATTGAAGAATCCTTTAAAAATTTTCTAACAGAACGAAATATAAACATTGGTATGTTTTTGCCAGTTTTTCGACTGGCTCTAACTGGAACAGGGATGGGGCCAAGTATGTTTGATATTTCTGATTTCTTAGGAAAAGAGGAGTGTTTAGCCCGGATTGATGTTGCGCTGCAGCAGCTTCCATAACAACCAATAACTTCAAATGAAACACATCATTCATGTAAACGGAATAAAATTATATGCTTTTCACGGTTGTTTACCAGAAGAAGAAAAAATAGGGGGCCACTATCGGGTTGATGTTATGTTAAATACAGATTTTTCTGTTGCAGCTCAAACTGACGACCTAAATAAAACAATAGATTACGTCATTGTTAATAAGATCGTCGCTGAAGAAATGGCGGTTCGTTCAAAATTGATTGAACATGTTGGTCAACGAATAGTTGAACGTTTAAAAAATGATTTACCAACTATTGAAAAAGTCAGGTTAACCGTAACAAAAATTTCTCCACCAATAAACGGTGATGTGGACAATGTTGCCATAACGATAGATGAATTTTAAGTAAGGGAACCTTATACATCCAATTTTATTCTTAACTTTGTCATACTGGTCTCGTGGCCGAGCGGCTAGGCACCGGTCTGCAAAACCGTATACTCCGGTTCGAATCCGGACGAGACCTCAAAACCCCTCATGGGGTTTTTTTATGTCATGAAGCCACATTATTGAAATAAAAATAAGGTGTACCTTTGTGATCACAATTGAAGTGTGAATTATGGAAGTATTGGTTACTGGTCCGGATGGAGTGTTGGGAAGTAATTTAGTAAGGGAGTTACTCAAAAGAAACTACAAAGTAAGTGTCTTTTTAGAACAGGGAAAAGATCCTATAACCTTAAAGGATTTGCAGATCAATAGGTATTTTGGAAACATTACCGATTTTAATTCGGTTAATAATGCCATTAAAGGAAAAGGTGCTGTAATGCATTGTGCTGCATCAACGTCTGTTTTTCCAGCCAGAAACCCTATCGTTAACACAGTAAACATACAGGGAACAGAAAACGTTATTAACAGTTGTATAGAAAACAATATTGATAGGTTAATTTACGTTGGGACGGCTAATTCATTCGCTTTTAGTCATGACATCAATAATCCAGGAACAGAAAACGGAACATATTTATCTGAAAAATACGGCCTGGACTATATGGATTCCAAGAAGAAAGCTCAAGATTTGGTACTGAATGCGGTGAAAGAAAAAAATCTTCCTGCAATTGTAGTTAATCCAACTTTTATGATCGGCCCATATGATTCTAGGCCCAGTTCTGGAGCTATGATTCTTGGTGTTTATCAAAGAAGAGTACCGGGCTATACACTCGGAGGCAAAAATTATGTAGCTGTTAAAGATGTTGCTTATGCAATGGCGAATGCTCTAACAATGGGCAGGATTGGCGAATGTTATATACTTGGCAATGTAAACCTAAGTTATAAAAGTGCATTTGAAACAATAGCCTCAGTAGTAGGTGTTGAACCTCCGAAAAGAAAGCTATCAAGTTTCATGGTTGTGACGTATGGTACGCTAAATTCATGGTTTGCAAAACTTTTTAAATACCATCCAGCGGTAACTCGTGAATTGGCTATTATATCTTGTGAAAATCACTTTTATTCACCTGATAAAGCCAGAAAAGAGCTTCTACTACCTGAAACACCTCTTTCACAAGCAATAGCAGAGTGTTTTGAATGGTTCAAAGAAAATGATTACCTAAACAAAAGATAATAATGCAGCCATACTATAAAGATCTTTCTTGGCTCAATTGGGATCCAAACAAGTTAACAAGTGTACTACCCATCCTTCTAACCCTTGTTGGTTTTATTATTTTTTGGTTTGTTTCTAAATCTGAAAAAATTAAAGATAAATTTTACAGAAATCATGATGAAGATACGGCTTCTGTTAAACATATATTTTTCACTAAATATTTCGGGTTTTTAGCTATGGGCGTTCTGCCAACTGTTGTTTGCTTGATTTTTTTACCCAAATACAGTCTTTCTGATTATGGTCTGACAATTATTCCATCAACTACTTTGTTTTCTATATATTGGACTCTAGGCTTGTGTGCTCTTGTAATTCCCTTGGCATATGTTAGCGCAAAAAAACCTAAAAATTTTGTCAACTATCCTCAAATCAGAGCTAAGGTTTGGACCAGAAAAACGATAGTAATTCATGCCATTGGATGGTTTATTTATCTTTTCGGTTATGAGTTCATGTTTAGAGGAATTCTTTTATTTCCACTCGTTGATGCTGTTGGGGTTTGGCCGGCAATAGCAGTAAACATTGCCTTATATTCAGCAACTCATATTCCAAAAGGATTGGACGAGACAATCGGCGCTATACCACTTGGGTTGGTATTATGTGTTTTAACCTTGGCTTCAGGAACCATTTGGATTGCATTATTTGTGCATGTTGCAATGGCGTGGACTAACTGTTTTACAGCATTAAAATTCCATCCTGATATCCATTACTACCCCAAAGGAAGAACATGAAAAAACACGAGGGAAAAGTAGCTATAATTACCGGTTCAAGTAGAGGAATTGGTAAAGCAATAGCCATTCAATTGGCGCAACAAGGAGCTTCAATAGTTCTGAATGGAAGAGACGCAAAAAGACTTGATCAAACGGCTGAAGAAATAAGAAAAATCACGCAAGAAGTAGCAATTGTTTGCGCAGATGTTTCAGAAATTAGAGGTGCAGAAGAATTAATACAACACACTATTGATCGCTTTGGAAAAATTGATTTACTCGTTAATAATGTTGGTGTTTCAATGCGTGGAAATTTTTCTGATTTAAATCCGGAAGTTTTTAAACGTGTTTTCGAAAGTAATGTTTTAGGAACTGTATATCCAACCATACCAGCAATAGATCACCTAAGAAAAACAAAAGGTAGTATCGTTTTTATATCAAGTTTGGCTGGAATCAGGGGGCTGCCAGCGCTATCTGCCTATTGTTCATCGAAAATGGCACTTCGTGCAATTGCAGAATCAATAAGAATCGAAGAAGCTAAATATAGTATTCACGTAGGACTTGTTTTTGTGGGTATAACGGATATAGAGCACAATAAAGAAACCATTTCAGCAGACGGGTCTATGAAGGTTCTTGAATCAAGAAAATCTAAAAAAGTTCAGTCCACCGAAGAAGTAGCCAAATCCGTATTAAAAAACATTGAAAAACGAAAATTTATAAGTGTATTAACCAGAATAGGTAAAATAAACCATTACCTTCAGCCTCGATTTCCAAAATTGGTGGAAAAAATCATTTTAAAAAATCTAGATAAATTTGAAGAAAACAGCAAGTAAAATATGTTGATCGGTAAGGATTTTGATAAAATTGAATTTGACTTTTTCGGTCTAAATTTACTTGAGCCAAATGCATTTATTGGCGATTCACTTATATTAATCATTGCAGTTTATTTTGCGTTTCAAATATCTAAATATAAAGCTGCATCACCCTTTTTTACAAACTGGAAATGGTTTTATATTGTTTTCGGAGTTGGATTTTTCTTAGGCGGAATTGGGCATACCTTCTACAACTATTTAGGTTTACCAGGAAAATATCCTTCTTGGTACAGCGGGATACTTTCCTCCTTACTTGTAGAACAAGCGATGTTTTCACTTCTAAATAGTAAATGGAAAAATATCGCTATTAAAATCTCTTATTTCAAAGCCATTTTAGCCTTTTTTATCGCAACTTTAGTTTTTGCAACTGTTTACCTAAAGGATGATGTTTCAAAAGGCCTTATCGTTCCTACACTTAATTCCGTTATTGGTCTAGGATTTTCTCTAGGTTTTCTTGGTTACCGCTTCTCTAAAACGATACATCCTAGTTTTAAATGGTTATGGATAAGCGCATTAATCCTTATTCCATCTGCTATTATTCAAGCGATGAAAATTAATATTGCTCCATGGTTGGATAGAAATGATTTGAGTCATATACTTCTAATTCTAGGGCTATTTTGCTATTACATTACCATAAAAAATTACAGCAATCACCTTAATAAGAATTAAACTATCTTAATAAGTAATTCTTAATAAACTTGACTTGTAGATTGGTGCCCCTAATTTGTCTTTACCGGTAATGTAATAGACGTAATCTCCAACAGGTGTTTTATCGCCATTGATACCTGTTCCGTCCCAAATAAAATTTGGATCTGATGACGAATAAACTACTTGATTTGATGCGTTCAATACGATTAAATAAAACTCATAGATTCCTTCAGAATTAACAGTCAGAAAATCATTTATTCTATCGTTGTTAGGTGTAAAGATATTTGGAAGATCATCGATAAAATAAGTGGTTTCTTTTTCCTCGGGAAAATCTTCGTCAATTGTAACATTTACTATTTGTGTATCTTCCTGTTTAAAAAATGTGCTTACACTTTGATTAATTGCGCGCAGTTGTTCTCCTATAAGCTGTGGAAAATTTTCTGATTCTATTGGAGGCAAAATAATATTTGTGACATTTGCCACTATGACATCCGGATTATTTGCTTGTTCAAAGGAGGAGGAGTCAACCTCATCTTTTACAAGTAATTCTAAACCAATCACATTATCTTCTTTGCTTGCTAATTGTGAAGGTATCTTTAACGTATTATTTGATAATGAAACATTTTCATCTTTCTGAATTCTTTTTTCCTTAATTGCTTCAGGTTTTACAGATGTATCAGTAGGTTTTTCTTTATTTATTAATACATATGCTACACCACTAACTACCGCGGCGGCTGCAAAACCAACAAGCAACTTTTTTATCAATGTTTTGCTTACTGTTTTTACCGCTGATGAACGAATATTATTAGAAACGGAAGACCATAAATCAGCTCTTACATCTGTTTCCAAATGTTCTAACTTATCTCTAAAAAGATCTTTTATGTAATCTTTATCTTCCATTATTCATTTTTTCCAATCGTTCTTTTAAATAAGCCCTTGCCCTTGAATATTGTGATTTTGAAGTATTTTCACTTATACCAAGAGTTTCAGCAATTTCAGCGTGTGAATATCCTTCTATGGCAAACAAGTTAAAAATCATTCTATAACCATTCGGCATCGATTGAACCATTTTCATTAAGTCCTCAGCAACAAGATTTTCAAAAGTAAAATCATTATAGTTTAACTTATAACCTACATCGTCAAATGAGGAATTATTAGAAAACTTTAAGTCTTTTCTTATTTGGTCAAGCGCTGTATTTACCATTATTCTTCTGATCCAGCCCTCCAAAGAACCTTCTCCTTTATAATCTTTTAACTTAAAAAAAACCTTTACAAAACCATCTTGTAAAACATCCTCAGCTTGTTCCGTATTTTTTGAATACCTTAAACAAACTGTCATCATTTTACGGGCAAACTTATCAAACAACTCGCGTTGAGCTCTGGCATTACCTTTTACACATTCTGAAACCAATAATGCTTCATCCATATCAACACGTATAAAAGAGACTTGATTTTCTACATTTTCGTTGCATGCGGGATAAATTTAATCTGAAAAAAGCTAATTTAGTCGCTAATAACTTACAAATTGAATAATCAAATATTTCTTTTTTTTGTATTGATTATGTCATGTTGTTTCCAATTTAAAAGTTGGGGGCAGCTTAAAAATGGTGCGTGGTCAGGAAACTTAGAAATTCAACCTGGTTTATTTCTACCATTTTCATTTGAAAAAAATACCCATACAGAAAAAGGCTTTTTTATTCATAACGACATAGAATCTATAAAAATGGATATCCAATTGGAAAATAAAGATTCACTAATATTGGTGTTTCCTAATTTCAATTCCAAACTGTTTTTAAGTATAAAAAATAATAAAACCTTATTTGGTTATTGGTTAAATTATAATAAAGGAAGCGACTACAAGGTTCCGTGTAAAATGGTTTACAATGCCCAAAAAAAGAAAGCGGCTAAATCAACTATTTACACTAACAATATAATTCCAGAAAAATGGGAAGTATACTTTAATGATGGAAACGGATCAAATTATCCTGCACTTGGATTGTTGCATAATAATCAATCTGGAAAATTAGCGGGAACTTTTGCAACAGAGACAGGAGATTACAGATTTTTAAATGGTTTATTATTTAAAGACAGTTTGACTTTATCATGTTTTGATGGAGCCCATGCTTATTTATTTTTGGGAAAATTTACAGATTCTAATAGTATTGATGGTAAATTTTACAGTGGAAAACATTGGTCAACAACATGGACCGGAAAAGTAAATGATAGTTTTAAACTTCAAGATCCTGATGAAATCACTTTTCTAATAGATTCTTCTGATTTTAACTTTACAAGTTGTGATTTAGATTCAAATATCTTTCAATATCCATCAACATCATTAAACAATAAAGTGACAATTATCCAACTCATGGGTACTTGGTGTCCTAATTGTATGGATGAAAGTATTTATTTACAAGAACTGTATTATAAATATCATAAAGAAGGTTTAAATATTATAGGTGTAGCTTACGAAATGGGAGATTCCTTTAAAAATTATAAGGACAATATCGTTCGTTTCAAGAATAAAAACAACATTGAATATCAGATTACAATAGGGGGTAAAGCTTCAAAAGACTTGGCGACGCAGCAATTCTCTCAATTGAACAAAATTAGCGCCTTTCCAACTTCTATAATATTAGATAAAAAAGGAAAAGTGAGGGGGATTCATACAGGATTCTATGGGCCAAGTACAGGTATTTATTATGAAAATAATACCAATAAAATTGAAAAGCTTATTTTAGATTTGTTGTCCGAATAATTAATTACTGCAAGGTATTTTATCTATTCTTTTTTGATGACGACCTCCTTCGAAAGTAGTATTAAAAAAAACATCAATAATTTCATAAGCCTCTTCTTCAGATATAAATCGTGCAGGGAGCGCAATGATATTTGCATCATTATGTTGTCGAGCCAGCATAGCTATTTCCTTATTCCAACATAAAGCGCTTCTAATTCCTTGATGTTTGTTTGCGGTCATGTTTATTCCATTTCCGGAACCACAAATTAATATTCCTAAAGTATTATTTTCATTTTGAACCATTGTTGCAACTGGGTGTCCAAAATCAGGATAATCAATACTTTCTTCGGAATAACAACCAAAATCTTTCAATATATACCCTTTAGCTTCAAGATAATTTTTTATTTTTTCTTTAAGTTGATAGCCTGCATGATCTGCACCGATTGGAATTATTTTCATGGGAATAATATGTAATTAAATAAATAATTAAACACAAAAGAACCTCAAAAAAGGTTCGTAAACTGTTTATAAAATGTGAAATTAAAGTTTTGTTTTTAGGAATCTATTTTCGTTGTACAATATTTTTTAATGAGATTGAATTTAAACCATTTCTTATACAGAATATTTAAAAAGATTATAAACAAAACAACTTATTAAAATTATGTTCATAAATGAGCTCGTTTATTTTTGATAATTTTTCAAAAGTTAACTTTCGCCATATAAATTAAGAGTTAAACCTATAATGTAATTGTTAAAAACCTATTGATAAACAATCATAATTAATTCTTTATGAAGTTATGAACATATTAACACACTTAATAAAACAATAATAAATCTTTAAATAAAAGTTATTTATAAATTATTTATTTGTTAGCAATACATACGGTTCCATTGTGTTTAATCAAAATTTGTAACGAAATTTTTAATTATATTTGAGAAGACCTAACATCAAAAAATTATGTTAAAGCAGAATATTCTTATAGTTGAAGATGAATCTATCGTAGCTAAAGATATTCAACAAACTCTGATTCGACTCGGTTACAATGTAGTGGGTATTGCATCGACAGGAGAAAAAGCGATTCAATTGTCACAAACAGAATTTCCTGAATTGGTTTTAATGGATATCATGTTAAAAGGCGAAATGACAGGTATTGATGTTGCTCAAATAATTAAGGAAAAGTTAGGAATACCAATAATATATATCACTGCATATGCTGACGAAACAACAATTTCAAAAGCAAAATATACAGAGCCTTATGGATATATAATCAAACCATTCAAAGAAATTGATGTTCAAACTGCAATAGAAATAGCGTTATATAAACATTCTAAACAGCAAGAATTGTCAAGAGAACGTGATTTTTTATTCTCAATAGTTGAGAGCGGTAACAATCAACGCGATTTTATTTTTATTAAATCAGGTGGGAAGCAAAATAAATTAAACACAAGAGATATTTTATTTATTGAGGCGCTCAAAGATTATGTCATTATTTACACTAAAGAGACAAAGTATACCATTCATTCAACAATGAAAGAAATAGAAAGTAATTTAGGTTTGAAAAATTTTGTTCGTGTGCACCGATCTTATATTGTGAGGTTGGATAAAATAGAAACAATAGAATTTTCAAATCTTACACTTGAAGGTATTCAAAAATTTATTCCCATTGGTGGTTCTTATCGAGACGAACTTGCAAAGCGAATAAAAACCATTTAATCACTTATTAATTCCAGTTCAATTTGTCTTTTTCTAGGATAGACATCTACTATTTTAACCATTACAGAATCACCTAAATTGTATTCTTTTTTGTATTTTGATCCCACTACACGGTATTTTTCAACATCAAAATAAAATCTATCACCAGGAATGTTTTGTAAACTTATCATTCCTTCACAATGATTTTCATTCATTTTTACAAAAATCCCGAAATCAGCCAATCCGGAAATCGTTCCTTTAAAAATTTCTCCTTTTTTATCCGCAACAAAAATGGTTTGAAAATATTTTGTAGATTCTCTTTCGGCTTCAACTGCACGTTTTTCCATTTTTGAAATACGTTTACAAATTAAATTCAAATCATTATTGTAAATCCGTTTTTTCTGAGTCAATTCATCTTGTAAAATACGATGTACAACCAAATCAGCATATCTTCTTATAGGTGAAGTGAAATGGGTATAAAAAGGAAAAGCTAAACCATAATGTCCAATGTTATCTGTGTCGTAACTTGCTTTTGCCATAGATCGAATAGCCATACTTTGTATTATAGAATGTTCATTTTTTAGACGAATATCAGTTAAAAGTTTATTGATGCTGCTTGCAATCTGATCGGGGTGGGTAAAGTCTAGTTTATATCCAAATTTATCAATGAAAATATTAAAAACACCAATTTTAGCCAAATCTGGTTTATCATGAATACGGTAAATAAAAGGAATGGTATGTTCCCCTTTTTTAGGTTTTGCAATATAAGATGCTATTTTTTTATTTGCCAATAACATAAACTCTTCGATAAGTTTATGTGCGTCTTTTGATCTTTTTATTTCAACTTCAATAGGTTGACCGTTAACATCTAAACGAAAACGCATTTCTTCTGATTCAATTTCAAGTGCGCCATTTTTGATTCTTTTATTTCTTAATTGTTTTGCAATTTTATCTAAAATAACCAACTCCTTTTCATAATCTCCGGACTTTCCCTCCAGAATTTCTTGAGCTTCCTCATAGGTAAACCTTCTATCAGAATGAATTACTGTTTTTCCATACCATTCACTAAAAATTTTACCATTTTCTGAAATTTCAAATACTGCTGAGAAACTAAATTTATCTTCATTTGGACGTAATGAGCAGGCTAAATTTGAAAGTTGTTCTGGAAGCATTGGAATAACACGATCAACCAAATAAACAGAATTTGATCTCTTTAGTGCTTCCTTATCCATAGCTGATTCTTTTTGAACATAATGACTTACATCAGCAATATGGATTCCAATTTCATAATTTCCATTATCTAAAAAACGAAAAGATAGCGCATCATCAAAGTCTTTTGCATCTCTCGGATCTATTGTAAATGTGACTACTTTTCTAAAATCTTTTCTCCTTTTAACTTCTTCATGATCTAAGTCTAGTCCTACACATTCTGCTTCTTCCATTACTTCCTGCGGAAATGTATAATCTATACCATGGTTGCAAAGAATACTGATCATTTCAACATCATTTGAACCGGGTTTTCCCAATACTTGAACAACTTCACCATAAGGATTTTTAGAAGATTTAGGCCAAACAGTAATTTTTACAAGTGCTTTATCACCATTTTTCGCACCATTTAAATTTTCTTTTTGTATGTAAATATCTGTTCCGGATTTTAAATTATCTGGAACCAAAAAAGCAAAATTTGTATGTTCTTCTATTGTCCCTACAAATTGCGTTTTATCCCTCTGAATAACAGATGCAATAGCACCTTCTAATCTTGTTTTTCCCCTTTTAATGATGCGTACCTTTACCCTATCTCCATTCAGTGCTTGACCAATATTGTCCGGTGCAATGTAGATATCATCTTCTTCATCGTCGGTAATTACAAATCCCCCACCTCTTGTTGTTAATTCAATAGTTCCTTCGATGAGGCTTTGCACATTTGCACCATAAATACCATGACCATGTTTATTAAGTGCACCTTGTTTACTTAAATCTTCTAAAATAGAAAACACCAATTTTCGAAGTTCATGTTCTTTTACATCTATTAAAGCACATACTTGTTTATGAGTAAGGATACTATTTGGATTTTTTTCAAAAACCTTACTTACAATGTATGTAAGGCTGTTTTTCATTTTATCTTTTTTTTGTGTCTTTTTTCTGGTCATTTAACGAAGGTAAGGTTAATAAAGCACGTGTATTAAATCTACTTAAAAACAACTTGTTGAAATTTATATATTAATCCTGCAAAATATTGACATTTCAACGTTATTTTTACATTATAAAATCACATTTATGAACACTAGAGTTGAAAAAGCACTAAACGATCAAATACAAAAGGAAGCGTCTTCTTCACAATTTTATTTAGCAATGGCTTCATGGGCAGAAAACAATGGATTAAATGGTACTGCCAAATTTATGTACACCCATTCTGATGAGGAACGTTTTCATATGTTGAAACTCGTAAAGTTTGTAAATGAGAGAGGAGGTAAAGCAATTATACCTAAAGTAGAAGAACCACCAAGAGAATTTAATGATCTGGCAAATGTTTTTGAGTTGCTTTTAGAACATGAATTAATGGTCACAGCAAGCATTAATAATCTTGTAGATATCTGTTTACAAGAAAAAGATTACACCACCCATAATTTTGTACAATGGTATGTTTCTGAACAATTGGAAGAAGAAGCTTTAGCGCGAATGGTTTTAGATAAAGTAAAGTTAATAGGTAACGATAAAGGAGGTATGTATCTTTTAGATAGAGATTTGGAAACTTCAGCAATATCGACAACAGAAAGTAATACTCCTCCTACCAAATAAGAATAATCGTTTGTTATTGAAATTTATAAATATATTTTATAAAATTTTCACCTTTTTGGTTCTTTTAAAAGCAACAGCTTTTAGTCAATCTGCCTACAGATTTAATAACTATACTATAAACGATGGCCTATCACAAAGTACAGTAACTGCTATAATTCAAGATGATAATTATTCATTGTGGATAGGAACCCAGGATGGATTGAATAGATTCGATGGAAAAACATTTGAAGTGTTTACCTCAGATGATAATATAGGTCTTGAAAGTAGCTTTATAAAATGCGCTGTAAAAACAACGGATGGCAAATTATGGTTTGGAACTATGAATGGATTGACGGTGTACAATCCTTCTACAGAAATTTTTAATACGTACAATTTAAATGATAAAACCGCTTTTCAAATTGAAAGCATTTCAATAGATGCGTCTAACAATTTATGGATAGGTTCATATGGAAAAGGATTATATTATTTTAATACAATAACAAACAAATTTTTTGATAAGTCAAATTTATTACCTTCCAAAAAAATTAATCAAGTTTATTGTTCTGAAACAGGGGATCTATTTATATATACTGAAGATCAGGGACTTTTTAATGTTAATAAAGCACAAACAAAAACGGTTTCTTTTAAACTTGACGGTTCAGAAATAGAACAACCTGTTGTAAATAAAATCAAGCAGTTTTTTTCCAATTCAATATTATTTGGAACCGATAAAGGAGTGTATCAGTTAAACCTTAATAAGTTTGAAATAAAAAGAAAATTTGATTTCATCGAGTCTGAGTTTGGTGTACTGTCAGTGTCAGATATTTATTTGGAGAACAATGAAAAATGGTTTATTTCAACTTCTAATAAAGGTTTGTTTACCATTACTTCTTCGGGAAAGGTGTTCAATAACACCCAAGATATTTTTCAAAAAAACGCTTTAATTTTTAATGATATTAATTACTTGTATAAAGATGCTTCTGGTGTTTTTTGGGCAGGTACAAATAGAGGTTTGTCTAGTTTTGACCCTTTGAATGAAGGTATTATGGGTGTTGGTCCTACTGGGAACTTAGAAACCGGTATTCCATCGCCAAATGTTTGGTGTTTTGCAGAAGATATTAATACCTCTTGTATTTATATAGGTACAGATTTAGGTGTTTCAAAATACAATAGGAAAACAGGTAAGTTTGAACAGTTTTATAGAAATAGAAACCAAAACAACCTTGAAGAAGGGGAAGAAACAACAGTTCTTTCATTATATGTTCTGAATGACAAAGAACTTTTAGTGGGTTGTATGGACGGTTTTTTTCGATTAAACATTTATGCAAAAAATAATTATTCATTTACTAAAATAGCCCTTGATAAAGACATAGAAAGTGATAAACACAATAAGATTTATACCATTGTAAAATATAAAAACGACCAATATTTTCTTGGAACCAAATCGGGAGTTGTGCTTTATGATTTAGATAAAAAGAAATCCCAAATTTTTGAATATGATGTAAAAAACAACTCCAATACTATTAGTAGCGGCTCATGTAGGGTTATTTATAAGGATCATAACAATACTTTTTGGTTCGCAACAGCCTCTGGTGAATTAAACACCCTTTCTGTAAGTGAAAATGGGCTAAAAATAACACCCTTTAAATATAATGCTGTTTTATTAAAATCCTCTAAAGCTACCATAACGTCCATGTGTCAATTAGATAAGGACAACTATTGGTTGGGAACAGTTGGTAATGGATTATTGCATTGGAATAATGCAAAAAAAACGGCTGAATTGTATACAAAAAAAAATGCTGGCCTGCCAAATAATGTTATCTACAGTGTTGTTTTAGCTAAAGATGGTAATTTATGGTTGAGTACCAACAAAGGGGTGTGCAGTTTTAACCCTAGTACACATGTTGCAATAAATTATGGCGAAGATGATGGGTTGATGAGTAATGAATTTAATGCTGGCGCTTTTATGCAAACAAAAGGAGGGGCATTATTTTTTGGAGGAATTTATGGCTATAATTATTTTGATCCTTTAAAACTAAAGGTTAAAAAGAATAATATTCGAGTGACCATATTGAAATTTAAATTAGATGGTAAATGGTTAAAACCTAATGAAAAGGGCTCTCCATTGTCCCAACCGATTTCACAATTAAATAGAATAGAATTATCATACAGACAACGAAGTTTTACGATACAATTTCAACCTTCGGATATAAGTAATCCGGAATTGATTAATTATAAATATATATTGGAGGGGTCAGATGAAGGCGAAACATTTATTGGTAACACTAATGAGTTGCGCTTCAGCTCCCTATCACCAGGAGAATATAAATTAAAAATTTACGCAAGGTTTAGTGACGGAGAGTGGGGAGAACCAACAGTTTTAGAAATTTATGTTGCCGCACCTTTTTGGTGGAAATGGTGGTTTTGGACTTTAGTTGTAGGTTTTTCAAGTATTGTTGTTTTCATAACGGTTCGAAGAAAAATAGAAGGAGAAAGAAGGGAACAGGTGCGATTGGAGTTAAAAATTGCTGAACGAACAAGGGAGGTAAGAGAACAAAATTTAAAAATCGAAAAACAAAAGAAACAATTAGAATTAGAAAAAAACAAAGTTTTAGATCAACAGCGATTATTGCAAATTGAAAAAGACAAAACAGAAAAACTCCTTAAAAATGTCATTCCAGCAACAACGGCTGATGAATTAAAAAGTAAGGGTAAAGTTAGTGCAAGAGCCTACAAAACAGTATCTGTTTTATTTACAGATTTCGTTGGTTTTACTAAGATAGCAGAACACATGAGCCCAACAGAGCTTGTGAGCAGGTTAGATATTTATTTCAGAAAGTTTGATGAAATTATCGTTAAAAATAATCTCGAAAAGATCAAGACAATAGGTGATGCATACATGTGTGCCGGCGGTGTGCCTGTTCGTAACAATACCAACCCTATAGATACTGTGCTTGCGGCAATTCAAATTCAAGATTATATGTCCAGGCTTAAAAATGAAGCTTTGGCAAATCATACAGATTATTGGGATTTACGACTCGGAATTAATACAGGTGAAGTGACAGCTGGAGTAATTGGTAGTGAAAGATTGGCTTTTGATGTTTGGGGTGCAACGGTTAATCATGCACAGCGAATGGAAATGCTTGGAGAGCCGGGAAAAGTTACGATTACAGGAAGCACATTTAAGTTTATAGAGCCTTATTTTGAATGTGTTTTTAAAGGTAAGGCCCAAACTAAAAGTAGGGGTGTACTTGATATGTACACTGTTGAAAGAATTAAACCCGAACTTTCTGTAAATGGTGAGGGCGTTTATCCAAATGAACGTTTTCATCAAATAGTAAATCTTCATCATTACAGTTCCATTAACTATTACAAGGCAGAAAGACACATTATGAAAGTCTTAGAGAAAGGGTTGTCTTCAAAATTGTATTATCACTGCATCGAACACACAAAAGATGTTGTTCGGGCTGTCGAGCGAATAGCATTATTGGAGGGGGTAACGGATGAAGGTTTATTTTTACTAAAATCGGCTGCTACATATCACGATGCGGGCTTTGTTGAACAATATGATAAAAATGAGCCTATTGGTGCCCGATTGGCAGAGGAAATATTACCAAAATATGGATATACGGATCAACATATTGCCACCATTAAAGAGTTAATTTTTGTTACCCAAATTCCTCATCAGCCTAAAAACAAACTGGAGGAAATCATGTGTGATGCAGATTTGGATTATCTAGGAAGAGAAGATTTTCATGAAATTGCGGATCGTTTAAGAAGAGAGTTGCGTGAACACGGAAAAATTGACAGCGATAGAAAATGGGATGAAATACAAGTTCAATTTCTCACATCACATCAATATTTTACAGAAACCTCTAAGAAGACAAGGCAAGGTAAAAAGATGAAAAACATTGAGGAAATACGTCAAAAATTATTAGCTAATCTTTACAAAGATTAAATATCTTAACTAAAAAGTACGCTTGTTCCGTATGGATTTAAATCAATAGGGTTTACAACTAGCGCCGGAATCTTAGCATCATTAGTAATGATATACTGCTCGTAATTGGTAGTCATAGAGCTGAACAAACTGTTTTTGTGTAAATTCATTATGGCAATCAAGTCCGCATCCATGCCAATGGCCAACTTTACAACTTCTTTATCGAATCCACTACTTGGAGCTAGCGTTGTCGTTACTTCAATTCCGCGATCGTTAAAGAATTTATTTGCAAAAGAAATGTTTGCTTGAACTTGATGTTTCAAGAATTCATCTGTTTCATCAGGTGTTACAACGTGAACTCTGGAATTGAAATATGTGGCAATATTTGCGACAATAGCGAGTTTTTGTTTTGTTTCTTTATGCAAATCCATGGGAACAACAATATCGTCATATCCGGATGGCTTTATTCCTTTTTCTTGCACAATAATAAATGGCACGCTTGAGCTGGTGATAACTTTTAAAGCATGACTTCCTGTAACATGTTGCCACCCATGTGCACCATGAGTACCCATAAAAATAAGCTCTGCGTGGTGCTCAGCTGCAAATTCGCCGATATCTTCAAAAATACTTCCAACACGAACGTGAGGTATGATGTTCACATTTGAGTTGGAATATTGTTTTAGTACATTTTCTAATTCTGCTTCAGCGCTAGATATATTTTTTTCTTTACCAACAACATGTAGCAGATGTATTTCAGCAGAAAGAGGCTCTGCGGTTGCAATAGCATGTTCTAGGGCAATGTTTGCAACAGGTGTGAAATCGTGGGGAACAATAAAAGTTTTTTTCTTCATAAAAGTGGGCGTTGTAGCATCCGAGTAAGTACCACAAAGGTAGGAATATAAAAGCAAATGAAATTTTTGAAAGTATAAAATTAGTTAAAGCTTATGTTGTTTTCAATTAAAGTGAAAAGATAACCTATGAGGCTTTGGACTTGAGGATTGCGTTGATAAAAATTACTGCTACTATAATGATCGATCCCACATAAAAAGAATTGCTAAGCACAGCGTCCTCGTTAAGGATTATCACAGCCAGAAGTATGGTATAAACAGGCTCTAAATTTATGGTTAAAGCTGTCGTAAACGCCCCCAATCTTTTAACAACTTCAAGCGAAACAATAAACGCGAGAGATGTACAAATTAAACCTAGAAACAACAGTAAGAAAAAGTCAGTGAAGGTCATTTGAAAAAGAGATGCAGACAAATCCCCACTAAAAAGTAGCCATATATTAACAAATATAAATCCGGATCCTAATTCATAAACGGTTAATTGATTGGATGAGGTATTTTGCACCAGTTTAGCATTTAAAATGGAAAATAAGGCGGCAAAAAAAGCAGAGGCCAAACCGTATATTAGAGCATCGTAATCTTTCAAAGAAAAATCATCCGAGGCGTAATAAATGCCATAAATTACCAATAGTCCTAGTAAAAATTCAGGAAATGAAAATTTCTTTTTAAATATCAATGGCTCAAGCCATGTCACATGCAGGGTTGTTGTTGATAAACACAAAATACCAAGGGAAGCCGTTGAAAGTTCGATGGATTTATAAAAGGTCATCCAGTGCATAGCAACAATAAAACCAACACCAAAGGCTTGAAGAGAAGTTTTTTTATTGCTAAGAAGAATTTTACGACCAGAAAAAACTAAGTATAACAAAACGCCCAATACAGCAATCCATGTGCGATGCCAAACGATGTAATAGGCATCAATATGAATCAGTTTACCAAGAATACCTGTAAAACCCCAAATAAATACAATGAAATGAAGTAAGAGGTGGTACCGGTATTTTGAAAGCATTTAATATAAAAGTTCTTTAATTGTATTTCTTGATGACTTTTGCTCTTTTTTCGTCAAGTTTGGTTTGTTTTTCATCAAGGCTGGTATATTTTTCATCTAATTTTTTTTGTGTTTCTGCCAATTTTTCAAGGTTTTTTCCCTTTTCAACCTTTTTATCTAATTTTTTCTGTTCCTTGTCTAATTTATCATAAGAAGCATCAAGTTTTTCTTGTTCTTCATCCAATTTTGCCAGTTTTTCTTTCATTTCAGCAGCTTCGGCAGCAGCTTTTTCTGCTTCTTTAGCCAGTTTTTCAGCTTCTTTTGCTTCTTTTTCAGCTTCTTTCAGGTCTTTTTCTGCTTGCTTTTCTTCCTTTTCGGCTTCTTTTTTTGCTTCTTTTTCTTTTTCAGCTTTTTCTTCCTCTTCTTTGAGGGCTTCTTTTTCATCTTTAGCTAAAGCTTTTGCTTCCTCTTCTTTATCTTTTGCATCTTTCTTCTCTGCTTTCGCTTTTTCTTCTTCTTCCTTCGCTTTTTTCTCCGCCTCCTCTATTGCATTTTTTTGTTGTTTTTGATTTTTTTCAGCCTCTTCTTTTGCTTTTTTAGCCTCTTCAGAAGCATCTTCAAGCGCACTATTTTCTAGTGTATTTATTTTCTGTTCGTTTTCCTCTTTTCTTTTTTGCGCTTCAAGGGCACGTTGTTTAGCCGCTTCTTCTTGGATTCTTACCTCTTCCTCTTTTATTTTTTGTGCTGCTGCCAATTCTTTTTCTGCCTCGGTCATTTTTGTATCTACTTCAGTTTGTTTTGAGTCAGCTAGCGCCCTTTTTTCTGCGGCAACACGCTCCGCTTCTTCTCTTTCTTTAGCTAGTTCTTCTTGGCTTTTTATAACCTCATTTTTTTCAGCAGCCAGCCTTTCAGCTTCGGATTGGTAAGCAAGTGTTTTTTCTTCTGCTTTTTCTGTTTTCTCGTTTAATTTTTCAACTTTCTCTGCGGATGATTGGGTTATTTCAGCTGCGGTTGAAGTTCTTTTTCCTAATTGAAATGTATAGTTTTTGCCATTTTCAAGAATGATATCTTCAAGCTTTTCATCTCTATACAGTTTGTGACTAATTGTAATTAAAGCGAGTTGTTTACCATAACTTGGAATACTCAAAGAGACGTTTCCGTCTGATCCGGATACACCAGCCGCGATCGTAATATTGTCTGCAATTACATTAACCAAGGCGCCCTCAACCGGAAGACCTTCGGAGGTTAATGAAACACTTATGGTTAGAGCATCCTTTTGGTAATTATAATAGTTTGTGTTATAATTTAATGCTAATGCTTGCTGGAACATTAAATAAACCGAAAGAAATAAAACCAGAGTTTTCATATTTATTGTTTTTTACATGAGTACACTGTAAATATACTATTTATTGGGTTTTAAGCAATAATTTGAATAGGTTCAGAAAAAATTCAAGTACCTTTGACTTATGCAATTTATAGATGTTGTTGGTCATAATGAATTGAAAAAACGCCTTATTCATGAGGTTAACCAAAACAAATTAAGTCACGCACAACTTTTTTTAGGAAAAATGGGCTACGGGGGCTTACCTCTCGCGCTGGCATTCATTCAATATCTTTTTTGTAAGGACAGGAAGCCGGAAGACAGTTGCGCTGTTTGTGACAATTGCAGGCGCATAAATTCTGCACAACATCCAGATGTTCATTTTACTTTTCCCATCGTACAGGCACTTGGAAAGTTGTCGAACAATTTTTTACCTCAATGGAGGGATCAGATAATAGAAAACACGTATTTTGATATTCACGATTGGGTGAGACGAATTGACGATAAAGAGAGAAAGCCTATTATTGGAGCGGAGGAGAGTTTGGAAATCATAAAAAAAATGAACTTAAAATCCTTTGAAGGAGGTTATAAGGTTTACATAATTTGGATGGCTGAAGAGATGAATACCTTTTCAGGAAATAAGTTGTTGAAAATATTAGAAGAACCCCCGCCAAATTCTTTATTTATTCTTCTTGCCGAAAACATTGAAATGGTATTGCCTACAATACTTTCTCGGACCCAAACGATTAAAATTCCCAGGCTTTCAAATGAAGACATTATCACTTTCTTTACAAAAGAACACGGCATCAGTAGTTTGGAGGCAACAAATTTAGCCACCAGATCGGAAGGAAACATTGTAAGAGCCAGGGATTTATTTGAAGCCCATGACCATCAGAACAATCACCGTGAAACCTTTATAAAACTTATGCGGTGTTGTTATAAAAAAGATGTTTTGGCTATGTTGGATTGGTCTGATGAGGTTTCAGGCGCAGGAAAAGAACAGTTAAAGCTTTTTCTTTTGTATAGCTTGGAAATGTGCAGACAAAGTATTTTAAAAAACTATGTTGGGGAACACATGAATAATGTGGCTCAAGAGGAAAAAGCCTTTTTAGTTAATTTTTCAAGATTTATCACGGGCAACAATATCAATTTGTTTTTAAATCTTTTTAGCGAGGCTCATTACCATATTGATAGAAATGCAAACACCAAAATAGAATTGACATTTTTATGTTTTCAAATCATGAGATTTATTCATGCGGCATAATGGCATCAATTTAAATTCAGAATTTAATTTTTAGAGGTTTTTAAAATCGCGAGCATTCATACCATTAATTTTTATTTATTGAAGTGTATGGTGGAACTTCATAAAAATATCTTAAATCGCTTTATTATGTTTTTTGAATGCTTAATTTAGCAATGTGAAAATGAAGAAACATTACATATTTTTATTAACCCTTATTGTTTTTCCACTTTTTGTCGACGCACAGGGTTGTTCTCAATGTAAGCTTCTTGCCGAACAAGGATCGGAGTTGAATGAAGCATCATTTGGTTCTAATATCAATTACGGTATCCTTTACCTAATGATAATTCCTTATTTATTGCTTATATTCTTGTTTCGAAAAAGAATATCACTATTCTTTAAATCACTTTCAAAAAGAAAAATTTAGCGCCTCCTTTTCCATAGTGAATTGTTCCAATTGGTATAGGATAGGGAGAATTCCAATGAACCTCCAGTATAGGCTTTACGCATCGTTGAAACAGTTACATCGTATGACAACCCAAATTTAAAGCCTCCCAATTCCAAAACGAATGTTGGAACTACTGCGTCTCTAAGTCGATGATACAATCCGAAACCAACATATGTTTGGCGGCTATATCCGGTTACTTTTGTTCCATTGGAAAGCCTGTATCTTGCTGTAGCGCCAAAAATAGTTTGAAAATGAGGACCTTGTATAAACTGAACCAAATTGGCATCTATGGCTAGTTTAGTACCGGGAATATCGGCAACAACACCTGCATGACCCACAAACTTTCTATACATTCTGTCACCATCCGTGGTTGTATATTGCAATTGTGGTCGGTTTAGATGGAAACCAGCCAATCCTACTTGAATTTGAAGGTCTTCATTTCTATTGAATGTTGATTGCCCACCATTGAAGGTATAATACAAACCTGCAGACGCCTCTGCATAACGAAATGAATTGGCATTTGCTTCACCCGAAAGAATACTTTGATCGAATTGCCCTCCGTTCCATTGGGAAGAAAAAGTTAAATTGGTAAAATCCGCGCTTCTATTTCCAAAGCCACCTTGTATTCCCGCAGAAAGGGTGTGTCCATAACCTAAAGGAAGAATTCCGCTTAAGGTTAATGCGCCGGTTTGATTTCCAAAACGCGAATCACCACCAATATCGTTGTAAAAAAGTAGGCCAACACCAAGATGCGCAGATTCTTTTCTGCTGAATTTAGATTTGAAAAAATTAGCATCCGCAGCAATAGCGCTAGTCATGAATTGTGTTCCAGCGCCTAACCATTGATTCCTATGGTTAATAATAACACGTTCCCAACCGTCATATACTCCAGCGGCGGCAGGATTGATAAACAAAGGTGTCTGAGCAACTTGTGAAAAATGAATGTCTTGTGCATTCAAGTTTAAACCAAGAAATAAAGACACTCCAACGACTAGTTTTCTCATCATTAACGAATTAAAGTGATGTTCCCAGATCTTGTTTCTTTTGTGCCGTTTGTATAAGACACTTCAAGAATGTAGGCATATACTCCAGCATTACAATCTTCACCTTTATAGGTTCCATCCCACTCAAAGTCATTATCACTAGATTGTAACATCAAATTCCCCCAACGATCGTAAATGAATAAAGTGAATTCTTTAACATCTTTTCCAACAAGAATGGTCAAGTTTTCATTTTCACTTGCTCCCACTCCATTTGGTGAGAACCCTGTAGGCAAATAAATACCATTGATACATTCGATTCCAGCATTATTCGGATCGCAAGCATCAAAAGGATTTGTTCCATTAGTAATTTCATCCTCGTCGGAAATACCGTCACCATCACAATCTTGATCAGCCAACATTGGTTCAGTTATAGAGGTAATAACATAGCTACATGGATTCGTTAAGCTTGTTCCATCAACAGTTTCTTGAGCATCAAGAACACCATCACCGTCAGTGTCAACGTTACATCCTGCAAAATTTTCATCAGGATCACATGGATTTAAAGGGTCCGTACCAGCAGCAACTTCATTCCCATCGTTGATTCCATCGCCGTCTGTATCTGGGTTTGTTGGAGATGTCCCTTCAGTTGTTTCCTCAGTATTTGTTAAACCATCATTATCTTGATCACATGGTCCTGCATTCACATTTGGTATACATGGATCTGTATTTGCTGGATCAGCCTCATCGCTTACTCCATCATTATCTGTATCAGTAATAGAAGATTCTAAAGCATCTATTATGCCATCACCGTCAGTATCAAGCGGATTTGCTGGGTCTGCACCAACCTCAATATTATCATTTTCTCCATCTCCATCTGTGTCTGGATTATTAGGATCTGTACCGGCGATAGTTTCATCACCATTTAATAAACCATCATTATCAAAATCTGGGTTATCAGGAACGAAAAATGCTACTATGTTTTCAATTCCGTTAATATTAATTGAATTGGAATCAGATGTAACAGGAAGAGAAAGTGGTCCTGTCGTATATTCCCAATGGTCAAAAATGAATCCGGGAAGTGGGTCGGCTAATAATAATGTATTGATACCGCCGTAATAAGAAGTTGTCCAAGGATAGGACGGTGCCCAAACTGAATTCACTTTTATTTCACCAGATAATGGTGGAGAAACATTAAATGTTACAGCATATGGACCGGTTAATTGATAACAATCTATCAACCCTTGCTGAAGCGCCGTGCATCTTGCGTTCATAAAGTTTCGCATTTGCTGAACCCTCGATTGCCAACCCGCAAAAGTTCCGCCCCAACGGTTAACTTGTCCTTGCATTTCAGGTGTAATTTCATTAAGCATACTATCAAGCAAGGTGTTCATGTAATTACAGGAAAAATAAGTGTTAACTAAATCAATATATCTTGTAATATAATATTGTTCAACAAGCGGATTTTCTGCAATTAATTTCTCCAAAATATCCGTGTGTCCTTGCCCGCCTGGATTCGGAAGATTTTCCGCATTACATGGATCTGCATTTGCTGATGCGTCTGGAATTCCTGTATAGTTAATGTAGTGTCCAAAAGTAGCATCCATGTCCCAAAGCGTATAGCGCCATCTTCTGTGATTTCCGTTAGGGTCTAAACCCCGCCACCATGCTGTATTCCAGTTCAGCCAATCTTGATTGACAACATATGAATTAAAAACGAAATAATCACACAGCGACTTCCAACTCAACAAGGTGTCTACATAAGCAAAATTGGCGGGTACACCCATGTTATTATTAAGAATATAATTTCTTAAGTTGTTCCAGTCAGGCTGTGCATTTGGCGCACCATAGTCTTGCCAAGTACCACCCCAAGTTTTTAAGTAATATAGGTTGAACTTATCCTGATCGAAATAATAATCTGTATAATCATGATCATCAGCTTTTTCTCTGATTTCATAAACCCCCCAATATTGACCATTGACATATAATACGCAAGGTCTCCAGGTTCTTTCATCCAAACGCATGCCCGCACGTATAGATAGTGTGTGAATAAAGGCATCTCTAATGTGTGCGCCATTTTCGAAAGAATAATTATCACTGGCCGCAGGTTTGAGCATTACCCTTTGAAAACGATCTCGTGTTTTTTCTGGAAAAATTTGGTGCTTCAGATTTGCTGCATATCCGAACTGATCCCGTGTGATATAATCAAAACCCCTTTGACCATAAGCCCAGGAGTCATTGCCGTGTTTATTAAATTCTCCTTGACCTTCATCAATGAAGGTTCCATTTTCTTCGAAAAGCTCAAAGGAACCCACAACCGGTGTTTGATTTCCGCCCAAAAGTGTTGCAACGCCTTGACTACTAACAGAAACCACTGGAACGGTGTGAGTAACATTTATAAAATAAGTGTTTGTAGCTGTAAAAGAAGGTTGATTTGTACTGAAGGCAACTGCTCTTAATACAGTTGTTGCTGTAATATTGATTGGTCCGGAGTACAAAGTGGACGTTGTTGTTGGGTTATTACCATTGGTAGTATAGCGAATCGTTGCTGTTGGATCGGAGCAAGTTATTGTAACCGTTTGCGTACCGGTATAAAAACCTGGGGCTAAACTCATTACTGGAGTCGGAGTATAAAAGTTTATACCTCCTGTGTTATTGGCGTTTGGAGTTGGTGTTGTAAACAACCTCCAATCTACCGCACCGTTTGATGATCTACCAACAGAATGGTCCGACTTAGTTCTGTTAACAATTTTTATTGAATCTACAACCGCACCTAAAGGATCTGCTAGAATAATCCAGTCGTCTTCTGTTTGTTGTAAATTAAAATTTGGATGTAATTGCGCTCCATTAACTGTATTTCTTTTAGAACAAAATACCATTTTGAATCCATTCGCAGGAATTGATCCACTTGGAATTTGCCACTTGGTAAGGTTTGTTGCCTTGTCCGACAGAAAGTATCCTGTTAAATCAATAGGCGCCGCAGTTGTATTGTATAGTTCTATCCAATCCTCACGTTGTCCGTAGGCATCGGTGATTCCGTTCATATTTGAACAAGAATACTCATTAATTACGATTTGTTGTGCGGATATAAAGTTTGAAGAAAAAGCTACTGAGAGAAGTAGCACTAATTTTTTCATATAGTTTTAATTTAGTTTAGCGGCAATTTTAACGAAAGCCAACCTCAATATTAATAATTAAAAAATGAATTTGTATATTCGAGACGTTAAATTAGAGTATTTGGTTGTTTTTTGAACCATAAATTTATAGAAATCAATAGTATTATGAAAAAAATTGTTCTTTTATCAACTTTGTTAGCTGGTGCATTCTTTTTTAATTCTTGTCAAAAAGTAGAAGGAGAGGGCGGAAGAGGAAAAATTTCTGGTAAAGTTATGGTTACAGAACGTTTATATGTCCAAAGTAATCTATCTGATTCTATTATTTATCCTGGTGCAACGGAAGATATATACATAGTTTATGGCACAGGAAGTGATTTTGCTGATGATAAAGTAGAATGTGGATATGATGGTTCATTTGAATTTAATTATTTGCAACCGGGCACCTACACCATATACGGTTTCAACGAAATATTCAGTAAAGGAAGTAACATTGCAAACAACGATGACGACCACTATACCCTTGAAGTCGTTAAACAAACAGTTGAATTAAAAAAAGGTGAAAACTTGGATTTAGGAACGATTAATCTCATCAGATAACATGCGTTTTTTATTTTTCGTTTTTCTTTTTATTTCATCCTTCGTTACCGCTCAAGGCATTGGAAAGGTGTGGATTGAAACCGGTGTAAAAGGAGGAATTACTAAAAAAATAGATTGGGGCGTGGAGCTTACGAATCGTTTTGGTGTTTATGGTTTGAAAACATTTTTTCCACAGGCAACCCTTCGCTACAAAGCATTTAAATTCATGCGTTTAAGTGTCGATTATCGGGCAATTTTTGATAAGGACGATTACACCAATTACTTATTTTCGAATCGAATTAATGGTAATATAGATCTCAAGAAAAAGGTAAATCGATTTAAATTATCTGGAAGAATAAGATATCAATATGCTTTCAATGGTTTGCGCAACAATACATATTACGACGCAGAGTTTGATCAAGCAATCAGAATAAAGCCTGGCGTGAGTTACGACGTAAAAGATAGTCCCGTTTCAATATCAACCACTGCTGAGTTTTTCTACAATCCTCAATATATGGATGGTGGTCAACAATTCACGAAGTTTCGGGCTTGGGCTGGGTTAGATTATGAACTTGAAATTGGAGAGAAAAAAAATAAACAATCCTTTGATATCGGTTGCGGATATATTTTTGATAGGCAATTAAATGTGACCGAACCTAGAACAAGTCACATTTTGAATGTTTCGATTACCTATAATATTGATAATTAGTATTTTTTTACCATTAAACCAAGATCCAACATCTGATTCAATTCAGAATTCGTGATTGCAGGATAAACAGCAACCTTATATTTTCCTTTTCGAACTTGTTTGTTCAATTTAATTTCCTTGTTAAATTCAATCACACTACCTGTTTTTTTGCCTAACCATTCTCCTTGCTCACCAATCGTCTCTAATTTATGCAATGTGCGATGATTATTCATTGAAGGATTAACTATTTCAACAAAATAAAAAAAGGATTTATATTTAAAATCTGTAGTTGTTCGAAAGCTGAAATCTAAAAGGACGGAATCTTCAAGGTTCTCGATGTCAAATTCATATTCAGCGCTCCAACCATTCGACCAAACATGATTGGGAAGACTATATTGTTTGAAATAGATAACTTTGTCATCACAAGAAACAGAACTCAAAACTAAGAGGTAAACTAAGATCGCTTTAACTCCCTTGTTCAGCATTGTTAGGTCTATTTGGGTTGTTTTTCTTTCTAAATGGTCGTTTCTTTTTCTTCCTTATTTGATGATCAGCATTAGTTTGTTCAGCAACAGTTTTCTCCGATACGGGTGTATTTCTTTGCGGATTGATCGGTTGATTCTGATTGCCTTGCATCATTCGTTGCGCTGGTTTTTTCTTCTTTTTATTGGATTTGAAGGTATGCTCAAATCTGTTTAAGCTATCTTGACCAACGACATTCGAATAATCCGGTTCTTTAATGGTTTCAGGAACAAACACCCCCAGTTCCGCAGGTTTTTTACCTTCTGCATTCATTTTAGCTATTTCACGAACACGTTCTGGATTGAGCGGTATTAACCCGCCGGCTGCCGCAGAACCCTCATAGGCATACCACATCAAACGTTTAAAGACATCCGTTTTAATATGCACAGCTGTTCCGTTTTCAGTATGCAGCTTTGTTTCTGGTTTTGGAAAAGATTTGATGGCATCCAAATACATGTCTAACTCATAGTTTAAACAGCACTTTAACTTTCCGCATTGTCCAGCCAGTTTTTGAGGATTTAAGGAAAGTTGCTGGTAACGCGCTGCAGACGTGGAAACCGATCTGAAATCCGTCAACCAAGTAGAACAACACAATTCGCGCCCACAAGATCCAATTCCTCCTAAACGTGAGGCCTCTTGACGCGAGCCAATTTGGCGCATTTCAATCCGTATTTTAAATTTATCAGCCATATCTTTGATAAGCTGTCTAAAATCGACGCGACCTTCAGCAGTGTAATAAAATGTTGCTTTGGATAAGTCTCCCTGGTATTCTACATCAGATATTTTCATTTCCAACCCAAGATTGACAGCAAGTGTTCGAGATTGGTACATCACTTCTTTTTCAAGTGACCTTGCCTTCGCCCATTTGTCGATATCTTCTTGCGTTGCGATTCTGATGATTTTTTTAGCTTCCATCGGCTTGAATCCGGGTGCTTTTTTCTTTACTTGAATTTTTGCCAACTCTCCTACAACGGAAACTACACCAATATCATATCCTGGACTTGCATCAACACCAACCACATCACCAATGTGTAAAGCAAAATTCTTGCTATTTCGGTAAAATGATTTCCGGCTGTTCTTAAAACGTACCTCTACAATGTCGTATGAAGATTGGCCCTCTGGCAATTCAATATTAGCTAACCAATCGAAAACTTCCAGTTTATTACAGCCGCCAGAACTACACGTGCCATTGTTTTTACACCCTTTGGGCGAACCTCCTCCACTACTGCAATTTGAACAACCCATAAATTTTATTTATCAATGTAAAAATACAGATATTTCTCTATTTGAGGATTATGAGCAAAGTAAAATTAAGTACAGTGACGGGGAGAAATATTAAAAACAATGTTCATTTATTTCACCCTTTGAAAACAATATTTTTAAACACAACGGTAGAATCTTAAAAAATTAACATGGCCGATTGAGGTATGGGAAGCAATTACTAGTTAAAGTTCTAATTTCATTACAAAATCATCCATTACAAATCCACCCCCTATATCTATAACCTCTTCTTTGAGGATGAAAAAACCATATTTTTCATAGAATTTCACAGCAGAATTGAACCTGTTTACATTCAAAACTAAAGTTTCAATATGTACGGTTTTTAATTCTTCAACAATATAATCCAGAAGCATTTTTCCAAAACCCATACCTTGTTGATTAGGAAGTACGTACAACTTGTGTAGTTTTGAGTGGCCCTCTTGAGGATGGTTCAACTCAACGGCAGCAAAACCATGAAACCGCTCATTTGCCTTAATAGCATAAAACCGTTGACCATTTTTATGCTGTTGTGTTAACGTTTCCAAATTGTACATCCAATCCAGCATATAGGCTATCTGGTCTGGCGAGAGTATACTTTTGAAAGTATAAGGCCATGTAAGATGCGCAATTTCACGAACATTTTGTAATTCGTCTACTGACAAACACATAATTTTAGGAATCATTGCTTAACGAAGGATTCTTGTTCTATGCGCCCTTTAACTTTAATACGAATCCAGTATTTTCCTGGAGCGAGATCGGCAACATTCATTTTAGCGTCATTGATTTTTCGTTCTTGAATTTTCCCCATGGAGTCAATTATGTGACCCGTTTCAGGAAGTTCGTCGATGATGGTAAAATGAATTTCATTGCTCGTAGGATTAGGATAAACCGACCATCCCATTTCATAATCAATTTTTTCTGTTCCTACGGTGATTAGTGCCAATTGCACAGCATGGTATGCGTTAATTTTCCCCCAGCCCCATTGCGTACTTCCTGTAACTGGAATGATTCCCGTATTTGCATCTTCTCGAGCAGTTTGGATAATTATGTTTTTTATTTGTTGTGCAGATAAATACGGATTGGCTTCTAAAATTAAAGCAATCACTCCTGTTACCATTGGTGCAGCCATTGACGTTCCGGAAAACTTAGCAAAAGGGTAATTTCTTCCGTTAAAACTAACCGCTGTTTGAGAGGAATAACTTGCATCAGTATATGAGGATATTGACGAACAAATCGCCACTCCAGGTGCAGCGATATCGGGCTTTAATGCTTCATCATAACGAGGGCCAATACTTGAAAAAGATGCTACACCTCCGCCAACAGGTGATCCCCCTGGTGTATAATATTTTGGAGAATATGCCGCAACACTTATTAAACTATTTGTGCATGAAGGTTCGCTTATTCCATAAAAATGGTCTCCGTTTATTGTTCCCGATGTGAAAGTAGAAAATGGCATTCCCCAGTTGCCTACGTCGTTTGATAATTCGGTCACGTTCCAATAATGTACCGTTCCGCTTGCTGCCTCAGATTTTAAAATGACTCGTAAAGCTGTATTGGTGTTTTTCACACGGAAACGCATTTGAGGCCGGCTATTTATAGGATGTGCCTGATCAGCAGAAATATTGTACCAAATGGTGTCTGTTCCTGTAACCAGAAATGTGTCGATATACGTTGTTGTTGTTGATGTGGAGTACATCGGCGATGCCGCCAGCATTATGCTTCCAGAAGTGTTAAAAACTTCTATTCCTGAAGCGAATGAATTCCCTTGCTCTCCCCAAGCATGAATACTTTGTCCCCACATGTTTGCGTTGGCACTATATGAATAAAATTCAACTCTTGACCGAATAGAGTCGTTGTTGAATTGTTTTTTGATGTGAAAATTTACGTTACCATTGTTTCCTCCTGAATTAGCGAATACAACGCCTAGTGCCGAGTATCCATCAATAGCCTGACTCAATAAAGAATTTCCATCTAAAGTTCCCAAATGGTAAAGTCCCCAACTCATATTGATAACAAGTCTTTTACTTTCAGAAACTGACTTTTGATACATCCATTCCCAAGCATCTAAAACGGCTGACTCATCAACTAAAAAAGTTGCGAAAAGAAATTGTGCGTCAAAGGCAACACCTCTGTATTGAGTTCCTGCCCCGCTTCCGCCTGCAATGCCCGCAACGTGGGTTCCATGGGTGGCGTAACTGTAAATATTAGAAGTGTCACTTCCCGCTGATTCAAATTCAGGCCAAGAGGAATATTCAGTTCCGTAACTGAATCCTATGGGGGATGGGCCACTTGTTTTGTATTGATCCCATGCGGCTAAAATTCTTGTGTTTTGTAATAGGGTATCAAAAAACATTGGGGATGAATAGTCAAACCCCCAGTCGGTAATTCCAATGAGCACGTTCTTGCCGGTATAACTTTGTGGTAAATTGTATCCCATTTGCACGCTGTCAGCTCCAACATCGTGAACCGCTTTATCGAGATTCGGTTTGATTTTTCCGGCTAGTTGAAGAATAGAAATACCCGGAATATTTTGTAGGTTAGGTAATAGGTTAACAGGAATTTTTAAACTGACAACATCATTGATTTTTGCGCCAACTATGATTCCAATTTGTCGTAAAGATGTTCTTGAAAAACTATTGTTTACTTTACCCAAGCATGCGATATAAGAAATGTCATCCCAAGTATAAACGGCAAAGCGCTCTTTAATTTCATTAGAAGCCAGTCCATTATTATTTTTTACATCTTGATGAATAATTCCAAAATCTGCTTTTGAATTTGCGGGAATTAAAACCTGAGCTTTTACTTGAATAAACAAAAGAGAAGAAAGAAAAATCGCAAAGTACTTCATGCTGAAAAATTTGAGTAAAAGTAACAATTCTACCTGTTTTTGTGAGTAATTACATGTAAACTTGAAATACCACTTATTGAATACCTTAAAAAAAGTGAAAAAAACAAACCAAATTCAACAATGCTTGTTTTTCAACTTATAAAATGATAAATTTCAATCTAGTTATAAAAACAACATAATGGATGCTGCCATCACCGAAGGTGTAAAAATCACAGTTCTTACGCAATTTAGACCAGATATCTCGAATATTGTCAATCAAAATTTCTTTTTCAATTATCGGGTTCAAATTGAAAATAATAATCCTATGTCCATTCAACTGCTTACTAGAGATTGGTATGTTTTTGATTCTTTGAATGCGCCCAATTATATTTCTGGCGAAGGTGTTGTGGGTGAACAACCAATCATTCAACCCTCAGATTCGTTTACCTATATAAGTGGTTGTGAGATGCATTCCGAGATTGGTTACATGCGTGGTTATTATACCTTTCTCAACCTCGAAACCAAAAAGAAATTCAGGGTGCATATACCAATGTTTAAACTCATTTATCCACCAAGGTTGAATTAAACTTTGTTTTTCCGAAATAGATTTTTGAAAAAACTGTTGCTTTAGAATGGGCACTTTTAATCTATTGATTAAATTTACTTCAATATTATAACGCAAGTCTATGTCAAATGCTATTTTCACCGTTCCGGTAGCAAAAAATGAACCCGTTAAAGCTTATGCTTCGGGAAGCCAAGAAAGAGAAAGTTTGATCCATAAATATAAAGAACTTTACAACCAACAACCGATTGATATTCCAATGTATATTGGTGGTAAGGAGGTTAGAACCGAAAATAAAAAAACTATCGCCCCCCCCCATGATAAAAATAAAATCATAGGACACTTCAATTATGGTGATAAAATGCATGTTGAACAAGCTATTGAAGCAGCATTGCATGCAAAAGAAGCTTGGGCCGCTTTACCATGGGAACAACGTGCTGCTATTTTTCTTAAGGCTGCCGATTTATTGGCGGGTCCTTTTCGGGACAAAATGAATGCGGCAACGATGCTGGCGCAATCGAAAAATGTTTTTCAAACAGAAATCGATGCTGCGTGTGAGCTGATTGATTTTTTCCGTTTCAACGTGCAGTACATGACCCAGATTTATAAGGAACAACCTGAGTCGCTTCCTGGAATGTGGAACCGTTTGGAATACCGACCTTTAGAAGGGTTTGTTTTCGCTTTAACCCCGTTTAATTTTACCTCTATAGCTGCTAACTTATGTGCCGCACCTGCTATGATGGGTAATGTAATCGTTTGGAAACCTGCGGATAGTCAGGTATATTCTGCTCAAGTAATTATGGAATTATTTAAAGCTGCTGGTGTTCCAGATGGTGTAATCAACATGATTACTGTAGATGGTCCTGTTGCTGGGGATGTAATTTTTAAAAACAAGCATTTTGCAGGATTGCATTTTACAGGGTCTACAGGCGTGTTTCGTCATTTATGGAAAGAAATTGCCAACAATTTGGAAATTTATCGATCTTATCCAAGAATTGTTGGTGAAACAGGCGGTAAAGACTTTGTTATGGCACATCCATCTGCCGATGCGAAAGAAGTGGCAACTGCTTTATCACGTGGGGCGTTTGAATTTCAAGGGCAAAAATGTTCTGCTGCATCGAGAGCCTATATACCTCAGTCTTTATGGAATGATGTAAAAGCTACTTTGATAGAACAAGTGAATTCTTTCAAAATGGGAACACCAGAAGATACTGGAAACTTTATTAATGCTGTAATTGACGAAAAAGCCTTTAAAAAAATAAGTTCATATATTGATTATTGCAACGCCGCAAGCGATGCAGATGTTATTACTGGTGGAACTTATGATGATAGCAAAGGATATTTTATAAGTCCAACAACTGTTGTTACTACAAACCCAATGTTTAAAACGATGTGTGAAGAGATTTTTGGACCAGTGCTCACTATTTTTGTATATGAAGACGAGAAGTTTGAGGAAACATTAGACTTGCTCAACGAAACATCTGAATATGCTTTAACGGGTTCAATCATGTCTAATGATCGTTATGCGATTCAGTTGGCAACGAAAAAATTGGAACACGCCGCAGGTAACTTCTACATCAACGATAAACCAACGGGAGCAGTTGTTGGTCAACAACCCTTTGGGGGCGCGCGCGGTTCAGGAACTAATGATAAAGCAGGAGCTTCTATGAATTTATTGAGATGGGTTTCGGCAAGAACGATTAAAGAAACTTTTGTACCGCCAACAGATTATAGGTATCCGTTTTTAGGGTAATTGAATTCGACAAAAAGGCAGTACTCACATGAAAAGAAAATAGCAATCATTAAGGAAGGAACCTAAAAAAAAAGAGCTTTTTAGGTATAATCAATAATTAATGTTGCAATAATTTATAGGGTTTTAATTTTATACAGTATTGGTCTCGAAGGTGTTGCATCATTTTCGAAAGGTGCAGTTTGGAGCTCTAAAATGTAATTTCCATCTTGAATATTAACATCTACATATATCAATTCAGTTATGGTTCTTTCAAAGTTTAAATTATTTGGAACGCCCCAAAAAGCATGATGAAACAATAACTCACCACCATCTGATTCACGATCCACCGAAGGCAAATCAATCAAAAGGTGTTTAATTCCATTGTCATTGAAAAATTTAATTGTTTCAACGTCTAAATAAGGTGGATTGGAAGCGGAATAATTCATGGATATTTTTGAAGGAATGTTCGGTATAGTTCTTATAATAATTGCTTCAACATTTTCTTCAATATTGAACTTTAGTAAATCTCGAAGTTGTATTACGTAATCATTGGAATTGTATCGCTCTATATACTTTAGTTCAGGTTCAATCGATATTAACTGTGCTTTAAAAAAGAAAGATTTTAAATTTTTATTGATCGAATACACTTCTTTGGTAATATGACCCAAACATTCTGTGTGCGTTAGATGTCCATGTGGATTGAAAAAAATATCGCGAAAATTTACCACACCGCCATCTTCAACAGATCCAATGAAACCATTTTCCATAACGGGACTTATTTTTGGATTGTCAAGATACCATGCTCTAAGGTGGGGTTCTTTTTCCTTTAATGAAATTGAAATATCAATGGGTTCGTTAGTGTTGATATAAGAACGGTCGTCAACAAAAAGCTTCATTTTTTGTTTAAAGTTAAGAAAAAACAGAAAAATATAAATTTATAGGTTTTAAATACCATGGTAAATAAATTTATTTATATTTGTACAAATTATTAAAACGTAAAAAGATGAGAATTTTATTGATGTCAATTGTTGCATTAACCTTGGTTTCTTGTGGCGGTGAAGAGAAAAAAGCAGCAGAGAAAACTGCATATAATTTGGATGCCAATGCTTCTAGCTTAAAATGGAAAGGAAGTAAAGACTCTAGTTATTTCCATGTTGGTTCTGTTAAAGTAACAGAAGGAAAAATTGAAATGGAAGGAGAAAAACTTCTTAGCGGTTCTTTCAAAATTGACATGAACACGGTAGTTGCTGAAGACTCAACTTTACCGGAAGATAAAAAAACGATGTTGGCAACCCATTTGAAGGATACAGCATTTTTCTTCGCGACTAAGTTCCCTTCAATTGAGGTTAATGTTGATGGATATAATGATGGCAAATTATCTACAACAATTAAGCTGCTTGGAAAAGAAATAAAAGAGTCTATCCCGGTAAGTTTAACGGTAACAGATAAAGGTGCAGAAATTAAAGGAAAGTTTAATCTGGATGTAACTTCATTAGGTATGGAAGGTTTAAAACCACATACGCCAGAAGACAAACCGATTAGTCCAATTTTCGAGTTTGACATGAACCTTTTGTTGAAAAAATAGAAACAAAATAAAATTGCGAGAAGGATGGGGCAACCCCATCCTTTTTTATTTTAGTAAAATGAGGTCAAAAGCCATAATATTTGATTTAGGCGGTGTATTAATTGACTTGAATTATCAGTTAACCATCAGCGCATTCGAAAACTTAGGTATTAGTGATTTTAAAAGTCTTTACAGCCAAGCGAACCAGAGCGGTTTGTTTGATGCTTACGAAACGGGAAAAATTTCAACGCAAAGATTTATTAACGAAGTATTAAACTTCATACCATCCAAATGTAATCCTAATCTAATTGTCAATGCTTGGAATGCAATGATTTTAGATTTTAAAAAGGATAAACATGATTTAATAGTGAACCTAAAAAAAGAACATTTATTATTTCTTTTAAGCAACACGAACGCTTTACATGTGGACAAAGTATTTTTAGAATGGTCTAAAATAAGTAAAGTACCGATGGAGTCTTTTTTTGATAAAGTCTACTTTTCGCATCAAATTGGTATGAGAAAACCGGATGCCGAAATATTTCTCCACGTATGTAATGAAAACAACTTGAATCCATGTGATACCCTATTCATTGATGATTCTGCGCAACATATTGAAGGTGCCAAAAAGGTTGGGTTTAAAACCTTATTACACCCTCAAAACCATAGCTTAGACGCTGACTTTATCTTGGCACAATTCGATTAATACACCATCTGTAGATTTTGGATGAAGAAAAGCAATCAATTTATTATCTGCTCCTAGCTTTGGAGTTTTATGAATGAGTTCATATTCCAAAAGTAAAAGCCGTTCCAACTCACTTTCTAAATTATCGACATCAAACGCAATATGGTGTATACCTCGGCCATTTTTATTTAAAAATTTGGCAATTGGTGAAGTCTCTGATGTTGCTTCTAAAAGTTCAATTTTAGATTCTCCAACCGCAATAAAAGCTGTCTTTACAGCTTCGCTCTCAACTATTTCTGTTTTGTAGCATTTTGAACCTAAAATTTCTTCATATATTTTCAGTGATTGTTCAATATTCTCAACTGCAATTCCAATGTGTTCGATTTTATTTACCATTTCATTTAATTTTTAATAAATTTTTCGTTCACATTATCGAAATTAATATAGTAAGCACCGCTCAACAAATTTGAACAATCTATTTTAGAATCCACCCCCTGTTTGACCAAATTGCCATATGCATCAAAAATTTCGTATTGGGTTTCTGCAGATGCACCTTCAGCATAAAAATAAATATAGTCTTTTACCTTTACCGGGCTTTTTGTTATTTTCTTTGTTTTTGACGTAAAGGTTACTTCTGCTGAAACACGTTTCGTTCCCGAATGATCAGTTTGACTTACCCTCAACGTATTTAAGCCAAAATGCGGGGATGATTTGAATTCATAAGCGTTAAGATTAGACGTTCCCTTTCCTTGAACCTCACCAACTACAACCCACTTGTTCCATTTGAATTGTTCGATAAAAAAGGTAAGTTTTCCATCTTCTTTGCTTGTTTTCCAAACTAACTTACCATTTTCATCTACATTAATTGACTCGATTTCAAAAGTACTTTTTGGAAGCAAAACTTCTGGATTTAATATTGTTGGTAGACATCCATCATTGTGCTCAATAACTATAAACAAAGGGTCACCTATAGTTAAATTAAAAAAAGAAAAATTAATCTCGAAAGCACTTGAACCTATAGCCCCTGGCAAGACATCCCCATTTACAGTGACTTTTGTAGCACAATAACCAAATCCATCATCAGCCATAGGATTTTGAACGTACAAGTTTTTTCCTTGGTATGAACCTTCTACAGATAGTGCTGCTCCAAATAAAAAGTATTGTTTCAAAAGAAAAATAAGAAGGAATAAAACGCGCTTTATTGTCATTTTTAGAATATTACTTAAAGTACAAAGGCTTTTAATTTTTAATTATTTTGGAAAAGAATGAACTACCGTTATTTCTTATTAACCTGAGACTGTAGACTCCTTCTTTCAAAAAGGACATGTTAATTTCAGAATAGGTATCAATTAATCTTTCAGATAAAACAATTTTACCAGTAATATCTGAGACTTCGATAAATGCTATTTCATCTGTAGTGTGAATGTTTAGTTTGTCCTTTACAGGATTGGGAAAAAATTTACTGTTTAAAACCCCTTGGTTTAAGCCAAGCCCTTCACAAATAAAACAAACATCATATAGTGTGTTTTGATTTCCGAAAAGACTGATTAACTGAAAATCTCCTACTACATTAAATGTTTCTGAGCCATTCCAATTAACCGAAAAATTTGTTCCGTTAAATTGGGGTTGAGGATTATTTTGAGAAAAAACTACTGTTTGATCGACTTTTAATTCATTTAAATTCTCTGAAGAAAATGTTAGTGTTCTATTTGAACAAAGTGGCCCCGCCACATCAATACCAATTCCGCCAGAATAGTACAAGACATTACCCACAATACTGTCATAAGTATCGTTATTATTGAGCTTTATGTAGTTTATCCATCCATTACCAGATGATGTTAAAAATGAAGCACCTACAGGAAATGAATTGTCGTCATTACTTACAAATTCCATGTATTGCGTTGTGTAACTGCTCAGGTCAACACAGTCAGTTTGCGAATAGGCATTATTACAAACCAAAAGAATCGCAATCAAAATTTTCTTCATATTTGGGATTTATTTATCATTTTCTTTGTTATTCTCAATTTCATTTTCCCTAAAGGCTGAGGGTAAAATGTCGGGGACAATCTTAACTAATAGCGGTAACAAAACGGTTCCTCCAGGTAACATAAAAATAGCTAAAGAAGGCATTGATTTAACAATATCTTTAAATTGTGTTTTAACCAATTCCTTTTCTTCTTTTGTAAGCTCAGTAAAAGTAGATTTTCTTATTAGGCTAACCAATTCCTTACTCTGTTTTAATTCGATTGCCAATTTATCTTTATTTCTTCCTAAAATTTTTATCCATCTTTTGGAAAAGCTCGAATATACTTTTTCTATAGAAGAGCTGTTTTTCAATAGGGGAATTTTAGCATGATTATCTAAAATAAATTGTTCACACAAAACGAGAGATTGATTCAACTCCACTTCTGAATAACCCAAGTTATCGATAAGCTCCTCTAAAAATTTGCGCTCCTCAGAAGCTGTTTCATGATTTGATACAATTACCAATGTTGCCAGATCCAGAACAAAATGCTTAAATAACCAGTTTTTCTGACTGATACCATTGAGATCAGTAATTTTCATCCCTTTATTAAACCGCCAAATAGCAATGTCTTTTTGGGTTTCTTGAAGATTTGCTGAAGCCAAAAAAACCTTAAAAAAATATTCTTCTTGCTTTTCAATCTCACCGTCTGAGTATGCCGCCATTGTTATTATTGCCAAAGCGTCCAGTGCTAGCTCTTCATAATTTTCAAAAAAGGAAGACCCATGATTTTTTAAATATTCATTGTAAAGAATTATATCTAGAAATATAAAACAATTGTTGATATAATTAATCCAAAGATTGCCCTCTAAAAGGTTAGATTTAATTTCAATGCGTTTAGAAATAGCCGACTCTAAAAAATCTATATCATTTTTTTTAATTAAAAAACCCAATAGTTTTTTAATAGATGAAGCATCATGTTTACCATAAAAACCCATTAATGAGCTAACGAATGCCTCCTTTTCAAAAACGTTTTTATTACTATTGAGCTGATAGACCAGTAGCTGAGCCTCCAACACCAGAACTTTAAGTTTTTCGTCAATAGTCCAATGTTTATCGTCTAATTCTTTGGCAAAAATTAATTTAGTTGGATAACCAAAGATAAGTCCCGTCTTACCTATTGAAGCATGCAAAAACCCTTCGATAGAAAGGTTATCGGGTAAGTTATATTGGAGCTCAATATTTCGACTTTTAACCAGATCAAAATACTTATTTATCCATCCTTTCGCTCCAGGTGATAATGACATTTTAATTGTTTAGTATAAATTTAGAATAATATCAATTTACAACAATAAATATACTTTGAATTCAACTAAATAATTTATGTTTTACCTCAAAACGTTGATATGGCCCGTGTCTGTTATCTTTTTATCATTTTCTTTAGACTTGGTAAATAAGGTCCATACATATGTTCCAGATTGTACAAGAGATCCGTCAGGACCATTTCCATCCCATCCAGTTGACGGGTCGTTGGTTTCCCAAATCAATTCACCCCATTTGTTATAAATTTTTAAACTGAAATTGAAAGGATCGATTCCTGAATAAAAAACAGGGCTAAATGTTTGATTGTGTTCATCTGCATTGGGTGTAAAGGTATTTGGAATGTAATAAATCAACGATTCAATAATTTGTACCCCACGACAAATAGTATCTGTGCATCCTTGGGCATTTGCAACGACCAAACAAACATCGTAACCAGCTGGTTCTTCGGGATAAACATGAACAGGATTCTCATCATTGGAATAAAATCCATCGCCGAAAGCCCACTGATAAACCTCAGCATTTTGAGACTGATTTACAAATTCAATTTCTGGGTAAAAAATCTCCACGGTCTCTGGAAAAGCAGCAAAAGCTGCAACCGGGTTTTCACCTACACATACAGCATTTGGCACCGTTAATGTTCCAACACATCCATTTTCAGTTACTGTAAGCGTAACATCGTAGCAACCAGCCTGATTATAAATGGCTGTTTCTCCACCACATATAGAACTGGTTTGTCCATTTCCAAAATTCCAACTACAAGAGGCATTTGGGCTATAAATAGGACTTGTAAAAACAGCCTCATAAGGCTCACAACCTAAGGCGTTTGTAGGATTAAATGTTACTAAGGGAATAGGATTTACCGTGATTAAAACCGATGCTGTCTGCGTTGGGGTTGTACAGCCATCACTTAAAGTAACAGTATACAGGGTTGTAGTTGAAGGACTAACGTTAATATTTGTACCAAATCCAACAATATTCCCAGTTTCGTCTGTCCAGCTGTATGTAAGATTTCCATCACCGCCGTTTCCAGCAGCGGTAAGCGATGTTGATTCCCCATTACATATGGTATTCGTTCCACTTGCCTGAAGTGTTAAAGGTCCCAATACTTGTATTGAAACAGTAGCATTATCTGGACAGGGACCATTAGTTATATATGAAATGGTATGGGTTCCAAGTCCTGCAACTGAAGGATCAAATTGACCTAATGCAGCATTCACTATTCCAGGACCGGTCCAGGTTCCTCCAGGAGTAACAGCAGTGAGATTAACAATTGGCCCCCCAAGACATTGAACAGGAATTGGTGTTACCGTTGCATCATCAAGAGGATTAACAATAATATCTGTTGATTGAGTGTCCCCGCAAGTTCCGGAAATACTGTAGGTAATGGTATGTGTTCCAGCGCCTGCAGCAGATGGATTGAATGTTCCTAAATTGACATCTGTTATTCCTGTTCCGGACCAAGTTCCACCGGGATCTGCTGCAGATAAATTAACTGCATTTGCATCAGCACAAAATGGCCCTGCGGAATTAATCAAAGCACTAAAGCTTGGATTTACAACTATACTTACATTACTTGTTCCTCCACAAGCGCCTGCAATCGTATATGAAATGATATGTGTTCCAGGCCCAGCGGTCGATGGGTCGAAGGTTCCTGCTGTTGAATTTGTAATTCCGGTTCCAGACCATACTCCTCCCGCATCAACAGCAGTAAGGGTAATTGAAGGGTCTGATTGACAATATGGCCCTACAGGAGTTATTGTTGTATTGGCTGCTGGATTTACAATAATATTAGTTGTTTGACTTGCTCCACATGCCCCTGGAATTGTATATGTAATTGGAAAAGTTCCTACACCTGATGTATTTGGATTAAAAGTTCCTAGTGTAGGATTTGTTATACCTGTTCCGCTCCAAGTTCCGCCGGGAGTAACAGCCGTTAAATTTGTCGGAGGACTTAAAATACAATAGGGTCCTGAAGGATTTATCGTTGCATTTGCAGTAGAATTACCATTACTAACAGTTACTGTTCCTGTTGCCACACAACCTGTTGCATCCGTAACGCTTACGGTATAAGTTCCTGCACACAGGCCCGTTGCAGTTTGAGTTGTTTGAGCAGGAACAGTGTTCCAAGAATAAGTGTAAGGTCCAACTCCACCCGCACCTATTGTTGCTGTTGCAGTTCCATCGCAAATTCCTGCGCATGATGTAGCTGTTGAGGTCATCGTAGGTGGTTGACAACAACTTGTTGCACAGTTGTAGTTGACCCTAACATTTGGAACCCTTGGGGTAAAATTGGTGCCGAATGGATAATCTTTTCCTGTTCCTTGTAGAATTCGAATATTTGCATCCTGGGCAGCCGTATTTCCAACACCTGTTCCGTTAGAATAATTGCAGTTTGAAGTAACAGTGTTGGTTACGTAAAATGCAACAACTTGACCAGGACATAAATAGTGGTTGATTTGAATGGGAATCAAAACATTTTGATTCGTTGTAGATGCCCATCCCGTAACCTCTCCTACAAGTGTCCATGCAGCTGCATTATTAGTGAAACCAACATGGGTTCCGACTTTTTTGTATATTCTAATGGTGTTTCCTGTTCCTGTGTCAAAGTCCATCCCTAACTGAACAATATTTACAGATTGAAGTGCAAGAATGTCAAACATGATCCCATCCTGACCATTATTTGTTACCTGAGGCGTATTGAGGGGTCCACATTGAGAATAAGCATTTATCCCAATAAACCAAAAAATAAAAAATGTAAACAGCTTACGGTTTTTCATGGTTTCAAAAGATTGATTTCATTAACTGTTTTGGATAAATCCGTTGACGATGATGTTACAACAGTAAATGTACTTGTAGCTTGATCAAAACTGCATTCGAAAATTTCATTATTATCTTTAAATTTTTGAAGAATATTGTTTACTTCTTCTGTAAAGTTATTATTAGAAAACGCTGCATCCTCCATTGCACTTGTTGGTGTTTCATTTGTTGAATAAGTATAGGTGTAAACCATCACGTTTGCAGCTACCTGATTTTTGGAGGTGCATACAATCAATTCTTGTTCTGTATTTAAAGTTTGTGCGGAATATGAGTTGATGGAAAAAATAAGAAAAAATAGTAAGTGTGATTTTGATAGCATCGGTTTCAAAATTTTATTTAAAGACGTTGAAAGTTACAAAAAGTTGCCAAACTTGAGGCCTTGACAATCATTCAAAAAGCATTCATATTACTCTAACCTGAATAAAAGATTTATATTAGCATTTAAATAAAAGTCATCAAATGAAAGTTTTAATTGTATTATTCGCTACTTTTTTGTTAAAAACTGGTTGGTCTCAGAAAAAAATTATTGAAAGAAAGGAAGTTCAGAAAATCGAAACAAAAGTTACAACTGAAAAAATCGAAAGTCCCGAGCATAATCAAACGGTAGATGACCCAATTGCTTTCGAGTTAGAAGTAAATGAATTGTTAAATGGAGAAAATGTGGATGTTAGAATTACTGAAGTCAATGGGGTAAAAGAAATATTTATAAGTTCAACATCTAATGGTATTGTTTCAAAAGGTGCGTACACTGGTGAAGCCGCAAATGAAGTGCAAAAAATTATTGATTACCGTGGAGTTCCATTTAATCAAACGCCCAAATTAGAAGCGCCAAATCAAAAAATTAAAATAAAACAAAAATTCAAATCAAATAGATAATTATGATGCATCTTAGGTTGTTTTTATTCACCTCGTTGCTTTATTTAACTTCATGTTCTGATTCCCAAACACCTTTTTGTTCATGTATTGAGGCTGGAAATCGATTAAATATTGCGCTGAAAGATGTATACACCAAAGACAACACTTACTCAGAAAAAAATAACATTGAAAAATTGAAGAAAGAACAAGATAAACTTTGTGCTGATTATAAATTTATGGATGGTGCTAAAATGCTTGAACTTCAAAAAGAATGTGTTAACAAATAATCAGATAAAATGAAAACGATATTTGTATTATTATCAATTGGATTTCTATTTCAAAGTGATATTGAAACAGGAACAGCTTCCTATTACGGACAACATTGGACAGGTAGAAAAACCGCTTCTGGTCAAACATTTTATGCTGACAGCCTAACAGCAGCGCACAAATCCCTTCCGTTTGGGACATTAGTTAAGGTAACAAATACGAAAAATGATTCTGTTAGGGTGTTAAAAATTAATGACCGTCTTCCAAAATCTTCATCAAGAATTATAGATGTAAGTTACGGTTCCGCAAAGCAGTTGAATTTTATTAGGGACGGCTTGGCCAAAGTTACTGTTGAAGTAATAGTTGATTCAACCGATACAGGCAATTAATCCTTAAAAACAATATCCAAAGCTTCACAAAATTTGTTGCTGGCAATTTCAAGTGTTGCTAAGTCATGAGCTTGTGAAATAAAACCGACTTCATATCCACTCGGCCCTAAATAAACGCCCCTGTTCAAAAGTTCACGATGAATAATTTTGAACGATGTCATGTCTGGATTTATCTCATCTGAATTGGTAATGCGTTTTTTTCCATTGAAAGAAAGCCAGAATATTGAACCAATGGTTACCAATTCAAAAGGATAATTTTTAGTTGAGGCAAAATCATTGATACGATTCACAAAGTACTTTGTTTTATCTTCCAACTCAGCATAGAAGTTGGGTTCTGCACACACCGAAAGTTGAGCAATTCCAGCCGCCATAGCCACGGGATTTCCTGATAAGGTTCCAGCTTGATAGACCGGTCCATCTGGGGCAACCATCTCCATAATTTTATTGGAAGCACCGTAAGCCCCAACAGGCAATCCGCCCCCTATAATTTTTCCGTATGAAACAATATCAGGGTAAATTCCATAATATTCGGCTGCGCCTCCAAAACTTACACGGAATCCAGAAATTACTTCATCAAAAAACAACAAAATACCATGAGCTGTGCACATTTCTCGTAATGCCAACAAGAATGTTTTTTCTTGTAATAATAAGCCATTATTTGCAGGAATAGGTTCTATTACAGCACAGGCAATTTCGTCTTTATATTGTGCAATACAATTTTTTAAAGCATCCAAATCATTTAGTGGAAGAACAAGTGTGTCGTTTGCTAAACTTTCAGTCACTCCAGCACTTGAGGATGTGCCTAAAGTGGCTAGTCCACTTCCTGCTTTCACGAGTAAGGCATCAACATGGCCATGGTAACACCCTTCGAACTTGATGATTTTATTTCTTCCGGTATAACCCCTTGCCAGACGCAGAGCGGACATTACCGCTTCTGTTCCGGAGCTTACGAAACGCAATTTATCTATAAAGGAAATACGTGGTAAAATAAGTTCAGCCAATTCATTTTCTAAGCGTGTTGGAGCTCCAAAAGATGAGCCATTTTGAAGAGCTGCAACAATACGCTCGTACACTTTTTGATTGTTATGTCCTAAAATCAATGGCCCCCAACTGCAACAAAAATCAATAAATTGATTGTCGTCTTCGTCCCAAATGTATGCTCCATCACCTTTCTTAATAAACAGTGGTGTACCTTCAACGGATTTAAAAGCCCTAACAGGCGAATTTACACCTCCTGGGAAATACGTTTTTGATTTGTCAAAAAGCTCTTGTGAATTGGACCGTGAAATCATTATTTACATTCTTTGTTTCTACAAAAGTAAACAGAAATAAACAGCTTTTGTTGGGAATTACCATCAATTTAAATTGGGACACTGTTCACAATTCAATGTGCGTAATTTTGAATTTTAAAAGCCCATGGAATGATTATCTTTGATTCAAAATCTCAACTTAAGAGTTTACTCAAAATGACATTTGAAAACACACTTGATTTTGCCATAAAAATGGATCAAAATGATCCACTTAAGGAATTTAGAAAACAATTCCATTTTCCGAATTTTCATAAAAAAACCATACGTTATTTCACAGGAAATTCTTTGGGTTTACAACCAGTAAAAGCGAAAACGTATATTTCTGAAGAACTTGAAGATTGGGCTAAATATGGTGTGGAAGGTCATTTTCACTCTCGACGTCCATGGTTTTCATATCATGAGCAACTTACTGATAAGGTTGCTAAAATTGTTGGTGCCAAATCTTTAGAAGTTGTGGTAACACATTCATTAACTACAAATTTACACCTCCTAATGGTGTCATTTTATCGCCCAAGTGGTAAGCGTACCAAAATTCTTTGCGAAGCAAAAGCATTTCCAAGTGATCAATATGCCCTTGAGTCTCAAGTTAAATTTCATGGTTTGTCTACAGAAACTGATTTAATCGAAGTTTCACCGCGACCAGGAGAACATTTAATTCGTGAGGAAGACATCATCGCTAAAATTCATGAACTCGGTGAAACGTTAGCATTGGTTATGATTGGCGGTGTTAACTATTATACAGGGCAATTGTTTGACATGAAATCAATTACATTAGCTGCGCATCAAGTAGGGGCAATAGCTGGGTTTGATTTGGCTCATGCTGCGGGTAATGTTAACCTATTACTTCACGATTGGAACGTTGACTTTGCCGCTTGGTGTGGTTACAAATACTTAAATTCTTCTCCAGGTGGAGTTAGCGGTATGTTTGTTCATGAAAGACACGCTGAAGACAATACTTTACCCCGATTCGCAGGATGGTGGGGACATGATAAAAACACAAGATTTTTAATGGAACCCGGTTTTCAACCTATCAAAGGAGCAGAAGGCTGGCAATTAAGTAATGCCCCTGTTCTTGGAATGGCAGCACATTTAGCATCCATCGAAATTTTTGATGAAGCCGGAATGGAACAAATAGGGGAGAAAAGAGATTTACTTACAGCGTACCTTGAGTTTGTTATTGATGATATTTCAGCTAGGAATAGAAATCGTGTAAATTTTGAACTGATTACACCTCGTGATAAAACAAAAAGAGGGTCACAACTGTCTATCATGGCAAAAGGTCAAGGCAAAACACTGTTTGATGCGCTTTCAGCTGAAGGGGTTGTTGCCGATTGGAGAGAACCAAATGTAATTCGTGTTGCTCCGGTGCCGCTATACAATTCATTCGAAGATTGTTATTGGTTTGGCCAACTTTTGGAAAAAGCGATTCAGTAAAAGATAAAAGCAATGGAAGGAAAAAATGTAGTAATTATAGGTGCGGGACTTGTAGGATCACTATGGGCAGTATACTTGTCAAAAGCAGGATACAAAGTAATAATATACGAAAGAAGACCAGACATCAGAAAAGCAGACATTTCTGCAGGAAAATCAATAAACCTAGCGCTTTCAAATCGGGGTTGGAAGGCATTGGATGCTGTGGGCGTTGCAGATGAAATTCGAAAAATAGCCATTCCGATGTATGGTAGAATGATGCACGATATGCAAGGAAATCTAACCTATCAACAATACGGCAAAGATGGTGAAGCCATTTATTCTGTATCTCGAGGTAAAGTCAATGCCACAATGATGGATATTGCTGAAAAATATGGTAATGCAACCATTCATTATAATCACGAATGTCGCAGAGTAGATCTTAAAAATGGCATTGTTCATTTAACCAACAACCTTAATGGGGAACAATTTGAGGTAACTGCCGATTTGGTTTTTGGTGCGGATGGCGCATATTCAGCTGTTCGTTATAATTCAATGCAGAAAATGGATCGTTTCAATTACAGTCAAAGTTTTATTTCTGATGGCTACCGAGAAATTTTACTTCCTGCAAATGCAGATGGCACATATAAAATGGACAAGAATGCCTTGCATATTTGGCCCAGAGGTCGATTTATGATGATTGCTCTTGCCAACGAAGATGGGTCCTTTACCTGTACGCTATTTATGCCACACGACAGTGGCGATTTTGCTTTTGATAAATTGACTTCAAAAGAAGCTGTTGATGATTTTTTCAAACGAATTTTCCCCGACTTTTATGAAATGATGCCTAATGTTGCTGATGCGTGGGAAGATCATCCGCTATCATCCCTGGCGATTATGAGGTGTTATCCTTGGGCTTATGGTAAAACTGCATTAATGGGGGACGCTGCTCATGCCACAGTGCCTTTTTATGGCCAGGGAATGAATGCCGGTTTTGAGGATTGCACGGTTTTGAACGACCTGATGAAGAAACACAACGAAAATTGGGATGCCATTTTTGAAGAATACAGTAGGGAAAGAAAACCTGATGGTGACGCCCTTCAAAATTTATCCCTTGATAATTACTATGTGATGCGTGATTATGTTGCCGACCCTCAATTTCTTCTACGCAAAAAAATAGAGGCAAAGTTCAGTGAATTGTACCCAGAAAAATGGATGCCGTTATATTCCCAGGTTACTTTTAGTGAAATAAGGTACAGTATCGCATACGAACGAGGCCAAGTTCAAAATAAAATTATGGATGAGGTCATGACCATGTCAGACATTGAAAATTGTTGGGACAGTGATGCCGTTATGAATAAAATTCTTGAATTGTGTAATTAATTTTTAAAATATGAGGACTGCCATAATACTATTAATTCTAACGAATTTTTTTACCACTTTTGCTCAACGCGATTTAACACCTGGAAAAGGTAAGAGAAAAGATGTCTTCGGCACAACAGATTACAAAAACTACCTTCATACTGGTTTGCAAATCACAGTAGGGCCAACATACATGCTCACGAGACGTGATGCAAAAAATCCAATTTATAAAACAACTGAAAATGGTAGACCGATGACTTATGTAATTGATCCTGCCGGAAAACCCGGTGTTTTTATAGAAGTTGGATTGGCACATTTCACTAAAAAATCATCAAAATTTGAAGAAAAAATAGGGTACCGTTTTGTTTCCTATTATGATTGGGGTCTCGGCATTAAAACGCTCGGAGGGACTGAAAAAACAACAATTGATTATTACAGTGTAAATGGTGAAGTATCTGGAAGCGCGGAAGGTACTGGGGATTTCACTAATGGGTATTTGTATGGTAGATTTGCAGCACATAAACTTTTCTACCTTGGTGATGAGAAAAAATACTTTATCGATAATGGTTTCGGTTTGAATTTCGATTTTGCAGTGATGAATGGAAATAAAACATACGACGGAACATGTTTTGCAGACCAACAAGCCTTCAAAAAACCATTATCCTTTCAATTCCAATATGGATTGGGTTTTGGTATTCGTTTAAACCGAAGAAGTCAAATAATCCCTGGAATCAATGTGCCTCTTTTTGGTTTTTATGAATGGAGAAAAGGAGGAGGAACAGCGACAAAATGGTACAGTTCTAATTATGTTCCAGTTTTCGCTCAGTTAAAATTCATTTACTTATTCGAAAAGAAAGTTAAAGGTTGTAATACTCCAGGAACAGAGGAGGATAGACGCAGAAATCAAGAATTCATGTTAGGACAATAATTATGAAGAAGATTTATCACCTCAGCACCTGCAATACCAATCAAAAAATTTTGAATCAACTCCATTTAAGTAAGGATGTTGAATTACAAGATATTAAACAAAAGAACATTGATGCAGACACCTTAGACTGGTTGAAAGAAAAAGTCGGATCTTATAAAGCGTTATTTTCTAAAAAAGCAATAAAATTTCGTTCAATGGGTTTGCATGAAAAGGTGTTAACTGAAAATGATTATCGTGAATTGATGCTTCAAGAATATACTTTTCTCAAAAGGCCATTTATTATCAATGAAACAGAAGTGTTTATTGGAAACACAAAAGCACAAGTGGAAGCGGCCATAAAGTCCTTTAATCCATAATATGTTCTGTGGCCAGTAATTCTAAACTTTCCGCACATCTGGCACTTTTTTTTGTCAACACATTATACGGCGCTAGCCATGTTGTAGCTAAAGATGTGCTCGGAAAATATTTAGAACCCAGTGTTTTTATTTTATTTCGGGTTACAGGCGCAGTGCTTCTTTTTTGGATGATGAGGCTGCTGTTTCAAACTGAAAAAGTAGAAAGAAAAGATTTGAAACTATTGGCTGTTTGTGGACTTTTTGGCGTAGCAGTTAACCAACTTTTTTTCTTTTATGGCTTACATTTTTCTTCGGCGATTAATTCAGGAATTATTATGGCGTCGAACCCTATTATCGTTTTGATTTTATCTTATTTTTTTTAAAAGAAAAACTTTCATGGCTGAAAATATCAGGCATTCTGATAGGTGCATCAGGGGTAATCTTACTCACACTACAAAGTGCTTCTTCAACCCCGCAAGCATCTTGGGGTGATGGATTTCTATTTATCAACGCATTGAGTTACGGTTTGTATTTAGTGTTCGCGAAGCCATTAATGAAAAAATATTCGCCAATGACGGTAATAACATATGTGTTTACCTTCGGACTCTTTTTTGTGCTTCTATTCCCGCTAACATTAACCAATTTATTTCAAACGCCATTTTCAACTTTTCCAACTGATATATGGATAAAAATAATTTATGTGATTGTTGGTGTTACTTTCTTAACTTATTTACTCACCATGTACGGCTTGAAACACTTATCTCCTTCCGTATCGAGTGTATACATTTACATTCAGCCTGTAATGGTAATTCTTTTCGCATTCCTTTTTGTGCAATTGGGCATTTCAGCCGATCAGACCAAAACAATAAGTGGCATTAAAATAATGCTGATGCTTTTGATTTTCACAGGGGTTTTTCTAACCACCAGGAAAGAAAGATAAACCGAGGTTAAGGATTACTATGTGGCATCTTTTGAAAATATGTTATACATTCACAATAAAATTTAAAACCAATGAGGCAATTTGTTCTGTTCGTTTTCATTTGTATAGGTTTGCAAACTTACGCACAAACCTGGAGTAGTGACGTTGCGCAATTGATGTATAATAAATGCACAAAATGCCATCATCAAGGCGGTATAGCACCATTTTCATTAATGACCTATTCTGATGCCAGTCCAATGGCTGCTGCGATTTACGATGCTGTTGCCCAAGATCAAATGCCACCTTGGCCGCCAGACAATAATTACCAACAGTACGTTCATAATCGCGCCTTAAACAGTACCGAAAAAACAACCTTAATGAACTGGTGTATGAATGGAACTCCAGAAGGCGTAGCTGCAAATACACCACCACCTCCAGTCTATTCCAGCTCGGCACTTTTAGGAAATGGAGACCTTACTGTTCAAATGCCATCATATATGAGTAAGGCAACCTCGACGAATGATGATTACGCTTGTTTCGCTATCCCTAGCGGTTTATTGCAAAATAGAACCATTAAATCAATAGAAATCATTCCGAGTAACCGTGAAATCGTACATCACGCATTAGTTTATCTTGATCCTACCGGCGCCGAAGTTACCGATTCCATTAGCGGAAATTGTGCAAGTCCAAGCAATTCTAACACGAAGTTAATTGCAGGTTACACGCCTGGCTCAACACCAATGATACTGCCATCTGTTTCACCTTTGAAACTAGGAATTGATATGTTGGCGGGTTCGCAAGTATATTTCGCTATGCATTATCCAGCAGGCAGTTATGGGCAGTTTGATAGCACGAAAGTGATTTTTCATTTTTACCCAGTTGGCACAACGGGAATACGGCAAGTTATGGCAGATCCAATTATTCAAAACTGGAGTTTTTCGCTGCCAGCGAATCAAATAACCAATGTATCAGGTCAATATCCTGCAGGATCGGGTGGTTTACCCGCAAATGTTTCGGTACTTAGTGTCTTTCCGCACATGCACTTATTGGGAGAGCATATAAAGTCCTATGCCTTAAAAAACAATGGCGATACCGTTAAATTTATCGATATTCCCCATTGGGATTTCCATTGGCAAGACTTTTACTTTTTCAAGAACATTCAAGTTGCTCCAATGGGTTCCAAAATCAAAGGCGAAGGGACGTATAACAACACCGCTTTAAATCCGCATAATCCAAATAATCCTCCTATCAATGTTTATGCAGGACTCAATACTTCTGATGAGATGTTTTTGGTTTATTTCCATTATATGTTGTATCAAAATGGTGATGAAAACTACGATATGGAAACTTTAATGAGTGCGAGTTTAGAAGAACAATTGCCAATTGATAATAACGGCGTGTTCGTCTTTCCAAACCCCTCCAATTCTGATGTTCAAATAAGTGTCCCAGGCTTAAAATCTGGTGATCATGTATCAGCTGTTATTTACGACTATTCAGGAAGAAATGTAAAATCTCTAGTAAACAACCAAATCTTAAACGAAGACGGTTGGCAAATTTTATGGGATGGTACCAATTCAAATAATGAATCTGTCGGTAAAGGTGTTTATTTTGTTTCTTTTTTCGTAAATGGGCAATCGCTTTCTAAGCAAATTATTCGTTTATAATACACAATAGCAGTCTTAATAATTATAAATCTTATTTCAATGATTTTATAGCCTGCTGTACTTCTGTATCGTAAGCATTCATTATTTTAAAATATCCATTTTCCAACCAAATTTGCCTAGCTATTTCTGCTTTTATTGTCTTACTAAATAAAGCTTTACTTTTTACAGATTTAATTTGTTCAGCAGGTATATCAAATTCGTTGAAGGTAAATTTCACAAAGTCAGCCAAAATAGCATCTGTGACAGTGTATGATTTATTGAAGTTTTCAAAACTTGACCAGGTGTGACTCTTATTATATACATAATCAAAAGCATAAGCATTAAAAACGCCTCCGAATCGTAAGGCTTTGTAATAATTACTCATTCCGGAGGTGTCAAGCGGAACAAACATATCCGGCATGATACCGCCACCACCATATACTATTTTTCCTTTTGGCGTTTTAAATTTGAGGGAATCGTTAAAAGCAGAACTGTCTGGAGCAAACAGTTCCCCATTTTCTAAACCTTCCAGATAACTTTCATAATATTCTTCATAGCCTTCATCATAAGGTTTTTGAATACAACGACCTGTTGGAGTGTAATATCTTGCAATGGTCAACCGCAATGAACTTCCATCGCGCAATTGAATATCTTCCTGCACTAAGCCTTTGCCAAAAGAGCGTCTACCTACGATTGTGCCTCTATCATTGTCTTGTAGCGCACCTGCTAGGATTTCACTTGCTGATGCAGAATTGGAATTTATTAGAACAGAAACTTGTGTGTTTTCGAGCGTTCCCTGGCTAGTAGCATAATAAATCTCCTCTGGCATACTTTTACCCTTTGTTTTCAAAAGCGGAACTTTATTTGGCAAGAACTCATCTGCAATTTCAATGGCAGACTGTAAAACCCCTCCGCCATTATCTCTGAGATCTAAAACAAGGCTTTTCATACCGAGTGCTTTGAGAGAATTGGCGGCTTGCCTAAATTCTTGACCTGTAAATATTGAAAACTGATCAATTTTAATATATCCAGTAGTTGCATTCATCATAAACGAGGCAGAAATAGACTCAATTGGAATGGAACCCCGATGCACTTTAACCTTGATCACTTTCCCTTTTCTTTTAATTTCAAGATTGACGAACGTGTTTTCTGGACCTTTCAGGAGCGCCATCACACTATCATTTGTAATGTGAATTCCGGCGACCTTTTTGCCATTAACCTTAATGATTTTGTCTCCCGATCGAATTCCTGCAGCTTCAGATGGTGAACCCTCAATGACGTTGGTAACACAAATGGTATCTCTAAAAAGGAAAAAGCGCACGCCGATACCTCCAAATTTTCCCTCAATAGATTCGGTCATTTTTTTGAGATCTTTCGCAGCAATATATTGGCTGTGAGGATCAAGCTGCATAAGCATGTCCGAAATAGAGGCCTCAAATAAATCCTCTGCTTTTACGCTATCAACATACTTTTTATCGAGAATATCTAATATTTCCATCAATTTTTGGAATTTGGAATTCCCATAGTTTACAGAAATATCAGAACCATTTGTGGCAATTTTATATCCCAACCAGGTTCCTGAAGCGAGAACAACTGCTAATATTAAAGGAAAAAGGTATGCGTACTTGTTTTTATTCTCCATCAATTAGGTTTTCTATTTGTATCACTTCAACACCAGCGCTAATTAAGAAATCTATACCCGCTGTATCCTTGTAGGCATCCTTGTAAACCACTCTTGAAATACCTGCTTGGAGCACCAATTTACTACAATCTTTGCAAGGTGAAAGGGTTAAATATAAGGTTGCACCCTTGCAGTTGTTGGTAGATTTGGCAACTTTAAGTATCGCATTGGCTTCAGCGTGTAAGACATACCATTGGGTGTTTCCTTCTTCGTCTTCGCAACAATTTTCAAAACCACTAGGTGTTCCGTTGTATCCGTCAGAAATGATCATTTCATCTTTTACTATGAGCGCGCCCACTTTTTTACGTTCGCAATGCGACAATTCAGACCATGAGGCAGCCATACGCAAATAGGCCCTGTGGTAACGCAATTGCTTTAAATCAATGGATGTTTTCATGTTTTTTGGAATACCACACAAAAATACTAAATGAATTCAAAGGATTACCATTGCGCGGTATTTGACTTTTGATAAATAAGCTTAATTAGGCATGTAAAGGCAAATAAACAACACTTACCTTTTTGTAACATTTCCCCCTAGGACACGTTATTCCGACTTTGAAAACAACATACACTGCTTTATGAAAACCGTAATATTGGCTTGCCTAATTTTTTTCAGTTGCTCAGCTTGGGGTCAGCCCGAAATCTCTGAAAAGTTTTTGAACCAAATCAATCTAAAAAAGATTGAAACCCCGAACAGCTACATGTTCAAATATGAAGTGAGTAATTTCGCCTACAAGGAAATGCTGTATTATGCTGCTCAAAAAGATAGTGATATCTTTTACAGTATGGTCCCTGACACGTTTGTTTGGAGATCACCGTTGACTTACAACGAAAAATATGTAGAATATTATTTTCATCATCCTGCCTTTCGTGATTATCCCGTTGTTGGCGTTTCTCATGAGCAAGCATTATTGTTTTGTGAAATGATGACCGATATTTTCAACTCAAAAATATTGGTTGATAACACCGAATTAGAGGAGGTTGTGTTCCGATTGCCCACAGAAAAAGAATGGGAGGCAGCAGCAAGGGCCGGGCATCCTTATGCCATTTACCCGTGGCAGGAAGAAGGCGTAAGAAATGCTAAAACTGGTGAGATGTTGGCCAATTTTAGACGTAGTAATAACGATTATATGGGGGGCGCGGGAAGCTTAAACGATGGGGCAGATCTTACCGCTCCTGTGGATTCTTATTGGCCAAACGATTTCGGGTTGTACAACATGGCCGGAAATGTCGCAGAAATGGTTGCGGAAAAAGGAGTATCTAAAGGCGGTGCATGGATACATGGAGCTGTAAATTTAATTATCGATAGTGTTTTTAAATATGAAGACCCAGAGCCTTGGCTTGGCTTTCGATATGTTATGGAGGTTGTTAAATTCCGTGATCAAAAAATTCAGGCGACTGACTTAAATGCTAAACTTATAGAAAAGACATTTGGCTTTATAGACACTTCTAACCTGAGTAAGACGCTTGATTTAACACTAAAATTTGAAAACACCCACTTAGAACCTTATTATGTCAGTTCCATAGAGACCCCAAACTATTGGTATAAAATATTTCTAAATGGCATTAAAGCATCTAACCCTGAACTTTATAAAACTTGTTTGCCTGCAGACAGTTTATGGATGAATGAGACGAGCGTTCTTAATTATAGTTTTTACAGCACACAACAGCACTTTAATAGCTATCCAGTTGTTAACATTACTAAAGAGGCAGCATTACATTTTTGTGCATGGCTCACCGATAGATATAACAATGACTCAAAGAGAACATATAATAAAGTAATTTTTAACCTACCATTAGATGAAGAACTTAAGTCAATTCATCTTAATGTTGAAGATGTTTCCTATTTATTTTACCCTCAGTACATTAAAGGAAAGCCAATTTATCCGGTGAATTTTCATCCATATGATGAGAGGCACTACCTATTAATTCCCAAAGAAGGTAAACATTATGATTATGACTATTGTTACCCGGAAAACGACGGAAGACTTTCTCGTGGACTAGATGGTTACGATTTATTAGCTCCTGTTGATGGGTTTCCTAAAGATGATAAGGGAATTTATAATCTAATTGGAAATGCTGGCGAAATGGTGTTGAATGGAGATTATTCTGTTGGTGGCTCATGGGCCTTTTGTTTCAATGATTACGGCTATTTCATTGAAGAAACACAAACCCTACCTTCCCCTCAAGTTGGTTTCAGGATGGTAATGCATGTTCTTGAACGATAATTTATGCTTTAATTAAATAGATAACTTCTTTCAGCTAAATGGTTGAAATCAAAAGCTAAATTCTAGATTCAAGCAACTTATTTTTCTTTACCATGCGTTCTTTTACCGTATAAGTATAGCCGCTTAACACCTTTGACTCTTCAACCGTTGGCCAGTTAATTTTATTATTTAGAAGTACTTTATTTCGTTTATGCTTATAGAAGCTTTCTGAAAGAATTTTCTGTAAAGAAATTATTCATTTAGGAAGGATTGCTTTTCCTGTATTTGCTGATATGCAGAGTTATTCACCAACTAATATTAGAATTAAACGTTATCAATGTTTTACAAATTATTTATGAGCGGACGCATCTTGATTTCAATAATTGTTTTATTTCCATTGCTCACGAAGGGTCAAATTAACTTAGAATTTGGAATTACTCAAGCGCCATTTTACAGTTCATTAGGAAAGTTTATGAATGAGGAGTTTATAATACCAGATGGGATTAAACCCATTGACAAGAGAAATTATTATAAGTATGCTCTTTATATCGGTGGCGTAAAACAATCTAAAAATAGTGGGTTCAATAAGTTTCAATTAATAGTGGGACACAGGCATATTAATGAAGCTTATTTTTCTGAGTTTATTGATATTGGATATAAACAAAGTGCACGTGAATCTACCAACTATAATCAGTTGATGTATGTCTTGAACTATGTTTTTGAAAAAAAAATAGAAATCAATAAAATTAAGTTCGGAATTGGTTTTGGGGCCACCATTCAAAGAATCGGTAAGGGCTTTCAGGATTATTATAAAGAATTCAGGGAGATTAGTGACAATGGAAGTTATAATAATTATGATATTTGGGATTTCAAAATAACTACTGCAGGTGGTTGGGCTTTAGGGTGTATTGGTTCTGTTTCAGGGGAATATGGAATTTCTGAAAACATAAGTGTTGGTCTGGATCTCCAGAGTTATTTGTCCTTTTTAACCTTTACTGAAAAGGACCATATTGTTGGTACTTTTCGAACAAATAGTTCTATTTACTCAAATTCAGATACTGATATATATTCCAATAATGAATTCCGAAGAGTAGCTTCATCTTATCTAACTCCGAACTTCCGAATATCGATTCTCCTCAATTAAATGGGTTGCTACCTTCTGGCCCAAACCATTTAAAATAAAAAAGCCTTAAGACGACTTAAGGCTTTTTTCCGCTCCTCCTCTTGGGCTCGAACCAAGGACCCTCTGATTAACAGTCAGATGCTCTAACCGACTGAGCTAAGGAGGAATTTATGTTGTGCTTTCAATGTGAACAATTAAGTTTTATCAAAAAGCGATTGCAAATATATATAAAGAATTTGTTTTTAGAATAAGGAAAATTAAAAATCTTCTTCATCGATTGAAAAGTCCTCAATTGTAGCTTCGAATGGATCATCGCAATCTTCTCTGTCTACCACATCAACAAAATGTTCACCTTCGTATTTTGCCGGACGTAAAATATTTGTCTTTGAGACATTTAAACGGATTTCCGTTCTAATGAACCCATCTTCTTGAGGATATGCTTTTGCAAAAGGAGTGCCTTCCAAATCAACTAAGGCGCCACGTTTTAAAAAGTCGAGAATGCGTAGGTTAGCACCTTCTTTTTTCCAAATGGTGCAGTTCACCCAAGTCGTTTTGGTTTTGGTTTCACCAGTTCGCTTGTCTTTCCAATTTTTGTTGTGTGCAACAGGGAAGTTGATTGCGACTAATCCGCGTTCCATATTTTTAACGACCGCATCTTTTCCAATGTTTCCAATAAGTCGCGTTTCAAAAACAGTAGCCATAGTGTATAATTTTAAAGGTGAAAGTAAAAAAACTTCCGACAATAATCAATACAAAACACTAATAATCAAAGTTTTCTTATTTTCCTGTTTTTAGAATGAAGGCATCTTTGAAACCATTCGTTTGAATTTTTTCGAGATCCAAGAGCGCTTCGTCTTTTGTCGTGTATGTACCAACTGTATATTGGTACTTATAAGATGATGTGGTATTCAATTTATTTCTTGATACAGGGACACCCAACTGTTTGAATTCATCTTTGTTGGTTTCCAATGGCGTTTTGCTGGACATGATTTGAATGGTATATCCTTCACTGCCTGATGATGATGCCACATTTTCTGTACTTCCGGCATCTTTTTTTATGAAAGCAATATCCGGATGTTGTGATACAACAAAGGATTTGAAAGCATTGAAAATGGACATGGAAATATCCTCCTGACCCTCCTCTGAATTGAGGTATTTACCTTCTGTTTCATTGCTCAAGAAACCACACTCCACCAAGACGCTGGTCATCTCTGTGTATTTCAATACTTGAAGAGAATAAGTTCTGTCCTCTGTGTCTTTAACGCCTCTTGATTTTCTGCCAGCCTTGTCTGTAAATTGTTTTTGAATTTCATTCGCCAATTTTACTGCTTTGGTTGAGGTCTTGGAATGTACATGACATTCCGTTCCGCATACGCCATGTGAAGCGTTGGCGTTGCAATGTATTGAAATGAAATAATCAGCGTTTTTTGAATTAGCAAGTTCAACACGCTCATCTAAGCTTGGGTATGAATCATCTTCTCTTGTATAAATAATTTCAACATTTTGAAGCTTGTCTTGAATGTAAGCCCCTACCTTCTTAGAAATTATCAAGTTGATTTCTTTTTCAGACATATGGCCAGAGTAATTGGACACATGCCCTGGGTCACTTCCTCCATGTCCAGGATCAATAACCAATTTGATTGTTTTTGATTGTGAAAACACATTAAAACTTGCTGCTAAAAACAAACTTAAAGTCAGTAGAAAACGCATAATAATATTTTACAATTTTAATTTTTAACTTTCTTTGCTAGATGATTGAATCTATACGAATTTGGTAAGTCAACGGAAAACATTTAAAAAGGTTGCAATTTTAGAAATTGGAGGTTCACACGATGAGTGTTTGCTGTCTCAATTTTTTGCATTTAAAGAGACCGGTTTTGAAACCTATTTTATTTCTTCAAAAGTTTTGTGGGATAGAAACATGCAGCTCCAAAATGTGGTTGACCACTTTATTCCTCTTGAAATGGAAAAAAGGGCCGTAAAGGATTTTTTGAAAGTTAAGAACCTGAATCGCTTTTTTGTAAAGGAGAACATTTCGATTGTAGTTTTTAATACTGCCCAAGGGGCACATGTTCGAAATTTTTGTCTGACGGCATCAAAAAAAGTCGAATTTGTAGGAATTATTCATACTATCAACAAATTTAAAAATAGCTTTACACAGAAAATAATACATCGAAAGATTAAAAAATATTTACTGTTAAATGATTATTTGCTATCTCAAATATCTCCGTTAAGAGAAATAACAGTTCAATCATTTTATCCCCTCAGATTCCCAAGATTTGAAAAAGAAATTCTCAAACCTGAAAATGAATGCTGGATAATCATTATTGGTGGTGTGGAATTTCGCCGAAAAGATTTGTTGGGATCTTTGGAGCTGATGAAAAAAATGGAGGACAATGTTCGCTATATTTTTTTAGGAAAATCTGATCAAAATCATTCGGATGTTATTGCTTTTAAAGAAGCTCTGTATAAATATTCTTTAACAAATCAAGTGCGTTTATTTGATGCTTTTGTGGATGAACAAACTTACGACGCTTATTTAAAGCAGGCAGACTTTATTTGGCCAATGGTACACCCTGAAACGCCGAGTGCTGACGAATATTTTAAAAATCAGATATCAGGAGCGATGAATGTTTCATTCGCATATAAAATCCCTATGCTCGTGCATGAGTCATATGCAAAACAATGGCCCGATTTAAAATATGCTTTTTCCTACACAATCGATGGATTTCAATTGGACTTTCAAAATGCACTGCGAAATAGGAAGATGATAATTGAAAGCATGCAATCAGTTGAAAAATTTTCAGCCAAATACCAAGAGATGAACTATCTTAATTTTTTATTTCCTGATGAAAGTAATCAAAAATAATTTGGGCTCTGCTTTCGCCAACGGTTTTGATTAAAACATCTAATTCAAGTTGCTTTATCGCTTTAACGGTTTTGAATTTTTTGATAAGTAGTTCCTGTGTAGCTGAACCGATTCCTTTTATTTCCGTCAGTTCAGATTGGATCGCAGCTTTACTTCTTTTGCTCCTATGGTGTGTTATTCCGAAACGGTGTGCTTCATTTCGCATGAATTGAATAACTTTTAAACTTTCTGAACGCTTGTCAAGATAAATCGGCAAACTGTCTCCCGGAAAAAATATCTCCTCTAATCTTTTAGCAATACCAACAATGGCAACTTTACCGCGAAGGTTTAACTTTTCTAAGGCATTTAAAGCAGCGCTCAACTGACCTTTTCCTCCGTCAATGATAATGAGCTGTGGTAAAGATTGATTTTCTTCAAGCATACGTTTGTACCTTCTGAAAATCACTTCTTCCATAGAAGCAAAATCATTCGGACCCTCTACGGTTTTAATGTTGAAATGCCTGTAATCTTTTTTACTTGGCTTGGCATCTCGAAAAACTACACAGGCTGATACGGGATTGGTACCTTGTATGTTGGAATTATCAAAACATTCCATGTGAACAGGAAGCTCTTGAAGTTTAAAGTCTATCTTGATTTGATTTAAAATTCTATCCTTAGGGCGCTCTGGGTTAACGAGTTTCTCTTGCCGATTGAATTCCAATTTTCTCTGAATAGTATTGTTCTTAGAAAGTTCCACCAGTTGTTTTTTTTCACCTTTTTGAGGAACCGAAAATGTAATACCCTCAATAAAAATATTGGTCGCATTTTCTAACAATATTTCTTTGGATTGGCTTTGAAAACGCTCTCTAAGTGTGGGAAGTACGGCCAATAATATTTCATCAAAGCTTTCGTCTAAAATTTTCTTGACTGATGAGGTAAAGGAGTGAATAATCGAGCCATTTTTTACGCACATATAATTGATGAATGCAATCTTATCTTCGTTTAGAATGGTAATCACATCAACCTCTTTGATAGACGTAGAAACAACAGTTGATTTCGTTTTAAATGCTTCTAAAGCACCTATTTTAAGTTTAACTTCTTGTGCTTTTTCAAATTCGTAGTTACTAGCAAATTCAAGCATATCCTTTTTCAAGGATTGAATAACACTACCCACATTTCCTTTTAAGATAGAAGTGATTTCCTTTATTTGTATTGCATAATTTTCTTCCGTTTGATGCGTAGCACATGGCCCTAAACAATTTCCAATATGGTATTCTAAGCAAACCTTGAATTTATTTTTTGTAATGTTGCTCTTTTTTAAGTCGAGTGAGCACGTTCTCAATTTATAGTTTGACTTAATCAAATTAAGAATCGTTTGAAGCACTTTACCATTGGGATATGGCCCAAAGTATTGAGAACCATCTCGGATTAATTGTCGCGTAGAAAAAACGCGTGGAAAAGGTTCATTTTTTATACAAATCCATGGGTAAGTTTTATCATCTTTAAGCTGAATGTTGTATTTGGGTTGGTATTCTTTTATTAAACTATTTTCCAGAAGAAAGGCATCCATTTCGGAATTTACCACAGTGTATCGCAAGTCAACGATTTTCTTAACCAGCATATAGGTCTTGCCATTTTCTTGTTTTTTGGAGAAATAAGTACCAACTCTTTTTTTGAGATTTTTGGCCTTGCCTACGTATATGATAGTTCCTACTGCATCCAAAAACTGGTAAACTCCGGGTAGTTCCGGTAGCAGTTTTAATTTTAAATGAAGATCTGTTGCTGTTTTTGTCACCCTGTAAAAATACAAAAAAGCCAACCCTAAACGAGCTGGCTTTTCAGTTTGCGTTATGATTCTTTTTTATCTTATGAGTATTCTCTCACTGTTTGTTACTCCATATGCATCTGTTGTTACTAATGTATAAGTCCCTGGATTTAAATCTATTTCTTCAATATCACCTTCCTTATTGATTTGGCAACGGTGTACAACTGTCCCCATGTCATTCATTACATAAGCATCTTTAGTTTCTACCGCAGCTTTCATGGTGATGTGACCGACAGAAGGGTTAGGATAAACCATTATTGCGCTTGAGGTACTGCCATTACTTCCTCCTTGTAAGTTAGGGATGTATGAAGGATTAAAAAAGTTATTTGCATTACCTATTGGTTGAGATATATCAAATCTCTTAAATGTTTCACAGCCGTTTGCCTCGATAATCGATAAGTTGTAAATGCCTGCGGTTAAAGTATTTTGATCTTCTTGTCCAGCAATCAGTCCGCTACCATTTGGCGTTGTCCAGTTAAAAGTCAAAGGAACTGCTGGAACGGTGATTTGAATGGATCCATCATTGCCTCCAAAGGTTGTAACGTTGCTAATTATAGCTTGCATGTTAAAAGGTTGAGGAGAAATTAAAGTTACATCAGCGGATGTTGTTTGGCCATTATCATCTGATATATTAAAAGTGTAATTACCCGCTGCAAGATTGTTAGCTACAAATTGTGTCCCAACAATTGTTACACCGTTAACTACAAATGGCTCTGATCCGTTTAAGATATCAATCACAACTTCTCCGTTAGATTGACCAAAGCAAGAAGGATTTGTTGTGTTTACTTGAAGCGGAATGTTTTGTGCTTGAAGTTGTATAGCAGTTAGGGTGGTTGCAGCAATCAAGCTAAGATTTCGGAAAAAGTTTATCGTTTTCATATTTTTAAATTTTAATTCGTTTCTCTAATTGGATGACACAAAGTTGGGCCGAAATGGATGGACATGAAAGAAAATGGCTTTGCTGAAGACTAAAAATCAGTTCTTGCACGCAAATCAACTACGTATTTATACTTGATTCAGAAGTTAATCGAACCTGTTAAAGGTGTACTCGTTTTAAATTTTGAGCCAGAAGAGACGCAATTATTGAATAAAAAACAATTATATTTAGTCCAAATAATTTATGAAAAAGTGTGCACTACTAACTTTTTGCTTCATCCATTTACTTGGGTTTTCGCAACTTACTGCCAATAGATTTAACATCAACACCAAATTTAGTGTAGGCAAAATTGATTCAGCGTTTTATTATAATCCCGCATTAACTGCGGAAATTATTATACATGACAGATTTGGTTTGAATTATAATCTGGACATTTTAAAAAGGAATGATTTTATCAACCAAACGCGTGTTCCCATGGGTCTTGTGGGTGGACCAATTGTAATGGCAGCAGGTTTTGCAAATTTTGCTGATGGCGACACCACAAATGGTAATGGTTTTGGTATACTCCTGGGAATTTTAATGCTTGCCCTTCCTGATGGGGTGAGTTTTCATCAACCCATAGGTTACAGTGGCGATATTTCACCTTATGTGAATGCCTTGGGTATTGACTTTATAAGAAACAAGAATACTGATGAGCGTTTAATAAAGTACTCCTGCAGTTTTGGAGTGAAGGGATCTTTTTTAGAAAAGGACCATTTTGTGTTTTCAGCATTTTTAGAAGGCAGAAAAACCGCTGGCATACCATTGGGTTTTGGTGGTGGAGTTGGTATTGGTTATGCTTTCAAGAAAAGGGATTAGTTGCCAATGGATTTACCCAAACAAAAACGCATAGCAATCATTGGTGCTGGATTTTCCGGAATGATGACCGCTGTGCATCTGATAAAGAATAGAATTCGTGGTGAAATTTATTTATTTGATGTAAACCCTCATTTAGGCCGTGGTGTGGCTTATTCCCCGTATTCAAAAAAACAATTATTGAATGTTGTTGCTGGAAAAATGAGTGCTTTTCCCGATCATCCGAACCACTTTGTGGAGTGGGTTTTGAAACAACCATCACATAATGCACTAGATAGAAACATGATTTTCAATGCTTTTCTCCCAAGAGATTTGTATGGAAAATACTTGGATAAGATTTGGGAAGCAGCACAACAGGATGCTGTTTATTCCGGAATTGTAATTCATCATATTCAAGAAAAAGTTACCCAGTTGGATTATAAGAACAATATACCGTTTATTCATACAGCAAGCGGCTTTAATATGAAGTTCGATGCCTGTGTTATCGCTACGGGAAATCAGCTGCCAGGAAATCCAAGCATTGCTGACGACTCTTTTTATAAATCTAAGCTATACTTCCAAAATCCATGGGATATCAGAGCGGTTACAGATTTATCTGGGGACGCTGTTCTAATTATTGGAAATGGACTAACCATGGTTGACACTGTAATAGGATTGTTAGAGCAAGGCTTCAATGGAAAAATAATTTCCTTGTCTCCAAATGGTTTCAATATCCTTCCGCATAGGCATAATGGCATGGTTTACGAACAACTGAGTAAGGAATTGACAGGAGCTAACAATTTAAAAGACTTGGTTAGATTGGTATACAGTCATGTGCGTTTGGTACGCACTTTTGGTTTGACGGCAGAACCCATCATTGATGCGTTAAGACCTCATGCTCAGAGGCTTTGGCGTCAGTTTACACTAGATGAGAAAAAGTTGTTTTTGAAAAAATATCGACATTTATGGGGAGTTGCCAGACATCGCATTCCCATGCATATTCACGATAAAATACAACGCTTACAAATTGAAGGCAAGTTGCAAATACTCGCTGGAAAAGTTCAAGATTTAAAAGATATTAACGATGGTGTTGAGGTGATTTTTACCAATAAGGATGAGCAGACGTCGCATTTAAAAGTTTCAAGAGTTATTAATTGTACTGGTCCAGAATCTGACTTAGATAAATTGGAACAACATTTTTTAAAGACCGCCAAGGAAGCCGGAATTTTAGTTCAAGATGAGTTAAAGTTGGGCATTCAAACGAATGTTGTTGATTTCAGCATAATAAACAAAAATGGACAACCTCAAGCTGGTTTGTACACACTTGGGTCGAATTTACGTGGGGAACTCTGGGAATCAACAGCTGTTAATGAGTTGCGGCAGCAAGCTAAAGAACTCGCTTCAATGCTTTCAAAAAATTGAAATATTGTGAATGTGTTTGTTTTTTAACAATTTTCAATTTGATAACCTTTGCTTTTTTACTTTTGATAAAATTTATAATTCATGGAAATTACTCCTGAGATAGTTGAAAGACTTGAAAAACTTAATAAAAAGTATGCCGCATTAGGTCAAGATTTAACATCCTATTTGGATGGTTTGTTGTATGCGGATTCGGTGAAATATTGGGATTATATTCAAGTTGATACTTTACTGAGTTTACAAAAACCAAAAACCAGTTTTCCGGATGAGGTAATTTTTATTGTATACCATCAAATTACTGAGCTTTATTTTAAATTGTCATTGCAGGAGTTTGAACAACTGGGGGCTCACATGTTTGTTGATAAAACATTTTTTATTGAGCGGGTAAACAGGATCAACAGGTATTTTGAAGCGCTCATTAAAAGTTTTGAAATCATGGTGACGGGAATGGACAAGGAACAGTTTTTAAAATTCAGGATGTCGCTTTTGCCCGCAAGTGGTTTTCAATCTGCACAATACCGCTGCATTGAAATTTACAGTACGGACTTCATCAATTTGGTACATAAAGATAAACGCGAGGCAATGAAAAACTCAAATTCCATTGAGGACATGCTTGAAAATATTTATTGGAAGGAAGGTGCTACTGAAGTGGGAAGCGGAAAGAAAACTTTAACACTTGAGCAATTTGAAAAACGATATAAGGAGGAATTTTTAAGTTTGGCTCAAAAATGTGTGCATTCCAATCTTTGGCAAGTATATTTGCGACTACCTGAAGAAGACCAAAAAGATGACAAAGTTATGAATGTTCTTCGTCAGAACGATATAAATGTGAACATCAATTGGCCTTTGGCACATTACAAGTCAGCCGTGCGGTATCTTGAACGTCCTAATGAGGATATTGCTGCAACAGGTGGAACAAATTGGCAGAAGTATTTGCCTCCAAGATTTCAAAAACGAATTTTCTATCCTGAATTATGGTCCAGTTCAGAAAAAGAAGAATGGGGAAAATCATGGGTTCTTGATGCTATTGGATGAGACTTATTTGATCCAATGATTTAGCAGCTGTGCCATGCTTTCGAAATGGTAATCTGCCAAGTTTAATTTGGGTTGATGATGATGTGTTTTTTCTGGAATACAAACAACATCCATTCGTGCTGCCTTTGCCGAAATAATGCCATTTAAGGAATCTTCAATAACCAAGCAGTTTAAAGGGTTGCTGTTCAGATTGTTGGCGACAGTGAGATATACCGCTGGGTGAGGTTTACCGAATTCTTCATTCTCAGCACTGTGAGTGTAATCAAAATATTGCTCAATATTAAGTGAGCTCAGTACGGTGTCAATTAGAATCCTGTAGGATGAAGTTGCAAGTCCAACTTTTATTTTCCGCGAGTTCAGAAATTTTAATGTATCCACAACACCCTCTAAAGGATTGGCATTTTGTTGAATTAAATCAACCATTCTAGATATAATTTTTTTCTCTAACTGTTCAGGGGTGAAATTTTGCCAGCCTTCGTTTTTATGCCAAAAGCTAACAACCTCATCTATTCTTAACCCAACAGTTTTTTGAAAATCAGATTTAGTAAGTTGAGAACCAACTGATGCAAAAACATCCTCCATTGCAATTTTCCAAAGAGGTTCTGAATCTATAAGTACACCATCCATATCAAAAATGATGGTGTCATAAGCATTTAAATTCGGCATATTATTTAAGAATTCACATGAACACGAACACTTTCAATTTTCGTTTCACCAACTTGATTAACAATTATGGTATGCTTAGAAAGTATAACTTGAGCGCCTGCTTCAGGTATGGTTTCTAATGCATCAATGATAAGTCCTCCAAGTGTATCATACATATTTGATTCTGGTAATCCCAAATGGTATTTATCATTTAAATAATCAATTTCCAATCTTGCTGAAAGTAAGAACTCGTTATCACTAATTTTCTCTTCTAATAACTCTTCTACATCGTGTTCATCTTCAATTTCTCCAAAAATTTCTTCAATCACATCTTCCAAGGTAACGATTCCTGCTGTTCCACCATATTCGTCTACCACAACGGCAATTTTTCCTGATCGATTGGAAAACAATTCTAACAGTTCTTTTCCAGGCATTGCTTTAGGTACAAAAGAAACTGGAATTAGAATTTGCTTTATTGATGTTGGTTTCTTAAACAACTCATATGAGTGAACATAACCTATAATATTGTCTATTTTTCCTCTGTAAATAATGATTTTGGAGAACCCGGTATCCACAAACATTCGAATTAAATCATCCATGCTGCTCTCTATTTCCAAACCATATATTTCCGTTCTTGGCACCATACAGTCGCGGGCTTTTATAGATGAAAAATCAAGGGCGTTTTTAAGAATTTGAATTTCATTCATCATCTCCTGTTCCTCCTTAATATGGGCATTAATGTGTTCTACGTAATGTTCCAAATCAATTTTAGAAAACACCTTTTCCTTTTTCACATTCTTCGATCCTGTAAGCCTTAGAAACATTAGGCTTATTAACATTATGATTTGAGTTGGAATAAAAAGTGCCACATAAATCAGCACCATAGGAATGGTGGCGAAAGATAGAAACCTATTTGGATTAATTTGAACAATTGCCTTGGGTAAAAATTCCGAAACAGAAAGTACCAACAAGGTTGAAATTATCGTTTGTATCAATAAAACCCAAGTTGGGTGGGAAATCCCCCAGTATTCAATTTTTGGCTCTAGTATTTCGGCAGAATAAATTCCAAAAACAACAAGCGAGATATTATTTCCCAATAATAAAAGCGCTATAAAAAATGATTCGTTTTTATAAAAGATAGAAACCAGTTTGCTTCTCCAAGTTCCTTTGGCTTCATCTAAAGCTATTTTCAATCTGTTTGAAGAAAGAAAAGCAATTTCCATTGCGGCGAAAAAAGCACAAAACAAAAGCGCTATTAATATTACCAAATACTGCATGCCTTTTTCTTAGGAGAGATATTTTGGAGCAAACAAGTCATGTTATTTAACATCGAATCCTATGTCTTTTCTGTAGTATGCATTTTGGAATTCTATTCCTTTAATGGAATTGTAAGATCTTTCGAGAGCTATATCTAGGTTTTTTCCTAGTGAAGTAACGGCCAGCACCCTTCCTCCTGAAGTTAAAACCGCAGGTCCGTCAGCGGTAGTTCCGGCATGAAAAACGATGCTTTCAACAATCGTATTCAAGCCATATATTTGCTTCCCTTTTTCATACTTTTCTGGATATCCACCAGAAACCATCATTACCGTTGCTGCCGATTTATCGACAAATTGAATATCCCTTTCGGATAAGGTGTTTGTTGCTACACCTTCAAGTAAATCCAATAAATCTGATTTCAATCTTGGCATAACAACTTCTGTTTCAGGGTCACCCATTCTGCAATTGTATTCAATTACATATGGATCACCTTTAACATTTATCAAACCAAAGAAAATGAACCCTTTGTAAGGTATGCCATCTTGTTTTAAACCTTTAATTGTAGGGATAATGATTTGATTTTGAATTTTATCCATGAACCCGGAATCAGCGAATGGAACCGGAGATATTGCCCCCATACCACCAGTATTTAATCCCATATCCCCTTCACCTATTCGCTTATAATCTTTAGCCTCTGGAAGCAATTTATAAGAGTCGCCGTCGGTGATAACAAAAACCGATAATTCAATCCCTTTTAAAAATTGTTCAATTACTACTTTCTGACCCGCTTTACCAAATTTATCCTCAGATAATATTGCTGTTAATTCAGCTTTAGCCTCATTAATACCATTCAAAATTACTACACCTTTTCCAGCGGCTAAACCATCTGCCTTCAAAACGTATGGGGATTTCATGTTTTCAAGAAAACGCAGCCCATCGCCCAGTGTTTCTTTTGTAAAAGTGCCATATTTTGCTGTAGGAATATGGTGTCTCTGCATAAATTGTTTAGCAAAGTCCTTGCTTCCTTCCAATTGGGCAGCAATTTTGTTTGGACCGATAATGGGAATTTTTTTAAGTTGCTCATCCTCTTGGAAATAATTTGCTATACCATTGACGAGTGGCTCTTCTGGTCCAACAAGTACCATATCAATTTCATGATCCAGTACAAATGTTTTGATTTGTTCAAAATTCAGGGGGTCAATAGGTACATTTTTCCCGTATTGTTTGGTTCCGGCATTTCCAGGAGCAATAAATAGTTCGTCTAACATTGAGCTTTGTGCGATTTTCCAAGAAAATGCATGTTCTCTTCCTCCTGAACCTAGTAATAATATTCTCATTTTAAATCAACAATATTTTAGAATAGATTCGAAAATAGCCTTTCCGTCCTCATTTCCCAGATTTCTATCTGCAGCACGCTCGGGATGAGGCATCATACCAAAAACATTTTTACCAACATTGGAAATTCCTGCAATATTTAATAGCGCACCATTTGGGTTACTTTCGTCAGACGCTTTGCCATCAGTATCACAATATTTGAATAATATTTGGTCGTTATCTATAATTTTTTTTATCGTCTCTTCATTCGCATGAAACCTCCCTTCACCGTGTGCAATGGGAATTTTATATGTTTTATTGCTATCTAGACCTTTGGTGATTGATGCTGAAGTAGAAATTGGCTTCAGGTTGACATTTTTACAGACAAATTTTTGTTGGTTATTGTGAAGTAATGCTCCCTCCAATAAGCCGGATTCGGTTAAAATTTGAAACCCGTTACAAACCCCAAATACATATCCCCCCTTATTCGCATGTGCTATGACTTCAGCCATTATTGGTGAAAATTTGGCAATAGCGCCTGATCTTAAATAGTCCCCATAGGAAAATCCCCCAGGCAAAACTACCATGTCAACCCCCTTTATAGATGTGTCCTTGTGCCACAGTTTTTCAACATTTTGGTCCAAAAGTTCTTTTAAGACATACACCATGTCGTCATCACAATTCGATCCGGGAAAAGTAACTACTCCAAATTTCATTTTTTTAAAAAGTTTAGTACGCGAATTTCTTTAGGTAAAAGTAGGGAATTTAGAGGCATATCATTTTTTTAAAAGAAAAAATTAATTAACGAGTAAATAAAAGTGGTATAAAATAACCCTAATGCGATGTAATGATATGACTTGTTACCAAAGGAATAACTCAAATAAAAGGATAAAGGAATAACTAAAAAACTAAATCTTTCAACTTGACCAAACATAAAGAAATCAAAGAAGCCAAAAATGACACCGAATAAAACCATTACCCATAACATTTGGATTAATTTTTTCAGTCTGGAGGATGATTTTTTTGTTTTTAAACTCAATGAAATAAACCCAAGTATAAAAAGAAGTGTAAACAATACACTTGTTACAAGAAAGTCGTTCTGCTTTTTGTAATAATTATTTGTTTGTTCAAGAATCCGAAGATTTATTTCGTGTTCTGAAAATTGCAAATACAGAAGGCTGTACAAAAGGGGTATTCCAAATCCCACAATAGCAAGTACACTTTCTCTTAAAACAAGAGGTCTAGCAATGTAGATCATAAAAAGGTAAAGTGGGAATAGTACTATTATTGGCGGGTGAAAACTAGCGGCAATTCCAGCGAAAAAAGCGCCATTAAACACGTGGCGTCGACCATCTTCATTCTGGCGCAATTGAAAAAACTGATACAGCATTGCAATTAATGCCGTGTGTGAAATTATGATCCCATCTAAACTGTAAAAGGAGTGATAAAAACTCATTAGCGTTACATACAATAATGAACTTATGTAACTATTCTTTTCAAGAAATTCATTTTTGTTGTAAATCCAGTTGAGAAATATGGCGTTTATACCGATTAAAATAGCTGAGAAATAGGCGTTCAAGTCTTCTGAAATGTGAACATATTTTCCCCATAACCCTAAATTAGAATAAGCATCATAAGCATAATATTCTGTTTGCTTATTTAGGAGGAAATAAATTGCTATCAAAAGAGGAATTAAAAGAAGAACCCCAGCTCTATTTCCGAGAAATAATTTTACCACAGATCAAATTTAATGAATACTATGGGAATTTTTATAATTTGTTGATAGAACGGCATTCGGATTGAAATTTTAATTGGAACTTTATTTTTTTAATTTATATTTGCCCGAATCGAAAATTGTTCAGATTTTTCAAAAAATTGAAAATATGTCTCAAGAAAAAACAAGGTTTACAGATACGGAATTGGCTGAATTTAAAGAGCTTATTCAGCAAAAATTAAAGGAAGCTAATGAAGATTATACTTTATTGGTAGGTTCACTGTCTCATAATGATGACCACGGAACAGATGATACAGGCCGCACCTTTAATATGATGGAAGACGGATCTGAAACTTTATCACGAGAGGAGGTTGCTCAATTGGCAGCACGCCAAGAAAAATTTATCCAAAGTTTACAAGCTGCCTTGGTAAGAATTGAAAACAAAACCTATGGAATATGCCGGGTTACCGGAAAGTTAATACCAAAGGAACGTCTTCGCCTTGTTCCTCATGCCACTATGAGTATTGACGCGAAAAATGCCCAAAATAAATAATTTTAGTTGGTGAGGAAAAATGTGTTGATTGTTGGGGCAATTGTAACCCTGATTTTACTGTTTGATCAAATAATTAAAGTGTATGTAAAAACACACTTTGAACCCAGTTTTGGATCTGATTCTGCTCATCCTATTTTAGGAAACTGGTTTGTAATGGAATATATCGAAAATCAAGGTATGGCATTCGGAACCACTTTTGGACACTCTATTTGGCATAAGTTGGCCCTGAGTGTATTTAGGATTGTGGCTATTATTTTAATTTGTTATTATTGGTTTAAGCAAGCAAAGTCTGGTGCACCAAGGGGGTTTCTAGTTGCTTTAGGCTTGGTGTTAGCTGGCGCAACAGGAAATTTAATCGATTCAATGGTTTACGATTTCATCTTTCCAATTGATCCATGTTTACCTTGGAATCATTTGGATCCAGAAACTTGGGGGTGTAATGAGCCAATGAGAAACAATGGCTTTTTGTTGGGTAATGTGGTTGATATGTTCAAATTTCATGCGTTCTGGCCAGAATGGATGCCTTGGATCGGAGGGAAAGAAGTATTTCCAGCAATATGGAATCTTGCTGACGCGTCCATATCCATTGGTGTGGTTACAATATTCATTCGTCAACGAAAGTACTTTTCACGAAACCAAAAGAAAGTTGACGTTACTGCAACAGAACCAGATGTCACCAAATCACAAATGGCTGAATTAACTAAAAACGAGCAGTAATTCCTCCAAGAACTTGAAATCTTTGGACCGGATAATTGTACCAACGCTGATAACTTTGGGAAGCAATATTATTGAACTGGATGAACGCAGATAATCTTTTATTATACCTGTATTCGGCTCCAATATTTACATCGGCAATTGTCCCTAAGTTTAATGCCAGCTGATTATTTTCCTCAACCACATCAACTCCGGCTTCATAAACCAAAGCCTTTCGCCCCCCTTCAAGATTGACATCAAGATTAAAAATTAATTTATCATACATATTGTAATGTCCTCTTATGATGGTTTGCCAAGTTGGAAGATTCCATGCGAATGAATTGTTTAACAAAGCATAAGAAAAAAAGCGCCCTACACCATCAATCTTTATTTTTTCATTCAATTGATAAGTTAGTGAGGCTTCTATTGTAGTTAAATTCAAGGTGTCATAAATTGCAGTGAATTTATTACCGACAGAAAACAAGGTGTCAGTTGTAAAGAAAACTTTATCCTTAATACGAGCAACACTCGCTGAGGCATTGAATGAAACGTATTTACTTAAAACGCCCTTGAACCCAGCATAGAAATCGATAGCGGTATTTTCATTGCGCAATTCTTGATTTGTGAGAATAAACTCGTTCTGATTTACTAATGCTTTTAAAGAATTTTGTTTAATTCCGCCCCTCAGTCCAGCATAAGGAATAAAGATGTTATTGAATAATGCATATTTTAATTCAATTATTGGAAAGACATAAAATTTAGTTTGTTCGGAAGCATCTATGGACAAGTCAACGCCAACTTCCGCTCTGAATTTGTTTTCTTGCAATCGCGTAGTTATTCTCGGTTTTAAAGATATCAAGGTATTATTGAACACAAATCCTGTGTCAGCGGCTATTAAATTCGTGTCGCCTGGAGAACCGTATTTGTAGCGGTTGTTTCTTACTGACAATTCTCCACTAAATACTTCTTTTCCAACAGCGTATTTTCCGAAAAACTGGAACCCGATGTTGTTTTCGTTAGCCCTCCAATTTCCATTTGTATCGAGATAAGATTTTTGATTGGTGAAATAATTGTAATCAGCGGAGATTCCGTAATTGAATGTTGCACTATCCGCTTTATGAGATAGGAAAGTAAGCATACCGCCAACATCATGGTAGCGTTGAGCAATTTCTTTTCTATCAATGGAATCTGTAGGAATTTTCCATCCGTAGTAGTGTAAGCCTTGATTGTTGTAATGTAAACCACTTTTTAATGTGGAGCGTGACCTCATGTATGAACCATTTAAATCAATCCGGGTTCTATCAAATTGAGCTGGGGCGTAATCATTGAAATTACCAAAGGAACTTAGGTGCTTAGCATGGATCCCCCATAAATATTTTGAACTCCACTTTGAATTAACAAAGATTTCACCTAATGGCATCAATTTACTTCCTATTCCTAGTTTTGCATAACTATTATACAAATTAGATAATAAAGATTCTGTGTTTATTTTGGCAGCCTTTATGGGGTCAACACTAATCGATGTTCTTTGCTGCAATACAAGTAGGGGATATTCAATGACTTTAGTTGAGATAACGGTGTCAATTACATTGGGTAAAGAAGTCATCCTGTATGCAGGTTCAATTTTTCTTGTTCCGTGTGTAATAACAATAACCTCGTCTTTTTGGGCAAATGAAATACCATTGATGCACAATAGTAAAAAACAAATTATTCGTTTCATATTTAATTTCCTCCTTTGTTAATGTCAATTTCTGTTTCTGTTTCTTCAGTAACATTTTTTGTTTTATTCATTGATGAATTAATTTCAGACAAAAGGTCATTGGCCTCATCAACAATTCCGTCATCTTTTACCGCATAATATTTAATAACCTTTTCCAATAAATCTTTGGCTTCAATAGGTTTCTCTGTTAAATAAAGTATGTTGGATTTCAAAATCGCACCTTTTGCTTTCCAATAATTATTCTTTGGCTCGATCTTGAATAATTCCTCAATAGAAGTTAAAGCACTCGGGTAATTGTCCTCATTAAAAAGTATTAACGATAAAGTATATTTGGCTTCATGGGCTTTTGCAGTTGTGGTATTTTTAGTTAACCACTCTAAAGACGTCTTGGCTTCTTCATATTTATTGAGAGAAAAGTAAGAAATCCCCTTTATATATTCAGCTTCTATTTTCAAGTTGTTCGTTAATTGGGTGCTGGATAGTACATTTTGAGCACTTGACACTGCATTTGTCCATTCTTTAAGATTGAAATCACAGCGCATTGTCCCTAACATGGCGGCAAAAATTACACTTGGTTCAGAGCTGCTAACAGATAATTTACTGTAATATTTTCTTGCGTTTGAATAATCAGTGTTTGCATAAAAATGCTGAGAAAGTAAGCCTAAAGCATAATCGGTATAATCATGATTTCCTAGTTCAACGGCTAACATATATTGTTGAATCCCTTTTGCCTTATCTCCAGAGGAATAATAGCAGTTTGCCAAGTAATAGTTTGCCTCAAGGGAATAAATGCCTTTAGGGTATTTCTGTAAATATTTTTCAAATTGAGGTATTGCAGCAGTATATAAGCTATCTTCATAAGAAGCATAAGCAGGGCTATAAAATAAGTCCTCTTGTTCAGTTTGAGAAATATTCGCACAAGGATATAAACCAGCAAGTTCAGCCGCTTTATCTGGGTCTTTCATTGCTTTATAAACTTCCAGTAAAAGAACAACAACACTCTCACATACAGATTGATCTTGTCCGAATTCAGTTAAGATTTTTTTATACTCTACTTCAGCCTTGGAATATTGCCATTTTTTAAAATAAATATCGGCAATTTCAATTCTAGAGTCCATTACTATGTCTGATTTTTCGCCCGACTCCGTTAAGATGATATTAAAATATTTTAGTGCATTGTCGTAATCTTCTTTGGCACTTTTATAACAGTTAGCCAACTCGTATACTCCAAGTATGTAAAATTTGGAATTTGGATAATCATTAATTAACTCCAGTAAAGAACTTATTTTATTATCAAATTCCATGGAATAACCATAGGTTTTTGCCAGATAATATAAGGCCTGATCTTGAAAACCTTTTTCCAATTTCAAAGCTTCCTTATAGAATTTTATTGCATTCTCGTTTTGAGACAGCATATAACAACCATCTGCTGCACGCATGTAGCCATCAACCAGTTTTGTTTTATCGTTAACATTAGATTGACAAAAGGTTCTAAATGACTCTATTGATTGCGAAATGTCATCTTTAATTAAATAAGCATAGCCCAAGTTATAATAGGCATCTGATTTAAGTCCAGACGAAGTTGCGCCAGTTGTAGTAAGAAATTCTTTATAAATTTTTATTGCCTTATCGTTTTCCTTCTGAAGAAATAAACCCTCTGCAGTCCAATATTTGGCTTTAGAAAAAATAACAGCATCAATTGGATATTGCATTGAAAGTTGAAAAGCATCGTTGGCGCCTTTGTAATCAGCTTGTTGAAATAGTTCTACACCTTTATTAAAAGCAACGATCTGATATGCCATTTTTAAAACATTGTCTTTGTTTGGTATTTTTTCGAGAGAGGAAATGGCTTTGCTGTAATTATTGGTTGAAGTATAGACATTCACCAAATACTGATTCATATCGCTTTTTCTTGATGAATTTGGAAATTTGGTTAAAAAGTTTTCCAATGCAATGACAGCTTCATCATAAGGATTTGAATCTAATTTATACGATAAAACGGCAAAATTGTACAAGGCGTCTTCCTGGATAACTTTATCAAAAGTCATTTCTGAAGCTTTTTCAAAAGAACTCCTTGCTGAGTTTAAATTATCTAATTTCATGTAACATTCACCCATTTGATAATATGAAACCTGACCTAAACTATCGGCAGTTCTTGCAACATTGAAAAAGAGTTTTAAAGCATCATTATAATTCCCAGTTTTGTAATAACTATAAGCCAATTCATAATCATCATCGCGAGTAGTATTGGCATTAGAATTATATTTTTCTAAATAGCCAACAGCCTTTTCAAAATCTTTGGTTTTATAATATGCATGTCCGATAATGTGATTTAGGTCATTTTGACGGTCAACCTTGGCTGATTCAAGTATTGAAGGCGCATAAACTATAACGCTGTCATATTGTTCCTGAAGATGATATATTTGTGCAATATAATACGGAACAATTTTGGAGAACCCATCTTTGTTTTGGAGTTTTTTGAATCCTTCCTTGGCAACTTCATATCCCGCTTTATTAGGATCATTAAAGGCATCTGAATAATAAATGTAAGAATAGTAGTATAATGCCGGGTCAAAATACTGGTCGGAAGTGTCTTTGACTTCGTAAAATGCATTCCTTGCCTCCTTAAAATCATCCGTCTTGAAGTAAGAATAACCTAATTTAAACATGTATTCGTCATGATTTTCCTTATCAATATCATATGGGTTGAGTTGTGTGAGCCAAGCAATTGTTGAAGGGTAATCTTCATTTTCAAAATAATATTGACCTAATTTGAAATAAATGGTATTTCTTAATATGCTTTCAGGGTATTCCTTAAGGAAAAGTTCGAGCATCCTAATTGCGTCAGTATTTTTGATTTCAAGGGCAGATACAGCTTCATAATATCGAGCCTTAACATGAAAGGGATCCTCCTTATTGGTTGATGTTTCTATAAAATTTCTAAATTCTAATCTAGCCGCGGCATATTGCTCTTTTTCAAATAATTCTTGAGCCCGAAAGTAATTTTCATACTCACTTTCATATTTTTCTGTTGTTTGCGAGAATGAAATGATAGTCACCATAAAAGACACGGTGAACAATATGAAATGCCTCATTATATTGCAGATTTTGATAGCTAAAATTACGCAGCGCTCCAGAAGATATAACTACCGTCCACAAAAGTTTTAAACTTGATTCTGTTAAGATAAAAACTTGTTGATTCAAATTTTTCACCATCGAAAAAAGGATATTTACAACTAAATAAAAATGAGGTGACAAAAGTTATTACTATTCAGGCAGGGAAAATTCTTCAACAAGGAAAATGTGTTTTGGATAAGGTTGATTTGGAGGTTGAGGATAATGAATTCGTTTATCTTATTGGTAGAACGGGAAGCGGGAAAAGCAGTCTACTTAAATCTCTTTACGGAGAATTAAAATTATCTGAAGGAGAAGGGTCAGTCGCTGGATTCGATATTAAAAAATTATCCAAAAAGGAAATTCCAAGGTTACGCAGGAAAATTGGGATAGTATTTCAGGATTTTCAATTGTTAATGGATCGCAATGTGCTAAAAAATTTACTATTTGTTTTGGGTGCAACAGGTTGGAAGGATAAGGCGATGATGGAAAATCGAGCTCGAGAAGTGCTAAGGCTTGTAGGTTTAGAAGATAAAATTAACGCAATGCCTCATGCCTTATCTGGTGGAGAACAACAACGGGTATCAATAGCTAGAGCACTATTAAACAAACCACAATTAATTTTAGCTGATGAACCAACTGGGAATTTGGATCCAGAAACATCAGAGGAAATAATGCAGTTGTTATTGGCAATAGCCCTAGAGGAAAACACGGCCGTTCTAATGGCTACCCATGATATGACAGTAGTAGAAAAATTTCCAGGAAGAGTAGTAAGGGTAGAGCATGGATTACTCAAAGAAATCAGTACACTTAATCGTTTTGATCCCTTTACAACATTCAATACCGACTAAATAAGGTTAAATGATTGTTTAAAGATTCTGTTCTTAGGGTAAAGCGTCAAATGAAACTTCAAATAATTTTGGCCAATTCTTACCCGTGAGATACCAAAGCTTTGTTTTAGCATTGTATGCAATTCCATTTAAAACATCCCCATTTCCGCGACCAGATTTTTCAAGTTCCTCAGCATTAATTTCTGCAAGGACCTTGCCTGATTTTGCATCGATTACAACTATTGTATTTGTGCGCCAAACGTTAGCATATATTTTACCATCTAGGTATTCCAATTCGTTCAGCTCCCTCACTGGACCAATATTATTGTACACCTGAATCATTCTTTCAACAGCAAATGTTTTCGGATTGCGGAAATAGAGTTTTTCAGTTCCATCACTCATAATAAGATTTTTACCATCATTGCATAATCCCCAGCCCTCTCCGCTGTAATCAAATTCTCTGAGTTTGGTAATGTCAGATTTTTTGTAAACAAAACACTTATTTTGTTGCCATGTAATTTGAAATATCTCATCATTTAACAAACTGATCCCCTCACCAAAATACTGTTGTTCTAAATCAACTTTTTGCAAATGATTTCCTGAAGGCAAATCTACCTTTGCAATATAACTTTGACCAAAGTTTCCTGTACTTTCAAATAATTCATCATTCGAAAATTCTAAACCTTGCGTAAAACTTGCAGCGTTGTGGGGCAAAACATTTTTAACCATTGGTTTAAACTTTTGCGGAATGAGTTCAGAGAGCACAATCAATTGCATACTTTCAGTATATTGATTACCATCATTCAACAAAATATTAAGATATAATGAGTGCTCTCCAACGCCAAGTTTTGTGGTTTTAAGTGTATGAGAAACATTATTTTTTGGATTGTTCCAGTTGGTTATTATTGAGTCATCGACAGAAAGTTCTAACGTTTTAATGTTTTGATTCTTAATTGTAATAGGAATATTTTTAACCTCCCCTGATTTAACCGTAACCGATGGTTCCAAATTAAAAACAGCATTCACCTGTTCAGCCGAACCGGATTTAGTTTTATCACCCGAACAAGATGAAATCAAAAATATGATCCCTATTAAGTAGAAGAATTTATAATCTTTCATGTCAATTTATTGTATAATTCTATTGCGGAAATGCTTTCGTGAGAAGCACGATAAATTACCGAATTTTTCTTTAAAACTATTATTTGTGGTGATTGATGATACACCCCTGTTGCCTCACTAATATAGTTGGAAATTTCACGAAAATTCAAAAGATCAAGAAAGTAAAATTCAATGTCAGTTGAATTAAAATTCCATTCGCTTTCAAACTGTCTTAGCGCATGTTTTGAAACTATACACCTCGTGCTGTGCTTGAAAAAAACTATGGTTTTTCCAGCTGAGTTTTTCAAAGCAGTATCTACTTGATTGATTTGAGTAAGTTGTATCCAAGAAATAGCCATAATTTTCTATTTACCAAGCCGCACGAAATTGTCTTAGAAAACGGATGTCATTTTCTGAGTACAATCTTAGATCGTTAACTTTATATTTAAGTTGTGTAATGCGTTCCACGCCCATTCCAAAAGCAAAACCAGTGAACTTTGATGAATCAATTCCTGCAGCCTCTAACACATTTGGATCAACCATTCCGCAGCCCAATATTTCAAGCCAACCGCTATGTTTGCAAACATTACAGCCTTTTGCGTTGCAGATAGAGCAGGAAACATCAACTTCAGCGCTCGGTTCAGTGAATGGAAAATAAGATGGTCTTAATCTAATTTGTGCCTGCTCACCAAACATTTCCTTGGCAAAATACAGTAATGTTTGTTTCAGATCTGCAAAAGTGACCCCTTTATCTATATATAATCCTTCTATTTGATGAAAAAAGCAGTGCGCTCTTGCCGAAATGGCTTCGTTCCTATAAACACGACCAGGAGAAATTGTACGGATTGGTGGAACGGAAGATTCCATAACCCTAACTTGAACTGAACTGGTGTGTGTACGGAGTGCCATCTCACTTTCACCCTTCCTTATAAAAAAAGTGTCTTGCATATCCCTAGCCGGGTGCTCAGGTGGAAAGTTCAATGCAGTAAAATTGTGCCAGTCGTCTTCAATTTCTGGACCCTCAGAAACACAAAAACCGATTCTACTGAAGATGTCTACAATTTCTTTCCTAACAAGTGATATTGGGTGATGAGAACCAATCTCATTAAAATCTCCCGGACGAGAATGGTCAAAACTACTATCGGAAGCGGTTGCAGTTTCTAGACTTTCTTTATACGCATTAAATTTTTCCTCAGCAAAGGTTCTCAAGTTATTGATAAGTTGACCTACTTCCTTTTTTTCTTCGTTTGAAATATCTTTTAATGTTGCATAAAGCGCTTTTATATGACCTTTTGTTCCTAAAAATTCAATTCGAAAATTTTCCAAATCTTGGGTGGTTTTGATTTCGAAATTTTCAATTTTAGCCTTTATTGTTTCAATTTGACTTTTCATAAATTTTGTCATTCAAAAATCTGAGGAAACACATTATCTTTTACAACTTGTAACTTTTTTGTTCCAAAAAGTGTTTAATACCCCAACATTGTTGCAACGAATTTAAGAAATAAAGCAAAACCAGCATGTTGAAACAATGCAAAATAAACGTATATTTGATTTCCTAAAGTGAATGAAATGAAAACTATTAAGTCTTTTTTATTACTTCCTCTTGCACTTGTGATGTTGCTCTCACTTTTCTCGGGATGTGAAAATACAGATCCTTCAGTTTTAAAAGTTTTTGTTAGATCTTCAAGCAATGCCCTTGTTGCAGGAGCAAAAGTCGTAATTATTGCTGACGTTACATCCAACCCGCCAACAATGGCTTATGTTGACACTTTATATACAAACTTTTCCGGTTTCGTAACTTTTGATATGGATGAGTTTTTTAGTAAAGCAGGTTCTGAAACTACTACAGGATACTTTGATATTTTGGGTGAAAAAGACAATAAACTTGGTGAGGGTTATATTCGTTGTAGGAAACACCTTACCGCGGTTGAGACCGTATTTTTAATGAATTAAAATGAAAATCATGATTTTAAAACGCACATTTCTTTTTTCGTTGTTAGCCGTATTTGGGGTCATTACATTAACTGGATGTCGTAAGAAAAAAGATACCATTGCAATTATTTATGTACGCGATGCGGCTAACGATTTGGTGCCAGGGGCACGAGTAGTTTTATACGGTCAATCTACGATCAACCAACCAGCGAATGTTGTATTGTATGATACGTCATATACAAATGCAGCTGGGGAAGCAAGGTTTAATTTTAATGAAGTTTACCAACTGGGGCAGGCTGGAGTTGCAGTTCTTAATATTGAGGCTACTAAAGACGTTTTGGAAGGTCAAAGTATTATAAAAATTGAAGAAGAAACAACTTCAGAAAAAACAGTCTTTATACAATAAAAATTTTTGAGCTATTTATATTGAGTCGGAACTTGTTTCCGACTTTTTTGTTTTAGTATATTATCAAACAAGACAATTTTAAGTTTACCTTTATCACCTAAAATTTCTGTATTATGAAAAATTTGATCCTCTTTGTGCTTTTGATTTTCACCGGAAACTTTTCTTATGCTCAATTAACAAGACCAATGGCCAGTCCTTTATCAAAAGTTGAACAACGGGTTGGACTAACTGATATTGTAATTAGCTATTCTCGACCTAGTAAAAACGGTAGAGAAGTTTTTGGAAATGTTGTTCCGTTTGGTGAATTATGGCGGACAGGAGCTAATGAAAACACAAAAATTTCTTTAACAGATTATTTGGTTTTTGGCAGCGACACACTTGCGCCAGGGACTTATGCAATTTTTACCAAACCTACAACAAACAGTTGGGAAATCTATTTTTATAACGACACTAACAATTGGGGTACTCCAGATGTTTGGGAAGAAACAAAAGTTGCATTAAAAGTATCTGCTGTTCCTACAAATACACTTGAGATTTCAGAAACATTTACCATAAACTTTGATAATTTAACAACTAATTCGGCTGATTTAGTCCTTTTGTGGGACAAAACAAAAATATCGCTGCCGTTTAACGTTCCAACCGCTGAAAAAATGAACGCCAGTATAGATAAACTTATGGCTGGACCAACTGCCGGTGACTACTATGCGGCAGCCGAGTTTTACTTTAAAGAAAATAAAGAACTTGACAAGGCATTGGTTTGGATTACCAAGGCGGTTGAGTTGAGACCAGAGGCATATTGGATCATACGTTTGAAATCTCAAATTCAAGCAGCAAACGGAGATTATAAAGGTGCGGTTGAATCAGCTAAAAAATCTTTGGAGCTGGCTGAAAAGGATGGAAACCAAACTTATATTGATTACAATAAACAAGCTATTGAAGAGTGGGGGAAGAAGAAAAAGTAAACTTTATTTAACAATACTCTGAGTCGTTATGGGTATTGATGAAAATATAATTAAGGTTTTTGGGTCCTCGAAGGTGTCCAAGATATACAAAATCGATGATGATGTTGATATTGTTGCAATAGATTTCAGTGAAACAAAGCGTGTAATATCTTTAATGACTGTTGGGCTCAGCTCACATAAAATGAATGTTCCGGATCATTTAATATCCAGAAACAGTTGTGAGATTTATTTTTGTGTGCCGAGTTATTGGGAAGTATTAAACGAACACCATCCAGCCAACAACTGGATGATAAAATGGCTTGAATTAATCGTTAAATACATAAAATCAAATGAAAATTGGCTCGGAGCCGGTCACACTATAAAATGTGGCGTAGATAAATTACCATTATCATCAACTATGAAACATGAGTTTTTTGTTTTTTCCGAACCGCTTTTATTATCCGAAGAATTGACAAAACTTAAAACAGCCGAAGAAAACATTGATATTTTTGCATTGATACCTTTGTTTCAAAAAGAATTTGAATACAAACAGCGAAAAGGAATTGATAAATTCACATTGAAAATGAGAGCTGCTGGAATGACTGAAAAATTAGATGACTTCAGACCATCTCTCATAAGAAGATCCAGATTGTTTTTTTAGTAATGTACTTCAATCAAAAAAAACTTTCTAAATTTAATCAAACTTAATTCCGTGAAAAAACTACTATTAATAGTCTTCTTAACTGTTTTAGGGGAAAGTTTTTGTCAAGTTGAAATACAAAACTCAGTATTGGCAGCAAGTGGCAGTGCGATGTCAAATTCAACTTTGATTATGGAATTTACTTTTGGGGAAACATTTACGCAAAGTTTTACCAATACCCAACTTGTAACCCAAGGATTTCAACAACCCTACAGAAAAAAAATTGTTATACAACCAACTAAGCCTACCGATAATTTGGGGTTTAATGATTTGAATTTCGAAAATGTTAACCTTTATCCAAATCCATTCTCGAGTGAAGTTCAAATAGAGAATAATTCAAGTGAAACGTTACAGGTGAATATTTTTGATTTGACCGGAAGAGTGGTTTTCGACGAGACAATTACAAATTTCATTCAAACAATCAATTTAGAACATTTAGCAAATGGGCCCTATCGCATTATTTTTTGCATAAACAAAGAATTTATTTTAGAAGAAACATTAATTAAAATCCCAAATTAATAAATGAAAAAGTTAACATTCATATTCGCAATTTTTATAGGTGTTTTCAGTTTTGGTCAAGCCCCACAAGGAATAAATTATCAAGCAGTCATTCGAAATCTAAGTGGTTTAAGCGTAAACAATACAGTTATAGGTTTACAATTTCGAATTTTACAAGGAAATGTTTCTGGAAATGAGGTTTATGCGGAGCAATTTACAGAGACCACTAGTAATATTGGTTTGGTGAATGTTGTGGTTGGCGAAGGAATTCCAACTTCTGGGAGTTTCAACACCATCGATTGGGGAAATGGACCATACTTTTTAGAGGTTTCTACTGACATAAACGGCGGGACTAACTATACATTAATGGGAAGCCAACAAATGATGAGTGTTCCTTATGCACTTTATGCAGAAAACAGTGGAAATAATGTTCCTGGCCCAGCTGGACCTCAAGGGTCTCCGGGTATTGGAATTGTTTCAACTATTAATAACAATAATGGCACATTTACTTTTAACTATTCCGATGGCAGTTCATTTACTACGGCAAATTTAACTGGTCCTCAAGGTCTGTCCGGTGCAGCAGGCCCAACTGGCCCTGCTGGCCCACAAGGTTTAACAGGTCCAGCAGGAGTTGGAATTGTTTCAACCGTCAATAATAACAATGGCACATATACATTTAATTATTCCGATGGCAGTTCATTTACTACGGCAAATTTAACTGGTCCAACAGGAGCAACAGGTCTTCAAGGTGTTGCGGGCCCTACTGGAGCTACCGGTCCACAAGGTCCAGCGGGACCACAAGGGTTAACGGGTCCAGCAGGCCCACAAGGTCCAGCAGGAACTTTACCAAGTGGTACTTTGGGTCAAACCTTATATAACAATGGAACCACCTGGGTTGCGACCAGTAATTTATACAACAATGGATCAGCCGTAGCTGTCGGATCCACATCACCGAATAGTTCAGCGGCACTTCAAGTAAGTTCAACAACTCAAGGGATTTTATTGCCTAGTCTCACTTTGGTGCAAAGAAACGCTATTTCAAGTCCAGCTACTGGTTTGTTGGTTTTTCAAACTGATAATTCGCCTGGGTTTTACTATTTTGATGGAACAGCATGGGTTCCTATAGCCGGCTCAGCAAGTAGTTCGGGAAGCGGAAGTAACGGAAATACATTGGTATACACAACAGATGGGTTTTAATATGTCAACAAAATTATTAATTCTATTTATCCTTTGTGCTTCAGTAATTAAGGCTCAAGGAAACTTACAATTCAATCAGGTGATTAAAGTAAATAATTCCACACAAACTGTTCCGACTGGTAAAATTTGGAAAGTGGAAAGTTACATGCAGGCTTACACAAGTATTTCCGAATTCACAGAATACCCTACATGTAATTTTCAAGACCGTCAGCATCCATTTTTAATTAATGGAAAACCCTACTATCAAATTAATGGTTCACCTGGTCATGGAAGTTCAGGAATTTTTATGGCGGTGGGGAATTTATTCCCACTTTGGTTAAAATCTGGTGAATCGGTTCAAACCACTTGCCCAGATAATTTCTTAAGTATTATAGAATTTAATTTAGTACCATAATGAAAAACCTCGTAATTATTTCACTCTTACTGCTTTTTAGTAAAATCGCTAATTCTCAAGGCAATTTACAGTTTAATCAAGTCATCAATTTAGAATTTGTAAGTGGAGGGACAACAGTAACTGTTCCAACTGGCAAAGTTTGGAAAATAGAGAATTGTATGTTGACTTCGGTTAACTATTATGCTTGTATGGTTGTAAATGGCGTTACTTATTATATGCGTCAACACAACACTTCGTCTTCCGCATGGGATAATTTTCCATTTTGGTTTGCTGAAGGCAAAACCATAACATTTGGTGGAGGATGTTCCTCTGGTATTTTAAGTATTATAGAATTTAATGTGGTACCATGAGAATTGTAGGATGTATAATTTGTTTGTTCATTTTTGGACAATTCCATGCACAAAACCTTCAGTTTAGTCAAGTAATTATTGTATCTAATACTGATCAAACAGTTCCTGTTGGAAAAGTTTGGAAAATAGAGTCCTATCAGCAACAACAAATTGGTATAGGTACAAATTCACCCACGACTTCATGCACGGATTTTAATCGCCCAAGACCATACTATATCGACGGTATTACTTATAACGATATCAAAGGAACAGGCTGGGGATCGTCATCTGTTTTATATATGGCAAGCAACTCCTTTCCAATATGGTTAAAGGCAGGTCAAACATGTAAAACATCGTGTTCTGGGGATTTCTTAAGTATAATTGAATTCAATGTTGTTCCTTAATGAAAAGCAAGCTTTCATGTATGGTGTTATTGGTGATAGGCTTTTACTCTTTTTCTCAAGACTCAACATTTCTTAAAATTTCATATGCAGGAAACACATTAACGGTTCCAGAAGATAAAATATGGAAAATAGATAGGATTTTCATCTCTGAAGGTGGACAATATGCTATTCAAATAAGTAAAAATAATTTTTCCGCTATTTATAACCCTAAAGACACTATCGTTTTGCCATTATATATACCGGAAATGGAATTACTTAGCCGCAAAGATATGGTACAATTCCATCTTTATATTTCAGAATCATCTTATCAGTAAACATTAAAAAATGAAAAGTGTCTTTAAATCAATTATAATTTCGGTTTTATTTTTAATTTCTTTTACTACGAATGCGCAAGACTCCTCGTTGGTCATTCCCATTCAAGATGGCAGGTATCAATTATCCGATTCAGGTGCTTCTTATTTTGCCAACCTTTCCTTGGAATGTATTGGCAGAACCGATAAACATTTTTATTATCGCTATTATGACACACAGCGTAAAGGAAACCCAAAAGACTATTGGCCATCTTTTCATGGTTGCTATGATTGGCATAGTAGTGTCCATAACCATTGGTGTTTGGTAAAAATCCTGAAAGAATTTCCCAATATTCCTGAAGCAGTTGATATCCGGGAAAAACTCAATCAAAGTTTTAATGCTGAGAATATCTTGAAAGAATTAGAGTTTGTTTCCTCAAATGAAGAAGGTTTGTTTGAATTTCCATATGGACAATCATGGATGCTTAAATTAGCAGATGAATTGATTCGTTGGCCAGAAGATAAGGATGCACAACAATGGTTATTAAATCTTCAACCTTTAATAGATTATATTGCTGATGTTCATATGGTTGTGTGGCCACAAATTGAGGAAGTGGATTTATCTGGGTCGCATGATAGTCCCGCAATGGGCTTGTCATTTGCTTATGATTATGCTATAAATTCAAAAAATAAAAAACTAAAGAAAGTAGTTTCTCAAGCTGCTTTAAAATATTATGAGGAAATTAAGTCCATTTCATTGGAAAAAGAACCTTATGTTGAATCTTATGACTTCATGTCAGCAGGACTTTTAGTCGCAGATTTGATGAGAAAGGTGATGCCTGAAAAAAAATATGTGGTTTGGTTGAAAAGGGTTTCTCCGAATCTATTTGATGTTGAAAAAGTAAAACAACCTTTAAAGGTGAAAAAAGTAAAAAAACATGATGGGTTCGAATCTCATTTCGATGGGTTTCACTTAAATAGAATTTGGTGTTTAAATGGAATTCTAAAATCTTTACCAGAAAACACCCTATCTCCAGAAATCAAAACGGAATGGGTAAATGCCATGAATGAAATGTGGGATTATGCGCAAGAGAGCATAGGTAAAGGAAATTATGACATTGACCACTGGCTATCTACTTTTTCTGTATTTGCTTTAATGGGCTATGAAGAGTAAACTACTTCAATAAATTATTTTCTAACAAATACTCAGCAATTTGTACGGCATTCGTTGCAGCGCCTTTTCTTAAATTATCAGCTACAATCCAAAGGTTTAAAGTTTTCGGTTGCGATTCATCTCTTCTGATTCGGCCAACAAAAACATCATCTTTTCCAGAGGCATATTTCGGCATTGGATATGAAAAACTTGCTGGGTTGTCTTGCAAAGTAATACCAGTAACATGAGCTAAAATTTTTCGTACTTCATCCAATTCAAATTCATTTTCAAATTCAATATTAACCGCCTCTGAATGTCCTCCTACAACCGGAACGCGAACTGCAGTGGCTGATACGTTAATCGATGGATCAAGAATTTTTCGGGTTTCATTTGTCAATTTCATTTCTTCCTTGGTGTAACCATTATCAAGGAAAACGTCACATTGTGGAATACAATTTTTATCGATTTCATATTTGTAAGCCATTTCTCCATTTACTCCTTTTCTTTCATTTTCCATCTGCTGAACGGCTTTAACTCCAGTGCCGGTTATGGATTGATAAGTTGAAACAATAACCCGCCTCACTTTATATTTATTATGAAGTGGCGCTAACACCATAACAAGTTGAATGGTGCTGCAATTAGGATTCGCAATTATTTTATCGTCTGAATTTAGCAATTGGCCATTAATTTCAGGAACGATAAGTTTTTTGTCTGGATCCATTCTCCATGCTGATGAATTGTCAATGACAACCGTTCCAATAGCTGCAAATTTTGGTGCCCATTCCAGAGATGTGTCTCCTCCAGCTGAAAATAGAGCAACATCAGGCTTCAAAGCTATTGCACTTTCTAAACCAACAACTTGATATGGCTTTTCGTTGAAAATAATGGTTTGTCCAACCGACTTTTCAGATGCTACAGGAATCAACTCAGATATGATTACATTCCTTTCTTTCAATACTTCCAACATGACCCGACCAACCATTCCAGTTGCCCCAATTACAGCTACCTTCATCTTAAATTTGTGTTTAATGTAGCAGTAAAATTACTATATTTAAACTCAGAAAAATCGTGATGAGATACTTTTTAGCAAGCATTTTTTTAAGTCTTTCCATTCAGCTGGCGGCACAACTTACAGATGATTTTTCTGATAATAATTTTACAAATTCTCCCGTTTGGTCAGGCGATGACAGTGTTTTCACAGTGGTAGATGTCTCTGGCAATCTAAGATTACGCTCGAATAAATTAATTGCCAACAGTACTTATTATCTATCAACACCTTCAACCACATCGAATGAAGGACAATGGGAGTTTTTTACGAATTTGCAATTCAATACCTCAAGTGCTAATTATGTTGATTTCTTCTTAATGGCAGATAATCAGGATTTACTGAGTGCTTCTTTATCCGGTTATTTTGTAAGAATAGGTGGAACAACTGATGAAATATCATTGTATAAGAAAGTTAACGGAACAAACACAAAAATTATAGATGGGATCGATGGAATTACCAATTTTTCATCCAATCAATTAAAAATTAAAGTGACCAAAACCATTTCAGGTGATTGGAAACTAGAGAGAGACAATACAGGAACAGGAAACGCTTATTTTCAAGAGGGTATTGTTAATGATTTAACAATAAACGCAAGTTCATATTTCGGAATTTCAATAACCCAGTCTACGGCTAGCTTTTTTCAAAAACACTTTTTTGATGACATTTATGTGGGCCCGATAATATTGGATGTTACACCTCCACAAATGATTTCGGTTACCCCAATTGGCTCTCAGGCTGTTGATATATTGTTTAATGAACCCTTAGAAAGCACATCTTCTCAACTGCTTTTGAATTATGTTTTTAATCCCAGCTTAACCGTTCAACCTCCGCAACTTGATGCCAACAATCCAGCCCTCGTGCACTTGTTTTTATGGCCTCCAGGAATGTCTAATGGAACAACTTATCAATTAACCACCTCATCCATATCGGATATAAGCGGAAACATTTCTGGAAATCAAACTTTAAATTTTACTTATTTAGTGGCTGAAACACCTAATCCTGGCGATGTCTTCATTAATGAATTCATGTGTGATCCTTCTCCAATTGTTGGTTTGCCGGAGGTGGAGTATATTGAAGTGTATAACAAAAGCAACAAGTATTTCGATTTAACGGGTTGGAAAATAGGAGATGCTTCATCTGATGGCACCATTCAAGAAGGCTGGCTTTACCCTGGAGAATATCGAATTCTTTGTGCATCATCAAACATAGATACCTTTAGTATGACACAAGCTTATGGTGTTACTAGTTTTCCAAGTTTGAATAATTCAGGTGATGATATTGTACTCAAGGATGAAAATGGCGTTAAGTTGGATTATATTTCTTACACAGATGATTGGTACAAAGATGAAATTAAAGCTAATGGTGGTTATTCTATTGAGCGCATAAATCCCAATGACCCATGTTCTGATGAAGACAACTGGATGGCATCCAATGCTATTAGTGGCGGCACACCAGGCAGTATTAATTCTGTATTTGATGACACACCGGACACAACTCCTCCTGTAATAAGTGACTTAATTGCATTGGCGCCCAATTACCTGGAAGTTCATTTTTCAGAAGGTATGGACTCGACTTTACTAACATCAGCAAATTACATGGTTGATCCATTTTTAAATTTACAATCTGTTTATGCGTTTGGACAGCATCCTGATATGGTTACCTTGCAGTATGCTGATAATTTTGAACCCAGTAAAACGTACCAGATTTTTATTGAAAATGTAGCTGATTGCTGGATGAATCCTGCAAATCTGAATGGTACTTTTGTGCTTCCTGATCTTGCTGAGAAAGGCGATGTAATTATTAATGAAATACTTTTTGATCCTTATACAAATGGTTACGATTGGATTGAGCTGGTAAATACATCCAATAAAGTCATTGATTTACAAGGTTGGCAACTAGCAAATTATGATGATACCATAGCGAACTTTAAAACGGTGAATAACCATTTTTACCTTACACCAGGAGGTTACGCAGTTCTTGGAAAAGATTCTGTTTTTGTTAAGCAAAACTACCCTTTTTACGGTGAAGGAACATTTGTTTATTGCGAAACACCAAGTTATAATGTAGATTCAAGTACTGTATATCTTATAAACATTAATGAAGTAATGGATGCAGTTTCCTATTCTTCAGAATGGCATTTTCCGTTATTGGATGACACAGATGGGGTTTCTTTAGAACGCGTAGACACCCAAAGACCTTCATCAGACCCCACAAATTGGCACTCTGCAGCTGAGGCGATTGGATTTGCAACTCCAGGATTAGAAAATTCTCAATATTATCCCGCGTCACAAAATGGAGATTTTAACTATGAAAGCGCGACGATTTCTCCAGACAATGATGGATACGAAGATTTGCTTTTAGTTAATTACACTTTAACAGAATCTAGCTTATTAGGTCGTTTTACCATTTACGATGATAGGGGTCGTTTAATTAGTACCGTTTTTGATCAAGAACTACTTGGTACAACGGGCGTTTTTTCTTGGGATGGAATTACTGATGAGAATGTGAAAGCAAGAGTAGGAACGTATGTTGGTGTTTTTGAGGCGTTTTCAATTAATGGCGGGGTTTCTTTTACTAAAACTAAAGCCTTTGTAGTGTCAGGAAAATTGTAAATCTTAACTTTGTAAAAAAAAAATAATATGAAAAGGTTGATATTTGTTATAACATTTTTGATGGCTTTACATAGCCAAGCGCAGCAGTATTCCACTGCCATTGGTTTAAAAGGAGGATTTTCTTTTAACGGCGGTGCTGGAATTAACCTCAAACATTTTCTTGGAGGTTCTTCTGCTGTAGAAGTTTCACTTGGTGGTGGTTCTCGACATATCTGGCTGCAAGGTTTATATGAACGAAACCAAGAATTATCTCATGGTGTAGAGTGGTATTACGGTTTTGGAGGGGATGTAGGAATATTTACCAATGGAGGCTACATGAGTGAATATTCAAGTGGATTGTTTTTAGGTGCTGATGGGGTAATTGGCGTTGAATACACTTTTGAAGATTTTCCGTTGAACCTTGCGCTTGATACAGGGCCATCACTTCGAGTAATACCATATGTTGGCTTTGGATGGGGTGGAGGACTAGCTGCTCGATATGCCTTCTAGTGCCTGTTAGTATTAATAATTCAATTTAAAGCCGCAGGATGTCTTGCGGCTTTGTGTTTTACTAAGGTTTATGGAGAAAACTTTTTTCAAAAATACCCATTCTTTTTTCTGTCCTCCATAGCTGCTTCACTAATTCTGTCATCCATTCTTGTTGCCCCACGTTCAGAAATGTTAGTGGCTTTTAATTCCTTAATGATGTCTTCAACACAGTAAGCCTCACTTTCAATTGCCGCTGTACACGTCATGTCGCCAACCGTTCGATAGCGCACTTTTTTACTAACTATGGTGTCGTTTGGGTCAATTGAAACGAATTCATTGATATTCATTAATTGACCGCTATCCGTTAAAATACATTCGCGCTCGTGGGTAAAATAAATTGAAGGCAATGCTATTTTCTCTCTTAGGATATAATTCCAAACATCTAATTCTGTCCAATTAGAAATTGGGAAAACACGAACATTTTCGCCTTTATCGATGCGGCCATTAAAGATATTCCAAAGTTCAGGCCTTTGCTTTTTGGGATCCCATTGGCCAAATTCATCGCGAACAGAGAAAATACGTTCCTTGGCTCTGGCTTTTTCTTCATCACGTCTAGCGCCACCAATGCAAGCGTCAAATTCAAACTCGTTAATTACATCGAGAAGCGTATAGGTCTGTAGCGCATTCCTACTTGGAAACTTACCTTTTCCATCTGGTAAATTGCGTAGTACAATTGTATCATGAACATTTCTTACAATTAATTTTTCACCAATTTCGCCTACGAGTTGGTCTCTAAAACGCAGTGTTTCTGGAAAATTATGACCTGTGTCAATATGTACTAAAGGAAAGGGGAATTTGCCTGGTCGAAATGCTTTCAATGCGAGATGAACAAGACAGATACTGTCTTTACCGCCGCTAAAAAGTAGAGCTGGACGATCAAATTGACCAGCAACTTCTCTTAGAATATATATGGCCTCCGCCTCCAGGCGGTCTAAATAATCCATCTTTTGTAATTCTAGAAACTCGTTTTTTAAATTCAACTATTATCAAAGTTACTAAAATACCCTGTCGATTTTATTTTTTAGAATGATATCGTTTTGTAAAAGACTTTCCAATGGAAAAATTTTAGCCAAGAATAGCGATTTTTTAGCTTTAATTATTGTATTCTAACATTTTTATCTTACTTTTGTATCCGCTTTTAACGGAAAGTATACACAATTTTTGAAACCGGCTGTTGTCGGTAACTAAAAGTTAAAAAATTGGTTTGGTAGTTCAGTTGGTTAGAATACATGCCTGTCACGCATGGGGTCGCGGGTTCGAGTCCCGTCCAGACCGCTGGTAGTGTTTCGCAAACAAACACAAAAGCACTTAAAACCCTTGAAAATGCTATGTTTTCAAGGGTTTTTTGTTTCAATTAGGTTTCATTTAAAGTCAAAAATTTACATAATATAGGTAACTCATTCGGTTACCAAAAAAAAAGATTGTAATTTTGGGTAACCGAGACATAGCTCAAGAAGCTGGATTTTAAACAATTAAAGCGTTTGTATTTGAAAAAGTTTTGATATCGAAAACAAAACAGGTAACCGAATGAGGTTACCGTTTAAACGAAACTTTTAAAATACAATGTTATGAATCAAAATTATTCCCTCCTGTTCTGGCTGAACAGAAGCAAAGCAAAAAACGGTAAAGCTCCTATTTACTGCAGAATTACCATTGACGGTAAGCGGACTGAAATTTCCATGCGCCAAAGCGTTGATCCCACTAAGTGGATTACCCAAGTCGGACAAGCTAAACCGCACACCACCGAATTGCGGATGCTCAACAATTATTTGGAAATGGTAAAATCCAAGGTGTATAAACATTTCATGGAGCTAAACGCCAAAGACATGTTTATTACCGGTGAGATGCTAAAGAACCTTTTGTTCAGTGTGGACGAAAAACAACACACCCTCATTTCAATCTTTGAATACCACAATGATAAAATCAAAGAAAGAATTGGAATTGACGTTGTGCCTTCAACATACATCAAATTCAACACAGTTCTTGGAAAATTAAAACTTTACCTGAAAGAACATCACAACCGAAGCGACATGTACCTAACCGAACTCAACCATCGCTTTGTCGTTGATTTTGAACATTACCTGAGGGTGAAGCACCACATTGCACACAACACCGCAATGAAATACATCACCATGTTGAAGAAAGTCATAAATATGGCAGTAAACAACGATTGGATGGAAAAAAATCCTTTTGCGGCATTCAAATGCACCAAACTCAATGTGCATCGCGAAATACTCGATGAAGCAGAAATTATGCTATTACACGAGAAAGAATTTAACATCGAACGCTTGGAAGAAGTGCGAGACATCTTTTTGTTTTGCTGTTATACCGGTTATGCCTTTGCAGATGTAGAGAAACTAAAACGCACAGATTTAGCCAAGGGAATTGATGGCGATACATGGATATTTACCAAACGGAAGAAAACAAATACCGTTTCGAATGTGCCGTTGTTACCACAAGCCGAGGAAATCATTCAAAAGTATGAGCAACATCCATATTGTGTCAAAACGGGAGCATTGCTTCCGGTGAAATCAAACCAAAAGATGAATGCGTACTTAAAGGAAGTAGCATCACTTTGCGGCATCAAAAAAGAATTAACCATGCACATTGCCCGACATACCTTTGCAACAACGGTAACCCTTTCAAATGGAGTACCCATAGAAACTGTTTCCAAAATGCTTGGTCATACTAAGTTGGTAACAACTCAAATTTATGCCAAAGTATTAGAAAATAAAGTGAGTGAAGATATGCAAAAATTGAAGGAAAAATTCACGTTGAAAATTCAACATCGGGACGCTATGTAAAATCAATTCGCGTTTTTTCAAACGTAAAACCTCGAAACATAAAATTTGAGGTTATGAGTAAATACAATGAAATGTTTGTGTCGTACAATTTTGAAATTAGTGAATTGTATGCTCAGCGAACTGACAACCAAGAAAGAACCGGATTGATTGTAGAAATTAGCGATCTCGCATTGGATAAAATGCGAAGCCTATTTATCAACGAGGGATTTCAATCAATTAGCGATGAGGTAGAATTTTTTAAAGCTATCAAACCTAAAATCGTAGCCCAACGAATTGCCAACAGTATGCTGCTGGATTTACAGCTCAAACAACGCTTGAACAGTGAAGAAGAATTCGAAAAATGCAAACAGGATAAACTGATGCAACTTAAAGTTTACTTCTCGGAATACGTTGAGTTTTACAAATACTTCAATTCTCAAAATACCTATCGCGATGAGCATTACTTCACGCTGAATGCTACCAAAACTGATATTATAACCAAGATACTTCCCAATATTGACATGGCATTTTCAACAGGTTATGATATGATTTTGGCGCATATATTGGCATGTGATATTTTATCCGATAAAGCAGAAATTCTTCATGAAAATGAATGGAAACCCGTGCCTCAATTGCAGTGGACTTCTGCAAAATATGACCTCGTTGAACTTGTGCTTGCTCTCCACCATCAGAAAGTTTTTAATAACGGTAAAAGTGATTTAAAGGAAATTGCTTTGGCAATGGGCCAAATTTTCAATATGAACTTAAATGACATCAATAGAGCTTCTTTTTCAATAAAAAACCGCAAACGAGAAAGCAGCAAATTCTTATATGAATTAGCGAGTAATTTAAACCGAATCATTTCTGAATCAAATAGATAACAATTTAAAACACGGAAATTGTATGAATTACATCACATAATAAGGCTTAAAACATTTTATTTCAATCGGTTAACTATTAAATACCACCAACAATTACCGAAAAACATTTCATTCAATCAGTAGTTTTACGCCCTAGATTCTTCCGCTTTACAAAACAATTATGCACCGCTTTCAATCAACTTGAATCCTTAAAATGCGGCTTTTGAATCATTATACCACAAATCAATAATTTATTTCTGACAACTGCGGTAAAGTTGGATAATTGTGCTGTTTAACAGCCTGAAATTTGCCACTCGATATCAAAACTTTTAACATGCAAATTTCAGTAATTACCAAAGAAGACCTTGAGGAATTTAAAAACGACCTTTTGGAAGAAATGGAGAAAATCCTCAAGACTCACAAGAGCAAACCTGGGCAACAATCTTTCGGACAACATCCAAAGGACAAAAGATGGATGAAAGCAACAGAAGCTAGAAAACTCCTGAGCATTTCACAAGGCACCTTTCACAAACTCAAAATCAATGGCATCATACCATATAGCCGTATCGGTAAGGTTTGCTTATTCGATTATGATGAGATTGTAAAAATTATCCAAGAAAATAAAATCCACAATGGCATCTTCCGATCATGAATTACATCGCACACCTGACAGCCGTCATGGAACGCATTGCACAGGACGAACGGCTCAATCCCAGTCACGTCAGTTTGTATTTAGCACTCTTTCAATTCTGGAACATGAATCGATTTAAAAATCCCATTTCCATTCATCGAGAAGACACCATGCGTTTGTCTAAAATAGGCTCAAAAAACACCTATCACAAGTGCATTTCGGAGTTAAGTGAATGGGGGTTCTTTCTCTATTGTCCTTCGCACAATCCAATGAAAGGCAGCACCGTGAAGATGTACAAATTCGGTACAAGTAGCGGTACAACTACTAGGACAAGTACTGGGACAACATCTGTACAAGTACCAGTACAAGCACTGGTACCTTCTATAAACAATACAAACATTAATAAACTATCTAAACAGAATAAACAAAAAGAGAGTAAAAAGAATTTTACTCCGCCCTCTTTAGAAGAAGTTTTAGAATTTTTTAAAATTCAAAAGTTTGTACTGGAAGAAGCTGAACCATTTTTTCTTTACTACCAAGCCAATGGTTGGTTGGTCGGAAAAGCAAAAATGAAAGACTGGCAGGCAGCAGCTCGTAACTGGATCCTGCGAAGCAAGAAGTTCCAATCCGAAAAAAACGGCAAACTCACGCCACATCAATTACACGCAAAACCCACGAATTATGAAGAAACCCTATGACCCGGCAACTGAAAAGCCCTATTTCATTGACGAAGAAGGAGCTCGCAACTACGATTACGATAATACAATTCGCTATTTGCAGCACAAAGGCCGTCTGAAATTCGGCAAGCATTTTCGCATTCACAAAGAGGATTTAACCATCATTTCGAAACTCGTAGTGTACTTCACCAAGTGCGAAAACTTTTATGAAAAGTATAGCATTGACCCCAACAAAGGCATCTTGTTAGCGGGCCCGATTGGTTGCGGTAAAACCTCACTCATGACCCTAATGACGGACTTTACCTTTGAAGCAAACCATTTCTTTATCCGTTCCACAAGAGCTGTTGCAGCTGAGTTTCACGAAGAAGGCTATCAAACCTTGCAGAAGTATTCCAACAACCCAAAAATCTATTGTTTCGATGATTTAGGCGTGGAACAAAACATGAAGTATTACGGAAACGAATGCAACACCATTGCCGAAATCCTCTTGAATCGCTACGAGCTGATGATTCGCCAGGGTTATGTTACCCATGCAACCACCAACCTCAGTGCTTCCGACCTCGAATCCATTTACGGAAATCGCTTGCGCTCTCGAATGCGTGAAATGTTTAACCTCATCTCGTTCCCAAACGACTCACCCGACAAACGAAAATGAAACTTTTCCCCTCTTTTCCAATTAAAAAAATCGCTAAGAGAATCCCCTCGGCCTTATCGTTTTCGGTTTTTCAAACTGAACTCGAATCGGTAAATGGTAAGGAAAGCCGAAGGATCATCCGCCACCATCCGATAAGAGAAAGATTGAAAAATGGCTTGCAAGAATAAAAAATGATAAAGAAAAAGAATCGGCAAGCCAAGTAAACGATAGAGCCTTGACCTTTTGTTTCTTTTGGGTCAAGCCAAAAGAATGAAAGAAAATAAAAATTAACTAAAAAATCAATTAATGAAAATCAAAAACCTCATCCAATTCCCATTAACCAAAGCCCAATATTACCCGGAAGTTTTTCCGAAAAAACAGATTGTGTTACACCACACCGTAAGTGGTCCAAATGCCAAAAACGTCATTAGCGGTTGGGGCTACACCCCTGTTCGCGTGGCAACAGCTTTTGTGATCGATGGAGACGGCATCATCTACCAATGTTTCAGTTCAGCCCATTGGGCGCACCACCTCGGAACACACAACCGCAACAATACCCAGTTGAACCAACAATCCATTGGAATTGAAATCTGTAATTGGGGAGCGTTAATCGAAAAAGGTGGCAGGTATTTTTCCACTTTCAACCGAGAAGTTCCCAAAGAAGAAGTCATTGATTATGGCATGCAATGGCGAGGTCACAGATTTTTCCATAAATACAAAGAAGTACAACTCGAATCACTCAAAACCCTCCTCGATTACCTCTGCGAGAAATACAATATCCCTAATACTTACCAACCCGACATGTGGAAACTCAATACCCAAGCCCTCAATGGAACACTAGGCATCTGGACACACGTTTCCTTCCGTGCCGATAAATCCGATTGCCATCCTCAGTTGAGTTTGATTAAGTTGTTGAAAGGTTTGAGTGAGGTTAGGTGATAGATAAACTACATACTCATATCGCGTATCGCGATACACGATATTCACTTACTATCTCCTTGTTTAATTGATGATTTATTCTTAATATTGCATATCGCGATACGCAATATTGAATAAAATGAAAACTCAAAGTCATCATTTAAAACCACAAGACGTGGTGCTATTACTTAAAATAGTAAGCGACAATAACCCTTCATGGAATCAAAAACCTATGGCAGAAACGTTAGGTTTGAGCCAGTCGGAAGTAAGCGAGGCGGTTGCACGCTGCAAATTTTCAGGACTTTTAGCACCTGATGGTAAAACGGTAATGAAGATGGCATTAATTGAGTTTTTGCAATATGGACTGCGCTATATTTTCCCACAAAAACCTGGGGCAATAGTAAGGGGAATTCCAACTTCTCATGCAGCAGCACCCTTGAACGCAGAAATTCAGAGTAATGAAATTTATGTTTGGCCATACGGTAAAGGAACCGTTCGCGGACATAGCATTATTCCTTTATATCCAACCGTACCCGAAGCAGCTTTAAAAGATGTGAAATTACACGAACTTCTAGCATTAACTGATGCTTTACGAGTTGGAAGAGCAAGAGAAAAAGAAATTGCCATTGTAGAACTTAAAAAGCGTTTTGACCTTGGAAAATAAAATCATCAATATCGGAGTAGTTGCAGAGGTTGCAGAAGCATTGGGTGAATTAAAAAAAGACATTGTATTCGTTGGCGGTGCAGTGGTTAGTCTATATACGGATGATCCTGCAGCAGATGAAATTCGCCCAACGAAGGACATAGATATGACCTTGAACATTGTCAATTTGAATCACTGGCAACAAATCAATGAGAAATTGGCATCACTTGGGTTTCATCCCGATCCTTATGGTCATGCAATATGTAGTTTCAAGTATAAAGATATCCCGGTAGATATAATGGCTGCAGAAGATGGACCCTTAGGTTCAGCAAACAGATGGTACAAAATTGGGTTTAAAAATCTATGGACTGCTATGGCAAAAGAACAAGAAATTCAACTTCTGACTGCTCCATGCTATTTAGCAACCAAGTTTGAAGCCTTTAATGACAGAGGTTCAGATTATAGAACCAGTCATGACATCGAGGACATTATTTATATCATAGACAACCGCATAGAAATAGTTGAAGAAATCGCTAAAGCAGAAGTAGATATTTCCAATTTTATAAAACAACAACTGAACGAAATAATACAACAAGGAATGTTAAAAGAGCTTTTAATGGCACATATTCACCCCATTATGCTCGAGGAGCGAATGCCAATTGTAGAGGAAAAAATCACTAATATTTTGAAAAATTAATTGTTCGATTTCTTTCCGTGCCGATAAATCAGATTGCCATCCGCAGTTGAGTTTGATTAAGATGTTGAAGTCATTGAGCGAGGAAAGGTGAAAGAAGCTAAAACATATTAAAACAATTTGTCCAGTTTATTATTTAAAAAACAGGACATTTTTACTACCTTTGCTTCTGATATAAAAAAGTGAAAATAACTGAATACATAGCAATTACAATTGGTAGATTTCCGAAAGGATATATTTTCACCTATGATGATTTTACGAGTGAGGTGAATCAGAAACAAGCAGTCATTAAAGCACTTAATAGAATGGCTGCAGCTGGTAAAATTGCAAAACTTTCAAAGGGTAAATATTATAAACCTGAAACAACGCCTTTTGGAACATTACTACCAAGCCAAAAACAAGTTGTAAAAGACTTACTTGAAGATAGCGGAAAAACAGTTGGTTATCTGACAGGTTATAGTATCTATAATAAATTAGGTCTAACAACACAAGTAAGCAATACGATTCAAATAGGAAAAAACCAAGTTAGACCAAGCTTCAAAAGAGACACCTATACGATTTCTTTTATCAAACAAAAAAATACCATTACTAAAGAAAGTATCCCTATGTTGCAAATTTTGGATGCTATTCGATACATCAAAAAGATACCGGATTCGAATCCAAGAAATTCATGCTTGCGTTTTTTGCAGATGATAAAAGAACTCAAAGAGAAAGAGATTTCATTACTCATGCGCTTAGCCATGAAATATCCACCTGCCACAAGAGCTTTACTTGGTGCGATGTTGGACGAGAATAAAAACACATCCACAGAGACATTATACGATTCATTAAATCCTTTCACAATATATAAATTGACTGGTGTTTCATCTGTATTATCTAATACTGAAAAATGGAATTTAATATGAACTTGCACCAAGAATCCAAATTATTCTCAGATACACTCAGAGCCACCGCACAACACTTGGGCATAAGATTTGAATTTGTTGAAAAAGACTATTGGATTACCCTAGTTTTAAAGGAACTATCCAGAAGTAAATTCAGTGTAAGTTCCGTTTTCAAAGGCGGAACATCCTTATCAAAAGGACACAACTTAATCGATCGTTTTTCGGAAGATGTTGATTTGGCAATTATAGATGATGGAAATAAATCAGGGAACGAGATAAAAACAATCATCCGAACGCTTGAAAAAGAAATAACAAGTTCTTTAACGGAAAGACCCACCCCAGGAGTAACAAGCAAAGGATCACGCTTTAGAAAGTCAATTTTTGAATACCCTACATTGGAAAATAGTAATTCGGCTAATACTATTATCGTTGAAATCAACTCATTCGCAAATCCTTTTCCGTATGAAAAAAAATCGATTTCAAGCATGGTGCATGATTTCTTAATTGCCTCTGGGAATTCGGATTACATCGATAGATTTGGACTACAGTCTTTTGATATCAATGTGCTAAGTAAAGAGCAAACATTACTAGAAAAACTCGTTTCCTTAATACGTTTTTCTTTTGATTCAAACCCTGTTGAAAGTACTGCTCAAAAAATCAGACATTTTTATGATCTACACTATTTACTAAAGAATCCGCAATGTGCAGAATTCGTTGAATCTAAATCTTTCCAAATCCGATTCGAAGAAATTATTCAACATGATAGAGACATTTTTGACGAACCATTAAACTGGCAACAAAAAAAACTTATCGAATCACCTTTAATATCAGACTTTGACAGCCAATGGATAAAATTAAAGAGCACCTATTTATCAGAATTGGCTGCATATGCTTACAGACCAATTCCTTTTGAAGGTGATGTTGCAGAATCTTTCAAAAAACTAATAAAAAGAATTTAGAACAAACTAGTTTGTCAAGTTTTTCGAGCAATAAACTTGACGTTTCAATCATCAATTAAAAAACCAACCTGGGTTCCCTAAGTTGGTTTTTTAAAATAGCTTTTTATTAATCACCAACCACTATCATCCTTTTTAGTTGCAGGCGCAACTGACTTCGTTTTAATGTATGTGTTAATTTCTTCGATTGTAGCATCAACAGAAGCCTTGTATGTTAGGCTTCCTGATGCATTTTTCTCATTAATATTCAACATCCCAGGTTTTGGTTTATAGATGATCATTCCATTATTAAAATACGCACTAATGTGATATGCTCTTCCTGCTACGCCCGCTATATAGGTAGTTCCTGAATAACTCCCTGGTTTGTAAACATTCGCATCATCATAGATTTGTACTCGTATTTTATTGTCTTTGAACTCTACAACCATATTCAAATAGAAATCGAGTGATGTGCTAAATGACGATGTAATATAATTTAGTGTTATCTGAGATTCTGTTTTTGATGTTCTCACCTTCTCGTAGTTTCTGAAGTTTTGACCAGCCCAATTTTCAAACCGAATCATCAATTCACTTGCTTTAACTGAATCAAATTCTAAAACTCTCTGAGAAACTAAATACGTTGACAAATCTTGATAAATCTGTTCAACAAACACTGTATCTTTTTCTTGTTTTGAACTTTGAGCATTTAGCGAGAATACTGAAAGTATCATCACTGATAAAACATAAATCTTTCTCATAACCTAAATTTTTAATTTTGCGACAAATCTCCACCCTTCGAGTGACAATTCAAGTCATTTAAAATCAAATAGTAAAATTTCTCTGACAACTAAGGTCAATCATTTGGTAGCTTGTATCATTTTGTGCTACTTTGTGCTCATATCCCTATTTAACATGTTAAACCAAAGGAAAATTCTTCGTGTATTACAATTCATTTCATACTTGGAACAGCGACCGCCTAAAGCGGTAAACCAGTTAGCAGAAATGTTAGAAACCACCGAGCGAACAGTCTATCGCTACCTTGACCTTATCCGTGAATGTGGCTTTGATTTGCATCGTGACAAACACAACCGTTTTATCATACACAGCGATACAGTACAAGGCATTCGCTTCTCTATCGAAGAAGCCGAATACCTCAAACAAATCGTACTTACCACCGGTAAAAAGAACAAACTCAAAGACGCTGTTTTAAGCAAAATATACTTGGCATCAGAAGTCAACATCGTAGCAGCTCATTTGGTGAATGCCAAGAATGGTCGTATAATTGAACGTTTAGCTCAAGCCGTTGCAAATAAAGAGCAAGTCATTCTCAAACGCTATCACTCCATCAATTCCGAAACCATTTCAGATCGTTTGGTTGAGCCCTTCGGATTTACCGATAACTACCATACCGTTATGGCCTTTGAGGTTACCTCAGCAAAAAACAAAACCTATCACCTGGATAGAATCACCGCGGTTGAATTAAACAACCGAAGATTTATGTTCGAAGAAAAACACGAACAACAAATTCCCGATGCGTTTGGATTCAGTTTTCAAGGCGAACAACACGAAGTAGAATTAGAACTTTCTCTCAAGGCATATTTACTCCTCAAAGACGAATATCCATTGACCATTCCTTACGTGAAATTCAACCCGAAAAAAGACCTTTATGAACTAAAAATTCAGGTAAACGATTTGAAGCCTATTCAGCGGTTTATGAAGGGATTGGACTAAAAAAATTATTACTATTTTATAGTATCTTTACATTTCATTATGGCAAAGCAAAAAGAACAAACCGAAGACAGTTTAGAAAAGAAATTGTGGAAGACTGCTGATAAACTGCGCAAAAACATTGATGCTGCGGAATACAAACACGTCGTTTTAGGATTAGTTTTTCTAAAATACATTTCAGACGCTTTTGACGAATTACATCAGCAACTCATTGATGGACAAGGGAAATATGCAGGTGCTGATCCAGAAGATCCGGACGAGTACGGAGCCGAGAATGTCTTTTTTGTTCCTGAAAAAGCAAGATGGAAACACATTCAGTCAATGGCTAAAACACCAGGAATTGGGAAGTTGATTGACGATGCAATGGATTTAATCGAAGCAGATAATGCTGTTTTGAAAGGAATTCTTCCGAAAGTTTATGGAAGCGACAAATTTGATGCAATGACCTTGGGTGGTTTAATAGATACGATTGGTACCATTGCTTTGGGTGATTCCTTAAGTAAAAGCCAAGATGTTTTAGGCCGAGTTTATGAATACTTTTTAGGCCAATTTGCATTAGCGGAAGGACAAAAAGGTGGTCAATTCTACACACCTGAAAGTATCGTGAAATTATTAGTCGAAATGCTTCAACCCTACAAAGGCCGTGTGTATGACCCTTGTTGTGGTTCAGGCGGAATGTTTGTTCAATCTGAAAAATTCATCGAAAGTCATCAAGGACGTTTAGATGACATCTCCGTTTATGGACAAGAAAGCAATCAGACGACGTACCGCCTTTGTCGAATGAACCTAGCCATTCGTGGTATTGATGGTTCAAATATCAAATGGAATACAGAAGGTTCATTTTTGAATAATGCACATAAAGACTTGAAAGCCGATTACATCATTGCCAATCCACCTTTCAACGTAAGTGATTGGAGTGGTGAATTATTAAATGATGATGCACGTTGGCAATATGGCACACCTCCATCTGGTAATGCCAATTTTGCCTGGGTTCAACACTTTTTGTACCACTTGGCTCCCAATGGAAAAGCAGGGTTTGTCTTGGCGAATGGTTCGTTGAGTTCAAACACAGGAGGTGAAGGAGAAATTCGTAAACGCCTGGTGGAAGCAGATTTAGTAGAATGTATTGTGATGTTACCAAAAGCATTGTTCTTTAATACGGGAATCCCTGCTTGTTTATGGTTTTTACATCGTAATAAGAAAAAAAGAAACGGCGAAGTTCTGTTTATTGATGCTTCCAACCTTGGAATGATGATCGATCGCAAGAATCGAATTTTCGAAGACAAAGATGTTCAGTTGGTTGCGGACACTTACCACAATTGGCTTTCATCTTCCCCTTTGGAGGGGGATCAAGTGGGAGGACTTTATGAAGACATAAAAGGTTTTTGCAAATCTGCTGATTTAATAGAAATTGAAAAGCACAAGTTTGTGTTGACACCAGGTCGTTATGTGGGTATTGAAGACGAAAAAGTCGATGGCATTCCTTTCGAAGAGAAAATTCAAGGCTTAACAAGCACCTTGCGTGAGCAAATGACTAAAGCCCAAGAATTGGACAAAGAAATCAAAGAACAGTTAGCTAAAATTGGGATTAAACTATGAATGGCTGGAAAGAAGATAGCAATTATGACTTCAAAAGTTTAAAAAAAGCGATTGGTGCTAAATCAAATTTAGAATCACTTGCTGAAACTTGTGTGTGTTTTGCGAATGCTCAAGGTGGAACAATTGTAATAGGAATTGAAGATAAAGATTCGGAACCGCCATTAGGACAAAAGGTGAAAGTTGATGAAATGAATAAAGTGCTTTCTCGACTTCGTTCATTGACTGACGGTGTAGGTTTGGTGAATCCTGAATTGGTTACACATGCCAATGGTGCGGAGTATTTTTATTTTAAGGTGATGCCTTCTACTAGGCTAATAGCTACAACATCTTCTGGTAAAGTTTTAGTGCGCATTTCTGACAATTGTTATCCAGTTAAAAGCGAAGAATTGACAGATTTGGCTGCCGAAAAAAATGCTTTTCAATGGGAGTTAACGGTTGTTCAAAAACTTACCTTGAGTCAAGCAGATTCTGATCAAGTAAATTATTTTTTGGAACATATTAAGCGATCGGATAAAGTTTCAGATTTTATCAAACAAAAAATTGACCAAGAGATTTTAGAACATTATCAACTACTATCGCCCGAAGGATTTTTAACAAATTTGGGAGTTCTATGGTTAGGTACACCGGCACAACGAGCAAGAATTTCTTATCCAATTACCTTTCAGTACTTAGTCTATAATGACCGTGAGGAAAAAATAAGAGAAAAGAAATACCATTTTCATGAGTTGAATCCGATGCAACTTTTGTTGGAAATTGAGAAAGAAGCTGTTGAATTGACTTATTCATTTGAATTAACAAGCGGTTTATTTCGGGAGAAGGTGCGAAATTATCCAAAGGAAGTGATTAGAGAGTTATTGATTAATACGATTGCTCATAAGCGATACACAATGTCCGGAGATATTTTTTTGGAAGTGTATTCTGATAGAATTGTTTTCACAAATCCTGGTGGCTTGCCATTGGGAATTTCAAAGGATAACATTTTACATGAACGTCAAAGAAGAAATCCTCATTTGATTCAGACACTTCATGATTTGAAACTTATGGAAGGTGAAGGTTCTGGCTATGATTTAGTTTATGAAAAATTAAGTCTTGATGCGAAACCCTTTCCCGTTATTGAAAGTTCATACAATAAAATGGTTGTAACTGTTCAATCTGGAATCATCGATGAAGAAGCATTATCGGTAATTGATTATATAAATAAACATTTTCAGTTAACCCAAAAAGAAACGATCACGCTTGGTGTAGTTGCAACTATGAAGAAAATACTTTCAACACAACTTTCAACGGCATTGCAACTAAATCAGGAGGATAAACTCAAATATTGGTTAGGCTCACTTTTAGATAAAAGTATTCTAATCAGTCGAGGAGTTAAAAAGGGTACTGAATATTTATTGAATCCCGATTTGTTTAGTCAAGCAAAATTAAATTTAACACCAAGTTTGAAAACAATTGAACCATATAAACTAGATGCTTTGATTATTGAGGATTTAAAGCATAATGGAGAAAGTAAATTGGCTGATATTCAATCTCGTTTAAGTGAAGTTTATCCTGGTGATGTTCAAAAAGCAGTGTATCGATTAGTGAAAATGGGTGATCTTGAAACTCAAGGTGCAAACAAAAATCGTACTTACAAGCTTTCAAAAAAAAATAAATGAAAAATAAAATCAAAAATAAATTCATAAAAACGCTTGATTTTAAAAGGTTTAATTTATTTCTGACCTATTCATTACAAAAAATAAATAACGTGTTAAAGGACAAAAATTTGACAAAACGATTGTGTCAACAACTTGCTGACCTATTTACGCAACAGTCTGTTGCGCAATTGTCAATACCTAATGCTTCGCTCTTTTCGATACAATATTTCGCCTCTAAACAATTAAATCCGAATGAACAATGAGTGAGTGGAAGGAAATTGAATTAGGGGAATTAGTAATAAAAATCACTAAAGGAACCACTCCTCCAAATGGACAAGGATTTGTTGAAAAGGGTGGAGTTAATTACATTAAATCTGATGCAATCGAATATGATGGTAAGATAGATGAAAATAAATTTGTGTTTATTGATGAAGCTACACATGAGAAATTCAAAAGGTCACAATTAGAGGAGGGGGATATATTATTCTCAATGGCAGGGAATTATTTAGGGAAAAGTGCCATTGTTACTAATAAAATGTTGCCAGCCAATACTAATCAAGCTTTAGCAATAATTAGGATAAATACCAAAATAGCAATACCTCAATTTATCGGCTACTGTTTTCGACAACCGAAAATGATTAAGTATGTAAATAGTATGTCTGCACAATCAGCACAACCAAATATTAATTTTCAAGAAATTTCAAGCTTGATAATTAATCTTCCAGATTTAAAAGGGCAGAAAGAAATAATCAATATTTTAGGTAACCTCGATTCCAAAATCTCCCTCCTTCGCCAACAAAACGAAACACTGGAAGAACTGGCACAAACGTTATTTAAACGTTGGTTTGTAGATTTTGAATTTCCCAATGAAAATCCATACAAATCTTCGGGTGGAAAAATGGTTGATTCAGAATTAGGTGAGATTCCGGAGGGGTGGAGATTACTTCCACTTTCATCAATCGCGGATTTTTTGAATGGATTAGCTTGTCAGAAATATCCTCCCAAAAGTGATTTGGACAAAATGCCAGTTCTTAAAATTAAAGAACTTGGAAATGGTATTTCTGAAAATTCAGATTGGGCAACCTCAGAAGTAGACAAAAAATATATAATTGAAAGTGGAGATATTATCTTCTCTTGGTCAGGAACCTTAATGCTTAAAATTTGGGATGGTGAAAAATGTGTATTAAATCAGCATTTATTCAAAGTTACATCTGAAATATATCCTGACTGGTTTATTTACCAATGGACAAATATCCATTTGAATCATTTTATTGCCGTTGCAAAAAGTAAGGCTACAACAATGGGGCATATTAAAAGAACTCATTTGGATGAAGCCATGTGTTTTGTTCCCGGAAACGAATCCATTGAAAAGTATGATGGTGCTTTTAATTCATTGATTGATAATTTTAGAAATAATAATAAAGAAATCCAATCCCTCACTCAACTACGTGATACCTTGTTGCCAAAATTGATGAGTGGGGAGTTAACATTGAATTGAAATTAAATGCCAAGAAATAGTAGAAATAACCGCATTTTTTCATCAGGTCGAATCTCTGAAGTATTCTCTAAATCATTAAGTGAAATTCAGCGTACAATAGATCAGGAATCTGAAAATTACATTCTGAACGTGAATGAAACAGAATACATTGATCACTTGGTTCAGAAACATCGCCTTGAGCCACCATTAGTTTTATTTGATGAATGTTTTGTGGATAGTTATGAAGCGGATATTCCTGCTGAAAGATTTCCTATGACGTTCCATGTTAGTGCAGGTGAAAAGTATAAAAGACAAATAATTCAATATTTCATACCTGTATCAGGACAAATAAGCTTGATGAATTATTCGCCAGCTTCAAGTATTACTCTTGGAGGTGGCGGAGCTAATTTCTATATTCAATGTGAAAGTTTAGAGACTGAAATTATTAATCTATACAACGATCCAGCAAAGATTAAATCAGAATATGAAAATGAAGTTAGAGGTTTGAATCGTAATTATGGAACATTAATAAAAGATATTGAAGAATACAATTCAAGATTAATACCCACAATTAAACATTTATTTGACACCAGAAAAAAGAACGTATTGAGCAAAAATGATTTAATGGCTGCTTTGGGAGTTCCATTAAAAAAAAGAGAGTCTACTTCAAATACATTTTCTATTCCAAGACCACAAACTCGAGAAAAAATTACAATTAAACCAACAGTTAATGAACAAGGTTTTACTCCTGAACCTACACTCAATGAGAAGCATTATTTTGAGATTCTAAAGACAATTAATGATGTTGGAAAGAATTTTGAACGGATGCCAAGTATATATAAAGGATTAGGTGAAGAGAATTTGCGAGATCATATAATAATGCATCTAGATCCGATCTTTCAAATGGGTTCTGCAACTGGAGAAACATTTAACAGCACAGGAAAAACTGATATATTATTGCGTTATGATAGTTCAGTTGTATTTATTGCAGAGTGCAAATTTTGGGGAGGTGAAAAAAAGTATCTTGAAACAATTACACAATTACTGGGATATTTAACTTGGAGGGATACAAAGTCATCAGTGATTGTATTTGTAAAACAAAAGGATATCAGTAACATTTTATCAAAAGTTGAAGAGTTTACTAAAACTCATACCAATTATCTAGGTTTTGTCTCAAAAACTGATGAAAATTGGTTTAACTATCGATTTCATATTAACGGTGATCCTAATCGAGAAGTAAAACTTGCCGTTCAATTATATCATTTACCAAAATAGTCTAATGGATATTTCACCTAAATATCTAATGCAACTTATAGATTCTATTACTGAAGCTATTTGGAAAGAATATTCTTCCTACGAAAAAGTCATACTTTACATTGAAAAATGGCACAGAGTTGAATACGATAATTGGAACAACCACTCCGAAAATTTTGAAATTGTATTTAATGGAAATGGTAAAATTGATCTATTAAAAACACTTCATAATATCAGTGGAGAATTATTAATTAAAATAGCAATTGATAATGGAGTTGACACACCCGATTATATTTCATCAATACCAGTTTTCCGAAATGAGTTAAAAGCGGAATACAATACTGCTTCAATGACTTTTGAAAAAGCATTTAAACAAGTTGAAACTGATCCGAGTTTAGCAATTGGTCTAGCAAATTCTGCCTTAGAATCAATACTAAAAGAAGTCTTAAAAGATGAACGATTGGCTGCTAAAATTTCGGGTTCGGAAACTCTTTATGACTTGACATCGAAAATTTTGAAAGCATTTGAAATTTTTCCTGGTGCAAGTATTCCGAAGGAAATAAATCAAATTAGTAATGGCCTTTTAGGTGCCAATCAAGGAATTGAAAAATTAAGAAGTACTAAAACACTATTCCACGGAAAAACGGATGGTGACCGTTTAATTGAAGACTCCATTTATGCTTACTTTATAATAAACAGTGTTACTAGTATTGGATTATTTATAAATCGATATTATAAATTTCTACATCCAAAACCTATTTCAGAGGTTGAAGATGACGATTTACCATTTTAATTATGACCAAACTCTCTGAAAACGATATTGAACAATGGGCTATTGAAGAGCTGCAAGCAGTAGGTTGGTTGTATGCCAACGGTGCAGATTTAGCTCCCGATGGTGCTAAAGCAGAACGCACTTCTTTTTCCCAAGTTATCTTGGAACAACGTTTGCGTCACGCTATAAGCCATAACAATCCAACCATTCCACAAGAAGCGCAAGAAGAAGCCTTTAAAATGATTGCGCGCATCAATGCTCCCGACATGATGGTTAACAACCAGTTGTTTCATCAATACTTAACGGAAGGAGTACCCGTGCAATATCGAAAAGATGGCAACATGCGTGGTGACCGAGTACAATTGGTCAATTTCAACCAACCTGAGCACAATGATTTTTTAGTCGTTAATCAATTCACCATCATTGAAAACAACCAAAACAAACGACCAGATTTGATCTTGTTTGTAAACGGTTTGCCTTTAGCACTAATTGAATTAAAAAACGCCGTTGACGAAAATGCAACGGTTGAGTCAGCGTATCGTCAAATTCAAACCTATAAAGCAGCAATTCCAAGTCTATTTAACTACAATGAAATCTGCATCATTTCAGATGGTGTGGATGCAAAAGCAGGTTCACTTTCGGCTGGATTAACGCGTTACTTAACCTGGAAAATCAAAGACGATGAGCGTCCTCAAATGTTGAGTAATCAATTGGAAATCATGTTGCAAGAAATGTTGAAACCTTCCGTTTTATTAGATTTCATTCGGCATTTTATTGTGTATGAACAAACCAAAACAAGTGATAAAAATGGCGTGGCTCAAATTTCAACGGTTAAGAAAATTGCAGCATATCATCAATATTATGCAGTCAACAAAGCCATTGAATCGGTGCAACAAGCTGCCAGTGCAACAGGAGATCGTAAAGGAGGTGTAGTTTGGCATACCCAAGGAAGTGGCAAATCGCTTTCCATGGTGTTTTTTACTGGAAAATTGGTATTAGCATTGGATAACCCAACGGTGTTAATGATAACAGACCGCAATGATTTAGACGATCAATTGTTTGACACCTTTGCTGCATCAAAAGAATTGTTGCGGCAAATTCCAATTCAAGCCAATGACCGCGATCATTTGAAACAATTATTGAAAGTTTCAAGTGGAGGTATTGTATTTACAACCATTCAGAAGTTTCAGCCCGAAGATGGAAACGTTTATGAAACCCTATCTGAACGTTCCAATATTGTCGTTATCGCAGATGAAGCACACCGAACACAATATGGATTCAAACCCAAGTCGGTTGATGTGAAAGACGACAAGGGAAATGTGATTGGGCAAAAATTGGTTTACGGTTTTGCTAAATACATGCGTGATGCCTTGCCAAATGCCACTTATTTAGGGTTTACAGGAACTCCAGTTGAAAAAACCGATGCAAATACACCTGCCGTCTTTGGTTCGTATGTGGACATTTACGACATTGGACAAGCGGTGACAGATGGCGCAACAGTTCCCATTTTCTATGAAAGTCGTTTGGCAAAAATCAACCTTTCAGACGAAGGAAAAGCGTTGATTAAAGACCTTGACGATGAGTTAGAAAGCGAAGAATTAACAGATACCCAAAAAGCAAAAGCGAAATGGGCGAAAGTTGAAGCCATTATTGGAAGCGAACAACGCATAAAAACCATAGCCGCTGACATTGTACAACATTTTGAAGCCAGAAATGGCGAAGGCGGTATGTCAGGGAAAGGAATGATTGTGACCATGAGCCGACGAATCGCAGTTGGATTATACCATGAAATCATTCAAATTCGACCGCATTGGCACAACGATGACTTAACAAAAGGAGCGTTAAAAGTGGTCATGACAGCTGCTTCCTCTGATGGCCCAGAATTAATGAAACATCATACATCGAAACAGCAAAGACGTGATTTAGCTGATCGTATGAAAGACACTGCCGATACCTTACAGTTGGTAATTGTCCGCGATATGTGGCTTACTGGATTTGATGCTCCAAGTATGCACACCTTGTACATTGATAAACCCATGAAAGGACACAACCTCATGCAGGCTATTGCTCGTGTAAATAGGGTTTACAAGGACAAACCTGCTGGTTTAGTTGTCGACTATTTTGGAATTGCACAAGATTTGAAACAAGCGCTAAGTTTCTATTCTGAAAGTGGCGGAAAAGGAGATCCTGCAGAAGCACAAGAAAAAGCGGTTCAAATGATGCTTGAAAAGTTAGAAGTTGTTTCGCAGTTCTTTTCTGAAAAGACTATTTCACAAGAAACGAGCTATTCAGGTATAGCAGCAGAGCCTCAAAGCCCATATGGTTCTTCATTTGCTTACGAAAAGTATTTTTCAGCGGGTACAAAAGAAAAATTAGACCTCATTCTCTCAGGAGTTGAACATATTTTATCGATTCAAGACGGAAAAAATAGATTTTTAAAAGAAGTGACAGCACTTTCTCAGGCATTTGCAATAGCACTTCCGCATGAACAAGCAATGGATGCTAAAGATGAAATTGCCTATTTCCAAGCGGTAAAAGCGAGAATCGTAAAATTTGATGCACAAGGAATTGGAGGTCGCTCAGATGCTGAATTAGAAACAGCCATTAAGCAAGTGATTGACCAGGCCTTAGTTTCTGAAAAGGTTATCGATATTTTTGATGCTGCCGGAATTAAAAAACCTGAAATATCTGTCTTAGATGATAATTTCCTGGAAGAAATGAAAGGAATGAAGCATAAGAATTTAGCATTAGAAGTCCTTAAAAAACTACTGAATGACGAAATCAAAGTTCGAAGCAAACACAACATCATTCAGGGACGCACACTGATGGAGATGTTGGAAAACTCAATAAAACGTTACCAAAACAACCTGATTACATCCGCGGAGATAATACAAGAATTCATCAACCTTGCGAAAGAAATTAAAGAAACAGACAAGCGTGGTGAAAAATTAAAAATGTCCAAAGACGAACTTGCCTTTTACGATGCCGTTGCCGCTAACGATAGTGCAAAACAACTCTTAGGAGACGAAGTCCTCATTAAACTTGCTCGAGAATTGGTAATCAAAGTAAAAGAAAGCGCTACCATCGACTGGACAGTAAAAGAATCTGTCAAGCAAGGAATGAAAGTAGCAGTGAAGCGTCTCCTTCGCGTTTACGGATATCCACCCGATCTCCAAAAACTCGCAGCAGACACGGTTCTGAGTCAAGCCGAGATGTTAGCTGAGTTTTGGTCATAACAATTTGCTATAATGAAATTCGGTTTCCGCATACCATCTCTAACCAAACGAATAGCCGCACGCACATCATTGAAGCGAGTTATTCGCCACAATTTAGGTTTCAAAGCACCTAAAGGTTTTGGGTGGTTCACCAATCCCAAAAAAGCAGCTTACAACAAAGTCTATAATAAAACATCACGAGGTTGTTTGGTCAATTTGCTTTTGTTGGTTTCATTTGGCTTCCTAACTTTTTCAATCCCTTCCTGCGATTTTAAAAAATCGGATAAAGCAGGAGGTGTTTACGTGAAGCCAACCATAACTAGAACTGGGAAATTCAGAAAAGGACATGTTCGCAAAAATGTAAGCACTAATAAAAACGCAATCAAAAACCAAAATCGTTCACGGTATTATTACCAAACAAGGGGTAAATACCGGAGAAAGAAAAACTAAAGCACACTAAGATTCAAGTATTAATCTTCCTCATCCAAAATTTGAATTTGCTCTTCTTTAGTCACATTTATTGAGGGAATTCCATTTTTATCTAATTCTACTTTTCCTGTTACAACGATGTATTTTCCCTTCAATTCTTCTTCTGGTTTGTAGCTAAAGTTCCTTCGTCCATTTTTCCAAATATTGATACTGAATATTTGATTAGGAAATGATTGATCCAAATTCAAAAATGTAGATTGTGACTTTGGAATAAACTTCGTGCTTACAACCTTACCTAAAATTGAAACTGTAGTTCCTACTTTTGAAGATGCTTGCTGCGTATTAAAATGATCTTTTGGTAATTCAAAAGGACTCAATGGCTCAACATCATTCACGTTTCGTTGAGTCATCCAATTATTAAAATCAGATTTAGATTCAATTCGTAATTCCAAAGCATCATCAAGAGAAGGAAAAAAATCAAGCCCAGTTAATTGCTCAATACTATCAATACTCACAACATACTCACTCAATCTTCCTTCACATTTTTTATTTGGCATCAAGAAAGCCATACCTCTGGGCTTATCCTGTGATACATCAACAATTATTTTATAGTGTAATTGAGGAATGCGTAACTTGTTTACTGAACGTTCAATAATTGGCAAGCCATCGTTTAAAACAGGTCCAGTGAGAATGTAAAATGTTTTTTTCTCTTGGTCAACAACTGACCTAAGTAAACCCTCCAAATCAGCCCACGATTCTCGATTAAACTCCTTCCTTTGCGGAGTCATATTGCTATAATAATACGATTCACTTAGTGCAATTGACGACCACCTAAAATCTGCGGAAGGAGCTAAATGACCACGATCAAATCCAAACCCATCATAAGAAAAAGTCCCATCAGGCTCTTCATTTCTTAGGAAATAATCCGTTTCAACTGCACTACCACATTTTACTTTTTCATCTACTCTAAAATCGTTAGACCGTGATACGTTACCAAATGAAACATCAGGTGTAAGCATATGAAAACTCCATTCAGCCATATCGTAATTACAATTAAATCCTAAAATCATACCTGAATGCTCAATGATTTCTAGCTCTTTTTTACCTATTGGATATCCAGCAGATTTCATCATATTCCTAAGCTCTGCCAATTTTAGAATTTCAATTTCAGCCACTAAATCTTTCTCCCTTGTTTTAAGTGCTTCAAGTTCTGTTGTTTTCAATTTTAAATCAGCTTGACCAAAAACTGAAACACTAACTAAAAACCCAATTATCAATCCAATAATACGGTTCATATTTTTACATTTATTCATAAAATTAACTTAAACAAATTAAAGAAAAGGTAAAGCGGTCTTCGTCCTTCTCATCACAGCTTCAGAAAACATAAAAACAAGGGTATAACAAGCGGTTCGTCAAGAGTATGCATGAATGCAGTATTTGTCTCTCACGCCCTTGTTTTTAGCGTTCCTTAGCCAGTCGTTCAGAATTCACTTTGTGGCTGTTCACTTGTTTTCTTCGCCTGTTCTTCGGGCGTCCTCAGTCGCAGCTTCTCCATCCCCCTTGAACCCATTAAGGTTGCTACGCAGTAAATAACAAGGGGTCTGCCGCTGCTTGTGTTTATGCTCGCCTGCTAAAGCGCCTCAGCTGCGGTACTGTCACAGTTTTTGAGCCCTATGCTAAAAGCAACTTCATTCACTCTCTCCTTCGGTGTGTCCGCTGAAGCTGGATCCCCTCCGTATCATTCAGTCAGTAGCTTTTGAGCACCACACACAAACACTTTGTCAGCTCGTCCCTCATGCCAAACAGTTTGTTTTTTCCAACCCTAATCAAAAACCCCCTGCGCAGAGCTCCGTCGATGCGCCAGTCCCTTGTGCAACTTGCAGAGGTCATTCCCACTTCCTCCGGTCGTTCTTCATATCCCCCTTCGGCGCTAACTCGCGGTCGGCTCGCGCATTTCAGTGAGATCGGGATTTACGCAGGGAATTCCGTGAATCGAACTGATCCCGATTGAAACAAAGTGGAACATCGGGAGCGTTCTGCTAAATCCCTTTCTCACTCCATGCTCCCACACTTCATTACGCCATTTTAGTGAGATAGATTTTCGATATAGAAAATCGTAATCGAACTAATCCTGAGTTTATCTTCAGGGTCGCAACCCTCATGGCTCCATTTCGTTTTTTCCAACGCTGGCTCTAGGCAGTTTTCCCTTTTTTATTTTCCTTTGACAATTAACCTTTCGAATTACCAATATTCTCAATCAAGTTTTTCATTTCAGCATCCAGTTCAAGGTTAACACCTTCTTTTTTTGCCTGTTCCTTGGCAATGACAATCCATTTCTTAGATTCAGTTAAATCCGTCATTTTGAAACACAACATCGCCTGATACTTTGCCCATTGAAAAGATGTTTCTTGTTCCAATTCCTTTCTATTCCAAATTAATGCTTGTTCGAAGTGCTCCTTCGTTTTACCATTCTTACAAATAAAATCAATCAAGACAGATGCAACATATTCAGTAACAAAATCAGGATTTTCAACCCCCAACTGAATTAAACTATCAATTTCCATTTTCGTTTGATAATAAAACAATTGAGCATTAAATAGTTCCCATTTAAACTCAGGAAAATGATGTGCATATTGTCGCATATAACTCCGAGCATTGCTCCAATTTTCCTTTTGAATTTCTGCGTATGTTTTCCAGTTGACTGAAGTAGATAACAAATCAATTGTCATGTCTCGCCCATAGTTCTCACTCAACCACTCTTTGTCTTTCATCATTTCAGCGAGTAATGAATCTGGAATATCCCCAGGATAAAAACGACATACATTGAAGTCTACAAAATTTCGAGGATTACAAGAATGGAAAAACTCCTGCAGCTCTTCTTTTTTAGGCGTACTCTTCCTGAAATTCATTTTCAATTCACGCTGAACAAAATCAGGCCATTGATATTTCAATCCCGATGGAATTCCTGGTCTTGAAATAGGAACAGTATCAATACTATCTTTTACATACTGAATCCAAAATTCACGAGGCATAGCTCCGCACCACGTTTCCAAATATTCTCCTTGAGGAGTAAAAAACAAAAAACTGGGATAAGCACAAACGCCATATTTCAATTTTAGCAATTGACCGATAGAATCTGTTTCGGCATCCAAAATATACGAATTTAATTTCGGTTGCATCAATCCTAAAATTTCTGGATCAGTGAAATTTTTCTTTTCCATTATTTTACAGGGGCCGCACCAATCAGTTGACAAATCCACCATAATGTACTTCTTGTCCAAGGTAGCTTTTTGAACGGTAGCTTCCCAATCCATAATTTTAGGAAAAGGATGTTGCACAGATGAGGTGCTCTGAGAAAACACGAATGCACTAATTATTAGTGTAAATAGAAGGAGTATTTTTTCTTTATTCATGCGCAAATTTATATATCAAAAATCAATGGATTTTTCAGATAATTTACCAAACCTAATAAAATCGTAAAAAATTGGGGGTTTTTACTTAGCGAATTAGGGGTATTTACTTTGGATAAAATCTATACATTTTTGAATAAGAATGAATGGATGCTTGATCTGCCATTTCTGTGAATACATTCCCCGTTTTTTCCAAAAGGTCATGTATCACATTAATCCGGCAGTTATCAAGTCCATCCTCGCTTCCATGCCCAAAGAGGAGTTTTACCGCCATGCGCGTTTCATCCATTCACAGTCTCTTTCGTTGCCAGAGGGCTCCAATCGGCAGGTCATGTTTTTCAATCTTTGGCAGTGGTGCCTTCGCCTCCATCGGGAGCGCTTTGGAGGGTAGTTGCCCTCCAAAACATTCAAAAAAATAGTACATGTACTAAATCAAAAAATAGTATAAACCCCAAAAAATTTAGTACTTATACTATTTTAAACTAATCAGAAACCATTCCTTATCAAACTTTTTTACTCCCTTTGCAAACATTGCAAACTTTGCAACACCTTATTTTGAATTGAAAGAAGAATAAAAAATAAATGCAAATTTAGGGCACTGCATTCGTTCATTCAAGGTCAAGCCCTAACGGGTTTTGATAAAATAATCTCCACCCTTTCATTTCTCTCATTTCGTGCTATTC
>CAZOAH010000008.1:0-131467 GCA_964577845.1 uncultured Akkermansia sp.
GGGGTTGCAAAGTTAATCACTTATTTCTTTTTAACAATAACTTTTTGAAAAAAATGAAAATAATTTAATTTAAACGTCTGTCAAAACAGATTCAAGCCACACCAATAATGAACTTAAATAATTGATTAACAAATAAATAAAATTAAAAACTAAATAAATGGTCCTACAGAAATTAATTGTACAATTAAAACAGAAAATTGTTTTTGGGTGCTGAATTGAAACTTTGAGACATGTCAATAGTTGAAATGATTTCATTTTTACAAGAAAGCATAATATTTGTTTCGCCATGAATCAATAAATCAATTGCCATAATTCCCATTTGAGAGGCAACCCATCTGTCTTTAAATGATGGAGCCCCCCCTCTTTGCACATGTCCCAAAACAGTATGTCGTAATTCAAATCCCCTCAATTTAGGCTCTATTTGCTTTAAAATATCATAGGAACTGCCTGCCTCGTCACCTTCAGCAACCAAAATAATCTTACTCTTTACATGTCCTGAAACTTTTATTTGTTCAACCAATTTTTCCAAATCCGTCTTTTCTTCAGGAACTAAGCATGCAAAAGCACCATTGGCCTCAGCAGCGCTAAAAGCTAAATTCCCTGAGTTTCTGCCCATCACTTCAATAAAAAACACCCTGTGATGACTTGCAGCTGTATCTCGAATTTTATCGACGGAAGCACAAATCGTATTTAAGGCCGTGTCAAAACCGATAGCGTAATCCGTTCCAATGATATCATTATCAATAGTTGCTGGAATTGCAATAAATGGAATTTTAGTCTCTTTGTAGAAATCCAAAGCGCCACGAAATGTACCATCTCCACCGATTACTACCAATGCATCAATTTTTTCATTTTGCACAAAATTCAAGGCTTTGTCTCGACCTTGCTTGGAAATAAATTCATTTGACCTTGCACTTCCAAGTATAGTTCCACCGCGATTATTCATATCCTCAACCAATTCGAACTTCAATATTTGACCTCTACCTTCTATGAATCCCTGGAAACCATCTAAAATTCCGAATGGGATTACATCATTCCTAAGGCAAGTTGAAGTTAGGGCATACAAGGTCGCATTCATGCCGGGTGCATCACCTCCTGAAGTTAAAAAAGCTATTTTTTTCAATGTTAGAAGAATTTATTATCCCAGAAATATGAATAAAAATTATGGAATAGTACTTTTGAATTCATCTAAGTGCAGAAATGTTTCAATCTAGGAGAAAAAAATATCGTGAAAAGTCGGATCAAGAACTGATTCAAATTTATCGTGATACTTTACACAATGAGTGTGTAGGAATTCTCTATGAAAGATATGGACATTTGGTAATGGGGGCTTGTCTGAAGTATTTAAAGAACATACACAATGCCGAGGATATTTGTATGCAAATTTTTGAAACACTTTCAGAAAAATTAATCAAACACAACATTATAAACTTCAAATCTTGGTTATTTACAGTAACTCGAAATGAATGTTTAATGTATTTCCGCAAAACCAAAAAGGACGAAGTGTCCATAGAACAGTTTGATAGTGCTGACTTAAATGAAGCATACAATTTGAATTATGACATGCACCTTGATCAATTAAAAAACTTTATTGGAACCTTGAAAGATGAACAGCGACAGTGCTTGGAACTGTTTTATTTTTCAGATCAATCCTATGAACAAATAGCTTCATCACTGGCAATAAATATTAAGCAAGTTAAAAGTGCCATTCAAAATGGAAAAAGAAACCTTAAAATTAAAATGATGGAATATTCATCGGATACCATTAATAAAGAACTATAAAATGTCACTGAACAGAAAAGATATCGATTCATATTTAAATTCGGATGACCCGAAGTATAAAAATACAATCGAAAAAAACGCTTTGAATGATGAATTTGATAATGCAGCGCTTGATGGTTGGAATGACTTTCCAGAAGCAAAAATGACCAGATTGGATAAACGATTTGGAAAACAGGGTAACTGGGGGATTCAAATAACTATTGCCTCCTTGCTTGTGTTAAGTGCTACTTTATTGATTTACAATTTTCAAAGCAAAGATGATTCACAAAAAAAGATTCAAACAACATCAAAAGAGAACAAGATCAATACCATCATTTTAGAGAAAACGGATTACATCATTCCTCAGCCCATTGAAGAATTGGATGAACTGCCAGTAAAAAGGCAAATACAGGTGGCAACTATAATCAATGACTTTAAGGAGAAATCAATTGTTGAAGAAATAAAACCGAATCAAGCGATTGAAATCAACTTACCAACAAAAAAAATTGACAACGAAAGTTCACCATCTAGAAGTATTGTAAAAGAAACAGTTTTAGGAAAGGAAATTTATCTTTTTGATTTAAAGGTAATTGACTATCGTTTTTATAGAGCAAAACCAGAAATAACAACAAAACATACTTTATTAACTGGAACTCCAGCAAACTTTGGAGAGATTCTAACAGAGGAATCTTTAGAATGGGAAAATATTGAGATTCCATATATCGAATACTTATCAAAAACTATGGAGTACTTTTCAAAAGGACAAAATAAAAGGGCTTTAACACGATTTCTTGAAATCATTAACACTTATCCTGATGATTTGAATGCCAATTTTTATGCGGGTTTATGCTATTACAATTTAAAAGAATACAGCAGTGCCATTAATCACTTCAGTAAATGTTCAGTTTCTGATTTCAAGAATTTTTCAGAAGAAGAAGACTGGTACAGAGCGAAATGTTACATCGCAAACAATCAAGACGCTGAGGCAAAAGAATTACTTAATCAAATTGTTGCTGGAAAAGGTTATTATGCAAACCAAGCGGCGAAGCTACTGCATTGATTTTTGAAATAATGAATTCCAGTTTTTTTTAAGCTAGATTAAATAGTGTGCCGTTTTTGACCATTCTTTTAAGTAAAGGATTCGGACGGTAACGATCTTCACCGTACTCCTCGAACAACGCTGCTAGTTTAGTATAAACCTTTTCAATACCGAATTCATTTGCCCACTGCAAGAGACCTTTTGGATAATTGACGCCTTTAGTCATAGCCAGATCAACATCTTTTTCCGAAGCTACATTCATAAAAACGGCATCCGCAGCTTCGTTAATTAGCATGACAAGAATTCGTTCAAAAATGTATGTTCCCAATTCATTGTCGTGTTTTGGCTCTATTGTAGCAGTATCCTCAGCATAATTGTAAAACCCACGTCCCGTTTTCCTTCCGTAAAATCCAGCCTCTTTGTGTCGTTTCTGTGTAAATGATGGCTTAAACCTAGGGTCGAAATAAAATGCAGTGAAAACGGTTTCTGTAACTGTGTAATTTACGTCATTTCCTATATAATCCATTAAGGTGAAAGGTCCCATTTTGAATCCGCCAATCGTCGTCATTGCCCAATCTATTGTAGCAAAATCGGCAATTCCTTCCTCATAAATCCTTAGGGCTTCACCATAAAATGGTCTAGCAACACGATTGACAATAAAACCAGGAGTATCCTTACACAATACGCCAGTTTTTTTCCAATTTTTTACCCATTCTACACTTTTTGAAACCGCCTCGTCACTGGTTTGAACAGCCGGAATGATCTCCACCAAAGGCATTAACGGCGCTGGATTGAAAAAATGAAGTCCAATAACTCTTCCCGAATGCTTTAGACAAGATCCGATAGAAGCGATAGAAAGTGAAGATGTATTGGTAGCCAAAATACAATTTTCGGGTACAATGTGCTCCAATTCTTCAAAAACCTTCTTTTTAACATCTAAATTTTCTACAATAGCTTCAATAACTAATGATGTATTGCCTAAAGAATTAAAGTTTTGCTGATAGGATATTTTCTGGAGCAAATTGGAACATTCAACTGCCGTGAGACTGCCCTTTTCAACCAAACGGTTAAAAATTTTCTCATGACCTTGTTTAGCCTTTTCAAGGATGTCATGATTCAAATCAACAAGGATCACATCATCTCCACTTTGTGCAATAACTTGAGCTATTCCTGCTCCCATTGTGCCAGCACCTATAACACCTACCTGCATAGTCGTACTTTATTTACCTTTAAATTCTGGTTTTCTTTTCTCCAAGAAAGCGTTTACACCTTCTCTAAAATCATATGTTTCTCCAGCTTCAGTTTGTAATTCTTCTTCCAGATCTAATTGACTTTTTAAATCGTTGGTCCATGAGGCATTAACTGCTTTTTTAGTAAGACCAAGGCCTCTTGTCGGCATTGCTGCAAGGGTTTCAGCTAAAGTTTTGTATGCCTCCTCGAAAGCTTCATCTTCTACAACTTTATAAATCAAGTTCATTTGCTCGGCTTGATCAGCTGTTAATTTATCACCTGTCATCATCAAACCTAAAGCTTTCTGAAAACCTATAATTCTTGGCAAAAAGAATGTTCCTCCTGAATCTGGAATTAAACCAATTTTTGAAAAGGCTTGGATAAAACTTGCGCTTTTCTTCGCAATAGTAAGATCGCATGCCAATGCAATATTTGCTCCTGCACCAGCCGCAACGCCATTAACAGCAGCTATAATAGGCTTTTCGATTGACCGAATTCTTAAAATAATTGGATTGTAATGTTCTTTTACAATCGTTCTCAATTCTGGTCCTTCAGGATCAACAGCCTCACCCAAATCTTGTCCGGCACAAAAGGCCTTTCCTTCTCCAGTAATCACGATGGCTCGTACCTCATCATTCAGTTCACATTCATCCAACGCTTTTTGTAATTGCTTTGCCATGGAACGGTTAAACGAATTAAATACTTCTGGCCTATTGAGTTTCAAGGTGCAGACACCGTTGACAATTGTTTTTATTATTTCCATTATTTCAATTTAATTGCACTAAGTTACTATTCTAAATTATTTCTGAAATTCATAATGAATTAACTCAACAACTTTTTTGTCTATGGTAAAAGTAAAATCATCTTTTTTCAGGTCATTAATATGAACCCATCTGTGTTTTTCACCCTCTTCATTGTGAGGCACTTCATGATTTCCAATTGTAATTTTTTCTAATTCTAAAGAAGAAACCTTGTAGTAAAAACTTATTAATTGATGGTTTTCATTAAAAGCCGAAAGTTGCAAAAACTCATTTACGTAAAAAAATGTATCTACTTGAATTTCAATCCCTAATTCCTCATTGAATTCTCGTATTAATGCATCATGAACACCCTCACCAAATTCGATTCCACCACCAGGAAATTTCGTAAATGAACATCCATTTCTGCATTCATCTGAAACGAGAATTTGGTTTCCCTTAAAGAGCAAACCGTAGACCCTTAAGTTGAAAGCTTTCACGATTCTAAAATAGCGCGTATGTCTGGTCTAAAGTAAAGTTCTGATTTCAATACTTTTCCATCTTCACGATATATTGGATTGCCATCCTTGTCGAGCTTACTCATATTGGAACGCTGAATCTCCTGAAAAACTTCAACAATTTTATCTTGAAGACCGTGTTTTAAAATGGTTCCACAAAGAATGTAAAGTTGATCGCCTAATGCATCTGCAACTTCAACGATGTCACCTTTTTGAGCTGCCTCTAAATACTCTTCGTTTTCTTCACGCATCAACTTATACCTTAGCATGATTTCCTCTTGAGATAATGCTACTGTAGGTTGGTAATTGTTTTCAATTTTGAAGGCATTGTGAAAGGTTTCAACTGCGGCTATAGTTTCTTTTAAAGTCATCTGTTTTTTATTCAAAGTTATTTTGAAAATTAATTTCTGATAAAGAGAATTGGCAAAAGAAATGAGCAATTATCAACAAGTTCCTAAACGAAGTTTTTCCAATTCATCCCAAAATTCAGGGTAGCTTTTATTGACTACCGATGTATTATCAATGGTTATCGATTCATTTCCGACAATCCCAAAAATAGCCAATGCCATCGCCATTCTGTGATCTAAATGACTGCTAACTTTTTCTCCTTTGAATTGCGTTTTACCAACAATTCGGAGTGTGTCATCGATTATTGAAATGTCAACACCCAGTTTACCTAACTCGTTTATCAAGGCGTCTGCACGATTGCTTTCCTTATTGAACAATCGCTTAACTCCAGTCAAATTGGAAACACCATCTAATCGGGCAGCCAAGACCGATAATATAGGAAATAGATCTGGTGTATTTGTTAAATCCGCTTCAAAAGCCCTACCCTTTCCAGAAACACCTATTCCTTCAACACTGTTTTGTATTTGAAAGCCGGCTGATAACAAAATATCGATAATCTTTTTATCCGCCTGTTTGCTTTTCATTTGAAGCCCGGAAACTTTAATGTCCATGCCTAAGGCCGAAGCGACCAGCCAAAAACAAGCTGCACTCCAATCGCCCTCAACATTATATTCGCAAGGTTGAAAACTTTGACTTCCAGGAATTTTATAACTGTCCCCTTCACTAGTAATTTGTACGCCAAAGGTTTTAAGCGTTTCAATGGTCATTTCAATGTATTTCGCGCTTGTTTGATTTTTGACTTTCAACTCCGAATCTCCATTTAAAAGAGGAAGCCCCATCAAAAGCCCAGAAATATATTGTGAACTTTGAGAGCCATCAACCACATAATGTCCGTTATTTAATTTTCCTGAAATTGCCATTGGAAACCTACCTGCATTTAACGATACTTTAAGTCCCATTTTCGGAAATTCCGTTTCAAAAAATGACATTTTCCGCTGGTTTAATGTGCCTTCACCAAAAACATTAAATTCACCTCCGAAGGCACCAATTATGGGAGGAATCAATCTTGAGGCCAATCCACTTTCTCCGCAATTAATCTTTCCTGATGATGGATATTCTAAAATTCCATCGATATATAATTCTGATTTTGAATTGCTATAATTTACTGATGCCCCCAATTGCTGAATGATTTTTATCATGTTCAACACGTCATCACAATTACCAAAATTTGTAATAATTGATTGTTCTTTTGCTAAAGCCGCAGCTAAAATTGCACGCTGGGCATCGCTTTTTGAAGGAGGCACATGAACTATACCTTTTAGCTCAGATGGATAAATCTTTTTAATCATTTTTTGGATTCATCACCTTGGTTTGATGTCTGATGGATTCCTGATGAATTTCATCCATTAAGCGTCTAACAAAACTATCGCTCAAATCCAATTCATCCAACATATCTAATCTTTTCAATAGCATTTGTTTCCAATGTTCCTGTTGAAAAATGGTAACATGATGTTCTCTTTTAAAAGCCCCAACTTCTGTACTCATTTTCATTCGAGCTGAGAGCAATTCAAAAATCCGGTCATCTAATATTGCAATTTTTTCGCGCATTTCGCTCAACTTATCTTCAATTGTTGGCGAGACTTCATGATTACGAATGGCTAGGGCATCAATGAGATTTGCCAATTCATGGGGTGTAATTTGTTGATTGGCATCTGATAGGGCAGCTTCCGGATTTGGATGTACCTCAATCATAAGTCCATCAAAATTTAAATCCATTGCTTTTTGAGAAACAGACTGAATCAAACCTCTCGTTCCTGTAATGTGACTCGGATCGCAAATTATTGGAATTTCAGGAATTCTTTCTCTTAAAGCAATTGGGATTTCCCATTGTGGCACATTTCTGTACTTAATATGATTGTAATATGAAAAACCTCTGTGAACAGCAGCGACTTGATTTATTCCTGCCTTTTGAATTCGTTCAATTGCACCGATCCAGAGTTCCAAATCAGGATTTACTGGATTTTTAACTAAAACAGGAACATCTGCGCCTTTAATTGCGTCAGCAATTTCTTGCACAGTAAATGGATTCACTGTTGTTCTGGCGCCAATCCAAAGAACATCAACTCCTGCTTTTAAAGCCATTTCTACATGAAGTTTATTAGCAACTTCAACTGTTGTTTGCAATCCGGTTGCCTTACCAGCTTTCACAATCCAATCTAAAGCGGTATCACCAAAACCCTCAAAACTTAATGGGCGGGTTCGTGGTTTCCAAATACCAGCACGCAATATCTTGGTATTCGTTGAAGATTTTAAATCATGAGCTACCTGCAGCATTTGCTCTTCTGATTCAGCACTACAAGGACCTGCAATGAGGAAAGGCCTTTTACTATTGAAGATGGCATTATATAAATCCATTCAATTTTTTGTTAGATAACAACAAGAACAGAACTTTGTTGCTTGATTTACTAAAACAAAAACTATTTAACGATTAAAATGTAATTGTTTTTCTTTCCTTTACTCAAAAGACAATACTTTTCGTTGATCAAATCGTCTTTAGTAAGCATGTATGACTCATCTACTTTTTGCTTATTCAACGCAACTGCATTGGCTTTCAATTCTCTTTTAGCTTCACTATTTGAAGATAAGAAACCGGTTTTTCCAGCTAAGGCTTCCACGATTGACAATCCATTTTCAAGATCAGAATACGCAACTTGAGCTTGCGGTACACCATCAAAAATATTAAAGAAGTCTCTTTCCGAAATGGCTTTTAATTCTTCTGCTGTTGATTTTCCGAACAATATATTTGATGCAGCAATAGCAATTTTCAAAGCATCTTCACCATGAACTCTAGACGTTATTTCTTCTGCGATGGCTTTTTGTAATATTCTTAAATGTGGAGCGGCTTGATGTTCTTCCTCTAGTTTCATTATCTCATCTTGAGATTTCAGCGTAAATATTCGAACATAATTTGATGCATCAGCATCGGATGCATTCAACCAAAATTGATAAAATTCATACGGTGAAGTACGTTCAGGATCTAACCAAACGCTGCCTGCTTCAGTTTTTCCGAATTTGGTGCCATCTGCTTTCTTGATAAGCGGTGTTGTGACTGCAAATGCCTCACCTCCTGCTTTTCTTCGAATCAATTCCGTACCTGTAACGATATTTCCCCACTGGTCCGAACCTCCCATTTGAAGTACACAATTATAGTTTTGATTCAAATAATAAAAATCATAACCTTGAACCAATTGATAAGTAAATTCCGTAAAAGACAAACCTGTTTCCAAACGTGATTTAACGGAATCTTTAGACATCATGTAACTGATGGAAATATGTTTTCCCACGTCACGAATGAAATCAAGAAAATGCATATCCTTGAACCAATCGTAATTATTAACCATTTCAGCACCTGTCTGAGTATCTTTAAAATCTAAAAACTGTTCCAGTTGTTTTTTAACGCAAGAAACATTGTGCTCTAAAGTTGCTTTGTCCAACAAATTTCGTTCTTTAGACTTTCCTGAGGGATCTCCAACCATACCAGTGGCTCCTCCGACAAGAACAATAGGTTTATGCCCAGAACGCTGAAAATGAACTAAAGTCATGATTTGAACCAAATGACCTACATGTAATGAATCTGCAGTTGGATCAAACCCAATATATCCACTGCAAACTTCACGATTTAATACGTCTTCTGTCCCAGGCATGATGTCGTGCACCATTCCCCTCCATTTCAATTCATCAATAAATTTTTCTGGCATTTTATTTTGTTAATTCTTTAAAGACTTCTTCCAACGACCGTTCTTCAATGCGCATGGTTAGAATCAAAAGTCCATTATCCCTTGCATATTGAGCAACCTCTTTTCTTAAATCATTTCCATCCTGACCTTCCAATAACCATCCATCACCAACGGTTTCAATTTTGCTAACAGCGGCGATTTTACCCAATTGAGACTTGGTTATTTTTCCATCAAATTCAACATATACAGTTTGCTTTGCTGAATTTAACTGAAGGTTTCCGGCCTTGTCATCAGCAACAATTTTTCCACGATTGATGATGATTACGCGATCACATATTGCCTCTACTTCCTGCATAATATGTGTAGATAGCAATACTGTTTTTGATTTTCCTATTTCTTTTATCAAATCTCTAATTCCAACAAGTTGGTTGGGGTCTAGACCTGAGGTTGGCTCATCTAAAATAAGCACTTCAGGATCGTGAATGATTGCAGCTGCCAATCCCAATCTTTGTCTGTAACCCTTAGAAAGTTGACCGACCTTTTTATTTTGCTCTACTTCTAAACCCACAGCTTTAACCATGTTTTTCACACGGTCGTTCAAGTTGGGTATTTTGTATATTTTTCCGACAAATTCGAGGTATTCTCTGACATACATATCCAAATAAAGCGGATTATGTTCAGGTAAATATCCAATTTTTTGACGGGTATCCATACTGTCAACATCAACTGGCAGATTACACACGTTCACTGTTCCAGAACTTGAAGGAATGAATCCTGTTATAATCTTCATAGTTGTTGATTTCCCAGCACCATTAGGCCCAAGAAATCCAACTATTTCGCCTTTTTTAATCGAGAATGAGATGTCGTTTACTGCTGCTTGGTTGCCGTAATACTTCACTAAGTTCTTTACCTCTATTGACATTTTTAACGATTGGAAAACAAAAATACTTTAAAATCTTGGCTTTTCAACGACAATACCTCGCTGAATAATCCAATGGATAATGTGAATTATCTTATTCAAAATTAATGGAATTCCCCGTATTTTTGCACATATGACTGGCATCGTATTAAAATCAACTGGGAAATGGTATACCGTTTTAACTTCTGATGAAGCTGTTGTAAAATGCCGTATCCGTGGAAAAATTAGATTGCAAGGTTTGAGAACAACCAATCCAATAGCAGTTGGTGATGTAGTGAAATTGAACAAAGACAATTCATTGGAAGAAGAATTTGTTATAGAAGATTTTTTACCAAGAAAGAATTACATTGTCAGAAAATCGACCAACCTAAGTAAGCAAATGCAAATTCTTGCAGCTAATGTGGATCGTGCGTATTTGTTGATTACTTTGAAATCACCTGTAACGCAATTGGCCTTCATTGATCGCTTTTTAGTAGCCGCTGAATCTTTTAGAATTCCAACAACATTGATTTTCAATAAGATTGATATTTACAACTCAAGCGAACTTGAAGAAATAGACGCTTTGATTGATTTGTATGCGAAAATTGGCTATCCGAGTATTAAAATAAGTGCAGAACAGGGAATCAATATTGGCCTATTACAAGCGGAAATTAAAAATCAACAAGTCATGATTTCGGGCCATAGCGGCGTAGGAAAAAGCACCTTGTGTAATTCGTTGGATCCCAATCTCGAATTAGAAACTGGTGAGCTTTCCATGGCGCATGATCAAGGTCAGCACACCACAACCTTTGCAGAAATGCACCGCCTAAAAAACGGAGGGTTTATTATCGATACTCCAGGAATAAGAGCATTTGGGGTTGTGGATTTAGAACGTGAGAATATCCCACATTATTTTCCCGAAATGCGTGAATTATTAGGTGAATGTAAATTTCATAATTGTTTACATTTGAATGAACCAAAATGTGTGGTCAAAGACGCTTTAGAAAAAGGTGAGCTTGCGCTTTCTCGATACAATACCTATTTGCAGCTAATGACTGAAGATCCCAATGATATTTACCGACGATCAATATACGAATAATGAGAGCTGTCATCCAACGTGTAAGTGAAGCATCGGTTCAAATAGACAATGAAATTGTTGGATCAATTTCAAATGGTTTATTGGTGCTTCTTGGTGTTGAGCATGAAGACGATAAAGACGATGCAGACTATCTCATTCAAAAACTGATTTCGCTTAGAATCTTTGGTGATGAAAATGGAAAGATGAATCTCGCTATCAAAGAGGTTAACGGAAGTTTTTTGGTTATAAGTCAGTTCACGTTGCATGCTTCAACAAAAAAAGGCAATCGTCCCAGCTTTATTGCTGCTGCGAGACCTGAAATCGCAATACCCCTTTATGAATATTTTATTAAACAACTTATCGATTTAGGTAAATGTGAGGTTCAAACAGGGCGATTTGGAGCCGATATGAAAGTAAAACTGATTAATGATGGACCTGTAACGATAATTATTGATTCTAAAAGAAAAGAATAAAATGACAGAGAAAACTCAACTTGGTTTAGCCGAAGCCCAACAGTTGGTGGACAATTGGATTAAAGAACATGGAGTTCGTTATTTCAACGAATTAACGAATATGGCGATTTTAACGGAGGAGGTTGGAGAAGTTGCTCGTATCATCGCGAGGCGATATGGTGAACAAAGTGAAAAAGAATCGGATAAAAATAAAGATTTAGGTGATGAAATGGCTGATGTGCTTTTTGTGCTCCTTTGTCTTGCCAATCAAACGGGAATTAATCTTGAAGAGGCTCTAATGAAAAACTTGAATAAAAAAACCAATCGCGACAAGGATCGTCATAAAAACAACAAAAAACTTGAATCATGAGTTGGAATAAAATTCGACCTGAATTGGCAGAAATTCTTCAAGACAAAGGATTTAATAAAATAAATCACTTTCAGGAACGCATCCTGGATGTAATGAAATCCGGGAGAAATATTTTAGCAGAAGGGAGCGAAGGTTGCGGAAAATCTACAGCAATTTTATACAGTGTTTTAGAAAAAATAAAAGTTCCGGGAGAAGGATCTCCTAGAGCAATAATTAGCTGCGCTTCCAATGACAAAGCGCAAAACATTTATGATGCTTTGAAAGCATGTACTTTTCATTTAGACCTGACTGTGGATTTGGTGCATGATAAAGGAAACATGCTTAAACAACGTAACGATTTATTTGATGGAACTGAAATAATTGTAGGAACTCCAAAACGGTTATATGAATTATACATTCAAAACGGCTATAATGTTAGCCAATTGAAAATGTTCATACTTGACGATGCCATTCAACAATTTAAAAACGGCAATGGCATGCACTTAAAACGAATTACTGAAAGTTTACCGAAATGTCAGTTTATGATTCTTAGTGCTCCATTTAGCGACAAAAGATTGGAGGACTTTCTTGATGAAATTGGACCTTTTCAAAAAATTGAGGAGTAAAAACTTTTTGCTGCTATTCATCCGCAGTCTAAAAGGTTTTGGTTGTTTCGCCCATGGTCGCATAGGTGCTGTTATAAGCCGTTTTTTTATTTCTAATTTATTAATTCAAAAATAAGCTGAGTCAATGTTTGAAGGTCACTCTCAATAGTACCTTTCATATATCTTTCGTAAATATTTTTATTGTCAGGTGGATTTAGATTTAAAGTCAAACCTTTTTCATTTGCTAATAATCTTAAAAATTCCCGTTGTGTTCGTCCGTTACCTTCTCTAAAAAGATGTAAGTAATTTACATTGTATAATATTTCCGCCAATTTTCCTGAAACTTGAACACGATTCTGTTACGAAATTTCATTGTATTCAATAATTAATTGATCGATATATCTTAAGGCATTGTCAAAATGGGTGGTAGGAAAAAATTGTTTACCGTCTTTACTTATTTCTACCGTTCGTTTTTGTCCTGCCCAAGCATAAATATCCTGAAATAAGTGTTTGTGGATTGATAAAAGACTTTCAACTCCTTTTATTTTAATTGGATTTTCAAAAAGTTCTTTAAGTCTTTTAGTTACAGCACTACTTTCGACAAAAAGTAAAACTTCATATTCTGTAATATCTTGAAGATTCTTTAAAAGTCCTGATTTTGGGTCTATATATGAATTCTCAGGGTCAACATATTTATATTAATTAGACATATGCTTTTTGTTTTGCAAAAATGACTAATTCACTTAATGAAATTTTACCAGTCACATAATCTCTAATTATTTCGATTCCTTTAGGTGTCGGATTAAATCCTTCAAACATATTACTCCCTAAAGCATTTGCTGTACTTTCAAGTGTTTTTAAGTCTGAAAACTTAATTCCCATTATAGTCAAATTATTTCTGTCTATTTCTATAGTATTAAACATTTCTTTTCAGATTTTAAAGTAAAATACGAATGTACAATATAGTCTGCATTTTTTCAAAGTTCGTTCGTTCGTCAATCAATCAATCAATGGCTTATATCTTAATCTTTATGCAGTTTCTGCATTTTCGTTATACGTTCTAAAATTGTGCTTCTTAAAGAATTCGGGGAAACAATTTCGATTTCTCCAGCAAATGAAAGCAAAAACCTTATAAGTTCTTCAGAAATCATTACCTCCAAAGTTATAGTCGAATACTCGCTTTTTTCTTCGATAATTTTCTGTGAAAAATGAAGCGGCTGACTTTGCAAATATTTGGCAGCAACATGATCCGCTTTTAATATGACATTTTCAGCTTTACTTTTGTTATCGACAGAAATTCCGATTACATACTTAAAATAAGCGTCGGCGTCAAAATCAAGTATTCGTTGATTAACATCGGTTGTAATCTTTAAATCTGACATGCGATCAAGCGCGTAAGTTATAATTGCCTCTTTATCGTTATCGAATGAAATCAGGTACCAACGGTTTCTGTATTCTTTGAGCAAAAGTGGAAGACATGACCTTAATTTACCTTTTCCGGAAATAAAACTACTATAATTGAACGTTACATTAAATTTGTTTCTAATGGCATCCAATAATGGAGTTAAGAACTCGTTTCCTCCAAGTGAAATCGCCGTTTCGAATTGTACATATTTGCTGACATCATCTCCTTCGGAAGCCGAACTAATCGAAACACGATCAACAATTTTATCCATAGCACTTCCAAATTGCTTAAACATTTCAACTTCTCGGAATTGCATCAATGTTGACAAAGCGAATTTGATAGCACTTAAATCATCATCTGTGAGCGGAATATCGTTAATTGAAAAATCGGGATCTTCGTAAAAATAGCCTCCATTTTTTTTGCTGTACTTAATGGGTGCATCATGTTCCATTTTCATGGCAAACATATCCTTCTCAATAGTTGAATCACAAATATTATCGCCATAAGTTGAACCAAATAGCGCTTCCTCACAGGCTTCCCTGAGGTCTTGTTTTGTTGGAAATGGCCTGTATTTATTGCGAAGACAACGGTCTATAATCCTGTAACGAATAAGTGCATTTTTAATGTGCGGCATAAAACCTTATTGAGAGACTTTTGGTTGGTATCCAAACAACTCAAAAAACTTGATAGCTTTTACCACTTCATAAGGCACATCTTCTTCCCAGCTTGTAGAAGATGCTTTAATTTTCATCAATACATCATCAGACATTATATGCAAAAGCGCTCTATCAAACTCGCTAATCTTGTCTAATTTTCCATTGTCTTTAAGATAGGTGACTAGGCCTCTTAGGTGAGAAGCGATTTGAATATTATCAAGTGTTATTAATTCTCCCGTTTCTACATCTATTGCAGGATAAACATACAATTTTACATTGTGCCCGAAACCTCTTCCAAATGCTTCCAAAAGTCCTCCTGCAAGGTTATCATAATAACGGTCATCGAAAATCGTGTACAGATTATAAACGCCTACAATTAGGCCTAACTTCTTGCCTTTGGCAATCGTGGCCAAGTAATCCACCATTTTGTAATGTTTCAAATAATTGGAAATCATTACGGTGTAACCAAGCGAACCTAATAAATCTGCCCTATCTAAAAAATCTTTGTCAGAAATTTTTCCGTCAGCGGTTAAATCTTTTAGCGTTAATTCAAAAATGACAGCGATATTTTCCTCGTTAACATCTTTTTCTTTTAAGAATTGTTTTTTTCCTTGCTCAATCATATCGATATGAACCTTGGTAACAGGTCTGAAACGACCTCTCATTAACAAAACATTCTTTTTATATAAAGCGGTTGCAGGTTGAAGCACATTTCCAATCAAGTCGAACATTGTCGCGTCTGTAATTCCTCTTTTTACGAGATTTAAGGCCAATACACGATTGTCCATATGTTCAAAATCAGGACCAGAGAACCGCAACATATCTATTTCCATTCTTTCTCTAGGCAAACGATGCGTAAGAAAGTTTAAAAAATCGTCCATGTCATCCGAGTGAAAATAACATGCATGAATGAGATTAACTCCTAAAATACCAATAGCATCCTGTTGTGCCTTATTGCTATTGTCATGCATTTTAATATGCAGAATGACATCATTTGGCTCTGCCGAAAGGGACTTTTGAAAACGAATACCTACCCAACCCTGCCCCTGATTGGATTTATGGTAATTTAAAGACTCTACAGTATTACAAAACGCAAAGAACCGCGATTCTTTATATTTATTGGGCAATCTAAATTTTAATGTTTGATATTCAGTATCGAGCATTGTCATTAAGCGCTCCTCACATACGTATCGCGAAGCCTCACCGTACATTGCATCAGAGACTTTCATGTCGTATGCTGATTGCGTGTATGCAATGGTCCCAGAGCTACCTCCAGCTTTGAAAAAATTGGCAGCAACTTCTTGACCGGCTCCAATTTCTGCAAAACACCCGTAAATATCTGCTGTTAAATTTATTTGAAGTGCTTTTTCTTCGGTGGTCAACCGTCTTTCATCAATCATTGTAATTGGGTATTAGCAAAAATCAATCAGGATCTTGAAAATTTGGATTGTTTACAAAATTATAGTCTGTAAGGGTATGCAGGAACTTTTTGAGTAAATCTTTTTCGGTGGCATCGAGATGGACTCCGCCTTCATTGGCATATTCAATCAATGGGTCAATCGTTGAACTCATATGAATTCCGGAAGAATAATGTTCTATAACCTCATCCAAAGTTGCAAATCTGCCGTCGTGCATGTAAGGCGCTGTTAAAGCTATATTTCTCAAAGTTGGTATTTTAAACTTACCATTATCATCTGGATTTCCAGTTATGGCCCCACGACCTAAATCCGTAAATGCTGCATCTAGTCCATTATTGCTGAACTTATTTACATGCATCATAGCACCTTTGTGACAATGAAAACAATCAGCACCATTAAGACTCTTGAATAGATCGTATCCTGCCCATTCTTCAGGCGTAACTTGACCCAAAATTTGCTGTTCATAGGAGCTCATAGGCATACTGAACTCATATTTGTACATCACATCATATTTAGACGTACCAGAAATCATAGTTCTCAAAAATTGAGCAATAGCTTTTGCGACTTTAGTGGAATCGATTCCAGTTTCACCAAATGCCTTAAAAAACATATTGCGATAATTAGAGCTACTATTTAACTTGTTTACAGCGTCCTTCCATGATTGGTGCATTTCAATTGGATTTGGAACGGGCTCTAAAATTTGTTCTTCCAAGGTTTTGGATCTACCGTCCCAAAAATAAGAGGTTTGCCAACCTAAATTGATTAAGGCCATTGAATTTCGAGTGCCCTGAATACCATCAATACCTGTTGAATATTTGTTGGGATCAGTAAAAGCATGCTGAGGAGAATGGCAACTAGCACATGATATGGTGTTGTCTCCACTTAACATTTCCTCATAAAAAAGTTTTCGCCCCAACTCAACTCCTTCAACCGTCATAGGATTATCATCAGGGATTGCCATGTCTGGAAAATGAGACGGAATATCTAAAGTATAAGGCGTTTGAGAATAATCCACCTTCTCCTTCCTACATGCGATAAGAACAGATAAAACTAAGAATATGAGTAATAAATATTTCATTTCTAAAGCGGGCTGATTGCTTGTTTTAAATGTTGTATAACTTTCAAACTAATGTCTTCTTGTCCTGGCATATTGTGTGACGTAAATTCATTTTTAAGATCAAATGAAGTAACTCCATTATTTAAAAAGGTTTTCATATCCAATTTTAGAGGTAACGTATATGTATTTTGTCCAGATGGATTCCAAGTTAAATTATTGAAACTCAAATTTTGTGTAATGGCATCCGAACCCACATGGAAAATAACGAAATGATTAAAGTTCGGCATGCCATCATTTAAAGTATCAACCTTGGCTTCCACTTTCAAGAATATGTATCCAGGATTCCAATCCCAATGCATGTCATTCGCTATCATAATATTGAGTGGATTGTCATTAGGAAATGCCGAAGGATCATCATGATTATATGCTGAATCTACGCCTAGTAAGCCTGTCAAACTTTTATAATCATCTGGATTTCCATAACCATTAAAAACTGCTGTGCCACTTTCCCTGTAATCAAAAAGTGCTGCATCGAATAATGGCTTTGATGTTCCGGTAAAAGATGAAAAGTAGCATTTCAATTCTGTAAATTGGATATCATAACCTTCTTGGGTGGTGAAAATTTGATCCAATTGAAGCGCACTTGTTCCAAAATAAGGTTGCAAAGTAATATTTAAAGAGGTTTGTTCCGAAGGTGGAGGAGTAACTTCATCGTCATTGCAAGCAAACAAAAACAATACTGCAATAAAAAAGATATATTGGGCGTATCTTGTCATAATAACAAATATAATGAATCTGAATCTTATTGTTAACTTTAATTCATCATCAATTTAATCTTAAAACATGTCTGAATCCGAAAATGTTCGACCTTTAACAGTTTTTAATGCATCTGCCGGAAGTGGTAAAACTTTCACCTTGGTCGAAACCTACTTGTTACTTATTCTGAAGGAAGACATTCAAACCTTTTCTAAAATAATTGCAATGACCTTTACCAATAAGGCTGCATTGGAAATGAAAATAAGAATAATTGAAACACTTGACAAGTTAAGTTATCCTGAAAAATATAAGGAGGATTCAATAAAGTATGCGGAAAAATTAGGTGAAAAATTAGGATTAACAAAAGAAGAAGTTGCCTTGAAGTGTAAAAAGATTTTATTTAAAATCTTACACAATTATGAGGATTTTTTCGTTTTAACCATTGACAAATTCAACTTAAGATTGATACGATCTTTTAGCCGCGATTTGGACTTGCCAAATGACTTTGAGGTGGTACTTAACGAAGCAGATATAATTGAACATGTTGTGGATACCATGCTTAATGATTTGGGTAAACAAACTAAAAAAGAATTAACCAACCTTGTTTTCGAATATGCCAAACAAAATCTAGAGGATGGAGAAAAATGGAACTTCAGAAATCAGCTCATTACATTCGGGAATATTCTGAATAAAGAGAAGGATCAAGAGCTAATTGAAAAGTTATTGAAAATAGACTTTTCCAAAGAAACTTATAAATTTTTAAAACATGAATTATCAATTGTAAAGGATGCTTTTATTGGTAAATGTAAGGAAACCTATAATCTTTACATTTCAATGAATTTAGATTCAAAAAAACTTCCGCAAGGTTCAAATATGTCAAAGGCAATCGAGCGTTTGAACTCTTACAAAGACATTGATGACACCATTTTTTCACCTACGATTAGAAAAAATTTTGAAGACGAAACACCATCAAATAAAGTATTTCCTGAGCAACTTAAAGCATCATTGAGGGTACTTGATGTATACCACAAAAGTATTAGGGAAAATTATTTTCTTAAAAAAACATACATCAAAAACTTTTTCAATATGGCTTTACTGCAACATATGGCAGTGGCGATAGATCGTATAAAAAAAGAAGAACAATTATTAAGAATTTCTGAATTCAATAAATTGATTTCAAAATTGGTTAGGAATGAATCGGCTCCATTTATTTACGAGCGATTGGGCACAAGGTTCAAACATTTCTTGCTGGATGAATTTCAGGACACATCACGGCTGCAATGGTTAAACATGGTTCCATTGATTAGAGAATCAATAAGCTCTAATAACAAAAATTTAATTGTTGGCGATCCGAAGCAATCGATTTATCGCTTTAAAAACGGACTGGCGGAACAATTCGTAGCCTTACCCAAAATTTATAATCCCGAGAACAGTGCTGAAATTCAGGAATTTTCTGATTATTTCGAAAAAATGGGTAAATCAATCCCGTTAACTGGAAATTGGCGTTCTGCTTCGGAAATTGTAGCGTTCAACAATCGTTTTTTCAAGGAAATTAAAACGAACCTGTCTGATTCACAGCGTGAATTTTACGATTCCATTCATCAAACACCCGAAAAAAAACATAAGGGTTTTGTTAAAATACAATCGCAAAAAGTTAAAAAAGTAGAACTTGAAAATACCATAGAAAATATAGTCTCCCAAATTGAGGAATGCTTATCAGATGGGTTTGAACCTGCAGATATATGTATTTTGGGTGAAACGAATAAAAAAACAAGTCAGTGGGCAATCGCATTAAATCAAAAAGGGTACAAAATTGTTTCGAATGATTCACTGCTGGTGCATTCTGATTTATGCGTAAGACTTTCCTTAAGTTATCTCAAAAGAAGACTGAACCCATCCTCAAAACATGAAATCAAACGCTTTGCTGAAATATTTTTTCGTATAAATAAACAAAATGATATTCTTAACTATAGAAGCTATTTCACGAGTAATAAAAAAGCTGACGGAACTGAGTATAGTGAATTTAACGAAATCGCATTCCTGAACGAGCATTTCAAATCCCGTGATGCATTTTTTACAGATTATGAAACCCTTTATCATTTGCTTATCGCATTTTATTCAATGATGGGTTGGGAAGAATTGGACAACCCATATCTTCATCATTTTGCTGATTTTGTTCATGAATTTGAAATTAAGAAAGGTCCTGATTTAAAGGAATTGATAGAATATTATAATGAGCAGAAAGGTAAATTGGCCATTCAAATACCGGAAAGCAAAGATGCTATTAAAATGATGACGGTACACAAGTCTAAAGGTTTGGAATTTCCTGTAGTTATTCTTCCGGATGTTGATTATGATACAGAAATTAAAAGTCGGGCTAAATTTTTAGTAGAATCTGATGATTATGTGATTTATACAACACTAAAAAAAGAGAGTCCAATTGCAAGCATCAAGGATCAACAAAATAAAGAATCCTCGCAAGTTTTTTTAGACAAGTTGAATCTATGTTATGTTGCATTTACAAGAGCTGAAAAAAGATTATACATTACGAATCATTTCTCAAAAAGCAGGCTTGGATCGATAATTCATAAAACTTTTAAAAATCTGGAAAATAGTATAAATGGCGAAGATGAAGCTATATCAATAGAATGTGGCGAAAGGGTTCCATTCGTGAAAGAACATGAAAATAAAACTCCGGAATTTTTTATTCCTAAAAAACTGGGTTCAAAACTTTGGTTTCCGGAAATTGCAATAAAAGAGCAAAATAGTGTAGCAGAAAACGATGAGTTAACTAAAGAAAGAAGATACGGTAATCAATTCCATTTAGCAGTATCTAGCATTAATAAAACAGATGAAATTGATAGCATTTTGATAGACTTGAATTTAAGAGGTGAAATAGAAACTGACTTTTATAACCCAATTAAAGAACAAATTACACAAATGTTTGAGTCAGATTATTATTTAAAAATCATTGATGGAGCTGTCTCTATATTGAGTGAGCAAGAAATTATTGTTGATGATAAAACAACCATAAGGCCTGATAAGATTGTAATCAAAACTGATGAAATTGCGATTGTTGATTTCAAAACTGGATTACCCAATGAAAATGATAAGAAGCAAGTAAATAACTATATGAAGACACTTCAAGAAATGGGTTTTTCTAATGCACGAGGGCATTTATACTATACTGCTAAGCAGGAGTTTATGGAATTGTAATACTTACAAGTTCACTTTTTGAAATAGTTTATCATCTACCAGTTCTGGAACGGTTACTTTTAATAAAGGCTCTTGTTCCATAGCTCTTTTAATAGCGAATACCGATCCTTCATTTCTTGCCCAATTTCTTCTTGCTATTCCATTATTCACATCCCAATGCAACATCATTTTCAGTCTACTTTCACTTTCTTGACTGCCATCTAAGAGCATTCCAAAACCTCCATTGATAACTTCTCCCCATCCTACTCCGCCTCCATTATGAATTGATACCCAGGTTGCACCTCTGAAACTGTCGCCAATGACATTTTGAATGGCCATATCTGCCGTAAATCTAGAACCATCATAAATATTAGAAGTTTCTCTGTAGGGGGAATCCGTACCAGAGACATCATGATGGTCTCTTCCTAGAACAATTGGACCGATTTTATGCTCTCTAATAGCATCATTAAAAGCTTTAGCAATTCGCATTCTTCCCTCTGCATCAGCATAAAGAATTCGAGCCTTTGAGCCAACAACAAGTTTGTTTTGCCTGGCGCCTTTTATCCATTGAATGTTATCAAGCATCTGCTGTTTAATTTCCTCTGGACTTTCTACAAGCATTGTCTCCAGCACATGAAGTGCTATTTCATCTGTTTGATCCAAATCAGATTCTTTTCCTGATGCACAAACCCAACGAAAGGGACCAAAACCGTAATCAAAACACATTGGTCCTAAAATATCTTGCACATATGATGGATATTTAAAATCAACACCATTTTTTGCCATGATATCTGCACCAGCTCGAGATGCTTCTAAAAGGAAAGCATTACCATAATCGAAAAAGTAGGTACCACGCTCTGAGTGTAAATTAATATATTCGGCATGAATCCGAAGTGTCTCCTGCACTGCAACTTTAAACTTTTCAGGATCTTTTGACATCAATTCGTTGGATTCCTCAAAATTGTATCCTATTGGATAATAACCCCCAGCCCAAGGATTGTGCAACGAAGTTTGATCAGAACCTAATTCGACAAAAATATTCTCATCGTAAAATTTCTTCCATACATCTACAATATTGCCTAAAAAAGCGATAGAAACAACTTCTTTATTTTCTTTAGCACCCCTAACCCTTTCACAAAGTTTATTCAAATCATCAATTACTTCATCCACCCAACCTTGGGAATGTCTGGTATGAACCGCTTTAGGATTTACCTCTGCCGTCACCGAAATACATCCTGCAATATTTCCAGCTTTTGGTTGGGCTCCTGACATTCCACCTAAACCAGCTGTTAAAAAAAGCTTTCCAGCGATACCCTCGTTATTCTTTGAAATCCTACGCGCTGCATTCATTACAGTTATTGTCGTACCATGCACAATTCCTTGAGGACCGATATACATGTACGACCCTGCAGTCATTTGTCCGTATTGAGTTACTCCCAGAGCATTAAACTTTTCCCAATCATCTGGCTTCGAATAATTTGGAATCATCATTCCATTTGTCACAACCACTCTAGGTGCTTCTTTGTGTGAAGGAAACAATCCCAATGGATGTCCTGAGTACATTACCAAAGTTTGTTCATCTGTCATTTCTGACAAATACTTCATTGTAATTCGATATTGTATCCAATTTTGGAATACTGCACCATTTCCACCATAGGTAATGAGTTCATGTGGATGCTGAGCAACTGCAGGGTCAAGATTATTTTGAATCATCATCATAATCGACTTTGCTTGTGTTGATTGTCCAGGATATTCATCTATTGACCTAGCATACATCTGATAATTTGGTCGGTACCTGTACATATATATACGGCCATAAGTTTCCAGCTCTTCACTAAAATCAGTTATAAGTTCCTCGTGTTGCTCACTTGGAAAATAACGTAAGGCATTTCGTAATGCTAAATGTTTTTCCTCAGTATTCAGTATCTGTTTGCGATTCGGTGCATGATTTACTGTAAGGTCATAAGGCTTTTTTGTAGGAATACTGCTAGGCACACCCTCAATAACTTCCGTTTTAAAATCTGACATATTGCGTTACTTTGATTTACAAAGTTAAACAATAGCAAGACCAAATGGTTTGATACAAAAAATAAAGTTTGAAGTTGGATTGACGAAATTATCTTATCTCAACAAATTGATATAACCTTGATACTCGTATTTGGCATCATTAATTAAATCCTTAACCGACATAGTCCAATTATATGTACCTTGTTGAACCGGATTTCCATTGTATGTTCCATCCCATTTAGCATAAGGATCATTGGTTTCCCAAATTATCTCGCCCCAACGGTTGAAAATTAACAAATTAAACCCATAAATATCTACTCCTTCTATATATATCCCCCAACTCTGGTTATGCTCATCGTCATCTGGTGTGAAGGTATTCGGAGCATAAAGAATAATTTCCGGCAGTACGATAACAACTTTTTCAACCGTGTCTGAACATCCAAAATCCGAAGTTGCAATTAACATAACAATGTAATCTCCTGTAACACCATCTGGGAACATGGTTTGAACATGTTTTAACTGAGAGTATGACGGACTTCCTCCATCAATAAACCATTCGTATGAGTCAGCATTTTGAGAATAATTTGTCAACTGAACCTGCGTATTGAACATCATAACAGGATTTGGACTATGATTGAAGTCTGCTGTTGGCTTTGGTTGAACGGTAATGTAACTGTAAAATGTTGTTGAATCAATACATCCAAACGGACTGGTTACAACCAATTGAACATCATAATTACCTGCCATTAAAGCTGCGGTTGTTATGGTATCTTGATTGATAAAAATTTGATCATTCGATAATTCCCAATACACGAACTCAGAAAGCGCGGGATTGGTCAAATTATAAAGCTCATAAACCGCTGGTTCGCACAAATTGTTTACATTAATACCAATTTGAGGAACCGGCAATGGCGCTAAAATTACATTAGTCGATAACACCAAAGGTGTAGACTCACATTGGTCTTCAATGGTAACTGATATTAAACTAGTTGCTGGCGGATTTACACTAGTCGAGTGAATAGAACCATTGCCAGTAGCACCAGTGCTCCAAGTAAAAGTAAATGGCACTCCAATTCCATCGCTTGCTGTTGCATTAAGAATTGTGGGGTATCCAGGACAAATAGTCACATCAGGAGAAATTGTACCACTTATTGGAGGCCTCACAGACACATCTATTGTTGCTGGTAGCGACTGGCATCCATTCTGATTTTCTGCAATAACCGTATAGGTTGTATTCGAACCCGGATTGACAAGTTGGGTTGCGGCCGTATTGGTAGTATGATCCCAAATGAAATTGTAGGATGTTCCTCCTGTCGCACTGGCAATTAATGTAGCAGTGCCGTTCTCACAAATAAGTGTATCATTGCTTACATTAATTAGGACCGGAGCTGGATCAGTAACTGTGACATTGGAACAAGTTTGACAACCTAAATTATTTCGGGAACAAACCGAATAAGTTCCCGCGGCAAAGCCAACTGCAAAGGAGTCCACTTGCCAAGTAATTCCGTTGTCAAAACTGTATTCATCAGCCAACGGACTGTCAATGAGAATAGTTCCATCGGAAAGTCCGGCACAAGAAGGGCTCAAACTCGATACAGTTTGATTAATTTGAGCCACCAACACCCGAACAGTATCACGATATATACCACAAAGTGTACTGTTTTCACGTAAAACAAACTGATACAACCCTGGTTGATTAACAGTAACTGTTGGGGTTAGGGAATTAAAATTGGGTGCGAAAGTAACAGTTGGTGTAGGTGTGATTCCTGTTGTAATAAATTGCCATGAAGGTGTATTTGCAGGATTACTTATAGTACCATTTAAGTAAATTGGTTGCCCAAGGCACACAGTATCATCAATACCAGCGTTTGGTGTGGGAGGTGGAATTACAGTAATGGTAAAAACAGCGGTATCTGTAAATGCAGATGCCTGAGCAGTAGCTGGCTGATAAACTTGAACTTGATACGTTGTTGTAACTGTAGGTGTAACGGTAACGTTTGTCCCAGCCGTGGTGTTAGAAACACCTGTGGTAACCAACCACGTGAACTGAGGTGAAGTCAATCCCGGTGTGGCAATTGTAACATTTGCGGAATTACCTAAACAAATTGTCTGATCTGCTGCAGAAACATTGCATGAAACACCAGCGGTCCCGAAAAAATTTAAATTTACATTTTGACTTGTACCACTATAATTGGATAAACAAAGCAAGTAGGATTGACCAGCTGTAACAGGTAACGGATTTTGATAACTCGTAGGTGAGCCATTTGGAGGCAATTGCCCCGGGGGAGCCATGCCGGTATTTCCGTTACAGGTACCATTCCAATTACAAGCAACAGGAGGTAGGGTATTACCATTAACTCCTGCGCAAGTTTGAGCAAGTGAGGCATTCGGCATGGGCCACATGATCCAATCAAAACATCCACCGCTAGGTCCAATAATTGACCAGGCCAGAGTACCACTTGATATTACATTAATTGTAATGAAGGTTGAACTGGTTTCACCACTTAACAAACATCCAGAATTGAAACCAGCTGGATTGATTGAAGGATTGGATATGCTACCCGCTGTAAAATCAATTACATTAGTAGCTGGATTGTTCGGTGCAATTGGAAATGAAGGTGTAGTACAACCAGGAACAGCCTCGGAACAATCATTAGGCTGAGAAAAAGCAAAACCCGAACAAAGAAGGAGTAATGTAAAAAATAATCTTTTCATCCTTTATTTATTGTTTGTCACAACCTGGAAAAGGGTAAGGATTAATCGCATCGATACCATAGGTTCCAATTTGAATACATCTTACCTTATCGGATGAGGCATTAAACCATGAAGTGAACTGTTGTTCTGAAAGTTGATCAATATCTTTTGTTAATATGAACGCACGTTGTGAATAGTAATCCAATCTTACAACTTTGATACTTGGATTTTGCCTCATTTCGGCCTCTAGTGCAACCATTTCATTTTGATCTTGCAATTCAATCATGCATTGTGCAAAAAGGGTAACTTCTTCAGTTGCTACATTTTGAGCAGTTGCGAAAGTGATAGATAATAAAATTGAGGTTAATATTAAAAGCGTTTTCATGTATAGTTAATTTAAATTCGAAGACGACAAGAATTGATTAAAGTTGCCTCATTCATTGTAAAAATAATATAAATGATGATATAAAATGACCTTAAAAAATAGATTCTACTTAATAAATTTGAATCTTTTTCCCGGATAAATTGCTGAATCTCCCAATTCCTCTTCAATTCTTAACAACTGATTGTATTTTGCCATTCTATCACTTCTAGAAGCGGAACCCGTTTTTATTTGCCCAGTATTTAAAGCAACTGCTAAATCAGCAATGGTAGTATCTTCGGTTTCTCCACTTCGATGACTCATAACAGAAGTGTAATTGTTTTTGGTTGCCAATTGGACTGCTTCAATGGTTTCCGTTATCGTACCAATTTGATTTACCTTTACAAGAATAGAATTTGCGATTCCTTCTTCGATACCCCTGGATAGACGCTTTGAATTGGTAACGAAAAGATCATCACCAACCAACTGAACGTCTCGTCCGATTACCTCTGTTAACATTTTCCAACCGTTCCAATCATCTTCGGCAAGACCATCTTCAATTGATATGATTGGATATTTTTTGCACCAAGTAGACCAGAAATCAACCATTTCGGCAGCACTGCGCTCTTCATTCGTAGAATGAAATTTATACGTCTGGGTGTCTGCATTATAAAATTCAGATGATGCAGCGTCAAGTGCAATAAACATATCTTCCCCGGGTTTAAAACCAGCTTTTTCGACTGCTTCAATGACTACCTGAATGGCTTCTTCGTTAGAGCCTAAATTTGGTGCAAAACCACCTTCATCGCCAACATTTGTTGACATTCCTCTCTTTTTTAAAACATTTTTCAAATGATGAAATACTTCTGTTCCCCATTGTAAACCTTCAGAAAAAGAGGACGCTCCGAAAGGCATCACCATAAACTCTTGTATATCAATTAAGTTATCAGCGTGTGAACCTCCATTTAAAATATTCATCATTGGAACCGGAAGTGTTACAGCACCAACGCCTCCGATGTATCGGTACAAGCTTAATCCAGATTCTTGAGCCGCAGCTTTTGCAACTGCCATAGACACTCCGAGAATTGCATTTGCTCCTAGATTAGACTTATTTTCAGTACCATCAATGTCTATAAGTAAAGTATCTATTGCCTTTTGGTTGGTAACATCCATACCTTGCAAGGATTCATTAATAGCCGTATTGACATAATTAACAGCTTTAAGAACCCCTTTGCCTAAATATTTACTACTGTCGTTATCTCTTAACTCGACAGCCTCATGAATTCCAGTTGATGCACCAGAAGGAACTGCCGCTCTACCAACAATTCCATTTTTAGTAATTACATCAACTTCAACAGTTGGATTTCCACGAGAATCAAGAATTTGTCGTCCGACAACTTTAATTATTGTGCTCATTTTTTATAATTTTTCATGTTGTCAATAAACTGATCAAAAAGATAACGGGAATCATGAGGGCCAGCTGATGCTTCAGGGTGGTACTGAACTGAGAATGCCGGTTTATTCTTTAATTCAATTCCCGCAATTGTATCATCATTAAGATGTTTATGTGTAACAATAATATTTGGGTTATCCATTATACTTTCTTTCGAAATGACAAAGCCATGATTTTGTGAGGTAATTTCACCTTTTCCTGTTTTTAAATTCATAATCGGATGATTAATTCCTCTATGACCATTAAACATTTTTTCAGTTGACAGACCTTGGCTCAATCCTAAAATTTGATGTCCCAAACAAATTCCGAAAATCGGTTTCCCAGTTTCAACAATTTTTTTCACTAATTCAATCGATTTTGGCATTGCTGACGGATCACCTGGACCATTTGACAGCATAAATCCATCAGGATTAAACGCATTTAATTCTTCAAAAGAAGAATGCATAGGAAAAACCTTTACTAGACAATTTCTTTCAACCAAGCAACGTATAATGTTCTTCTTAACACCAAAATCTAGCAAAGCAACCTTAAATTCAGCATCTTCAAAACCTTCAAGATGAGCTTCATTGCATGTTACTTTGGAAGACAATTCCAAACCGGCCATAGAAGGAGTTACTTCCAGAATTTTTTTCAATTCCTCAACCATCAATATTTCTGAAGAAATTACTGCATTCATTGCACCCCTATTTCTAATATGTCTAACCAATGCGCGCGTGTCTATATCAGCAATACCAACTGTGTTGCTTGAAATCATTAATTCCTCGAGTGAACCAGAGGATGAAGGTCTTGAAAATGTTTCAGAAAATTTTTTAATAACCATCCCAGAAATCTTAATACCTTCAGATTCTACTTCTTTATTGTGAACTCCATAATTACCAATGTGGGCCGTTGTCATGATAAGAATTTGTCCCAAATAGGAGGGGTCAGTAAAAACTTCTTGATAACCAGTCATTCCAGTATTAAAAGCAATTTCCCCTGTAGTTGTTCCAATTTTACCAATAGCTACCCCATTAAAAACGGTACCATCTTCAAGAACCAATAATGCCGGATTACGACTTTCCATTAATTATAAATTTATGCAAATTTAGGATTTCAATTTGAAAAAATAAAAAAGGGCGACGAAATGTCACCCTTGTAATAAAATTCAAAAAAAATCAATTATTCTTCTGTTTTTTCCTCAGTTGAATCCTCAATGTTTTCATCAGATTCATCTGAACTAACCTCGTCTGAAGGAGCTTCTGCGTTAGTATCTGAATCTTGAACATTTTCATTTGATTCATTACTTTCTTCTACCGAAATCTCTTCAGTTGATTCTACAACGGCTTCAGTTACTGCTTCATTTTCTTTTTTACCACCTCCAGTACGTCTTGAACGTCTTGTTGTTTTCTTAGCTTTTTCGTTTGAATATAGCTCATTGAAATCAACCAACTCAATCATACACATTTCAGCATTATCACCTAATCTGTAACCTGTTCTGATTATTCTTGTATATCCTCCATTGCGTTCAGCTATTTTCGGGGCAATTTCCCTAAACAATTCTGTTACAATATCTTTGTTTTGAAGATAACTGAAAACAGTTCGTCTAGAATGTGTGGAGTCCGTTTTGGATTTGGTTAATAAGGACTCAACATATCCACGCAAAGCTTTAGCTTTGGCAACAGTAGTATTGATACGCTTATGTTCAATTAAGGAACAAGCCATATTAGACATCATAGCTTTTCTATGTGCTGACTTTCTACCTAAGTTATTTACTTTATTACCGTGTCTCATTGTAATTTCGTATAGTAATTTTTAATCCTTGTCTAATTTATACTTAGCGACATTCATTCCAAAAGTAAGACCTTTGTTGTCAACTAAATCTTCTAATTCGGTTAGAGATTTCTTACCAAAATTCCTGAACTTTAACAAGTCATTCTTGTTATAAGAAACCAAATCACCAAGTGTCTCAACATCAGCCGCCTTAAGACAATTCAATGCTCGAACAGACAAATCCATATCAACCAATTTGGTTTTAAGTAACTGTCTCATGTGCAATGAAGTCTCATCAAACTCCTCAGTTTCGGCTTTAACTTCACTATCTAAAGTAATTCTCTCATCTGAGAATAGCATGAAATGATGTATCAAAATTTTAGCCGCCTCTTTCAGCGCATCTTTTGGATGAATAGATCCGTCGGTACTAATATCCATTACCAACTTTTCATAATCTGTTTTTTGCTCTACCCTGAAATTTTCAATGGCATACTTTACATTTTTAATTGGGGTAAAAATGGAATCGATAAAAACAGTACCAAAAGGTGCACTTGTTAATTTATTTTCTTCAGCAGGGATATATCCTCTTCCTTTGATGATTGTTAATTCAAGTTCCAATTTCACAGTTGGCTCCATATTACAAATAACATGATCTGAGTTCAACACTTGAAATGCAGAGGTATATTTACCAATATCACCAGCAGTTAATTTATCTTGACCTGAAATAGAAACAACAACAGTTTCAGAATCTGTACCTTCAATTTGTTGTTTGAAACGAACTTGTTTAAGATTCAAAATAATCTCTGTCATGTCTTCAACCACACCTTTGATAGTGCTGAATTCATGGTCAACACCTTCTATTCTTACTGAAGAGATGGCGAATCCTTCCAAAGAAGATAGCAAAATACGACGTAATGAATTCCCAACAGTTATACCATAACCGGGTTCAAGAGGTCGAAATTCAAATTGTCCATGATGCTCATCGGACTGTATCATAATCACCTTGTCAGGCTTTTGAAAATCTAGAATAGCCATATTAATGCTTTATTTATTATTTAGAATATAATTCGACAATTAGTTGTTCCTTAATGTTTTCAGGAATCATTTCTCTTGACGGAACGCTAATGAATCTTCCAGACATGTCTGAATTGTTCCAATCCAACCAATCGTATTTTTTACTGTTAGCAGTCAATGAGGATGAGATTGCTTCAAGAGACTTTGACTTTTCTCTTACTCCGATAACATCTCCAACGCGCAAAGTATAAGACGGAATGTTTACAATTTCTCCGTTAACAGTAATGTGCTTGTGAGACACAAGTTGTCTTGCGGCTCTTCTACTGTTCGCAATTCCAAGTCTGTAAACCGTATTATCAAGTCTTGACTCACACAATTGAAGTAAGTTCTCACCTGTTATACCTTTCATTCTTGATGCTTTCTCAAAAAGATTTGAGAACTGTCTTTCAAGTATACCGTAGGTATATTTTGCTTTTTGTTTTTCACCAAGTTGGATAGCATATTCTGACTGCTTACCACCTCTTCTTTTTGCCGGACCATGTTGACCCGGACCATAACTTCTTTTATCTAAAGCTTTATCAGGACCAAAAATTGGATCTCTGAAGCGCCTTGCGATTTTGGATTTAGGACCTCTATATCTTGCCATTTTTTATTGTATAAGTGAGCTGTTATGAATTAAGGCTTTCCTTCGATAACTGTATTGCTCTTTGTTAAAAATTAAACTCTTCTTCTTTTAGGTGGTCTACAACCGTTATGAGGTAGCGGAGTTACATCAATGATTTCAGTTACTTCAATACCAGCATTATGCAATGCACGAATAGCTGATTCCCTTCCTGCACCAGGACCTTTCACATAAACTTTAACTCTACGTAATCCGAAGTCATGAGCTTCTTTTGCAGCATCTTCAGCTGAAACTTGCGCCGCATAAGGCGTGTTCTTCTTAGATCCTTTAAAGCCCATTTTACCTGCTGAAGACCAAGAAATAACTTGTCCAGCATTATTCGTCAATGAAATGATGACATTGTTGAAGGTAGCTTGAATGTGCGCTTCACCTGCAGCCTCTACTTTGACGTTCTTCTTCTTTTTTTGATTAGACTTTGCCATTTTAACTATTTATTATTTAGTTGCTTTTTTCTTGTTTGCAACTGTTTTTCTTCTTCCTTTTCTTGTTCTGGAATTGTTTTTCGTACGTTGACCTCTTAACGGAAGACCCGCACGATGTCTTATACCTCTTTGACAGCCTATATCCATTAAGCGTTTAATGTTTAACTGAATCTCAGATCTTAGCTGACCTTCAGTCTTCACTTCATTCACTGAATTTCTAATAGCCGACAATTGGTCATCATTCCAATCCTGAACCTTGATGTTTTCATCAATTCCATTGTCCTTCAAAATTTTCTTTGAAGTACTTCTTCCAATACCAAAGATGTATGTTAAACCAATTACACCTCTTTTGTTTTTTGGTAAATCTATACCTGCAATACGTGCCATACTCTAATTAAAATTACCCTTGTCTTTGTTTAAGTTTTGGATTCTTCTTGTTAATCACATAAACTCTTCCTTTTCTTTTAACGATCTTGCAATCTGCAGTTCGCTTTTTTACTGATGCTCTTACTTTCATCTCTATTTTTATAATCTATGTACTATTTATATCTAAAGGAAATCCTTCCTTTTGTTAAATCATAAGGCGACATTTCGACCTTAACTTTATCTCCAGGAAGAATTTTAATATAAAACATTCTCATCTTTCCGGAAATATGCGCAGTAATTACGTGTCCATTTTCAAGTTCAACTCTAAACATTGCATTCGAAAGCGCTTCAATGATTACACCGTCTTGTTCTATCGAAGATTGTTTTGCCATCTTAAAAACCAGATAATTCGTTAGCAGATCTTCTACCTCTAATTTTCGACCCTTCCATCAATCCATCCATGTGACGATTTAATAAATAGGATTCTATTTGCTGCAAAGTATCAAGTACTACACCAACCATGATAAGAACTGAGGTGCCCCCAAAGAACATTGCAAATTGTGAATTTACTCCTGCAAGATTGGCAATTGATGGTAAAATAGCTATTACAGCTAAAAATAATGAACCAGGCAAGGTAATTCTTGATACTAAGGTATCAATGTATTCTGCAGTATCCTCACCAGGTCGAATACCCGGAACAAAACCTCCACTTCTTTTCAAATCATCGGCTATTTTTCTCGGGTTAATCATAATTGCAGTATAGAAATATGTAAACACAACAATTAAAAGAGCAAGCAACAAGTTGTATGTTACTCCATATGGATTTCCCAAAGACTGCTGAATAAAACCGCCGTCTTGCCCACCACCAGAAAATAACATAACAGGAATCGTCATGATAGCTTGAGCAAAAATGATTGGCATTACACCACTTGCATTCACTTTTATAGGTAAATAGCTTCTTGCACCTTCATCAACAGCACGAGAACCAACCACACGCTTTGCGGTGTTAAGTGGAATTTTTCGCACACCTTGAACAATAAGTATTGTACCAACCACAACAAGCATGAAGCAAACAAACTCAATTACAATAGAAATTGGACCGTTATTGGCCTCTGCCAGAAAAGCTCCAGGGAAACGCCCAAGTATACCGACAGTAATCAATAATGAAATACCATTTCCGATACCTCTATCTGTTATTCTTTCGCCCAACCAAACTGCGAACATTGTTCCGGCCACCAGAACCAATATAGACTGTACCCACCATAACTCGGGTGATATTGGATACTCGGCAAAATTTGGCATAGCACCTTTTTGCTGGACGTACAAAGTCAAATAAGTAGGAGCTTGCAAGGCACAAATAACAATAGTAAGGATTCGGGTATAATTGTTAATTCTCTTTCTACCAGACTCACCTTCATTTTGCATTTTTTGAACAGCGGGAACTGCCATTCCTAACAACTGCATTATAATAGAAGCGCTGATATAAGGCATAATCCCCAAAGCCATTATTGATGCATTTTCAAATCCTCCTCCTGAAAACAAAGAAAGCAAAGTTTCTAAAGTACCATCATCAGAAGATTGGGCACTCTCGATCATTTTACCATAGTTTACACCTGGTAAAAAGATATTGTTTCCAATTCTGTAAACTAGAATCAAACCGAGTGTAAAGAGAATTCTGTTCCTCAATTCCTCAACTTTCCAAATATTCTTTATGTTTTCGAAAAACTTTTTCATTTTTTAAATGCTGGCAAAGTTAATTAGATTTCGGAACAATTTCCACCTTGATTTTCTATAGCTGTTTTTGCGGTTGCAGAAAACTTATGAGCTGAGATACTTATTTTTGATTTTAATTCTCCTCTTCCCAAAATTTTCACTAATTCGTTTCTCGAAACCAAACCATTTTCAACAAGCACATCATGTGTGATTTCTGTGATATTTTTTCTTTCCACTAAAGATTGAAGAATATCAAGATTGATAGCTTTGTATTCAACCCTATTTACATTCTTAAATCCAAATTTTGGAACTCTTCTTTGAAGCGGCATTTGACCACCTTCGAAACCAATTTTGGTCTTGTAACCAGATCTAGATTTTGCTCCTTTGTGTCCACGAGTTGAAGTGCCTCCATGACCTGAGCCTTGTCCTCGTCCAATGCGTTTCTCACGCTTAATGGAACCACTTGCCGGAGTTAAATTATTTAAATTCATTTCTAATCCTTTTATAAAATTAATCCACTACCTCTAAAAGATGTTGCACTTTTTTGACCATTCCTAATATTTGAGGAGTAGCTTCATGTTCAACAACCTGATTCAACTTTTTGAATCCCAACGCTTTTATCGTAGCCTTTTGAACAGCCGGACGTTTAATTGCGCTTCTTACTTGCTTGATTTTTATTTTAGCCATTTTTCGTCAATTAACCGTTAAACACTTTATCTAAAGAAATACCACGTTGTTTTGCAACAGCAACTGCATCGCGCATTTTAGAAAGCGCATCAATCGTTGCTTTAACCACATTGTGTGGATTTGAAGAACCTTGAGACTTAGCCAATACGTTATGTACACCAACACTTTCCAAAACCGCACGCATTGCACCACCCGCAATTACTCCTGTACCATTTGTTGCCGGCTTCAATAGCACTTCAGCTCCACCAAATTTACCTTTTTGAGGATGGGGAACAGTACCTTTAAGAATTGGTACTCTTATTAAATTTTTCTTAGCGTCATCAATTCCTTTAGTGATGGCTTCAGTAACTTCTTTAGCTTTTCCTAAGCCATGACCTACTATTCCATTTTCATCACCAACCACTACGATTGCTGAGAAACTGAAAGTACGTCCACCTTTGGTAACTTTCGTAACTCGGTTTACGGCAACCAGTTTGTCTTTCAACTCTATGTCCGCTGACTTTACTCTATTTAATACTTGTGCTGCCATTTCTTAAAATTTTAAACCGCCTTCTCTTGCTGAGTCAGCTAATGATTTTACCCTACCATGATACAAATAACCATTTCTATCAAAAACCACAGTTTGGATGCCCGCCTTAATTGCTTTCTCAGCAACTTCTTTCCCTACAACTGCCGCCTGGTCTTTCTTATTTTTATTTTCCGCAGCTTTATTCTTATATGATGAAGCCGCAACTAATGTAACACCATTAATATCATCAATCAATTGAGCATAAATCTGCTTATTACTTCTGTAAACAGACAAACGCGGTGTATTCGAGGTTCCAGAAATTTTCTTTCTGATCCTTCTTTTGATTTTCAATCTTCGTTTTAACTTACTAAATGCCATAATCGTTAATTATTATTTTTTACCTGCAGATTTACCAGCTTTTCTTCTAATTTCTTCACCAACAAAGCGAATACCTTTTCCTTTATATGGTTCTGGTTTACGAAGGGATCTTATTTTAGCAGCAACCTGACCCAAAAGTTGTTTATCGTATGACTCTAGTGTAACCACTGGAGCCTTTCCTTTTTGGGTATCTGCAGATACCTTAACTTCTGAAGGAAGTTCTAAAATAATGGCATGTGAAAAGCCAAGAGCCAATTCAAGCTGTTGACCGGTTGCAGTAGCTCTGTAACCTACTCCTATTATTTCTAACTCCTTTTTGTACCCTTCCGAAACTCCAGTCACCATATTGAAGATCAAAGCACGATACAAACCATGTTTTGCTCTGTGTGAAGGGGCATCCGATTCGCGGCTGAAAGTTATTGTATTGTCCTCAATGGAAAGTGTCACACAAGAATCCAATTCTTGCGACAATTCACCTTTAGGACCTTTTACAGTAATGATGTTATCATTTAACTTTACATCTACTCCACTCGGGATTTTTACTGGGGATTTTCCTATCCTTGACATTTTTCTATACTATTAATTAATATACGTAACAAAGGACTTCGCCTCCTACGTTTTGTTTTCTTGCTTCTTTATCTGTTACAACACCTTTCGATGTAGAAACGATTGCAATACCCAAACCGTTAAGTACTCTCGGCATGTTTTCAGCACCGCTATATTTTCTCAGTCCTGGACGTGACGCTCTTTGGAGTTTGGTAATTGCAGGAACTTTAGTTGACGGATTATACTTGAGAGCAATTTTAATTACACCTTGTTTTCCATCATCTTCAAATTTGAAGTTGGTGATAAAACCCTGATCAAATAAGATCTGAGTCATAGCTCTTTTCACATTTGAGCCTGGAATTTCTACCATTTTCAAACCTGCAGAACTCGCATTACGAATTCGGGTTAAAAAATCTGCTATTGGATCTGTATTCATTATTTCTAAACAATTACTTTAATTAATAATTACCAACTTGCTTTTCTTACACCCGGTATTTTACCTGCAAGTGCCATTTCTCTGAAGGTTACCCTAGAAATTCCGAATTGTCTCATATAACCTCTCGGTCTTCCTGTTAATCCGCATCTATTGTGTACACGAATTTTTGAAGAATTTGCAGGCAACTTTTGAATGGACATCATGGCATCCCACTTTGCTGCTTGAACATCCTCAGACGCATCAGTTGATTTCAATAATTTTGTTAACTCTTCACGTTTTTTAGCGTATCGAGCTACCATTTTTTCTCTTTTGCGCTCTCGCGCCTTCATTGATTCTTTTGCCATTTCTAATTATTTTTTTGTAAACGGGAATCCAAAAGCGTCTAACAAAGCCTTTGCTTCTTCATCGTTGTGAGCGCTTGTTACAAAAGTAATATCCATACCTAGGATACGGTTAACTTTATCAATATCGATTTCAGGGAAAATGATGTGCTCTTTTACTCCTAAGTTGAAATTCCCTCTTCCATCAAATCCTTTAGGGTTGATTCCTCTAAAGTCTCTTGTTCTTGGGAGCGATACCGCTAACAATCTGTCCAAAAAGTCATACATTTTATCGCCTCTAAGTGTTACCTTAGTACCAATCGGCATACCTTTTCTCAATTTAAAATTGGAAATATCCTTTTTTGACAATGTGGTGACCGCCTTTTGACCGGCAATTCTAGAAAGATCAGCTACAGCACTTTCAATTAATTTTTTATCTGCTACAGCGTCACCCATACCTTGGCTCAAAACAATTTTTTTAAGTTTAGGAACCCTCATTACGGATTTAAACCCAAACTTTTCAGTAAGCGCAGCGATTATTTCTGCGTTATACTTTTCCTTAAGTCTTGGTGAATAGCTCATTACTTAATCTCCTCCCCAGTTTTTTTAGAATAACGTACTAATTTTCCTTTTGCGTTCAATTTCCTACCAATTCTTGTTGGTTTTCCACTAACAACAACCATTAAATTGGAAACATGTATTCCCGCTTCCTTTTCAATAATACCACCCTGCGGGTCTGATGCACTTGGTTTTGCGTGTTTCTTAACTAGATTCACACCACCAACAATTGCACGCATTTTTTTTCTGTCAATAGAAAGAATATTTCCTTCCTGACCTTTAGATTCACCGCTAATAACTTTAACAGTGTCACCTACTTTAATGTGTAATTTCTGTTGCATAACTCAATTTTTTTAAAGTACTTCAGGAGCAAGTGAAACAACCTTCATGTAATTATTTTCTCTTAACTCACGAGCAACTGGTCCAAAAATACGAGTACCTCTCATTTCACCAGCTTGATTTAAAATAACGCAAGCGTTATCATCAAAGCGAATGTAGGATCCGTCGGGACGACGTACTTCTTTTCTTGTTCTCACAACTACTGCCTTGGCAACTGAACCTTTTTTTACAGCTCCAGAGGGCATTGCGCTCTTAACAGCAACAACAATTTTATCACCAACGGAAGCATATCTTCTCTTAGTTCCTCCAAGAACTCTTATGACTAATACCTCTTTGGCTCCTGAATTGTCAGCTACTGCTAATCTTGATTCTGTTTGTATCATTACTAAAAATTATTTAGCTCTTTCGATAATTTCAACTAATCTCCAGTTCTTTGACTTACTCAAAGGACGTGTTTCCATGATTTTAACGGTATCACCGATATTACAATCGTTGTTCTCGTCATGGGCTACAAATTTGGTAGTTTTCTTAACGAACTTACCATACTTAGGGTGCTTTACTTTACGCTCTACAGAAACTACTATAGACTTCTGCATTTTGTCGCTTGTAACAACCCCAATTCGCTCTTTTCTTAAATTACGCTTTTCCATTTCAAGCTCATTTCTAAATTAAACAAGCAACTAAGCCTGTGATTCACGTTTTGCTAATTCAGTATTCAACCTTGCGATTGATCTTCTGACATGACGTATTTGAATAGGATTCTCCATCGGTGCCACCTTGTGTGAAAGTTTCATTTTCACGAGTTGCTCAGATAAATCTGTGATTCTTTTCTTCACGTCTTCAACTGAAAGTTTTGTGATTTCTTGCTGCTTCATATTAATAACTATTTCTCTGGTATAACATAGTCGTTGCGCACAACGAACTTACATTTCACCGGTAACTTTTGAGCTGCCAATCGCATTGCTTCCTTAGCAATTTCGTATGGAACGCCATCTGCTTCAAACATAATACGTCCAGGCTTCACTACCGCTACCCAGTGACTTGGAGCACCTTTACCCTTTCCCATCCTTACCTCTGCAGGTTTTGATGTAACTGGTTTATCAGGAAAAATTCGAATCCACACTTTACCTTCTCTCTTCATGTAACGTGTAACGGCGATACGTGAAGCTTCGATTTGGCGTGATGTAATCCATCCTGGCTCCAATGTTTTTAGTCCGAATGAACCGAAAGCAATTGTACTTCCTCTTTGAGCAAGACCTCTGTTTCGACTTTTCTGAACTCTTCTAAATTTGGTTCTTTTTGGTTGTAACATTTCTTAAAATTTTACTTTCCTTTTTACTTTTTCTTTCTCTTTGCTCCCATTGGTTTGCGAGGAGCTGCTGCCGCAGGACCTGATTTGGCCGCAGTAGTTGCCATTCCAACATTAGGAGAAAGATCGCGTTTTCCATAAACCTCACCCTTACAAATCCAAACCTTGATACCAAGACGGCCATAAGTTGTGTGGGCTTCAGAAACTGCATAATCGATGTCAGCTCTGAACGTATGTAACGGAGTACGTCCATCTTTATACATCTCTGAACGAGCCATTTCTGCGCCATTTAACCGTCCGGATATTTTAACTTTAATACCTTCCGCTCCCATTCGCATAGTACTCGCTATAGCCATTTTAATAGCACGTCTGAAAGAAATACGCGCTTCCAATTGTTTAGCAATTCCATCAGCAACAAGTCGAGCATCCAATTCTGGACGTTTTACTTCGAAAATGTTGATCTGAATCTCTTTTTTGGTAATTTTCTTTAACTCTTCTTTTAGTTTGTCAACTTCTTGACCACCTTTACCGATGATTACACCTGGACGAGCCGTATTAATAGTTACCGTAACCAATTTTAATGTGCGTTCAATAATAATTTTGGCAATACTTGCTCTTGACAAACGAGCGCTCAAATACTTACGAATTTGATCGTCTTCAACAATTTTATCTCTATAGTTATCACCACCATACCAGTTAGAGTCCCAACCATGGATGAAACCAAGTCTATTACCAATTGGATTTGTTTTTTGTCCCATTTTCTCTTATTATTTTACACCATCAACAACAATGGTCACGTGATTTGATCTTTTTCTAATTCTATGTGCTCTACCTTGAGGGGCGGCTTGAATACGCTTAAGCATTGTTCCACCTCCAACTTCAATAGACTTAACCACTAGAGTCTCTTCTTCAATGCTTTTTTCGGAATTCTTTTGCTCCCAATTTGCAATTGCTGAACGCAACAATTTTTCTAAAGGTCGAGACGCGAACTTCGCATTATGTTGCAATATATTCAGAGCTTTATTCACTTCAACTCCCCTTACAAGATCTGCAACCAATCTCATCTTTCTTGGAGCAATTGGCGAGTCGTTCAACTTTGCAAAAGCAACTGAACGTTTCGCTTCTTTAATACTTTCGGCTCTTAATCTTTTTCTAGCACCCATGATTTTGCTATAATTAATTATCTTTTCTTATCCTTTTTATTACCAGCGTGTCCTCTGAAGTTTCTCGTTGGTGAGAATTCTCCAAGTTTGTGGCCAACCATATTCTCTGTTACAAAAACAGGAATGAACTTATTACCGTTGTGCACAGCGAAAGTTAAACCAACAAAGTCAGGTGTGATTGTTGATGCACGAGACCAGGTTTTAATTACAGCTTTGCTGTTTGATGCTTGAGCTTCATCAACTCTTTTCATCAATTTATAATGCACGAAAGGCGGTTTTTTCAACGAACGACTCATACCCTACTTATTTTTTTCTTCTTTCAATGATGTACTTATCTGAATATTTCTTCTTAGATCTGGTTTTGAAACCTTTAGCTGGCATACCATTTCTCGATCTTGGGTGACCTCCAGCGTTTCTTCCTTCACCACCTCCCATTGGGTGATCAACAGGGTTCATTACAACACCTCTTACTCTTGGTCTTCTACCCAACCATCTTGATCTTCCAGCCTTCCCTGATACAACCAAATTGTGTTCAGCATTTGAAACGGAACCTATTGTAGCCAAACAAGTTGTTAAAATCATTCTTGTTTCACCAGAAGGAAGTTTAATAATTGCGTAGCGACCATCTCTCGCATTTAACTGAGCATATGTTCCTGCTCCTCTTGCAATTGCACCTCCTTTACCAGGCTTCAATTCAATGTTGTGTATAACTGTTCCCAATGGTACATCACTCAAATACAATGCATTTCCAACATTTGGAGCAGCATTTTTTCCAGAAACAACCGTATCACCTACTTTTAATCCGTTCGGAGCAATGATGTACCTTTTTTCTCCATCTGCATAGAACAATAATGCAATATGCGCTGTTCTATTTGGATCGTACTCAATAGACTTTACAGTAGCAGGTACATCCTGCTTGTCTCTTTTGAAATCAATTATACGATACTTTTGTTTATGACCACCACCTAGGTATCTCATGGTCATTCTACCATCATTATTTCGACCACCAGATTTCTTCTTACTTGCCACCAAACTCTTTTCAGGTCTGTTTGTGGTGATTTCAGAGTAATCACTGTTGATCTTGTGTCTTTGCCCTGGAGTTGTAGGCTTAAATTTTTTAAGACTCATTCGTCAACTGCTTAAAAATTATTAAATAAATCAATCGTTTCTCCTATTGCAACAGTTACAACAGCTTTTTTCCATTGTTTACTTGGTTGCTCAACGATACCTTTGTTAGTATATTTAACAGAGGATTTACCACCGCCATAATTCATAGTACGCACGTCAGTGACACTAACACCATACATTCTCTCGACAGCTTGCTTAATTTCTATTTTATTTGCCGTACGATCAACAACAAATGAGAATCTGTTGAACTTCTCACTGTTAGAAGTTGCTTTCTCTGTAATGATCGGCTTTTTAATTATTGTCTTCATCTAAATTAGTTTAGAATCTTTTCGATTACTTCAATTGAACTCTGCGAAAGAATAACTTTTTTCGCATTCAAAACGTCATAGGTATTAACAGAGTCAGCTGTTACGACTTTCACTCTATCAAGGTTACGAGATGATAAATAAACATTATCATTTTGTTCACCAAGTATCAATAACACCTTTTGATTATCAAGATTTAGAGCGGTCAACAATGATTTAAAATCTTTGGTTTTAGCTGCGTTAAATTGCAAATCTTCCAATACCAATAAACCATCATTTTTAGCTTTGAAGGAAAATGCAGACTTTCTAGCCAAACGCTTTAATTTTACGTTTAGTTTAAAGCTATAATTTCTTGGTCTAGGGCCAAAAATTCGACCACCACCTACACGCGTACCGGATTTAATGTTACCAGCACGAGCTCCACCTGTACCTTTCTGCTTTTTAATTTTCTTAGACGATCCAGCTATTTCAGCTCTTTCTTTAGATTTATGTGTACCTTGTCTTTTATTCGCCAAGTGTTGCTTAACATCTAAATAAATCGCATGATTATTTGGTTCAATTCCAAAAACCGAATCTGAAAGTGTTACCTTAGTTGAAGTAGCCTTTCCTTTTGAATCAAATACTTTTACTTCCATTACTTCACAATTGTTAAGGTTCCACCTTTTGGTCCAGGAACAGATCCTTTCACTATTATCAAATTTTTATCTATAAGTACCTTTAGTATCTCTAGGTTCTCCATCACAACACGCTTGTTGCCCATTTGACCAGCCATACGCATTCCTTTAAATACACGTGCTGGGTAAGAACAAGCACCTATAGAACCTGGTGCTCTCAATCGGTTGTGTTGTCCATGAGTAGATTGACCAACACCTCCAAATCCGTGACGTCTAACCACACCTTGAAAACCTTTACCTTTAGATGTTCCTACTACATTAACGTATTCACCTTCTTCAAATATGCTCGCTTCAATAGCATCACCTAGGTTTACGTTTTCAAAACCTTTAAATTCTACTAATTTAGCTTTTGGAGATGTATTCGCTTTTTTAAAGTGACCTTTCAATGCATTTGGAGTATTTTTTTCCTTTTTATCTCCATAACCCAACTGAACTGCCTCGTAACCATCTCTGTCTTGTGTTTTGATTTGAGTCACAACACAAGGACCAGCCTCTATAACCGTGCATGGCAAAATTTTACCCTCGGCACTGTAGATGCTAGTCATTCCGACTTTTTTACCAATAATCCCTGGCATAACTTAACTATTAACTGATTAAACTTTTATTTCTACGTCAACCCCACTTGGCAATTCCAAACGCATCAACGCGTCTACAGTTTTTGAGGAAGAACTGTAAATATCCAATAGCCTTTTGTAAGAGCACAATTCAAACTGTTCTCTGGCTTTCTTATTGACGTGTGGCGACTTCAAAACTGTATAAATTCTTTTATGTGTTGGTAATGGAATTGGACCACTCACAACAGCACCTGTTGACTTTACAGTCTTTACAATCTTTTCGGCTGATTTATCAACCAAATTGTGATCGTATGATTTTAATTTTATTCTAATTTTTTGACTCATTTCTTAAAAAATTATGCTGTAACTTTTCCACTTGCTTTAACTACTTCATCCGCAATATTTTTAGGAGCTTCAGAATAGTGAGAAAACTCCATTGAAGAACTAGCTCTTCCTGATGATAATGTTCTTAATTGTGTAACATAACCAAACATTTCAGATAACGGAACGTCTGCTTTCACAACTTTAGAACCTGCTCGATCATCCATTCCGCGAATTACACCGCGTCTTCTGTTTAAGTCACCAACGATATCGCCCATATTTTCTTCTGGAGTAACCACTTCAATTTTCATTATAGGTTCCAACAAAATTGGTCGAGCATTTTTAAGAGCCGCTCTATAGGCCATTTTCGCACACAATTCGAAAGACAGTGAGTCTGAATCGACTGCGTGGAAAGAACCATCAATTAACTCAACTTTCATCGCATCAACAGGGAAACCTGCTAATACTCCATTTTTCATTGATTCTTTGAAGCCTTTTTCTACAGATGGAATAAATTCTCTCGGGATATTTCCACCTTTAATAGAGTTAACAAATTCCAATCCTGATTTCTCTTCATTGTCTTGCGGAGAAATTTTCACAACTATATCCGCAAATTTTCCACGGCCACCGGATTGTTTCTTGTAAACCTCTCTGTGATCAACATGTGCGGTAATATTTTCTCTATACGAAACTTGAGGAGCACCTTGATTTACTTCAACTTTAAATTCTCTTCTCAAACGATCAACGATAATCTCTAAGTGAAGCTCACCCATTCCAGATATAATAGTTTGACCTGTTTCTTCATCAGTGTTAACTCTAAAAGTTGGATCTTCTTCTGCAAGTTTGGACAAACCAACACCCAATTTATCTTGATCTGCCTGAGTTTTCGGCTCAATTGCGATACCAATTACTGGATCAGGGAATTTCATAGATTCTAATACTATTGGTGCATTTTCTGCACACAAAGTATCACCTGTTCTGATATCCTTAAAACCTACTAAAGCTCCAATATCTCCTGCTCCAAGCTCATCAATCTGATTTTGCTTGTTGGCGTGCATTTGAAATATTCTTGAAATACGTTCTTTATTGTTGGTACGTGTATTCAACACATAAGAACCTGCCGGTAATTTACCCGAGTATGCTCTAGTAAAACACAACCTTCCAACAAATGGGTCGGTAGCAATTTTGAAAGCTAAACCTGCAAATGGCTCATCATAAGATGGTTTTCGAGAAACCTCTTCATCAGTTTTCGGATTGGTTCCAGTAATTGCTTCAATGTCCAAAGGCGACGGTAAAATTTCCATTACCATATCAAGCATTGCCTGAACACCTTTATTTTTGAATGAAGAACCACACATCATTGGAACAACTTTTCCAGATATTGTAGCCTCTCTCAATGCATTCAATATTTCGCGTTCAGTTAAAGAATTCTCATCTTCAAAGAACTTTTCCATAAGTGTTTCATCGAACTCAGCCACAGCCTCTAGTAACTCGCTTCTTAATTGACGGGCCTCGTCAATAATATCAGCTGGAATTTCAACTTCCTGAAAAGTCATACCTTGATCAGCGTCATTCCAAACAATTCCTCTCCAGTTTATAAGATCAACAACACCTTTGAAGTTATCTTCTTCTCCAATATTAATTTGAAGAGGAAGTGCATGACTCCCCAACATTTCTTTAACTTGCTTACATACGGCTAAAAAATCTGCACCTTGACGGTCCATTTTGTTAACAAAACCAATGCGCGGAACATTATAATTATTAGCTAGACGCCAGTTTGTTTCAGATTGTGGCTCAACACCATCAACCGCAGAAAACAAAAACACCAAACCATCTAAAACACGCAGTGAACGGTTTACCTCAACTGTAAAATCTACGTGTCCTGGTGTATCGATAATATTGATATGATATTTATTACCTCTGTAATTCCAATTCACAGTTGTAGCTGCAGAAGTGATCGTAATACCTCTCTCTTGCTCTTGCTCCATCCAGTCCATTGTAGCACCACCCTCGTGAACCTCACCAATTTTGTGGTTAACACCAGAATAATAAAGAATACGTTCGGTGGTCGTCGTCTTACCCGCATCAATGTGAGCAGCAATACCAATGTTTCTTGTAAATTTAAGATCTCTTGCCATTATTATTAAAATCTAAAATGTGAGAATGCTTTGTTCGCCTCTGCCATTCTTAAAGTATCTTCTTTCTTTTTATATGCTGCGCCTTCTTCCTTGGATGCCGCAATAATTTCTGAAGCCAATTTTGCAGACATTGTTTTTTCGTTACGTTTACGAGCATATCCTATCAACCACTTCATTGCCAAAGATGATTTTCTTTCTTCTCTAACCGGTGTTGGGATTTGAAAAGTAGCACCTCCAACTCTTCGGCTTCTAACCTCAACACTTGGAGTCACATTCTCTAACGCTTTCTTAAAAACTTCTAGACCTTCTTGATCCTCTAATTTTTTATCAACTATTTCGATTGCAGCATAAAATATTTTGAATGCTAAATTTTTTTTACCATCGTACATCAAGTTATTTACAAACTTAGTAACCTGAACATCATTAAATTTCGGATCTGGTAATATCGCTATTTTTTTCGCTTTTCTTCTTCTCATGATTTCAACGAATAAATATTATTTCTTCTTAGGTCTTTTCGTACCATATTTAGAACGACGTTGGGTACGTCCTTCAACACCCGCTGTATCTTCAGCTCCACGAACAATATGGTAACGTACACCAGGTAAATCTTTAACTCTACCACCTCTAACCAATACCAGGGAGTGTTCTTGTAGGTTGTGACCTTCACCACCAATGTAAGCATTGACCTCCTTACCATTAGTAAGACGAACCCTTGCTACTTTTCGCATGGCTGAATTTGGTTTTTTTGGAGTTGTGGTGTAAACCCTTACACAGACTCCTTTACGCTGTGGACATGAATCAAGTGCAGCAGACTTACTTTTTTTGACTACCGCAGTTCTTCCTTTGCGAACTAATTGTTGGATAGTTGGCATAAAATACTCTTAATTTAAAATATGTAAAATCTCTCAAACGCTCTTTGAGGGGTGCAAAGATACTAGATTAATATTATAAAACAAGGATTAAACAGAAAAAAATTGATTTTTTCACAATTTAGTGTTCACATCTCGTTTAAATTATGAAAAAACAATATTGCTACCTCTTTAAAAAGGGCACTTAATATCAACCTATGTAATTAATATTAATCTCTGTAAAGAGTCGACTTTACAGCTTTTACTAGACGTTCAACATTTGGAAGTGCTTCATCTATCAATGTTGGAGAAAAAGCAAATGGTGTGTCAGTTTGAGTAACTCTAAGAACAGGGGAATCTAAATAATCAAAAGCATATCTCTGAAGGTGATAAGCAATTTCGGATGAAATTGATGCAAGTGGCCATGACTCTTCCAAAACAACACAACGATTGGTTTTCTTAACTGATTCAACAATAGAGTTGTAATCAATAGGTCGAATGGTTCTCAAATCGATTATTTCTAATGAAATTCCATCTTTCTCAAGTAATTCTGCTGCCTCGTGGGCAACTTTAATTATTTTCCCAAAAGAAACCACGGTAACATCTCTTCCTTTTCTTTTGACGTCAGCAACACCAATTGGAATAATGTATTCCCCATCTGGAATCTCACCTTTATCTCCATACATTTTCTCTGACTCTAAAAAAACTACAGGATCGTTATCTCTAATCGCTGCTTTTAAGAGTCCCTTAGCATCATAAGGATTAGAGGGCGTAATTACCTTTAAACCTGGTATATGAGCATAAAATGCCTCGAAAGACTGAGAATGTGTAGCTGCCAACTGTCCAGCTGTTCCATTGCCACCACGAAATACAATGGGACATGAATACTGACCGCCTGACATTTGCAACATTTTAGCCGCGCTATTTATTATCTGGTCAGCAGCTAGGATTGCAAAATTCCAAGTCATGAATTCAACAATTGGTCTTAAACCGTTCATTGAAGCACCAACTGCTATTCCTGCAAAACCAAGTTCAGCAATTGGTGTATCAATTACTCTTTTGGGTCCAAATTCATCCAGCATTCCTTGAGAAACTTTGTAGGCTCCGTTATATTCGGCCACCTCTTCCCCCATTAAAAATACCGAAGCGTCATTTCGCATTTCTTCACTCATCGCCTCTCGAAGAGCTTCTCTAAACTGAACGGTTCTCATTTTGTATCAAAAAATTGTAGGCATCAAAATTATAAACAAATGCGAAGATAAACAAGTGGTCTTGATACATCATTAATTTTTGGGAAACATCATACTAAATGTGGTTAAATCATCATCTGATTTTACTGAAATTCTAGCACCATGTTCATCCAAAACATTCTTAACTATAGACAAACCAAGACCTGTTCCACTTTTTTCTCTTTTCGTAGAAAAGAATTTTTTGAAAATATTATTAATAATGTCACTAGGTATTTTAGGGCCATTATTAGAAATTTCAACGACAATATCATCATTACTCAATCTGGTTTGCACAAAAATCTTTTTCTCTGCCTGTCCTTCCATTGCATCAAGGGCATTTTTTATAATATTTGACCAAAGTTGAAATAACTTAACGTCAAAACCATTTATTTTCAATCCATCATGAAATTGAGTACTAAGCTGTACATTTTTTCTAAGCTCATGACTGAAAACATTTAAAACAGTCTGTATATTAGATTGTAAATCTAAATTTTGCCTTTCCGGAGAAGTCCCTTTGTTAATGAAAGCCCTTACATCTCTAACCACATTTGCAGCCTTTTCTGTAGAGAGTACAATACCATCTACTATATTATCTGTAAGTTGATAATCATTAAGAACTTTGATAAACACTTCAGGATTTTGTGTTGCTAAAATTTTATTAATATCACTTTCATTTTGCACCCCAATTCCGCAATCCACGAGTCTTAAGGCAAAAAGATTTAAATCTTCAAAATTCCTTGTTACATTTTCTCTAAGATAAGCTTCAACTATACTTTTATCTTTCATTTTTTGAAGACCGCTTGCGCCTATTTGTGCTTTGTATTTCTCCGAAAGTTCAATAGCAAGCAATTGCTCATTTGAATCAAGAAGAGGCAAATTAAGTTTCAAATCTGCAACTACTTGTTTCAAGTTTTCAGCACCAACCTTTGAAGCACCAAGTGGGGTATTTAAATCATGAGCGATACCTGCAGAAATCTCACCAATAGTTGCAAGTTTTTCTTGTTCGACGAGGGATTTGGATAAATCTAAATTCTTTCTTGTATTTTCCAGAACGCGTTGTTCCAAAGATTCATTTATTTTACGAATCTCCTCTTCTGATTTCTTTATACTCGTAATATCTGTTTCAACTGCCATATAACCGTATACTTCGCCATTCATCTTTTTCAAGGGAACTATATTCAGTTCAAGCCAGTATTCGGTTCCTGTTTTTCCTCTGTTTAATATCTCCACTGACACCTCTTCTTCATGACTCAATTTACTTTTAATAAGTGCTATTGTATCGCGATTCGTTTTTTCGAATTGAAACATCCGCGGAGAATTTCCTATAATTTCTTCATAGCTGTATCCAGTGAGCTTAAGTGTACTTGCATTTACCCAAGTAATTCTTTTATTTTTATCAGTTATAATTACACTGTTGGAGGTGTTTTTTGCGACTAATGAAAGTTCCCTTAATTCATCCTCCATTCTTTTTCTGTAGGTAATATCTTGTAATGTACCATATAAATAATTAGCATCACCTCCCCCATCTGACTTTGCCACACAGTTCATAGTGATAATTGAGTTTGCATTAGGTTTTAAGAACCTAAAATCCATAACAATATCATTGTTTAACGAATCTTTGTTAAGTATCTCTTTAAAAGCCCACCTATCATCATCATGTATTAAATCGAGTACTGAATCCAAATCGAAATTAACAACCTCTTCAAGTCCTAAAATTTTATTAAAGTTTTGAGAGAAATAAAATTTCTTCGAAGTAAAATCAAATTCAAAATTGACAATTTTAGCATTTATTTGGGCCTCCATCAATTTTTTATGAGCAGATTCTAATTGAAAAGTTCTTTTTTGGATTTCTTCTTCAAGACCAGTTGTTAGCTTATTATTTTTCTCTCTGTATTCATTTAAGTTGGTTTGTAAGACTATCACTGCATTGTTCAATTCACCAATTTCATCAGGAAATGATATTTTTTCTAGAGGGTTATTAAAATCTTCTTCATGAAGGCGTGAGGTAATTTTGGTTAGATTTCGAATTGGCCTTGAAATGAGATTCGCTACAAAGTAAAAAAGGACAATAGAAATTAGAAATAGTCCAATAATTATGAAATAAATAGGCTGATTTAGGGAATTGATAGCATTTTCTACACGTTCTTTAGAAAAAGCTATCAAAACTTTCCCTTTTAATGAAGGAGTATTAAAATCATGTGACTCGTATAGGTTAAGCTCATCATTTCTTGAAAGAACAACTTTGGAATCAAGCTTAGGGGAGACAGCCAAAACGTTCTCTTTACCATTTTCATTAGTAATAACTGCAACGAAAGCAAAATCTTTATTTTCTGATGTGTGATCAACAGATTCTTTCAAGCCAAAAAAATCATCATTTTTTATGGAGTTTTCCACTGATTGGGCTAATGAATTTGCCAACTCATGTAATTCATTTTTCTTGAATTCCATTATTGATTCACGCTGTCTTTTTGGATAATAAACAGCCAAGACAATCATTAGTAATCCCATTACCAAAGTAAAGGATCCCCAAATTTTAAACGAAACTGTTTTATAAAAACGCATCAATCAGAAATGGAAATTTTAATGGTATTGGTAATATTTTTATTTGTAGCGTTCACAATGCCTACGGCACCTGAATTCTCTTTGACATATTCAATGATTTCATCATCACTATCTAAAAAAACCGGTGGATTTGCCCTTCCTTGAAAAACCAAAGAAAGCCAATATTTCTGCATACCGGTAAAAGTCGTTCCGTATAAATATGAAGCAACGGATTCGGCATTTGCAGATTTTGAAGACGGCAAAACAATAATGATACTCACTTTATTACTCCAAAGACTATATTTCCCTTTAAATACATCTTTAATTACTTTAGACGAAACACTTGTGTAACCAGTATTATTGCCCACAACAGTTAGCGTCTGTGTATGACCTACAAGCATTGATAAGGTGAAAATCAAAGCAAGAAAAATTTTATTATTCAACAACCTAAAAACCATAAGCCAACTGTACTTTAATTCCTAAATTATTGTGAACATGATGCTCGTCTGTATTATGAATGTAGTATTGATATTCCAATTGCGTTTTAAGGTTAATAAATGGACTAAATTCATGCTTATATCCAATTCCAAACTTTGAAACATTTAAAGCGTAAGAATACAAATCATTATCTGCAATATCCAAATAATCACCAAATAAATAAGGAACATGCTTATCCTTTATTCTCCAACCAGCATACAAGTAAGTTGAATAGTTAGTTGCCATTCCTAAAGAATCAGTTCGGGTAAGATTAAGCGATGATTCGCTTAAAATTTCAAGTTTATTTCCAAAATATGCAAATGAAAGACAAGATAAATTAAATTCCAAGCCACCTTTATAAAGCTCGCCATTATAATGTGTGGGCGTTGAAATGTGACCGCTATGGGAACCAGATTCATTATTCGGTAAATAGTCGCGATAATATGAAATTCCGATTCTCATGTGATCGGTCGGCTTAATATGGGCAGACGCTGTGATGGAAAAATTAACATCCTTCTGGACCAAATCAGTTGAACTAATTCCATTTCCAACAACAACATCATATCCAAAATTTAGCTTGCCGAGGTTTTGACCTTGTAATTGAACTCCCAATGTGTGTAATGGAATGAAATAACTAAAAGATTGTGGTCTATCTATCGTTGGGAAAAATAATCGTCCATGATGATAAACATCGTTCCAATAATTTACTGGAGTATGTACTTTTCCTGCAATTAAACTGTGATTACCTTTGTAATTGAATTTTACCAATGACCTTTCAATACTCGGTATGTAATTATTTCCTGTGAATCGGAAAACGTATTCTCCTAAAAAGGAAATATTGTTTTTTATTTTGGAGGTAACAAATAAATCATGCTCACCTATTGAAAAATAGGTCGCTGCAGATTGATCTTGATTATAAGTAAATTGTAAATGCCCAAAACCATTTACCTGAGTAATTGGTTTTTGACCATGGACTTGTTCAGAGAAAAATAACATAATCCCGGTTAACAAGAAATAAAAGTAGTGTTTTATAGTCATGTTTAAATAATATTCAATTGATCAAGTATGGGAAGGATTTGAGCAGCTAATTCGTCTTCATCCCAAGGTTTGTTAATAAAAGCAGTAAGTAGATCATCATTTACCAAATCATCAACTTGAATTGCATTTGCCTCACCTGAAAGAATAATGCACTTTATCGAAGAATTAATTTTCTTCAATTCGCGAATTACTTCAGATCCATCTTGTTCAGGCATCCTGTAATCAGTTACAAGGATAATAGGCGAAACATTTTTTTCAGGCATCAAACCAATTTCTTTCACAGCAACATGAGGATTTGAAAAAAACTCGAATACAATTTTATCGCTGTTAATAAAACGACGCAATTGTAATTCCAACATTTTTAAAATTAGCGGATCATCATCCAAACATGCAATGGCATATAACATTTGTAGTGTGATTCAAAAAGTTAGTCTGACTAGCACAAATATAATAATTAATACCGAGAATAAATATTTTGCATTCACAGAATTAACAATGCAAGTTTAATTGGGTTAGTTCTCTTATTAATTTTTAAATTCTATTAATTTTGTTCTCAATTTAAATTTAAATCAATGAACATACTTGTTTGCATTAGTAAATCACCAGATACTACTTCAAAAATTGCATTTACCGACGGTAATTCTAAATTTGATGAAAATGGTGTTCAATATATTGTAAATCCTTACGACGAATGGTATGCACTGGTTAGAGCATTAGAACTCAAAGAAACACTCGGAGGTAGCGTTACAATAATAACAGTTGGTGAAGCTTCAGATGAAGCCGTAATTCGAAAGGCATTAGCAATTGGTGCTGATGAGGCAGTGCGTATTGATTCTGATCCGAAAGATGCATATTATACTGCTATGCAAATTGCTGAATTTGCTAAAAGTAAAAACTTTGACTTGATACTCACTGGCAAAGAAACCATCAATTACAACGGTTCTCAAGTTGCGGGAATGATAGCAGAAGCTTTAGATATTCCGTTTATCTCCCTTGCTACAAAACTTGATTTTTCTGAAAACTGTTTTCAACTCGAAAGGGAAATCGTTGGTGGAATTGAGGTAGTAGAGGTTTCTGGTGCAGTCGTTGTCTCTTGTGCAAAAGGAATGGCGGAACAACGCATTCCAAATATGAGGGGAATCATGGCAGCAAGAACAAAACCATTGCAAGTTATTCCTGCCGTTGCTTTGGAAAATCAAACTTCATTCGTTAGTTACAGTCTTCCGCCGGCAAAATCATCTTGTAAGATGATCAATCCAGACAATATGGACGAACTCGTTGCGCTTCTTCACAATGAAGCAAAGGTTATTTAATTAAATTTGAATCTATGACAGTTTTAGTATATTTTAAAGCTAACTTAGGCTTAAGCAAAGTGGCAACAGAAATTGTAACTTATGCTAAGAAAATTGGTGAACAAGTAGTTGTTTTAACAAACGGTGATGCCGACACCAATGTTTTATCTGAATACGGTAAATATGGGGCATCCAAAGTTTTGTGGGATGCTGAAACAAATACAACGGATAATCAAGTTTTGTCCCGTATTATTGGAACAACAGCAGAAAAAGAAGGAGCGAAAGTTATAATTTTTGCTCATGATAATATTGCAAAGGCCGTTGCTCCGCGCTTATCAGTAAAGCTGAAGGCAGGACTTATTTCCGGGGCAGTTGAATTGCCAAATTCAGATGGGCTTATAAAGGTTAATGTATTCTCTGGTAAGGCTAACGGGTTCGTAAGTGTATCTACTGATATGAAAATTATTACACTACTTCCTAACAGTATTCAGCCGGAAATCACTGGTAATGTTTGTTCGGTTGAAACCATCAAAACAGACGGTGGAGTGAGTGCAGTTAAAGTTTTGACGACAAAAAAACCAGAAGGTGAAATTCCATTACCAGAAGCTGAAATTGTTGTTTCTGGTGGAAGGGGATTAAAAGGACCTGAAAATTGGGGAATCGTTGAAAACCTTGCGAAATCATTAGGTGCTGCAACTGCGTGCTCAAGACCTGTTGCCGATATAGGCTGGAGACCTCATCACGAACATGTTGGTCAAACAGGTGTTGCCATAAGGCCAAATTTGTACATTGCAGCTGGAATTTCCGGTGCAATACAACATTTAGCTGGCGTAAACGGATCCAAAGTTATGGTTGTTATCAATACCGATCCTGAGGCTCCTTTTTTTAAAGCAGCTGACTATGGCGTGGTAGGCGATGTATTTGAAGTTTTACCGCGTTTAACTGAAGCAATAGAGAAATTTAAAGCTTCTTCTAATTAACAAAACATAATTGTTTTAACTTAGAAGTTCGCTAAAGTTATTTCTTCAGATTTTAAAGATATAGGAAAATTATGGATAAAGTCAAATTGGAAATCGCCGGGCTGTCATACAGCCAAACGCAATCTGGTGCTTATGCACTGGTTTTGATTGAATCTGGTGGCAAAAGGCAACTTCCAATTATAATCGGTGGTTTCGAAGCTCAGGCTATCGCTATTGAGCTGGAAAAAATGACACCAACAAGACCTTTGACACATGACCTCTTTAAAAGTTTTGCATCATCTTTTTCAATTGATGTAAATGAAATTCTTATTTACAATTTAAGCGAGGGTATTTTCTACGCTAAAATTGTTTGCGAAAGAGATGGTGTTGTTGCTGAAATTGATGCGCGAACCTCTGATGCTATTGCTATTGGTGTTCGTTTCAACTGTCCTATTTTTACTTTTGAATCTATATTATCAAGTGCTGGTTCTTTAATGGATGAAGACGATAATATGATTGAAAAAGAAATCAGTGGACAAAACGAGATTTCATCTAAAGACAATTTATCATCATCAAGCAAAGAAGAATTGGAATCTCAGTTAAATAATGCTATTGAAAATGAAGATTATGAGCTTGCTTCAAAAATTCGTGACGAAATCAATAAGCGTTTCAAATAAGTCTAACTTTCGATGAATTCTTCATTAAGATATAAATTAATTGCAATAAGCTTCATGCAATTCTATGTTTGGGGAGCGTGGCTTATTACTATGGCAGATTATTGGTTTGCCACGAAAAATTGGGATGGAACAAAATTTGGCGCCGTTTTCAGCACAATGGGCATTGCATCTGTATTCATGCCGACTGTGGTAGGATTGATTGCTGATAGATGGGTAAATGCCGAACGAATTTATGGATTTTTGCATATCGCTTATGCAGTAGTATTGTTTTACATTCCTCAAGTAAGCGATCCTGATTCCTTTTTCTTTACAATGCTATTGGCAATGATATTCTATATGCCAACTATTGCCTTGACCAACTCTATTTCCTATTCAGTAATTAAAGGTAATGGAGGAGACGTCGTAAAGGATTATCCGCCAATTCGAGTTTGGGGAACTATCGGTTTTATTGTTGCAATGTGGGTGACCAATCTAAGTGGAAGTAAAGACAGTGCGAATCAATTTTACATTGCAGGGGCATGTGCCTTATTCCTTGGATTTGGTGCTTTTTTCCTTCCTAAATGTCCTCCACAAATAGAAAAATCGGAGAAAAAATCAATTGGTGACATCTTTGGGCTTAAAGCGTTCAAGCTTTTTGGCAATTACAAAATGGCGCTTTTTTTCGTCTTTTCAATGTTTTTAGGAGGCGCCTTGCAACTTACTAATGCTTATGGCGATGTCTTTTTATCAGAATTTAAAAATTATCCAATATACGCAGAATCGTTGGTGGTAAAATACTCGACAATTATAATGTCAATTTCACAAATTTCAGAAACCTTATTTATTTTGGCTATTCCTTTTTTCTTAAGACGTTTTGGAATCAAACAAGTAATGTTATTTAGCATGTTAGCTTGGGTTTTGAGATTTGGCACTTTGGCCTATGGCGACCCTAATGAAGGGCTATGGCTGATAATTTTATCTTGTGTAGTCTATGGAATGGCGTTTGATTTCTTCAATATCTCTGGATCCCTTTTCGTTGAGACCAATACAACTTCTGACATTCGATCTTCGGCACAAGGGTTATTTATGATGGTAACCAATGGTTTCGGTGCTATTCTGGGTAGCATCTCTGCTGGGTGGTTGATTGATAACTTTATGACCAGAAGATTTACTAAAGTTACCGATTTGGCACAACACCTAAATACCAGTACAGACAACCCTGTATTAGGCGGTTTACTTAAACAAAAGGAAATTATCGTTCAAGGAAATGCACTAAGTAAGGAAGTACTGCTAAAAGATTGGCCAACCATATGGCTTTCCTTTGCTTCTTATGCATTTGTTATTGCTGTTTTATTTTTCGTGCTTTTTAAACACAAACACGATCCCGAAAAATTAAATTCGATACACCATTAAAATATGAAAAACACCAACTTGGTGGATAAAATATTTTCTATAGCTTCTGAAGAAGAATTTAATGAAGTAGCGCTAGAAGTATTTAATTTTCAATTCAAAAACAATTCTTTTTACAGAAAATACGCAGAACTAATTGACAAAACCAAACCCAAAACGTATTTCGAAATCCCTTTTTTACCAATTAATTTTTTTAAAAATCACGATATAATTAATGATAATTTAAAAGCAGAGCTGATTTTTAAAAGCAGTGGGACGAGCAACTCCATAAGATCAAAACATTTAGTTGCCAACAAATTAATTTACGAACGATCATTTAAAACAACATACTTCAACCAAATTGGAAATCCTGAAAATCAAATCATACTAGCTCTTCTTCCAAACTATGTCGAACAAGGAAATTCTAGTTTGGTATATATGGTAAAAGAATTAATAGCACTTACCAAAAATGAACATTCGAGATTTATACTCAATGATATAAAATCTATTTCAGAACATTATAAAAAAGCAAAAAAACTCGGCAAGCAAATAGTAATTATTGGAGTTGCTTATGCATTACTAGATTTAGTGGCATTAAACCTTGAACTTCCTGATGCTGTAATAATTGAAACTGGTGGCATGAAAGGTAGAAGGAAAGAAATTACCAAACATGAATTGCATCAACTAATTTCATTAGGTCTCAATGTTTCAAATGTGAAATCAGAATATGGAATGACAGAACTTTTATCTCAAGCTTACAGTCAGGATGAAAAAATTAGATTTACTTGCCCAAATTGGATGAAAGTACTGATTCATTCAACAACAGACCCATTCCATTATGTTTTTGATGGAAAAACTGGCGGAATGAATGTCATTGATCTGGCCAACTTATACAGTTGCTGTTTTATCGAAACTCAGGATTTAGGTAGAAATTACGGAAATCAATTCGAAATAATGGGAAGATTCGATTACGCTGAGATCCGTGGATGCAATTTAATGGTGGAATAAATATTAAAGTTTTCCAAACAAAAGACTTATTTTTAATTTCAAAAATTCAGATATCCCATATGTTAAAAGAAATTATTCGGAACAAATCAGAAGAACTTTTTGAAAAAGTTTTGGCATACAGAAATCATTTGCACCGAAATCCTGAACTTTCATACAAGGAATTCGAGACAATGCATTTTGTTTGTTCTGTTCTAGATAATATTGGTATTGCCTATTCCAAAGAAATTGCCGGAACTGGTATAGTTGGTTTCATAGAAAGTAAAAATCGGGATTCAAATGATCAATGTGTTGCTTTGCGCGCAGATTTAGATGCACTTCCAATTCAGGAGGAAAATGATGTAGCGTATAAGTCTCAAAATCCAGGAATTATGCATGCTTGTGGACATGACGTTCACACTGCAATATTATTAGGTGTTTGTGAGATTCTTAATGGGTTAAAAGATCAATTGCCATATTCTGTTAAAGTAATTTTTCAACCAGGGGAGGAGAAAAATCCAGGAGGCGCATCACTTATGATTGCTGAAAATGTATTAAATGCACCGAAAGTAAAAGAAATCTTTGCCTTACATGTTTTTCCAGATTTACCTGTCGGTAAATTAGGTTTCAAAGAAGGGCTTTACATGGCATCCTGTGATGAAATTTACTTAACCATTATAGGAAAAGGAGGACATGGTGCCACACCAAATAATTGTATAGACCCAATTGCAATTGGAGCAACCATAGTTACCACATTACAACAAATTATCAGCAGAAAGTGTGACCCTAAAATTCCTTCAGTTCTAACATTCGGACATTTTGAAGCTATTGGATCTACCAATGTCATTCCCTCAAAAGCAATTCTAAAAGGAACCTTTAGAACGATGGATGAAGAATGGCGTGGTGAAGCAATTGAACTGATAAATAAACAAATAAATGCTATCGCAGAAGGCATGGGAGCGAGAGTAGAACTTGAAATAAGTAAAGGTTATCCTTTCTTAGAAAATAATCCTGAATTAACTCAAAAAACAAAGCAAAAAGCCATTCAATTTTTCGGAAAAGATAATGTTTACGATTTACCTATTCGATTGAGTTCTGAGGATTTCTCATTTTATGCTCAACAAATTCCTGCTTGCTTTTTCAGAATTGGTGTGAGGAATGAAACAAAAGGAATCAATTATAGCGTGCATCATCCTAAATTCGATATTGATCCAGAAGCATTGAAAATTGGAATGTGTTCAATGTCGATGTGTGTTTTTAATTCAGATCAATTATGAAGAAGCCAATCGTATATTTAGTTTTGTTACTATTGTTGATGGGTTGCGACAAACAAAAATCAATTTTGAAAAAAATCGTTGGTGAATGGAATATTGTCAATTACAATAAAACCGATAGTGAAGGAATAACCACTAAATATTCAAATTGTACTGGAACTATTGATTTTGAGGCAAATAATGGCATTTTTACTATGGATATTTTTCATCAAAATAATGGTTTGTATGATACCATTAATGCAAATGGTAATTTCCAATTAAATGAAAATGGTTCAATAATACAATTTGATAATACAGTTGGACTCAATCTTGGAAATAAAGTAAACTATAGAATTCTTACCTTGACTAATACAGATTTACAAATTGAAGGAGGTGATACCCTTGGAAACATTAAAACTTATTTGTTTTCTAGAAAATAGAACAATCAATTTGCCATTTCACTCATAAACTTTATTCGCATCAACCTTAACTCTTCTTCACTATAATCGCCATCAAATTCATTATATGCATTTGACAAATCATCTGTTTCCGCATCCTTGAAATAATCATAAATTTCTTCTTGATTTTCAGGGTCTAAAATACCATCAATATAATAATTAATATTTACTCGGGTTCCTGAGGACACAATGGCCTCTATTTCATCTATCACCTCAAGCATTGATTTCCCTTGTGATCTTCCGATATCTTCTAAAGGCAATTTACGATCGATATTTTGAATAAGTTGAACTTTAAGCCCTGACTTATTAACCAAGCTCTTTACAACTACATCCTGTGGACGGTCAATGTCGTTTTCCTCAACATAGATGCGAATCAATTCAACAAAGGGTTCACCGTATCTACTGGCTTTTCCTGTTCCAACCCCTTGAATATTGGTTAACTCATCCAGGGATATAGGATACTGAAAACACATATCCTTAAGCGAGGGTTCTTGGAAAACAACAAAAGGTGGTACATTCATTTGCTTAGAAATTGACCTTCGTAAATCTACAAGCATATCGTACAAGGCTTCATCAAAAACGCCACCTTTTCCTCCAGAATTGATAAGCATTTCATCATCATCTGTGTTGGAGAAATCATGTTCTTGAATAAGCATGAAAGATCTAGGATTATCTAAAAACTCTTTACCTGAGGCAGATAGCCTTAACGTTCCATATGTATCTATTTCTTTTATGACCAAGCCATTCACAATGACCTGTCTTATTACGGCATTCCAAAAATGCTCGTCCTTGTCTTTTCCACAACCAAAACCTGCTAAACTATCGTGTTTATATGATTTGATGTCTGCAGTTAGATTTCCAGATAAATAAGCGCAAACATGTTTGGCTTTTTGCATTTCTTGAAGGTCTGAAATTGCTTTTAGTAGCATACTGACATAAGTTGATCCCTCTTTTCTTTCTCGAGGATACTTGCAGTTGTCACAAAATGCATTGCAATTAGATTCTTCGAAGGTTTCTCCAAAATAATGCAAGATAAACTTCCTGCGACACACAGAAGTCTCAGTGTAAGAAACTATTTCAGTCAATAACTGCTTACCTATTTCCTGTTCTGAAACGGCTTTACCTTGCAGAAACTTTTCCAATTTTTCAATATCCTTATAGCTATAAAAAGCGATACACTCACCTTCTCCTCCATCTCTTCCAGCTCTTCCGGTTTCTTGATAATAACTTTCCAAAGATTTAGGTATATCATGATGTATAACATAACGTACATCAGGCTTATCTATACCCATTCCAAATGCAATAGTAGCAACAATTACTTGAACCTCTTCCATCAAGAACATATCCTGATGTTTTGCTCGAGTTGTAGCATCAAGACCGGCATGATAGGCCAAGGCATTTATTCCATTTACCTGAAGTAGTTCGGCCATTTCCTCAACCTTTTTTCGGCTAAGGCAATAAATAATACCACTCTTACCCTCTTTTGTTTTGACGTACTTTATGATTTGCTTAACTACGTCTCTTTTAGGACGAATTTCATAATAAAGGTTATCGCGATTAAAAGAAGACTTGAACACCACTGCGTCCAACATGTTCAAATTCTTTTGAATATCATACTGAACCTTTGGGGTAGCCGTTGCTGTAAGTGCTATGATAGGTACTTGTGATATTTTTTCGAAAATCTCCCTTAAACGGCGATATTCTGGCCTAAAATCATGACCCCATTCGGAGATACAATGGGCCTCATCTATTGCAAAAAAAGAAACATTTACAGAAGTTAAAAAATCAATATTTTCTTTTTTGGTTAATGACTCAGGAGCAACAAAAAGTAGCTTTGTTTTTCCTTCATTGATATCGGCTTTAACTTGGGAAATTTCCCCTTTTGTTAGAGATGAATTCAAAAAATGAGCAACAGCATCAGAATCACTAACATTTCTGATGGAGTCAACTTGATTTTTCATTAATGCAATCAACGGAGAAACCACAATTGCAGTACCCTCCAACAACAAAGCGGGAAGTTGATAACACATCGACTTTCCTCCCCCAGTCGGCATTATTACAAATGTATTGTTACCGGCGAGCAAATTGGCAATAACAGGCTCTTGATTTCCTTTGAAATTTTCAAAACCGAAATAATCGTGTAGTGCTCCTTTCAAATTATACAACTTCATTAGTTTTTCCTCAACTTCGAACATCTATCTAAATTAACAATAATCCTAAGACCTATTAACATTTCGGTAACATTTATTATTCTAATTTGTTTTTAAGTAACTACTTCCACATCAACAAACAAAAGGTTTAGTTATTTTTGTTCTCGAATGGAATCAGATAAAAACATGTCGTTTTTAGGACATCTTGAAGAACTGCGTTGGCGGTTGGTGAAAATTTCTGCGTCCATCCTTGTTGTGGCCATAGTCTTGTTTTATTTCCAGGAGTGGATAATGAACTTCTTCTTTTTGTCAATGGCAAAACCTAGCTTCATTACTTTTGATTTGATGTGCAATTGGTTTGGAATCTGTCTAAATGAAATTCCCCTTTCTGTTCAGAGTACAACCATGTCAGGCCAATTTAGTTATGCTCTTATGATGAGTATAATGGGTGGTATCGTCCTTTCATTTCCTTTCATATTTTATCAAATATGGGCCTTTGTTAAACCAGGACTAAAATCAAAAGAAAAAGACATGGTTAAAGGAATTGTATTTTATGTCAGTATTTTATTTTTTCTTGGCATTTTGTTCGGCTATTTTATTGTTGCACCGTTAACCGTACAGTTTTTTGGAGCATATCAAATCAGTACTGAAGTAAAAAATGACTTCACCCTAAATTCATACTTAAGTACAATTCTTTCAACCATTTTTTATTCGGGTTTATTATTTCTACTTCCAGTGGTTGTTTATATATTTTCGAAACTCGGAATTATCACCCCCTCTTTTTTAAAAAAATACAGAAAACATGCTATAGTCGGGGTACTAATATTGTCAGCAGCCATTACTCCACCTGATGTTATTTCTCAAATTATTGTAGCGGTTCCTATAATTCTTCTATATGAAATTGGGATTATGATTTCAAAACGTGTTGAAAACAATCGACAAAACCCATAGTTTCATTTATTTATTGTTTGTTTTTTTGCCTTAGTGAAGTATCTTTCATTTTCATGAAAAATATATTGGTTTTATTTTTTTTGATTTTCCTTTCAGGAAATTTTGCACAAAAAACCCATGTTTTTGGTACAGTATGGGACGCAGAAAAAGGTATTGCCATGCCGTATGTGAAAGTGAATTTTAAAAATACCAAAATAGGTGTTGTTACTGATTCATTGGGAAAATATAATATTGAAAGCTACTATGCATCAGATAGTATAGAATTTTCTGCATACGGTTATTTAACCCTTTCAGTAGCAATACAAAAAGATAAATCACAGGAAGTGAATATGCGTATGCTAACTTCCTATAAAAAAATGGAAGAGGTTGTTATTACCGTATCATCAGAATCTCCTGCCGTTAAACTTCATAAAAGAATAGTTGCCCATAAGGACATTAACAACAAGGAGAAACTCATTTCATACGAATACGAAAACTATAATAAATTTCAACTTGACTTAAATAATTTAGGGCCTAATTTCGAAAATCGAGAACTGGTAAAACGTCTGGATTTATTATTGAATTATTTAGATACTGCTGAAAATTCAACAAAATTTTTACCTGCAATGCTTAGTGAAAGCATATCAAAATTTTATTATTTAAAAAATCCAAGGAAGAAAAAAGAAATTCTTGAAGCCACCCGTGTAACTGGAATAGAAAATTTACAATTCAATCAGTTTTTAGGGCAAATGTATTTTGATATTAATATTTACGATAACAATGTGAATATTTTAAATCGTTCATTTGTGAGTCCAATTTCAAATATCGCAAGAAGCTATTATGATTTCTATTTGAAAGACTCCACCTATATTGGTGACAACTGGTGTTATAAATTGAATTTTATACCTAAACGGGCTGGTGACATGACCTTTGAAGGCACAATGTGGGTGCATGATACAACATATGCTATTAAGGAGATTACGGGAAAAATTTCACCTGAAGCAAATATTAATTTTGTAAATGATCTTTATTTCGAGCATTCATTCGATCAAATTGAACCAGAGGTTTGGATGCTCACCAAAGAAAAGATAATAATAGATGTTAAAATTGTTGAAGACACCAAACTATATGGGGTTTATGCAAGAAAAACATCAACAAGAAAGAATTTTATAATCAACAAACCAAATGAAGTTGAATTCTACAACAGCGATAATACGGTTAACATTTCGGATAGCGCTGCCTTGCGAAGCGAGGCTTATTGGAATGAAAATAGACATGAGGACTTATCAAATCAAGAAGCAGGTATCATTGAAATGGTTGATTCGTTAAATACTTTACCCTTTTTTAATAAACTAAGGAATGTTACCTATTTTCTGTCAACAGGATACTATCCGTTAGGTAAAATTGAAATTGGAAATGCATTTTCTTTAATAAGTTTTAATCCAGTTGAGAAATTCAGAGCAGCTTTAGCAATTCGAACTTCAAATGCTTTTTCAAGACGTCTTGAGCTTGGTGGGAAATTGGCTTATGGTTTCGGTGACGAAAAATTAAAATACGGTTTACTTATTCGATATAATATTACACCGAAGAAAAGAGGAATGCTAAGCCTTTACTACAGCAAAGATATCGAACAAATAGGTCAATCTCCTACTGCTGCTGCTGTTGGATCAACTTTCAACTCAATTTTTAGAACTGGCCCCTTAGACAAGTTGACCATGGTAAGCAAAATAGGTTTCAATCTTGAAAAGGACATAAAAAAGGACTTCATTTTCTTTGGAGGCTTTGAATGGAAAGAATATATTCCCTTGGGTAAAGCGAATTATGTTAAATTTTCAAGTTCAACTGCAGTTTTCGACACTTTGAATAAGATAACTACAAGTGAATTCATTGCAAGAATAAGATGGGCAAAAAATGAGGAGTTTATAGGTGGATCATTTGACAGATCTTCGGTAGGAACCAGGTATCCGATTTTATCTTTACAGGGAATTTTTGGAATAAAAGATTTATTTGGAGGCAATTATAACTATCAAAAAATTGAATTTCAAATGGAGCATAATATACCAATTGGAATTCTAGGAAGGTTACGATACGGTATTTCTGCGGGAAGTGTTTTCGGAACCACAGCTTACCCTTTTTTAAAAGTACATGAAGGAAGTCAATCTTATTGGTTATATACCAATGCATTTAACAGAATGAGTTTCTTTGAATTTATTTCGGATCAATATATTGGTGCTTTTATTGAGAACCATTGGGAAGGTCTTTTGTTTGATCGCTTGCCATACATCAATAAGCTTAAATTGAGATTGGTGAGCAGCGGAAGAATAGTTTACGGATCAATATCAGATAGGCATACCGCTGAAATGTTACTTCCCACTGATACGAAAAGTTTCGATAAGATTCCCTATGCTGAAGCAACAATTGGAATAGAAAATATTGCAAAAATTTTACGAGTTGACTTGGTTTGGAGAATTACCCATTTAACGCCAGAAATACACCCTTTAAGTATTCGTGCGAGATGGTCTTTTAATTTGTAATTTCGTGCTATGAAACTTCATACCATTGATATAAAAAAATCCTATAAGGGAAGAGCAGTTGTAAATGGTGTATCTATTGAAGTAAATCAAGGAGAAATAGTTGGGCTTCTTGGGCCAAATGGTGCTGGGAAAACAACATCTTTCTATATGATTGTGGGTTTAATAAAACCTGATACTGGCAGTGTATATTTGGATGACACGGAAATTACATGGTATCCAATGTATAAAAGATCTCAATTAGGTATTGGATATCTCCCACAAGAAGTTTCGGTTTTTAGGAGGTTAAGCGTTGAAGATAATATTATGGCCATTCTTGAAATGACCAAACTTAACAAGAAAGAGCGTAAAGCTCAATTGGAAAAACTCTTGGAAGAATTCAGTCTGACACATGTTAGAAAAACCTTAGGAAACAGACTTTCAGGTGGTGAAAAAAGGAGGACTGAAATTGCACGTGCATTAGCAACGAATCCAAAATTTGTATTATTGGATGAGCCTTTTGCAGGAGTTGATCCTATTGCAGTTGAGGATATTCAGTCTATTGTAGCAGATTTAAAAAAACGAAACATTGGTATTTTAATTACCGATCATAATGTACAAGAAACCCTATCCATAACTGATAGAGCATATCTACTTTTTGAAGGAAGTATTTTAAAAAGTGGCACTGCTGAGGAACTTGCAGCAGATGAACAAGTTCGACGCGTATACTTGGGTCAAAACTTTGTTCTTAGAAAAAAATAAATTACCTTAGTCACAAATAATTTTTAGGATGACTATATTAAAAAATCTACTTCTAATTCTTCCAGTTGGAATTATATTGACGTTTTCTTCATGTTCGAAAAAATGTAAAATTGAAATGACGGATACCAGTAATGGCGATATTGTTGCAAATGCAAGCATATTTCCAGTAAATGGGTATTTAACAGGAAATATGGGTAATGATTTCGTTATTCATGGTAATGATCAATATGCACAAAGTGTCGAAGTTAGTTTTGATGGCGGAGATAAAGGACCAATTGATTTTTCTCAATATTGTGTGATGTGTTATCCAGTTAGTGCAACATGTAATGCATCATACGACCGCACTGTTACGATTGATGATGTGAACCAAACTGTCAATTACAAAATAGTTGTAACTCAATGTAAAGAAAAAAACTGTGGCCTGGATGTAATAACCGAGAATTATGTGTTGGTTCCGGATTTCCCAGAAACGTATGCTGTTTCGTATGATATCAGCTACGTGGAAAAATAACAAAATAACTGTTTGAAATAGATTTAAACAAAAAAAGAGATGCGTTGCATCTCTTTTTTATGGTAGTATCAAAGATTATTTAACTGCCAAATCTTGTGAATTTTGAGCGTCAGATGCACTTCCATAAGCATCGCATCCACCACTTGTTGAACCACAAGAACCTAATGTTAAGGTAACAACCATTGCCATTATTACCATTGTTAAAAGCTTTTTCATTATTCCAAGTTTTAAATTATTTCCTCTACTACTCAACGCTAAGTTAAAGATTTTATAACGTTTAGTAAAAAAAATATTATTCACAATTGAATCTTAATGAATTAAAATGTTCTAATTTGTATTACGTTTATTAACCTATGCGTTGTATTTTAACTATATGGATTCTATTATTTTCGTTAAATGCATTTACACAAAAATCTTATTTCATTAATTTTATAAATACTGATTATCAATTAGTTGAAAAGCGTTTTGCACTAATGTATAAAGATTCCTCAAAAGCTGAAGACGCATTAAAAAACCTGGTTAGAAAAGCACAAAAAAAAGGATATGTATTAAGCAGTATAGACACAATTATTTATTCATTCAATAGTGCAAATATTTCATTTTATACTGGAAGTAAATTTAAAGAAATTGAAATATCAACAAATGTCAAAACAGAAGAAATAAATGCAATCAAGCAGTCTTTTAAAGAAAAAATGCTTTTAAAAGTTCCGTTCAGACCAAGGGAAATACAAGCGCTTATTGAACAAATACAAAATAATTATTTAAATGCTGGGTTCCCTTTTTGTAAAATTTACTTGGATAGTTTAAACACAGAAGGTCAAATTCCACATGTAGAATTAAATATTGAAACTGGAAGAAGATATTTGATTTCAGATATTATTGTTAAAGGAGATTCAACAATTTCACCAATCCTAATTTCGATGTTAACCGGATTGCAAAAAGGCGACTTGTACAATCATGAAGCGATAAAAAATATAAATAATACCATTCAACAGCAAGCATATATTGAACAAATTAAACCTGAGGAATTTCTTTTTAAAGAAGAGGGATTGGAAATTTACTTATACTTAAAATCAAAAGGAATAAGCTCAATAAATGGAGCAATAGGATTGCAACCTAACCCAAATAATTCAAAAATTTCACTAACTGGAGAAATAAATCTAAAATTGGTTAATATTTTGAGAAGAAGTGAATCTTTTCAATTAAACTGGAGAAACATTCAATCACAAACGCAAGCGTTGAGCACTGCATTAACACTTCCCTATTTATTTAAAACACCTTTTGGCATTGACGCACAATTCAATCTATATAAACGAGATTCGACATTCATAGAGATTCGTTCATTGGCAGGTATTAATTATTCTTTAAGAAATGGTTTAAATGTGAAAGCTTATTATCAGAATTTCTCCTCGAACATATTAGCATCAGGCAATTCAGGTAATGTTTTCCAGAATCTATCGAACGTAAGAACTGATAGTTATGGATTAGGTATTTCGAGAAGATCCTTGGATTACATACCAAATCCAACGACAGGGTTTTCTTTCAATTCCGAAATTACAATTGGAAATAGAAAATCAAGGATAAATGATACTCTTGATTGGTTATCAAATACTACTTACAAGGCTTCCTTTAATTTTGAGTGGTATATTCCCATCTACAAAAGAAATGTAATTAAATTATCAAATAAAAGTGATTTTTATTACGCACCTGAAGTATTTCAAAATGAATTGTATCGTTTTGGAGGACTACAAACATTGAGAGGATTTAATGAAGAGGAACTTTTCGCATCATCAAAAAGTATATTTTCAATAGAGTACAGATTTTTATTGGACAAGAACTCTGCTATTTTTGCCTTTTACGATCAAGGAATTTATGAAAACAACTCCGTAAGTTATAAAAAGGATAAGCCTTTTGGGTTTGGAGGAGGATTATCATTTGGAACTAATCTTGGAATATTTTCTATTTCATTAGCATTGGGAAAACAATTTGACAACCAAGTATTGCTAAGAAATAGTAAAATACACTTTGGCTACATTGCATATTTCTAAATGCTTACAAAGCAAAGTTTGAAACCAAATCAAACCCTTGATTCTCTCATATTTTCGCGAATTTCCTTCATGAATTCAGAAGCATAAACAAAACTTACCACCTCTGGATTTTCTGTTGAAAGAATTGATTTTCTATCTCCTTGCCACCAGTTTTTACCATGATGAATGAAAAGAATGTTGTCAGCAATTTCAATAACGGAATTCATGTCATGAGATATTACAATGGTTGTAATTTTATATTCATCTGTAATTTCTCTGATTAATCCGTCAATGATAATGGAGGTTTTAGGATCTAATCCAGAATTAGGTTCATCACAGAACAAATATTTTGGATTCATTGCTATAGCTCTGGCAATTCCTATACGCTTTTGCATTCCACCACTGCATTCAGAGGGTAGTAGTTTACTTGCTTTTGATAAGTTTACCCTTTCCAAACAGAAATCTGCACGCGTTTGCATTTCCTTCTTTGACATTTTGGTGAACATAGATAGGGGGAACATAACATTTTCCTCTACTGTCATTGAATCAAACAGAGCAGAACCTTGAAACAGCATTCCAATTTCCTTTCGAATTTCTTTCCGTTCTTTTCGACTCATTCCGGAAAAATCCCTTCCATCAAACAAAATATTTCCGCTATCTACTTCATGAAGTCCAACAATACATTTCGCCAAAACCGACTTACCGTGACCGGACTGACCAATTATCATATTAACCTTTCCTTTCTCGAAAGTAGCGTTAATATCGAAAAGTACTTGATTCTTTCCAAATGATTTATTTACGTTGAAAACTTCAATCATAATAGCATCAATTGGGTTAGAATGAAATTGGCTATAAGAATTGCAATGCTGCTACTTACAACAGCCTGTGTAGAGGATTTCCCCACATCTAGAGCTCCTCCTTTAGTATAATATCCATAATAGGACGCTATGGAGACAATTAAAAACCCAAATACGACGGTTTTAGTCAAAGCATAAAAGACATTATACACTTCGAAAAATGATCTAATACCAAGAATATAGGTTTCAGTTGTTAATAATCCAGACACCACTAAGGCAATCCAACCACCGATAAGACTCAAAGCCATTGAAAAAATAACAAGAATAGGGAAGAAAAACACAGCTGCCACAACTTTTGGAAGCACTAAAAATGACAGAGAATTCACGCCCATAATTTCTAAGGCATCTATTTGTTCTGTAACACGCATTGTTCCAATCTCGGAGGCTACGTTTGAACCAACTTTACCCGCAAGAATTAAAGAAATAATCGTTGGGGAAAACTCTAAAATTGTACTGGACTGTGTAATATAACCTACCGTGTAATCTGGAAGTAAAGGATTGTCAATATTAGATGCCGTTTGCAATGCAATTACCGCACCCATGAAGGTAGACATCAAGGCAACAATAAAAATGGAATTTATCCCAATCAACTGAATTTCATTAAAGATGCGTTTCCAGAAAATTGTAAACTTATCGGGTCTCGAGAGCACTACCCACATCATTAAAAAATATTTTCCTATGTGACCAATTGTTTTCACAATCCTAAATTAATCTATATTTCCGTCATTCACATGTTAAAGCTGAAAACTTTCCAATGAAACCATGTTGATTTCTTCTATTTTTGAAATGTGAGAAAAGAACCGATAAAACGTCGAGAGCAAGTAAAATTGGCATTTTCTAAATACCTACCCTCACCATTTGTGGATGATGTTGTTGCATTATTTCTCCAAAATACGGTGCGATTTAAAATTGTGAAAGGAAGAAAAACAAAATTAGGCGATTTTAGAGCAGGTTTAAAAGGTGAAAAACATCAAATTACAATTAATGGCGACCTTAATCCCTACGCCTTCCTTATCACAACACTTCATGAATTTGCCCATTTGACTACATTTGAAAATTATGGTCGCAAAGTAGCGCCACATGGACAGGAATGGAAAAATAATTTCCGGACCTTATTACTCCCTATAATAAATAGTAAAAATTTACCTGAAGATATTGAGGAAGCACTGGTAAACTCATTAGTAAATACGAAAGCCTCTTCTTGTACCGACCATCAATTAAGCAGGGTATTGCACCGTTATGACAATCCGAAAGAAGGCATTGAATTATTAGAACGTTTACCTAATAATGCCGCTTTTGCATTGAATGGCAAACAATTTATAAAAGGTCCTTTAAGAAGGAAAAGATATATTTGCCAAGAAATCAACTCAAACCGATCATTTTTGGTTAACGCTTTGGCACAAGTAGAACTTATACAAAATTATAGATGAAAAATTCAAACTATTGTGTAATTATGGCTGGTGGAATTGGCAGCAGGTTTTGGCCCATGTCAACCCCAAACAAGCCCAAACAATTTTTAGACGTATTGGGAATTGGGAAAAGTTTACTACAAATGACTTATGACCGATTGAAACAAATAGCCCCTGAGACTAACATCTTTATTTTAACCAATTCCTCATATGCAGATTTGGTTAGAGAACAGCTCCCAAACCTATCTAGGAGTCAAGTCTTATGCGAACCAATGCGCAAAAATACTGCGCCATGTATCGCTTATGCCGCTTCAAAAATAAAAGCTATTGATCCGAATGCCACATTAATAGTGAGTCCTTCGGACCATTTAATCATTCAAGATCAGCGCTTTGCGGAGATAATAAATATTGCAATCAATAATGCTGAAGCGCATAAAAGCATCGTAACATTAGGAATACAACCAACACGACCAGACACGGGATATGGTTATATTGAATGTGATAAAACAGACAATGTTTCGGGAGGCAATGTTCTTTCTGTTAAACAATTTCGTGAAAAACCCAATCTAGAAACTGCCAATTATTTCCTGAATGAGGGCAATTATTTATGGAATTCAGGTATTTTTATTTGGCAAGCAGAAACTGTTCTTGAAGCTTTAGCCAAATTTCAGCCAAATCTATATCAACTTTTTGCAAGCGATTTGAGTTTTTACGGAACAGGACGAGAGCAGGAAAAGGTTGATAAAGCTTTCGAAAAATGCGAAGACATTTCGATTGATTATGCAGTTATGGAACATGCAAAAAATATAGAAGTAGTGGTTTCAGACTTTGATTGGAGTGACTTGGGCACCTGGGGCTCTTTGATAGAGCATCTTCCGAAAGAAGATGCTGAAAATGCCATTATTGGTAAACATGTACATCTTTTCCAATCTAAGAATTGTATGATTAATGTTCCAGACAATAAACTGGTTATATTGGATAGTTTGGAGAATTATATTGTTGTTGAATCTGATAACATGCTTTTGATTCTGAAATCTGAAAATGAACAATTAATCAAAGAGTATCTAAAAATTGCTGAGCAAAAAAGTCCAGATTTTTTTTAAATATAAAAGGCCATCTTCAGACGGCCCAATTTATATTTTCTATACCAGTACTATTTATTTTTCAATTCTTCTTTTTCCCAAGCGCGGTAAAGATCAAAATAACTTTTTGTTTCTAAAACAATCACCCCTCCAAGGGTATCGCCATATTTTGCGGGTAATCCTCCTGTGTAAACCATCATCCTACCAATAGCACAACTAGGAACATTGCTGATTTCTCTTCCTTTGATTCCATCTAACAAATAAACCATATCACCTTTTCGTGCGCCTCGAAAAATCAACTCTCCGTCATCAGCCATTTTCACATCCGAATTGATTGAAGTTGCTAAGGCAGCAACGCTGAATTTTACTGGACTTTGCTCAATTTCTTCTCCAGAAATTTCCTTAATGGGAATAGAACCATATACCAATTTGATCCGATCTCCGTCTCCCTCAACAATAATGTCTCCCAAAACTGTTGCTCCATCGAAATGGATTGTTCCTGCATTATAAAAACCATCCATAGGGACATTTACAGGAATATTTCTCATAGTATCTTGTAAGAAACGAATGTTCATAGCATATTCTCCTGCAGGAATTCCTGAAATTCTAAATCGTCCATCTGTCGCCGACATCGCCTGATATTTCCTATCTTGATCGATTATGAAAACATTCGCTCCTATTATTGGAGTTCCGTTTTTTTCGACAATAGTTCCTACAACTTCTCCTGTAACATCCTGCGCAAATACACTATGCATCGATAGTATAAATCCAATAATAAATAACTTTTTCATAATTCTAAATATTAGTTTTCTTTAAGATGCAAGCTATTTTAAATTCCATAAAAAAAGCCGAACCAAAGGAACAGCTTTTATAAAATTCAATTATATAAGATTATATTTCAGCGCTAGAACAAGGAAAACTTCGATCAACTTTTTTAAACAAACCTTGCAATACTTTGCCAGGTCCAACTTCAATTACTTCAGATGCACCATCTGCAATCATTTGGTTCATAGTTTGGGTCCATCGAACAGGAGCTGTTAATTGAGCAACCAAATTATTCTTTATTTCATTTGGGTTAATTACTGCATTTGCGGTTACATTTTGATAAACAGGACAGATTGGCTGATTAAAGTTTGTGCTTTCAATTGCAGCAGCCAGTTCTTCTCTCGCTGGTTCCATTAATGGCGAATGAAAGGCCCCTCCTACTTGTAAAATCATCGCCCTTTTTGCTCCTGCATCGGTTAAACGAGCGCAAGCATCTTCAACGGCTTGAACAGCTCCAGAAATAACCAATTGTCCTGGACAATTGTAATTGGCAGCGACGACTACTCCATTGACTGCCGCGCAGATTTCTTCAACTTGCGCATCTTCAAGACCTAAGATAGCAGCCATTGTTGAAGGTTCCATTTCACATGCTTTTTGCATAGCCAAAGCGCGTTTATATACTAAAGAAAGTCCATCCTCAAAACTCAGTGTTTTATTTGCAACCAAAGCTGAAAATTCACCAAGAGAATGCCCCGCAACCATATCAGGTTTAAATTGATCACCCAAATAAGCTGCAAGAATAGTTGAATGAAGAAAAATAGCAGGTTGTGTTACTTTAGTTTGTTTTAATTCTTCATCTGTTCCTTCAAACATAATTTTAGAAATTTCAAATCCAAGAATTTCATTTGCCTTGTGAAACAAGTCTTTTGCTGTCGAAGATTTTTCATATAAATCTTTGCCCATACCTGAAAATTGAGCACCCTGACCGGGAAAAACGTATGCTTTCATTATTTGTAATTTAAATGCTTGTCATTAAAAAGAGAAAGGGTCGGTAAACCGACCCTTTCAAATATTAATTAGAAATTCTTATTTACGAACAACCAATTTCTGAGTTGAAACAACACCGTTAACGTTAACATTAACCATGTAAACACCATTTGAAAGTGTATCTACATTAATATTCACGATTTGAGTTCCATTTACATTTTCAAGATTAATTGCCTGTGCAACTTTTCCAGAAAGATCTGTTACATTAACAACAACATCAGATGCGTTAGTCAAATTAAATGTAACTGTTGCATTGTTTGATGTTGGGTTTGGATAGATAGACATTCCAACCTCATTTTCGATTGTCTCAACAGAAGCTGATGGATCATCTAACAAACGAATCATAACTGCTCCAGGACTTGAAAGACTGAATAAATCACCATTTGCATCAAATCCTAAAACCGTACCCTCATAAGTATTTTGAGCTAAACCAAATCTTACTTCAGTAGCACCACCAAAGTGACCAGCAACAGCTAAAATTTCATCCCCTGGGTTAACTGTAACGGCTCCACCTACTAATGGTAATACAGCCCATGTTGCTGTAGTACTTCCAACAACGCCAATCTCAGTTTCAGCCAAGAATTCGAATGCATCAACCCCATTCCATTTCCAAAGCTCTCCGAAAAATTCACTACCTACAGCACCAGAACCTTGCGTTGCAAGATAAATTTTCAAAGCAGTAACATCCATTGGATCAAAAATCTCATGATCGTTTCCAATTTTCAATGGCTGACCATCTTGAGAAGAAATTTGACCAATTGAACCAGATAGCACATTGTTATCTCTTGAATATTCATATTGCGTTACAAAAACGTCCATTGACGTCTCATTGTTTGCAAGTGCTGCATCAGTATTTGCACCAAGACTTGTTGTCAAGTTAATAGTTTTTGTTCCGATCCCAGTTGGAATGTATGGAGTAGAAATTGAAAGTGTATCAATAACTCCTGAGTTAATTGCCAATGGCGTTCCGGATGCTGTATAACCTCCTGTTGCTGTTGCTGTTAAAGAAACTGCTGCTTGGTCTAATGCACCATTATTAAGGGCTAATGCTCCAAAAGTCATTCCAGGGAATGATGATTGAGAAGCAGGAATATGGTAATAATCATAACCAAATGTTGTGTTAATATCAGTCGCTTGGTACCAGTTATTTACTTTAATATCATTATTCCAAGCCTCAACAATTTTCACGTCATCAACACCCCAAAACCAATCCCATACGCCCACATAGTGGAAACGCACTTTAACTTGGTTTGACCAAGAACCAGCAGTTCCGATCGCTGAAGTGATATTTACTACTTCCACCTCATTAGGAACACAATTCGTATTTACTGGAACTTCGCTTACGGGATTTACTTCAAAAATTGTCCAAGTTGCTCCATTGTCATTGGAAACTTCCACATAGTTCTCATCGTAATAATGACGATAATATTCAGAAAAAGTTAAGTACATTGCTGCAGAACCAGCACCACTCAAATCAATTGTTTGTTGGTATTCAAAATATGCATCTTGAGCAACACCATTTCCTGCATTGTCGGAGTTTATAAAAGCAAAATTTCCAGTTGCTCCACCAAAAGTTGCAGGCCATTGGTAACCAGCTTGTTGAGAAGTAATGTTACTTGGAATAGCAGACAAAATTTCCCAATCACCGTTTTGATGGTTTGGTCCGTCTACATGCAACCAATCAGCAAGATTATCAAAACCATTTGTCCACCAAACTTGACCCTCAGCTTTATCAGCATTATAGGCAGGTTTAGCAGCAGGACGTACCTCATTTCTATCATGCTTTGCTGGAATGCTGTTCATTAAAACTTGAGCATTCAAAGAAAGACCTGAAAGAACGGCACCTGTTAATATGTACAATTTTTTCATAATAGGATTTTTAAATTCAGCGTAAAAATAGGAATCTTTTAATAAAAAGCAACCTTTTATATTGATTTAAAGGGGTAATCCAAAGAAATTTGCACAATACTTTCTGTAGGAATTATTCAACAGAAATCTTGAATGTTTGAGCCAAATTTTCTGAAACGATTCTAACAAAGTAGGTCCCCGCATAAATTGTCTTAATGTCAAAATAGCAAAGTGTACTGCCTGGAAGAATGGTTTGTGTTTGAATTACCTTCCCATTTTGATCGATTAATTCAGCGTTTATCGAAGATTGATTTAACCCTTCAAATTGAACTACGATTAAGTCCGAAGTAGGATTCGGGAATATCTTAAAGATCGTATTTTCAATGGATTGAACATCAGCAGAACCGTCATAGGTTGTAACTGATTCTGTGATACTTGTAACTTTGGAAGCAGTTTTATTCCCGTAAAAAGTTGGGCCAACAACATAAGGATATGCCGAGTTATGGTTTTGATCAACAGTGGCGAAATAACAATAAATGCCATTTGGATATTCAGGAGTTACACAAAACCGACCATTATGCTCATCTAAATAATCATTTTGACCGGGGTGTGAAACAAATTCATAATCTTCTTTAAAATATCCCAATGGATAAGTTACACTTACAGCCGGACCATCAGGTACATCAGTACCATCAGCCCAAACCGTTCTTGTGGTAATATTTCTCAATTGATAACTTGATTTGATTCTAACAATTCCACCAGTTCCATCAGCATTAGCATAACCATATGCTCCGTATATAGGAAAACCATCATAAGCATATCCAATGAGTGGAGAATGTTCGCTAGTATTGATAGCGTACAAACCATCGGCAGCATAAATATCACAAATGTTAGATATTACGGTTAAATCTAAATTAAAAGCACTTGGATTTTGATGATGGTGATAATTCCCCATTGCAGGGTGGCCTTTAGAACAATCAAAACCTGCTTTTTCAGCAGGAACCGCATCTCGATTCCAAGATTGGGTAGCACCTGGACCTCCTGGGCAAGGGGACATTCCTGGTAATCCTCCACAAAGTGAGTTTGTTGTTGTATTCCATGCAACTCCATCTCTGTAATCAAATAATGCAACACCATTAATAAAAACACCGATATTCCCACCTGTTGTAGATGTTGGTGTTCCAGTATTTTGAGTTGGATTTAAAGGAAATTTAAAAATGGCATTTTGATCCGAGGCTAAAGAAGGATTTCCATCCAAAAACGGTCCTGTAGGATAAGCTGGTATTCCGTTTGTTGAAACATATACCCAATTGTTTGAGTATTGAACACTTTGAATATTGGCTTCAACATTATCTATTATTAAGGTTGGGTTTCCAGAAACATAATGACTACCCAAAATACCAGTAGTATTGCGTAACCAAGAGGTTATTGCTGGGTTAAGCTGAGCATTTAAAACTAGATTTATTAAAAGCGTAACCGAAAGAATTATTTTTTTCATAAGTAGTATTTTAATTTTAGAGGATATTTAAAATTATTAATTGCGGTAATTTTTAATTCGGATAAAAAAATCTTTGATCGTAAAGAAAACTTCTATCTGTTAGGGTAAGTAAAAATGCCACAATATCTTTTATTTCATTGGCACTAAAGTTCATTGCTTTCTTCAGTGGTTTGGAAAGATTTTCCACATCATGGTTTAACCCGTTATAATAATTCAAAACTTCCTTCAATGTGTTGAACCTTCCATCATGCATGTAAGGATAAGTATATTCGATATTTCGGAGTGTAGGAATTTTGAAAAGATATTTATCTTTTTCATTTTGAGTAACAGCGAATCTGCCAAAATCCAAATAATTCGAATCCAAAGCTAGGCCATTGCTCGCGAAAAAATCATTTGTAAACAAAGGTTCTGTATGACAAGTAGCACAATGTTTTTTGAATAAGTTATACCCTTTTTTTTCCTGATCTGTAAATGTCACACCATCCTCATTGCGTATAACTTTATCGTATTTTGAATTACTGGATACTAAAGAAACAACAAATTGCGTAATTGACTTGAAAATTCTCGAAGTTGTCACCTCATCATCTCCATAAGCTTCTGTGAAATATTGCTTATATTTTTCTGAATTCTGTAGTCTATTAATGATTTCATCTAAGGAATTATCCATTTCATTTGGGTGTGTAATAGGATTAATTCCTTGTACGTCTAAATTGTTCACACCGCCATCCCAATGGAAGAATTTATTCCAAGCTAAATTGATCAGTGGGGGTACATTTCTGCTTCCTTTTCTACCATCTATTCCATGGCTAACCTCATGATCTACATGTGCAAATCCCGTAAATTGCAAATGACAAGAAGCACATGAAATTGAGCTATCACGGGACAAAATAGGATCATAAAACAAATTGCGCCCCAATTGAAATCCTCCTTCAGTTAGCGGATTATTACTGAAGTCATAAACAGGAATCGGAAAATTTATGGGGTTAATGAAATCCAGTTTGTCGACGGCAATTTTAGATCTTAGTGAAATTAAAAAGAAAAGTGCAGTCATCAATATAATCGAAATTCCTCTCATCGTTTTATTTGAATAAAAGTACTTTTAAATTTTTCGGCAAATATTTTTGCGTTTTCGCCTGGAATTGTAATTGAAGGTTCAGACACGAGGAGATTTGAATTGATTATTTTGGATAAATCGACTTTAAAAATCACTTCATTTACATTTGGCTTGAAACAATATTCTTGTGTGGTTCTGAAAGGTGATGTATATCCTCCGATATGATATTCAAATTTTTTATTTGGACTGGACGCTATGCTTGAACTGCCTTCAATTTTTGTATTTATATAACCGCTATTCCAAGCCCAATACATTCCATTTATAGGATCTAAGGCACCTTCAAATAAACCACCCACATTCACTGTACTATCGGTTCCGATTAAAAAACAAATGGAATCAGAAAAGGCTTTTAATTCAATGTTAATGTCCGATTTTCTGCTATCTGAAAAGTCAATTAAATAATATTTGTTCAATTGGTTTGAATCTGCATACCCTTGTTTATAGGATCTAAAATTACCAACATAGAATTTCACTTTACTGAAAGTAATCCAAATCAAACTATCTACTTGAATTTTTTCATTGAAATGAATTTCATGCTCTCCATAAACTGACTTGAAACCAAATTTAAACGACTCGCTTTGGGCAAAAGAAAAACTTTCAATCCAGGAAAATAAAAGGATAATTAAAATCTTATTCATTAACTGGAGGAGACATATTTTTATCAAAGGCTCGAAATACTGTCTCAACAAGACGCGCTTTTTGTTCATGATTACATTGCTTTGCAACGTCAATAAAATGTTGATAAGTGATTCTTTCAATATTCGCGTGATTTATTGACAATTCATCAAGCAAGCGATTTGATACCTTGGTGTCAACAGATTCGTTTCTTAATAACCCAAATAAGGAATCGTATTTGACCCTATTTTTAAGCATTAATTCGTCCTTTATTTTAAAATGACTTTTTTGCAAATCCAAAACCTTATCTTTTTGCTCACCATCCAATTGTAATATATTAACCAATTCTGATCGCATGTCATGGTGTCTTTTTCGACTTAATGAAAAAAACAAAGTGACTCCATTAACAAGAATAAGTAATACAATAATCAATTTATAAACGCTTTCTTTTTTCATTTAAAAATGATTTAGATAGTTAAAATATTGAGTAGCATCTGTTGAACTTTCAAATTGCACCAATTGATTTGAAAACCAAGAAAATAAATTAATGCCCAAAATAATTAACACAGATGCTGCAACATATAATAGGGTTTTCCATTCAATATTATCATTTTTAGTGATTAACCTAGGGATATTATAAAGCTGCGTTAAAAGATGTTTGGACAAGGGTAGTTCTTTTAATTCTTCATTTGCGTTAAGTACTTCCGTCATCCATTTTTCTTTATTCTTTTCCATAGCTATTTAGTTGATTATTTTTTGAAATAATTGTGTTTTTAAGCATAGTAATTTTTATAAATTAGATCAAGTTGTTTCATCAAATTTTGACGTGCTCTAAATATTAATGATTCAACAGCCGAATGAGAAATTTCCATTATGTGTGCTATTTCCTGATATGAAAACCCTTGAAAATGTTGCAGCGAAAATGCAATTCTTTGTTTTTCTCCGAGTTTATCGAGTGCATTAAAAAGAATTGTTCTGTATTCAGAATTAATCAAAAATTCTTCCGGATTGTCAGACATTTCGTTGTTAATTTTTTGTTCTGCAAAGTTTACATCAACTTTTTGACCCGTTCTTTTGAGTCTTTTGTTTCTTCTCAAGTATTCATAACATTGGTTTACTGAGATTTTATAAACCCAAGTTGCTAGTGATGCATCACCTTTGAAATTATTAATTGATTGAAATACTTTGGTAAAAATATCTTGTGTTAAATCTTCAGCATCTTCTATATTTCGGGAGAAGGAGATACACAAATTAAAAACTTTCACACCAAACATATCAACCAACTCAGCAAAGGCTTTGTCTTCATTATTTTTTAGACGAAATGTTAAATCGCTATTCACCAATAATAAAGATGACAAATTTCTTTTTTTCTTGCAAAAGCTTTGAATTAAACCGTTCGTATCATAAGATATCGTGCTAAATGCTTTAAAATAGATTTAGAACTTTCGTGAATTTGAATTTTTTCTAGATGCATAAGTGCCACATTGTAGTATTGCTCCATTATTTCTTCACAAACAGCTTTAACATTTAATTGATTGTAAATTATCCTTGTTTGTTCTACTTTTTTATTAAGGTCAGTTTCATTTTTTAAGATAGATAACTGGCTTAAAGTTAGCTCATCTCCTAATTCGAGGGCTTTCAAGTTTAGCAATGTTTTTTTATTTGAAATAACATCACCTCCAACTTGCTTCCCAAATTTATCTGGATCAGCATATAAATCTAAAATGTCATCTTGAATTTGAAAGGCGATTCCAATATTTTGACCGAACTGGTACAAATTCAATCTATCTTGAAGCGATGCATCTGCTATAATCGCACCAAATTCAAGCGCGCAGCCTAATAAAACAGAAGTTTTAAGACGGATCATTTCAATGTATTCCTCAACAGAAACATTGTTTCTAACTTCAAAATCCATATCCATTTGTTGACCTTCACATACTTCAATGGCAGTTTTATTAAAAACCTCCAAAAGTTCTTTAAGATGTTTTTCGTCTTGAAGTGCCAACAATTGGTATGCTTTTACAAATAGAACATCACCGGATAAAATCGCAATATTGGGATTCCACTTAATTTGAATGGTTTCTTGATTACGTCTCAAAGGTGCCTGATCCATGATATCATCATGAATTAAAGTAAAGTTGTGAAATACCTCCACGGCTAATGCTGCGTGAATAGATTTTTCACGAGGCTGTCCATACATTTCCGAGGCTAACAAAGTAAATACTGGACGTAAACGCTTACCCCCTAACTTTAAAAAATACTTTAATGGGTCGTATAGATTTTCAGGATTAACAGGAAAATTAAGTTCGGATAATTTACTTTCAATTAAAGAAGAATATTCAGCTAATTCTTGCATTACTATTTGATGAGATTCATTAGGTAACTGCCATAACCACTTTTAACGAGAGGCTCTGCGATTTGCATAAGTTGGTCACTGGAGATGAATCCATTAGAGAAGGCAACTTCCTCAATACACCCAATTTTCAAACCTTGGCGTTCTTCTATCACTTGAACAAACTGTCCAGCCTGCATTAAAGAATCAAAGGTTCCTGTATCCAACCAAGCCGTGCCACGGTCGAGTAAAGCAACTTTCAACTTTCCTCTTCTTAAATATTCAGCATTAACATCTGTAATTTCATATTCACCGCGTGCCGACGGCTTAAGATTTTTGGCTATTTCAACCACCTCATTATCATAAAAATACAAACCCGGAACGGCATAATTAGACTTCGGAATATTAGGTTTTTCCTCGATGGAAACTGCTTTCATATTGGCATCAAACTCCACTACTCCGTATCTTTCAGGGTCTTTAACATGATATGCATAGACTACACCACCATTAGGATCATTATTTTCTTTGAGCAAACTATCCATTCCAACACCATAGAAAATATTATCCCCAAGAATAAGTGCTACTTTATCTTTCCCTATAAATTGCTCACCTATTACAAAAGCTTGAGCCAAGCCATTGGGCACCTCCTGAACAGCATACGAAAATGAGCAACCTAAACGCCTTCCATCACCTAAAAGCTTTTCAAAATGGGGCAAATCATGAGGCGTGGAAATTATTAATATTTCTCGAATGCCTGCGCTCATTAATATTGATAGTGGGTAGTAAATCATCGGTTTATCATAAACCGGCATTAACTGCTTAGAAACAGCTAGCGTCAAGGGATGTAATCTTGTTCCAGAGCCTCCAGCTAAAATTATTCCTTTCATTTAGATTCAGGATTTTCCAATTCTTTTTCCTCTGATTCATTATCCGCCCCAGACCCCTCATCTTTCACTTCCAATTGAAATAAATCAAAATCCAATTCCTCATCATAAAGTTCAAACATTGGTTCTTCGAAAGTCTTGGTAGTTACTTTTCTCTCCAATGTCATAAGCAAAGTTGGAAGAAGAACCAAATTTGTAATTAATGCGATTAAATAAGTTATAGCCGAGAGATAACCTAATGCCTGTGTACCTCCAAAATCCGAAAACATGAAAACGATGAATCCAAAAAATAAAATTACCGAAGTGTATATAATACTTAACCCAGTTTCTTGAATAGAGATTATAATACAATCCTTTAGATCCCATCTTTTATGACTTAATTCTTGCCTGTAGCGTGCTAAAAAATGAATTGTATCATTTACTGTAATACCTAAGGCTATTGAAAAAATCAATAAGGTAGATGGTTTGAGTGGAATATTAAACCAACCCATTATTCCGGCTGTTATTATCATTGGAATAATATTTGGGACCATTGATACAAATACCATTCTTATTGAAAAGAATAAAAAGCTCATTAAAAAGGCAATTGAAACAACCGCAAATAATATACTAAAAAGCAGGTTCCAAACCAAGTATTGCGTACCTTCAGAAACAACAACAGATGTCCCGGTAATGGTCACATCATAATACTCATTATCAATAGCTTGTCTTAATTGGGTTTTAAACTCAGGGGTATTGTAATATTTCTTTATTAATTTTTCGTCGGAGTCAAATTTAAACTGTAGGTCTTCATTTTTATTTGAAATTACGGAGGTTAATGCATTGTAAATATTGGGTCGTCCGTCAAGGATAGAGTCAATGTAAACCGCTTTTCCATTCGCATACTGTCTATAAAACGCTTCAACTACATTTTTATCAGGATTAAGAATACTATCGATTTTATTTGATACGGAGGAAACTTTATCGGATATTTCGTATGCACCTTCATCTTTAATTTGAGTTCGAATCCTCAAAATGAACTTTGAAGTATCTGCCAATTCTTTAATAGAGAAGGCATTATTATTTGTCATTTCAAAATTCTCAATGTATTTACCTAAACGTTTTTTATCTCTTGTAGAGAAAATGGTATACCTATTTGGATTATTATCAAAATAGGCCATATTTATTACCTTGACAAAATCAACAATTGAGATACTTTTTGAGAAGTCCTTATCCTTGGCAAGCATTTTTTGAACTTCATCTACTTTTTGCAGTGTGTTTTTTTCGTAAAGGCGCCCTTTCTGTTTATAATTAACCATGATTTCAAAAGGAACTGCTCCCCCGAAATTGTCTTCCATAAAACGAATATCTTTAGCTATCGGGTCATCCTTTGGAATGTCTCCTGTAATGTTACCGGTAACCTTCATTCTAAAAATTCCAAAACCAAAAATAATTGTCACTACTAAGGTTGCAATATAAACCCAATGGCGTTTATTGGAGGAAATAAAGACCAATTTATTTAAAAAACCAACGGCAATTTTTCTATCCAAATGTTTAAGATGTCTATCAGGTGTTGATTTTAAGAAAGATGCAAAAACTGGAATCAAACAAAGCGAAACAACATAGCTTAATAAAATATTCAATGTTGAGATGACGCCAAACTCAAAAAATTTATCAGAGTTCGTAAATAGGAAGGTGAAGAAACCTAAAGCTGTAGTAATATTTGTTAAAAACATGGCTATGCCTGTTTTACTCACTATTCTTTGAAGCGCTTTAGCTCTGTTTCCGTGTAATGCCAATTCTTGGTGAAACTTATTGTAGAGATATATACAATTAGGGATTCCAATTACAATCATTAATGGTGGTATTAATGCCATCATAACCGAAACATGATACCCGAAAAGCGCAATCATACCCATCGCCTGAACAACAGAAACACCAACAACAGTCATACATATGAGTACCGCTCTAAAGGATTTAAAAAAGAGATACATTAAAATGGCACTAACCAACATAGATAATCCGATAAATATGTACATCTCTGATTGGATTCTGTTGGCCAAAACAACTCGTAAGTAGGGTAAGCCCGCGTAATGAATTTCACCAACATTGGCCAAAGACTTTTCTGCTAATTTTTGAATTTCAAATACAACTTTTGATTTTTTAATGTCGCTCAAAAAGCTTTCTTCAATATTTATCATCATTAAAGAAACCTTCGTCGAGTCATTGTAGAGGACATTTTTGTATAGTGGATTTTGCTTTATTTCTTCCTTTATTACGTCCAAAGATTTTTCGTTGTAATCCAAATTGAGATCTGAAAATATTTTTTCAGGTTCAAATCGACTCTCCTTTTTGTTGTTTCGAATTTTAACGAGTGTTGCCTCGGAGATTACTGATTCTACACCTTTCAATTGAAGAATGGTGTCACCAAGCTTTTTCCACTTTAAAAAATTCTCTTTGGTATATAATGAATCGGTTTTTAAGGCTATAACAAAGGTCCCGCCATCTTCACCAAAGTGTGATTTAAAATCAAGATAGTTTTGAGTTGTAGGAGAATCTTTGGGAAGCAAAATGCCATATTTGTTTTCCATTTTGATTCCAGTAACCGCATAATAGCCAAGATAAACAGTAATAAGGGTAATCAGCCCTAAAACCAAAAATCTAAATTTTAAAATAAAATTGGCTATACTATTCCACATTATACGATTCTATTTTTTCAATTTTGAGGATGTGAAGGTAATGAAATCCATGCTAACAACAAAATTAAGGCTTCAAGTCCTCTTCAAGCCATCTAAAAAACTCTCTTTGCCAAAGAATTGAATTTTGAGGACTTTGTACCCAATGCCCTTCGGTAGGAAAATATAAAAATCTACTTTTCAAACCAAGTAATTGTGCTGCTTGAAATGCTTGCATACCTTCACTTTCTGGAACTCGATAATCAATACCCCCATGAATTACGAGAATTGGTGTATCCCAATTTTGAACATAATTATGAGGGCTATTTTTTTCATAGTTTTCTTTGTTAACTTCAAGCCAATAAGGACCACCTTGATCCCAATCGGCAAAAAACAATTCTTCGGTAGTACCATACCAACTTTCCAAGTTAAACAAGCCGCAATGTGCGATAAATGTTTTGAATCTTTTTTGATGAATTCCTGCGAGCATATAAACAGAATATCCACCATATGATGCACCTACGGCACCAACCCTTTCTTTATCAACATAGGGTAAGGTGATAACATCATCAACTGCAGACAAATAATCCTCCATTGCTTGACCGCCCCAATCTTTGGAAATCGCATCATTCCATTCTTGACCAAATCCTGGAAGTCCTCTTCTATTTGGGGCAATAACAATGTATCCTTTCGAAGCCATAAGAGCCAGATTCCATCTGTAGGAGAAGTATTGACTCACTGGACTTTGAGGACCGCCTTGACAATACAATAAGGATGGATATTTCTTATTTTCATCAAAATCTGGTGGCAAAACCATCCAAACCAACATTTCCTTTCCATCGGTGGTTTTTACCCAACGTTCTTTTACCGTTGGCATTGTCAGTTGATCTAGGATTTCTTTATTTGCGTTTGTTAACCGATTGCTTTTAAAATTTTTAATATTGAGCGCATACAAATCAGTGGGTTCAATCATAGATTGCCTTCCAAAATAAATAGTATTTTGACCCACAGCAAAACTAACAACATCGAAAACACCTTCTGTTATTTGTTTAATGTTCGGGTCTTTATCTTTTTTTAGAACAATTTCAAAAAGATGAATTGCACCTTTAATTGCTGCTGTAAAATAGATTTTCTCTCCACTTGGATGCCATGAAAAATCAGTTACGGAAAGATCAATTCCACGGGTTAAGTTCACATTTTCGACCCCATTATTCCAAATGATGTCATTTTTATCGGATTCAAAACCATCACGAGCCATGCTTAACCATGCCATTTGTCCGCTTTTGCTGTAAGAAGGATTGATATCATATCCTTTAAAAGATGATGTCAAATTTTCAGTAATTTTTGTAGCAATATCGTAAGCATACAAATCACTATTTGTATGTAAAGCAAAATCTTTACCCATCATTTTTTTGGAAGTGTAAATGATTTTTCTGTCGTCGTTGCTGAATGTAATTTGCTCTGAACCACCCATTGGAGGAAGAATTCCGTCGTATGGTTCACCATCTAGAATATCTAATCCGGAACTTGACATGGAATTCAATTCATTATTTATTTCGTAAAGTAACAGATGGCGTTTTTTATAATCATCAAAATGGTCCCAATGTCGGTACATTAAATCATCCTCAATTCTTGCATTGGCAAGTGGTAAATCACCATAAATTTGATTTACAGTTTGTTTATATGGCAACGCTTCGATTGTCACTACTTTGTTGCAGTCATTGGAAAGTTTAAATCCTTCTATTTCTTTATCTTGAAAATTAGAAACTTGAACTTTTCCTGATCCATCGGAATTAATATTCCAAATTTGAACACCATTAATTTCACTTGACAAAAACCAAATTTTGTTATCACTCCCCCATTGGGCATCAAATTCCGAAAAGGATGTATTGGTGACTTGACTGATTGAATTGTCTTCGATTTTAATAATGAACAAATCGGTATTTCCTTTATTTTTTTCGAGATCAAAAGTGCGTTGACTGAAGAGTAAATATTTTCCATCTGGAGAAAGAGTTCCTCCAGAAATTCTCTTCATCATCCAGAGGGTTTCAGGGGTTAATTTCCCCAATTGTGAACTTCCAAAAAATGACAAAAACAGTAATAAAATTGCAAAAAAGTATCTCATTGTTTTTTAAATGACTGAAAACACTTACTCAATTTGGAAAAAATAGTTGCAATTACATTGAGAAATTAACTCTTTAAAAAGATTTAGCCAAGATAAACACCAAAAGATTGAGCCCAAGAAGCAATAAAATCAAGATGCGTTGAAAAACATTAAATTTCTTCATCCAATTTAAATTTTTCTTATTTGAAAAGTAAGAAAAAAACTTTCAACATCACAAATTAATGTGAATAAATCAATGAATATACAAGCCTCTCAATAATAAATCTCCATGACTATTGGTTTACTTGAAGCCTGAATAATGTTATCAAGATAATCAAAGGTGGATTCAGAAACCATTGGACAACCCAGGCTGGTGGGAATCGGTTCATTTTGTTCAATTTCAGGGAAGCCGTCCAGTTTATGTAAAACAATATATCTTTCATAAGCTTTGCTGTTGCTATTTTCGAGGCCATGTAATTTGTAAGATTTTCCGAAACTACCTACATAAGCTTTTCCAATTTTATATTTCCCCAATGAACTCATATACGAATCAGGAATATTGCTAAAAATAAGACTGTCAGGATTTTCAGTTTCAGAACCAATACCATGTGCAACCAAAGCAGATTTTAACAATTCTCGAGAATTAATATCGTAAACAAACAATCTATTGTTTCCTGAAAATATTTTTAAATCAATTAAAATTACAGTGGATTGATCGAAACTTGGATGCTCCTTAAGATATAAATTCAATTCATTGAGTTTTGTTTGGGAACGATTGGAACTTAAGGCTGTATCTTGTGCATTTGTTGAAGTCTGAGCCAACAACAAATAACAATTTAAGAACAACAATGGAAAAAGAAAAATTTTCATTAAGCAATAACGCTAAAACATGCCTTTTGTAACAAGAATTTGTTCCATTTCCAATTGTAATTTTTTGGATTCCTCACCAGCTCTTTTGGCAAAATCAATTTTACTTGAAGCATAAATTATTCCCCTCGAAGAATTTACCAAAAGCGCACAATCCTTGCCCCATCCGTATTTAGCAACTTCTTGAAGCGATCCGCCCTGCGCGCCCACTCCAGGGACAAGAAAAAAACTTTCAGGAGCCAAACTTCTAACATGCGCAATTTCTTCGGCTCTTGTGGCACCAACAACGTACATTAGATTTTCTGGACTTCCCCAATTCAATGATGTCTGAATGACGTTTTCGTATAATTTTTTTCCAGAATCACCTTCAATCATTTGAAAATCTAAAGCACCTTTGTTTGATGTTAATGCCAGTAATACGACCCACTTTTTTTCATAGGCTAAAAAAGGCTTAACGCTATCTTCCCCCATATATGGTGCTACCGTTAAGGCGTCGCAGCTGATTGTTTCAAAGAAAGTTTTGGCGTAATAACCAGAGGTATTACCTATATCACCTCTTTTGGCATCAGCTATTACAAAACAATCTGAAGGTATATACGCTATTGTCTTGGCTAAAGATTCCCAACCTTTTGCACCGTAACATTCATAGAATGCTGTGTTAGGTTTATAGGCAACTGCATAATCTTTCGTAGCGTCTATTATCTCTTTGTTGAACTCAAAAATAGGATCCTCATATTCAAGCAAATGATTCGGGATTTTTGATAAATCAGGATCCAATCCTACGCAGAGAAAAGATTTCTTGCTTACAATTTGTTCAACCAATTCTGCTCTTGTCATGCTGCTACTTCCTGACCTTTAAGTTTCTCAGCGTTTTCTGCAAGTTTCAAAGAATCAATCATTTCCTTTAAATCTCCATTCATGAAGGCACTGAGGTTATAAATAGTTTTATTAATTCTATGATCTGTGATTCGACCTTGCGGATAATTATAGGTTCTGATTTTAGCCGACCTATCCCCTGTCGATACCAATGTTTTACGCTGGGCAGCACGCTCATTATGCACACGATCCAATTCAGCTTGATATAGTCTAGACCTTAAAACTGAGATTGCTTTTTCTAAATTCTTATGTTGGGAACGGCCATCTTGACATTCCACAACCACTCCAGTTGGAATATGTGTTAAACGTATAGCAGATTCTGTTTTGTTGATATGCTGTCCCCCAGCTCCTGAAGCACGAAAAGTATCTTTGCGTACATCATTCATATCCAGTTCAAAATCAACCTCCTCGGCTTCTGGAAGCACTGCAACAGTAATTGCTGAAGTGTGCACCCTTCCTTGGGATTCCGTTTCAGGGACTCTTTGAACGCGATGTACACCTGACTCAAATTTCAGCATTCCGTATATTCCTGCACCTGTAATTTCCATTGAAATTTCTTTGTAGCCTTTAACGGACCCTTCCGATGAGTTAAGAATTTCGTATTGCCATCCCATTTCCTTGAAGAACATGGTGTACATTCTGAAACAATCTTCAACAAAGATACACGCTTCATCTCCACCGGTTCCAGCACGTAATTCTAGGATAGCATTTTTATCATCTTCAGGATCTTTTGGAATCAGGAGCATCTTTATTTCTTCCTCTAAATCAGGTTTTTGATTTTCCAAATCATCAATTTCAGATTTGGCCATTTCCCTCATTTCTGGGTCTTCTTCTATTTCGAGAAGTTCTTTTGCATTTTTTAAGTTCCCCAATAAATTCTTGTATTGGAAATAAACTTTATCAAGGATTTCTAGATCTTTATATTCCTTGTTGAGTTTTACATAACGATCCATGTTGGAAATGATTTCCGGATCTACAATCATTGTACTTACTTCAACAAAACGAATATGAATCGCTTCTAATTTTGACAAAAGATCAGACATTTGACTTAAAAATTGAATACAAAGTTACTTAAATTCAAGCGACTGTTTGAAATCGTATAGATTATAATTCAGGATTTGTTTAGAATTAATGGAAAAGTTATTCGTAGCAAAATTCACCAAAAGGAGAGGTTATGCTTACTTTTTTGGAATCTGCGTTCTCGACACGTCCCACAATTTTCGCTTCAACACCGAAAGATTTTGAAATATGAATAATTTCTTCAGCGAGATCCTGATTAAGGTATATTTCCATGCGGTGTCCCATATTAAAAACCTTATACATTTCTTTCCAATCTGTACCGGATTCCTTCTGAATCAATTTAAATAAAGGTGGGACTTCGAACAAATTATCTTTAATTACGTGTAAATTTTCAATGAAGTGTAGAACTTTTGTTTGCGCACCACCAGAGCAGTGCACCATTCCATGAATATTGTCTCTGTATGATTCCAGAATTTTTTTAATGATTGGTGCATAGGTGCGAGTTGGAGATAATACCAATTTACCTGCATCTGATTGAACACCATGAATTTTATCTGTTAAACCAAGTGAACCAGAATAAATAACCTCATCTGGAATTAATGGATCGTAACTTTCAGGAAATTCGGCTGCCAAAGCTTTATTAAAAACATCATGACGCGCAGATGTTAATCCATTACTCCCCATACCTCCATTGTATGCATCTTCATAATTTGCCTGCCCAAAAGAAGCCAATCCAACAATAACGTCACCAGCTTGGATATTATGATTTGAAATAACATCTGAACGTTTCATTCTGCAAACCACAGTAGAGTCGACAATGATGGTTCTAACCAAATCTCCGACATCAGCTGTTTCACCGCCAGTGGAATAAATGCCAATGCCGTTTTCTCTCAAGTTTTCCAATAAGGCTTCGGTTCCTTCAATAATAGCTGATAATACTTCTCCAGAAATTAGATTTTTATTTCTGCCAATTGTTGATGAAACAAGAATATTATCCACTGCCCCAACACAAAGTAAATCATCAACATTCATAATTAAGGCATCTTGAGCAATACCTTTCCAAACACTAATGTCACCTGTTTTCTTCCAATACATGTAGGCTAAAGAAGATTTGGTACCCGCTCCATCAGCATGCATGACGACACAATATTCAGGATCACCGGTTAGGTAGTCGGGAATTATCTTACAAAAAGCCTTTGGAAAAAGGCCTTTATCAATATTTTTTATGGCGTTATGAACATCTTCTTTTCCTGCGGAAACACCTCTTAAATTGTATCTATTGTCGGACATTAAAAGTTTTATGCCAAAGATAAGAAGTATTCCAAAAATTTAGAAACTATTCTTCGAGCAGCACTTTTTCTTTGAGAATGTGTTTCTTCAAAATTCTTTTATAGTTTAGAAACTCTTTGTCATTAGGATTAATATAGGTCACAAAACCAACTTTACCATAAAGATGTTTAAGATAATTCTGATCTTCAACTCCATTGTAAGACAAGTGGCCATCAACACCAAATTTTTCGATGTAATGAAGTTCTTGCCTTAATTTTTGTCTTATTTTTCTTGAAACCTGAGCCTTTTCATTCACTACAATTCCAGTAACAATTTGGCTGTTTGATCGAAGCATTAATTTGCTTTTTTGATGATTCAATTGTAAGTTTTTTGACGTAAGTTGTGATTTCAAATACGATTTCAGCTCGTTAGAATTGAAATCACCAGAAAAACTCATGTCATCCGCATAACGGGTATACCTAATTTTTCTAATTGTACAAAAGTCTCCAATTTTGTTATCGATATCTTTCATTATTAGGTTAGAGAGATAAGGACTGGTAGGTGCGCCTTGGGGTAGGCTACCCGATTTACAACAGAGTTTAGCTAAGAGGTTCGAAAGTCTTTTAGTGTAACCCAAATTCCAAAAAACCTTTTCAACTTCAGCAAATTTCAATGATGGAAAAAAATCTTGAATATCAGTTGTTAAAATCATTTTTTGATTGGTGTGAAATCGAATATTATGTCTTAAACCTTTATCTTTTATGTAAGCCTTAGCGAATTTACTAACGCTTGCTTTTGAGAGCAGATTTTGTAGAATCCATGTTTGAATTTCTTTTAGATTGGGTAAGGGTTCAGAAATTGATCGAGGTTTTCCTGATTTTTTAGCTATTGTAAAATTTCGATAGTATTTCGCGTTGTGCGTTACAGCTTTTTTTAAATATTGTTCATTATAACCTAATAAACATGATAGATGTTCGCTATTGTATATAATCGGTAATTTTTGCCTTTGAAGGTTCTGAGCATAATCAAGACAATTTAAAATAAATTGATCTGTACAACCATTTTTTGTTGCCTCGGCTTTAAACTTAGATTTATAATTGCGGAAATTCATATTTTATGTTTTCTTAAATCGAGCAGGATTACTCCTGCTCGCTGTAAGATTACGGGTTTGATTGGGCGAAGCTCTGCGAAGCCCTTTGCAAACCCGAAGCTTGAAAATCAGTCCACAACAGGAACAATGACTCACTGTTCCATGGATTTCTGCACAAAGGCATTGTTTTCAAATTCCATTGATCGTTCTGAAGGAATAAAGACTTTATTGGCATTCCATTTTGAAGTTTTGTATTTCATATCTTTTTGAATCCAATTATTCGTTGAGGATTTCGTTGGTATTTTAATCTTTCCAAATTCTGGAATCCTTCTCTTATTCAATTCAGTTCCTCTCAATGTCCCTTTAAGCACAGTTTGGGGTGAAAATTGAATTTCACTGTTAATTGTTTTCTGCATTTCGATTTTTTGTAAACATAAAGTAATGACATGAAAAAATATTTTTTTTTCAACGAAAAGAGCTAATTTTAAAGCAATTAAAAATTGAAATCCTGTTCAAGTAACATTAACGTTTGTTTTTAATTCAATAACCATTACTTCAATTAGATTGGCATGAATCGTACATATTTTTTTATATTTTTCTCTTTTTTATGTCTAAACAGATTAAATGCACAAATTGATACCATCTTTTGGTTTGTTGCACCTGAGGTTGCTCAAACCCACGGAGATCGGCCCATTGTGTTTCGTTTTGCGTCATTAGGAAATCCTGCAACAATCACAATTACCCAACCTGCAAACCCTTTATTTCCGACGCAAACAGTAAATCTGGGTGCAAATGCAGCTCAAACTGTTGATTTAACACCTTGGATTGATGTTATTGAGAACAAACCTGCCAATTCGGTTTTAAATTACGGTTTCAAAATTACCTCAAGCACACCGATAACAGCATATTATGAAGTGAATCCAACATGTAATTGTAATCCAGATATTTTTTCATTGAAAGGTAAAAACTCTTTGGGTACCTCATTTTTAACTCCTTTTCAAAATTTTTTAACCAATGCCTCGTATGCAAGATCAGCATTCAATATTGTTGCTACTGAAAATAATACCTCAATAACCATAATTCCAACTCAAAATATTGTCGGTCATGGAGCAAATATTCCTTTTACAATTGTGCTTAACGAAGGCCAAACATATTGCGCCGAAGCAACAAGTACAGCAGCAAATCAACATTTAGGAGGCTCTGTAATTATCGCAGATAAGCCTGTAGCTGTTTCACTATCAGATGACACTGCTCAAGGAACTCCTTATGGCGGATGCGCTGATTTAATGGGAGATCAATTGATTCCAACAAGTGTAATCGGTGAAGAATACATCGCCATTAAAGGGTATTTAAATGGACCGGATAAATTGTACGTTGTTGGTGTGACCAATAATACACAGATAACCATCGACGGGGTAGCAGTTGGAACTGTAAATGCGTCACAAACCTATGTACACACCTTAAGTAATCCAACGGCATATATCCAAAGTTCTGCCCCAGTATATTTGTTGCATCAGTCGGGATTTGGGTGTGAGGTAGGTGAAGCAATACTTCCTCCTATTGTATGTACAGGCTCCAATACTGTCGCTTTTGTTAGGTCTACCAATGAGTTTTTTGCTGTTAATTTACTCGTGCCAACAGGAGGGGAAGCCAATTTCCTTTTTAATGGTGTTGCAGGAATTATCAATCCCACGAGTTTCAATTTTGTTCCAGGAACTGGTAATACATGGATGTATGCTCAAATTGATGCATCTGGCTTGTTAGGTGCTTTACAAGCAGCCAGAATAGAAAACCCAACGCATAAATTTCATATGGGACTTATACACGGTGGGGCTAGTTCGGGATGTAGATTCGGATATTTTAGTGACTTTGCATCGTTAAGTTATTCTATACAGGCAAATGACGAATCATTTTGTATTGGTGATACCATCAATTTAGTTACTAATAATTTACCAGGCGCCACATATGAATGGACTGGGCCAAATGGATTCAGTTTTATTGGCGATACCATTATCATTTCAAACGCACAAGTACAAAATTCCGGACAATATATTGTGTCTGGCAACTTACCAGGCGCTTGTGATCTTTTGGCAGATTCATTGGTAATTTCGGTAATTGATACTCCTCCAACACCACAAATATTTTCCAACGGACCCGTATGTGAGGGAGAAGACGTTCATTTTTGGAATGACGTTATCAATCCCTTCACTTTTACTTGGACCGACGAAATGGGTGTAATTTTATCTAATTCTGACACTTTATCATTCACTGCCCCGCCTCAAGGAAATGTTGGAATAAGCATCACCTCTAACTTAGGGGAATGTATTTCAAATTCAGTACAATATCAAACTCAAGTATATGCAAATCCAATTCCTGAATACAATGGCCCAAATGAAATATGTGGAGACCAAATTAATCTTGATGCAATAGTCACCATTGACAGCTCCGATCCTTTAGCTACTATAACGTGGTACGATACGAATTACAATATACTTTCAACTTCAAACCCAACCAATATTATAAATTCATCAAACGCTCCAAATGTAACCGATTCCTTCTTTGTAAGTATTTTATCACAGCATGGATGCATCGGAACAGATACTTTCACAGTTACCTTTCACCCCTATCCCATTGCCGATTTATCTTGGATAGACCTGTGTGATGGTGCAACAATTGATTTTACAAGCAATTCATCATGGTCTGGTAATCCAAATGGATCAGATTTTATATCTGAAAACATTGATTACGGTGATGGAAATTCAGGAAATAGCGCAGACGATTCCCATACCTATATGAGTCCGGGAACATACAATGTGCTGCTTACTGCCACATCTAATTTCAACTGTTTGGATACAATAAGCCAATCAATAACTGTTTATAATGTGCCAGAAGAAACAATAACTATCGATGATGGATGTGGTAAAGTAAGCTTCAATGTAGCTTTAAATTCAGGAAATAATAGCATAGATTCATTGAGTTGGATTATTGAAAATAATCCCATGAGTTCGTATAATCAATTCGCAAGTGAATTCGCTTCAGCGGGAAATTATGACGGAACATTGGAAATTTACACTTCTAATAACTGTCAATACAACTATCCTTTCAACTTCAATGTAATACCAACTATTTCTATTGAAGACCTTTTAATTCCAAATGTGTTGACCGCGAATAATGACCAGAACAATGATGAATGGTTCATAGACCCGTTGTTTTCAAATTGCAATGAATTTACCGTACGTATTATGAACCGATGGGGAATTGAAGTCTTTAAAATGGATAACTTATCTGTAGATGGATTTAAAGGTGAAGATGTAAACGGAAACGAACTACTTCCCGGCGTATATTTTTATGTTTTGGAAAGTGGACAGGAAGTTAAACACGGCACCATATCATTGATTAGATAAAACCATAATTTAGCTAACTTTATAGGTTAAATTCAAAAAATCAATTTGAAAATAAAGAGTATCAATACCGCTGTATTATTGGGAATCCTCTCGCTTTCCAGTATTTTAGTTGTACAAATATTTTGGATTCGGAAAACTGTTGAAATTCAAAGGACAAGTATTGCGATTCAACAAAGAGAAGACAGTTTAAATCAGCATCAATTTTTAGAAGATGTTCATATAGCACTTCGAAATGTTCTCAACAATTTCTACGATAAAACATCAGACAATTCGGATATCAATGATGATGTCAAGCAAGTGAAGTCAAACTATTTTGTTGTTGACATCAATAATGAAATCAAAGGTTATGACATCATGGAGGTTGAACCTTTGTTGTTTTACCTACAAACATTACTAACCAGGGAATTGAATAATCAAACGATACATCAAGATTTCAAGTATGGTATTTATGATTGTTTTAGGGATTCTATTGTTTTTGGCAACGTTGTGACTTATGACAAAGCCAAGGGATATGTGCCTGTTTCAGACAAATCTGTAAATGAAACCGGTAAAAAATTAGATTGGAAACAAGATGGGCATTATTTTACGGTGATCTTCCCAAATGTAAAATTTGAATCCAATATCAATCCACCAGATGCCATTTCACCTTGGGTTTATATTTCAATAATTGGCATATTGATATTGCTGTTTTTTGGATATACAATTTCTGTGATGATGCGGCAAAAAAGGCTTTCGGAGATTAAAAATGATTTCATCAACAACATGACCCATGAGTTGAAAACACCTATATCTACGATTGCCTTATCAAGTGAAATGATTTTGAAAGGAGACTTTAATGAAGACCGGGAAAAGTTTTTCCGTTATGTTGGCATCATTCACAAAGAAAATAAACGACTTGAAGATCAGGTAGAAAGGGTATTGAATGTTGCTAAACTGGATCAAGAGAAAATCACATTGAAAAAAACCTCGTTAGATATTCATGAATTATTAGCAGAGGCAAAGGAGAATTATACCTTGAATCAACATGGAAATGGGATAGAGTTTAATCTAAAACTTAAAGCACAAAATCCAGTGATAAATGCTGATTCCGTTCATATTACTAATGTAATCTACAATTTACTTGATAATGCGATAAAATATTGTGAGACGACACCATCAATCAATATTAATACCTCCAACAAAAATAATGGTCTACTGATAGAAATTTCAGACAATGGAATTGGCATTAAAAAGGAAGATATAAAAATGATTTTTGACAAATTCTATCGTGTACCAACCGGAAATTTGCACAATGTAAAAGGATTTGGACTGGGACTTTTCTATGTGAAATTAATCGTTGACGAACATAATGGAATAATAGATGTAAAAAGTAAAATTGGAGAAGGTACAAGTTTTACGATTTGGTTACCTATGCTAAATGAATAAATTATCTTATTTTACTAAGAAACGCCATTGGTTGGGGATACAAACCATCTCTGGAAATTTTCTTACCCTTTTTGAAAACCATAATTCTTTCTGTAGCCAATTGATTTGGAATAATACAGTCTAAAAGAAAATAATTGTTAGCCTCGAACAGTACGTTATAAGATCCAATATAAGCATTTTGACCAATCTTAAATTCAATTTCTTTAGCGCTAATTTTAATATTGATTAGAGTTGGAGAAACCTCAAATGTTGTATCGGTTGTATTAAAAGAATATGATGGAATTTCACCTTTATAAGAACCATAGTACTTTTTTTTAAGAGACAATTTCGACTGTGAAAAACAAAAATTACCTACAATTAAAAAAAGAAATAACACCGTTCTCATACAGTCAAAAATAAATCAAATTTTGAATAATACAATTAAACCTGTTTAGAATGATTGCTGCATTGATTAATTTGTAATTTCGTTTTGAATATGTATTTCATTTCTCAATTTCGGAGGTTTAAGTGGCATTTTCTGCTTGTTACCATTACTTTAATCGCCTTTTGGCCTCTGAGTACTTTCCAATATATACCGAAATGGGACAATATTGACTGCTACCTGCCTTACCGATATTTTGTGAATTGGTCTTATCAAAATGGGGAATGGCCGCTTTGGAATCCATTTCAGCATTTTGGTTATCCAGCCTATTCCGATATGCAAAATGGCATGTACAATCCAATTGTTTGGATCATTAACTTGCTCGGAAATTACAATGTTGGCTCAGTTACATTGGAACTCCTTTTCTATTACATAATCGGGATTCTTGGTGCTTACAAAATAGCTAGCTTATTTGTTAAAGAAAATTCAACCAAACTGCTCATAGCTCTTTCATTTGGCCTTTCGGGATTCATGATTGGCACTTCACAGATAATGATATTCATAGCGGGAGCAGCCTTTTTGCCCCACATTTTATTTCATTTTCACGAATTACTTTATAGACAAAACTGGCAAAACTTCTTGTGGTTCGTGTTGTATGTTGTTTTGCATTCAACAGCGGCAAGTCCAGCCTTTACGATCATTTTAATTTACGTCTTAGTCATACTTTTCATTTTCTTTCTCACGAAAAAGAAAGCTTTTTCCAATTTAGATTTCATAAAAAAAAATTGGGGGAAAATGGCTATTGGATTTGCTCTTATTATCGGAATGTTACTTCCATTGATTGTTGCCCTTTATGAGTTTCTTCCCTATTTTCAACGTGCCGAAAAATTACCTTATTCAAATTTTTTGCTTGAAAATCCATTCGATTATCAAGAGTACATTTCGTTTTTATTTCCATACACTACACTAGCGAAAACTGAGTTTTTTGGAAATACCGACATGACCATGCGCAGTGCCTATGTAGGATTTATTCCATTCATTTTCTTTTTATTCAGTTTTCGATACATCAAAGAATTTCAAATCAAATGGCTTTGGATTTCCTTAGTAATTTTCTTTTTAATTGCCGCCGGTGGAGCAACCCCATTTTACAAATTTATATACGAACTACCTGGTTTTGGTTTATTCAGACACCCCTCTATTTTTCGGGTTTACATCATATTAATTATCGTCCTTTTAGCTGGGATATCCTATGAACGATGGAATCCAAGATTAAATTCAAAACAAACAAAGTTTTATATCTGGATAATTACCTTTTCAATAGGTATTATGTTCATCGTTGGTTTTATATCCCGCTATTCTGAGGAATTATCAGCATTTTTTAACGTATTTAAGGCAAATGTGTCCTCACCAGATTTGTCTATTCGTACTTTTTTGTTCTACAATTCGCTTGCGATTTTGATATGTTGTATAATTTCCATCTTAGCATTGAGAAAAATCAATAAATTCAAAAACGTATTATTGATACTCTTAATCATTGATTTACTGATTTATAGTCAAGTGAGTTCTTCATTCACCGTGCATTATCCAAATAAGAATGTAAGCTATAAGGAATATTTCAGCAAACTACCTAATGAAGCAGACCAAACACTTACAACAATTCCGTATAAAAACCTCATCGAAAATTATGAGCCCAAATTGGAGGGTTTGTGGAGAAACACGGCAACTTTTCATAAAAAATTGACATTTGACGGCCACAACCAGACGCAATTTTCAAAATTCAATCAAATTGAAAGAAATGGGAATATTGCTTTTGCGAAGGAGAACAGATTGATATATGAAATTTCCACTGATGTTTCTATTTCATTAATTCCACAAGCTAATGCTGCCTGGAATACAAAAAATGAAAAAATCAAAATCAATCCGGATACAACAATTATTTCGGATGTTCAAATAGGGTTTAACCGCTTCTCTGCTCAAACAAAAAATGAAAGTAACCAATCAGACTTGGTGGTATTAAACCAAAATTTTCACCATTTGTGGCAAGCCAAATTTGATGGTAAAATTGTTCCTGTTTATCCTATCAATGAAGCTTTCATGGGTGTTGAAATCCCGGCAAAATCAAAAGGAATTTTGACTTTTGAATTCAATTCATCTCAAGTAAAATATGCAGTTGCCATTACATTATTGAGCTATATCAGTTTGACAGGCCTTCTCATTTTTTCGATATTCAAAACGAAAAAGGAATCTTTAAATGGTTAATAAATCAACCAATTTCTTTAATAACTTCTCTCAATTGGCCCATGAAATTTCACTATTTTCGAAGTGGAAATTATCAAAATTCAAATGCGACAATATCACGATCTTTTAAGCCATATTCTAAACAACGGCACTGTTAAAAATGACAGAACTGGCACAGGAACCAAGAGTGTTTTTGGTTACCAAATGCGATTCAACCTGGAAGATGGATTCCCTTTGGTTACAACAAAAAAACTTCACCTAAGATCAATTATCGTTGAATTGTTGTGGTTTCTGCGTGGCGACACGAATATTAAATTTTTAAAAGATAACAATGTTTCCATTTGGGACGAGTGGGCTGATGAAAATGGTGATTTAGGCCCTGTTTATGGACACCAATGGAGAAGTTGGCCTGCACATGATGGAACAACCATTGATCAAATTTCTAATGTTATTTCTCAAATCAAGAACAACCCAAATTCAAGAAGATTAATTGTATCGGCGTGGAATGTTGCAGATGTGGATCAAATGGCATTACCGCCTTGTCATGCTTTCTTTCAATTCTATGTTGCCAATGGAAAATTGAGCTGCCAATTATATCAAAGAAGTGCGGATACGTTCCTCGGCGTTCCATTCAATATTGCTTCTTATGCCTTATTGACCATGATGGTCGCACAAGTTTGTGACCTACAACCTGGAGCGTTCATTCATACTTTTGGTGATACGCATTTGTATTTGAATCACATTGAACAAGCACAATTGCAATTGACACGAGACCAAAGACCCCTCCCAATAATGAAAATAAATCCAGAAGTACGAGATATTTTTGATTTCAAACTGGAAGATTTTGAATTGCTCAATTACGACCCCCATCCACATATCAAAGCAGAAGTTGCTGTTTAAATGAACCTAATGATGAACGTTTCTTTGATTGTTGCCTTGGACCCTCATTTCGGGATTGGAAAAAATAATGACCTACTCTGGCATTTACCTGATGATATGAAATTCTTTAAAGCAACCACACTTGGTCATGTGGTTGTTATGGGCAGAAAAAATTGGGACTCTATTCCTGAACGTTTTCGTCCATTATCAGGAAGACATAATGTTGTGCTTTCAAGAAATCAAACATACATTTTGGAAGATGCAGAAGTTTTTCACTCATTGGAAGAGTGCTTATCCACCTATTCAACCGAAAAAAATCGAAAAATTTTCATCATCGGTGGCGGTGAAATATACAGAGAAGTACTAGAATCAGGTACTGTAAACGAAATGTTCATTACCCATGTCGAAAAGGATTATTCGGCAGACACCTTTTTTCCAAAATTCAGGGAGGATCAATGGGAAAAACAATTGATTTTTAGCCATCCTCAAGACGATAGGCACGAATCTGCTTTTGAAGTTTATCATTACAAAAGAAAAATCTAACCATTGAAGGCGAAATCATGATTTTGTGCATCGCAGAAAAACCTTCGGTAGCGAAAGATATCGCTGAAATTCTTGGAGCCAAAAATAGAAAAGACGGTTATTGGGAAGGAAATGGCTATTGGGTAAGCTGGACTTTTGGGCATTTGTGTACATTAAAAGAACCTCAAGATTATAAAGAAAACTGGAAGTATTGGAAGTTAGAAGATTTGCCGATTATCCCTCAAAGTTTTGGTGTTAAAGTAGTAGAAGACCCTGGCATTCAAAGACAATTTACTTGTATAACAAGACTTGTTAGTGAATGCGAAATGGTCATCAATTGCGGTGATGCCGGACAGGAAGGAGAGTTGATTCAACGTTGGGTTCTTCTAAAAGCAAAGTGTCAAAAACCAGTTAGAAGATTATGGATATCTTCACTAACAGAGGAAGCTATTCAAGAAGGATTTAAATCATTAAAAGATGCCAAGGATTACGATAATTTGTATGCAGCTGGTTCTTCAAGAGCCATAGGAGATTGGTTGTTAGGAATAAATGCAACCCGAGCATTCACAGTGAAATACGGCCAAAAAAAAATAACATTATCTATAGGTCGCGTACAAACCCCAACCCTTGCCATGATTGTCCAGCGTCAAAAAGAAATCAACGCTTTTGTGAGTAATGAATATTGGGAACTTAAAACAATCTATCGAGATACTGAATTTTTATGTCAAATCGATCGTTTACATTCAGAGGACAAAGCCAACAAAGGTGTTGAATATTTGAAATCACATCCCTTTGAAGTAACTTCATTCGAGCAAAAAGAAGGAAAAGAAGGTAATCCAAGGCTTTTTGACCTTACAGGATTGCAAGTTGAGGCCAATAAAAAAATGGGATTTTCAGCAGACGAAACCTTAAAATTGGTTCAGAGTCTTTACGAGAAAAAATTGGTTACCTATCCAAGGGTGGATACCACCTATCTTTCTGAAGATTTACATCCTAAAATTCCCAATATTTTAGGAGGATTACAGTATTATTCAAAGTTAACCGCCCCACTTTTAGCGCAAAGTATTCCCAAATCAAAAACTGTTTTTGACGATAAGAAAGTAACAGATCACCATGCAATTATTCCAACTGGAATTGTTCCATCTGGAATTACTCCTCCTGAAAATCAAGTTTATAATTTGATTGCCAAACGTTTTATAGCCGTTTTTTATCCGGAATGTAAAATTGCAACGACGACTGTTATGGCAAAAGTTGATAAATTGGAATTCAAAGCTTCCGGAAAGCAGATATTGGAACCCGGATGGAGAATGGTCTATGCTAACGAAAAAAACAATGAAAATCAAGGTGATACAAAAAAAGAGGAAGAGCGGGTGCTTCCTGTTTTTGAACAAGGAGAAACTGGACCGCATGAACCTTTCGCGCACAAAGGAAAAACATCTCCTCCAAAACCTTACACTGAAGCCTCGCTACTTCGGGCTATGGAAACCGCTGGCAAGCAAGTTGAGGATGAAGAAGTTCGTGAGATGATGAAAGATAACGGTATCGGCAGGCCTTCAACCCGAGCCAATATTATTGAAACCTTGTTTAAAAGGAAATATATTGAAAAGGTAAAAAAGAACATTTATGCCACGCAAACAGGAATTGACCTCATCGACACCATAGATAACGAATTGCTCAAAAGTCCTGAACTTACCGGCCAATGGGAAAAGAAATTGCGGCTAATTGAAAAAGGAAGCTATCAACCAGAACAGTTTAAACAAGAACTATATGCAATGGTAAGAGAGGTTACTGACGGCGTCATCTTTTCAAATCGCAAACGAATTGAGGTTGAAGCCAAGCCTCCTCAGAAGACCTCTTCTCCAAAGACTAAAAAAAAGAAAAAAGAACCCATTGAATTGACTTCAATGCACTGTCCAAAATGTAAATCCGCACCAATTTTAGTTGGAAAAAGTGCAGTTGGATGTTCGAATTTTAACGTTTGTGGATTTAAAATTCCTTTTCTATTGATGGGTAAAAACCTCACTGACAGTCAGTTGAAAGATTTAATTTCAAAAGGTAAAACCAGTACAATAAAAGGATTCATCAATCCTAGAACGCGTGAACCCGTTCAAGGCCGGTTATTTTTAGACAATAGCTGGAATATAGAATTGGAAAAGGTTTAATTCTTTTGAACTTGCTTTGGTTTTCGATAGATATGCCAAGCCTTTAATTCTCTTATACCTTTTTTTGTTTCAAATAAAGTTGGAAAAGTTTCTTTTTCTCCTTTGTCATTGATTTTGTAGCAGACCAAATGTAAATGAGACATGGTTGAATTTCCGGTGCTTCCAGCTTGAGCGATTAACTGACCTCGAACAATAGTATCGCCAATTGAAACCAAAACACCCTCTTTTTGCATGTGCATATATTTTGTAAAGGTACCGTCAACATGTTTTAGTATTACATAATTAGCGCGAAAGGATTTTATACCTTTCCAAAAATTTCGATCTTCATCTTCTTTCAAATCAAACACAATTCCTTCACGTGCCGCAAAAACAGCTTCTCCTTTTCGCAATCTAAAATCCAAAGCGTGTTCACCTTGATGGGAATATTTACCAAAGTAACCTTGGGTTACGATTTTTATCCTTCCGTCTTTGAATGGCAAGGATAAGGTCAGTTTTGAATGCTCTTGAACACTTGATTGCCCAAAACACATCGATACAGAAAAAAAGAATAATGCTATTAGATTCGTTCGCACAACTCTAATATAAAAAAACATTTTTGAATTTAAATAATGTTCGATACTTAAAAACCTTGAATACCATTGACTGTGGTATACTTCAAAACATTCTTTTTCTCAGGATGAATTCTTGCGAATGCAGATTGAACTGCCAAAGTTCCCTCATGGAAACCACAAAGAATTAACTTCAATTTATTCTCGTATGTATTTACATCTCCAATTGCGTATATCCCAGGAACTGTTGTTGAATAATCCAAAGTGTTAACTTTTATGGCATTTTTTTCTATTTCTAGACCCCAGTTTGCAATTGGACCAAGACTTGGCTTCAAACCAAATAAAGGAATAAAATGATCGGTTTCATGAACCATTTCACCAGTTGTTTGATGTGTAATGACAACGCTGTCCAATTTATTTGATCCATTCAAACCTGTTACCTCAGCTTCGGTTACCAATTTGATTAATCCTGTTTCGGAAAGATCGATTACTTTTTGAACGGAATCCAAATGGCCCCTAAAAGAACTACTTCTGTGCACTAAAACGACTTCGCTAGCAATTTTATTCTCAGCTAAAAATATGGACCAATCCAAAGCTGAGTCACCTCCTCCAGCGATTACTACGCGTTTATTTTTATAAAATTCCGGATCTTTAATGATATATTCAATGCCTTTATCTTCAAAATCTTCAATGTTCGAAATAGGCGGTTTTCTTGGTTCAAAAACTCCTAAACCACCAGCAATCATTACAATTGGAGCAAGATGTTTTGTTCCTTTAACAGTGGTTACAATGAATTTATCATCGTCTGTTTTTTCGATGGATAATGCCGCTTCCCCTAGCGTAAATCCAGGTTTGAAAGGTGCAGCTTGTTCCATTAAATTATCTATCAATTCTCCAGCTAAAATGCTCGGGAAACCAGGAATGTCATAAATCGGTTTTTTTGGATAAATTTCTGAACATTGCCCACCCGGTTGCGGAAGTGAGTCAATCAAATGACATCTCAATTTTAATAATCCTGCTTCAAAAACGGTGAAAAGTCCTACAGGACCAGCTCCAATGATAATAATATCTGTTTCAATCATTAATTCGGTGGTAAAAAACGTGCTAAAGTTAGCTATTCCCAACATAACAAAAAAGAACCGCTAATGTTTTACTTTTCTTGATTGAAATTTAATTTAGTCGAAAAAGCGTTTTGAGAATTCCCACATTACAACTCCTGCACAAACAGAAACATTCAAACTGTGTTTGGTTCCGAATTGAGGAACTTCAATCACGTGGTCGCATAAATCAATTGCCTCTTGAGCAACACCATCCACTTCATTTCCAAAAATCAACGCAATTTTAGTAAAGTTAATTTGATGGATTTGATGAAGAAATACCGTTTGCTCGGTTTGTTCGATAGCTGCCACAACAGTACCGGATGCTTGCAATTCTTTCGCCAACTCAACAAGAGAATACCTGTATTCCCAATTTACAGTCTGCGTTGCACCTAAGGCTGTTTTTTGGATTTCTCTGTGAGGAGGTACGGCAGTGATTCCACACAAATAAATTTTTTCGATGTTAAACGCATCGGCTGTTCTGAAAAATGAGCCAATATTATTCAAGCTTCGAATATCATCAAGAATTACAACAATTGGAAACTTTTCCCGAGCGGAAAATTCTTCTTCCGAAATGCGGTTTAATTCCCAAAGTTTAAGTTTTTTATTCATTTTGTTGAAAAGATGCCTTATCAAATTTTGGAACGCAAGGCGCTATGGTTGTAAATTTACGAAGCATAAATAATAAACCCTAGAAATTGTCGAAAGTTAAGGAAGAAAAAGGCGTTTCAGAAACTCCTTTGATGAAGCAATACAATCAAATCAAAGCGAGACATCCAGAAGCTTTGCTGCTTTTTCGTGTTGGCGATTTTTACGAAACATTTGGTGAAGATGCGATAAAAGCCTCGCAAATTCTTGGAATTATTTTAACCAAAAGAGGCGCAGGTTCGAGTTCTGAGATTGAATTGGCGGGATTTCCACATCACTCTATCGATAATTACTTGCCTAAACTGGTTCGAGCGGGACAGCGCGTAGCCATCTGTGATCAGTTGGAAGATCCAAAACTCACCAAAACTTTGGTTAAAAGAGGTGTAACGGAATTGGTAACACCAGGTGTTGCCTTGAATGACCAAGTTCTTGATCAAAAGAAAAATAACTTTTTGTGTGCTTTGCACCTCGACAAGGATATTCATGGGATTGCTTTTCTTGATATATCTACTGGTGAATTTTTGATTTCTCAAGGCAATCAGTTACACATTGAAAAACTTATCCAAAGTTTCAATCCTTCTGAAATCATATTTCAAAAGAATAAGCAAACGCTATTCAAAGAGGTTTTTGGTGATCAATTTCACACTTTTCGTTTAGACGATTGGGTGTTTACTTACGATTTTGCCTATGAAAATCTAAACAAGCATTTCGAAACCAATTCCATGAAAGGATTCGGCGTGGAATCTCTAACACAAGGTCTAATTGCAGCAGGGAGTGCACTGCATTATTTATCGGAAAACCAACAAAACAGGATAGGTCATATCACCCAAATTTCCAGAATTGAAGAAGACAAATTTGTTTGGTTGGACCGTTTCACGATTCGAAACTTGGAACTTGTATCCTCTCAGCATGAAAACGCCACTACCCTTTCAGATATTTTAGATCAAACTTTGACTCCGATGGGCAGCCGTCTTATGAAAAGATGGATTTTGATGCCTTTAAAGGAAGACAAACCGATTAAAAAAAGGTTGGAAGCCGTTCGTTATTTGAAGTCCATTGAAAACTATGAGGTTGGTGAACGCCTAAAAAAAATCGGTGATTTAGAGCGATTGATTTCAAAAGTAGCGGTTGGAAAGGTTAACCCTAAAGAAGTGGTTCAATTGAAAAGAACTTTGGAACAAATCGAACCCATTCAAGCGCTTTTAAAAACCGACAAAAAAAACTACATCAGTGATTTAATAGCTGCGCTCAGTCCATGCGATAAATTAATTTCAAAAATTATTGAAACACTCGAAGACGAGCCTGCAATTCAAATAGGTAAAGGAAATATTATCAGAAATGGTATTCATGTCGAGTTGGATGAACTCAGATCCATTGCCACATCAGGAAAAGATTTTCTGGAAAAACTCCAAAATGATGAGGCCGAAAGAACAGGAATCCCGAGTCTGAAGGTAGCTTTTAACAATGTTTTTGGCTACTACATTGAGGTTCGCAACACACACAAAGACAAAGTACCAAAGGAGTGGATTAGAAAACAAACCTTGGTCAATGCTGAACGATACATTACCCAAGAACTAAAAGAATACGAATCCAAAATTTTAGGGGCTGAAGAACGCATTGCCACCATTGAAAGTCAATTGTTTCAAGAGCTGGTCGTTGAAATGTCGAACTATATCGTTCCCATTCAAAAAAATGCGCAGCTTATTGCACAATTGGATTGCTTATTGTCTTTTGCAACTGTTGCAGAACGATCCAACTACAATGAGCCCATTATCAACAATACCTTCACTTTGCGGATTACAAAAGGCCGACATCCAGTAATTGAACAACAATTAAAAGCTGGTGAATCGTATGTCAGCAATGACGTTTATCTCGACAATACACATCAACAAATAATGATGATTACTGGCCCGAACATGAGTGGAAAAAGTGCTATTTTAAGACAGACCGCTTTAATTTGCTTGATGGCTCAAATGGGATCGTTCGTTCCGGCTGAAGCCGCTGATATTGGAATTGTTGACAAAGTTTTCACGCGTGTTGGAGCAACAGATAACATTTCTTCAGGTGAATCTACCTTCATGGTTGAAATGAATGAAACAGCAAGCATACTGAATAATTTATCTGACAGAAGTCTCATCCTTTTGGACGAAATTGGAAGAGGAACCAGCACTTACGATGGTATTTCCATAGCTTGGGCCATTGCAGAATATTTGCACGAACATCCAAAATGCAGAGCCAAAACATTGTTCGCTACCCATTATCACGAGCTCAATGAAATGACAAAATCCTTTGAGCGAATTAAGAATTTTAATGTTGCTGTGCGGGAAATTGGTTCAAAAATTTTATTTCTAAGAAAATTAGAAGAAGGCGGAAGCGAACATTCCTTTGGAATTCATGTGGCAAAATTAGCTGGAATGCCTGGACAAGTTCTGCAACGAGCAGAAAGCATATTGAAGCAATTAGAGGCCGCACACATCAAAGGAGAAATTTCTAATGGAAAATCGAAAATTAAGAAAAGTAAAGAACTTGACAATTTACAACTCAGCTTTTTTCAATTGGATGACCCCGTTCTATTAAGTATCCGCGAACAGCTGGAGGCTATTGACATCAATGCACTCACGCCTGTGGAGGCTCTTATGAAATTGAATGAAATTAAAAAGTTGAGTGGGATTTGATGCCCAATAAACCGTTAAGAAGGAGTTTAAAATAGGTGTTTAATTTAATTGTAGCACAATTTTCTATCATACCATTTGCACTTTTGGAAATACTTTTTAACTTTGTCGCCCGCCAGTTAAATGCTAGTTAATCAAATTCTTCAGACGAGAAGAGGTAATTTGAAATAAATAAGCGAGAATAGCTCAGTTGGTAGAGCACGACCTTGCCAAGGTCGGGGTCGCGGGTTCGAATCCCGTTTCTCGCTCGCCAAACCACAAAAGTTCGAAAGAACGATTGTAGCCCGACAGTCCGTCGGGATCTGCTCGGATGGTGGAATTGGTAGACACGCCGGACTTAAAATCCTGTGGGCATTTGCCCGTGCGGGTTCAAGTCCCGCTCCGAGTACAAGGCGGTACAAATTGGAATTTTCTCCAGTTGTACCGCTTTTTTTTTGCTCTAAAGATGCAGAAATGCTGGCAATTAGAGCCAGCACTTCATTGTTTTTCGTGGTTCGACACTTGTCTTTTTCTAAAATTATCTTTTCTGGGAATAAAGTAGCCAAAAGCTTCCGCTTCCCTTTATAATCGGCATTTTCGTAAACTTTAGAAAGGTTCGACATTAACCATAGAGTTTTTTCCAAGTTTTCCTTTTTTGGTTTTTTTCGTGTCTCCAAATCCATTAAATCCAACTCAATCTGAGCAATTTTTTTCTCTGTTGCATCAGACATTCTATTATAACGTTCAATGGGAATTTTGTTGTCCATTAATTGCTTATCCAATTTCTCCAATTGTTCTCTTAAACTTTTTAGTTCATATCTGAGGCGTTTAAGCTCCTGTTGAGAGTCACCTTCGAACTGAATAATAGTCTGTTCCAAAGTTTCCATTATTAAATCTTTGAATTCTTTCTTTATTGAAATCCTTTCCAGAAAGGAAATGAAATACGAATGAACTAATGGAGCTTGCACTCTTGTTGAGCATGACTGACGACAATGGTAGTAATAGTACTTTTTATTTCTACCTTTTGAAGGGCTTCCAGTCAAATTTTTCCCGCAAAGTGGACAAGCTAAATAATTTCTGAGTGGAAATTCTGGGTCTTCACTTTTTGGAACAATACCTTTCCATCTGTTGTTCATTTTATTGGCTTGCGCTTTAAGAAAAGTCTGAACAGAGACAATTCCTTCATGCTTTCCATCAACTATTTCTTCGGGCTTATCTAGCCAAGCTGTAACATGAATTCTACCGCAATAAGTCACGTTATGAAACATTCGGTAAAATGTATTTTTCGAAATTGCTAATCCAAGTTTTTTATACTTCTTAAAAATAAATTCCACAGAATCTATTCCAAGAGCAACTTCTTCGAAAGCATCACGAACAAACTTTGCTTTTTCTTCAATTATTTTTAAAGTTGGTTTCCCGTGCTGGTCTCTAATATTCATAAAACCATATGGAGCTTTTCCTGTAAAGTAACCTTGTCTTTTTGCTTCATTTGTTCCACGAGTGGTGTTTGAAATAATATTCTCCCGCACATTTTCCCCAATTGACAAATAAAGAGAGAGCATAACTATATTGCTTTCATTTTTTTTAGACTCCAACCATTGAGTTATGGCATTCACCTGAACCCCCAATTCCATGAGCTCTCTTTTTTCTTTTAAACATAGCTCCACGTTTCTTCCAAATCTGTCCCAACGGGTAACCAGAACCATATCAACTTCACGTCTGTTTTCTGAAATCCATTTTTTCATTTTTTTGTACTCAGGTCTATTAAAATCTTTACCTGACGCATCATCAAAATAATTCCCTATAATTGTATGACCATTTTTTTTGCAAAAATCGTTTAACATGTCATCTTGAAACCCAAGGCTAAACCCTTTATCGGCTTGTTCATCAGTGCTAACTCTTTTTAGTAATATAACTCTCATGCTGCTTTGTTTTTTGAGTTAGACTTCGTTTCAATTTCATAGTACACTTCAGAAAGTGACATTAAAAAATTTGCAATCTGCACAGCTTGCTCCTCAGTTAACTTTGGGTTCACCTCTTTGACTTTTTGAACCAGTTTTTGTTTAGCACTCATTTTAATTGAATTTATTGGTTTGATTCTGGGCCTTAGCCCAGAGAGTCAACATCGAATTGAAAGAGAAGCAATGTATTCCCGAAACTCATCAGAATTCACATCTCTCCAGTTAACAACTTCACCCATACACACTTTAGCAATTGGAATAGGAGCTTCCTCAAGGTCTGCAGTATTAACCTTGTAATCTGGTGCAATCTCTATGGCAATTTCATCAGGAAAAACTCGGTAATAACCTATAATTTCTCCATCTGGACAAGACAGCAGTTTAATTAAATCTTCAGGACCAGGAGTTCCTTCAATAAACCAATTTACGTCTTGTCTTAGGTCTAAATCATAAAATTTAGTTGTGAATTCAGTCGGTGTTTCGTGAATAATCTTGTGCTCAAGCATTCTAAACCCAAACCTTGAGAAATTCTCAAACATCAAATTGTGTGCAGGTAAAATCCAAGCCTTGCCACCTTTTATTTTTACCAAACTCATACCGAGACCATAATATTTTATCAAATCATTTTGTTTTGGTTTTTTAGAGAATTCAAACTTACCAACAAGTACATTCTCATAATTCAAAATGTCGAACACATACTTTTTTCTCTTACTCATAATCATTCTTTTTAAGTGGCAACATCGCCAGATTTTAAAAATTTACAGGAGGGGAATTTGAGTTTATCATATTTAATATCATTTAGTTACTTGTAGTATTTGCCATTGACGAATAAGCTATCAACTCCCATTTTTAACTTAATTCGGTCTACTTCTTCAGGTGTTAGCTTAAAAGGATTCTTTACTAAAAAATGGTGAACCGTTTTTTCTTCCTGGTGCGTAATTTTAATTCTCACTTTGCTTTTCATATTATCTTGAAATCACACGTTTAACCTTCATTATCGTTCCAAGGGATTTTCCAGTAATTTGAGCAATATCTCTTATGGCAAGCCCTTTTTCCAACTTTTTCACAACATCAATGTGCCGTTGCAACAGTTTCTCAGTGGTTTGTATGCTACCCAGTTTTCTTCCTTTATATTTCCCTTTGGCTTTAGCAATTCTAATACCTTCTGAAGTACGCTCTTTTATTCGGTTACGCTCCATCTCTGCAATAGACCCCATAATAGCGAGCACTAATTTCGATGTTGGATTTTCTTTTCCATCTTCTTGAAGTGTTGTAAACCCTTCTTTTAAAGATTTAAGTGAAATTCCATTTTTTGTGAATAGCTCAATATTTTTTAAAATCTCTAATAAGCAGCGCCCAAGGCGGTCAATCGAATCCACGACAATTATTGCTGGTTCATCATGACTGGTTACAATGTCAAATAATTTAGCAGCTTCTGGACGTTGTAAAAATGGAACATTGCCTTGAATTTTGTCAACGAAAACTTTTTTGGAATCAAATCCGATATGAGTTTTAAAATTCTCTATCTGGCGACCTGCATTTTGCCCGACTGACGAAATTCTGGAATAAAAGTAAAAATTGCTCATATTGTATCAATTTTAGTATCTGAATTATTTTGAAACATTCTATTGGTTTTAAAGGGATTACACAAAAACTCTTTGTATCACATTTAGACTTTAACCTAATCATGACACTCTAACAATCATATTTTCAATAATCACAAAACTCGATTTCTTAATGAAATATTTTGACCTATTTATAGACAAAGAAAAACATGAGAGAATTAGTTCGAAGTGACAAGATGTTAATTGGGTATAGCACAATGATGGCTCCAACAAATAAAAATGAATCAAACAAAGTCTATAAAATGCTTAGGCTCCTTTCCACGGACCAGTGCGAAGGTGACATCCATTTTTTTGAGAAAAAAGGAAATACCTGGATACTTGTGCCAGATAGCTCTTTCATTAATTTAAATGGAAATCAAGAGCTGTTGGATTTATATCAAAATATTCCTCGCAATCAGAATATTGATTTCTATCTGTTCGTAGAGTTAATTAGCCAAGTCCTGTCTTTATAGAAGATTCGGCAAGTTCTTCTCTTTTTTTTTAGAAAAACACTTTTAGCCCTTGATATTTTCCTTCGACTTGTTTATTCTTTAAAAAGAGGCAGATAGTTAGGTTGTTTCATTCGAGAATGAAACTGTGTTCTGCAAGTTGATTAAGCTCTTTTGAGTTGAAAATCGACAAAACATAGTCGCACAAGAAATTCGGAGATAATTTACAATTATATCAATCAGAGTTGACCAAGAAGGGCGTGCGACCCCTGACAGGTCAGCTCTTTTTGTTTTTATTACTAATATCAAAATGAATGTTGCACATCAAACAAATTCCATCTGGAGAGCGAATCCATGGATAAAAGAAAATTATTCAACTCACTACCCTGAAAGTAAAGGGGCAACACATTTATGGGGTTGCAATAGCACCCACTTAGATACTGTACCTTTTATGGGGAGTAATACTACTATAGGTTTAGAGGGCGATTTTCAGATTTCCAACTACCAATCTTCTTCATTAATTAGCTATACTAATTCTATATTTAATAGTACCATTAATGAAGTAATAGATAACCCTTATACAACAAGTGTTACAGAAGATTTTGAAGTAGAGAAACGAGCTGACATTTCAAGGAATTTTGCGCTAAACGAATTACCACTTTTCTTTGGAAGTTCAGACCTCGTTAAGGTTCCAAGTAAAATCAAGTATGCTCTTACACAAATTCCTCCAAAGATTCTCAAGCAAGTTCATCCTCAGAAGCAAGTTGCCTATGAGCTTTGCCTTCTTTTCGCAGGTCAACTGACTTCAACATACTTTGAGGTGAAAGCTGGAACCAATCCAGAAGGATGGAAAAGTTTAAATTCAACTTACCTGAACGAGCTTATTGGGGTTGACTCATGTTGCTACAAACGAGTGCGAGAGGTACTTGAATATAAACTTGAGAATGGACCAATCATTGAATGCGACTACCAACGAATTTCTGGTAAAAAGAACTATCACTACCGCTTTGATACTTGGTACTTAGATTCGAAAGTGCATGCCTATAAGCTCACATCTGACATAGCTAAGGGAAATCTTTACAAACATTACCTTAAGGCATTTGCAAGAGCTTCTGAAAACTCCATTTGCAGAAATCTGTTTCACTTCTATATGGACCTTCGATTACCAACTATTGCAGAGGTTGAACTTGAAGCTACAAGACTTATAAAGGAAGGATTTAAAAACAAAAAAGGAAAGAAGCTTGCTCGAAGAAACAAACACTCAAATGACTATTTCAAGAACTACGAGGAGCTAACATTTGTTGAGGATGCGATTGAGATTTTCAACTACCTTACAAATGAAAAAGGCATTATGATTCCAACAATCGGAGGTGAAGCATCGGGAGGCAGGGTTGTTGATTCATTTACTCTTATGCCAGGGTGGATTCGCAATCTTGTTACTTACAAGGGGGTGAAACTCATGGAGTGTGACTATTCTTGTCTACACCCGAACATTGCGATGTATCTATATGGCGGAAATTCAAAATACTTAACTCATAAGCAACTTGCTGCATACCTTGAAATTGAAGAGCTTGAGGTAAAAATAGAGCACCTAAGTTTTTTCAATAAACAACTTTGGCAGATGAAGAAATCGCCTCTTTTCAAGTATTATCAAGAGAAAGAGCCTTGGATGCTGGATAATCTAATTAAAGAAAAGTTGTTCAATGAAATTGATAAACATGAGGATAAACATAAGATAACTTCAAAGAGGCTTTTCCAGAAAGAAGTAGAAATTATGACTGATGCAATTGAAGAACTTAACCATCTGGGTATATATGTGATGTACGTATATGATGCTCTTTTCTGCAATCCAAAGGATTTTGATGTTGTAAAGATGACCATGAATAGAGTTATACTTGAACATGGTGTTACAACCAGAGCAAAGTGAGAAAATTGAATCAATGATTTACCACCATCAGTAATCGACCCGAAAGTGTAAACAGAAAGTAAAATGTAACTTTATTACTTCTCATAATAACGAATGCCTTGCATTTCTCCTCAATCAAACAATAGAAATCTTTTTTCATTTCATTGGTCAGAAGGCTTGCCTTAAATTCAGTTATAGAAATTTCGCTTATTGAATTTCTGTAAATATGCCACTCAGCCAAAGCATTGCTATTTAATATGAAAAAGTCAACTGGTCGGTTATTCACCGTGTAGTGAGTCATTGGAAGTAACTGTGGGTCTTCAATATTTGACAGAATATACTCAGCTACATCTCTATTAATCTGTTTGTTTCTCTGCAAGTAAACTTTGAAAAAGTAAAGGTATGCGTCTCTCAGCTTCAAGATTATATTTGCAGTTCTATCGAGCCAATCAAAGGCAATCTCAAGGTTTGGAATGTAAGCGTAATTTAATTGCCTAAGGTGAGCATCAATTTTAGCTCGTAGGTAGGTTCTTGGAATCGTTGATGTGAGCGCATTGCCAACCAAAGCATCTGATTCCAGCACTAAGGTAAATGCATCGAGCCCCACAAATCTATATGTCTTTTTGACCTTCATTAGTTAGTGAAGTATGCAAAGTTTAATCCCATGCAACTATGTTCCACCCTCGTATCTATTGCCTTAAAGCAAGCGTTTGAGTTGAATTGTGTTACATCTAAAAAGTCTTTCTCAGCCTCAGTAAGTGCTTCTGCAAAATGAATCAACAGAAACTGAATGTCACTTATTCGTTGCTTCGGAGAAACTCTTTTCTCTGTAGCTATTGCATTCAGCCTCCTCACATATTCATAATAAACAGCAAGTGAGCTTTTTAATTTAAAAAACCAGGGGTAGTTTGAATTTTCCATATATATCTAACAAACCCATTTTCAAAAATCACATAGACAATTAATTACATACCAACAAAGGGCTTCTCAAAATCTAACTTCTGCAGTAAGAGCTTACAACTATCATTTTCAATAACTCCAATTATCTGTATTGTTTTTTCGGTGGCTTCAATGTTTGTTGAGTAAAACATTGTGAATTTTTCCTGGCTCCACTTCAAAGTCTTCAAAGAAATGGGGTAACTAAACTGCATGTTCTGATAAAATTCAAGTAGCGCAGAATCACCAAACTTAGCTCTTGTTTCGGCAAAGGTAAACTTTAGCATCTGCTCATAGTCACCTATTTTATGACTTCTCTGAAGAAAATGACCAAAGCTTATTCCTATGAATAATGCTGGGTTATCCATTTTAAAACTTTCGCTTTGCGTTGTTTTTTCTGCCCTATTTGTATTTCCATTTGATTCTTTGTCAGAGCAAGAAATCACAAGAAATAATATTAGGGATAATCTTAACATAATCATCAATTTTCTCATTTTACTCTAACAACCAGATTTTCAAAAATCACAAGTCCTCAATCCTCGTTGGTCAATTCCCAGAGCGCTTTCTGAACTCAGTAGATGTCATTCTTGCAGCACTGAAACATGAGATAAAAGCCAAAAACATAGGGAAGCTAAAGCAAAGCATATAGGCTAAATATAAAAAGTCACTTACCCCTCTGAGCTTCCGCTCCATAAGATAGGCTGGCTCACCGCCTTGGGACCACTGAATAATCAAAAAATTACCCGCCAAAGCAAGAATAGAATGCCGACAAGGAAAGACAATAAGCCACCAATAAATGGCTCTCAGGATTACCCTAAAAAGCACCAAGATTTGTCTCATCTCTTTTTTACTGCTCTAACAATGTGATTTTCAAAAATCACAAAAGAGCTTAATTCTAACCCTTATATTTATCTATCCACTCGACCCTTTTATCAATTGTTCGTACCAATTCATCCACGTACACATTTTCAATTTTGTCAACTATCTTACCCTTAACTGAGGTAAAATAAAGGGTAAATGTATCGTCCCAGGCAAGGGTAATATACACATGCCCACTATGGTGGTGACCGCTAACCTGGAATCGAAGCCAAAGGTCCTTGTTTTTTACCCAAGCTCTTGCACCCCAACTCGCCACAATGCAAGGAGCACCATTTCTGAGTGCATTGGCTAATTCCATAGGGTCAAAATCTCTTTGTCCAATTTTATCCAAGTCAATTATTTGTCCAATTTCCATGAATCTCTAACAAATTGAACTTCAAAAATCACAGAGGTCAGATATTTTAACCTAAAAATTGTAAAAAGCGAAGGTTGAACTGAATGCTTGCAATTGTGGCTCTTGTAAATGAGGTATAGAACATATCAAAAAACAGGTTCTTTTGGACAGTAGATATAGGCTTAAATAGCCATATTTTGAACAAAAAATGAAAAAATAAAATTTTTTAGATGTGAATTTTTGACCCCCTCTCTTCTTTTTTGGGGTACCCCTTTTCTTACCCACCTGCGAGGGTAAACAAGTCAAAAAAATTGGTGTGGAACTTTTGGTCAAAAATGGATTTTCCAACGTTTTTGGACTTCTACCTTAGGTAGGGGGTATCAGAATTTTGCGGCTGTATTTTAGAGCGCAAAATAAGGGGTCGTTAATTAGGGCTATAGAATAGGAACTATGATATTAAAGGGGTAAATTAAGCTTCGCAATTTTCTTGTAAATGTTTACTAAAAAACAGTATATTCAAAGCCTAAAACAAATTGAGGGATGTCAAATAAAATTCAAAAATTATTAGACCAACAAGGAAGAAGCCAGGCATATCTGTGTCGTGAACTAAATAGGTCGGCAAATACTGTCTCAAGTTGGTGCAGGTCGAAATCAGAGCCCAATCTCTCCGAAGCCAAGCTTATCGCTGACCTACTAGGAGTATGCCTTGACGATTTAATTAATGATACTAAACAGGACGATAAAGAAAAAAATAAATGAAAAACATTAAAGAAGCAGCAAACTTTATTTGGTCCATCGCAGACCTTCTCAGAGGTGACTATAAGCAAAGTGACTATGGCAAAGTAATCCTTCCATTGACAATTCTAAGAAGATTGGATTGCGTGCTCGAAAGTTCCAAGGCAGATGTTCTGAAGAAATTCGAGCAGATGAAGTCTACGAACATTCAAAACCTGGACCCGATTCTGAACAAGGTTGCTGGATACAACTTTCACAATAGAAGTCAATTTGACTTCAACAAACTTATTGCTGACCCAAATAACATTGCTGCAAATCTTCGCAATTATATCAATGGTTTCTCTGAAGATGCAAGAGAAATCATTGAACAATTTGAGTTCGATAACCAGATAGGCAAACTGGATGACAACAACCTACTCTACATGATTCTAAAGAGGTTCCAGGAAGTGGACCTACATCCAGATACGATTTCATCAATGGATATGGGGTACATGTTTGAAGAGCTCATCCGCAAATTTGCTGAGATTTCAAATGAGACAGCTGGGGAGCATTTTACCCCAAGAGAAGTCATCAAGTTGATGGTGAACCTCCTGTTCATGGATGACCGTGATGCATTGACGAAAAAAGGGATTGTAAAAACCATCTATGATTGCTGCGCAGGAACTGGAGGAATGCTTTCGGTTGCTGAAGAATATTTGCACGAGCTGAATCCAGATGCTCGATTAGAAGTTTTTGGTCAGGAGCTTAACCCAGAATCTTATGCTATTTGCAAATCAGATTTACTGATTAAAGGTCAGAACCCTGCTAATATCAAAAAAGGAAATAGCATCTCCGAAGACAAGCTCCCAACTGAAAAATTTGATTACTTGATTACCAATCCTCCATTTGGAGTAAAGTGGGAGAAGTTTTCTAAAGTGGTAAGGGAAGAGTATGAGACCAAGGGACATGGTGGTCGCTTTGGAGCAGGACTTCCTTCCGTTTCTGATGGCTCCTTTTTGTTCCTAATGCATCTCATGAGTAAGATGAAGCCTGAAGGCTCACGCTTAGCTATCGTTTTCAATGGTTCGCCTATGTTTTCTGGTTCACCAAGCGCCAAGAAGAATGAAAGCAGTATTCGCCAATGGATTATTGAAAATGACCTGTTGGAAGCTGTGATTGCTTTGCCAAATCAGTTGTTTTACAACACTGGAATAAGTACTTACATCTGGATTATTTCCAATCATAAACCAAAGAGCAGAAAAGGAAAAGTACAACTCATCAATGGAGTTGATTTCTTCAAGAAAATGAGTAAGTCTTTAGGCGATAAACGTAATGAGCTTTCCGATGAGCACATTGCTCAGATAACGAAGTTGTATGGTGACTTTAAAGAAAATGAATACTCTAAACTTTTTGATAACGCTGATTTTGGATACTCCAAAATTACCGTTGAGCGACCAACAAGAAATGCTAAAGGGGAGATTGTAAAAGATAAAAATGGAAAACCAAAACCAGATTCTAATTTAAGAGATACCGAGAATATTCCATTGAAAGAAAACATTCAAGCATATATGAAACGAGAGGTGCTTCCTCATGTTCCAGATGCCTGGGTGGATGAGAGCAAAACCAATGTGGGTTATGAAATCAACTTTACAAAGTATTTCTATCAGTATAAGCCATTGAGGTCATTGGATGAAATCCGTGCTGATATTATGGTGTTAGAGCAAGAAACAGATGGTTTAATCAAAGAAGTTATCGGGTAATGAAGAAATACGATAGCTATAAAGATTCAGGTGTTGAATGGATTGGTGAAATACCTAGTGAATGGTCTGTTGGTCATTTTAAGAGAGTAACAAAACGTGTTGAAGTTGGAATTGCCGAAGCAGCAGTGCATGCATATGTTGAAAATGGTGGTATTCCAATTATCCGTTCAACAAATATTAAGAATAGTGAAATTAAAGGAGAAATATTAAGAATAAATGAAGATTTTGCAACTAGAAATAGTACAAAAACTTTATTTGAAAATGATTTAATTACTGTAAGAACTGGTTATCCAGGTGCAACTGCCGTAATTACCAAAGAATTAGATGGTTGCCAGTGTTTTACAATGCTAATTTCGACTCTTATTGATAGCGTATTTCCTAAGTTTTACAATTATTTGTTAAACTCATCTATAGGAAGGACATATTTCGATTTAACAGCTTGGGGTTCAGCTCAAAAAAACATCAGTGTACCAATTTTACAATACACTCCTGTTATAATCCCTAGTCTTGGAGAACAAATTTCAATCGCAAACTACCTAGACCACAAAACCGCTCAAATAGATGATTTAATTACCAATAAAGAACGTTTGATTCAACTGCTGGAGGAAGAACGAACAGCCATCATCAACCAAGCGGTAACAAAAGGTCTTGACCCAACAGTTCCAATGAAAGATTCTGGTATAGATTGGTTGGGGGAGATTCCTGAGCATTGGGAGGTACTGAGTTTTAGATTTTGTATTGATATACTTACTGATTTTACTTCGAATGGTTCGTTTGCTTCACTTGCATCCAATGTTACATATCTTGAAGAAGGTTATTCAAGATTAGTTCGATTAACTGATTTGCGAGTTAATTTAGAAAATGAAGGACTTTACGTTGACGAAAATGCACATAATTTCCTCAAAAAGTCTGAATTGTTTGGTGGAGAAATGCTTATTGCTAATGTTGGTGCCTATGCTGGGTTAGTGATGATGATGCCTCATATTGAAGGTAAATACACTCTTGGACCTAATATGTTTCTTCTAAGATTAAATCAAAACACTGAGTTTTTCTATCATCAATTAAATGCCCCGTTTTGCAGTGAACAATTAAAAATGATGGCAATTTCCTCAGCTCAACCTAAGTTGAACAAAGATAATATGAGGCAATTGATGGTTGTTAAGCCACCAATTGATGAACAAATTTTTCTTGTAAGCAAAATTAAAGAAGAAACATCGAGAATTGATAATCTTTTACTTAAGATAAAACAAGAAATAGAATATTTAAAAGAATACAAAACAGCACTAATAAGTGAGGTGGTAACTGGAAAGGTGGATGTGAGAGATTATAACAATTAATAGACAAAAGAGTGAGCGAATTCAAATTTCAGATTAATTCAAAAGGCTATCTTATTAATAGAGAGTCGTTCGATTTGGAATACAAACAAAGTTTCCATTTTGGAGATTCACTTATTGAGTATGCTCGCTCCATGGTTGGTATGGCAAACAATCGAGGAGGTCAAATAATTTTCGGAATAAAGGATTCGCCAAGAACCCCAATAGGCCTTGCGAATGACAAATTTGCCAATGTAGATACTACCAAGATAAACCATGTTGTTTACGAGTATTTTTCGCATGACTTTGACTGGGAACTTACTTCGATTGAGTTTAATGGAAGAGAATTTGGGATTATCAGAATATTGGAATCTCAAAATAAACCCATTGTATGTAAAAAGTCCAAGCCAAAAATATTAAGGGAGGGAGCAATATATTTCAGATACCGAGGAGAAACGAAGGAGATTGCATATCCAGAATTGGCAACAATTTTAGAGAAGGAGAAGGAGAAAGAGCGAAAACTTTGGATGTCACATATTCAAAAAATATCTGACATTGGACCCCAAAATGTGCAGTTTCTCGATACCTATAAAGGTGAAATTAGTGTTGGAACTGAAAAAATATTAATCGACAAATCTCTTCTTGACAAAATTAAGTTTGTTAAGGAAGGACATTTTGTTGAAAAGGATGGAGCTCCAGCCTTAACATTGACAGGCGAAATTTCAGGGATATTTGATAATGGAGCTATTCTTCCAACAGAAATATCCCATCCATATTTATCATCTTACATAAAGGATAAATTTAAATTGAGTCAGTATCAGGTAACTTGTCTGATTAAGAAATTAAATATTCATGGGAATCCAAAATATCATGACCCAATCAAATCGGGTAAAAATTCGGTGATAAATAAATATTCTGAAGCTCTAATAGATAGAGTAGAAAAAGTTTTAGAAAGGTATCCTCAGTATGTTTCTGTTGCCTGTAAAGAATATCAGGAAATCATGAAAACGGAAAGGGACAAAAAGAAGAATTCAATTTTGGTTAAATAGAAATGGAAGAACTAATAGGTAGAATAAGAAATATCATAGACCTCTGTTGGGAAAGTTACTCAGCTAAAGTTGGTGGTGGTTTAATTGACATTAACAAGGAAGCCTCTATGCAGCTTAATTTTGCCTATATTTTGAAAAATTCTATTGACCTTGCGATACATCATCAAGATGAATTAGTTACTATAGAACTTGAAACTGGAATACTTACAAATGGAAGAATGAGAGAATGCGATATTGTAATCAGAATGCAAAAAAATGATGACGTTCGTTTTCTTCCTGTCGAAATGAAATGTTATAAGGAATATGCTTCGAGTGGAGGAAAAAGAGAAGCAGTTGATTTATTTTTCTACGGAGTCTATGAAGATTTAGAACTTCTTGAAAGTTATTCTCAAAATACAAATTATCTAAATGGGATTCAATTTACAATGACTGATTTTAGAAGAATTGTACACCCAAATGTAAGACGGGGAAAATATTGGGCTTATGATATTTCGGAGGGTGCTTCAATAATAAATGGAATTAATCTAAACATTCCGATTGGCGGGAATGAGGTGGATATTACTTTGAATGGTAGTTATCAATTTAACTGGGTGCAAATAGGTAATTATTATTTTTTACAATTACAAAACAATGGCTAAAGGAATACATACAGAAGAAACCTTCGAGGAAGCAATCGTTTCCAGCTTATTGGAAAACGGTGGATATGTTCAAGGAAATTCAATTGACTTTGATGCAAATCAAGGTTTATTTCCTTCTTACATATTTGATTTTCTCAAGGATTCTCAACCAGCACTCTGGTCTAAAATTGAGAACATTCATAAATCAGATGTAGAGACAAAGGTGCTACAACGATTAGTGAAAGAGATAGACCTTCGTGGCTCTTTGGATGTGTTGAGAAATGGTTTTGTTGATTATGGAGTGAAGTTTAAGATGGCGTTTTTTCGCCCTGAGAGCTCTTTAAATCCAGAATCAGAGGAGTTGTACCAGAAGAACCATTTGAGTGTCACCAGACAAGTTTATTACGAGCGCAATGGCAGGAACTCTCTCGATATGGTTTTAGCTTTAAATGGAATTCCAGTAGCAACCATAGAACTCAAGAACCAGTTCTCAGGTCAGAATATAACAAATGCACAAAAGCAGTATGTCTATGACCGTGATTCAACAGAGCCTATTTTTCAATTTAAGAAAAGAGCATTAGTGCACTTTGCAGTGGATACGGATGAATGCTACATGACAACAAGGCTGGCAGGAAAGAGTACAAGATACCTGCCGTTCAACTTGGGTTTTCAAAACGGTGCAGGAAATCCACTGAACAAAGAAGGATACCGTACAGCTTACTTATGGGAATATGTTTGGACCAAGGATAGCTTAATGGACATTATTGGTCGTTTCCTGCACCTGAGTGTGGAGGATTACGAAATTGGAGGAGTAAAGAAGACCAAAGAGTCACTAATTTTCCCAAGGTACCATCAGTTAGAGGTGGTCCGCAAGTTGACCAAGGATGCAAAGGAGCAAGGGGCTGGAAAGAATTATCTTATCCAGCATTCAGCTGGTTCGGGGAAATCAAACTCCATTGCCTGGCTCTCTTACAGATTGTCAAGCTTACATAATGAGAAGAACGAGCGAGTTTTTGATTCAGTAATAGTAATAACTGACAGGAAGGTGCTCGATAGCCAGTTGCAAAATACTATCTATCAATTCGAGCACAAGGAAGGCGTAGTTGAAAAGATTGATAAGGACTCTCAGCAACTCGCTGATGCCATTACTGCTGGCTCCCACATCATTATAACCACATTGCAAAAGTTCCCGTTTATCCTGGATAAAATTGGGGAATTCAAAGCACGCAAATACGCTGTTATTATTGATGAAGCGCATAGCTCCCAAGGTGGTGAAGCAACCAAGAAGATGAAAGAAGTGCTTTCTGCAAAATCTTTGGAAGAGGCAGCTGAGCAAGAAATTGATTCAGGATTAGAAGAAGATGCTGAAGACCAAATCCGCAAGTCAATGGAAGCTCGTGGAATGCAAGGCAACCTAAGTTTCTTTGCTTTTACTGCAACACCAAAGAACAAGACTGTAGAAGTTTTTGGTACCATGGATACACATGGCATACCGAAACCTTTTCACCTTTATTCCATGAGACAAGCTATCGAGGAAGGCTTCATTCATGATGTATTGAAAAACTACACGACTTACAAAACTTACTATAAGCTCTCAAAGGAAATTGAAGACGACCCAGATGTAAACAAGAAAGCAGCAAGTCGAGCTATTGGTCGCTTTATGTCATTACATCCACATAACCTGGCTCAGAAGACAGAAGTAATGGTGGAGCACTTCAGACAAGTAGTTTCAAAGAAAATTGGAGGTCAAGCCAAGGCAATGGTGGTGACATCATCCAGGCTCCATGCTGTTCGATACAAGGAAGAGTTTGATAAATACATTGCAGACAAAGGTTATCATGACATAAGAACAATTGTTGCCTTTTCTGGAAAAGTAATTTACGATGCTTTTCCAGAAGGTGTAACAGAAGTCGAATTGAATGGGTTCAAAGAGAAGGAACTTCCAAAGAAATTTGCATCCGATGAATATCAATTGCTCTTGGTTGCTGACAAGTTTCAAACAGGATTTGACCAACCATTGTTGCATACGATGTACGTTGATAAGAAACTTTCAGGGGTCAAGTGTGTTCAAACTTTGTCTAGATTGAACAGAACATGTGCAGGAAAAGAAGACACCTTTGTACTGGATTTCACAAATGATACGGAAGAAATATTAAACTCATTCCAACCGTATTACGAGCTGACAACCGTAGAAGAAGTTTCAGACCCAAATCACCTTTACGATTTAAAAACTGAAATCGAAAAAGCACAAGTTATTTGGCAGAGTGAAATTGACAATTTCTGCAATGTCTTTTACAAGTCAGCACAACTTTTATCGCCAAAAGACCAAGCGAAGTTGAATGCATTCATTGACCCAGCGGTAGAGCGATACAAGGTTCTTCCTGAAGAAACTCAACAAGGTGATGTGGTTCATGACATCTCGCAAGAGAACTTTAAGCATGCGCTCCAGACCTTCGTTAGAGCGTATTCATTCTTGACCCAAATAATGCCTTTCTCAGATGTAGACCTGGAGAAATTATATACCTATGGTAGATTTCTCATCAAGAAACTTCCGAGAAAAAATCAAAGTGACAGATTCCAACTGGGAGACGAAGTTTCTCTCGAATACTACCGCTTGCAAAAAGTGGCTGAACAAAGTATATTGCTGGAGCCACAAGGTGAATATGGCTTAGAAGGAGGAAATGAAGCTGGAATCCGTATGACTAAGGAAGAGCGTGCTGCGTTATCTGAGATTATCACTGTCATAAACAAGCGTTTCGGAACTGAGTTTACGACAGCCGATAAGTTACTTTTTGACCAGATTGAAGAAGATATGGTTGCGGACGAGAAATTAGTGGCTCAAGCAAAATCTAACACCATAGACAATTTTAAGTTTGGCTTTAAAGAGGCTGCAATTGACAAATTTATCAATCGAATGGACCAAAACCAAGACATCTTCGCCCGTATGATGGATGACCAGGACTTCAGTGGAATGGTCATGGATTATTTATTGAAGAAGGTATATGGAAGGTTGAATGGGTAATTAAGAAAAATGAATCACATGGATAGTAAGCATAAGGAAAAAACAGACCTCATAAATCAAAAATTAGAAAAGACTCTTCCTAAAAGGAAGCAAGCAATGGCTGAAGAACAATGGGAAAAAGCAGCTGAATATAATGATGAGATTAAAGGATTAAACTACCGATTGTCAATTTTGAATCAGACAGATTCGAGACTGGGGGAAATTGCATTTGAAATTGATTTATTAATTAATAAATGGGTAGATAAATTTGAATCCCAAATGTCAATTCCTGACAAAGGAGTGCGTCAAGTGGACGCAAGTATCTTATCTGATGAAATTGAGAGTTTATTAGTTGAATATTCACTTGAATCAGGCGAAGAAGTTACAGTATTTGAAGTGCCGATGAGCAAATTTTTGGAATCTGAAATCGGTACAGTAAAGTGCAATGGGGCACTATATTCAGTGCATCATTTGATAAAAGAATGGATTGGGAGTATAACTGGAAATATTCGTTCAAATGTAGTTAATACTTGGAATCCAAATCAAAAAGTACGGGAAATTGCCTCTAAATATTATAATGAATGCATTTTGAGAATGAAGGAACTTGAGTGAATTATATTCAACAATATTTATGAAACATATAGAAAAAGCTGAAAGCAAACACCTTGATAAAATCTTGTCTGACATTAGAGATGGAAAATATGTTATTCCAGATTTTCAAAGAGAATTTGAATGGAATCCTTGGGATGTCAATGGTTTAATAACATCCATATTTATGGACTATTACATTGGAACCTTGCTCCTTTGGAAGGCAAGTGACGAAAATGTAAAGGTGTTAAGTTGTGAGGGAATTAAAGGATTCAAAGGAGCATTAAAACCAGAGCACATAGTACTTGATGGGCAGCAAAGATTAACCGCCATGTATTTTGCCTTCTTCAATCCAGATGAGCCATACCCAAAGAGAAAAAGCAGATGTTTCTTTTTCATGGATATAGCAGCATTGGTGGATGAAAACTTTGAAGATGCTTTTTATTATCAGTGGGAAACAAAGTACTACAAGGAATTTTTGGAGTCTCCACAAATGCAATTTGAAGAAAACACTTTTCCGTTGGAGATTATTGGTCGGGGTATCTGGAAAATTACTGATTGGTTGAAGGATTATCGAGCTTACTGGATTGACCAGCAAAAAATCCAATTGGAGTTAGATACTTCAGAATTTGATGAGAAATTACTGAAGAGCTTCAACGATAGAAATTCTAAAATAGAAAAGTCTATGGAGCTGGCTCCCCAGCTTGAAACAATACTCAGAGAACTGCTAAGTGATTATAACTTGTCCTATATTGAATTAGACCGTGAAATCTCCGTAGCAAAGGTTTGCGACATCTTTACGAACATCAATAGTAAAGGAGTACCATTAAACATCTTTGACCTATTGAACGCTATTCTAAGGCCGCACGATATTTACCTCAAGGATATGTGGAGAAGTGTTGCTGATGACTTAGATTACACTGACCAGGATAAAATGAAAATTTATGTGTTCCAGGTAATGTCTATTCTTGAGCAGACATATTGTTCATCCAAGTATTTATACTACTTAGTTCCTGAAGCAGTTAAGACAATTAAAGACGGAGGAACAAAGAAACAAATTGTGCTAATCAACAATAAGCAGGAATTTGAAACCAAATGGATGGCTGCTGTAGATTCTTTAAAGAAATCAATTAAAGCACTGAAAAACCCAAGAGATTTTGGAGCGATAACTCCAACTTTTGTCCCTTATCCTTCAATTATTCCTGCATTCACGGCAATTAAAACACATGTAGAAAAAGCTGGTTACAAGAATATTTTGGATGTCAACTCCAAAATAAAGAAATGGTACTGGTCGTCTATTTTTACTTTAAATTATTCAAGTTCCGTAGAAAGTACTTCAGCTAAGGACTTTGGGGACCTTAAGAAATGGTTCGATGACGATTCTGAGGAGCCAGAGAATTACATCAAATTCGTCCAAGAATTAGAGAACCAAGATTTTAAAAAACAGAATCAGAAGGGAGCTGCCATTTACAATGCGATTTTCAATATTCTGATTCTAAATGAAGCTCGTGATTGGTATACATCTGATTTGCCTGAGTATGAGACATTGGATGACCATCATATAGTTCCTCATTCTTGGGGCAAAAAGAATGTTGGCAATGACATCAATTCGATACTGAACAAGACACCGTTGTCTCCATCAACTAATAGACATGTAATAAGTGATAGGATGCCTTTTGATTATTTGAAGGAGATGAAAGATAATAATGGGGAAACTAAATTTTATAAGATTTTAGAGTCTCACCTTATTTCAAAAAAAGCGACTGATATTTTAATGCGCAATCCTTTCTCTAAAGAAGATTATTACGAATTTATTGCAGAGCGTGAGAAGTCGGTAAAGGAATTTGTTCAATCGAATATAATCGAAGATGTTTTGGTTTTACCTCCACAGCTCAAGGAACTTGACACTAAAATTGAAGCAGTAGAAATAAAGCTTAGAGAAGTAATAGCAAACTCAATAAGCGAAGAGCAATACAATGAATTGATTCCACCTCATATAATTGAAAAAGTCAGCAAAAGAATCCAAATCACTCTGAAGAAAAATCCTGGAATGTCTCAAGAGGATTTCAGAACAACCAGAAAAAAAGTTGATTATTTCGATTTACAGGAATACTGTGATGTAATCCTTTCTAAGTCGACTTGGGAAGTATTTGAGGAGACCTTTAAAAACAAACAATTACTTCAAGAGAAATTTAGCAAGTTAGGTGAATTGCGAAATTCAATACGACATTCAAGAGAAGCAGGAGAGGTAGCTATATTGGAAGGTAAGGCAGCTATTATTTGGTTTAATGAGTTGATTTGAAATGAGGAAAATTACAAATAGAAATATCAATCATCATTCAGCGAGACAGCGCTTTCAGCTTAGAAATTTCATGGAGTTTTGTCAATTAGTTGCAGTAACTAAAGGCGAGGCTGAAGAAGTTAGTAAACACGTAGTAACAAATAACAATGAAGATTACGTTGAGAATGCTCGTGACGCTTTCCGAGACATGTCTGAATCATTGGAACCACTAGGTATCTATTTCAACTTCGAATTCGATGACACCATTCATGACAGAAGCATCGAGCTAAACAATGGTTGGAAAATCATCTTAGGTCGAGGTCTTGACATTTGGCGAAAAACAAGTGGTTGGTACGTTATTGCAGAATACTACCAGGAGAAGCGTTTGTGTAAAGCGTGTGAAATAACTTATTTAAAACAAGATTAATGAAAGAAATACTACATTCTGTTAGTTTACGACATGATAACACCCTAAAGTCGCTCACCAAGCAGGCTCTTGCACAAATAATAATTAAGTTAATTTATCAAGAAAATACACGAGGTGTAAATATTCGAAGTTTAAAAAACAGTCTAGTTCGTGCAACGGAAGTACGGTTTTCAGATGCGGATATTTTAGATTCGTTAAGATGGTTAATCAATACTGAACATCGTGTATTTCAAAAAAATGGGAAGTACTTTATTAAGGCAGATTATTTAGGAGTGATTGAAAAGGCCATCGTAACCTCTGATGAACTTGAGAAAAATGTAATTAACTTCTGGTTTGGAAATTCTGCAACATATAGGGAACATGATGGTCAAGATAAAATTGCAATATGGTTTCAACAACTATTAATAGAGTTTTTTAAGGATTACTCTTACGATTGGATTAGAGATTTGATGCCTAAAAGAGGGAATGGTGTAAAAAAGACACCAAATATTGAAAGGATAATTGATAAATCGTTACTTGAAAACATTTCCATAACTGAGGACCACCAATGGTTGAAAAAAAAGTTTGTTGAATTCTTAGAAAGTGGAAGAACAGAGGATAATGAATTATTATGGAATTATGGCTCATCACGCTTTTCAGCGACTTTACTTGCTGCAAGAAATTATGCAGATGAATTTAGTTTAGAAGCGTTCAAAAATGCAGATTTCATTTTGGACACTAATGTATTAATGATTCTTGAGCTTGAAGCATATGAGCAGAGCCATGCAATTGAAGCGCTTGAGAAGTTTTTTGAAAGTCAAAATATTACGCCAAAATATTTCTATATAAGTAGAGATGAGTATGTAAGAGCAATTGGACCAAGGAAGGATGCGACCCTTGCTGCATTCGATAAATATAATTTCAACGTTTTTAAGGAAACTGATTGCATTTTTATAAAAACAGCGTTGAAGAGAGGTTGCGAAACGAGAGAGGACTTGGAAAGGTTTTTTGGTCAAATAATGGATGTCCCTGATAAGTTTGGAAATTCAACAACATTGGAATGCGAGGATACTCCTGAGTTACTTAAAGTTATTTCAGAGGCACAAGAGGAAGAAGAATTGAAAAAAGGAATCAATCTAATTTATAAAAGAAGAACTGGCAATGATAAAAGAGATACACCAATAAAACACGATGCTGGTTTACACAGAGGTGTTGAATTTCTGCGTAAATCAAAAAGAGCTCTGATTCTAACTCGTGATAGTGTTCTTCGAGAATATGCTTATGAAAATGCGGTACGTGATGAATTACCATTGGCTATTGGTATAGACTCACTAATTCAAATGCTTGCACTGAATTCAGGAGGCACCGAAAATACGTCAACTAATTTTGCTCCATTATTCAGTAAATTAATCCAAGCTTCTCTTTATCCTGAGAAGGATATGTTTAAGCCAGAAGATTTGGAATACATTTCTCATTCACATATTAATATTCATGATTTGCCAGATGAGAGTATTATGGAGATTGCAAAAAGAATAAATAAATTAAGATATTCAGGAGCGGATGATGAAGAAATACAATTAGAATTAAGACGATTGTTTCAGTACGATGTGAATAGTTTAAATGATGAACTAATTAGAATTAAATCAGAAGAACAACGCACGAAAAAAGACATGGGTCAAAAGGATTCAACTATTTCTTCGCTATCGTCAGAGTTGATTGAATCAAGAACCAATGAGCGTATTTCAAAAGAGCGAACACGAGTACTTTTGAATTGGACAAAATTAGTTGGTAGTGCTGCTGTAGTCTTAATTTTGATGTACTTACTTCTTGATTTCTCTGGTGTCAATAATAAATGGGTGAACATTGGCTGCTCACTTGGTTCTGACTTACTTTTTACATTTATTATATACTTCTTCACATTCAAGGGCAAATTAACATATTCAAAGACTAAAATAAGAACCGCAGTTGAAGAGGAGGTAAAATTAAAACAACTAAATTAAAATCAGATGTCCTTTTGTTATATGTGTTCCAATTCTGAAATGGATTCAAACAGTGATTCCAAAGAACATGTAATACTTCAATCTTTTGGTGGAACATTATGGGGTTATGGATTGCTTTGTAAGAAGCACAATAATTCATTAGGAAACGAAATAGACTCTGAACTTTTCGAACAACTAGGTCACTACTCTGATATGTTTGGAATTAATGATTCTTCAAAGCGAAAGTTATTAACTGGGTACACTTCGGATGGAGAGGAATATATTACAACTTCAGGAATGAAAGGAGGGTTTGTTGTAATTCTAAAGTATGAAGAGAGGGAAATTAAAGTTAAGGGATTAACAAAGGATGAAGTCATAAAAAAGGCAAAGAAAGTAATAAAAAGTCATCACAAAAAAGAGGATTTGGACGAAATATTTGCAAGTTTGGAATCTTCAGTATTCGAGGATTCATTTCCGAAAGATAAATTAATTTGGTTTAAAAATTCTCTCACTGAAGACCCAAGAAGGCAAAGGTTCATCCTGAATCCGCTTATGATTAAAGCATTTACAAAAATTGCTTTGAATTACTATTTTCTGAATAGTTACAGTAAGGATTATGTTGAAGAATTAATTCATTTAATGAAAAAACCCTTGGAGAGTATCTCACCAAATCCTCAAATAATCAGGATGGTTAATCAGAGCGTAGTTAAAAGAGAGGCAATTGATGATGATATTTCTCATGTTTTATTTATAAAGGGTGACCAAGTCACAAAATGTTTGACTTGTTTTATTGAATTGTTTTCATTTTTCAGAATTCTCGTTTTTATGAATATGGTTTATGAAGGTCCTTCAATTTCTGTTAAGTGGGGATTCAATTTACTTAAAAAACAAACCTTTGAACCAAACATTGAATTAATTCCAAATAAATCTAATTTGCTTGACCTTCAGTTTAACAACGATGCAGAAGGAATGCTTTCTGAAAATTATGAGAGAATTATTAGTGTGTTCAATGAGTTTAAGAGCAAAGGTAAGACGGATTAGTTGTTCTAAAAAATCTGTGACTATTTATATTAAAAAAACACATGAAAAATGAAGAAAAATTTCCTGGATTGAGAGCCTATAAAGGCAACTATATAATCCAAAGATTAGGAGCCGTAAAAGACATGGCTGGAGCCATTGATTTGGAGCACAATATTGACCAAATGAACATAAAACTTTTAAAGTCGCTCCAGAAGGAGCTTATAGAAATTCATAGATTTACTAAGAACAATTTGTGATTGAATTTTCCAACTTAAATTGAGCATCAGCGCATGTGCCTAAAAAACATGTTTGTGCTTATTCTAAAATTATGTTTAACTTTGAGCAGCTTGTGAATTGGCTTCCACCTTTCACATGTAGAAAAGCCCAACTTTTATTAGTTGGGCTTTTTGTTTTTAAAGATACAATGAATGTCTTTCAATTCATTTATTTTGAACGAATTGAGAGTCATCTTTCTTTCTTATTTTTATCTATACGTGGCCAAATGTGCTATTTATTTTATACATTTGGCCAGATATAGGGTTTTATGAGTAAGGTAATTGGAAGAAAAAGTGAATTAAATACGTTGCAACTTGCTATTAATTCGGGCAAGTCTGAACTCATTGCTATTTATGGCAGAAGAAGAGTTGGAAAAACTTTTCTTATAAGAGAATCATTCAAAAAGGAAATTGTATTTGAAGTTTCAGGAATTCCAGATGGTAGTTACAACCAACAACTTACTAATTTCTTTAATAAAATAGTAGAAAAGTCAAATAACTTTAAAAATCGAAATGTACCAAAAGATTGGTTGGAGGCCTTTAATTTACTTGGTGAGTATATCTCAGGATTAAAAACCTTGGAGAAAAAAGTCATTTTCATTGATGAATTTCCTTGGATGCATACCCCTAAATCCAATTTTATTTCTTTGTTTTCTCACTTTTGGAATGACTACTGTACTAAACGAGATGACCTTGTTGTTGTGGTGTGTGGCTCTGCTGCCTCGTTCATGATAAACAAAGTAATTAAAGACAAAAAAGGGCTTCATAATCGTATATCCTATCCTATAAGATTGTTGCCTTTTAACTTATATGAAACAGAATTGTTTCTCAAGTCGAAAAGGGTAAATCTTGGCAGATATGATTATTTGCAACTATATATGGCAATTGGTGGGATTCCTCATTACCTTGATAAACTTCAACCAGGAGACAGTGTAGCAACAGCAATTGACCGATTATGTTTTCAGCCAGGTGGTTTATTAGTAGATGAGTTCAATGTTGTTTTCGCATCCTTATTTGAAAGTTCATCAAATCATGAGAAAATCGTAGAATCTTTAGCCACATCGAAGAAGGGCTTGACTAGAGATGAAATTGTATCTAAAACTGGTTTAAGTTCTGGAGGTAGTCTGACCCGTACACTTAATGAGTTAAATGAATCAGGATTTATTACTGAATACAAACCGTACAATAAAGTTAAAAAAGAAGCATTGTATCGACTGTCAGATGAATATTCACTATTTTTTATTAAGTATATTAAGAGTAATTCTGATGATAGTTGGACAGCATTGTTTAACTCAAGAAGCTATCTTTCTTGGGGTGGTTTAGCTTTTGAGGCGGTTTGTCTTAAACATGTTTCTCAAATCAAGAAAGCACTGGGAATTGGAGGAGTTAGTGCTAATAGTTCAAGTTGGAGAAATGAAAATGCTCAAATAGACCTTGTTATTGACAGAAGTGACAATTGCATAAATCTATGCGAAATGAAGTTCTCAGTTTCTGAATTTAATATTTCAAAATCTTACAAGGATTCGCTTCTAAACAAGAAAAGTGAATTTTCTAAAGAATTAACGAATAGAAAAAATGTCTTTGTTACAATGGTTACTTCATTTGGAGTAAAAAGCAATGCGAATAGCATGAATTCTATGGATAATCAGGTTACCATGGACAGTTTATTTGAAAGCGCCTAACATGTCTATAGCTGGCCAAAACTATATAAAAAAGAGTACTTTTGGCCAGCTATAGAAACTAATTACGTATATAACCCAATTCATCAAGATAAAAATTTAGATAAGATGTTATTGAGCAGAATCAGACTTTAATTGGTTCGACAATCCATCCATCTCTTGTACGAAAACCAGAGTGAGAAACAGATCGAGAGTGATGTTCCGAACTCTGGTTTTTTTTCATTCTTACACTCATTCTCGCTCTTCTCGATTTTACAAGGAGCTTACATTATCTAAATCGAATAGGATATTATAATTGGTTCGACAATCCATCCATTTTCTGTACGAAAACCAGAGTGAGAAACAGATCGAGAGTGATGTTCCGAACTCTGGTTT
>CAZOAH010000008.1:131567-135905 GCA_964577845.1 uncultured Akkermansia sp.
ATCTAAATCGAATAGGATATTATAATTGGTTCGACAATCCATCCATTTTCTGTACAAAAAACCAGAGTATGTTTGAGATCGAAAGCGGCAATACAAACTCTGGTTTTTTTCTTCATTCTCCTTCTGCTGCTCGCTCTTTTCGATTTTACAAGGTTGTATACATAAACTGAATCCCATAGTATATTACAATTGGTTTACAATCCATTCATTTCGAGTACGAAAATCCAAAGCCAGCATGAGGCAATAGCGGAATCTACTCCACCTTAAGCGTATCGACAATTTTCAATTTCTCTTGTACCTGTTTTAAATATCCTTGGTTTCTCTTTTCCAACTCAGCGACAGCGGTAAAAGGTTGTGAGGTGATCGGAAATGCATCCATTAACTCACCGCTGTAGTAGAATTCATAACATAGACCACCAAAAGTGTAGGTCTTGTCTCCAACGGTAAAAGAGGATCCACCAACTTCAGGATTGTCTTTAGGGATACTTTTTTTAAATCCAATATTAAACAATGTTCCCAAAATTTCAGGACGATAAGAAAGATCAAAACCTTCTTTTGTCCAATGCGCTTGGTATTGGCGTAGCAGAAATGCAGTATATAAATATGAATAAAAATGATCCTTTCTGTTGATGAGTCTTTGAATTGTTTTTTGTTGATGCGCTTTGATGGTATCTACGATTGTTTCCGGGAAGGAGTCCCTGACATTTAAACATTTGTAAAAGTAGTCGCCCGGATAGAACTTACTTTTCTTATCAACCAAGTTTTTTTCAATTTGCAAAGCCGTATGCTCTAAAATACTCGTTACACCATAACCTCTATTGTTAGGAAGCATTACATTGGTTAAAGGATAAACATATTGTTTGAACCGCTCCCTTCCAGAATTGAACATACGAACCTGTTCTCCTACCAAACACATAACAAGAAGTCGGGCTTCGACTCCTGTAACTTGTGCTGCAGAATCAATTGCCTTTTTATCTTTAAGGATTGCCTGGCAGAAGCTCTTCCAAATCTCATAATTCGACCATTCAAATACGGACTTATCGTCAATTTTTTGATTGGCATTTACATTTTTTAAATCGGCTTGAAATTCCTGATTGTCTTTCAGAAGAAGTGCTGCAGCATCAAACATCCTTAATGCAATGAATGCATCTCCATTTTTTTTATACACATCATAAATCTTATTGGCATCAACCGGTTTGTATCTTGCCAAAATCCCAAGTTTTTGAAGCAGTTCTGTCTTTGTTTGGTCTACCGTTTTTCCTTTAAATGACTGTTCTTTTCCATATTTATCTGCAAGCCCATTAAAATACCTATTGTTTACATCAACAGTACCACTTTGATTTGTCCAACGAAATTTGATAGCTACAGCCACTGCAATTAAACCTAAAGCGAAAATTGCAAGCAAATGCACAGACATTGAATATATGATTTTTAGAATTTTTTTAAATCTTTTTTTTGGCGCAGTTACTTGATGTTCCTCCAAGTTTTGTTCAACGTTTTGCATAGAAGCTTTTGGGCTGTAAAGTTCAATGCAAATTTAAGAACAAATAATTATAAAAAACTCGCTAAAAAAGAATCCTCTATGATATATCTGGTTTTGGATTATGTAGATTTAAAATTGGCATGTGCGAAGAAAATAAAGATTATACTATTTTACTGTTTTAAAATTGAAATACCGATTCCAGCGGATAAATTCCAACCTTGAAATGGGCGGTATCCAAAACTTGCTGTTCCTGCAATTCCAAATCTTTTTCCTGTGAAGTCCTTTTTTTCTACCTGATAAAGTTTGTAACCACATCAGATTCCAATAGTAAATTTATGAGTCCCCAATGTGTTATTTGTGAGGTCTTAAATTAAAGTTGAAGTGAACACGAAAATAATTGGGAATACAAGTCAAATGCTACCTTCTTCCGAAGCATTGCACCTTTATCGAATTGCTCAAGAAGCAGTTAATAATGCTATTAAGTACGCTGAGCAGACCGAAATTTTAATCGAATTTGAAAATGACAACTTTAAAATTATCGATAACGGAAAAGGATTTGATCTCAATAATTATAAACCTGGATATGGTGTTCAAAACATAAAACAGCGTTCTCAAGAAATGCAAATGGAGTTGGTAATTATTTCTGGGAAAAAAGGAACTGAAATAAAACTAGTAAAGTCACAATCCTGAATCATGATGTTTCAAAATTTAATTTGTTTGCAAATCTTATTTTATTAGAAGCATATTTTTTTGATAAAAGATTGATAGTTGTTAACTTAGGCAACTTTTCAACAAGTTGTTCGTCAAAAAAATATTACAAACTTCTACTATGAATAAAATAATACTATTTCTGCTTGTTTTTGTATCCTTTTCTTACAATTCCATTGGCCAAACTGCAATGGGTGGATGTGGCGGAGTATCAAGTACTTTGACTCAATGTGGAGGTACATATATGGACCCAGGAGGAATGGCAAATTATGGAAACAATGCAAACTGTATACAAACAATTTGTTCTAATGTTGCAGGTCAATGCGTTACCTTGCAAATCACATCACTAAACTTGGAGTTAAATTGGGACTACCTTTATGTTTACAACGGAAACTCAACCGCAGCCCCTTTGATTGCAACCATTACTGGAACTACGTTTACAGGTAATTTAACCTCAACAGTAGGTTGCTTAACTTTGCGTTTTACATCAGACGGTTCAGTTACTTCAACAGGTTGGGTAGGCAATGTTATTTGTCACCCATGTGGTACACCTCCACCTCCACCTCCAGGTCCGATAGTAGCCAGTGATTGTTCTGGAGCAGTTAACGTTTGTACAAACCAATCATTTCAAGTGGATCCAAGTGGATCTGGTCTAGTTACTGAATTTACCAGTGGCACGGTATCAAATCCTTCCACAAATCCAGCATCTTTGAATTCTGGATGTTTATTGTCTGGTGAATTGAATAGTACATGGATGATTGTAAATGTTGCAACTACTGGTACCCTAGAATTTTCCATAGGAACTCCAGGAGGAAATGGTTGTTTAGACTGGATCATGTGGCCTTATACAGGACCAACAACATGTACGCAAATTATTAATAATCAAATTGCCCCAATAAGATGCAATTGGAATTTGAATTGTCAAAACTTTACTGGTATGGCAACACCTCTTCCTGCAGGTGGATTAGCAGGTGATTTTGAACCCGAATTGAATGTAACTTGTGGTCAAAAATTCTTGATTTGCTTGTCAAATTATAGTTCGCAGACAACCTCATTGCCTTTGACTTTTTTAGGGACCGCTACAATAAGTTGTTCAACATTTACACCTATAACTGTCAACTCTGCTACTATTTGTGCAGGTCAATCTGCAACTTTAACAGCAAGTGGAGGAAATACATACACATGGTCGCCAGCCACCGGTTTAAATACTACTTCTGGTGCCACTGTTATTGCATCACCTGCTGCAACTACAACATACACAGTAACAGGAGTTGGGGCCTGTGGAACAGGTACGGCAACATCAACAGTAACAGTCACCCAACCAGTGACTCCGACATTCGGAACAATTGGTCCGTACTGTGCTGGAACTGCATTCACCCTCCCTACAACATCAACGAATGGAATTACTGGAACCTGGTCGCCGGCTGTAAATACCAACACAACAACTACTTACACTTTTACTCCAACAGCAGGGCAATGTGCAACCACCACCACGAAGATAGTGACTATAAATCCACCGACTACTCCAACTTTTTTGCAGCAAACACCGATATGTTATGGAGGAACATTTACACTTCCAACTACATCAAACAATAGCATTACAGGAACTTGGTCGCCAGCAATCAACAATACGGCAACAACAACTTATACATTCACGCCAACTACTGGTCAGTGTGCAACAACTGCAACGATGACGGTAACGGTGAACCAACCAACCACGCCAACATTCACTCAAGTTGCAGCGATCTGTTCTGGAGGATCATTTACACTACCAACCACATCAAACAATAGTATCACTGGAACGTGGTCGCCGGCTATCAACAATACAGCAACAACCACATACACATTCACACCAACAGCAGGCCAATGTGCCACAACTGCAACGATGACAGTTACGGTGAACCAACCAACAACACCAACATTCACTCAAGTTGCAGCGATATGTAGTGGGGGAACATTTACACTTCCAACGACTTCAAACAATAGCATCATAGGAACATGGTCACCTGCAATCAACAATACGGCAACAACGACATACACATTCACCCCAACAGCAGGACAATGTGCTACAACAGTTACAATGACAGTTACGGTGAACCAACCAACAACACCAACATTCACTCAAGTTGCAGCTATTTGTAACGGAG
>CAZOAH010000009.1:0-131018 GCA_964577845.1 uncultured Akkermansia sp.
CAGGAACATGGTCCCCAGCAATCAACAATACTGCGACAACAACTTATACATTCACACCAAGTGCTGGACAGTGTGCTACCACAACAACGATGACTGTTTCAGTAGGTGCACCAGTAACACCAACATTCACCCAGGTTGCTGCCATTTGTAACGGCGGAGCGATTACTTTACCGACAACATCAAATGAAGGCTACACAGGAACGTGGTCACCAGCAATCAATAATACTGCAACAACGACTTACACTTTCACCCCAACAGCAGGTCAGTGTGCTACAACGGCAACAATGACCGTTACTGTGAACCAACCAACAACCCCAACATTTACCCAAGTTGCAGCTATTTGTTCTGGAGGATCATTTACACTTCCAACCACATCAAACAATAGTATCACTGGAACGTGGTCGCCGGCTATCAACAATACAGCAACAACCACATACACATTCACACCAACAGCAGGCCAATGTGCCACAACTGCAACGATGACGGTAACTGTTAACCAACCAACCACGCCAACATTCACCCAAGTTGCAGCTATTTGTAACGGAGGAACATTTACACTTCCAACTACATCAAACAACAACATCACAGGAACTTGGTCGCCAGCAATCAACAATACGGCAACAACGACATACACGTTCACCCCAACTGCTGGACAATGTGCTGCCACAACAACAATGACGGTGACGGTGAATCAACCAGTTACACCGACATTCACTCAAGTTGCAGCTATTTGTAACGGAGGAACATTTACACTTCCAACTACATCAAATAACAGCATCACTGGAACATGGTCACCTGCAATCAACAATACGGCAACAACGACATACACGTTTACCCCAACAGCTGGACAATGTGCAACAACAGTTACAATGACAGTTACGGTGAACCAACCAACAACACCAACATTCACTCAAGTTGCAGCGATATGTTCTGGAGGATCATTTACACTTCCAACTACATCAAACAACAGCATCACAGGAACATGGTCCCCAGCAATCAACAATACTGCGACAACAACTTATACATTCACACCAAGTGCTGGACAGTGTGCTACCACAACAACGATGACTGTTTCAGTAGGTGCACCAGTAACACCAACATTCACCCAGGTTGCTGCCATTTGTAACGGCGGAGCGATTACTTTACCGACAACATCAAATGAAGGCTACACAGGAACGTGGTCACCAGCAATCAATAATACTGCAACAACGACTTACACTTTCACCCCAACAGCAGGTCAGTGTGCTACAACGGCAACAATGACCGTTACTGTGAACCAACCAACAACACCAACATTCACTCAAGTTGCAGCTATTTGTAACGGAGGAACATTTACACTTCCAACAACATCAAACAACAGCATCACAGGAACATGGTCACCTGCAATCAACAATACTACAACGACCACATACACATTTACACCAACAACAGGACAATGTGCTACAACAGTTACAATGACAGTTACGGTGAACCAACCAACAACACCAACATTCACTCAAGTTGCAGCGATATGTAGTGGGGGAACATTTACACTTCCAACTACATCAAATAACAGCATCACAGGAACGTGGTCTCCGGCTATAAACAATACTGCAACAACAACCTATACATTCACGCCAACAGCAGGTCAGTGTACCACAACTGCAACAATGACAGTTACGGTGAACCAACCAACAACACCAACATTCACTCAAGTTACAGCGATATGTAGTGGTGGAACATTTACACTTCCAACTACATCAAACAATAGCATCACAGGAACTTGGTCGCCAGCAATCAACAATACGGCAACAACCACATACACTTTCACACCAACTGCTGGACAGTGTGCTACCACAACAACGATGACTGTTTCAGTAGGTGCACCAGTAACACCAACATTCACCCAGGTTACTGCTATTTGTAACGGCGGAGCCTTTACTTTACCGTCAACATCAAATGAAGGCTACAATGGAACGTGGTCACCAGCAATCAACAATACGGCAACAACGACATACACGTTTACCCCAACAGCGGGACAATGTGCTACAACTGCAACGATGACGGTAACGGTGAATCAACCAGTTGCACCGACAATTACTCAAGTTCCAGCGATATGTTCAGGTGACCCATTGAGTTTGCCAACAACTTCAAACAATAGCATTACTGGAAACTGGTCGCCAGCAATCAACAATACGGCAACAACGACATACACGTTCACCCCAACTGCTGGACAATGTGCTGCCACAACAACAATGACGGTGACGGTGAATCAACCAGTTACACCGACATTCACTCAAGTTGCAGCTATTTGTAACGGAGGAACATTTACACTTCCAACTACATCAAATAACAGCATCACTGGAACCTGGTCACCTGCAATCAACAATACGGCAACAACGACATACACATTCACCCCAACAGCTGGACAATGTGCTACAACTGCAACAATGACAGTTACGGTGAACCAACCAACAACACCAACATTCACTCAAGTTGCAGCTATTTGTAGCGGAGGAACATTTACACTTCCAACTACATCAAACAATAGCATCACAGGAACTTGGTCGCCAGCAAACAACAATACGGCAACAACGACATACACGTTCACCCCAACTGCTGGACAATGTGCTGCCACAACAACAATGACGGTGACGGTGAATCCTATACCAACGGTGAGTGCAGGTAATGATGTAATTACTTGTAGCGGACAGAATATAATACTAAATGGTTCAGGTGCAACAACTTACACTTGGGATAATGGAATTAATAATGGCGTTGCTTTTATACCAAATGCAGGAACCACAACTTATACTGTGACTGGAACAACGGCGGAGGGTTGCTCAAACACTGATGATGTCAATGTAACCGTTAATACTACTACGCCTGTAACATTTACTCCTGACGTTACCGAAGGATGCGCGCCTTTAACCGTTAATTTTACGAATTCCACTTTAAATGGCGTAGATTGCTATTGGTCCTTTGGGGATGGTGCTTTTTCGAATGATTGCGGAAGTGTTTCAAATACTTTTGAAGCAGCAGGATGTTACAATATTACTTTAACTGTTACTGATGCCAATGGTTGCATTGGATCTCTAAGTTTACCAAATTTGGTTTGCGTTGAAGAAGTTCCAACTGCTAGTTTCAATGCTTCAAATACTCAAATTAGCGAATTTGATAATGCAGTATTATTTGATAACAATAGTATAAATGCGACTCAATATGATTGGAATTTTGGTGATAACACGGCAAATAGTCAGGAGGTTAATCCATCGCACGAGTTTGAGGCTCTTGAAGATGGTTCATATTTAGTAACCCTTATTGCAGCATCTGATTTTGGTTGCAGTGATACTGCACAAACCATTATTCAGGTATACCAAGAGTTGATTTATTATGTTCCGAATTCATTTACTCCGGATAATGATGTTTACAATCAAACATTCAAACCAATATTTACATCTGGATTTGATCCTTATGATTACACATTGCGAATATTCGATAGATGGGGAGAACTTATTTTTGAATCACACAACGCCTTAATTGGCTGGGATGGGACCTATGGCCAAGGTGAATTTGTTAATATTGTTCAGGATGGTACTTATGTTTGGCAAATTGAGTTCAAAACATCAAAAAATGATGAAAGAATGAGAGTTCAAGGTCATGTTAACTTGATTCGTTGATATTTTAAAAGAAAATATTCATTGAACTCAACAATATATTCATATTAACGAAAAAATTAATATTCGATTTAATTAACATACTTATTTTTACTCAAAAGCAACCGTTTTAATAGTTTATCGTCAAAAAATTATTCTACTTATTAGACATATGGAACAGAATTATACTAAAAATTTGAATTTATACAGAAACAGTTTTTTTATCGGCTGTTTCATCTTCACATTCATTATCAATAATGCTTTTGGTCAGTCCCCTGTTACCTTTAATTATACAGGAAATGTTCAAACTTGGATTGTGCCACCTTGTGTTACAACGATTACTGTAACCGTTGCGGGGGCGAAAGGTGGAGGTTCGAATGGAGGTAATGGAGCCGTGGTAACTGGTTCTTTGGCTGTTACACCTGGTCAGGTGCTAAACATCTATTGTGGCGGAATGGGAACTCAGGGAGCAGCTTCGGGTGGATGGAACGGCGGAGGAACCGGACACAATTCTACAGGAAGTGCAACATATCGCTCTTGGGGTGGTGGTGGAGCTAGTGATATTCGTATTGGAGGTACTGCATTAGCTAACAGGGTTGTTGTCGCTGGTGGTGGTGGTGGTAGAAGTGGAGGTTCAAGTCCCGTTTGTGGTGGAGCAGGTGGTGGAACTGTTGGTACTGCTGGCTGTTCAACCTACGGCGCCGGTGGTGGTGGTGGAACACAAACTGCTGGTGGTAATGGTGGAGCTCCATGGGCAGGAACGCCTCCAGGAGGATCGCCAGGAACTCTTGGTATTGGTGGTCAAGGCGGATATTGGCAAACTGCTTCCGGCGGTGGTGGTGGCGGTGGTCGTTATGGCGGTGGCGGCGGTGGAAATGATGGCTGTTGCACTGGAGCTAATGGCGGCGGCGGCGGTGGCGGCGGTTCAAGTTTGCTTCCTCCTATTGCAGGGACATTTCTTGGAGCAACCAATACTCAAAATGGTTATGTGACAATTTCTTTCGCTGTAGGCCCTGGAAATGCAACAGCGACGAATACCGGACCATATTGTGAAGGTGCAACCATTCAATTGAATGGTACAGGAGGCGCATCTTACAGTTGGACGGGGCCGAATGGTTTTACATCAAATATTCAAAATCCTACAATTCCAAGTTCAACAATAGCCAATTCGGGAATTTATACACTCACCGCAACCAGTCCAGGTTGTGTTTCTACAGCAACAACTAATGTTATAGTGAACCCAATTCCAATTGTAGACGCTGGTGCTGACCAATCAATTTGTCAAAATACTTCAGTAACATTAAACGCAACTGGTGCGACAACTTACTCATGGACTGGAGGCGTTACTAATGGCGTTTCTTTTGTTCCCCCAGTTGGAACCAATACTTATTTTGTCACTGGTACTTCTTCTGGATGTACAGCTGTAGATAATGTTACTATCACAGTAAATCCAAATCCTACCGTAGAAGCCGGTGTTGATCAAACGATTTGTGCTGGTAATCAAGTGACGTTAACCGCTGTGCCAGTTGGAACCACCAATGTATCTTGGAACAACGGAGTACTAGATGGAGTCCCATTTTCACCAACTGTGACTCAAACCTATACTGTCACAGCAACAACAGCGTTTAATTGCACAGCAACAGATAATGTTCTTGTAACAGTTAATCCTTTGCCTAACGTTAATGGTGGTCCTGATCAAACTGTATGTGAAAACGCTTCGGTTACACTAACCGCAACAGGTGCGAACAGTTATACATGGAATAACGGAGTATCCAATGGTGTTGCGTTTAACCCATCAGTAGGATCGTTAAATTACGTTGTCACAGGTACATCAGCATTAAACTGTAATAATACAGATACAGTTACTGTAACAGTAAATCCAAATCCAGTTCCTGTTATTACTGGTCCAACAAGTTATTGTGCCAACAGCACTCCAACGCTGAATACCAGTTTACCTTATGCAAGCTATAATTGGACAACTGGTGTTACAACCCCCTCCACAACGGCTAATCAATTGAATAATCCAATTTCTGTTACGGTTACTAATAACTTTAACTGCAGTGCTACTTCAGCGCCATATAATTTGGTTGAATTACCTGTAATTATAACAAATTCAAATGTTAGTATTTGTCAAGGTCAGTCGGTTACAATACATGGTATTGCGCAAACAACCTCTGGGACTTACACGGCGACTTTTACAAGTGTTATTGGATGCGATAGTACCTCTAATGTTACATTGACAATATTAGCGCTTCCTGCTGTTAACGCCGGTTTAGATCAAACTGTTTGTGAAAATTCATCTGTAACACTATCAGCGACAGGTGCCAATACATATGTTTGGACAAATGGCGTGACAAATGATGTAGCCTTCATTCCAAGTGTTGGTTCACTGACTTATATTGTTACCGGAACTGATAATAACCAGTGTTCAAATACAGATACAGTTGTTGTGACAGTAAACCCCAACCCTGTTCCAGTAATTACAGGTCCTCTTACCTATTGTGCCAATGTACCTCCAACCCTAGGAACAACCTTGCCATACACAACTTATAATTGGACAACTGGTGTAAATACATCTACCACAGGTGCAACTCAGGCAAATAACCCGATAACTGTTACAGTAACCAATAATTTTAATTGTAGTGCAACTGCAACACCAGTTAATTTATCTGAATTGCCAACTATAACAACAAATTCAAGTATTACTATTTGTCAGGGACAATCTGTAATCATTCATGGTATATCCCAAACTACATCTGGAGTTTACACTGGCAATTTTCTTAATGTTTTAGGTTGCGACAGTATATCAAATGTTACTTTAACGGTTTTAGCATTACCTGCTGTAAATGCTGGTTCTGATAAAATTGTTTGCGAGGGCACTCAAGTTACCCTTACCGCTACTGGTGCAAATAATTATGTATGGACCGGTGGTGTTACCAATGGGGTTCCCTTTACTCAAGCTCCTGGTAGTATAACTTATATTGTTACTGGTACTGATAATAATTTATGTACAAATACAGATACTGTAGTTGTGACTGTCAATACACTACCTAGTGTAAACGCAGGTATAGATCAAGAAATATGTTCGGGCGAGACCGTAACACTTAATGGATCTGGCGCATCAACTTATACTTGGACAAATGGAGTTGTTGATGGGGTGGCATTTTCTCCAACGGCTACGCAGACATATACTGTAACAGGTACAGACGCAAATGGTTGTCAAGATAATGATCAAGTTACGGTAACTGTAAATCAAAATCCAATTGTTTATGCCGGAGCCGACCTTACAATTTGTGAAAACGCAAATGCTACCTTATCAGCAACCGGAGCAAATTCTTATGTATGGACTAATGGAGTGAACAATGGTGTAGCATTTGACCCAGGAAATGCTGGAAGTTACACCTACACTGTAACAGGTACAGACGCCAATGGGTGTCAAGATTCAGATGATGTTACGGTTATCGTAATTGCTGCTCCCAATGTTAGTTTTGTTGCTGATGTGACAGCTGGTTGTGTTCCTTTAAATGTAAATTTCACAAATAATGGAGATTCTGGAGTTAATTGCATTTGGACAATGGGAGATGGAACAGTAATTACCGATTGTGGTAGCGTAAATCATTTATTTACCCAGTTAGGTTGCAATGATATCACGCTTACAGTTACGAATTCAACTGGTTGTACAGGAAGTCAGGTTTTAGCGAATTATATTTGTGTCGAAGGACCACCAACAGCGAGTTTTATTGCATCACCAAGTGTAATTGATGAATTTGAATCAACAGTTTCTTTTAATAATACTACTGCAAATGCAACAAATTATATATGGGATTTTGGTGACAATACAGGTTCAACAGAAGAGGATCCGACTCATGAATATGATGGAACTGTAGTAAGTAACTATACTGTAACACTTTATGCTTATTCAGCACTAGGCTGTATGGATTCTGTTCAAGGTGCAATTCAATATCAGGAACAATTAATATACTATGTTCCAAATTGTTTTACACCCGATGGTGACATGTATAATCAGACATTCAAGCCAATATTTACATCAGGTTTTGATCCTTATAATTATCTTTTAACCATATATAACAGATGGGGTGAAATGATTTTTGAATCGAAGGATCCTGAATATGGATGGGATGGCTCTTACGGTGGTAAGCTTGTTCAGCAAGGAACATATACTTGGGTTATCGAATTTAAAGCACCGAATACAGATAAGAAATTTGTTAAGACCGGATTTGTGAATTTCTTGAAATAACTAAAACAATTTAAAGAAAAAAGTGGCCGAAGCCACTTTTTTTGTTTAGTCGAATACCACCAAATAATAAGCTCTTTTTGTTCGAGATACCTGAACAGCTTCAGTCCAAATAAAATTCATTTTTATAGATTTCTTCTGTCCTTTATTAAGGAAATATATATCGAGAAAGTCTTTAGGATGCGTAAAAATTTGGGCTTCAATATATGAGTTAATTAATACAGTATCTTTTCTTGTAATTATTGTATTGGTTTTTTTTCCATCTATACCTCCCTTATTGGAAATAGAAATTGCATATGGTTTATTACTCAAATTAATTATGAAAAATTCAGATTCATATATTTCAGCGCATTGAACCACCTCTTGTTTAACCGGTATTTCTTTATATTCAAAATTTGGATCATAAAAAACATGCAACTGAGGATGTCCATACATATCTGAACTATTGTCTTCAATATTGGTAATGTTTCCCTCTTGATCGAAATAATGAGTAATGTCTCCCCATTGAATACCTCCATCAGGATGACTTGTGTGATGAGCTTTACTAACTGCTCCATCTTCATAGTAGTAAAAATCGACAGAAGCATTCCCTGCGCATCTTCTTGTTCCCATAGAATAAATTTCTTCCCCTTTTTTGTTGTATGCTTTTGCATAACCCCAAATGATCTCATCTTGAAAAATTACACTTTTGGTAGAAATTTTTCCGTTTTTATGGTAATGGATATCGAATAGCGTGTCTTTTTGGGAGTAGCCTTTTGTAATGACTATCATAAAGGATAAATAGAATATGTTTTTCATGCTGGAAAATTAGCAAAAATCAAACCTAAATACCGACATATTTTTTATGTAAATCTAAAATTACCCCATCAGAAAGCCCAACTTTTGGAACAAATATTTCCGAGGATTTACAAATATTCATCAGGTAAAGATAAATCTCCAAAGCAGGAACAATAACATCTGCTCGATCTGGTTTGAGCTGAAATTTATCAATTCTTTCTCTTACAGTTAGCGGCTTTAGTTGTCCTAGAAAATCGGACATGTCTTCGGAGGAAACCGGATGCTTTTGTTTGCCCCCTACCAGTTTGTGTATTTTATTGATATTGCCTCCTGTTCCGTATACTGTAAGTTTTTTTTCAAGCGGTACATTTTCTATTATCCAATTGTTTAGATCAGTCCAAATTAGGTCATTTACCTTATGTTTTAGCAATCTAATGGTTCCTATTTCGAAAGATTTAGAAGCTTTTCGTTCACCATCACTGAAATAACTCACCTCAGTACTCCCACCTCCAACATCAATTACCAAAAAAGGATGTTTAATCGGTTTTTCGGAAAGAAAAAAGTTACTCATTATAAGTTCTGCTTCTTCTTGACCCGAAATAACCTCTATTTCAATTTCTGTTTCAGATTTTATTTTTTCTATAACATCTTTCGCATTGATTGCATCCCGCATTGCCGATGTGGCTACTGCTCGTATTGCTTTGACTTCAAAAATTTCAGATATCAATCGAAATGCTTGAATGGTCTTTATAAAATTTACAATCTTGGTTTCAGAAATTAATCCATTTTCAAAAACATCTTCGCCGAGTCTTAAAGGAATTCTTGAATAGGATAATTTATTTACAAATAAGTGATCTTTCTCTGATTCGACTTCACCAACCAAAAGCCTTGCTGCGTTTGTTCCAATATCTATAGCACCGAATTTCATTCTTTTTTGTTAAGCATTGAAATTATTCAAAGACTTCGATGCAAAGTAATCAACTTTAAATAAATTACAGATGAGAAATGGTGAATTATTCTGACACTTTTTTAGCGTAATAATTATAAATTTCCCTTTGCGCGTGGAATGGGGGTAAATTTCTTTTGTGATAATTATTTTTCATATCAGCGGTAATAAGACGTGCCTTAACGCTTCCTTTCCACTGCATTTCGAAAATCATATCCAATTCCTGTTGAATTTCTTTTGAAAGAATTAAGGTTCCTACTTCAATTCGGTGGTCCATATTTCTTTCCATAAAGTCCGCACTGGTAAGAATGTAAATTGGTGAACCACTATTTTCCAAAATCATAAAACGGCTGTGTTCAAGATAGCGGTCAACAATACTGATTACCGTTATATTTTCACTCAAATTTTTTACACCAGGTTTCAAACAGCAAATCCCTCTTACAATCATAGAAATTTTCACCCCAGCTTGACTTGCTTGGTATAATTTATCTATTAATTGTGTGTCAGTAATATTATTAATCTTGATTCTAATTTCGGCTTTTTTGCCTTTCTTGGCATTGGCTATTTCTTGTTGAATCATAGCAATAATGCGCCGCTTTGCATTAATTGGAGATACTAGAAGGTTTTTGAAAAACGGCCTTTGAAGATTGTTTTCAAGCAATTTAAAAACCTTTTTTACTTCATTAGATATGCTAGGGTTACCTGTTAACAAACAAATATCTGAATAAATACGTGCAGTTTTTTCGTTGAAATTGCCAGTACCAATATAAGCGATGTGTTCCTCTTTAGATTTATTTTCTCTCGTTATTAAAAGAAGTTTGGAGTGAACTTTTAAATGTGGAACACCATAAATGACTTTAACACCAAATTCTTTGAGTCTATTTGCCCAGTATAAATTGTTTTCTTCATCAAAACGAGCTTGAAGTTCCATTACAACAACAACCTCTTTGCCATTAAATGCCGCGGCTAAAATGGCATTCATAATGTCTGAGTTCTTAGCAACGCGATATACATTGATTTGAACCGATTTTACTTTTGGATCTAAGGCTGCCTCTCTTAGTAAATCTGTAACGTAATCAAATTTTTGATAAGGAAAATGAAGCAGAATATCTTGCTTTAAGATGGTATTGATTAATCCATTTTCATTTTCCAAAACCTCATGATTACAAGGTTTTTCAGGTGTATAGACAAAATTTTTATTTGAAAAATCTGGAAACTTGATAAAATCTTTAAAATTATGATACCTGCCACCAGGAATTGTATTAACACCTTTTTTTAAGTATAAAGATTCCAATAAAAATTGAAGAACATCCTCTGGCATATCTTGATCATAAACAAATCTTACCGGGACACCTTTTTTGCGCTCTTTTAAACTATTTTCTAATTTTTGAATAAAATTTACCGAAACATCATCATCGATATCTAGTTCAGCGTCTCTTGTAAATTTAAACGTATGGGCACTAACATCTATTGGATCCAATATGGAAAATATGGTTCGTAAATGTAATCTAATTATATCATCAATCAACATGATGAAATGATGATCTTTTCTGTCCAAAATTAAAAAACGCGATTGGTCACTTGGTATTTGAATCAATGCGTATTTAATTTTATTCTTTGGAAGAACGATCCTCACTGCAAGATAAATGGCATAGTCCCTGAGTTTTGGAAAGCTATGTTTTTTATCAAGCACTACAGGAAAAATAACGTGCTTCAATTCCGAATGAAAGTAAGCTGAAACTTCATCAACATCTTCTGATTTAATTTCATGTTCGTTGATAAGGTAGATTTTATTTTCGGATAATTCCTTAACGAGACTAGCAAAGGTGTTTTCAAATTTCCCTTGTTGCTCTAAAACAACCTCACGAATACTTTTGTATAAATCTGTAGCTGAACCTTCGAAACCAGCGATTTTATTCTTTTTGAGAAGCATTGATCTCCTCACATTGGCTACCCGAACCCTATAAAATTCATCGAGATTATTGGAGTAAATCCCTAAGAATCTGATGCGCTCAACCAGTGGAACGCTACCATCCATTGCTTCTTGTAGTACCCTATCATTAAAGGATAACCAACTTAATTCACGATTTATTTTATTCACCATACAAAGTTGTAAGAATAAATGTCCTTGCAGAAAACCAAAATGTTAAGTTATTGTAAATTTATTATCAACCGAAGTTGACTCTCAAAACAATTCAATCTAGGTTTTAACCGGTCTAGCGTTGGATCCTTGCTATCCTTTCATTTGTTTGCAACCTTGCAGAGATTTCATTTTCGAAAAAGCAATGCAGAGCTTTGTCTAAACAAAAATTAAAATTTATGAAAGTCAAAAAAACAATTTACCACTATCTAATCGACAAAAGTGGTTCCATGAGCGGAATGGAAAACGAGGTAATTTCTGGGTTTAACCAACAATTGAACACATTAAAAGATTTAAAACAAGAGCTTCCTAATCAGGATTTTATTGTTTCACTTACCTTTTTTGACGATGTAATGCAAAATGTAGTTTCATTTGGTGAGGTGGAGCAGCTGCTTCCGCTGACCAGAAACATTTACAGGCCAAACGGTTCTACAGCTTTGTTGGATGCCATAGGAAAATCAGTGAGAGACATTCAAGAAAAATATGCCAGTCTGATTGCATACGGTCATGTTTCTATTGTAATGGTAATCTTAACCGATGGTCATGAAAATGCATCTAGATATTATACTTATCATATGATTGCATCAATGATTAAGGAATTGGAACAAACTGGTCATTGGACATTTAATTTTATGGGAGCAGATTTAGATGCCATACATACCTCAAGAATGCTAAACATAAAATCTGAAAACACAGTGTCTTTTGATAAAGGAGATTATAATAGTGTTATGGCAGAAATGAGCCTTTCAATGAGAAATTATGAAAAATCCAAGGCAGCAGGATTTATGAGTGCCAACCTTTTTGATAACTTTGAAGATAAGGATCTTAGAAATAAAAAATAAATAAAGCCAAAATGAAAGTTCACCTCCTCAGAACCAAGGACGTAAGTTTAGATACCTTTAATGATGTTTTAAATCTGGTTAGAAGTTTTAAAGGACCTATTCAATTTGTGTCAAATGAGGAGGAGCAACTTATTGACCATGTGACGTCAAGGCATATTGTAGAAAAGGATGAATTTGAAAAACAAAAGTTTTTTGATTTATCAAAAACCTCAGGGTTTATAAGTGGATTATACGAGCCCTATGAATTTCCGCTTGAAGAACCTCAAGCAAAATGGGAAGATTTTTTTGACTTGTGCAGAACCTTTCGGAATACGAACGCGATAAATAATAATGAGGTTGTTATCATATTAACTGCCACTGCGAATGATAAAAATTGGTTCGGCGCAGTAGATGAGGAAATGAATAATATCTTTATTCAAACTTCTCATTGGAATCATTTTTTTGGATCTTCTGTTGATTCGAGATTTCCAATTTGTTATGAAATTGCAGCATGGCTACTGAGAATTCAAATGTTTCAAGATAGATTAGAAATTGTAAACGGGACGCATAACAAGCCGATTGGATGCATGATGGATTTTTGCGAGGATAAAAGAGAAATTGTTCTTAAGATGCGAACTGCCGATTTGTGCCAATCGTGTTTACAAATTTTATACAGGCGGGATATTTCAAGACCAATATCGCAACAGTTGTTTGATATGATGGATGGAATTCGGAAACACTTTATGTTTAGAGAGCGTTCCGAATTCTTTAATCAGCCAAGCCGCGTTGAAATTAAAGGCTACAACCATCGCATCTTTTTAACCGATTTGGGAAATTTAGAGGTTAAGTTAAATCCAAAGGAGCGAACGTTTTTTATCTTCTTTTTAAAACACCCTGATGGCGTGCAATTGAGTCATTTGATGGACCATGTCTATGAAATAAAGTACCTCTATGAAAAGTTTTCGAAACGCTCATCAACCGATGTGATCAATGAGTCTGTAACACGTATGGTTGACCCACTAGATGAAAATCAGCTGCAGATCTTTTCAAGAATTAGAAGGAAGTTTAAGGATTTACTTGGTGCAAATATGGCAAATTATTATACCGTTAATGTTGTTGACAACAAGTATAAAATTGTCTTGAATCGCGAGTTGATCGAATGGAATACTGAACTTTAAAAAGTATCTTCTTCCTCAATTGCGTCACCTCTTAAAATCCTAAATCGTTTTCGAGATTCAACAGCAAAAAGACTTCCAGGATATTCAAAGAGGATTTTCTTATAGTATTCAGATGCTTTTTCGGGATTTTTTATTTGATTTTCATAGATGTCTCCCATTTGAAACAAAGCATCATCTGCCAAGATATCAGTACCATAAAATTCAATTATTTTCTCAAGATATAAAATGGATTCGTTCCAATTTCCTTGCAATTGCATTACTTTAGCTTTTCTGAATAGTATCTCATCTCCTAAACTGTGATCTGGGAATATTCTACTTATACTATCCATGTATTCGAAAGCTTCAATGTATTTGTGTTGTTCAATTGCTAAATCTGCTTTTGCAAACCAACTCATAGCCTCGTAATTGCTGTCAAGCCCGAAGTTATCAGTGATTAAAATAGACAAATTCATCGCATCATTGGCAATAAGTTTTGATGTTGATTCTTTCAAAACAGAAAGTTGAGATTGCGCATAGTCAAATTCTCCATCATAATAGAATATCTTGGCGTTTTTGAATTTAGCTTCGTGACCAATTGGTTCTTCTTTCCAGACATTATTGACTTGCATGTACAACAAAGATGCCTCCCAAATGTCACCTTTAAGCACATAGATGTCGGCAAGTAGTATTTTAATTTCTGCTTGTTGTAAATCCGTCAACCCAACAAGTTTAAGTGCAGCATTTAGGTTTGTTAATGCTGAGTCTGCTTGGTTTGCAAAAAAGGCCTGAATAAAACTCATTTGCTTTATCAGTGGCAAACTTGATCGTTTCCATCCTACTCTTTTCAAAGTACTTTTATAATCATTAATGGTTTCGTTTATTTCAATTTGATTGTAATTTCTCATTGAAGTTATTTCTAAGAAACGCGTATTCAATAATGAATTTTCAGCCTCGTAATAATATGGATTTTGATCACCAAAACCAATGATATGTTTGAAGGCTTTTCTGGCGGTTTCATAGTCATTGTTTTCAACACAAATTGCACCAATTTCCATCACCCGTCGACCATTTTCTTTTAATCTTTTATCTAAAGCTTGAACTTGAGTGAGTGCACCTGAAAAATTCTTTTTCTGAATAAATAACCAAATCAGCAATTCACTATTTACGGTGATGTCAGGTTTCTTTTGAATCCTTTCCAAAAGTGTATTCTGCAGAAGATCAACAGTAGCGCTTCCTTCTGAGGAAAAATCCAATTGTACAGACAATGCTGCTTGAATGGTTGTTAAATACGTTGGATAGTTATCAAGCAAATCCAAGTATTCTTTCAGCATATTTTCATTGTCTCCATTTAATTTATAAAGTGCAGCAAATTGTAAATTCAAAGAATAGGTATCTTTAAGTAATTTTCTACCTTGTTTGAGTGTCTCCAATGCCAATTCATATTCCGATTTGGCAATAAAAGCCTCATAAAGTATGATCACCTCTGAACTACTCATACCCAAACCTTCAATCATTGAATTGTATAGCTTCTTTGCCTTATCAGGTTCACCACTTTCAATGTAAAACTGACCGTAAATTATTTTATAGTCAATGTCATTTTTATTCGCAGATATCTGATTTTTTATGAGTTTTTCAGCGCTTTTGTAATCGCTTTCTGACATCATACACTCGTAAAGTCTCGTAAAATTGAATTTGGTAGCGGAACCTTCATATAATTTCTCATAATATGGCAGTGCCTTGCTGAGTTCTCCATTGGAGTAATAATATTGAGCTAGCTGTTCGTCGGAGTTTGTTTGACAATTGTATCCAAATGCAATAATCAGAAAAGTTATACATAAGAATATTTTCATTGGTTCTTTTTAGGTTTGAGATGCTCATTTTCCTTAAGTAATTCCATTGAAAAAGAGTCAAGATCTTTGTGAAGTTTGTGAAAAGTTGTCATTGTCTTATTTCTCTCAATTAAATATTCTTTTAGAAGGACTTCAAGCTGATTTAATTTTTCCTTTTCAAATTGGATGTTTGTCTCATTCTCTTCTCGCGTTCCTATATTATTTGAGATATCTTTGGTTAAATTTTTTAATGCAATGCGCTCTTCATTGATTCCATTTTTAATGTCAGCGAAACTTTTTCCCAAAGGTCCCAATGAACGTCTCATTACTTTGTATTCATCCATTTTCTTACCAAACTCGTAATCTATGGAATCCAAATTGTAATTGTTCTTTATTCGAAGCTCTACGGCGTTTGTCGCAACACCTAGTGCTGCCAACGTGTCAATTTCATTTTTAAGCAATAATTTTTCTATACTATCCAGTGAATTTGTTAGAGATTGAATGCGATTAGTTTCAATTTGTTCTTCATTGCTTTGATTGCAACCTATTAAGAACAAAAACACACAGAGGAAAAGATTAAGTCGCTGCATAAAGTTAAACTTACTATTTATTAACATGTGCAACAAGCAAGACGATTACTTTTTGAAAAAATTAACAATCATTAATTGATGTATTCAAATCCTGTATATTTCTGAAGTGCTTTGGGAATTTTAATACCCTCTGCACTTTGATGGTTCTCTAAAATTGCCGCAACAATTCTTGGTAAAGCCAATGCCGAACCATTCAAAGTATGACAAAGTTGCGTTTTTTTATCTTCGCCTTTATACCTTAATTTAAGTCTATTGGATTGAAATGTATCAAAACGTGAACATGAACTTACCTCTAGCCATTTTTCTTGAGCCCCCGAATAGACTTCAAAATCATAGGTCATTGCTGATGCAAAACCTGTGTCGCCTCCACATAATCTTAAAATTCTATAAGGTAATTCTAATTTCTCTAATAGGTTTTTAACATGTTCAAGCATCTCCTCAAGCGCTTTGGCAGTATTCGAAGGGTGCTCAATTCGAACGATTTCCACCTTGTCAAATTGATGCAGCCTATTTAAACCCCGAACGTCTTTGCCATAAGAGCCTGCTTCCCTTCTAAAACAAGGCGTATAACCAGTAAGTTTGATTGAAAAATCTTCTGAAGGTAAAATCGTGTCTCTGTAAATATTTGTTAAAGGGACCTCAGCGGTAGGGATAAGGTAAAAATCATCAACTGTACAATGGTACATTTGCCCTTCTTTATCCGGCAATTGACCGGTTCCTATTCCACTCGCTTCATTAACTACTAGAGGCGGAATGAATTCTTCATAACCTGATTTTTCTGCTTCATCAAGAAAGAATGCAATTAGCGCACGCTGAAGTTTGGCACCTTTACCTCTGTAAAAAGGGAAGCCTGCCCCGGTTACCTTCACACCAAGTTCAAAATCAATTAAATCGAATTTTTTAGCAAGATCCCAGTGAGCAAGTGGTGTAAAATTGAATTCAGGTTTATCTCCTAATGTGAAAACAATTTCATTTTCTGTCTCATTCGCACCAGCCTTAACCAATTCGTTAGGAACATTCGGTAAAGTGTATAACAATTGCGTAATTTGTTGCTCAAAACTATCAACTGCTATTTTAAGTTCATTTTCCTTGCCTTTGAGGACTGTCGTTTGTTCTTTGATTCCATTCGCTTCATCATGCTTACCTTCTTTCATAAGCATACCGATTGACTTCGCCAATTGGTTCAATTCTGCAGCATACCTCTCCAAATCAGTTTTTGAATTTCTCCATTTGCTATCAAGTTCTAAAATGGTTTCTATTGTTACGCTTGCGTCGATGTTACGCTTTTTTAATCCTTCGATAATCGCAGTTTTTTCAGATCTGATACGAGATATTTCGAGCATGATGATGTTTTTTTACGAAGTTAATAATTTGAAGAGGAAAAGGGCATGAATAAGGCATAAAAAAAGGCGAACTGAAGCCCGCCTTAAATTAGATTTGAAATAATCTTATGCTTCTGCAGCAAATGGAACAATAGAAACAAAAGATCTGTTATCTTTTTTCTTTCTAAATGCTACAACACCATCAGATAAAGCATATAGTGTATGATCTTTACCAATTCCCACATTATCTCCTGGGTGATGTTGCGTTCCTCTTTGACGTACAATAATGTTTCCAGCAATTGCAGCTTGTCCACCAAAAATCTTTACCCCAAGTCTCTTACTGTGAGACTCGCGACCATTTTTCGAACTACCAACTCCTTTCTTGTGTGCCATTTTATTATAGATTTAATCCCTAGGGAAAAATTAATATTAAAGTTTAATGTCTGTAATACTCAAGGCTGTGAAAGATTGACGATGACCGTTTTTCTTCTCATACCCTTTACGACGTTTTTTTCTAAAAACAATTACTTTGTCACCCTTAACATGACCAGTAACTTCCGCGGTGACACTTGCACCGGATATAGCTGGGGCGCCAACTTGAATCTTGCCATCCTTTTCTGCCAATAAAACTCTGTCAAAATTAACTTTCGACCCAATTTCTGATGACAAACGGTGCACATAGATTTTTTGGTCTTTTTGCACTTTAAATTGCTGCCCTGCTATTTCTACAATTGCGTACATATAGCTTTTATTTAATGAATTAATTAAAAATGGACGACAAAGTTAGTGAAAAATCCGAATTACGCAAGTACTCAGATGATTATTTTGTTTCAGATTGCTTTAGTTTAATGGTGTCCCAAATATTTATAAAAAACACACCCAGAAGAACAATCGCCATTGATCCAATTTGCCATATGGAAAGTGTTTCTTTGAAAAGTAATCCTATTCCTACCGCCACAACAGGAATAAAGTAAGTCACACTACTGGCAAAAACAGTCGAAGAGTTTTTAATGAGTTCATTAAAAAGTATAACTGCTATTGCAGTTCCGAGTATGGATAATGTTCCAATAAATATCAAACCATATGAAGCATTAGAATTCTCGAAGATTGTTAAATGGGTTTTGGTTGAGAAAATTGCAATTAGGGACGGAATAAGCAAAAGAAAAAATGCCAGAGAAGACACTTCAATTGCTTTCAGATTAGATAGTTTATATTTTATGGTGTTTACACTAATTGCGTACATCAGCGTGGCCAATAAAATTGCCGCGATATGCGTCCAGTTTCCAGTCAATGCGACTTGGCTTCCTGAGTACATTAGAAGCACAATGCCTATTGTCCCAATGAACATTCCTAAAATTTGCGATTTTCCGAGTTTGTTTCCGAAAATGATAAATCCAATAATAACAGTGAAAATTGGAGTAAAACTATTAAGCATTCCAGCGAATCCAGATGTTAGTCCCGTTTGAGCAAAAGGAAATAAAAATGCTGGGATAAAATTGCCTGAAATCCCAACTATTAAAACGCCTAAAAGGATTTTCTTGTCTTTAATTTTTTTTAAAGCTTTAAACGCAAATGGACTCAATGCAATTGATGCGATTAACATTCTCAATGCTCCAACTTGTTCGAAAGAAAATATCTTTTCGTGACCTGATGTATACATGCCCTTATTCATTAAAATGAAAGAGCTGCCCCAAATAAGTGAGAGCGAAATGAGAAGGATCCAGTTTTTAAATTCTTTGAACATTTAGTGAACAAAACTAACAATTAAATCAGGTCAATGGCTGAATTAATAAAGTTTATGATTAATAATGAGTTAAGGTATAAGCGGCTTGTTAATATGTTTTGAAATTCTACTTTAATTTTTAATTCCCACAAATACCCACAATTTTCATTTTTACAAACAAATAACGGATTTTCATTCAATTTTAAAACTTAAAATGAAACTATTTTGGTCAATATTCGTTAGAATTTATTAACAAAATAAAAACTTGTGGTAAAAAGTGGTAAAAAAACCATTATTTTTACCCATTATTTGCGTCATGGCAGGCTTAGTTGGAGAATTTGAAGTAAGGCTCGACTCGAAAGGTCGGTTTTTGTTTCCGTCAGGATTACGGAAGCAATTGCCTGTTTCATCCCAACGAGATTTCATGTTGAATAAGGGTTTTGAAGATTGCCTTACACTTTACCCGCTTTCAGATTGGGAGCGAATAAGCGAAAAGCTTTCTAAAATGAATCTCTTTAAACCAAAGAATAGAATGTTTTATCGCTTGTTTCATCAGGGGGCAAAACAAATCTCTTTGGATAACGCAGGTCGCATCCTCGTTCCTACGACTCACATGCAGCGTGTAGGTCTTGAACAGGATGTGATGCTCATTGCGTACAACGACAGAATTGAAATCTGGGATAAAGCCAAGTACTTCGAAATGATCGAAGTTAACATGACCGATTTCGCTGATTTAGCGGATGAAGTAATGGGTGATATTAATGATGGAGAATAAAACTACTTACCATAATCCCGTAATGCTTGATGAGTGCCTCGAAGGATTGGCAATTCGACCTCATGGCGTATACGTTGATGTTACATTTGGTGGAGGTGGGCATTCAAAAGCCATTTTTTCTAGATTGAATGATGAGGGCAAATTAATAGCCTTCGATCAAGATCCAGAGGCAAAAGCAAACGCATGGGAAGCGTCCAATTTTCATTTCATCCCCTCAAACTTTTCCTTTTTAAAAAATCAATTGCGTCAATTAGGAATCGCTCAAGTTGATGGTATCCTTGCAGATTTAGGTGTTTCTTCGCATCAATTTGATACCGATTATAGGGGTTTCTCTATTCGTCATGATGCACCATTGGACATGCGCATGAACACCAACGCCACTATTAGTGCGATTGAAGTGGTTAACAACTATTCTGAGCACGATCTTGCTATGGTTCTAAAAAAGTTCGGGGAACTCAAAAACGCGTTTAAGGTAGCGGCAAAAATTGCACAATACAGATCTTCAAAAAAAATAGAAACAACAAATGAACTGATTGAGGTGGTAGAATCATGCGCCCCAAAACTCAAGCAAAACAAGTTTTATGCACTCCTATTTCAAGCAATTAGAATGGAGGTAAACAAGGAGATTGAAGTACTATCAGATTTTTTAATACAAACCGAAGCATGCATAAAGCCCGGCGGACACTTGGTGGTTATTTCGTATCACTCGCTTGAGGATAGATTGGTGAAAAACTACATGAAAAGAGGTTCATTAAGTGGCGAAATAGAAAAAGATTTTTTTGGGAATGTTTTAAAGCCATTCACCGAAATCAACAGGCACCCAATTGTACCAAGTGAGCAGGAAATATTAGAAAACCCAAGGGCACGAAGTGCTAAATTAAGAGTTGCGTATAGAAATGGTTGACAATTTATACATAGATAAAGAGGAACTGGATAAGATAAAGAAGAAAGAGGATTTAAAGAAAAAGAAGCCAAAATCTTCAAATTCAGAAACCAAATCCAATTCCTTGGCTCAAATAATGAACGGCGAGTTCCTTAATAAGGAATTCGTGCTCAATAATTTGAGTTTTATATTCTTTATAATGTTTCTATTGCTATTGATTGTTGGTAAAGGATACTACGGAAAGCAAATTTCCAAAGATGTGGATAAAACCCAAAAGAAAGTTGATGAATTAATGGCAGATTATGTCGAGGCCAAAGCAAAACTTGAAGAGGAGACACGACGATACCAACTCGTTGATAAACTGGGGGCAGTAGGATTAACAGAATCAGAGAACAATACCAAAGTAATAAGAATCAAAAGCAATTCAAATAAAGAATGACGACTAAGAAAGATGTTTTTTGGAAAGCATATTTGATTTACTTCTCGTTTTTAGTAATCATGATAACGGTTATTGTAAAAACCATTATGATTCAAATGGATGGTCGAAAAGATCTTTTTTCTGGAACAGATGAACGCCTGCCAATTAGAAAAGTGGAAAGAATTCCCAGACGCGGTGAAATTCTTGATGCCAATTTCACTCCATTGGTTACTACAGTAACTTTTTACGATATTCATATGGATGCTACTGTTCCTAAGCAGAAAGTTTTCGATGCTGAGGTTTCTGATTTGGCAAAAGGACTTGCGGCAATGTATCCAGAAAAATCCGCACGGGAATACGAGCTCATAATTAGAACCGCCCGTCAACGAAAAAATAGGTATTTACTAATTAGAAGTAAGGTAACTAGTGAAGAAAGAAAAGCCATTCAGAAATTACCCATTTTCCGATTGGGAAGATTAAAAGGTGGACTAATAGATACAGAGGAAAAATTAATCAGAAAATTTCCTCACGGGAAAATGATGAAAAGGACTCTTGGATACTATCGAAATAATAAGGATGGTGAATTGAGAGTGGGTATTGAAGGTGCATACAATGAATATTTAACAGGTGAAAAAGGTTTAGAAATTGAACAAAAAATTGCAACAGGATGGCGTAAAACAGGTCAAGTCATCAAAGAGGCTGTTGAAGGTGCTGATGTAGTAACTTCAATTGACAAAGGAATTCAAGAAGTTGCTGATTCAGAATTGGAACGTCAACTTAGGGCTCAAGGAGCAAAGCAAGGATGTGTTGTGGTTATGGATGTGAAAACTGGTTTTGTCAAAGCAATTTCAAACCTAACTGTTACGTCAGATGGGAATTATGTTGAAGAACTAAATTATGCTATTGGTAGAAAGGAGGTTCCTGGGTCTACCTTTAAATTAGCTTCTTTAATGGCCGCACTAGAAGATGAAAAAATTTCATTAACCGATACGGTGAATTCTACTGGAAAATATAAATTTTATGATGTTGAAATAAAGGATGCTTATGAGGCCGGGTATGGAAAAATTACAATCCAACGCGCCTTTGAAAAATCCTCAAACGTAATTGCAAAAGTCATACATAATGCATATAAAAATGAACCGGAGCAATATATTAAACGCTTAGATCAATTTGGACTAACGGAGCCTTTAGGGATAGAATTGGTTGGTGAGCCAAAACCCACTGTTTATAGACCAGGTTCATCAAATTGGTACGGAACCTCCTTGGCCTCAATGGCAATTGGTTATGAAGTTCAACAAACCCCTCTACAAACATTGGCATTTTTCAATGCTGTTGCTAATAACGGAAAATTTATGCGTCCGCTTTTTGTAAAAGAAATTAGACGCAGTGGCGAAGTTGTAAAATCTTTTGAACCTGTTGTTATAAAGGAGAAAATTTGCTCTGATAAAACGCTGAATCTTCTCAAAGGATGCCTTGAAGGTGTTATGAAAAATGGTGGCACTGGCTCTGAGCTAACATCCTCTCAATTCACAATTGCAGGTAAAACAGGAACGGCCGAAATCCTTTCAGAAAATAACAAATATGGAGGTAAAGGAAATGAAGTTTATCAAGCATCATTTGTTGGTTATTTTCCTGCAAATGATCCTATTTATTCTTGTATCGTTGTTATTTCAGCTCCTTCCAAAGATATTTATGGCGCTAAGGTTTCCGGCACTGTATTCGCAGCTATTGCCAATAAAGTTTATGCTTCTAAACTTAAGTACCACGCCGCAATTAATGAAGCAAAAACAAAAATTTTCAGCATTCCAAAAGTACTTTCAGGAAACAAATTCGATTTTATTAATGCTTTTGACTTTTTGGGACTAAAATATGCCATTTCTGAAGATGATGAATGGCTAAAACCTGTTGCGGACTCTTCGCAAGTGGTACTAAAAAGAAAAGCAATCGGTAAAAATACTGTTCCTGATTTGACTGGCCTCTCAGCTAAAGATGCGGTATACATCATTGAATCTAAAGGAATGGTTGCACAAATTAATGGTTTTGGCAAGGTTATAAATCAATCTGTTCCGGCTGGAAGCCAGGTTTATGCTGGTGGATTAATTGAATTGACTTTAAATTGATGGAAAAGGCATTATCAGAAATATTATCAGATTGTATTGTTGCAGCAACAATCGGTAATTTGGAATTATCAATTTCCAAATTAACTGCAGATTCTAGGCAAGCTGATGAACATTCGCTTTTCTTCGCAATTCGCGGTACACAAGTCGATGGACATCAATTTGTGAATCAGGCTATTGAAAAAGGATGTAAAGCAATTGTTGTTGACCATAAACTGGAAATATCCAAGGATATTACCCAAATAGTTGTGAATGACACTTCAGAATCACTTGGAAATATTGCTGCGAATTTTTACAATCACCCCTCAAAAAAGTTAATACTCGTTGGAGTAACAGGAACAAATGGTAAAACAACGACCACAACGCTTTTACATCAACTTTTTTCTGGCTTAGGTTATGCATGTGGGCTTATATCTACTGTTGAAAATCGAATTGGGAAACATGTAATCCCTTCAACACACACTACTCCCGATGCTATTTCATTGAACATACTTTTAAACGAAATGGTAGCGAGTGGTTGCACACATTGTTTTATGGAAGTAAGCTCTCATGCCGTTCATCAAAAAAGAATTGCAGGTGTTTATTTTAAAGGTGCCGTTTTTACAAACATTACCCACGACCATTTGGATTATCACAAAACTTTTGCTGAATACATTCAAGCTAAAAAAGAATTTTTTGATAATCTCGAAAATGGGGCTTTCGCACTAACAAATAGTGATGACAGAAACGGAACTGTCATGCTTCAGAATACTTCTGCCAAAAAATATTCTTATGCCTTAAAACAATTTGCTGATTTTAAAGGAAAGGTTTTGGAAAATCAGTTTTCTGGTCTTGCACTAAATATTAATGGTAAAGAAGTTTGGACAAAGCTTATTGGTGATTTTAACGCATATAATTTATTAGCAGTTTTTGGTGTAAGTCAGTTACTAGGTGAAGATGAAACAGAGGTGCTTACCATACTAAGCAATCTCAATTCCGTTGAAGGGCGCTTTCAATATATCAAAAGTAAAAACGGCATTACGGCAATTGTTGATTATGCACATACGCCCGATGCACTGGAAAACGTATTGGAAACCATTCTTAACATCAAAAACAAAAATGAACAATTAATTACAATTATTGGCTGTGGCGGAGATCGCGATAAAGATAAGCGCCCAAAAATGGCAAAAATTGCAGCAGTCAAAAGTGATAGGGTAATACTGACATCCGATAATCCAAGATCAGAGGATCCTATTCAAATTATTGATGATATGCTTATCGGAATTTCTGATGATTTGGACGCAAAGGTTATCAATATTGTTGATCGCCAGCAAGCTATTAAAACAGCAATAAATTTGGCAAAAAATGATGATATCATTCTCATTGCAGGGAAAGGTCACGAAAAATACCAAGAAATAAAAGGGGTAAAACACCCCTTTGATGACATGAAAATAACTGTTGAACTATTTGATAAACTCGCTAAATAATGTTGTACTATTTATTTGACTATCTCGATTCATTTAACTTCCCTGGAGCTGGAGTTTTTCAGTATATTTCCTTTAGAGCAGCTATGGCATTAATAGCGTCATTGGTAATCTCCATTTTCTTCGGAAAAAGATTGATAAACCTTCTCAGAAAACAACAAATTGGAGAAACAGTTAGAGATCTTGGATTGGCGGGTCAAATCGAAAAGTCGGGAACTCCAACTATGGGAGGAATCATCATTTTAAGCGCGATTTTAATTCCAACATTACTCTTTGCTAAACTGCATAACATTTATGTTGTTACCATGTTGATTGCAACTATTTGGCTAGGATTTATTGGATTTTTAGATGATTACATCAAAGTTTTTAAGAAAAATAAGGAAGGACTAGCCGGACGCTTCAAAGTTGTAGGCCAAATTGGTGTAGGTATTATAGTTGGATCAATTCTGTATTTCTCCGAGGACGTTACAGTGCATAAGCGCGTTTCCGATGACTATCAATTACAACCCAAGGAAACATTTGTTACCCATGAACATGTTAATGGCGAAAATGAGAACTATAAGTGGATTAAAACCGATGACATGACCACCACCATTCCTTTTGTTAAAGGAAATGAATTCAATTACAACTGGTTAATTGGTGATTTGGACAAATCTTACGGTTGGTTATTATTTATTCCAATTGTAATTTTTATTGTAATTGCAGTCTCTAATGGTGCCAATATGACTGATGGTTTGGATGGTTTGGCAACAGGTACGTCCGCAATTATAGGTTTGGTTTTGGCCATTCTGGCTTATGTGAGTTCAAATGCAAAGTTTGCCGATTATTTAAATGTAATGTATATACCAAATGCGGAGGAGCTGGTGATTTTTATTTCTGCATTTGTGGGCGCATGTATTGGGTTTTTATGGTACAACTCTTATCCTGCGCAAGTTTTTATGGGCGATACAGGAAGTTTGGCACTTGGTGGAATTATAGCAGTTTTTGCTATTTCAATTCGTAAGGAACTTTTAATACCTGTTTTATGCGGGATTTTTCTCATCGAAAATCTATCCGTTGTGCTTCAGGTAGGTTATTTTAAATATTCTAAAAAACGCTTTGGTGAAGGAAGGCGGATTTTCTTGATGGCACCCTTGCATCATCATTTTCAGAAAAAAGGAATCCACGAAGCAAAGATTGTATCGAGATTTTGGATTGTAGGTGTAATTCTCGCGGTGATAACCATAGTAACCTTGAAACTTAGGTAAATAGTGGATTTAACAGGCCAAAATATAACAATATTGGGAGCTGGCGAAAGTGGCGTTGGTGCTGCCATCCTTGCTAAAAAGGAAGGTTGGAAAGTATTCGTTTCTGATTTTGGTTCCGTCAAGGATGAATTCAAAGTAGAGCTGGAAAAGCTAAATGTAGATTGGGAAGAGGGTGGACATAACTTGGATAAAATGTATGAAGCTGACCTGGTTATTAAATCACCTGGCATACCGGACACTGCTAAAGTAATCGTTGAACTCAAGAAAGCCGGTAAAAAAATAATCTCGGAAATTGAATTTGCCGCCCATTATTCTCAAGCAAAATTTATTGCAATAACAGGAAGTAATGGTAAAACCACAACAACAATGCTTACCTATCATATCCTAAAAAAAGCAAAACTAAATGTGAGGTTGGCCGGAAATGTCGGCAAAAGCTTGGCAAGGCAAGTCGCCGAAAATGACTGCGAATGGTATGTGCTTGAGTTGAGCTCTTTTCAGTTGGATGATATGTACGATTTCAAAGCCAATATTGCAATTCTTACCAATATCACACCTGATCATCTTGATAGATACAACTACGAAATGCAGAATTATGTGAATTCCAAATTTAGAATTCTACAAAATCAAACCGAGGATGACTGGTTCATTTATAATTATGACGATCAAATCATTCAACGAGAGGTGGAACGAAAAAATATCAATGCCAAAGTAGCTCCATTTTCTTTAAAAAATAAAATATCCCAAGGTGGATATGCAGATGAAAAACAAATAACAATAAACATAAAAGAACAATTTACTATGTCAATTCACGATTTAGCCTTAAAGGGTAAGCACAATACCCAAAATTCCTTAGCGTCAGGCATCGCAGCACGCATTTTGGAAATCCGCAAAGAAGTAGTCCGAGAAAGTTTGGAAGATTTCGTTAATGTTGAACACCGCCTCGAATTTGTAGCGAAAGTTCATGGTATAGAATTCATAAACGACTCTAAGGCCACCAATGTAAATTCTACTTGGTTTGCATTGGAAAGCATGGAAAAACCTACAGTTTGGATTGTTGGTGGTGTCGATAAAGGAAACGATTATGCAGAACTGGCAGAACTGGTTAAATCTAAGGTGAAAGCCATTATTTGTCTTGGAGTGGATAATCAAAAAATTATCGAATCTTTTACAGGTATTGTTGACCAAATTGTTGAGGCAAAATCAGCTTTGGAAGCAGTTGCTTACGGTTACCGCTTGGCAAAAGACGGCGAAACAGTTCTTTTATCGCCTGCTTGTGCCTCATTTGATTTATTTGAAAATTACGAAGACAGAGGAAATCAGTTCAAAGAGGCTGTGAGAGCACTATAATTTTTTTCTATGCAGAAAAAACAAGATCTTAATTTAGAAAATCGACTTCTGGATTTTCGAAAAGAAAGTCTGAAAAAGTTGAATACTACTTCTATGCGTTCGCATGGGAAATTATGGGGAATGGATGTGTTTTCATGGTTTCTGCCTGATCCAGAACTCTTAACAAATACCCTGTCGGCCTTCCCTTTTCAAGTAATATGGTTGGCAAATGAAAATGATATCAAGAGAACAATCAAGGATGATCCAAATATCTTGAATAATCTTCATGCTGTAATTTGTTTCGATAACTCGATTTTTTCTTTGCCAGACAACCTTCTAAGTGAAGTCAAACATGTTATTGGGACAAATGACTCAATAAGCGCATTTGAGTATTTTCAAATGTTACAAGGATCACAACGTGTGCTTTTGTTTACCTCATCCTTGGAAAATTGGGAAGAAGACAAATTGAATTTTGACAATTATTTATCCATGGTTCAAATTAAATGAGACAATACCTTTCATATTTAAAAGGTGACACTGTAATTTGGATTATTACTTTGCTAATGCTTACGTTTTCTTTGGTTAGCGTGTACAGTTTTGTTCCAATTCTTGTTAAAATCGAAGGTGGGACACCTTTTAAATATTTGTCAAAACATGCCATTTATGTTATTCTTGGATTTCTCGTAATGTTTTGGCTACATAAGAGAGACCCCAAATATATTGGACAATTTTCTAAGTTTGGTTATGTGATTGCCATTGGATTGCTCATATTTACCTTGTTCTTTGGCGCTAAAGTAAATGACGCTGGCAGATGGATACGTATTCCATTTGTTGGACTGACTTTTCAATCTTCAGATTTTGCCAAACTTGCTTTGATCGTTTACATATCGAAATTGTTGAGCATTAAAAAAGACGTTCTCGATAGTTGGTCGAAAGGTTTTTGGCCAGTTTTTTTTCCTGTAATAATTATCTTTTTATTGATAGTAAAAGACAACTTTTCTACGGCCGCACTATTACTACTTATTTGTTTGGTTATTATGTTTATTGGTAAAGTGCCGATCTCGAAATTAATGCTTGTTGGTGCAGCCGTAATTACATTTGCGTTTTTAGCAGTTCTAGCCCACAAGGCCCTGCCAGATTTAAATTTATTACCACGATATCAAACTTGGGAAAATCGAATTTTTAATAAAATTGAAAATCCTGATGATGTAATGTCCAATTCTCAATCCATGAATGCAGAACTGGCAATACATAACGGTTCATTTCTAGGTCAAGGTGTTGGTGATGGGAAATTGAAAGAAGATATTCCCGAAGCTTATGCAGATTTTTATTTTGCCTCATTCGTGGAAGAATTTGGTTTGGTATCAGCCTTGTTTTTGGTGTTACTTTACATGATTTTACTTTATCGAATTATTCGGATCGCATTGCGTTCAGATAAATTATTCGAAACCTATGTTTGTCTGGGAATTGGCATTCTCATCTTAACTCAAGCTTCCATTAACATGCTCGTATGTACCGGTGTATTTCCGGTTACAGGTCAAAACATGCCCTTACTCGCAATGGGTGGGTCTGCACTTATTATGACATGCGTTTCAATAGGTATTGTTCAATCTATTGCAAAAACCCAAAATGTAGAAGTCAAAGAAGAAACGATTAATACATTAGCTCAAGTATGAAAATAAAACGTGCAATAATCTCAGGTGGAGGTACAGGAGGACATATTTTTCCAGCAATTGCAATAGCTGATGAAATAAAAAGAAGAAATCCAGATTCAGAAATTTTGTTTGTTGGTGCAATCGGTAAAATGGAGATGGAGAAAGTTCCGGCTGCAGGTTATAAAATAGAAGGATTAAAAATAGTAGGTTTTCAAAGAAAGTTTACTTTATCAAATTTTCTATTGCCATTCAAAATTATAGGAAGCCTTTTGAGAGCAAGAAAAATCATTAAAAATTTCAAGCCAGAAGTCGTTATTGGCGTTGGAGGTTATGCCAGTGGACCAACACTAAAAATGGCAACATGGTTGAAAGTACCCTCGGTAATTCAAGAACAAAATTCTTTCCCAGGAAAAACAAACAAATTGCTTGCACAAAAGGTTTCGGCAATTTGCACCGCTTATGAAGGTTTAGAAAAGTTTTTTCCGCAAGAAAAAATAACGATTACAGGAAATCCAATCAGAAATGAAATGGTTGAAATTTCAAACAAAAAAGACGCAGCAGCGAAATACTTTAGTTTGAAGCTAGATAAACCAACAGTGCTTTTCATTGGAGGCAGTTTAGGAGCGCGAACCTTGAATCAAACGGTATTGAAACATTATGATGAAATTGCAAATGCTGATTTTCAAGTTATTTGGCAATGTGGAAAAACAAATTTTGATGCCCTATTCGATGCTGTCAAGACTAAAGAGGCCGATTCAATAAAACTTCTCAAGTTTATCGACAGGATGGACTACGCTTATGCTATAGCAGATATTATTGTTTCACGATCAGGAGCAATTTCAGTTTCTGAACTGAGCTTAATTGGTAAACCCATCATTCTTGTTCCATCACCAAACGTTGCTGAAGATCATCAAACCAAAAATGCCATGGCTTTGGTAAATCATAATGCAGCACTTCTGGTTAAGGATAGTGAAGCAGAAATCAAACTCATCGAAAATGTAAAAGTACTGCTATTGGATGAAAATAAACGAAATGAAATGACTTCTGCAATAGCCAAGTTTGCAAGGCCAGATGCAACAAAGCATATTGTAGATATTATTGAAAATATATTACCCTGAAAGTGACAAAGCGTAGAGCAATATTATCAGATTTTAAACGCGCCTATTTCATTGGTGTTGGCGGAATAGGAATGTCTGCTTTAGCCAAATATTTCAAACAGCTCAATTGGAATGTTGCCGGATATGATAAAACGGCCTCTCAACTTACAAAGGATTTGGAAAAACTTGGCATTGAAATTCATTACGAAGATCAAATTCCTTCAATTCCGGAAGCATTTTTATCGAAGGAAAATACTTTAATTGTCTATACTCCAGCCATTCCAGCTTATCACTCAGAGTTCAATTATTTCAAAGACAATGGTTTTTACATCACCAAAAGAAGTGAAGTTTTAGGATTAATAAGCAATTCGTCAAAAACAATCGCTGTCGCTGGGACACATGGAAAAACAACAACAAGCTCAATGATGTCGTGGATTCTTGCCAATTCGGAATTGGGGTGTAATGCATTTCTCGGTGGAATTGCCGTAAACTTTAATTCGAATTTGGTTCTACATAAAAATAAAACGAATTATACCGTTGTTGAAGCCGATGAATTTGACCGTTCGTTTTTACAATTACGCCCGCATTCGGCAATCATCACCTCTGTTGACCCAGATCATCTTGATATTTATGAGAATAATGAGGAATTTATTCAAGGATTTCGTGATTTTGCAAGTTTAATTGATAAAGAGGGATGGTTGATTATCAGGGAAGGTTTGCCTGTTAAAACGGATGCTAAACACTATTCCTATGCGGTGAATTCAGATACAGCAGATTATACTGCATTCAATCTTAAGTTTTCCAATGGCTTTTTTCAAATGGATGTTAACACACCGTTTGGTAAGTTATTGGATGTTAAACTCGGTATTCCAGGAATTCATAATGCTGAAAATGCACTTGCTTGTATCGCAATGGCCTTTGCGCTAGGTATTGATGAACAAACCGTAAGATTGGCATTGGAGTCATTTTTAGGGGTGAAAAGAAGATTTGAATACATTATTCGTAATGACAATTTTATTTATATCGACGACTACGCCCATCATCCCACTGAACTGAAAGCATTGATTGATTCAGTAAAACTACTCTATCCTGGCAAGAAGATAACGGGCATTTTCCAACCCCATCTTTTTTCGAGAACAAGAGATTTTTTTGACGGTTTTGTAGAAGAATTGAGTCGTATTGACAACTTGGTGTTGATGCCAATATATCCTGCTCGAGAACAACCGATTACTGGAGTTTCAAGTGATGTACTGCTTGAAAAGATTCAAAATACCAATAAGGTATTATTGAATCATGAACAGGTTTTAAACTATTTCACACTGAATAAACCAGAATTGCTTTTAACAATTGGTGCAGGTAATATCGATTTGTTAATAGATGATTTGAAAAAGATGTGGTCATGAAAAGGTGGTTGAAAATAGCTTTTTGGATCATACTCATAATCGGAGTTGCAGTTACTTTGGGTCTAACAAAAAGTACTCAAGCAAGTAAATTGTTGCTTCCTCCTGAAATTTTAATACATGTTGAAGGTGAATATTCTTTTCTTACTGAAGATGAACTTTTGACGAGACTGAAAAGTGACGCTTACATATTCGACAACCAGCTTATGGAACAATTGGATGTGAATAAAGTCGAACAATTCATTTCAAAAATGCCTGAGGTTAAAAAAGTAAACGTATTTACAAATATTGGAAATAGTTGGAGTATCGAATTGTCATTAAGAAAACCAATAGCAAGAATTTTTAATAATAAAGGTGAATCTTTTTATATGGACAAAGAAGGAAAATCGCTTCCTATTTCACCCTCACATTCGGCAAGATTAATCGTATTTTCAGGAGAAATTATTGATGATCTAAATTCCCCATCTGTGGATCAAATTATTAACAACGATTCTTTGAAAAGTATTCTATTCCTAGACGATGTGTACAGATTTTCCAATTATGTTTGCAACGATCCCTTTTTGCAGGCTTTAATAGGTCAAGTTTATGTACAAAAAGATGGTCAAATGGTACTCATACCACTTGTGGGAGACCAAATAATTGAATTTGGAAAAGCGGATACAGAGAAAGAGATAGCAGATAAGTTTTCTAAACTCAAAGTTTTTTACAAAGAAGCAATTCCCTACGAAGGATGGGAAAAGTATAAGTCCATAAGTTTGAAATACAACAATCAAATTGTTTGTACCAAACGGGATAATAAAGAAACAAAGGAAAAATAAATTCAATATGTCAAAAATTGTTGTTGGATTAGATATTGGTACAACCAAAATTGCCTGCTTTGTCGGGAAAAAAAATGACCACGGTAAAATTGAAATCCTCTCAATGGGGAAAAGTGAATCGCTAGGTGTCAAAAGAGGAGTCGTATCGAACATCGAAAGAACAATACACTCCATAAAACTTGCTGTTGAAGAAGCGCAACAAAGGGTTGATGGTGAATTGAAAATTAGAGTTGTTAACGTCGGAGTTGCAGGTCAACACATTAAAAGCCTTCAGTTAAGAGGTATACATACGCGCAAGCAAGTGGACCAAGAAATTTCCCAATTAGATGTCGACGCTTTGGTTGAAGATATGTATAAATTGGTGATGACACCTGGTGAAGAAATCATTACAGTACTGCCACAAGAATATATTGTCGATAACGAGCAAGGTATTAAAGACCCAATTGGAATGCTAGGTTGTCGTTTTGAAGCAAATTTCCACATCATTACAGGACAAGTAAGTGCATTGATGAACATCAAACGATGCGTGGAAAAGGCCGATCTTGAAGTTAAAGAAATTATCCTCGAACCAATTGCCTCCTCGGATGCCGTATTGGGTGATGAAGAAAAGGAAGCAGGGGTTGTTTTGGTTGATATTGGTGGTGGAACAACAGATGTAGCGATATTTCATGAAGGAATCATACGTCACACCCATGTAATACCGTTTGGTGGTGATGTAATTACGGAAGACATTAAAGAAGGATGTACCATCATGAAGAAACATGCCGAGAGTTTAAAAGTGCAGTTTGGCTCTGCGCTTGCATCAGAATGTCACAACAACGAAGTAGTTTGTATACCAGGTTTGAAAGGTCGCGATCCTAAAGAAATAACAGTAAGAAATTTGGCGAGAATTATTCAAGCCAGAATGGAAGAGATTGTTGAGTTGGTTCATTACGAAATCCTGAATTCAGGGTATAGTAAAAAATTGATTGCAGGAATTGTTGTTACCGGCGGAGGTGCACAATTGAAACATGTAAAACAGCTGTTTGAATACATTACTGGAATGGACACCAGAATCGGTTATCCAACTGAACATTTGGCAAGTACCAATAGCATAGAAAATTTAACAAGTCCAATGTATTCAACAGGAATTGGATTGGTTCTAAAAGGATTTGAATCAATGGAAAAAGGAGGTAAGGCATTAGAGCCTGCAAGCTCAGGTAAAGTGCGCACTCATGTAGATAAAAGTCGAGGAAATATTTTTGAAACCTTGTTGAAAAAAGGTGCAGTGTGGTTTAAAACCGATGACGAATAATTAATAACTTTGTAACACAGAAAAAGCATTATGATGGAATTTGATATACCTAAAGACACAAGCTCAATAATTAAAGTTATCGGTGTTGGTGGCGGAGGAAGCAATGCCGTGAATCACATGTATGGTCAGGGAATTTATGGAGTTGATTTTGTTGTTTGTAATACAGATAGGCAAGCATTAGACATTTCTCCGGTTCCCTATAAAATTCAATTAGGTCCATCATTGACTGAAGGAAGAGGTGCTGGTGCCATTCCAGAAATCGGAATGAATGCAGCCATAGAAAATATTGATGAAATTAGAGAAGTCTTAGGCAAAAATACCAAAATGGTTTTTGTTACCGCCGGTTTGGGTGGTGGTACTGGTACTGGAGCAGCTCCGGTTATTGCGCAGACAGCAAAAGATATGGGTATTCTTACTGTTGGAATAGTAACAGTTCCTTTCAATTTTGAAGGGAGAAAAAGAAGACAACAGGCAGAAGAAGGTTTAGAAAAAATGCGCCAAAATGTAGATACACTTTTGGTTATCAACAACGAAAGATTACGTGAAATCACCGGTAATTTAACGCTGGGTAGCGCCTTTGCACAAGCTGATGACGTACTTACTACTGCGGCCAAAGGTATCGCTGAAGTAATAGCTGTTACAGGGTCAATAAATGTTGACTTCAACGATGTTAGAACAGTTATGAAAGATAGTGGTGTAGCCATTATGGGAAGTGCGGCTGTTGAAGGTGAAAATAGAGCTACACTTGCGGTTCAACAAGCTCTTTCATCTCCATTATTGAATGATAACGACATCAGTGGTGCACAATATGTTCTTTTAAATATTACATACGGTGATAAAGAAGTATTAATGGATGAAATCACCGAAATTACAGACTACATCCAAGATGAAGCAGGTTCAACTGCTGATGTTATCTGGGGTCATGGTCACGATGCTTCGTTAGGTGATAAATTGTCTGTTACCATTATCGCAACAGGTTTTCAAGCGCATCCTATTACTGGTTTCGAAAAAGCGCCTGAAAAAAAAATAGTGACTTTAGAGGATGATCAGAAAAAAGAAATTGTAAGCCCTTTGAGTTCTCCAACAGAAACTGTGTTCCAAAATAATTCAACTGAGGATAAAAAAGAAGAGCAACCTTTCTTGAAGTCTCAAGTTGAAGAGCCTAAAAGTGAAACAACTACATCAGTTTATAACAACAATTTCGTAACTGAACCAGCTCCTAAAGAGCAACCAGAAATGGAATTTGATTGGGTTTTACCATCTAATCCAAATACCAATTCAACAAAAGAAGTAAATGATTCTACAGAAGAGAAAGAAGTTGTGCGCTTCGTTTTACAAGATGATTCAGAAGAGAAATTGAACATTGAGAGCGTGAATGCACGTCCTGTACTTTCACCTGAAGAACAACAAAGAAGAACCCAAGACAGACTTTCCAAAATTCAAGAATATACTTCAAAATTGAAAAAAGCAGAAGGCATTACTGAATTTGAAAATGAGCCGGCTTTCGTTAGACGTAACATCAATCTTGATATGTCCAATCGTAGCACCGAAGAAAATTTGGGTAGATTTGGTGTTGGTCGTGACGAAAACGGCGGAACGCTTAGAAACAACAATTTCCTACACGATAACGTAGACTAATGACTTTTACCGAGAGAATAAATAGCGATATCAAAAATGCAATGCTTGCTAAAGAAAAAGAAAAGTTAGCGGCGCTTAGAGATATCAAATCCAAATTATTACTAGAAGCTACATCTGGAGCTGGCGGTGAAGTTTCCGAAGAAACAGCGGTTAAGATTTGTATGAAATTGCATAAACAGCGCATGGAAACTTACCAAATCTATGTTGATCAAGGTAGAGAAGATTTAGCTGCTGATGAGTTGTTTCAAGCGAAGGTTATAGAGGCTTATTTGCCTGCAATGCTTTCTGAAGATGATGTGAGAACCAAAGTTAAAGAAGCAATAGTAAATTTGGGAGCAACCGGTCCACAAGATATGGGAAAATTGATGGGAACGTTGTCGTCAGCATTAACAGGTCAAGCCGATGGTAAATTGATCTCTGCCTTAGTGAAAGAAGAATTGGGCAAATTGTGATAAACTTCACTTTTTAATAAAACATATTGAAACGCGCAATCGAAAGAGGCGCGTTTTTTAATTGATAGCAATCAAGAATGGAAAAGGTATTAAATATTGAATTGGCGGAAGTAATAAAACATTACAATGCTTTGGGATGGTCTCCTGCAACATCAACAAATTATTCATTTATAGATAATTTGGGCAACATCAACGTTTCCAAATCTGGAATTGATAAATCTCAGTTTAAACCAACAGATTTTATAATTGTTGATAGCAGAGGTATTCCAACTGAAAAAGTAAATCCTCCTGTTCCTTCTGCTGAAACCCTAATTCATTGTGTGCTTTATCAATTGTTTCCTGAAACAAAAGTGATTCTTCATTCACATGGTCCTTATCCAGTATGTTTGTCAAGGAAATTAGTTAATGCCGTTTCATTTCATGGTTATGAAATCCAAAAAGGATTTAAAGGAATTCAAACACATGATTGTGAAGTTCAAATTCCAATATTTGAAAACAGCCAGGATATGGATTTCTTTAAGAAAGAACTTACGGCCCGAAGGGAAGAATTGAAACACCATTGTTTTATTATCAAAGGGCACGGAACCTACGCTTGGGGCGCAAATCTTTTTGAAGCGAAAAGACATTTGGAAACCTTGGATTATCTTTGTCAGTGTGAATGGATGAATTACCAAAAATAAATTGAAACCTTATGGCTGTTTTGTCAATACCCGATAAGAAGATTACTATTTCGAATCCTGAAGAAATTCGTGAGTTCTTCAATTCTAGAAACTTGTTTTTTGACCAGTGGTCATGTGATGTGCAATTTGACGATGCAGCCACTCAGGAGGAAATATTGCAAGCTTACAACAAAGACCTTCAACCATTTATGGAGAAAGGAGGCTATTTAACAGCTGACGTCATATCCATAAACAGCTTAACCGAAAATTACGATGCGATTCGAGCGAAATTTTTAGCAGAGCACACACATTCAGAAGATGAAATTCGGTTTTTCGTAGATGGTCAAGGCCTGTTTTGGTTCAATATGGATGGTGAACCCATTTTTAATCTTTTATGTGAGCGAGGAGATTTAATTTCAGTCCCTGCAGGCACAAAACATTGGTTCGATGCTGGCGAAAAAAATCCTTTTGTTAAAGCAATAAGAATTTTTATCGACATGAGCGGTTGGATTCCTGTTTATACGGAATCTGGTGTGGAACAAAAATACCTGGATTTTACAGTCTCAAAATAGTCTATCGCCAAAGGTTTGCGGTATATCCAATACTGAATCCCCACATGTTTAATGGCGTGTGATACAATTCTGCAATTTTATGTTCATGTAAGGCATTTGAACCTACATTAATAAAGGTTGCATTAATGTCTCTGTCATCATGCACCACATTGGGATCATGAACTTCATTTTCCATATATTTCACATTCACATATTCCATGTGGCCAAACGATCCTAAGAAATTTGCTGTCAAAACCAATTTGTGTGTGTATTCCTTTTGAATGGAAGGAATAATTCTTCCCAAATCGATTTCCAATCCTACTTCACCTCCGTATACACTCCCAGTGAATTTTTGGGTTGATCTGTTTTCCAATGCACGACAACCATCTGGATCGGTAGGATCTTCAATATAAATTTTACTCTTCATTTTACTGAATCCGATTTGCGGTGTTACAAAACCTCTCACTGCCCACAATTCGCGACCAATCATAACCTTAGCGCCCAAAAGATATTTCGACATACCACTACTGTAATTGACATCTGTTGTCGTTGTTGAGCCGTCATCAAAGGAATAAGTTTGTCTTAAGGTTTGGAAATGGTATTTACCCCAGCTGGATTTCAATTCCAAATAAACTGGTGAATTTCGAAATGGTGAATACGATATATTGAATCCAATTCCACCATTAATTCCCATTTTAGGCATGTATGCACGATCTGGCATATCTATTGGAACAAACATTCCCATTTGACCAACCACTTGAGCTTTGCCAAAAGCGGAAACCAATACAAATAACGCGAGAATAACTTTTTTCATAATAGTGAATTTAGAATGCGCTCCAAATTAAACAATAACTATTCCGAAAAATAAGAATAATTCTAATTGGTACATGCATGTTTTTCAGCTCTGTTTATCTTTGTACAATGAAATACAGCGGAATTCAATTGGTTTTAACGGATATTGAAGGCACGACAACTTCAATAGATTTTGTTTACGATGTTCTTTTTCCCTATTTCCGGTCGCATATTGGTGAACTGCGAGATTTAATTGATAATCCTGAAATCCAAAAAGCTTTCAAACAAACTGTTGATTTGTCAATGAGTTTGGAAAATAAAAAATTGAATTCCATTGATGATATTATCAATTCGCTATACCGCTGGTCTGAAGAAGATAGGAAGCTTACACCATTAAAAACCGTTCAGGGAATCATCTGGAAGAATGGCTATGAATCCGGTGAAATAAAAGGCCATGTTTATGACGATGTCCTTGGATCCTTTCATAATTGGACCGCTGAAGGAATACAGATTGGTATTTTTTCATCAGGTTCAGTACCTGCCCAAAAGTTGTTGTTCGCAAACAGTACGGATGGCGATTTAACAAAATATATTTCTTGTTATTTTGATACGCAAACCGGAGGAAAAAGGGAGATGGAAACCTATGAGAAAATTGCAAGGCAAGTTGAATTAAAACCCGAGAACATTTTGTTTCTATCCGATATCAAAGAAGAACTAGAAGCAGCCGAAAAAGCAGGCTTGAAAACTTTACAACTTGTAAGAGAAAATAAAATCCAAGATTGGAAAGATGGGGTTAGCGATTTTTCTAAAATCCAATTAAACTAAATAACAAAAATGAGCACATTTCGAACCATTTGGACTACAGAAGACAATTATGTTGAAGTCATAGATCAACGTAAATTACCCCACGAATTCGTTACGGTTAAATTGACGACCTACCGAGATGCAGAACATGCCATCAAGGAAATGATTGTTCGCGGCGCTCCGTTAATAGGAGCTACAGCTGCTTATGGAATTTATTTGGCTGTTCGTGAAATGATTGAAAAGGAAGAGGATGGTTCTTTTTTGGATGAAGCCTTTTCAGCATTAAGAGCATCTCGACCTACAGCAGTTAATTTATTTTGGGCTTTGGACAGAATGCGCACCGCTTTGGATAATTGCGAAGAAGATTTTTGGGGAACCGCATGGAACATGGCTGGACAAATCGTTGAAGATGATGTGGAAACGTGCAGAATGATAGGTGTTCATGGTTTGCCCATAATAGAAGAAATCGCTCAAAAGAAAAAAGGAGAAACGGTAAATATTTTAACCCATTGCAACGCGGGCATGCTTGGTTGCGTTGAGTGGGGTACCATAACTTCACCGATTTACCAAGCCATTCAAAAAGGAATTAAGGTTCACGTTTGGGTAGATGAAACGCGTCCAAGAAATCAAGGTTCAAATCTTACAGCTTACGAATTGACCCGTCATAATGTACCGCATACTTTAATTGTTGACAATGCTGGTGGACATTTGATGCAACACGGAATGGTGGATATGGTTATCGTTGGAACCGACAGAACAACCAGAAATGGAGACGTCGCGAATAAAATCGGAACCTATCTGAAAGCACTGGCTGCTAAGGATAACGGGATTCCTTTTTATGTGGCTTTACCTTCAACAACCTTAGATATGTCCATAAGGGATGGTCTGAAAGAGATTCCTATCGAAGAAAGAAATCAAGATGAGGTAAAATATATTTATGGAAAGAACGCTGAGGGTAAACTGGAGGCTATTTTAATTTGTCCCGAGACGACCAATGCTTCCAATTTTGGTTTTGATGTGACCCCTTACCATTTGGTTACCAAATTAATTACGGATAGGGGAGTGTGTGATGCAAGCGAAAAAGGTATTTTGGAATTGTTTCCTGAGTATGATTAAACGTATTATCTCATTTCTTTTTTAGCTGATGGCAAACTTACCGCTGACATATCATTAGATTTCAATGTCATTTCAATCACTCCAAACCCATTGTTAGGATTATTCAAAGTAATTTGATCTTCTCCCATTTCTTGAATGTTGATATTGGTTTTGAATGCCAACTTACACCCATTTCCGTCGGTTACAGATAATTTATACAATCCGCTTCGTAAAGATCCTACTGGAAGTATAGTTGAATTCTCCTCTAATTGTAATTTGTATGCTTCACCATCTAAAGCTGGCGTTCCTCCTTTAATGTTAACATTCAGATTTGCTTGAAGCGCTTCTGAAGACAATAATGTTTTAGAATTGTAAGTTACCGAAATAGGTTCAGGCATTTTGATTTCCACAGTTTCTGTTGCAACGGCTCCCTTTGCGTCGGTAACAGTAATAGAATACGTTCCTTTTGCAAGATCAACCAACTCAGTAGCTGTAGCTCCGTTGTTCCAAAGAATTTGGTAAGGCGCTTCACCACCATTAATGGTTACGGATGCAGTTCCGTTTTTTTGTCCGAAACAAGTGATGTCCTTTTTTTGAATATCGATATCCAGTTTTGCAGCGAAAGAAAATGAAGTAAGAAATAAGGTGCTGAATGCTGCTGTAAAAAATGTTGTTGCTCTCATGGTTTGCGTTTTTAATTGTTTCACACTACAAACAAACACCGTTTCGCCAAGCTGAGCAAGTATTTTTATAAAACCGTACTTATTTTCATTATTACTACTGATGAACACTAAGTAGTTCTACGTAGAATGGTATGAAAAAGGGCAGAAGAAAATACTTCCACCCTAATAATTCTGAGCACTTACCCTCTCCACTTCGCTTACCACTCCCGCTTTCCTCCCCTCTCACTCTCACTCCCGCTCTCCTCACTCTCCGCCCTGTTCTGTTCTTCATTCTCCTAACTCAAATTTTTAATCATTGCGTAAAGAATTCTTGAGAGTTCATCGGCGTCTTTCATCATTTTTTTACATTCAAATTCATTGATATTTCCTTCATCTTCCAGAATGTCAATAACCGCAACACATTCAAACAATGAGGCTCTTGCGATGGTGAAAAAGTTCTTTCGATGTGCTCTAGAAAATTTACCACTTCCCTCTGCAATGTTAAGTGGTACACTGAACGATGCACGACCAAGTTGGTCAATTACAAATTTGTCAAGTTTTTTCTCAACAATTATTTTTTTGCAATCAATATGAAATAGCTTAGCTTTTTTGTAAACCTCAAGGCCTTGGAAGTCAAACATTCTAAATAGGTTAGGATTTCTATGAATTTACTTCAAAATAGTAACTAATGGACGAAAAAAATAGAAAAATCAATGAATGAATTTCTGTCACTCTCACTCTCACTCTCACTCTCACTCTCACACTCACTCTCACTCTCACACTCACACTCACACTCACTCTCACACTCACTCTCACTCTCACTCTCACTCTCACTCTCACACTCACACTCACTCTGGTTTTTTGTTCTGGAGATGGATGGATTGTCGAACTAATTATACTATACTGTGAGATTTAGTTAATGTAACCATCCTTGGAAAATCGAGAAGAGCGTAAATCAGAATGAATTTGCCGTGGCGGAGAAGAACAAAAACAGAGTTAGTGTCATCGCTCTCGCTCTCACACCAACTCTGTTTTAGTGGTCCCACCAGGGCTCGAACCTGGGACCCACAGATTATGAGAATGCAGGTCTATTTAATGCCCAGCTTCTTCAAATGGTTGTGAACATTGAGCTATGGTGATTTGGTAAATATAATTTGAGTGAGCCTATCTATGCATACTCCAACAAAATCTTGCAATATTATTCAAAACCCTACCAGAAAACCCTACCATAAATTTGATGGTTATAATAATAAAGAAAGATGGGTGTTCTGATTTGTACAATACTTTTAGTAGTACTTTATGTAAGGGAGTAATTATATTTGATGAGAACACGAATTCTTGTTGTATTTAACAAAAAAATCCGTTATTTTGTTTTATGAATCAGGTATTGTTAACTCGTTTGTTTAAATCTATTGAAGGAGAGAAAGACTCATCCTTGATTAGAATTGCCTATTCCATTATTGAGGACGAGAAGAAAAAAGGTCATGATAAGCTTGCCTCAAAGCTAAGTTTGATTCTTGAAAAAAATCTTGAAAAAAACTTTAGCCAAGAATTCAAAACAATAAGACAAAAAGAATTTGTCATTCCAGCGGACAAAAGATATAGGTTGCCACTAGCCACACATATTGAGCATGAGGCATTAAGACATGATATGGTACTCGCTAAGGAAGTCGAAAATAAGATACTCAGAATTGAAACTGAGTATTTGGCACGAGAAAGACTTCTTCATCATGGTTTGAGACCAAGAAGGAAAATACTTCTTTATGGAGTATCTGGTTGTGGCAAAAGTATGACTGCGGAAAGGATTGCTTTTGATTTGGGACTTCCATTTTATAAAGTGAGGTTCGACACTATTATTTCTTCATATCTTGGAGAGTCAGCCTCCAATCTTCAAAAACTATTTGAGAGTATAGAAAATTATCCATGTGTTTTGCTACTTGATGAATTTGATATTATTGGGAAACAGAGGGACTTAAAAAACAATGATATAGGCGAAATCCATAGAATTGTTAATATTTTACTTGGCTTGCTAGAGGAATATGATGGGCAGGGTATTCTTATCGCTACTACCAATATTGAAGAATCGCTTGATAATGCATTGTTCAGAAGGTTTGATGATTTTATAGAGTTGCCAAGACCGAATCAAAATGAAATAGTACGTCTACTTGAAAATAGTTTTTCAGCATTGAGATTGTCTAAGAACGTATCACTTGCAGAATACGCAAAGAAGTTCAAGGGTATGACAAGCGCCATTGTTGTAAAAATAGCCCAAGACGCAGCTAAAAAGTCTGTCATTAATTCGAAGAATGAAATATTAAGGGCTGATATTGACGAATCATTTGATGAAAACAAAAATCTTAATCGTTAATATTGATGGAGCGTTTTCCTCATTTAAGATTTATTCAAAGAATAACTGGTACCCCTAAATTATCTAGGGCAATTATAAATCCTAATGAAAAATCAGTTTATAACAAACAAAATAGAGTTGAGCATTCGCAGAACCTCGTCTCAAAAACAAAAACACTAGGCCAAAGGTGGGTTGAACATCTTGAATCAAGGAAGCAACAAAACCTACCAGAGTTAAGTCCTGAAATTATTCCTGTTTTTCTAAAATTAAATCCATCCTTGCTATCATCAGATTTCGACTTAGAAAGTTTTGGAATCGAAATAGTATCTGAAGAGGATGAAGGTTATATTATTGGGGCATCTTTCGATGGCTTGAGCTCCCTTAAAGAGAAAATAGAAGACTTTATTATTGAAAAGCGTGGAACAGGTACCATCGCTGATTTATGGGAAATTGTAGATGGAAATAATGAGGAATGGAAACCGCAACATGTATTGTCTAAAGAGCTTTGGGAAAAATGGGCAACAATTCAAGATGATACTATTTACGATTTAGAAATAGGAGTTGCTTTTGCTCGTCCAGTAGGGACCGAACCAGATAAAACAAAACGAGGCGGGGAAAAAAGATGGTATAAGTACCAGAAGAAACTTGAAGATAGAGATGACCAGATGTTCGAAAGAGAGCAATCTTTTGAAAAATTTATAAAACATTACGGTAAAATAACTAGTTCATTAATTTCGGTAGATGATAGTTTTTCTTGTACGGTTTCAATAACTGGTAAAGGACTAAAAGACCTTGTATTTAATTATCCATTTGTTTTTGATGTTAGAGAAACTGTGGTAATCGACACCTTCAATTCTGAATTGACTGATGAATTTTCAATTGATGTCGAGATAGAAAAGCCAGAAGATAATGCTATCGAGATAGGGATAATTGATAGTGGAATAATGGAGAATCATTTTTTATTGAAATCAGCTATCAAACCCGAAAAGTCCAAATCATACGTAAATGGAGATTTATCCACGGCAGATTTATTCGCAAGTAGTGGACATGGCACCAAAGTGGCGGGTGCGGTTTTATTTCCAAATGGAATTTCAAGTGTAACTGGTGTTTACAAATTACCATTTTTTATAAGGAACTTGAGGGTTCTTGACAAGCATAACCGCCTTATGGATAGTTTTCCAGCTAGCTTGATGGAAACAATTGTAAATGACCATTCTGATTGTAAGGCATATAATATGTCAATTAATGCTTCTGAATCATACCCTTCAAAGCATATGACTGCATGGGCAGCATCAATTGATACACTTTCGCATAACAAACGCAGACTTTTTGTTATTTCCGCTGGTAACATTCAGCCTGAAACAATAACGAAGCATGTTCAAAATGGATTGCACTACCCTGAATATTTCAAGGAGCAAGATTGCAAAGTTGCGGAGCCAGCTCAAAGTCTGTTCTCTTTAGTTGTAGGTTCAATTAATCATACTGATTTTGAAGATGAAAATTGGAAGCAAATTGGTTCAAAAAACGATGTTTCAGCTTTCTCTAGAAATGGAGTCGGAATTTGGGGTTCGATTAAACCTGATGTTGTGGAATATGGCGGTGGTCTTGTTGAATTGAAAGGTATACCATCAAGAATTAATCAGAACGAAAATACATCTATTGAACTCACAAACACTACTCTTTTCGGAGCTCCTGCAGTAGGTAGAAAATCCAATGCGGGAACATCATTCGCAGCTCCAAAGGTTACAAATATTGTTGGACAGCTTTTGAATATATATCCAGATGAGGATATTAATTTAATCCGTGGATTAATAGCTCATGGAGCTCAATTACCAAAAGGAAAACATCTTACGCCTAGTATCATAGATATTCAACAATATGGGTATGGCATTCCATCTTTGGAAAGAGTAACAAGAAACTCAGAGCAACGTATAACGTTCTACAATACTAATACACTTGGTGCTGACGAAGGTCATATTTACTCTTTAAAAATTCCTGAGATACTTAGGGACCCAGGAAGTGATGTTAATCTGTTGATTGAAGTTAGCCTTACTTTTACTGCTGAAATTAGAAGAACAAGACAAAAGACGAAATCCTATTTATCCACATGGTTAGATTGGATTAGTTCGAAATTGGATGAATCTTTTGATGATTTCAGTCAGAGGGCTGTAAAAGAACTTCACGATAATGATATTACACCTAATGAAACAGGAGGTGTTATTCGATGGATGATTCGTGAAAATAAAGATTGGGGAGCAATTAAGGAAATCACAAGAACAAACAGCACTCTTCAGAAAGATTGGGCAATAATGAAAGCTTATGAAATGCCTGAACAGTTATGTTTTTCAATAAGGGGACACAAAGGATGGGATAAGAATAAAAATAAAGTCCCATATGCATTCATTGTTTCTATTGAAGCTATTGATAAAGATTTACCAGTCTATAATTTAGTAAGTATAGAGAATCCTCTTGAAGCGGAAGTGTAACTGAATCTGTTTATTCCATCACATCATCAAATTCCGACATTTTGCTCAAGCAAGAATTCCAATATAGCTTGATTAGCTCAATAAGTATGGGGTCAGTTACAAAAGTTGAAACTTTTTCTGATGGTTCAACTCCAGCTATATGTTTAACCCAGGTTCTAATGTTGTGCACGGCACTATAATTTCCCCCATTGTAGTTTATGATGTTCATTGGTGCATCTAAACATAATGAAATAGGAACACCGAATACTAAATCGTCATTCCCCAGTTCAATACAGTATTCAACCAACAATCTTTCGATGTCGTTATTAATTATGTCGAGTGTAACACCTATTGCTCCTTTGTCTTCAATATCCCAATCATACTTTTCGGACCATGCATTAAAACAATGTTGGATTTCAAGAGCAAGTTCTTCTTGGCGGTTTGTTGTCTTTCTTAGAATCTCCAATCTATGTTGAAGTGGTCTAATTTGATTGAGAATTTCCGCAGCTTGTTCCCAATTGGCCTCACTTTTAGCAATATCAACCAAGGGTTTCAATTCCTTCAGTTTATTTTCTAAGAGTTCAATTCTTTCTTGATGAGTTACATTCATATAAACAAATTATTCTTTTTCAATTATCACCTCATTCTCCTTATCATACCTATACTTCACAACCTCTCCAGATATTATCAAGTGAACAGCTTGCTCAATAACATCCAACGGAGCAATGAACCATTCTCTCGGAGTGTATCTTTTTCCTCTTGCGTCAAAAACATCCACCTCTAGGCAAGTATTGCCAAAGAAGTTATGGATTAATTGCTCAAACTTCTGAGTATTCATATTGTAACATTTGTAGGCTGTTACCAATTCCACAGGAGCCATCAAATACGTTGGTTCCTTTTCTGCGTCCTTAATACGCTTCGGTACAGGATTTTTTGAATAACCAATCTTGTAAAGGTTCTTGGTTGCGTTTATCTCACTGTCATCTGAAAGACTCTTTAAAACATAAATATATCCTGACTCTTCGTCTTCATCATGAATATCAGAAAAACCTTCAATGAACTGCTCGTTAACCTTATCAATGTTTTTGGATACAGCCTTGCCATTAATTAATAAAACTTTGTACAATGAGCGGTATAACATGTTAGATTCTGTGCCATTCTCAAATATGCAATGTGTTCTACCATCCTTTCTCACTCGCTCTCCGCTTGCAAATTCTTGGACTTCCTCCTGAAAGTCTACGCTCTCTAGGTAGAGCAAGACACCATTGTGAACATAATAATCACCAGGGCGCAAGTAGTCTTGTTTGAATGGCAAAAGCTTACGCTTACCAGTTGCTAAATCTGCCTGAACCGACTTGAAGTCTTTTTCGTACTTGTCAAATTCTGTACAAGGTCTTCTACGTGCTATAAAGTCAGCCTTGGCACGCTCATCAGGCTTTGGTGTATGCTTAAAATCAAAAAGTCCAGCATCATCCTCAAATAAACCGAAGGAGTCATCCTCAAAAATATCATCAATGCTATTTATCTCCTTTTTCTCAACATTCAGCAAACCGTATTTATCTTGCGGCTCCAGGGCCATCATTTTATCTTCGTCTTCTCGCAAACTCTTTAATCGAGAGTAAAGTTTATATTCGGAGATATTAGATGAGTTTGGTTCAGGTTCTTTCCCATGTTTCTCAACGTAGTCATTGATTTCATCAAAAGAAGTGGCCAATCGTTCATCTGCGGTACGAGAGTTTGATTTCTTGACCGAAACATTCAATAAACCGAGTGGGTCATTGTTGAATATGTCCTCTAAGATTTTATCCTTGTCCATCTTGACTCATGATTCTTTTGCGTTTTTCCTCTTTTAGATAGATGACACATTCTGCCATTCGTTTTTCTAAAGGGTCACTTGAGTTGATATTCGGTTCTTTCTTATAGGTCTTCACGAATTCTTGAACTTTGGGCCACAATATTTTTGCTTCTTCAAAATCCATTTTTATACGTGTCGCTTCAATTGTATCCTGAATAACCTTTAAAACTTTTGTGGTGACTGACTTTGATAAAATTTCAAATGCCTTTTGAAAAGGATTTATTGAATCAATCAAGTCGATATGGATGTCGTCTATGTCAACGAACTTGCCTGCCATTCTGATGAATCGCTTATCTCCTGATTCCTTGATTTCACCATTTTTAATTACTGAATCGACAACAACATTTTGACGCACTTCTTCAACCTCTTCATCTGTCAAATCTGGATAAGCAATTTTAATGATTTTTGGAATCAAGACCTTGTTGATTACTTCAGGGTCAATATTCCCAGGCATAGCTTTTAACATTGTGGGGTCTTGAAGTATTCTTGCCTTTAAATCATTCAAGTCAGCTTCAAGGATGTCTTTTACTCGCTTTGTACTTGGTTCTTTTAGGCCACGAATCTTGATTTCACCTGGTTTTGCAACATCATCATCTGATACTTTGGTTTTGAAGCTCCAGTTAGGAGCAAGAACCTGTTCCATCAACAACGAAGCAGTAATGGCTTTCAGCATATTGTTCACTGAGAGCTTAACTTCATCATCATGTGCATCTGGTTGAGCAATTAAGTTGGTAAACTGAGCATGTGTCTTGTTGTTACTATCACGAGTAGCTCTACCAATAATTTGAATTATTTCGGTTAATGAACCTCTGTATCCAACCGTTAAGGCATGTTCACAGAAGGGCCAATCAAAACCTTCTTTAGCCATCCCTAAAGCGATTATCAGGTCCATATCATCAACTGACTTGATTTCCCTTAAGTAGTTTACTATCTTATCTCGGTCTTTTTGATTGTCTTCTACCAAGTCAGCAACCTTAAGAATTTTGCCATCAGAGTGCCTCTTAAGTTCTATTACTCCAGTAGTATTATCCTGTCTTACAACGTCTCCAATTGCATCCAGTATAAAGTCCACTTCGTTATGTTTGTCTTTTGTGGATTCACCAGAATTGACATTTGGAATATGAAGTATGGTTTTCTTGTTTGTGTCCAGGGCCTCCATAATGGCGTTGGTATACTTTCCTTGGTAGAAATGATAACCAATACCAAGTGACTTCAAATAGTCGTATCCATTAAGCTGCTCGTAATAGTTGTAAGTTACTTTGTGGAACTTTGCTTCATCATCAGGATGTAAAACAGGAACACTATCTCCCCTGAAGTACGAACCTGTCATTGCGACAATATGAGCAGTTGACTTCTGCATAATGTTACGCAGAATGTCACCCAATCTATTATTTACATCCGCTGATACGTGGTGAAATTCATCAATTGCAATTAAACAATTATTAAAGGCTGTTTCTTCCAGTTCGTCACAAGCAAAGCGCAGTGTAGCATGAGTGCATATCAATATCTTCTCATTCTCCAGCTTCATAAAGTTGTGGAATGTTTGAACCTTGCTCTTGCTTCCATCACTTCCTGGTGTACATAAATTGTACATATCATTGGGCTCCCAGTTGGAAAAAAAACCATGTGACTTCAGGTCAGTTGCAGCAAAGGAACTTCCGATTGAACGTTCTGGAACAGCAACTATTACTTTTTTGATGCCTTGGTTGGTTAATTTGTCAAGAGCCAAGAACATCAAAGCTCTTGACTTACCAGATGCTGGAGGAGCCTTTAGCAAAAGGTACTGTGCATCACGAGCTTCAAAAGCTTTTGCCTGCATTTCTCGCATACCATATTCATTGGTGCTTTTGCTACCTCCTGTTTGCTTGTATTCTACGTGTACTAAATCAGGCATATTATTTCTTTTTACGGGTCTTTTTTTGAATTTCAAAAAGTGTATTTGCACTTTGCTCCTCTAACGACATTTTTTCATACAATTTGAATAAATATTCTAATCGTTCCTCATCATTTTTGAAGGGAGTAACTCTATAACATTTCTCAATGATTAGGTCATTCTGAATGTGCGCATCTCGAAGTTCCTTTGGCATTGAATCTGAGTCATATAACTCAGCAAGGGTTTTATCTGAATACTGTTCTCTTGCCTCAATAATCCTCATAACGGATTGCGTTATTTCCTCCTTCCTATTGGATGATATATCTGGAAATGGGAATGTATTGTAACAAATAGAAGATGAATATCTAATACGATTCTCAAGTCTTCCTGCTAATGCCCGCATCCATAAATTGTGAATTCTTGAACAAATAAGACCGAAGTAATAGGGTTCACAATTGTATATAACTTGCGCTGAATTTGGAATAATAGAATTATCAATAGCAAATCCAGCGGGGACATATTCACGTCTTTCGGAAGAAACAACTGGCACTATAATGCTAGTTCCTTTGGGTTCGTTGAATTCTCGAAATTGATGGGGTCTATTGGCAAGTTTTTGCTGTCCCAAATCAGTGCTTTCTGACCTTGTATTTCTTACAATTTCAATTCTTTCCTTAATTGGTGGAAATGAGTTTGCAACATCCAGTTGAGAATCGCTTATCCACAAACAATATCTTTCTTTACTGTTAATTAATTCATCTGAGCCAATTAATCTTCTGAATAAAAATTTAGAGTCAGGGAATTTCTCCACAATTGAGTCCCTTTCATCATCTGATAAAATAAGGCTATTACAACAGCCAGTATAATTACCCCTTACCATTTCTGCAAGCTTAGAAATGGGTTTATTTCTTCCTTCGATATAGATAGTTTTACCTGGTGCTAAATAAGGATTAATATTATCAACGGTATGTAATATATTATTAGTAAATAACTGCTTTACTCCTTTCCTTCCTTTATTTGATATACCGATAATCACAACTGTAACTCCAGCATTCCCTTTGGCATTATTTGTCCATTTAAAAGAAGTATGGGCAAAACTTATTTCCTTATTATCCTTTAATACAATTGGCCAAAGGATTGGCACTTGTTCACCTTGACAAATAGAGTTTGTGGTAACAAATGCGTAAGAAGCATTGGTGCCATCACAATATTTTGAAGCCAAATAAAACCAAATAGATATGTAATCAAGTTTCCTCCTTTTTGAAAATGTTTTAAAAACGTAATCTATGTCTGATTTCTGTTCTTTATCTTGATTTCGAGTTCCTAAATATGGCGGATTACCTAATATATATACTTCTTCTCCTTCTTTTCTTGGACAAACCTTTTCCCAGTCTAAACGACATGCATTCCCACATGTGATTTGACCAGCATCCTTTAGTGGAAGTGTTGGATTAGTTTTTCCGAATGCCTGGAAGAACTCCATGTTCATCTGATGCTCTGCTAACCAAAGAGCGAGCTTTGCAATTTCATGAGCAAAATCATCCAGCTCTATACCATAGAAATTGTTAAGTGTTATTAGAGAAAACTGCGCTGTGTATGTCCCTTGGGCTCTATCTATTTCTGTAAATATTTCTATTTCCAATTTTCGGAGCTCCTTATACGCAATGATTAAAAAATTGCCTGAGCCACATGCCGAATCAAATACCTTAATATTTTGAATCCGCTTTGTTAGGTCATTCAGTTTTTTAACATTCCCCCTGGCTTTTTCAAATTCTTCTCTGAGTTCGTTAAGGAATAAAGGTTCAATGACCTTCATGATATTTGGAACAGAGGTATAATGTTGCCCAAGACTTCCTCTCTGGTCCACTGAAATAACAGCTTGAAACATTGAACCAAAGATGTCAGGATTAATAGCGGACCATACAAGTTCTCCACTATCAATAATGGCTTGCCGAGATTTACGATTGAACCTAGGAGTTATAATTTTGTCCTTAAACAATCCACCGTTAACATATGGGAAAGATTCAAGAAACCGTGGTACATCTTTTCTCTTATTAACAGGAGTATTGAGGACTTCGAATAGTAGACTCAGATATTCATCCAAGTCAGACCCGTCTGAGGAGGTATGTGAACTCAAAGTATTCGTAAACTGACCCTCTTCAAAAATATTAGTATCCTCTGCAAAGAAGCAAAATAGTAATCTGGATAGTAAAACATTTAAACTATGCAAGAATTCTGGTGAGTCATCATGATTCTCTTTCTTGATTTCATCAAACAACTTAGCCATGCGCTCCGCTGCTTTAACATCCGCAGGGTTTTCGTTGGCATGTGTAGTTTTCTCCATTCCAGCCCAAGGCAAGAAGAAATCATAGTGCTTTGGTAGGTCCTGGAGCTTGCAATCTAACTTGTCTTCCGTAACAGTATCAATAGCCAATATGGTCTTGTAATCTGTTACAATTATGAAACGTTCACCGTGTTTAATTTTTCCTTTGAGAGCAATGATAGTCTCATGTAGGTCGAACATAAACTCCTCTTTGAAATGAAGCTTTTTCTTCCAAATTATTTCATCTTGATTCTTAGAAAGATTGAGGTTTCCTTTTCTCAATCGGGTGATTGAAGCCTTCGGTAAGTTGTAGGCCTCAAGTAATTCATAGATGAACTCAAATTGATTGAAGTATTCAACACTGTTTTTAAGCTTGGTTTCAATTTGGGCTATATTCATTTCTCAATATTTGGTAGATTATCGCTGTCTAACAATAGGTCTTTCGGATTAGTATTTATACATTTTCCGATTAAAAACAAGTCCTGAACAGTCGGCTGAGTGTGATTCGAACACCAATTGGATACCGTATTTTGACTGCGGTTCAACTGAATCGCCAGCCATTTTTGGGTACGTCCTTGTTCCTTGAGAATTCGTTTAATGCAGTTCATTTTATAGAATTATGAACTTTAAAAATATAAATTAAAATGGATTATTATCCTATTAGAATGATATATTGGTAGCTTTAGACATAATGAACTAACTTATTACCCAAAATTATTCGTTCACCATTAGTATTCAGTTGGTAAGAGACAAATTAATTCCCTATCACGAATTACCCAAATAGTCAACTCATCCAACACAAAATCGGAAAATGGAATATGTTGGCCAACGAGAAAGTTTTCATCACCATTAAGACACTTTATTTCGAACTCATTGTTCTTTAGACGAACTAATTTCCAGCATTGAAAATCCTCATTTTTGAGCTTTTGTTGGAAGCTAAAAATCAAATCAAACAACCAACGGCATTGAGCCTTTTCTCTTAAAAAATTGCACCCATCGGTTAAGTAAATTGAACCCGCAAAAGTGCGGTGCTCCCATATCTGCTCAGTTCCTGTGAAATTAGCCAGAGCCTCCAAAATCTCATCTTTGAGTTGCTTTTCCATGCAGCTCTAACAAAATGAATTTCAAAAATCACCCAGGGTAAAGAACTGCTTGGTTAATTTTGTTAAAAAAGGGGCTAATTTTAGGTCGCTCGGATAGTACGTTATATAGACTTTTAAATAAGAATCTCGGTTCGCCTTATCAAACGAAATAGAAGACCAATTTGATTAAAATTGATGGTAAGGTAATTACCTGACTTATTTTAAGTCCCACACGATGCACGAAACCCTCACTTCTAAAGTTGTTTATACAACCAACATTTTTTTGAGGTGTAAGCCGAATATGGGAAAGTTCTTTCTATTTATTAGTGTACCTAAACACAACAAAATGGAAAATAGCGAACTAAGAAAAGACCTTGTTTTTACCGTAATAAATGGAATACTGTATTTGGAACACACTGAGGCTCTTGAGTTTCTTGGAGTGCCACGAACTACATTCAATAGAATGCTAAATAATTTATCCCTACTTGAGGAAGGGGATATGACCTATTTCAAAAATAGGAAATTGTTGCGGGCAGATTTTATTTTCGGATTCTGGAAATTGGTCTCCACAAGAAAGTGGGGGAGATAATTTGAAAAGACAATAAATCCGTGTGATTTTTGAAAACCAATTTGTTAGAGATGAAAAAAGTATATGAGGCCTATTTGGAGATTATTTCTTTGGCTTTTAAAAATATTGAATTACTGGTTTTTTGTCCTTCCAGCAAGATTTACTGTACTACTTATAGCAGTATATATGGTTGTATCATACTTAATTTTTGGTGATTGGGGCATGGTTGGAGTGCGTAACACATATGGTTATGACACAGTTCCATATAATCTTTATGTAGTGTTTGTTGGTGGTCCAATGTTTTGGGCATTTATCTGTGCTTGGTCTGATGCTAAGATGAATTCTGCAGGATTAAGTGGTCAAATAAATACAGCCTTAAACAATGCTATTGCTTACAGAAACGGTCAAATGAGCAACAAGACAGCGCAAGAGGCGTTTAAAGTTTACAAAGATACGGCTCACTTGGATTTAATGAAAGCAAATCAAAGGAACCCACACTTTGACAAGGCTATGACTGGTTTTAATACTGACTTCGGAAATAAAACTCCACATGAAGCTTTTGCCGCTTTTACAAAAGAATAAAATAAGCCTCCTGTGATTTTTGAAAATTCAATTGTTAGAGAAATATGAACGCAGGAAATTCAAACACAATTGTCGTCCCATTTGATGGATTCACTCCTCAAACAATAGCTCCATCAACTCAAAAAATTGAAAAGTGGAATGGTGTGTATCAACGAGCAGTTGAAACCGAGGAATTCATCTTTTTCGTGAATGAACATGAGGGGGATGAGAATGAAAACACCTTGCTGTTCAGAAGAGACGACATGAGATTGGTGAGCGATAATTACTTTGCTTCGGCTGAACTTTTTGAAATTACTCTGGAACGTTCCGATGAGATTACTTTCTTGTCAGATTCAGCAAAGTACATGATTGATTCAACTAAGGAGTAGTCGTTTGGCTCCTGTGATTTTTGAAATTCCAGTTGTTAGATGAACATGGAAAACAGAAATTTTTACCCGTGGTTTACAAAGTTAACTTTTAGCTTGTCTGTATATTTTAATTATGTTCAACGGTTGAATGCAATAGCAACCGAAAACCGTGTGCCGCACAAAAAGAGGATTTCTGACATTCAATTTTTACTAATTAACTTTTCAGATTCTCTTGCGGAGGCAGAGCAGAATTTTCTGAATTGCACTCAATTCCCACCAACCAATACTGGTAAATGTTACAAAGGCAAGGTAGCTCATAACGTGATGGGCATGGAGTTTTCGTATTTTGTAAATTAATGGTTGTTTACAAGACATATCAATATAATGGAGTGGATGCTTTTTCTATTTTACTAAAGCAAAACTTAGTTAAGGGTAACAAGATTTACACCACCCTACCTAATGATTTTCTTAATTTCCATTTCAAAATGCTACTTATCAAAATCCGAAATGCCTACCTCCCAAATAATGAAATCGCTATACACTGCATTGATGGATTGGCAAATCAGATTTTACTTAATTCCCAAAATGAATCTTTGTATTATCCGCCTTATCTCCTATTCGGAAAACACATTAATAAATCAATCATTTTTAAACTAATTTCTCTTCAATGCCATTTACATGTTTGGCCTAACACACATTATTGCATGTATAATCGTGAGCTCGATTTTTATGTAATGAAAGCCATGTACATAGTGGAACGTAATACTAATAACCCTCAAATGGTAGATGTGACACTTGCAGAATTCCGAGATTTCTTATCCACTGCAGAAATGAAGTTAGATTATGACCGTCTTGACTTTCCTGGAAACAAAGTGTACAGAATTATTGAAAATGGAGAACTTCGCTACCTATTACTAGTCAACAAAGATGAAGAACTTTTGATGGTGCTTTCTCTCTAGTTAGTCCAGTAATGATGACGAAAGACATATTCGACCATATCATCAAAAGTAGTTTTTCGACTGTATTTTCTTGACATATATAAATCAATCAGAGGACTTTCTGTATTCAAAAAGCAATATTCTGGAAGAAGATACCAATCATTTTTCCATTCACCATACTTGAGCTTTTTCTTGTTCTGAAAATAAAAAATATCACCCTCCTGGTTTTTGTCTATTGGCTCTAATCTCAATGATTTGAATACCAAGCCTTGCTCTTGTTCTCTATGGTTGGCTGGGAAATACATTGAGGAATAACCTATCAGAATTTTCTCCCCATTGATTTCAATCGTTACTTCTTCTCTCATAATAGTAAATAGCAGGAAATTTTCCAGTTTCGTCATTTTTATTTGCATCCTAATGTTTTCTGTAATAGTTTCGTGTTGTAGCTGGCAGTCAGGGCTGGGCAAAATACCAATGTAGGGGTTCGACTCCCCTCTCATTTCCCCCTTTTTTAAATTTTTAAACTATTTATCGGTAAGGAACAATCCTAACCATTTTTTGCATTTGCAAAATTTGCCAAGAAACCTTCCTCCGATGCAGGTATTCAATAGAACACCTATTGGCCTCGCTATATAATAATGTAACATGGAAATAAATTGGATTAGAAGAATTAATAAAAATGATGTTTATACAAGGGCAATGGAATATTGTGAGGCACACGCTTTGACAAAAGCTAATAGTTCAGTTCTTACGTTGTTGCTTCCTCCTGGAAATTTTTCTGATGCTGAAGAAGTTCAGCAATATTTGTCATCATTACTTCAGGAATTTCAGATACCAGCCATTCTCAGCATTGAGCCTGTATTACCAGGAAATGATATGAATACCATGAGCCTTTTAAAAATTTACGGTAAGTACAAAACAGAACTACTTCCTTTTTATCATGTCCATCTCTTAATTTTAGATGAAGAGCTTGAAAAGGACAAAATTAGAACAGCATGGAATAATGTAGTAGATAGTAAAATGAAAGAACTTTTTCATTGCAGCCATGTAGAATCTTCAATAAGAGAGGTCATTAACTATATCACAAAGTTTTTCGAAAGAAAAAGAGGGGAATGCGGAATATTGGGATTTGTTCTTTTGGATGATACCAAATCTGTAAATGAAACTGTGGAGAATCAAACCAATTCTGCAACAATTTTGCGCAAAGTTAAAAAAGCATTAAATACCCTTTTCCGAATATCCTTTCAATTCCCCTTAGTATTCGTTTGTCAAACTGGGGAAATAAATTCATTACGTAAAAAGTCATCAAGAAGTCCTTGATGTATCAAAATAAGGATGAACTGAATTTGGCCTTGAAAAGCCCCGATTTTGTTGACTTGTGATTTTTGAAATTTTATTGGTTAGAGTATCAAGTTTAACACTAGTAAAATTTGATACAAAATGGCAAAGAAAATTAAAGTTGTTCAACTTGTTAGAGTAAGTACTTCTGAACAAAACACTCAACGTCAAAAAGAAGAGCTCGATGCAGTTTGTTTAGAACGTGGTTGGGAAGTTGTACTTCGGTTAGAAGAAATTGGAAGTGGAAGTAAAAATAACAAAGACCGAGATTCTATAAAACTAATAGAACAACTTGCGGAACAAGGGAAAATTAATAAAGTAATTGTACAGGAGTTGTCTCGTCTTGGACGAAAAACAGGACAAAGTATTTCGCTAATTGAAAAACTTGCGGAGCTTAAGGTAAGTGTATACGAGAAAGCGAGAAACATAGAGACGCTTAACGAGGATGGTACTCTAAATGCGATTTCTTCGATGATTTTGTCGGTCTTAGCGAGTTTACATTCCATGGAGTCTTCCGAGCGGAACTCTAGGATTGTGAGCGGAATAAAGTCCCGTCAAAGAGGAGGCCTCCCGTTCGGCCGTCCAGAAGGCAGTGTTGAAGACATAAAAAAGTTTGTTGCGAAACATTCTGAGTTGGTCAAAAGCTATAGGTCTGGAGAAAAATTGTCTCTAAGAAAAAGAGCCAGGCTATATGGGAAAAGTGTCAATACCGTTCGGAAGGTTGAAAGACTGATGAATTTATGATGTTTTTACTAGAATCAAACTTTAACACAATTGATATGAATTTTATTTTAAAACAACAGCTTGAAGTTAAAATTGCAGGCTCAAGAATTGGTGATTTCTTATGTGTGTTCACGATTAATAACACCCGAACATTTTATAAAATTGTGAAGATTGAAGAAACTTCACAAGGTTTATTATTTCAGGGGAAGCGTTCCTCGAAAAGAACATATTATAATGAATGGATGCAGAAAGATGTGTATTGTTTTGTGACAGAAATTATAAATAAAAAAGCAATAAAGACCAAAGAAATAAGAGTAAAGGAAAATTGGTAAGGCCTCTGGGCTTCGGCCCAGAATCGAACCAATACCAATTTAATATGTCAATAATTGATGAAAGAATTCTATTAAAGGACCTAGGGCCACAAATTAACCGAACCGATTACCGCTCCATAAAGGCCTGGCTAAAGTCAAAGAATATTCCTTTTCGAAAGGAGCTTGGTGAATGGGTTGTAAACAAGTGGTTTCTTAATTTAAGCAATGCTCTCGAATTAGCGGAGGAATTAAAACAGTCATACCCTGCCTTTTGGCCAGAGATTTTTGAGGCTAAATGCAATGATAAAGCAATTCTCAAAGCAGTTTTTTTAATAATTCCACCTGTAGATGAAAGGAGTTCCAAGAAAAACCACAAAAAAAAGCCTGGAGAAAAAACATTTTTTTCATAACATAAAAAATTCAGTATGAAGTCGAAGTCACTAACGTTAAATAAGAATAGTCAAGGATTAAGAGTCTTCTGTTCAAAATGTCCAAAACTTTACAATTTTGACACAATTCACCTTTGTCCTCATGACTCAGAGTCGCAAACATACAAGTCATTCATTTACCTTTCAAACGGAACTCAAAAAACTACATACAAAACGAAAAATTATACTGAAGCACTGGCTCTGGCAATTGAATTCAAAAAGAATGTCCAAAACGGGATAAAACAATTTTACATAAAGGAACCAGATGAATTAACTGTTCTGGATGCTGCAAATAAATTTCTAAACTTTAAACATGGAATTAACGTGCCTATTCATATGCAAGAAACATATTCAACTGAATATTTAAAGAGCATTGAGTTTTACGTTGGTCAATTTCTTAAAATAATGAAGGATTCTGGTTTTAATGTTAAGACGATTAACATTAAACAATTGAATGAGGAACATGTGGGTGCGTGGGTAATAAAAATTCGAAGTCAATACTCCAAAGGTACATGGAATGGACCTTTAAGAATTATGAGATTATGGATTGATTATGTTATTAAAAGACATAAAATTGATATGTACAACCCTTTTCTCGATGTCAAACTTGTCTCACATGAAAATACAGTTCGTGCAATAACAAAAACTGAATTCGAAAATGTTTGTAATGCAGTTGAAACTATGGACCCTATTCGTCCACTAAATGGAACAACGAACAAGCACAAGAACTTGTATAGACCCTATTTAGTCCCTGGATTCAAATTAGCACTCTACACGGGTTTAAGAAGAGAAGAACTTGCCACTTTGCAGTGGCAGAACATTTTTCAAATTGAGAACACAAATGATTACATGATAATTACGGACAACCTCAAAGTTGAGCGTTTGACGGGTAAAAAATACAAAAGAAAGTATATTCCAGTTGGTGAAGAATTAACTAAAATTCTACATGAATTAGGCTGGAAAGAAAAAATTGGCGAACCCACATTTATTATTGACCCTAACAGAACTGTCAAGATAAAAACAATAATGAGTGCATTAACAAAGGGTTTTTCGCACTATTACCAGCAGTGTTACCCAGAAATAACACCTAAACAATTCAACATTCTACGTAAAACATACTTAACTTATATGGGGAGCGAGTTAGGTCAAGATGTGGTTAAATTTAGTTCACATAATGGAATGCAAGTACTATGGAACCATTATTTTGATGAACGCATTCTTGCAAGAGCAAAAAATGTAAGAATTTTCGAATGACACCCTACCAAGAACCCTACTATTTTAAAAAAACAAAGCCCCACATTTTCGTGAGGCTTTGTTTTTACTGGTGGTCCCACACAGGCTCGAACTGTGGACCCACAGATTATGAGTCTGTTGCTCTAACCAACTGAGCTATAGGACCATGTTACATGAAGTAACAGTATTTCAATTTATCTCCTATAGCGATGTTGCCTGTCCGCCGTTGCGAAGCCAGGTGGAAGCTATAGGACCATGTTACATGAAGTAACAGTATTTCAATTTTATTCTTTTTCCGATGATTCGGGTTGCAAATATAACAAACTCGCAACAAACAAAAAGTATCTTTTAAAAATTTCTACCAAGCTTTCGAACGCAAGCGATAAATGGCCATCAACAAAATACCAAATAATAGACTTGCAAAAATCAAATGACTTGTTTGTACCAAACCTGGCATATCAGCATAAGCGAGCAAAACTCCAGAGATTAATTCAATGGCAAGAATAACATAAGCCCAGCGTAAAACAACGATTTTTTTACCTTTTTCATTTTTCCAAACCATTACCGTCATCAGGATTAACACCAACCATGAAAAGCTTCTGTGAATAAGAAATTCCCAACCCAATCGATCTGTCCATGAGTCCCGACCAAATCCTTGTTTGGTCAACTCGTCAATGTATTCCCTTACTTGGGTTCCCAAAAACATCTGATAAAAAGTAATAAAGAACACAATAAAAGTAAGCCATCTTAATAAAGGTGTTAAGACGATTTTCCTCCTTTGGATAGGGCTTATCTTGTGTACAATAAAAAGCTGGATTCCGATAATAACCAAAGCCAAAAACAAATGAACCGTTATGGTCCATGGAACTAAGTTTGTAGCAACTACAATCGAACCGAACCAACCTTCAATGCCCATTAATACCAGATTCAAACCTGTTAGTAGGAGTAATGATTTGGCTCTATAATATAGAAACATCCATACAAATCCGGCAAACATAAATACGCCTGCTAATGCGCCGATCAAACGGTTTAAATATTCGGTCCAGGTTTTACTGGCATTAAAATCTTCTTCTTGAAAAACAGTTGGATCATTTTTAATTTTCGTGGCGGTTGCTTCCATCCCTAAACTGTTCAAGAAGGAACAAAACTTATTCAATTTTTTCTCCCGTTTCTCCAGGTAGATCTCTTTATAATTCTCTGGGAGTTGACTGATTTCGGTAGGAGGCACCCATTGTCCAAAACACTTCGGCCAATCCGGACAACCCATTCCGCTTCCAGTTATTCGAACAAAACTACCAGCAACAACTACCAAATAGATAAATATCAGTGTTAACCAACTGAAATAAATAAATCGCCTAGAATAATTCATATTTTAAATATCTCGTAAAATTAATGAATGGCATTTGAAATAATCTCTTGAACAATAGCAGGGTCTAAAAGTGTTGTTGTATCCCCCAAATTGGAAACATCGCCTTCAGCAACCTTTCTGAGAATGCGCCTCATGATTTTTCCAGAACGGGTTTTAGGTAAACCCGACACCAACTGAATTTTCTCAGGTATGGCAATCCGACCAATTTCTTTAGCAACGGTTTGAATGATGTCGGCTTTTGTAGTTTCTGAATTGGAACTATCTGCTTCCAGCACAACAAAAGCATATATCGATTGCCCTTTTATTGGGTGAGGATAACCTACCACGGCTGATTCAACAACATGTTCATTGGTATTGATTGCATCTTCAATTTCTGCTGTTCCAAAACGATGACCCGAAACATTAATCACATCATCTATTCTGCCAATAATTCGAAACATTCCATTTTCATCTCTTTTTGCACCATCACCGGTAAAATAATAGCCATCGTAGTGAGAGAAATAGGTCAATCGGCATCGCTCGTGATCGCCAAAAGTTGTGCGGAGAATTGATGGCCAAGGCGCTTTAATACACAAATATCCTTCAGCATTGGCTTCGGTCAATTCTTTACCAGATTGATCCAAAAGAACCGGTTGAATTCCAGGTAGCGGTAAGCCTGCATAGGTGGCCTTCATTGGAGAAATATGGCCCAAACCGGAAATCATGATTCCACCTGTTTCAGTTTGCCAAAATGTATCAACAACAGCACATTTTTCTTTACCGACATTGGAATAATACCATTTCCATGCTTCCTCATTAATTGGCTCACCAACGGAACCAATAACTTTTAATGAACTCAAATCATAAGGTTCCAAATGCGCATCGCCAAAAGCCATCAAAGATCGAATTGCCGTTGGCGCAGTTAAAAATTGGTTCACCTGGTATTTATCAATAATTTGCCAAAATCTTCCTGGGTCTGGATAGGTTGGAATTCCTTCAAACATGATTGTGGTTGCGCCAGAAAGTAGGGGTCCATAAACAATGTAAGAATGTCCTGTTACCCAGCCAATATCAGCCGTGCACCAGAATACATCTTCCTCCTCGTATTGAAAAACATTCTGAAAGGTATAAGCAGTGTAAACCATGTAACCCCCACATGTATGCACCACACCTTTTGGTTTTCCTGTTGAACCTGAAGTGTAGAGGATAAACAACATATCTTCAGCATCCATCTGCTCAGCTGGACACGATTTCTCTTGATGATTTACGACATCCGACCACCAAAAATCTCTTTCAGCTTGCATATTAACCGATGAACCAAGTGCGTTGAATACCAAAACAGATTTAACCGATTGACATGATTCCAGTGCCTCGTCTATAATGGATTTTAAATCGATTTGTTTCGCGCCACGATTTAATCCGTCTGTAGTAACAATCAATTTTGCTTGAGCGTCATTAACACGATCGGCTATTGCATTAGCGGAAAAACCAGCGAAAATCACAGAATGTACTGCACCTATTCTAGCACATGCTAATACTGTAATGGTCAATTCAGGAATCATCGGCATATAAATACAAACCCTATCTCCTTTTTGAACACCAAGTTGTTTCAACCCATTGGCACACTGGCAAACAGCTTCATAAAGTTCGAGATATGTGTATTTTTTTTCAACTTCTTTAGGGTGATTCGGTTCCCAAATAAGCGCTGTTTTCTTTCCTCTCGTTTCCAGATGTCGATCCAACACATTTTCGGTAATGTTTAATCGTGCATTCACAAACCATTTTACATCAGGTTTGGTAAAATTCCAATCACATACTTTACTCCATTTGTTTGACCAACTGAATTGATTGGCAACATCATTCCAAAAAGCATCTGGATTACTTACACTTTGTGCATACTTTTCTTGGTATTCTTCGAAGGACTTGATTCTAAGCGAATTGTTCATAGTTCTTAAACAAAAAGGATTATCAAACGGTTTAAATGTAATTGAAATTCATTTTCTGTGCGCTTAATTTTTTGCTTTGTTTTTAACTTTATTGAATGAATTGTCTCGTTATTGGTTACGGATGGTTGGGTAAACCGCTTGCCTTGGAATTAAAAAATCAAGGTTACAAGGTATATGCATCCTCAAGGCATATTGCGAAAATAAATACAATGCGTTCTGACGGAATTCTTCCGTGGCAGTATGATGCAAACAACATAAATAATTTTCCTGAATGGTTTGATGCATTAGACATCATTGTTTTCAACCTTCCTCCTACTGGTATAAATAACTATTCAAAGGCTGTAGAGGAAATTGCTCAAAACACTCCGGAAAAATGCAGGATTCTTTTTACCAGTTCAACAGGTGTTTATGAAAATATCGAAGGATTGGTAGTTGAGGAAAGTCCTTTAATCCAAAATCATTCTGTTTCACTTGCTGAAAAAGCTCTGGAAAATTCAGGAAAAAATTTCATCATTCTAAGATTGGCAGGATTAATTGGGGAGGAAAGGCATCCGGTAAAACATTTGACTGGAAAAACATTGGAAAATGGGAGTCAGGTCGTAAACTTAGTACACCGCGACGATGTAATACGAGCAATTATTCAACTCATTCATGCTGAAAAAACAAATGTTATTTTCAATGTTTGCTATCCTAATCATCCATCCCGTGAGGAATATTATACGAAGTCAGCAATTTCCAGAAATATGGTTCCTCCAAAATTTACAGAAAGCATCGGTACAGGAAAAATCGTTTCTTCCGAGAAACTTGAAAAAGAATTGAATTTCACTTTTAAAAACGCTATTTGATTGAATTAACATCTCTTTAAGAAATGCAGACAACATTTAACTTAATTTTACGTCTTGTTTGATATGAAAAATTTGTTGCTCCTATTCTTCTTTTTGTGTGCCAATAAATTGTTTGGCTCACACATCGTTGGCGGTGATATCTACTACGACTATTTAGGCAACAACAATTACAGATTTTATATTACTCTTTATCGAGACTGCTTATCTACCGGGGCTGCATATGATGATCCGCTTTCACTAGGAATTTATACCCAAAACAACTCATCACCATATTTAACGCTTAGTGTTCCATTTCCTGGAAGCATTATCCTACCGGTTGTTTTCAACAATCCATGTGTAACTCCTCCAACTAATATTTGCGTTGAAAAAGCAGTATATACGGTTGTTGTTAACCTCCCCCCTATTCCTGGTGGGTACACTGTTACCTATCAACGTTGTTGCCGTGGACCGAACATTACCAATCTCGTACAGCCAGACGACACAGGTATTACTTTGGTAGCCCATGTCCCTGGCTCAGAAACTGGTGCCTCAAACAATAGTAGTCCGAGATTTACAAATTATCCACCGCTACTTTTATGTAATAATGATGATTTGATTTTCGACCATTCAGCCACTGATCCTGATGGTGACCAATTGGTTTATTCTTTAATTACGCCTTATGATGGTGCCTCTTCAGCAGCACCGGCTCCAGTTCCTCCTCCTGGCCCACCCTATTTCCCTGTAACTTGGTCAGGTAGTTTTAGTGCCGCAAATCCGCTTGGGCCAGGTGCAACTATATCAATTGACCCAAACACTGGAGTTTTAACTGCTTCACCTCAGATGCTTGGCTTATTCGTTGTGGGAATTCGCGTACAAGAATACAGAAATGGTGTTTTAATTGGCGAAACCATTCGTGACTTTTTGTTCAGGGTCTTCAATTGTGTTATCACGATGCAAGCTGTGCTTCCGACTCAAGAACAACTATCGACTTTCGTGTCTTATTGCCAAGGTTTAACTGTTGCCTTTGAAAACGATTCCTACGGAGGAACTAATTACGCATGGGATTTTGGGGTTACCAATTCTACAACAGATGTAAGCACTTCTTTTCAGCCAACTTTTACCTATCCAGCATCAGGAACCTATGAAGCAATGCTTGTCGTAAATCCTGGTTGGCCATGCACAGATACAGCTTACATGACTGTTACTGTCAATAATGAACTTAACGTTTCCTATACAGCAAGTGACTCCATTTGTATACTAAACAATTTGGTTGACTTTTTTGGGGTAACCGACGGTCCTGCAAATACTGCTTTTGAATGGAATTTCGGTCCAACGGCTTCAATATTATCAGCAACAACTCAAAATGTAAACAATATTAATTTCGCTAATTCTGGTTTTACGCCGGTAAGTTTAACCGCTTCTTTTGGGGATTGTGAAACCACTTATGAGGATTCCATTTACATATTTCCGGAGCCAACGGCTGCAATAGAATTACCTGTGAATTTTGAGTGTAATGGATTAACCATTCCTTTTGGTAATAACTCCATTGGAACATTAAATCATCATTGGGATTTTGGTGTAACGGGAGTCCTTTCCGATACAAGCAATGTCTTTGAACCCTCTTTTACTTTTCCAGCTGGAGGAACCTACACCATAACTTTAATAGGAGGTTCAACAAGCGGTTGTTTTGACACAACATCTCAACAAATTACAGTTTACGAACCTTTATCAATTTCATTTACCCATGACGATTCACTTTGCATCGTTGGAAACAGTTTTGATTTTGACGGAAGCATGACAGGACCTTCCATTACAGAATTCCTGTGGAATTTTGGGCCAAATGCCTCCATAGCATCTTCAACGGATCTTGATGTATTTAATGTGGTTTTTGACACCTTCGGCATCATACCAATTACGCTCACTGCTTCCTTTAATAGTTGTTCTGAAACTGCTACGAGTAGCATCTTCATTTATCGGGAGCCAACAATAGACTTTAGAATCGAACCTGGACCGCGGTGTGCCCCTGCTTTAGTTCAATTTACAGACTTGAGTGTTGCTGATTCACCTATATTCTATTCTTGGGATTTCGGTGATGGCGGTGCCTCATCACTACAAAATCCGAATCACGAATATCTTTTACCTGGGATGTATTCCGTTTCACTAGGCATTTATACAACTGAGGGGTGCATTGATACCTTGTTTAAATTGCAACAGGATGCCGTCACCATACATCCATCCCCAGTTTCAGCATTCAATGTGAATCCAAAACTTACTGATATTTGCAATCCTGAAGTAACCTTTACGGATGCATCAATTGGCGCTGACAGTATTTTCTACTGGTTTGATGATGAAGGACCTTTTGGATTTCAAGCCAATATGGTATACAACTACCAAAACAGCGGTTGGCATCGCCCAATGCAAGTTGCCATTAATGAATTTGGCTGTAGAGATTCCAGTTTTCAGGAATTGTATATCGAGCCCTTTATCGTTTTTGTTCCCAATACTTTCACTCCCGATGGAAATGAATTCAACAATATCTTTAATGGCAAATTTGCTCTTGAAGTTGAGGAATGGAACATGAAAATATTCAATCGTTGGGGAGAATTGGTGTTCGAAACCAATGACCCTAAAATTGGTTGGGATGGAACGCAAGGCGAAACTAGGGTTCAAGATGGCATTTATGCTTATGTGATAAGCTATGTCTCGTGTGAGAAAAAAGATGCCCGAAAGGTATTAACTGGACATGTAAACCTCTTGAGGTAACAAATGGAATAATCTTGCGTTTTTTTGGTTTTTAAAATAATCGCTACTTTTAACCAAATTCAATTCCCTATGAATCGTTTACTCCAAAAAAGCAGCATTTTAATTCTTTGTCTTTTCACTAGCAAAGCTAGTTTTACTCAGAAACCTTCATACCTTGAATTCCTCAAAGCTGACACATCGTCTTCTAATAGCTATTTTTATGGTGGAGCACATTATGTTCATGCTCCTATTCAAACTGACTTTCGCGCCAACGGTATTTACGGCCAAGTAGGATTTAACTTAGGTAGACTTTTTTCGAAAAAAATTATTCTCGGTGTAAGTGTAGATTTCAAAGGATGGAAAGGATTCAATGCCTGGGCACCTTCTAAGGAGTTTCAAGATGATTTCAATGCTGCATATCTTCCTAACATTACAACACCTGAAGATTTTGCTAAAGCGGAAATGATTAAAAACGCAATAAACAATGTTGAAAATAAAAATTTTCAAGGCAATTATTTCGGAAGAATTGGTGTTGCATTTTCTCCGTTTCCAAGATCTTTTGGGGGCTTCATGATTGAATTGAAACGAGGCTATTGTAGTTTTCCAATCTATGGTTACTACGATGACCCAAATATTGATAATCTGGATTCCGATTTTGCCTTTTTCGATTTTTGGAAGGTGAATAGTGGATCCATTTATTTTAAACCCTTTACTTTCAGGTCATCATGCAAAACACAATCCTTTTCTCGCTCTAGAAAAGATTGGAAAAATTACATAACCGTCGGATTTCATTACGAACGATTGAATCTCAATGAAGGTGATTTTTACGGAATAAACCTACAGGATATAGTTAAGGCTGAATTCCTTGAGAAACATGGTATTCAAAACCGATTTGGAATTTCACTAGGTATTGGATTGTATTAATTTATGTCGAAATCAGCCGGTTTTAAGGATAGTTTACGTATAATCAAGCACCTTACTTTCCTAAGGATTTGGAATATTTTTCTTCTTAATATTTCTTATTTCACATCAAGATTATTCAGAAAATCCATGCATTTAGGCATGCCATTTTCGCTTTCAATTGAGCCCACCACTGCCTGTAATTTGGGCTGTCCGGAATGCCCCAGTGGACTCAAGCAGTTCAGTAGACCAACAGGTAAATTAGATCTTGATTTGCATAAAAAAATATTGGCAGATGTTAAACGTCATGTCTTTTACATCAATTACTATTTTCAAGGAGAACCATTTCTACATCCACAATTTTTAGATTTGATCAAAGAGGCAAAGCATCATAAAATTTACACAGCAACATCAACAAATGCTCATTTTATTGATGACAAAAAGGCGGAAGAAATTGTAAATTCCGGTTTGGACAGGCTGATCATTTCTATTGACGGAATTACCCAAGAAACTTACGAAAACTACCGGGTTCATGGGCAACTCAACAAGGTATTGGAAGCAACTGCACATTTGGTATCAGCAAAAAAAGAGCTTGGTGTCCAAACACCCTACCTTATCTTTCAAATTCTTGCAGTAGCTCCCAACGAGCATGAAATCGAAAATGTGCTTAAATTGGGAAAAGACATGGGTGTAGATGAAGTCCGAATTAAAACTGCACAACTATATGATTACAAAAATGGAAACCCACTAATGCCCGAAAACGAGGCATATTCGAGGTACCGTAAAAAAGCTGATGGAAGCTATGTCCTCAAATACAAATTAGGAAACTATTGCTGGAGAATGTGGTCAGGAAGTGTATTTACTTGGGATGGTAAATTGGTCCCCTGTTGCTTTGATAAAGATGCGCAGTATCAATTAGGAGATATCAAAAAAGATCGTTTCCGAAGCATCTGGAAAAGTGAAGCCTACAAGGGTTTCAGAAGACAAGTTTTTTCTAATAGAAAAGAAATCGATATTTGTCAGAATTGTTCTGAAGGCTCAAAGGTTTGGATTTAACTTAAAAGATGAAAAAGAAAAATTATACAAATACAATAATTTCAATTTACTTATTCAGTTTAGCCGTTTTTGTTTCATGTGGGAATGATTCGGTTAAGGATAAGAAATTGGCTATCGGAACTGAAAATTTCACCAAGAAGAATTTAGAAAATTTGCCATCAATAACACTACTGGATGATACCTCGAAGATTCTTTATGAAAACATTGAAATTCCAGCATATTCAAATGACGATCAAATCATCAAACATGAGGCTTATACTTTAAAATACAATGAAACTTTCGAGCAAGCCGAATGGGTAGCCTATCAACTTACAGCAGCAGAAACGGTAAGTCTATATGAACGCTCGGATAACTTTAGAGAAGATCCAAAAGTTAAAACAGGATCAGCAACCAATAGTGACTATGCCAATTCAGGTTATGACAGAGGACATTTGGCTCCTGCTGCTGATATGGGTTGGTCGGAAATTACCATGCAAGAGTCGTTCTATTTCAGTAATATGAGCCCACAAGACCCGAGTTTTAATAGAGGAATTTGGAAAAGACTTGAAGAATTGGTAAGAGATTGGGCGGTAGAATACGATTCCCTTTATGTAGTAACCGGACCTGTTTTAAAAACTGGACTTAAAACTATCGGAACGAACAAGGTTGCTGTTCCGGGATATTACTATAAAGTCATTTACACCCATTTTAACGGTGCGCACAATGCTATTGGGTTTGTTTTAAAAAATGAGGGTTCAAAGGATGCATTGAACAGTCATGCTGTAAGCATTGACAGCGTTGAAAATTTTACTGGAATAAATTTTTTCCCGAATCTACCTGATGATGTGGAGTCGAAAATAGAAAGTACTACGTGCACATCATGTTGGAACTGGAACGGAACAGATAAACAAATATCCAGTCCTATTGAAAAGAAAGATACAGATAACACTACCTCCATTCAATGCTCCGCTATCACGCAATCTGGAACACGCTGCAAACGAAAAACAACAGACCCCAGTGGAAAATGCTTTCAGCATCAGTGACCAACAACAAAAAAGGCCGCTTCATTCGAAACAGCCTTTAAATATAATTTGTAAGACAATTAATCTTCTTTCTCTTCAAAGATTCTTTTTGGGCGCAATTTTTCAAAAACACCTAAAGTAATCCAATAAGGAACAATAAAACCGAGTAAGAACAATAACAACCAAAACGCCATTCCGGCGATTAGTAAAAACAATACGATTCCAAAAACACTCATTTCCTTCTGTTTGAGATACAGTGTAAAATTACTAATTTATTTCAAAATGCAAGAATTATGAATAAAAAATACTTGAAGAATTTCAAACCGATTTGACGTGGTTTCTAAAACAATATTATTGTGATATTAACATATTATCGTTCAATGAATTTTCATATCTGGCTTAAATCTGCTTATTTGCTCAATGGTTATTCCTTAAATTTGCATTGCGAGAAATTGAAATGACAAAAAGTAAAAAACATACATTACTATTTGAGCAAGATTATGAATTTGACATGATTGGGATTTGCTCGCATCATAACGATTATCGAGTGGCTTGGGGGATCAATGAATTGTTGCGTATTCAACTCACCAAAGCGGATGAAGATTATATTGTTGTTAATAAAAAAGGAGTTCAAGTATCTGCGCATTCACTTTATCAATTCAAAGATGAGGATTGTTTAACTGAGTATTATTTAGTAAAAAATAAAAGCAAGGGAAAATTGCTTATTCCAGAAAAACCTGGCATTGATTTCTTCTTATTTTTATTTGAAAATCACATCATCGATCCGGATGAGCTAACACATCAACTCAGAGACATTCCTAGTATTCTTGGAACTTTTATGTTTAATCCAGAAGAAATTCAATCCACAGAAAATATAGTTTTTAACTAATGATGAAAAAAACAAAAATTGTTGCGACCATGGGGCCGGCATGTAATAACAAGCGAACATTGAAAGAAATGTTTGATGCAGGTTTGAATGTTTGTCGTTTAAACTTCAGCCATGGTTCCTATGAAGATCATGCAAACATTATTCAAATCATTCGGGAATTAAACGATGAAACAGGAATGAATGTGGCTATTCTCGCAGATTTACAGGGTCCAAAAATTCGCACCAATGAAATGGAAAATAATGGTGTGCTTCTCAAAAATGATGAGATCGTTACTATTGGTACGGAAAAAGTAATTGGAACGGCAGGTTCCTTTTCAATTAACTATAAAAAATTACCAGCTGAAGTTAATGCAGGTGAGCGTATTTTATTAGATGATGGTAAAATAACATTGGAGGTTGTGAGCACCGATGGCTCTAAATCCTTTCAAGCCAGGGTAATTCACGGTGGGATATTGTCCTCTAAAAAAGGCGTAAACCTTCCTAATACAAAAATATCGATGCCTTCGCTCACTGAAAAAGACATTGAGGATTTATCATTTGCATTGGAACAAAATGTTGATTGGATTGGATTGTCTTTTGTAAGATGTGCACAAGATATTATTGAACTCAAAAAGTTAATCGCTGCTAAAAAATGTAAAGCGAAAGTCATTGCTAAAATTGAAAAACCAGAAGCACTTACTGAAATTGATGAAATCGTAAAAGAAAGCGATGGCCTTATGGTAGCGCGCGGAGATTTAGGTGTTGAAGTTCCTTATCAAAACGTGCCGCTTATTCAAAAAATGCTCGTTAAAAAATGTATTACGCATGCCAAGCCGATCATTGTTGCAACACAGATGATGGAAAGTATGATTACCAATATCAGTCCGACTAGAGCAGAAGTTAACGATGTTGCCAATGCTGTTTTAGATGGTGCCGATGCAGTGATGCTATCTGGTGAAACATCTGTTGGTAAATTTCCAGTAGAGGTAATCAGAACGATGTCGAATATTGTTACGGAAATGGAAAAATTTGAAGGCATCTATAATAAAGAAGAGCTTCCTGAAAAAAACCATTCCAGATTCATTTCTGACTCTATCTGTTTTAATGCATGTCGTCTTTCTCAACGCGTGGAGGCTGCGGCAATATTAACCATGTCTTTCTCAGGATATACAGCCTATAAAATTGCATCACAACGGCCTCAAGCACCAATATATGTATTCACTAGCAACCAACAAATATTAACGCAATTGAATTTAATTTGGGGGGTTAAGGCATTTTATTACGACAAACAAGTGAGCACAGATGATACGATTGCAGATATTAAATCGATGCTTAAGAAAATGAAGCTTCTTGAAGTTGGTGATATTGTAATCAACATCGCATCAATCCCACTCAAAGAAATGGGAGGCTCTAACATGTTGAAGTTGAGCTATGTGGATTAAATTAAAAATTATTGTATGAAGTTAAACTACTACATAATTGTTTTCCTTCTCACAAATACTTATTGTTTTGGACAGAAAAATTACCATACATCTAAAACAAAAGATAAATGGGGAACACTTGTTCATAAATTAACCAAGAGACCAATAACTGGTGTTGTGTATGATACATTCGAAGATGGTCAACATAGAACAGAAGCCGAATATAATAACGGACTTCTTGAAGGTAACTTCAAGACATGGTATGATAACGGTCAAATTTCTAGTGAATGTAATTACCAAAATGGCAAACTACATGGGAAATTTACATTTTGGAATAAGACTGGCCAATTGATTCAAGAATTCAATTATTACCATGGGGAGAAGGATGGCTTGAATCGAGAATGGTTTTCCAATGGACAGTTACTTACGGAAGAAAACTATGAAAACTTTTTGAAAAATGGAACCTTTAAAAAATGGAATGAATCAGGTCAGATTGTTAAGGAAGATTTTTACACCGCTGGAAAGTTGACTGGAGATTGCAAAGAATGGTATGATAACGGTTTGTTGAAGTGGAGTGCCAATTTTGATGAAGATACAATTGCTGGAAAAATTCATGGTTGGTACGAAGACGGGCAAATGAAGTATCAAATGGATAATTGGCATGTTAAAATGTGGCACAACAACGGTCAATTGTTCTTGGAACGTATTCCTCCGATCATAGCAGAGGATAAGGCAACCATTAAATATTGGGATGAATCGGGTAAAGAAATTGAAAATCCAGAAACTGAAGTTCTTTACAGAGAAGCAAGTTTTCCAGGTGGCATGGAATCAATTTTTCAATGGATAGCAAAAAATTATAACTATCCTGATTATGCGCGTGAAATGAACTTGCAAGGTAAAATCTACCTTAAATTCGGCGTGCGTTACGACGGAAGCATTTTTGGCGCAGAAATATTAGAACCGATGGCACCTTCCTGCTCTGAATGTGATGAAGAAGCGCTGCGCTTGTTAAGAAACATGCCACTATGGATACCTGGATCAAAAAATGGTATTGAAGAAATTTCCTATTTCGTTTTACCAATAAGTCTAACCCTTGGGGGGTGACAATAAATAAAAAAAATGACTTATTTTGCAAAAGATTAATTCGAACAAATCACTCACTGAAATGAAGCTCAACATGAAATTCTTTCTAAATACCTTTTGCCTATGCATACTTCTGTCAAATGCATACGGTCAACAACCAATTGCTAGTTTTACTGCTATACCAGGGCTTTCTGGTGGCACCATCACAATTTGTGAAGGTCAATCAGTCACTTTTACGAGTACTTCAACCCAAACTTTACCCGGAAGTTCCTACACTTGGAATTTTGGATCAGGGGCGAGTCCGGCTTCGGCTTCAGGTATTGGACCTCATATAGTTACATACACCGGTGTAAGTTCTTTCAATGCCGCTGTAACACTTAATGTAACCAATAACAATGGAACCAATACTTCAACAGCAAATGCAAATGTTAACGTTACGGTTATTAATGTTCCAAATTTGACATTGTTATCTAACAGCACTGGGTTCAGTTCAAGTACTCTAAATGGACAATTACTTTTTAAGAAGTGTGGTTCTCAAAGTGCGGCGCAATTTGATTTTCAATCCAACTATGGCTCAGGTATTTCGCAAACTTTCAATTGGGGTGACGGAACCTCATCATCCCAAGCGGCAATGACAGGAAATCAAATTTCACATATTTTTCCTGTGGGTCAATTTGCCGTAACCCATACTGTCACATCCAATGGGTGCACAGAAACAAATCAATATATAGTGTTCAACGGTGAAGCTCCCATTATCTCCATTTCAGGATCAGGGCAAAACTTTTGTTTACCTTCCCCATTTTCTGTAGATATATCTTCTAATAATGTTCCGATTGATTATGCGGTTGCATTTTCAGACGGTACACCTGCTCAATTTTTTAATACTGCTAACGATACCACTATTACGCATTTATTCACGACTACTTCCTGCGGTGTAGATTACGTATATGCACCTGGTGTGCCACCTATAGAAAATGCGTTTTCGGTTTCTGTTGTTGCAGAAAATTATTGCTCGACAAACGGCTTGCCTACCGTGCTTACACTCGGACCTATAACAGTTTCCGAAGGACCCACGGCAAACTTTAATTATAGCCCAGGATCTCCGATTTGTGAAGGTGAAACAGTAAATTTTGAAAACATATCTACTGGTGGCGAAAATATTGGGAGTTCAGGCTGCGATAGTTCCTATGGTTTTTATTGGGTACCTGTGCAATCATCAGGTTTTACGTTAGTCGGTGGAAACTTTGGTTCAAATAATGGATTTACGGGTGTAAATTACAATTATGAGCAATGGAATGACGGCTCCAATGAATTGGATATCACATTCAACACTCCTGGAACATACCAATTTTGGTTGTACACTGGAAATTCATGTGGGGTCGATTCCATAATGCAGGAACTCACCATTAACCCAACAGGGACAGTTATTGCCGATCCAGTATCTCAAACCATTTGTAGTGGACAACCCACAACAGTCGTTAACTTAACATCGACGGTACCTGGCTACACCATTAATTGGGAAATCACAAATCTAACCAACGTAGCTACGATTAATCCTTCCCAAGGTTCTGGCGTAAGCCCTACAACTTTCGGTCCTATTACACCTTCTAATACGACGGACCAAATTGGTATTATTGAAGTAAGTGCTACAGTAGGTTGTACATCTGTTCCACCGACAGTATTTACAATAACAGTTAATCCAGAAGCTATTATTGACGTAAATCCCTTAGAAACACTTATTTGCTCTGGTGAGACCACAGATATAGATTTAAGCAGCAATATTAGTGGCGTAACTTTTTCATGGACAACAAGCGGTCCTGCAGCAATCGTAGGGGAATCCAATGGTTCAGGGAGCAATATCAGCCAAACATTGACAAATAATGGAAACGCCATGGATACTATGGATTATGTTATTTCTGTCGGAAATGCGCAATGTCCTGGTCCAAATGTTACTGCAACTGTTATTGTCCAACCTGCGCTGACAATAAATAGTAATGCAGATTTTACAGTTTGTCCTGGTGAAATAATTGATCCAAATGACTATGTTTCGTCACCTTCAGGCGCAACAATTACTTGGACCAACAGCAACACATCCATTGGCTTAGCAGGCTCAGGAAATGGCAATGTACCAACATGGACTGCAACAAATAATAATGCTTCAAGTATCAGTGGAAATATTACTGTTAGTGCTCAGTTGAATGATTGTCCTGCAGTACAAGATCAATTTACAGTTACCGTAATTCCTAAACCTGAATTTGATTATACATTAAGTCCTGAATCTGGAATTGATTGTAATTTAAATCCGGCAACCATAAATGGTTCTGTTACACCTAACAATTGTGCGATCTCTTGGGTCGGTCCTGGAATAGTTTCTGGGGGAAATACAAGTTCCCCATCCGTGAACGTCCCTGGCACATACAGCATTACCATGACAGACAATCAAACAGGATGCACAAATACTGAAAACGTTGTAATGGATTCACCAGCGACAGTAAATATTACAGCAGCAATTATCAACGACGTTGATTGTTTCAATGGATCCAATGGAGGTATAAATATACAAACTGATAACCAAGGAGCTAACCTCACTTACAATTGGACACCTAGTTTACCCAACTCAGGAAACGTAAGTGGCCTTACCTCTGGAAATTATTCAGTAACAGTAATTAACGATGACAATTGCCAAGACGACACTACAGTATTTATTGATCAAGGTGAACCCATTGTTATTTCAGTTATTGATTCCGTTGGATCCGAATGTGAAGAGGCTAACGGTAGTTTAACTGTTCTGGCCACAGGAGGAAACGGCGGATTTGAATATGGGTGGATAGGAAACGTTCAAGGACCAACACTTTCAGAAATTGATGCGGGAAGTTACACTGTTTCGGTTTTAGATGCCAATGGTTGTACCTCGAGTCAAGTTGTGGATTTAGGATGTACACCATTAATTGAAATAATTGTTCCTCAATTTTTATCACCAAATAATGACGCCTTAAACGAGACATGGATAATACAAAATTTAGAGTTTTATCCAGACAATAAAGTTACCGTTTACAATAGATGGGGAAATATTGTTTACGAAGCTGAACCATATAATAATGACTGGAATGGACATTATAAGGGAACCAAATCCGAATCACTTCCAGCTGCTACCTATTTCTATGTCATTGACACAAAAAAGAAATCACAAGACCCATACACAGGATTTATTGAGATACAACCATGATTGCCATGAAAAAGATTATTTTACTTTGCTTTAGTGCGTTTTCCATACTTATTGCCTTCGGGCAACAAGATGCACAAACTTCCATGTATTTTTTCAATCCCTTGCAATTCAATTCAGCCTATGCAGGAAGCAGGGAAGCGTTGACGGTAACTGCTGTAACTCGAGCGCAATGGATAGGATGGGATGGTGCACCTAAAACACAATTTCTTTCAGTTCATGCGCCAGTTTTGAAAAAGAAAATCGCAGTTGGTGCAACAATTAATTACGATAAAATCGGGGCGCGATCAGGATTTGATGCGATGGCACATTTTGCATACCATATGCAATTGAATAAAAAAGATTTAAAATTATCTTTTGGAGCCTCTGCCGGTATTCAACAGGCCCAGTTTAATTTCTCTGGATTAAATGTTACAGATTTAGGCGACTTAAATTACCAACAGTCGAATTCAGTTGTCAATTCGAATTTTGGGCTTGGTCTCTATCTCTATAATCGGAAATTTTATGCTGGAGCTTCTATCCCAAGATTATTAAAAAGATCATTTGGGAGTCCGACAGATAATTCATTCTATCAAAGACATTTCAATCTAATGGCAGGTTATGTGTTTGAATACAATTCAGTTATTGACATAAAACCTTCTGTTTTATTTAAATCGACAGCAAATGCGCCAGCTGTTTTAGATTTAAATCTTTCAGCACAGTTTTACGATCAATTTTGGTTCGGTTTATTGTACAGATTTAATGACGCCCTCGGATTCAACGCCTCTTACATTTTAAAAGATTTTTGCACGATTGGGTATGCCTACGACTTTCCTATTAATGGAAAACTTACTAGCCAGTGGGGAAGTCATGAATTGGTGATTTCCATGGATTTCAAAACGAGAAGAAATGCTTACTTAAGTCCTAGATATTTTTGATTATGAAACAGTTTTTTTACATTTCTTTTTTATTGCTTTCATTTCAAAGCTTTGGTCAATCATACAAGACCGAATACGCCCAGTCCCTAAGTAACAGGCTCGAATATCAAAGAGCATATCCAATTTGGTGTGAATTGGCGGAAGAAGCATTGGAAAACAAAAAACCAGATTTATTTCCTATTCGACAAGCTGCAAATACAGCTTTTTTAATGGAAAAATATGAAGAAGCGCTAACTTGGGACAGTATATTAATTTTTCAAAATTCGGATGTTGTTAGTGATTATTTACAATATTTCGAATTGCTTTGTTTGAACAATAAACATGATGACTTGAAGGGTGCTATTGAGCTTGGTAGTCAACGATTTAAAGGACACTCCGAAGTGATGCTTTGGGCTAAGAATCTCAGAGAAATACTTGAAATACAAAATTCAAAAAGCGATTACGAAATTAGTGATTTCTCGACAAGATCAAAAGGTGAGCAATTTTGCGCCGTTCCTTATGAAAATATCATTTTGTATGTTTCAACAAATGATGATGCAGGATTAATTAACAGTGAGTACAAAAGAACTGGCCAGGAGTTTTTAAGTATTTGTTACTTAGACACAACGGAACTAGAAAAATATAAAATTTGGCAAAAAAAGTTCTGGTCGAGACTGTATTTTCATAACCAATGGAGAGAAATAGACCAAGCGACATCACACGATGGTCCGATTTCATTTAGTCCAGATGGAAAATTAGCATTTTTAACAAGAAATCACCCATATTGGGACACCATCAACAAAGTGAAATATTCAAGATTAGAGCAACGTATTTTTTCAAAAAATGAGGATGGATGGGAAGAAATTACGTTTCCCTTCAATAGCCATTTGTATTCGAATGGACATGCAGTAATGGACACCAACGGATGGATTGTTTTTGTTAGTGACAATCCCGCTTATTCTATGGGGGGAACTGACATTGTTAAGACAAAACTAGAAATGGGTAAATGGACTGAACCCATCAATTTGGGTACTCAAGTAAACACCATGAAAAACGAAATGTTTCCTTTTGTATCATCAGAAGGTACTCTTTATTTTTCCTCAAATGGATGGCCTGGTATTGGTGGGCTCGACATTTACAGTTCAGATTTGTTGTCTGATAAACCCGAACATATTGGTTCCCCAATAAATACAAATGCAGACGATTTCGGGTTTTATTTAAATGAAGAGACAGGGCATGGATTTATCTCATCTAATCGTGAAGATTGGTCAGATAAAATTTATAAGATATACAAGGAACCTTTCAAGTGCACGGTTAACCTAATGTTGACAACTTGTAAAAACAATGGACTGCCTGACAGGACAATAATTTTCAAAGATTTTAAAACCAATAAAATTCAAGAATTAAAAACCAACAAGGACGGTAAACTTTCAATAACGACCCTCGAAAAAGGAAGAAAATATCAATTGCTTTTCGAAGGTGAAGAAAATATGACGTCCGATTCTATTGTATTTGAGGCTGTAAAGAATGGCAACTTAAGTTATAATTTGACGTCAAACTACGCGAAATACATAACGAGTTTGAAATTTAAAGGTAATACAGGAGAGCGCATTGACAACATAGTGATGTATATTTACCATAGTGACGGAAAAGTTAAAAATCAGTACGTTTCAACCACGAGCGCTTTTAATTTTATAGATGAAGGGGTGACTGCCATTGATTCCATTACCTTAGAGGTTGTTAACTATGAGGACGTTAAGTTTATCATTCCAAATTACATCCCCACGGAATGTATTGATACTTTAGTTTACACAATCAATCTTCAACAACTACCTGACTCACAATATATCCAAATCAAGAATATTTTATACGATTTTGATAAATACAATTTGAGAGCAGAAAGTAAAACGGAACTGGATAAGTTGGTGAGTTACATGAAGTCCCACCCGAAATATAAAGTTGAATTACAATCACATACAGACTGTCGTGGAACATATAAATACAATGAAAGACTTTCCGAAAATAGATCAAAAAGTTGTGTAAACTATATTTTGAGCCAAGGAATATCTAAGAATAAGATAACAGCAAAGGGTTATGGAGAGTACCAACTTTTAGAAAACTGTCCTTGTGAGGATGAAATTGTTTCAGATTGTAGTGACGAACAACACCAATTAAATAGGAGAACCGTGTTTCTATTGATTACACCTGAGAACGAAATTTTAGATAATAATAAACTGAAAATAGATTAATCAAGATAAATGAAAACCATACCGAGCCCAGGTAAATACAATTTATTTAAAATAAATTATAAAATAACAAGGCCATTTAATGGTTTGAGAACAGTATTATATCTCTTTATTTTTCTGATTGGAAACATTAGTGTTTTTTCACAAAACGCATCCTTTAGTACGATTCCAGCTGCGGTGGGAGGTACAATTAATGTATGTGATGGATCAACTATATTATTCACAAATACTACAGGCCAATTAAATATACTTTCAGGACCGGTTACCTATGCTTGGGATTTTGGTAATGGGCAAACATCAAATTCTAATGGACCTCATGCCATAAACTATAACAGTCCTGGAATCTATACAGTTACCCTAAACATAACTGATAATGGAGTAGTATACAACCAAACTTCTATCACAGTAAATGTTTCAAACTCTAATTTTACCCAATATCCTACAATTGCCTCAGCTAATTCATGTGTCCAAGTAAGCACAGTTAACGGTGTGCAAGTATTCCAAACTCAAAATTCTAATAGTTGTTCTTGTTCAAACTCCAATCAAGGTCCAGTCATTGCATTCCAAAACACAAATAATAATAGTATATATCCTCCTGGAACCTCCATAAATGTATATTGGGGAGGAAATGGTAGCATAGCAAATGGAGGAACATCTTCATTTACTTCAATTCCATCAACAACTTTTCCAACCTCAAATTCAACTTTAAGTAATTTCCCGGGACAAACAACATCTGTGGGTCATTATTCTGGTTCAGGCGCATCAGGACCTGGAAGTTATAACCTAATTTATGTTGTTAATTATCCTAATGGCTGTCAATATAGTAGTTATGCTCAAATGAGTTGGGGGGCTGGAGTTATTGATTTTTGTGCAAATTCTTCTTTAAGTGCATGTGTACCTTTCGAATATAGTTTATGTTTCGATAATCAATTTCCCTCAAATACTTATGTTATAGATTGGGGAGATGGAAACACTTCTTCATATACTTATCCTAATCTACCTGTTTCCCCTAATGTTGTTTCTCATGCCTATCAAGCCTCATGCGTTGCAACAGGAACAGCAAATCCTTACACAATTACTGTTAGTGCTATTAACCAATGTCCAAACGACACCACTGTAAATACCCAAGGGCCATTTTTTGTTAGTACGACTCCAACCGCATCGTTTACTGCTAGTCCTTCGACTACAATTTGCCAGGGACAAAGTATAACATTTGACAATACTTCCTTAGGTGGGTTTTCAGTAAACGGAGGAACCTGTTCAAATAATTATGAATATGCCTGGTTAATTGACAATTCGAATGCTACATCTGGAATAGGATACAATGTAACTTCTGGTACCATGGGTGATTTATTTAATATTAACGGGAGCGATTTGCTAACTGTACAATTCTCAAATCCTGGAACCTACCAAGTAGCAATTGAAGTAGCAAATGAAAGTTGTGGCTCCGACCTTGAAATTCAAACCATTATTGTTAATCCAATTGCTATAATTCCAACACAAACTGCAACAATTTGCACCGGCGGAAGTTTTTCCGTTACACCTCAAAACAATCCACCGAATACAATTATTCCTAACGGAACCAATTACACATGGACATTTATTAATAATCCAAATGTTTCAGGAGAAGCCAATCAAACTATACCTCAATCTTCAATTACTGGTACTTTAACAAATCTTACTAATACAACCCAGGTAGTAAGTTACATTGTTACTCCTAATACAAATGGATGTATTGGCGACACCTTTTTAGTTCAAGTTACTGTTGTTCCTGGCCTCATCATCCCAGACTACACTACTAATATTTGTAATAATGGTACTTTTACGGTCACACCTGTTAATGCACCACCTTCAGTTATTATACCAACAGGCACAACTTTTTCTTGGGCACCTGTAAACAATCCTAATGTAAATGGAGAGGTAAGTGGCGCTGGAACTTCAATTACCGGTACCTTGTCTACTAATATTACAACACCTGGACAAAGTGTTGTTTATAATGTCACTGCAAACTCCGGTGCTACTTGTCCATCACAAACTTTCCAGGTAACAGTATTTTTAAACTTAATCAATCCTCCTGTTATTGGTCAAGATCAAACGGTCTGTTCTGGGGGGGATCCTGCAATATTGAATCCAACAACAAACGCAACTGGAACAGGAACATTAAGTTATCAGTGGCTGTCATCAACAAACGGAATTAATTGGACTACAATTACCAATACCAACAATCCCAGTTATGACCCACCTGCAGGAATTGCTTCAACAACCTATTATCAAGTTATTGCAACTAGTACCTTAAATGGCGTAGCCTGTGCTGCACCTTCTAACGATGTGCTTGTAACAGTAAACACATTAAATCAAGGTGTAATTGGAAGTAATCAAACCATTTGTTCTGGAGATGATCCTGCAGTTATCATTACTACATCGCCAGCTTCTGGTGCTGGAAGTTTAAGCTATCAGTGGCAGTCATCAACAACGAGTACAAGTGCAGGTTTTTCAAATATTTCTGGTGCTACTGGAACCTCCTATGATCCTCCTGCGGGTCAAACCGTAACAACCTATTATCAACTTGTTGTCAGTGGTTTATTGAATGGACAAACGTGCACAGCAACCACAGACCCTGTAACAGTTACGGTGAACAATATTACTCCTGGAATTATTGCAGCCAATCAAACTATTTGTTCCGGAGGGAATCCAGCGGAAATTACCCAAATAACTGCTACAACAGGCAACGGTACTTTAGGTTATGTATGGCAATCATCCACCACTAGTCCAACCACAGGTTTTTCAGATATAGCTGGTGCTACAGGGCAAAACTATGACCCACCAGCGGGACTAACGCAGACCACTTATTATCAAATCATTACTACCAGTAATTCAAATGGTGTGGCTTGTTCAAATAGTACCAATGTAGTTGCTGTTACTATTAACAATGTAACTTCTCCAGCTATTAGTACCAATCAAACAATCTGCAGCGGCGGTAATCCTGACCCATTATCAATTACAACATTGGCTTTTGGAAGTGGCCCAATCTCCTATCAATGGCAATCCTCAACAACCAGTCCTACAGCAGGATTTACCAATATTACTGGTGCAACGAGTGTAACATACGATCCTCCAACTGGATTAACAACTACAACCTATTACCAAGTTATTGCTACGAGCGTTTTGAATGGCGTTAGTTGCACTGCGATTTCAAATGTTGTCACAATAAACGTTAACAATGTATCAGCAGGAACGATTGGAAATAACCAAACTATTTGTTCTGGTGGAGATCCACTCGCTTTAGTTAGTTTAATCCAGCCCACTGGCGCTGGAATATTAACCTATCAATGGCAATCATCCACTGCTGGGCCAAATTCAGGATTTACAGATATCAATGGGGAAAATGGATCTACCTACGATCCGCCAAGTGGAATAACGCAAACTACTTATTACCAACTTGTTGTAACAAGTGACCTGAACGGAATATTATGCAGTGTCACTAGTCCAGTTGTTACAGTGAATGTGAACAATGTAAGTGCATCAACTATTGGTACTGATCAAACGGTTTGTTTAAATGGTGATCCTGCAGCCTTTGCAGTTATTACTTCCGCAACTGGTACTAATAACCCAACTTATATATGGCAATCTTCAACAACATCAACAACTGCAGGATTTTCCGCCATTTCGGGTGCCACAAGTTCAACATATGATCCTCCTGCTGGAATAACCCAAACAACCTATTACCAAGTTATTGCAACAAGTACTTTGAATGGAGTTGCTTGTGCAGCTACTTCTAACCCCATAACTGTTACTGTTGTTGGTAATCCCATAGCTAATGCGGGTCAGGACATAAATATTAATTGTACCAATAATAATCCTGGTCTAACAATCGGTATGGGTTCAGTTGGTGGAGTAAGCTATTCTTGGACGCCAACTGCGGGACTTTCTGCATCGAATATTTCCAATCCAATTGCGAGTCCGACAGCGACAACAATATACACATTAACAGCGACTGACAATGTTTTTGGTTGCACCAGTACCGACCAAATAATTGTGAATGTAAATCTAACGTTACCTACTGTTGAAGCAGGAAATAATTTCACTATAACTTGTTCGAGTAATGCTTCTGGAAGCATCATTGGAATGCCTTCAGTAACTGGAGTAAGTTACAGTTGGTCGCCATCGACAGGCTTGAGTTCTGCTTCAATTTCAAATCCTAATGCCAACCCAAGTTCGACCATAACATATACATTAACAGCCACCGACAACTCAAGTGGGTGTTCAGCTTCAGACCAAGTAACAGTTACTGTAAACACTGCTCCTCCAATTGCCAATGCAGGGACAGATTTTACAAAAACTTGTGTTCAAAATCCTAATGGCGCACCTGTAGGGGATGTAAGCGTAGCAGGAGTTACTTACTCATGGTCTCCAACAACTGGGTTGAGTGCCTCTAATGTATCGAATCCAACAGCCAATCCAAGTGTTACTTCAACTTATACGGTTACAGCAACAAATACAGCTAATGGATGCACAGCCACAGATCAAGTAATTGTTACTGTAGATAATTCCTTCCCTACTGTAAATGGTGGAGCCGATCAAGTAGTATGTGAAGGCGGCAGTGTAACCTTAACAGCAAGTGGTGCTGATCAATACAACTGGAGCAATGGCATTATAAATGGCAATTCCTTTGTGCCAACCACAACAACAACCTACACGGTTACTGGAACAGATTTATCTACTGGTTGTGTGAGTACAGATCAAGTATTGGTTACTGTTAACCCAATACCTAATGTTAATGCTTTAACAAACCAAGTTATTTGTAATGGTACCCTAACTTCACCTATTTCATTTTCTGGATCTGTTTCTGGAACCATATATTCATGGACGAATTCTGTTACTTCTATTGGTTTAGCAGCATCAGGTCAAGGAAACATTGCAGCATTTAATGCTACAAATGCTACAAATTCGGTTGCTGCTTCAACATTAACAGTAACACCATCATTTACCAATCTTGGTTTAACATGTACTGGAACTAGTGAATCAATGACCATTACAGTTAATCCAACGCCTCAGGTAAATCCGATTAACAATCAAGGTGTCTGCGTTGGATCGAACACAAATGCTGTAAACTTTGCTTCAGCTTTTGGTGTTAATCCTACCACTTACAATTGGACAAATAGCAACGCTGCGATTGGCATCGGTGTTTCCGGCACTGGTAATATTCCTTCTTTTGTTGGAACCAATTCAACTACAACCCCAATTAATGGTTCATTCCAAGTTACTCCATCATTTACGAATCAAAGTGTAACTTGTAATGGTACACCTCAAACTTTTCTAATAACCGTTAACCCCACTCCAACGGTGATTGACCCAAATAACATAGTTGTATGTAATAATGGAAATGTTCCTCAAATTGATTTTACAGGTTCAAATGCCAGTGCAATATACGCTTGGTCAAATGACAATACTTCAATCAATCTTCCAGCAACAGGTAGCAATTCTATATCAACATTCCCTACAACCAATTTAACGAATAGCCCGATAACGGCAACGATTACAGTTACTCCAAGTTTGACCAACGCAGGAATTACATGTACTGGAGCGTCTGAAAACTTTACGATTACCGTTAATCCAACGCCTACAGTCGACCCACTAACGAGTCAAGCTTGGTGCGTTGGATCGCCAACATCCTCAGTGACCTTTAACAGTACCCTGAATGTTGCTGGTACAAGTTATTCATGGACTAATTCAAATCCAGCAATAGGATTAGGAACGAATGGTAACGGAGATATAAACTCTTTTGTTACTACCAACCCAGGAAATACACCACTAAGCGGAACAATTACAGTTACTCCAAGTGTAACACTCAACAGCGTTACCTGCACAGGTACATCTCAAAGCATGAACATTGTGGTGAATCCTATTCCTAATGTTGTTGACCCGGCAGATCAGATGGTTTGTAATGGTGCTCAAACTAACCTTGTAAATTTCAGTGGTACTGTATCAGGAACTGCGTATAATTGGACAAATACTAACACCAATATAAATTTAGGTTCAAATGGGGTTGGCAATATCCCAGGATTTAATGCACTCAATTCAACGAATGCAGCTATTTCTGGAACAGTAACAGTGACACCAACATTCACGAATTCAGGAACCACATGCACAGGAACTCCCAATGATTTTACTATAACTGTACTTCCCACACCAACAGTTGATGCTATTGCAAATCAAGTGCAATGTGTTGGCGGAGCAACAAATGCTATTGTTTTCTCCAGTAGCTTTGGAGTTAGCAATACCAATTACAATTGGACAAATTCCAATAGCAATATTGGCTTAGCTTCAAATGGCGCTGGTAATATTGCCTCATTCACAACAACAAACACCGGAAATTCAATGATTTCTGGAACCGTCTCAGTTACACCAACTATTTCCCAAAGCGGAACATCCTGTCAAGGAACTGTTCAAAATTTCACCATTTCAGTAAACCCTATTCCAACTGTTAATGATCCTTTAGATCAGGTCGTGTGTAATGGTGGATTAACCACAGCAGTGAATTTTTCAGGGTCTGTTACTGGAGCAACTTATACTTGGACTGCCTCAAATACGAATATAGGCATCGCATCAGGATCAACAGGAAACATTTTAGCATTCACTGCATCCAATACTACAAATGCTCCTATTCAAAGTATAATTACTGTTATACCTAGCTATCAATTTAGTGGAACGACATGTACGGGCACAAGTCAAAGTTTTACGATAACGGTAAATCCTACCCCAACGGTTGATCCCATTTCAAATCAAGCACTTTGTGTCGGAGCTTCAACGAGTCCGATTCAGTTCTCAAGTGCTTTTGGAGTGAGCGGAACGACTTTCAACTGGAGTAATAACAACACTGCTATCGGTTTAGCTGCAGTAGGTTCTGGAAATATAGGCGCTTTCAATGCTACAAACAGTACAAATTCTCCCATTACAGGTACCATTTCGGTAATCCCTCAAATTAACCTCAATGGAGTTCAATGTGAAGGTTCAGCGCAAACGATAACCATCACTGTAAACCCAATTCCTTTATTAACAGATCCTTTGGATCAAGTGGTTTGTAATGGTTCATCAACAAATGTGGTAAACTTCAATTCAACAACAACTGGAACGTCGTTCGCATGGATAAATGACAATCCTTCTGTAGGTTTGACTGCAAACGGAACTGGAAATATTCCATCTTTTGTTGGAACAAATTCAGGAACGACTCCGGTAACTTCAACAGTAGTTATCACTCCAAGTTACACCAATTCGAATGCAACATGTACGGGTCAGCCGCAAACAATGACCATTACTGTTAATCCAGCACCATCAGTTACTGATCCAACAGATTTAATTAGTTGTAATGGTGGCACGGTTCCAAGTACAATATTCCAAGGAACAGGAACATCATACACTTGGACCAATAATTTAACGACGATTGGTCTTTCAGCAAGTGGAACAGGAAATATTAATTCATTCACAGCAACGAATACTGGACCTAACCCTCTTGTATCTACAATTACTGTAACGCCTCAATTCCTTAATAGCGGTGCAAATTGTGCCGGAACATCTCAAGAATTTACAATTACAGTGAATCCTTCACCGGTCGTAACTTTTAGTATCCCTAATCAAACCATTTGTTCTCAAAGTTTATCAAATAGTGTAACTATAAGTTCAGCGACTGCAAATGCAGATATTACTTGGACCATTCCAAATCCTCCAGCAGGAATTAATGGATTAACAACAACGAATGGAACGAATACTGTTCCCTCAATGACTTTAACAAATACTACATCACTACCTATAACAATTGAATTGTTTGCCTCGGCAACAAGCCCGGGATCTTTGGCATGTCCTGGAGGTGGTTCATTATACACCATTACTGTTAATCCCACACCTCAACTTACAGATCCCATCGATCAAGTATTGTGTAATGGAAATGCTTCAGCTGCTGTACCTTTTAATGGTACTGGCACATCCTATTCTTGGACGAATTCAACCACGTCCGTAGGTTTAAATGCGAGTGGATCAGGAACAATTCCTGTTTTCACTGCTCAAAATTCGAATAGTACCATAGTTACATCAACCATTACTGTTACACCTTTTTATTTGAATAATTCGGTTAACTGTCCTGGTCCAGCCCAAACGTTTACTTACACCATCAACCCTACTCCAACTGTAAATGCGACAAGTGATGTCTCTATTTGTAATGGTGGATCATCAAACCTAATTACCTTTAACGGTACTGGAACCTCATATAATTGGAACAATGGAAATACTGCTATTGGTTTAAGTGCGACGGGTATCAATACTATCCCTGTATTCCAAGGAACGAATGCATCCATAAATGCAATAAATGGAACTGTTACAGTCACACCAATTTTCGAAAATTTAGGAGTAAGTTGCCCTGGTCCAGTTGATCAGTTTGTAATAACTATAAATCCATCACCTCTTGTTGATGACCCAACAGATCAAGTTATTTGTAATAATTCAAATTCAGTTCCAGTTAATTTTACTGGCACAGGTACCTCTTACACTTGGGTCAATTCCAATATTGCTATTGGTTTAGGTGGCAATGGAACAGGGAACATCAATTCATTTACTGGAATCAACTCAACATCAACTCCAGTTTCTGCAAGTATAACCGTTACACCTCAATTTAGTGGAAGTAACCTCACTTGTCCAGGTGCACCACAAACATTTACCTATACTATAAACCCAACGCCAAGTGTTGATGATCCTGCAGACCAAGTGATTTGTAATGGTCAAACCACTCAATTGGTTACTTTCACAGGAACTGGAACAAGTTATTCTTGGATAAACAATACACCTTCAATTGGACTTTCAGCAACAGGAAGTGGTAATATAAACCCATTTGTTGCAAATAACTTAAATACTACTGCTTTAACAGCAAATGTTACGGTAACCCCAATTTTCACTGGCTCTTCTGTTTCATGTAATGGGCTCACACAAGCTATTTTGTTTACTATTAATCCTACGCCAACAGTAGTTGATCCTGCTGACCAAGTTGTATGTAATGGAAGTTTAACATCGGGTGTTAATTTCTCTGGAAATGGAACATCTTATACTTGGACCAATTCGAATCCATCCATAGGACTTGCCGCGAGTGGAACAGGAAATATTTCTGCATTTAATGCTGTGAATACAACCTCATCACCAGTTATGGCGACCATTACTGTTGTTCCTAATTTCTCCGGAGGTATTGCTAGTTGTAATGGTGTGAATCAAACATTTACCATTACTGTGAATCCTACACCTACAGTTGATGATTTGACAGATCAAATTGTATGTAACGGATCGCCAACTGCAGCTTTAAATTTTACGGGAACAGGAACAAATTATACTTGGATTAATTCCAATCCAAACATAGGTTTAATTTCTACAGGAACTGGTGACATAGCTTCATTTACCGGTTCAAATTCTGGTTCAAATCCGGTTGTAGGAACTATTACTGTAACGGCTCAATATTCTAATGCGAACCTGACATGTAATGGGCAACAACAAACAATTGACATAACGGTTAATCCTTCACCTACGGTAATAGTTCCTTCGAACCTAACTTTATGTAATGGAGAGACTTCAAATACCATTGTGTTAGGAGGTACCGGTACAGCTTACAATTGGACAAACTCTAATCCAAGTATTGGTTTGGCATTAAGTGGAGTAGGAAACATCCCATCCTTTACTGGAATAAATACCTCAAATGCTCCTATTCTTTCCACAATAACAATAACTCCAATATTCACATTAAATGGTATAACATGTTTCGGAGCAGATCAACAATTCAATATTGTTGTTAATCCAACACCAAATGTAAGTGACCCAGTTGATCAACTGGTGTGTAACGGTGGGGCAACTTCTCCTGTAAACTTCATTGGAACAGGTACAGGTTATAACTGGACGAATACCATTCCTTCCATTGGATTGAACGCAATTGGTTCTGGTAATATTTCAGTATTCACTGCTCAAAATTCTGCATCAACTGCTGTTCAAGCGCAGATTGAAGTAACACCAATTTATGATAATGCAGGGTTAGTTTGTTTTGGAACACCACAAGTTTTCCAAATACAAGTGAATCCTACACCAGTAGTTAATGACCCATTGGATGTAGCTTATTGTAATAATTCTTCAATTGCAGGAATTAATTTCACTGGTACTGCAACAAATTATTCTTGGACAAATACCAACACATCAATAGGTTTAGCAGCAAATGGAATAGGAAATATTTCGTCATTTACAGGTACAAATACTACATCTAATCCGATAACAAGCACGGTAACTGTTACACCATTCTTTACCAATACGAGCCTTGTTTGCCCCGGACCTACACAATCATTTACAATTACAATCAATCCAACAGCAACTGTAAATGATCCTTTAGATCAAGTTGTTTGTAATCAACTTTCCACTACAGCCGTAAACTTTACGGGAAGTGCAACATCTTATTCATGGACAAATTCCCTTCCTTCAATCGGACTAAATGGTTCTGGAAACGGAAATATTGGAAGCTTTAATGCTTTAAATAGTGGAACAACGGCTCAAGTTGCAACCATAACTGTGACACCTCAATTTACAGGTTCTGGAATAACCTGTCCAGGAAATGATCAAACATTCACCTATACCGTTAATCCTTCGCCAAGTATTCTCCCAATTGCACCAATATCGATATGTAATAATGATGATTTCACAGTCAACTTGACAAGTACGGTACCGTCAAATTTTGTGTGGTCAGCGACACCTAACAATAATGTTAATGGAGAAGTAACAGTTCAACAATCCTCTTCAATAATAAATAATACGTTGAATAACACGACAACAAATCCTCAAACAGTAAATTATGTTGTTACACCAACATCAGCACCTGAAGGATGCGTTGGTCCAAATTCAACATTCACAGTGACTGTAGTTCCAGATGTCATTTTGAATAACAACGTTCCAATTGAAATATGTAGTGGGGAATCTGTAGATGCTGTTTTAGCGGCAAATGTACCGTCTACTTTTTTATGGTTTACAACCATTGATAATCCTAATGTTTCAGGAGAATCCATAACAACCAATACGGGAACAATTATTGATGATATCCTAATTAATAATAGTACAACAAATCAATTGGTAATCTATAGCGTAACACCAACTTCAATTGCAGGCAATTGTGTTGGACCAGCTCAGACAATCGCTGTTACCGTTAGACCACCACTTGCATTGCTCAATGAGGATACCGTTACGATTTGTAGTGGAAATGCTGTAAATTTAAATCTTGTAGCAAACGCAAATGTAACGTTTACTTGGCAAGCTGTTCAGCAATACATTAATGTGAACGGTGAAAGTATTTCAGCTGTTACGTCCCCTACAATAAATGATGTTTTAACAAATAATACATCAATTACCCAAGAGGTATTTTATAATGTTGTTGGCTCGTCAACTATTAATGGCTGTTCAAGTCCGGTTTTCCCAATTCTTGTAAATGTTGTGCCTACACCAAGTATGAATACCGTTGGTAATCAAACAATTTGTAATGGTGATTTGAGTTCACCTTTAAATTTCACTAGCAGTTCAACTGGTTTAAATTATTCATGGACAAATTCCAATACATCGATAGGTTTGGCCGCGTCAGGAACTGGAAATATTCCAAGTTTCAGTGCGTCTAACACTGGTTTTACATTAGTGAATGCGAATTTAACAGTTACACCGACAGCTACCATTAATAATGTAACGTGCCCCGGACCAAATCAGAATTTTGTTATTACAATTAATCCAACACCAACAGTAAATTCAATAGGCAATCAAACCATTTGTAACAATACAACAAGTTCACAAGTAACGTTCAGCGGAACCGTAGCAGGAACAACATACTCTTGGTCCAATTCGAATAATGCTATTGGTTTAACTAATAACGGAAATGGGAATATACCAGCATTCTTGGGTCAAAATACCACGTTTGGACCAATACAAGGAACAATCACTGTAACTCCTACTTACACAAATAATGGCATAAGTTGTCCAGGACCAACAACAAGTACAATATTTACGATTAATCCTTCACCCGATGTAATTCCTGTTTCTAGTCAAATACTTTGTGATAATTCGAATTCCAACGCTGTTAACTTTACGAGTAACATAACGAATACTCAGTTCACTTGGACAAATTCGAACAATTCAATTGGATTGGCATCTTCAGGAATTGGTAACATTCCAACCTTTAATGCTCAAAACAACAGTAATTTACCTGTTATTTCAACGATTGCTGTTACTCCAACAATTCAAAGCGGAACATTAATATGTTCAGGAAACACATCGAATTTTACAATTCAAGTCAATCCAACCCCAACTGTTGACCCGATTTTGAACATGGCATTTTGTAATAATACGAATGGATTGATTGATTTCAATTCAACATTCATGAATAACAATCCGGCTGTAACTTACACTTGGCAAAACACGAACACAGCTGTTGGTATACCTGCGAGCGGAAATGGGGATATCAATTTCTTGGCAACAAATCCTGGAAATACCCCTATAACAGCTCAAATCACAGTTACGCCAAATTATTTGAATAACGGTGTTTCTTGTTCCGGAACTCCTTCTGTGGTATTTATAACAGTTAATCCAACTCCTACGGTTAATCCTTTGAATAATCAAACTGTTTGTGCAAATACACAAACACTTGTTGACTTTACCACATCTTTTGTCGGCAATACCAATTTCACTTGGACAAATTCAAATACCGCTATCGGTTTGGCAGCATCGGGAACGGGTGATATTTCATTTACATCTTTTAATAATACAAACACGGCGCAAAATGCATCGATAATTGTAACACCTACTTATGCTAATGCGGGAATTACTTGTATCGGAATAAGTCAATCTTTCCTTATAACGGTTAATCCAATACCCGTTGTAAATCCAGTTAACAATGAAACATCATGCGCAAACACGAACACACCAGCTGTTAATTTCACCAGTTCGGTTGTGGGAACTTCATTCAGTTGGACCAACACAAATACTTCTATTGGCATTGGTGCCTCTGGAATTGGAAACATCCCTAGTTTTGTTGGTTTAAACAGTGGAAGTGTTCCGAATACAGGTCAATTTCAGGTTAACTCACTCTATACCAATAATGGGGTAACTTGTCAAGGAAATAGTCAGTTGTTCAATATTACTATTAATCCGGGACCAAGTATGTCACCAGTAACTGATGTAACTTTCTGTGCAAATACGGTTTCCAGTCAGATTGCATTCACAGGATCATTTGCTGGTGTAAATTACTCATGGCAGAATTCTAATCCTTCAATTGGATTAGCGGCAAATGGAACAGGTTCCATTCCACCTTTTACTGCTATTAACACCACCAATAACATTCAAACTGCCAATATTACAGTAACTCCTTCATATACTTTTAATGGGCAGCAATGTAATGGAACACCTCAACTTTTTACAATCTCTGTAAACCCTGCGCCATTTATTAATCCAATTAACAATATTTTCTATTGTGGAGGACAATTAAGCTCCCCAGTTGTTTTCTCAGGAGGCGTTTCAGGAACCATTTATGATTGGACAAACAATAATACAGCAACTGGATTAAGTGCAAGTGGGGTTGGTAATATTCCTGCTTTCACAACAATTAATAATGGAACGACACCTATTACTTCAGGGATAGTTGTAACACCATCAATAACATACAATGGACTAACTTGTAATGGAAATACACAAAGCTTTAACATTACCGTAAATCCGGCACCAACATTTAATGTTCCAACCGATAAAGTTATTTGTAACGGGACCATTACAAGTCCGCAAATACTTTCAAGTCCTGTTCCGAATGTTACTTATTCCTGGGCAAATAATAATACCCTAATTGGTTTGGCGGCATCTGGAACTGGAAATGTTCCATCCTTTACAGCTACCAACAATTCGGCAGCTCCAATTTCAGGGTTGATTACAATTACAGCAACCTATACAAATGGGGGCACATCTTGTACCCAAACGGGAACATATACAATTACAGTTAATCCAACGCCAGATGTTGTTGACCCACTCGATCAAGTTGTATGTCATGCTACCCAGACCAATATTGTGATTTTCCAAGGAAATGTTTTCGGTACCGTTTTCAACTGGAGCAATACCAATACAACAATCGGCCTGGCGACAACCGGTGCAGGAGATATTGCTTCTTTTACTGCAAACAATACTTCTTTACTCCCTATTTCCGGTACAATTACAGTTACACCAAGTTATACCAATTTGGGCACTACTTGTATTGGATCTCCGCAAAATTTCGCAATTACTGTTAATCCAATTCCTAATATTTTAGATCCTCTTGATCAGACAATTTGTAACAATACAAACACTGCAGCAATCAACTTCTCAGGAAGTGTTCCAAATACAATTTACGATTGGCAAAACAATACCATTTCAATCGGACTGGCGGCAAATGGATCTGGCAATATAGCTTCATTTACTGGTATTAATAACACTACACTACCTGTTACTGCCAATGTTGAAGTTACTCCTAGTTTCACCAATTTAGGATTAAGTTGCTTTGGAACTCCTCAGAATTTTAATATCACTGTCAATCCTTCAGCTGTATTAACCAACCAAAACATTGCGATTTGCTCGAACAATAGTTTGAATATCAATCTAACATCAAGTATTCCAGCAAGCTTTACTTGGCAAGCCATAAACAATCCTAATGTAACTGGAGAAACTTTCCTTAACAGCCAAAATTCATCCAATATTTCTGACTTATTAATAAATACTTCAAACATTCCGCAAATTGTTATTTATCAGGTTACACCAACTACCAATGCAAATGGTTGTATATCCGGTCCTTATCAAATTGCGGTTACAGTCAATCCATTACCAGACGTTCAGTTCACGACATTAAATAATCCACTATGTAATCTACAACCTGTTGTTTTTGTAAATAATACACCAGGAAACAACTTCTATTCATGGAATTTTGGAGATAATTCAATATCAACTGATGAAGATCCAACGCATACCTTCCAGAATTTTGGGTCTTATGATGTGAGTCTTGAAGCTATTGATGCAAATACCGGTTGTACCAACTCAATTGTAAACACCATCAATATTTTCGAAAGTCCTGATGTTGGATTTGAGTTGACATCAGCTGTTGGATGTAGTTTCCTTAATGTTGTCTTTACGGATACAATCAATGCGCCTAACACAACACTTTTCTGGGACTTTGGCGATGGAGAAACTTCCAACCAGCCAGTAGCTATTGATCATCAATATGGAGATGAAGGTTGCTATGATGTTACGCTTACTGTTACGAATCAAGCAGGTTGCTCAGTCTCATTAACACAAGATGATTTGGTTTGTGTTTATTCAGAACCTGACGCAATATTCTTTGCTAACCCAGATTCAGCTTTAGTTTCAGAACCAATTATTGCATTCGATAACCAAAGTAACAATGCTTATACCTATTATTGGGATTTTGGCGATGGTTCAACAAGCTTGTCAACCAATCCAATTCATGAATATAATGATATCCCTGAAAGTTATGTAGTTACACTTTATGCATACAACGAGGAAGGATGCTATGATAGCGCCTTCTTAACTGTTACGATTTATGAAGAAATTATTTACTATGTTCCCAATACATTTACACCAAATGGTGATGGATCTAACGATGTTTTCTTGCCAATAATTACTTCTGGAATAGAAACGAAAGGGTATGAATTACTTATATTTAATCGTTGGGGTGAAGTAATATTTATGAGTACAGATCCAACAATAGGATGGGATGGTTTTGTTCCAGATTTGGGTACCTACTCCGGTGTTATTGGTAATAAAGCACAAGATGGAACTTATGTTTGGAAGATTACCTTGAATGCTTCTCAAAATCAAGATGTTATTGTACGAACAGGACATGTCAATCTACTCAGATAATGAAGTGAATTAGAAAAATAATTTTTTCCATTTTTTTAAGTCCTTTCGGAAAACATTCTTCAAGTTGAACTGCTATATTTGTAGTCTAATTTTTCAAACTTGAAGTGATGAGTGCTTTCTCCAACCGACACATAGGTCCCAACCACAATGAATCTAATGAAATGCTCTCCAAAATTGGAGTGAAATCTATTGATGAATTGATCGATAAAACCATTCCTTCTCATATCAGATTGAATAGGGAACTCAATGTTGAAAATGCATTGTCGGAGCGAGATTATTTGAAACACATCAATCAACTAGGAAATAAAAATCATGTTTTTCGCTCATTTATAGGAATGGGATACAACGAAACGATAGTTCCTTCTGTAATTTTAAGAAATGTATTAGAAAATCCAGGCTGGTACACTGCATATACCCCTTATCAAGCTGAAATTTCTCAAGGTCGTTTGGAAGCACTTTTAAACTTTCAAACCATGGTTATTGGCCTAACTGGAATGGAAATAGCGAATGCCTCTCTTTTGGATGAAGCAACAGCTGCTGCCGAGGCAATGATTATGTTCTGGAATTCGCGTTCACGCGAGGATATAAAAAATGGAAAAAACAAATTTTTCATCAGTTCAAATTGTTTTCCTCAAACTATTGATGTTGTTGAAGGAAGAGCAAAGAATCTTGGTATTGAATTGATAGTTGGAGATGCAGTAAACCATGCATTTGAAGACCAATACTTCGGAGCTTTGGTTCAATATACAGGAAGTAATGGTCACATTATCGATTTGAAAACATTCATTTCGCGTTGCAAAAATCAAAACATTCAAATTGCGGTAGCTGCAGATATCTTATCCCTAGCCCTTCTGCAATCACCTGGTTCAATGGGAGCCGATTGTGTTTTGGGTTCATCACAACGTTTTGGTGTTCCTATGGGATATGGTGGCCCTCATGCAGCATTCTTTGCTGTAAAAGACGACTACAAAAGAAATATTCCAGGAAGAATAATTGGCGTATCGAAAGATGCTGATGAGAATATGGCTTTAAGAATGGCTTTGCAAACTCGTGAGCAACACATTAAAAGAGATAAAGCAACATCAAATATATGTACAGCGCAAGCTTTACTAGCCGTTATGGCAAGTATGTATACGGTTTATCATGGACCGGATGGTATTAGAAATATTGCTTTACATGTTCATTCTCTTGCAACCAAAACAGCCAATAGCTTGAAGGAATTGGGTGTTGAATTGGGTTCTAACGACTTTTTTGATACCATTTGGTTGAAAGGTGTTCCGGCTTCTGCAATTCAATCGATAGCTGAAGAACATGGAATGAATTTCCATTACGTTAACGATCATGAATTGTCTATTAGCTTTGGTGAACCTCACACCAATGAAGATGTTCAAGAAATTGTAAATGTTTTCGCTAAGGTATTATCTAAAAATTCGCTTCAAATCGACGGAAAAGAGGCAAAGTCACTTCGTGCTGAGTTGTTAAGAACGGATGAAATATTAACACATCCAACCTTCAATAGCCATCATTCTGAATCCAAAATGATGCGTTATTTAAAGCGTTTGGAAAACAAAGATTTATCTTTGGTCCACAGTATGATTCCACTCGGTTCATGCACAATGAAATTGAATGCTGCGAGTGAATTGATTCCGATTACCAATCCACAATTTGCGAACATGCACCCTTTCGCACCAGTTAATCAGGCTGAAGGATACCATGAAATGTTCCGTCAGTTGGAAAAAGACTTGTGCGAGTGTACAGGTTTTGCAGCGGTTTCCTTACAACCCAATTCTGGTGCTCAAGGTGAATACGCAGGTTTGATGGTAATTAAAGCATACCATGAGTCTCGTGGAGATTTCCAAAGAACCAAAATGATTATCCCTTCTTCTGCGCACGGAACAAATCCAGCGTCTGCTGTCATGGCAGGATTTGAAGTTGTAGTAACTGGTTGTGATGAGAATGGAAATATCGACATCGATGAATTGAGAAAGGTTGCGACAACATTAAAAGATACTTTAGGCGGATTGATGGTGACCTACCCTTCCACTCACGGTGTTTATGAAGAGGGTATTCAAGAAATTACAGCAATCATTCACGAAAATGGTGGTCAAGTATATATGGATGGTGCCAATATGAATGCACAAGTAGGTTTAACTAACCCAGGAAATATTGGGGCTGATGTTTGTCACTTGAACTTGCATAAAACATTTGCAATCCCTCATGGAGGTGGTGGTCCTGGAATGGGTCCAATCGGGGTTGCAGCACATTTAGCTCCTTTCTTACCGAGTAATCCATTAATAAAAGCTGGTGGTGAGCAACCCATTCATGCAATTTCTGCAGCACCTTATGGTAGTGCTTTGATTTTACTTATTTCCTATGGTTACATCAAAATGTTAGGTGCAAAAGGACTAAGAGAATCAACTGAGATGGCTATTGTTAACGCCAATTACATTGCAGCTTGTTTGAAAGGACATTACGATATTTTGTACACAGGCAAAAATGGAACGGTTGCTCATGAGCTAATTTTGGATTGTCGTGAAATCAAGAAAACAGCTGATGTGGAAGTTGCTGATATTGCAAAAAGATTAATCGATTACGGATTCCACGCACCAACAGTATCCTTCCCAGTTGCAGGTACATTAATGATTGAGCCAACTGAATCTGAAGATAAAGAAGAATTGGACAGATTTATTGAAGCCATGATTTCTATTCGAAAGGAAATTAAAGATATTGAAAACGGGCACGCTGATAAAGTGAACAATCTATTGAAAAATGCACCGCATACCGCAGATTGTATTATCAATAAAAATTGGAATTACCCCTACTCCCCTCAAGAAGCTGCTTACCCAGTTAACTATCTAAAAGATTGGAAATATTGGGTGCCAGTAAGAAGGGTTGACAACGCTTACGGTGACCGAAATTTGGTTTGCTCTTGTCCGAGTGTTGAGAGTTATGCAGTTGTGTAAATTATTGTAACTACCTAAAAATTATTTGCTTCCTAAAGCAACCTCGTAATTAGAGGCTGCGTCTCATATACGTATTTAACACGCTACTGTTATGAGACAATTTCTATATATAATCTTAATCTTTGTTGGCTTCAGTCAAAATCTTTCAGCGCAGGGATTTGTTTTGAGTTCATTATATACAACCACGCCTACGCTGATGAATTGTGATCCTTTGCTAAGCATAGACGTGTTTCCAGTGAATATAGGAAACTCTTCCGCAGATTACATTCTAACTTTGGGCGGGAGTAACTACACGCCAAGCACATTGACCGCAACAATAAATTGGGGAGATGGAACCTCATCTCAACATACCGGATTTGCGGGTAACATTGGCTCGGTAATGACATGGACGCCATTAATGCAACATTATTATTCAAGTCCGGGAAGCTATTCTGTTTTTATGACAATCACGAATCCTCAAAATGGAAGTTCTGTGAGTACGCAAATGTATTTTATACTCAATGTTTGCCCTGGTACCATTTCCAGCATTGTTAATTTGGATTGCAACAGCGATGGCGTTTATGAATCGACAACACTTAGCAATGTTCCTTTAATTTTCACTGGTTCAAACAGCTTTAATTCGCAAGTTAATACCACAAATGGTTTTGCAATTGGTTCAACCAATGCTCCTGCAGGTACATATAATGTAACGGTTGATCAAACTTGGTTATCCAACAACAATTATTTAATTTCCAATGCAAGTGATTTGCAAATGACAATAAATTCTTCCACTTCAAGTGATACTGCTATTATAATCTTAAACTGTGCAGGAACAACGGCTAACTTGTGTTTGAATGGCTACGCCTATTGTGATGCCAATTTCAATAATATTTTTGATCAGGGAGAGACGGTTTTCGCAAATGTACCTTTAACTATAAATAACAATGGAGTTAATTATCAAGTTTATACAAATAACAATGGTTATTATTCTCTAAACTATTCAGGCACTGTTGGTTCTCCAACAATAATTCAAGTAAATGGTTTATGGATGTCACAAAATAATTGTACAACCCAAAGTATGGTTTCTACAGTTTTATCAACAAATTGTACAAGTCCCTCTACCTTCAATGTACCGTTTATTTGTACTTCATGCAACGCAACATCTATGTGCGCTGCTGTTCAGGTTTTCTGCGATGCGAATGGGAATGGGGTGATGGATAACGGTGAGGTTCCATTAATGAACGCACCAGTGGCTATCTACAATAACTCAGGACAAAATCCAACAACCGTATATTCCGATAGCATTGGTTTTGCGCAATTATGTGGAAATTACTATTCTACAGCCGGTTCATACGCCGTTGTAAGTCAGTTATGGTTGCAACAAAATGGATATTCAACTTCTGCGTCAACCATTCCATTGTATCCAACCACATTACCAACACCAAATGCTTCAATGATCCCGATAAATTGCTCCGGAACAAATAACGCGTGTGACGATCTTTGGACAACAGTTACGCCTTGGATAGGTTATTATCAGAATACTACTGCGACAATTCGTTTGAATATCGGTAATTATGGACCAGGAACAGCAACAACTTATTCCGTAACGCTTTCTTATCCAGTTGGGGTATCTCCAGTATTAAGTTCAATTAGCATACCTGGATATACAATAAGTGGCAATACCATTAGTTGGAATTTAACCAATGCTGCCCCAGGATATTCATTTACTGACTTTATTCAATTTACCATTCCATCAGGAATAATGAATACAACACAACATTACTATTCATCGACAATTTCAGCAACAGGATCCAATACAGATTGTAACTATCAAAACAACGATGGCTCCTTATTGCAAATTGTTGGTAACAGCTATGATCCTAACGATAAAAACGTGAATTTACCTGAGGAATTAAGTCCTTTGATTACAGACCATTTAACGTATACCATACGTTTCCAAAATACAGGAACTGCGCCGGCTCAAAACATTCATATTCTGGATACACTTTCTGCCAATTTGGACTGGTCAACATTTGATTTAATTTATTCCAGCCATAATATGCACACAGTAGATTTAGGCAATGGCATTCGTCGTTTTGAATTCCCTAACATTTGGTTGCCGGATTCAACTTCAAATGAACCGTTAAGTCATGGTATGTTGGTTTATCGAATTAAAGAATCAGACAGTAATATCGCGGGTGATGAAATTTTCAACACGGCATATATTTATTTCGATTGGAATCCTGCTATTGTTACCAATACGACATATAACTTCAATGGTGCTTTAGGTTTAGATGAATTGAATAATTCAATAAATGTCTTCCCTAACCCAGCATCAGCAGTTGTTAACATTCAATCTGCATCCAGTATGGATCGGATAATTTTAACCGATATGTCAGGTAAACAAGTGAAAGAAGTATCAAGTGCTGGAAAATCATATACCTTAAATATCGAAGATTTACAAAAAGGAATTTACATACTATCGGTGAAAACACCGGTGGGAATCAGATCATCAAAACTATTGGTGCATTAATTGATCCGCTAAGAAATGGCCTTCGGGCCATTTTTTATTTTCCCTGAAAACTTTCGCCTGGTTTTAATAATTTGATTCTCGAATCCTCAAAAAAAGTCTTGTAATTTTTCTTTGCCAAACGTTCGACTAATCCTTTACCTATCTTCTGCTCGTCATGTGTACACAATAACCAATCTGCTTTACATCGTTTCAAATTCTCCAATGCTTTTTCATAGCCTAAATTTACTGTTCCGCCTAACCAAAATGGAAGTTCATATTTTGAAACTGTTGTTATCAATATTTTTACCTCAGGGAGTAATTTGATATTCGTTCCATGCGGAGCATACAACACATTACCTTGAGATGATTTAAGCAAAAAAGCGCTATGAACGAGATCCAATTTCGATTTGGGTTTTAATTGAACAATTGAGATCGGAGCTTCCGTCAATTTTAAGAAGCTTTGAAAATAATTCCATTTCTTGATTTTCTTTAAAACCCCTTCATTAGACACAATAGGGATTTCACTCGAGAATTTCAATAGCGTTTCCTTGTTGCAATGATCTGTAAAAGGATGAGAAATAAAAATAAAATCGGGCTTCGGAATTTGATCGACTTCTGGCTGCTCGTTGATGTGAAATTGTTCACTGAACCATGGGAATAAATCTATTTGTGATTGGGTAAACCAAGGATCGACAAGCACTTGAATTCCATCGATTTCCCAGAGCCAAGAGGAATCATCATTTAATTTTGTAAAACGCATGTTGAAAAAACAAGAAATATTCTTATATGTTTTTAAATAACTGTGTATTCAACATCCGATCAAAAGCTTCTTTCAATATCTTTTCTGAGGTCGCATAACAAATTCTCACATGGTTTTCCGATGCGGATTCGGATTTAACAGATTGTTATTTAATCTTTAGAGTCAAATTCACCTACTAATTCAGAAACGGAGACATTCAATGCTTTTGCAATCCTAAATAGCGTTTTCAATGTAGGGCTTGTCCTTCCTGACTCAATTCTCCTTAAACTAGAATCATCAATACCTACCTCGGAAGCCAATTCAATTTGTTTCATTTTTTGATCTAACCGAATTCTTTTAATGTTTTCGCAAACCATTGAAATATATTGCTCTTCAGTCATGTTATGCTAAAGTATTCCATGACAGTTTTTTTTAACAGAGCATTTTTGCCCTGTTTATTGATTTTTATTATTTTTGCCTCATAAAACCAATTATTATGTGCAATACTAAATTTAAAATCATCATTTTATCAATTCAATTTCTTTTTATTTTAAACTCTAAAGGTCAAGTTGATTGGACAAAAGATGATAGAACCAACTTGTATTCTGAATATTTTGCTAAGCTCTCCAAATACTCTAGTTTAACTTACGAACAAAAAGAAAGTATTTCGCTTTGTTGCCTTGAAAACACAACAAAATCTTACACAAAAAAAGATTTCAACTCAAAGATTGATATTGAAATATCCCGTATTTATGAATCGATATTAAGTCAATGTTCCAATAACATAGGAGTTACCCTTGGAGTACCAACTGAGGAAAAAATTGAAACCTCTGAAACAGAATTATCGTGGGATAAAGAATCCAAGATTCAACTTGAAAAAGATCTCAATTCAAAATTAGAGGAATACTCTTTCTTAAAAGATGAACAATTGGCAACTTTAACACTTTGCTATATTAACAAAACAACAGAAAAATATACAAGAAAAGAATACAATGAAATGATTGAAATTGAATTAAAGCAACATCAAAACACCACTTTATCAAAGTGTGCAACATTAAATGATATTATTCTTGAAAAACCAAAAGAAATTATACCCACAAATGAACAAGTATTTTCTAAAATATCTCTAACAGGAACATGGAATACTGATGACAACTATTCAATAATGTTCTATGATAACAATACATTTACAAAACAATTCAAAAGTAATCTTTACACAGATAATGGAATGTTTATCAAAAATGATAAATCAACGGGTGATTGGTTTTTCGATGAATCAAGCGGGATTATTACATTAATAGAACATTACACCTTACAGGATATTAAAGTATTCAAAACAAATGAATACAACTATGTGTCAACAAGTAAATTCAAATTTTTAAACTTAACTACAGACTTTTTCAAACTTCAATTTGTAGAAGGGACTAGATGTTGCAATTCTAGTGATAAGTCTCTTCAATCAGTAATATCAGCTATCAAAGAATAATACATAAAAAAATAGTCTAAATATTTCTAAACATTGGTGTATTCAGCATCCGATCAAAAGCTTCTTTCAATATCTTTTCTGAGGTCGCATAACAAATTCTCACATGGTTTTCCGATGCCGATTCAAACCAATTTTTACCTCCAGGAACCAACGCTACTTTTGCTTCATCTTTCAGCTGATTGAGCCATGTTTCAATATTGGATACTGGTTTAATAAACTCAGGAAAAACCAAATAGGTTGCATTGGGATTAACTGGGTAAAATACCTCTGTTTGCTCGATAAATTCAAAAGTGAGTTGTCGCATCTTTCGCAGGTGCTCTATAAATGCATCCAACCAAAATTCACATTCATTCAATGCGCTTGTTCCTGCTGCTTGTGCAATTGGCGAAAGTCCGAATGCCGTACTTAAATGTCCAGATGAATGCAAGGTCGCTTCGAAAGTTCTTTCATCCGGACAAATCACATATCCAATTCTTAATGCAGCCAATCCAAAATTTTTAGACAAACCTGAAACAACAATTCGTTTGGAATACGCAACCAATTCATTTGACAAAATACTCGTTACAGATTTGTCATAATCGATATCTGCCCAAATTTCGTCAGATACAATCCATAAATCATGTTCGGCTGCAAAAGCAATCAATTGATTTAAATTTTCTTTAGGAATTGACTTACCCAGAGGATTATTCGGATTACAAATGAAAACAGCCTTTGTATTTGAATCAACCAATTCTTTCAAATTGTTAAAATCAAAACAAGCAGTTGTTTTATCCAAAAGTGCAGTTTTTACCTCTGCACCAGCATGTTCAATAGATTTGCGAAATAAAAAATCTACGGGATTAGGAATTATAGCATTATCTCCTGGTTTCAACAACATTTTTGCCACCGTAAAAAGACCAAAGGCTGCGCTATTAACAGGAAGTATGAAATCTGAGGATGTATCTGCTTGATGTCTTTTTTTGTACCAATTTTGAATCGCTTTTTTAAAATCATGCATGCCTTCAGGAGGTCCGTAAGAAAAATAACCATCTTCCGTGTACTTTGCAATCGCTTCAATAATTGGTTTAGCTACTGGAAAATCAGGATCTGCAGCTGTCAAAGGAATAACATCTTCAGGTAAAGTGGCCCATCGGTAATTGAATGCCTTTTTTCGTAATGCATCAATATTCACCTTGTCATTTGAAAAAAAATCCATTAATGCACAGATAAAGGAAGTTTGACATAAGGATTGCTTTTCATGTTGAGGAAGTTTTCTAAAAGTGAATCGCCTTCTTTGATATGATGGGCAATGGCATCCTTCCTAATTTCGTAATATCTTTTAAAAATATCTTCAAAGGTCTCATCAGGCTGCTGAAAGGAAAGCATAGAAAAAAGGTTTGCAGCATCCTCCAATGCAGAATTTGCACCTTGGCTGGTGAATGCCAACAATGGATGTGCCGCATCTCCCAAAAACGCCAAATTTTGATGATGGAAAGCCGGTAAAAGATCCATTCTGTTTGCCGTCCATAAAAATGCTCTGGAATAATCTGAATGTTCCGCCATCAATTTGAACGCTTCGGGCATATTTGCAGTTGACTCCTTTAGATAATTTTTCAATCCATCTGGGCTTGAATCGTGAACAGGTGAAAGGTCTACATTCAATTGTAAAAACCAAATAAAATGACCATTTCCAAGTGGAAGAATACCCATATTCTTTCCATTTTCAATATCTATTACCTTTAAAAATTCATCTTTGGGTAAATTTAAATCCGGCAAATAAGCTGAACCAACTATTTCTCGTTCAGGTTGTGTTTCTAAAATAGAATCCGGAAACAGCTGCGTTCTTAATTTTGATCGAATTCCATCTGCAGCAAAATAAACATCTGCATTCAAAGTTTTTCCATTAGATAAGCGAATCTCGGACAATTCACTGCTCTCATTAAATTCCACCTGAATGGCCTCAGTTTCATATTCAATATTCAAATCTGAAATTGAACCATCAATCAAATCGTAATAATCGTCTCTTGTTATGGCAAGGCAGTTATCCAAAATTTTCTCAAAAAGAATTTGACCTTCAGGATTGATGGCTTTGAAGAAATTAATTGTATTGCTTTTTCTTAGCAACTCATTTTTCAGGCCCACAGCATCAAGGGCATCAATTCCATTTTTTAAAATGATAAATCCAAAACCCTTGAAAGCATCTTTTTGTTGTCTTTCAATAATACTTGGTTGGATACTCGATAGATTCAATAATTTATTGATGTATCTTCCACAAACCCCAGCCCCTATTAGAGCGGGATTTTCAAATTGAAATCCATCTTTTTTAAAGTAATATGGAGTATTGTTGGTTCTAAAATAATTGATATCACCATGTTTTTCCTTGATTAAAATTCCCTCTCGGTAAAGCATTTCAATTTGTTGTTTTAGAATATGCTCATTCAACCCAGTCAGGACGGATAATTCATAAAAAGATAAGCGGTCAAACTTCCTTAAAATATCCGAGACTGTATTGGTTCTAACAATTTTTCTGGAATTTCCATCCGTCAATTTATCAAGAATTCTTTCCCAATCTGCATAGAGATCAGCCGGTGAAAAATCATCAATAGGATCTTTTCCTCTTTCAATATCCCCGTTTTCATTGACAAAAATCAGCGTTGGATAATGTAAAACAGACCACATACTCTTGTCATTTTGACGTCGATCAAAAAATTCCCTCGCCCTACCATTATCCATATCACTTATAAATTGAGCAACATTTAATCCACATTCAACAGCAGCAGTAATCAAATGCCTTCTTTCACTGATATCATGACCTCTTAAAAATAAATGTTCACGTAAATTTCTAATATACCGATTGGCCTGATCTACCCCCTGAAATTCGGCCGCGTAATAAGCAATTGATGCTGGTATGGAGGATGCAATTGGTTTTTCCATCCAAACGGATGCATCTAATCGGATATTGAATTTAGAGGATTCTTTGGTCCATAAATCACATAGAAAAGATTGTGTCTCCTGTTCATGACCGCCACAGAAATTCTCCCATGAATCCAATAATCCTCCCATGATTATCTCTAAATCTATAATAGATCCATATTCTTGAAGTAACTTCTTGATGTAAGGATCCACAATCCAGCATGTAGAACAAACCGGATCAGAAAAATACATGACTTTTACGCGTTGCAGTAATGGTTTCGTTTCAAACATCTTAATAGCTTTGTTTGAGGAGTAGCGAAAAGGAAATTTAAGTTAAGAAAAAAATGGCTGTCCAAAGAACAGCCATAATTATTTTTTTTTGATAAAATTTTAAAATCCAAATGCAGATTTAATTTGATCTACATAATCTAATTTTTCCCAGGTAAACAATTCAACTTCTTTCTGAACCACCTTACCATCAGGAGCAACAAAGGTTTTCGTTACCACCTCATTTTTTCTACCCATGTGACCATATGCAGCAGTTTCTGAATACATTGGGTTTCTTAATTTCAAACGTTGCTCAATAAAGTAAGGACGCATATCAAAAATTTGCTCGATTTTCTTCGCGATTTCACCATCTGTCATATTTACTTTAGAAGTACCGTGTGTATTGATAAACAAACCGCAAGGTTTAGCTACACCAATAGCGTATGACACTTGAACCAACACCTCATCGCACAAACCTGCTGCAACCATATTTTTAGCAATATGTCTTGTAGCATAAGCTGCTGAGCGATCAACTTTTGAAGGATCCTTTCCAGAAAATGCACCACCTCCGTGAGCACCTTTACCTCCATAAGTATCAACAATAATTTTTCTTCCGGTCAGACCTGTATCTCCATGAGGACCACCGATAACGAATTTGCCTGTTGGGTTGATATGGTACTGAATATCATCGGTAAATAGCTTTTGTAATTCCGGCTTCAATTTAGCTTTAACACGCGGAATAACAATGGAAATCATGTCAGCTTTAATTTTGTCTAACATGGCTTTCTCTTCAGCAAAGTCATCATGTTGCGTAGAAATTACAATCGTATCAATACGTTGAGGTACATTGTCATCAGAATATTCGATAGTAACTTGAGACTTCGCATCAGGTCTCAAATATCCAATTAGTTCCGGTTCGTTATTTCGAATGTAAGAAAGTTCTTGTAAAATCTTGTGCGCTAAATCTAAAGCTAGAGGCATGTAATTTTCTGTTTCTCGCGTTGCGTATCCGAACATCATTCCTTGATCACCTGCACCTTGCTCCTCAGGATTGGTTCTTTCAACACCTTGGTTTATATCAGATGATTGCTCATGCAAAGCAGAAAAAATACCACAAGAGTTGGCATCGAACATGTATTCAGACTTGGTATAACCGATTTTGCGAATGGTTTCACGCGCTATCGATTGTACATCGAGATAAGACTTGGTTTTAATTTCACCTGCCAATACTACTTGACCTGTAGTAACAAGAGTTTCGCAAGCAACTTTAGACTCAGGATCGAAAGCCATGAAATGGTCAATCAAGGCGTCTGAAATTTGGTCAGATACTTTATCCGGATGTCCTTCCGATACTGACTCAGATGTAAACAAATACGACATGTTTAATGCTTTAATTAATGATGGTACAAAGGTAAAAAGAAAAATTGGTTTATTAATTCCAAACTATTGCGTAATGACAAATTACTTTTAAGTCACATTCAATTGACCAATATTTTTTGAACGATTTCGTAGCCGGACACTTTCAATGTTAAGAAATAGGTTTGGCCATAGTCCAGTTTTTTATATTTTAACGTGTGTTGATTAATCCCCATTTTTCGCTTTTTAAAATGTTTGGATACAACCACTTGACCGCTCAAATTTTTAATTTCAATCATTACCTCTTCCGTTTGATTTAAATGATAGGAAATAAAAAATTCCTTGTAAGGGACATCGGGAAAAACTTGAACTTGCAAACCGTTACAGCTTTGCGCGTTTAATTTGGTAACGACGGTGCTATCTTTTACCAAGTATACAGGATAAATTGCCTGACTCGCTATACTTTGCGTTCCATCGTTAATCCAAAAAATTGAAGCGGCAGAAGATTTTATACCACCATATACATACCCTAACAAAATGGAATCTTTTTCATTGAGATTCAAATTCAATACGCCATTTGGATAATAACTCAAATTTGGATTTGCAATGAATTCAGATCCTGCTCCGAGGTACCCTGGCATTTTTGTTTCGAACAGATATTCTTTCATTCGGCCGTTACTATCTCTTTCGATCAAGGAAATGTTTTGAACAAATGGAATATCACTGTCCTGCGTGAGAATGCCAGAGCTATCCGCATATTGCGAAATCCCACCAAAAAATAGATTGTATTGCATACTTTTTTGAGCATCATAAATAGATGCAGTCGCACAATGATAATGGTTAAAATATTGCACAAAGTTTGGTTCGGCATAGATGGTATCATTATCAATTTTAACGCTAGTTAAGTATGGCATATCGTAATCTGTTTGAAATACACCAGAAAAAACAGATAAATAGGGCTCACCTAAATCAGAAATTTGAGGTAAAACGTTCAAATCCCTCCGGTGAAGTAAGGACTCATCAATATGTTTATCCAGCCAAACCGCCTCAGTAGCGTTAACCACCCTTTTCAATCGAAACTTTTGTACTGCATTGGTATAAGTTTGCACAAATGTTGGCCCACCCATTGGGTTATATTTTCCATCAAAACGATGACCTCCGATTAAATAAAAAGTACTGTCAATAGTCATTAACTTTCCACCAGTAACAGCGCAAGTTTCACAAGAAATCTGACTTATGGTAAAGAATTCCTGATAACCATTTATTACCGCTTTTACAGTCTGTGGAACATTCACAACTGCCATATTTGGATAAGTAATATGGTCGCCTTTGGAAGGGCTGTAACCATAACCTCCAATGAGGATGAGTAAAGAATCAACTTGTTTGAATTCCATATTGGTGCTCGACAATTGTTCGCGTAAATCCGTATGAAAATGATTTACATTTGCCGACCACTTTTTGCGTTCAACTGGATCAATAACGAAGATTTGGGTATTATTACCTGCACTATCAAAACTTGCCCATGGTTGCCTTCGATGTAGCCCATCTAACCTGCCTCCAATAATTAACCATTTATTTTCCCACTGCGCATAGGCGTATGATTGGATTCCACCCAATTCAGGAATTTGAAGTGAGTCAATTTGAATCCGATACGGGAATTTCTGTGCAACCAAATTATGGCAAGAAAAAAAACCAAAAATGAAAACAAAAAGAAAAACGCGAAACAATGATTTCATCAATGCAAAGAACAATTTAAAATATTGCTCAAAAAATGAGTAATATCATAATTTCTCTAAAGATCACAAAGTTCTGTACCATTGAACCGTAGGAATTGGGACTGGAACCATTTCGCCATCAGTTGCCACACCCATAAAACCAAACTGGAGTGCTTTACCTTCGCCTTGGTGAATGCGAACTCCAGGAATGAACAGACCAACACCTGGTCTTCTTTTCGTCGTGACAACCTCTATCGGAGTATAAACCCCTGTAATTGGATCATAATCGTATTGATAGGTTACATCTTGGTAAGTTCCCCCACTTAAAACTATAAATGAATCGAATACCAAACTAATTTTGGAACTGACTTTTATCATGCCCGCTACAGATGCTAATGGTCTGCCTGAAGCCTCCCCATCAATCCATACACCACCATAGCCACCCGAAAATGCCAAATTAGCTTTACGGTTTCCAAAAGATAAAGATGCAAAAGGTAAAATTCCGCCAAAATTAAAATCACTGGTAAATCTGGCCCACGAACTTGTTCCTAGCATTGTTCCGATTGCCAATTGAGATTGAGGTCCTAACTGAAGGGAATATTTGGCGGTCCCAACTATAGGAACTGCAAACCATGTCGTCAAAAGACCCAAACCAAAGTTCTTCCCGACAGCAAATTGAAAATCAGGACCAAATAAATTCCATTGAATGTAATGTTCTCCAGCTTTCACTGGTAGTCCGTTTGTCGTAATAAAATAACGCGTTGCAAATTTATCCTCACCCACGAATTCACCAGATGCGTTAAAGTCCTCCTTTTTTACAGGCTCAATTTTTTTAATAACGTATTGCGGAATAATGATGCGGCGATTGTCACTAGTTAAAAAGGTAACTTCGCGTTCATCCTGCTTAATAATGTAACCAATTTTTTCATCATTATCGGTGGTAACGATTCTGTACATGGTAGAATCTTGGATAAACGTTGTGTCTTCAAGAATTTGTGCATTGGATTGCGAGACCATTAAAACACTGAAGGTAAGTAATATAAAAGGCAGTATTTTCTTCATATCCTATTTTAAAATGGAAGAACAAATATATTAAATCTGTTAAGATTGAAAAATAAATTAAGTAACCTCATAAACTAAATTCTACTAACAAGCAGTTTCTTTGTTAGCTCGTATATGAAATAACATTGCATCAAATCATAATTTTAAAAGTAATTTGTTCCAAAATCCCTTTTCACATGCAATTCTAACAATATATTGCCCACTATCGAGCTGACCAATATCTATTTTTTGGGTCGTTGAAAGCAATTCTCTGACGATTTTTCCATCTGTTGATAAAATTGAAATTTCATATGCGGTATTCTTTAATTGTTCAGGCAATTCGATCATCAAATATGAACTAGCTGGATTTGGATATAATTTAATCTTGTCTGTTCAGTAAGAATGGCAGATTACTTAACTTTTTCATATTGAATATGTATCTATCTGTAACAATTAGACTTAGGGATTTGGGTTCTTTATCAAAACCATTAAACCTAACCCAACTGAATCAAAGCACTCAAATTGGTGGTGAATAATTTAATCGCAATTGCCAATAATATTATTCCAAAAACTTTTTTGACAATGATGATTCCACCTTCACCTAAAATACGCTCTATGTATTTCATCAATTTTAATACAATAAATACGATGATCACATTAATAATAATGCTCAACACAATATTAATTTCCTGATATTCGGCACGAATAGAGACCAATGTTGTCATGGTTCCAGCGCCTGCAATTATAGGAAAAGCTAAGGGAACTACACTGGCCGTTTTTCCTGTTACTTCATCGCGAAACAATCTTACACCAAGAATCATTTCCAGAGCCATTGCAAAAAGAATAAAAGCTCCAGCAACAGCAAAAGCCTCTATCGTTACACCGAATAAACTTAAAATACGCTCTCCTAAAAACAAAAAGCCAAGCATTATAAAAAGTGAAACAATACTCGTTCTGAATGGAGAAATAGCTCCAGCCCCCTCTTTTAATTTAAGAATGATTGGAATGGAACCAATGATATCAATAACTGCAAACAAAACTGTTGAAGCTTTAAAGAGCTCTTCCCAACTAAAACCTGAAAAAAAACCATTCATATTAATCTAAAATATAATTTGCGATAACCTTACCATAATTTTCATGTTCCAACTTGCTGATTTTTTCCTTCAAGGAATACAAATCATCATTTTTAACTAATGGGCATTCAAATTGAGCAAGAATTCTTCCTTTATCGTACTCCTCATTTACCAAATGTATGGTTATTCCTGATTTTGTTTCTCCAGAAGCCAAAACAGCTTGGTGCACGCGATCGCCATACATGCCTAAACCACCAAATTTGGGCAAGAGAGAAGGGTGAATGTTGAATATATTTTCCGGATAATTATTTATTAAGGTATCTGGAACCTTACGCAAATATCCAGCTAAAGCAATGAAGTTTACATTATGTTTCTTGCACAAATCCAACAAAAAATTAGCATCAGAAGCTTGCTTATTATCGATTACTACTGTTTTTATTCCATGAACTTCAGAAAACCCCAGGCAGGGAGAATTGGGATTATTACTCACTAATAACGCTACTTTAACAACTGGATGGTCATCAAAAAAGCTAATGAGCTTCAATGCATTTGTTCCTTTTCCCGAAATAAATATGGCTAAATTAATTATCTGCACGAACAAAATTAACAATAATCATTTACCCAAAAAATATTCATTATAAGACTTAAAGTAAAGTTAAAATGGCAATTACCGAATACATTTAGCGATTAATAATCATTTAAATTTATAGTTGAATGTAATTTCTAAGTGAATATTATTGTCAATAATTTTGTTTTTTGACGCAATGTTTTTTTCTTTGCAGCCTGATTAACCCTTAAATAAAGAAAAATGTCTGATATCAAATCAAAAGTAATAGCTATCATCGTGGATAAGTTGGGTGTAGAAGAAAGTGAAGTAACTAATGAAGCTTCTTTCACAAATGACCTTGGAGCAGATTCATTGGATACGGTAGAATTGATTATGGAATTTGAAAAAGAATTCAATATTGCAATTCCAGATGATCAAGCTGAAAACATCCAAACTGTGGGTGATGCAATCACTTACATCGAGGAAAACGCAAATTAATTCGATAATTATTTTTTGAACTAAGCATTCGCTTTATGGAGTTGAAAAGAGTTGTTGTTACGGGAATGGGAGCTCTAACGCCAATCGGTAACACTTTGAGTGAATACTGGGAAGGTTTGTTAAATGGAACCAGCGGTGCAGCAATTATAAAACAATTCGATGCGTCTTTGTTCAAAACACAATTTGCTTGCGAACTTAAAAACTTCAACGTTGAGGATTTTATAGATCGTAAAGAAGCAAGAAAATTAGATCCGTTTGCACAATACGCCATAGTTTCTTCATCTGAGGCTATGGCGGATTCTGCAATTTTGGATTCAAATCCCAACTTAGACCGTATTGGTGTCATTTGGGGATCTGGAATTGGTGGTTTAAAAACCTTTCAAGACGAAGCTGAAAACTTCTTTGGCGGTGATGGAACTCCGAGATTTAATCCTTTCTTCATTCCGAAAATGATTGCAGACATCGCTGCAGGTCATATTTCAATTAAATATGGTTTACGGGGCCCAAATTATGCAACTGTTTCTGCATGTGCATCCTCTACAAATGCTATAATTGATGCATTCAACCTTATTCGTTTAGGAAAAGCCGACGCCATTGTTACTGGCGGTTCTGAAGCCTGTGTAAACCAAATGGGAATGGGTGGATTCAATGCACTGAAAGCGTTGTCTACTCGAAATGAATCTCCGGAAACAGCCTCAAGACCTTTTGATTTAGATCGTGATGGTTTTGTTTTAGGCGAAGGTTCAGGAGCTTTGATTTTAGAAGAATACAACCATGCAATTAATCGTGGCGCGAAAATCTATGCAGAAGTAATTGGAGGTGGTATGTCAGGTGATGCTTATCATATGACTGCTCCGCACCCGGAAGGTCTTGGTGCGAAAAACACTATGATTTCAGCACTTGAAGATGCAGAAATAAACCCAAGCGATGTTGATTATGTAAATGTTCATGGAACTTCAACGCCTCTTGGTGATATTGCAGAGGTAAAAGCCATTCAGCAAGTGTTCGGCGAGCATGCATACAAACTTAACATCAGTTCAACCAAGTCCATGACTGGTCATTTGCTTGGTGCAGCCGGTGCTATAGAAGCAATAGCTTCAATCATGGCAGTCAAACATGATATCGTTCCTCCTACCATTAACCATTTCACTGATGATCCAGAATTGGACACCAAACTAAACTTCACTTTCAACAAACCTGAAAAAAGAACTGTGAATGTTGCACTTTCCAACACTTTCGGTTTTGGGGGGCACAATACAACAGTTATAGTTAAGAAATTTTTAGGCTAATTGCGACTAAAAATCCCATTCTTAAACAAAAAGAAACCATCCAAAGATCTGGATCTTATTCGCTTTGTACTTTCAAGATTTGGATACAAACCAAATGACGATTCTTATTTCATCCAAGCGATTACGCACAAATCCCAGCTTAATCAAGCTGAAGAATTATCAAATGAACGATTGGAATTTCTTGGAGATGCTGTTCTCGATGCTGTGATTGCTGAATACCTTTTTCATAGATTTCCTAATGAGGATGAAGGTTACTTGACTAAAATTAAATCAAAAGTCGTAAGCAGAAAAACACTTTCTGAAATTGGACAGCAAATGGAACTTCGTCAAGTTATAAGGTATAACAATCAAAGAACAATAAATTTAGCAACGATTGAAGGAAATGCCTTCGAAGCCATAATGGGTGCAATTTATCTTGACGGTGGTTATGGTGCTGTCAAAAAAAGTATAGAAAATCATATTTTTAGAAAATATGTAGATTTGAACAGGGTACTTGAAGAAGAGATTGACTTTAAATCTAAGCTTTTTATTTGGACACAAAAAAAACGTCTCAAATTGGAGTTTATAGTGCTCAATGAAGAGAATTTGGGGGGAAATTGGTCATACACCATTGAAGTTATGATAAACGAAACATCTTATGGCAGAGGTAATGGCTCATCAAAAAAAATGGCAGAGCAAGCAGCTGCAAAAGAAACCTTAATTTTAATGGGGGAAATCTAGGTTATTGACTCCCCAAATATTTCATCAGATTTAAAAAAAACATTTTCGAAGTTTCGTTTATTTCAGAACAATAAAATCTCGAATAACCGCCATCGACAACAATACGTCCATTATTAAAGTCCCCTGACATAACTATGGGGTTATCATCCAACCATACATCAACTTTAAAATTTGAATTCATTGGAAAAACAGTAACACTATTTCCCGTCGGAATTTCTTTCAATTCCGTGATTTCAGAATCATCACTAACTTTTGCATAGCTTGATTGAAAGTTTCCCCATGATTGAAATGAAAAAAAATGATCTAAAATTTGATTCGTTTCTGCTTGAAATGGCCAATTTTCACAACCTAAATATAATCCTCCACCCCTAGAAACAAACTCAATAATATTAGAAAAATCTTCTTTTTTTATCCGAGAACTTACTCCTGAAAAAATTAAAGCAATGTCGTAAGACAATAAATCATCCAAATTATTCGCTATGTTGACATTATAACTGGAATCAAAACAAATTTCATCTGAGTTTCCAATAACCAGAATATCTTTTTGTGCAAACAGCATATTTTGTAGAAACATTAAATGCCAAAACACCAAAATCTTTTTCATGGCCACAAATACATAAAGAGCTTAAATAAGTTCAAAAAATAATCGTAACTTATAGTTAAAATGAAGATTTATGGAACAAAAATTATTGGGGATTTTGGGAGAAAACATGGCAAGAACCTTTTTGTCTGAAAAAGATTTTCTAATAATAACAACCAATTATAGATTTAAAAAATGGGAAATTGACATCATAGCAGAAAAAGAAAACACTATAATATTTGTTGAAGTTAAGACACGACAAAACGATTATTTAGGAGAGCCCTGGCGGGCAGTTACCAAAACAAAACAAAAGCAAATCATTCGCGTTGCCCACGAATATTTAGTTCTCAATAATTTAGAACAAGAGGCGCGATTTGATGTAGTATCCATTATTCACGATCCACATATTCAGCGTAATGAAATTGAACATATTGAAGATGCTTTTTACGCCATGTTGTAATACACTTCAATTTCCCTTATCTTTGTAACAAATCTGCTCGTGATGAACACAAGAAATGGAAGAGTTAGGAGAGACAAATCTGAAAACTCTGAAAAAAATTTAAGCAAAAAGTCTGCTCCAAAGACTGCCCAAAAAGCTAATTCAATCTCAAAAAACAAAGAGTCTCAATCTGCCAATGGAGATGTTTCTGCAAGGGATAAAAGAAAATATATCGACTTTAAGGAAAAAGTTAAAAAAGGTGATCCCCTTCCATCATTTAATGAAGAAGAAATTCGTCTAAATAAATACTTATCAAATGCTGGGATTTGTTCTCGGCGTGAAGCTGATGTCCTTATTCAAACTGGAGTCGTATCCGTCAATGGCAACATTATTCTTGAATTGGGATACAAAATCAAACCTGGAGATATTGTTCAATATGACGGTGAAACGATTAATGCAGAAACCAAAAGATATGTACTTTTGAATAAACCCAAAGGATTTATTACCACAATGGACGATCCAATGGGGCGTAAAACAGTGATGACTTTGGTGCGAAAAGCTTGTAAGGAACGTATATACCCTGTTGGACGTTTGGACAGAGATACTACAGGGCTATTGCTATTTACTAATGATGGTGACATGGCAAAAAAACTAACGCATCCAAGGTATCAAGCAAAGAAAATTTATCATGCAGAAGTTGATAAGCCGCTTTCCAAAGAAGAATTGGAGAAATTAAAAAAAGGTTTAGATCTTGAAGATGGCAGAACACGCTTCGACGAAGCTGAATATGTAAATGGAAATCCAAGAGAAATTGGTGTTGAACTGCATTCCGGAAAAAATCGAATTGTAAGAAGAATGTTTGAAGCACTTGGACACAAAGTAATTAAATTAGATCGTGTCCAATTTGCAAGTCTTACCAAAAAGGATTTACCTCGAGGATATTTCCGTCACCTTACTGAAAAAGAAATTGCGTTTTTAAAAATGTCCAAATGAAAAATATTTCAATCATTTTTAGTCTGATTCTTTTTTTAGTATTTGCTTGCGGTACGGAAGAAAAGACAAGCGTAACCGTAACTTCAAAAAATCAGTTTGCAAAATATTTTTATCCAGTAGATACCATTCCTAAAATTTATTTGTACCGTGATGTGGCAAATGGATTGGATGAAAAATTTCATCGTATTTATTCTATTAATGATTCAAAAGGAGAACATGTTGTTGTTGAAATATATACAGCAACAGGACGTTTAATTGAAGCCTACAATTACAATGTTGATAGCTTGGATTTAATGGATCATATGGTTGTTGATAGAAATGGTGAAAAGAAACAAACAGAACTCTTCGAAAACAGACTGTTTCCAATGAATACGAATGAAGAGGTAAGGTTTACATCACGGTATTCAGGATTTATAGATTCAACAGTTATTCTAACTGAAATAATTCGTAAAACTGATGGGAAAGAAATATCCCACAATGTATTGGGTAAAGACCTTCCATCCATTATCATGACCGACAATGTTAAAAGTACCCAGTTTAAACTCATCAATGCTGGAAAAAAGGATGCGCAATTGATTCCATCACAGCCGCTAGAAACTGATGCTGTAAATTATTTTGCTGAAGGATATGGATTGGTAGAATTTCATTCTAAAAATAAAAAAGCACATTATAAATTGGAGCGTATCTTCTCACAAGAAGAATGGCTTAAAATTATTACGAGATAAATATTTCAATATTATGCGATTTATTTTTCTAATTGCCATTTTTATTCCAGTTATAGGTTACAGTCAATCATGGGGCAGTCGTAAAAGTAAGATTTCTACAAGTTCGGGAACGCTATTTATAAATTACGGATTCAATAGAAGTTTTTTTGCCAAAAGTAAAATTCAATTTATTGGGACGGGCTATAATTTTAATCTTTCCGGAGTTCAAGGGAAAGACCGAACGAATATTGAAGGAACAAATATATTATCTCAATTTAACGCAAGAGTAGGTTACAATTTTGATGATGCTTACGCTGTTTCGCTCGGAGTTGATCACATGAAATACAGTATTTTAAACAATCAAACCACTTTACTTAATGGGAAAATAAATTCTGGGGTTGATCCTGTCACTGGCTTGAATGGGACCTATGCTAATGAGGCTTTTGCTGTTGATACTTCAAAATTCAATTATTTAAATCACGGATTGAATTTCATAAATCTAAAACTTTCCAGATTAGATCGTGTTTTTTGGGTAGGTCGGAACAACGAATTTACCCTGACCTCTGATTTTGCTATTGAAGCTGGTGCAATCGTTTCGTCAACAGATTTCTCTTTTGCTGGAAACAAAGACACTAAAACCAATTCATTTTCTGGACTTGGGATTGCTGCCTATGCAGGTTTAAGATTTGAATTTTTCAGGCATTTCTTCATTCAAACAGGATTCTCAGGTGGATTTATTCGTCAAATGCGGACACGCACTTTCGAATTCGATCCAAATTCATACGGAAGTCAAAATCTTGGTTATGCCCAGTTTGAAACTACAGTAGGATTCTTATTCTACATAAGACCTAAAAACGACTGCAACAGTTGTCCGAGTTGGGGTTATTCCTTCCCTCCTGCGCGAAAATCAATCTTATAATAGAATATTGGTAAAAATCCTAACTGTTGTTTTTCTGCAAATGGCTCAGCACTAGGATTCTGAAGGTTAGGAGCGTAAGTAATACTTAATAAATTCCTAGTATTGAATACATTCACCAAATCCAAACCTATTTCATGCGTCATTTTCAATGCGTTGAATTTCCAGTTTACTTTTAAATCTGCTCGGAAATAATCTCTAAATTGGCGCTCATTAAATAATGAGTCTTTAAAAATTACTTCATTGTACAATTTTGAAAGTTCGGCATCAGTATATCCATACCTTCTTCCTCCCGCTGCAGTAACTTTAATTCCTAGTGAAATAGATTGTTTTGCGTTGATTTTAAATTCTTTTCCAGCTAAAAGGTTAGCTACATAAGTTCCGTTGTAGGAAGTGTTTCGCAAAATTCCATCGCTTCCATAATATTTGGAATCGTACAAGGTTCCTGAAAATAAAAAGAAGAATGATTTATCAAAAAACTTCTGTACCGTTAACTCGATTCCATAGTTGTAACCTGTACCTGTATTTTGAAGGGTATCTGGAAAAAACCTTGCGAAACCACTTCCCATATTTATTAAAGAAAAAGAAGATGGATCCATCGTAACAGGAATATTGTACAAATGCTGATAATAAACTTCTGATCGGACATTCAAATTCTTGTTAAAAGTTTTTTCATATCCCAATGCTGAATGTAAACTCCTTGAAAAATCCATGTTTTTGTTATGGTAAACTTTTTGCCCATTTGCATCCAAAAGGTGATAAGTATAAATATAGAGTGGTTGTGTTCCACTATGCATTCCTGCTCCAGCAAAAACAGATTGGTTGTTTTTTAACTTCCATTTCCATCCTATTCGAGGTTCAGCATAACTAACACTATTGCTCAATGAAAAATATTGAGCATGAAGCCCAGCTGTGAAATCCATTTTTTCCGTAATTCTATATTTCCATTGAATGAATGGTTGGATTAATGCCGCGGAACCTTTGTATTCCCATCGCACTAAAAAATCGTCGTCTGTTACCAAAACTTTTGCCGAATCAATTTGATTCATCATAAATGCATCAGCATTTATTCCGAATTTTAAGAGGTGTTGCTTATTGATTTTATGATTCACACTAAAGAAACCTGAAGCCTTAGTAGTTTCAAATTGATAAGCCATTAGTGGTTTCATCGAATCGATCCTGATGGTTACATTATCCGACTCTAAAACACGAAACAAATAATCGTGGTTGGCGTGCTGTTCTTCATAAGACAATGCTAAAGTTGAAGTGATGTAAGTTTTTTCACTCAAGGATTTTTTATAATTCACACCCGTAATACCCATTGAAGTTCCAAAATACTGATCACGATCTCCTTCACCATAAAATTCAGGAGAATATTCTGTTTGTTCAGAAATCATGATAGAAATGTTACTTTTTCCACCAATTCCAAAGAAAGAAAGAGCTCCACCGTTCTTCAACAACCAATTGAATTTAAATGCCGCGTCCCCGTATACAGGAACAGCGTCAGTTCCCAATTGTATCCCTATTTTTTGAAACATACTTAATGTTGAATACCTTCCCATTACAAGATAACTGGCATTATTGTTTTTGCTCAATGGACCTTCAGCCAACAACTCTGTTCCCAAAATTCCAAATTGACCTGTTAGCTCATGTTTATTCGCATTTCCATTTCTCAATTTTAAATCAAAAACTCCAGACATACTGTTTCCATATTCAGCTGGGAAAGCACTCATAAAGAAATCAGAGTTTCCAAGAATTTTATTATTCAAAACGGATACAGGTCCACCTGTACTACCCGATATCGCAAAATGAGATGGATTTGGAATATCAATACCTTCAACCTTCCAAACTATTCCCAAAGGAGAATTTCCCCTAACGATGATGTCGTTTCTTGAATCATCTGCTCCTTGAACGCCCGCAAAATTTGAGGCCATTCTGGCCGGATCCATTCGAGATCCAGGATAGCGATTGGTTTCCTCCACACTGAATTGCTGAGAGGAAACTATAGCCATTTCATTTATTACTTCACCCTTTTTTCTTGCCGTAACAACAACTTCATCAGTCATTTTAATCTTCTCCGTCATTGGAACATTCACTATCGTTTCTCTTCCTGAGTTGACTTCAATGGTAACACTTTTGAACTCATGTGATGGAATTTTTATCTCCAATTCATATTTACCAACAGGTACTTTTTCGATTAAAAATGAACCGTCATCTTTTGTAATATCGCGATAATATCTAGTAGTATCGGAGGTAATTACCTCCACTTTTGCGCCAAATAATGGATAATTGGACTCACTGTCGTATATTTTACCTCTAACATTTTGTACAGGTTGCGCAAAGAGAGTTGCTGCTGATAAAAAGATAAATCCAAAAAAAAGAATAGTTTTCATAGTAGATGAATTTTGTCTTGAAACTATATTGATAATTTCAATTTGAAACAAAAGTACTGTTTTCAAAAAATAGAGTCCAATTAACATTTAAAATATATTCACAGATGCTCCTTGAAAGAATTAAATATATTTTGATTAAGCGCCAAACACTCATTTTATTGAAAATCAATGAACTGAAAATGAAAATGGCCATGGTATTCGTTTTATTAAAAATATGTTGTTGAAAGAAAATCATACTTCATTATAAAATCGCTATGTTAGTTTTGGTTTTGATTTAATTTTGTCGCTAGAAAATTAACACGTGGTTAACCTATCAGGCGCTGAGTTTTAATATTTAATAATATAGTAACATGTCAAAAAGAAGGTCAATAATTAGTTACGATAAATTAACTATCGATCAAAAAAAGCAAATTTTAAGAGATTTTCCAGATGGTTATATCAATCATCTTACAACGATTAAAACTCCAACTGGAGAAACATTAGACGCACTCATTTGGGAGACTGATGAAGTTATTTATTTGGTTAAAATAAATAAGGTAGCTCCTAAACCTGCTCAAATTGATGATGAAGAGGATGATTTTGAAGATGACTTTGAAAAAGTAGATATCAAAGAAGATGATATTGACTCAGATGATGATGATGAAGAGGGTGATTATGACAAGCCTGAAGATGATGATGAAGATGACGAAGAAGAATATTAAAATTCGATTTTATAAGAAAGGCTAATGTAAAATCAGCCTTTTTTTTATGAGCTAAATCACAATTATATTAATCATTCAGTTTTAATCGTTAAGCTTCAATACAGCCATAAATGCTTCTTGCGGCACTTCCACACGACCAACCTGACGCATGCGTTTTTTACCTTCTTTCTGCTTCTCCAATAATTTGCGTTTCCTGGTAATATCCCCTCCGTAACATTTTGCGGTAACGTCCTTTCTCAATGCTTTAATTGTTTCTCTTGCTATGATTTTCGCACCTATAGCCGCTTGAATAGGAATTTCAAATTGTTGTCTTGGAATCAATTCTTTCAATTTGACACAAATTTTCTTTCCTAAGTCGAATGCATTGCTGCGATGCACCAATGCAGAAAGGGCGTCAAGTTGTTCACCATTTAGCAGTAAATCCATTTTAATGAGATCCGATGCTTTATAACCGATTGGGTGGTAATCGAATGAAGCATAACCACGTGAAACTGATTTCAACCTGTCATAAAAGTCAAAAACGATCTCCGCTAAAGGCATTTCAAAAGTTATTTCAACCCTATCTTGCGTCAGATAAACCTGGTTTTTTAATTCACCACGTTTCTCAATGCACAAATTCATGATTTGCCCAATATATTCTGCTTTAGTAATAACTTGAGCCTTAATGTAAGGCTCCTCAATGCGATCAATACCTGAAGGATCTGGTAATTCAGAAGGATTATTAACAATCAAGGCTTTTTCTTTGTCTCTTGTCATGTAACACAAATATGACACGTTAGGGACCGTTGTGATAACCGTCATATTGAATTCACGTTCCAAGCGCTCTTGAATAATTTCCATGTGAAGCATTCCTAGGAAGCCGCATCTAAAACCAAAACCAAGTGCAGCAGAGGATTCAGGTTCAAAAACCAAAGAAGAATCATTTAGTTGCAATTTCTCCATAGAGTAACGCAATTCTTCGTAATCATCCGTTTCTACAGGATAAATACCGGCGAAAACCATCGGTTTAACATCTTCAAATCCTTTAATTGCCGTTTCGCATGGCGCGGAAGCCAATGTAATCGTATCCCCAACTTTAACTTCGTTAGCTTGTTTGATTCCGGATATAATATAACCAACGTCACCAGCCCTAACCTCTTTCTTCGGTGTTAAATCCATCTTCAATATTCCTACCTCATCCGCATTGTATTCCCTACCAGTATTGAAAAATTTAACTTTATCACCTTTTGTAATAACTCCATTTTTAACCCTGTAATAGGCAATAATTCCACGAAAAGGATTGAATACAGAATCAAAAATCATTGCTTGCAAAGGCGCTTTTTCATCACCCTTTGGAGCCGGAATGCGCTTGATTACAGCTTCTAAAATCTTATCGACACCTAATCCTGTTTTTCCTGATGCTGGAATGATATCTTCTAAATCACAACCAATTAAATCAATTATCTGATCACTTACTTCCTCAGGCATCGCACCAGGCAAATCCATTTTATTGAGTACTGGTATAATTTCCAGATCGTGTTCCAATGCCAAATATAAATTGGAAATGGTTTGTGCTTCTATACCTTGTGAAGCATCAACAATTAATAGTGCGCCTTCACAAGCGGCAATAGATCTCGAAACTTCATAGGAAAAATCTACGTGTCCTGGAGTATCTATTAAATTTAAAACATATTCTTCCCCATCAAATTTATAGTTCATTTGAATCGCATGACTCTTAATGGTTATGCCACGTTCACGCTCCAAATCCATATCGTCGAGGGCCTGATTTTGCATTTCTCTTTCAGAAATGGTATTGGTAATTTGTAAAAGTCTATCGGCAAGTGTACTTTTTCCGTGGTCTATATGGGCAATAATGCAGAAGTTGCGAATGTTTTTCATATCAAATCCAGATAAATTCTGAGGAAAACAAAGTTAGTTTAAAAAATGAAATCTTTATCGGTAACAGGTGATTGAGAAGAATAAAACAAGAAAAGGAGGCGAAGCTCCTTTTCTAAACCTAAACCACTACTACTTATGAAAACTGAACGTTAACAAACTTCCAAAACTTGTAAAGTTTTTTCAATCTTTTCTGTTCTTTTAGCATAACGCACAAACATCAAAAAAGATTACATGAAAGGTAAAATTTAACGTTTTTTAAAAGTATAGAACCCTAGCGAACCAATTAAGGCCCACGCGCCTCACATCGAACACTTCCAAAAAATGTAATTGTTGAGAATATTATAGATACTTTTTGGAATCAAGAATTAGGAACAGCGTACCACTTCCTTTTCAACCAAAACGCCAATTGTACCATTAATATAAGGGCAGGGACTTCAACCAATGGACCAACTACACCTGCGAATGCTTGTCCGGAATTGATTCCAAAAACTCCAATTGCAACGGCAATTGCCAACTCAAAATTGTTTCCGGAAGCAGTAAAGGAAAGTGCCGCATTATCTGAATAATTCGCTCCTGCCAATTTCCCAACGATAAACATCAACAAAAACATAACAGAAAAGAAGATAACCAATGGCAAAGCAATGCGCAAAACATCCATCGGGATTTCGACAATCATTGCCCCTTTTAAACTGAACATTATTACGATGGTAAAAAGTAAAGCAATCAAGGTTGTAGGCGATATTAGTGGTATAAAACGTTTGTTAAACCACTCCTCTCCTTTTATTTTGAGAAGGATAATTCTTGTTAGCAAAGCCGTAGCAAAAGGAATTCCTAGATAAATTCCAACGGTGATGGCAATTTCTTGAATGGTCATGTTGATTGCAACTTCTTTAATACCAAAAAGCGGTAACATGACTTCAAGATAAAAGTACGCGTATAAACTGAAAAATAAAACCTGTAATAAACTATTAAGACCGACAAGACCTGCAACCAATTCTCTGTTACCTTGTGCCAACTCATTCCAAACAACTACCATAGCAATACAAGGTGCTAAGCCAATGATTATGAGACCTGTCATGTATTCAGGATAATCCTTTAAGAAGGTTATTGCCAACAAAAACATCAAAAATGGACCTATTATCCAAGTGATGAAAAATGAGAGCGACAACAACTTCGGTTTGGACAGCACTTTTGGAATTTTCGAGAATTGAACCTTTGTTAATGGTGGATACATCATCAAAATGAGTCCAATAGCAAGGGGAATATTCGTTGTACCGTTTGACATCGATTGAATTGAATTGGATACGGAAGGAAAAAAATAACCAATCGATACACCCAAAATCATTGCCAAGAATATCCATAGGGTTAAAAACCGATCGATAAAACCCAAACGTTTCCTTTTGGCAGCTGGAGCACAATCTGTTAAACTCATAATCTAATGAATTAATGAAAAAACATATAAAAGTTCTCTTGCAATTTGTTCTGAGCGTTGCAAATAACCTTTCCATTCCTCAAAAGTCCCATCGAATTGTTTGGGGTCGTCATAAGTCAAAGAAATTCTTGACGCAGCTCCGGAAACAAAAGGACAATTTTCTGCTGCATCCTCACACGTCATAACGGCGATAAATGAGGATTCTGGATTAAACTTGTCATCAAAAGTTTTAGAAAATGTAGTATTCGCTGAGGATTCTCCATATCCAATAACATATTGAGGATTTTCAGGATTTCCAGAAGATTGAATTTGTAACCCATTGGCAACCAAGCATTTTATGGTGTTTGTGTGAACCGAAGTAGCCACTGTTCCACCTGAATAGGTTTTAACATTTGACATTCCAAAATAATGCGCGGCAATTGCTCCCCATATTTCACCAAAAACACTTCTTCTGGAATTATGGGTACACACAAATACCAATTCAATGGTTTCATTCGCATCTTTTTTCGCTTGAATAAGTTCCGATAATTTTGAAAGTGTTCCTTTGCGTTCTTCGGAAATGGCATCAAAGTGTTCAATGTGACTTTGACACCGATGTTTAATTTGAGGATATAGCATATTTAATTTTTAACAACAGTTACTATTTGGATCACAACAAGATCCACTATTTTGGTTCACTTCTGAAAGTTTAATTTTTACTTTTTGACTCGGAATCCCACATGCATCCTCTGCAAGACAAGCCGTTTGAGTCGGGGTTAAATGAAAAATTCCATCTTGAAACGCTACACCGAACTTCTGAATGGTTGCCCCTTGGTATTCAATTTCAATATCAGAATCAGGCAAGCCAAGAACTTTTTCCCCTTTCGAAACTATAGACTTCAATTTTTCAGTTGATAACCGGTGATTGAAGTCATCCGCTACCCACAATTGAAAATTGATGCGATTTTCAATTCGTTCTTTTCCTCCGCAGTCCACAAAATGACGCTGAATGCGCCCAACTTCGGTAATGTGAAAATGCTCCGGAATAATTGAGTTGTCCGGAAGTTGAAATTTTATTTTTTCTAGCGTTTCAAGCTTGTTTTTAAATTCTGATAGTTTCATATTCTTTGAATTAACAACATTTTTTTTCTTCAAAAGTATGGTCGTCCAATATCCACGATTTAATTGTAACATTTAATTGCTTCAGTAAATCTAGATTCAAACAATAACATATTGAAGTTCCTTCAATGGTTCCATTAATAATTCCAGTTGATTTAAGTTCCCTCAAGTGTTGTGATATTGTAGCTTGTGCCAAAGGCAATTCATTCACAATGTCACCACAAATGCATTTTTTTTGTTTCAACAAGTATTGAACGATAGCTATTCGTGCTGGATGCCCTAGTGCTTTGAAAACAATGGCTAAATCATTTGTTTCATTAGTAAATCCAGATGTTTTTGTAATGCCCATAAATTATATATTGCAATATTACGATTAAAAAGAGTGCGATTTTAAAATATACCCAAAAATTTTCGCTTAAAATTATTTTTGCTTGGTTAAACCCTTATCCGCAACGAACTTCATTCCCAAAGTTACAATATGAGCATATAGTCCAGTATTGCGCTGATAATAAGCGTAATTCAAATACAAGTTTTTCAATCCAATTTTCCAAAAATGGTATTTTAAAAACGGATCACTGAACTTGATTCCAGCGCCTAACTGATTAGCAATATATCCCGATAAATCGTAATCTGATGTGTAATATTTATCGGATGAAAGATGTTCATCGAATGGTGCAAAATAAGTCGATGCGGTTTGTTGGTATAATCTGTATGATGGATAAATTGTCCAATGTTCACCAATTTTCACAGGTACTTCCAAATTTACAGTGTGTGCAGAAATGCCCCAATCATCGAAATAATAGCGATAATAAGATCGAAGTACAAAATGCTCATTGATATATAAATTGTATTTCAGCCCAATAGGTATTTTAATGCGCTGTTGCGGTAATCTTTCGATATCATCTGCCAATTGAAATACACCACCATTTGTATTTTTGCGATAATTCGAAATTTGTGAGGCGTCACCAATAAAATAATTGTCTACATCACCAAAATACACCCTTTGCATTGGATTTGCCAACCAACCTGATTGCAATACAAAATCACCAAATAAAGCAATTTGTGAACGTTGGGTTAAAATTTGAGTGAAATTTATTGATAAAGTGAAGGAGCGACGCTTATCATCTGAGGGCAAATAAGAATTCGCAGCCTTCCAAACAACAGGTCCGTTTTTGTCTATTTGTATTCCGCTTTGATCGTAAATTGGTACGTCTTTAAATAATGCTGCATTCAAATTTCCGGAATTATTCACATAAGTTCTTAGCTCCATTGGAGTCTGTGAATTCCAGCGATCTAAATAAACCGAACCTGTAATGCCCAATTCTGTATTCTTTTTATTGAATTGTCGGGCATAACCTCCTCCGAATCCGAACGATTTGTAGTCATATTCATTGGCTAAATTGACATTCAGAGAATATACGTTGTTTCTATCATCAGAGGAATGCGAATAACCCAACGTTCCATTAATCCATTGATCATTACTTGAAGCACCCGATGAAGCCACCCATGGAGTTCCGCGCATTTTGTCTTTAATATTGGTGAATGGGTTGACGTTACTTGAAGATGCTGAAGTATATGCTGAAACAGTTCCATCAATGGTGAATACATCATCATCATTCAAAGGTATCGAAACGGTTAAATTGGTTCCATAATCTTGTAGATCTTCCGTGCCAATGCCCCCTGTAACAGCAGCATTTGAACCGTCTTGGGTATAAAAACTCGTTAACAAATCTATTTCAGCATGTTCGAGTACGCGTTTTTTATAGCCAATAGAATCTTTTGAATTGGATATCTGCGCAAATGTAAGTGACCATGCCAAAACAAATAATATGGTAAAAATATGCTTCATTCTTAATTGCAACCGCAGCCTCCTCCTGCTTTGCCTCCATTTGCTCCTGCTGCACCTTCACGATATACCTGAAAGCTGGTCTCAAATTTTTTGGCCTTGCTGTCAGAAAACTCCATGTCGGGATCGTAAAGCATTATTTTTTGATATTCCTTAACCGCCACGCATGAGGAAAATATAACCAACAAAATGCCGAGCAAAAAGATTTTACTTTTCATAATCTGCAATATTAATATATTTTGAAGAAAGCAGTTCACCTTTGTCGGTAACAACAATACAAGAAACTTCAGGTAATTGATTGATGCGATCAATTCCAACCTCGGCTCCCAAGATAAATACTGTTGTTGCCAGTGCGTCACACATTTCGGCAGATGGAGCGAATACCGTTACACTAATTATTCCTTTGGTGGGATAACCCGTTCTTGGATCAATAATGTGTGCATATCGAATACCATTGAATTCTAAATATTTCTCATAATTACCTGAAGTGGCAACTGCCCAATTGTCCAAAGGTAAAATACCAAATGCTTTTTCTTTATCGAATGGATTGGTAATGGCAACGGTCCAACTGTCTCCATTGGGTTGTTTGCCCCAAGTAATTAAATCACCAGATGCATTGATAATTCCAGCACTGACACCTTTTTCTTGCAAAAGTGCTTTAGCTCTATCCGCTGCGTAACCTTTACCAATAGCACCAAAGCCTATTCTCATGCCTTTTACCGACAGAAAAACTGTCGTATCTGAAGGATTTAAGATGATTTTATCATAACCGATTAAAGATAATTTTTCTTGAATTAGAGCAGAATCTGGAAGGGTTTTAACAGATCCATCGAATTTCCAAATGCCATCTAGCCCAGCAAAAGTAATGTCGAAAGCACCATCGCTTAATTTAGAGTAAACTAAGGAACGTTGAATAAGGTCAAACAATTCTTTATCAACCTTTACTGGAGCAATCCCTGCTTGATTAATTATTGCTGAGGTTTGGGTAGTGTTATCCCATTCAGAAATCAAATTTTCAATTCGAGAAATCTCATTGATAGCATCTTGAATGTAACCATTTCCGGTGATGGAATCTTCAGCAACTACCGTGATATCGAAACGACTTCCCATCAAAATTAAAGTGCGATGGTACACGTGTTGACCTAAAGTGCTGGAGCACAAAAATAAAGAAAGAACAATTCCTAAAAAACGCAAAACTTAGTTGTTAAAAGTTCGCAGTCTTTCGATGTAAACATCTGGTCCATCATCCATAAATCCATGGGAATCTAGTATACTGCCGTTGGGATCAAAAATGACAACATAGGGAAAATAACCTGCCCGGTTGTATTTCTCTGCGAGCAAATCATTTTTTTCTTGTTGTTCTTTAGAGAGTTTGTTTTCTTTTTTTCTTGGGAAATCACATTTTACCATGATGAGGCTATCGCTTGCATATTGAATAAAAGCATCTGTATGCCAAAGCTCCCTGTCCATCCGAATGCAAGGCGCGCACCAATCGGAACCTTGAAAAACAAGTATGACCTTTTTTTGCTCAGTTGCAGCCAAAAGTTGTGCGGAATCCAAATCGGTAAGCCAATTTTGTGAAAAGGTTGAAAGTCCAAAAACGGACAAAAACAAAGCGATTAAAACGGTTTTCATTCCAAAAAAATTTTTAACGCAATTACTAAGCTATAATTATGCCAATGTAGGTATTTTCTGTAAGAAAAACGAAGGATTTTTAATAAGGGTTGGAGGATTGTGAATATTAAAAAATTATTTAACGAATTGGATTTACCCACATGCTATCAAAGAGGTTTTGCAATCAATGGAATTGAAACCATTGCAGAAGACACCTGCGATTATATAACCTTTAATCCGAAAGTCTGAATAAATTAATTCACTGTTTCAATAGCATGATTGTATTTTCATTATTTTTAAGCCTTAAAAAACATAACCATGAAAATTCAATTGTTATCAGCATTGTTTACTTTATTCAATTTTGCATCATTCGGGCAAAAATCGTCATCTGTTTTTGTAAATAATAAATCCCAATCAGGTACTGAAAAAGTAATTTATGATGCACATTGGGCAGGATTAGACTTTGGCTTTAATACCATGATGAGTGCACCATTTAAAAGAGATTTTGATTCTAATCCATACTGGGAAAACAATATTGCCAATTCTATTCAGTTTAACATTGGTGTTTGGGAATATAAAATTCCTATCGTACGTCAATATTTGGGAATAACAACTGGGATAGGGTTTAGTATTTCTTCTTATTCGTTTAAAAACGATGCTAAGAATTATACTTTACAATACACTCCCGACACAACGTATGCTCAAGTTTTTTCACCGGGTGTAATTTACAGTGATACAATAGATGGTAAACTGAGAAGTAATAGCTTTACACTTGCCTACTTTACAGTGCCTTTAATGTTAGAGTTCGCAAGTCAAGAAAGGGAAAAAAAATCTTTTTACTTCGCGGCTGGAGTTGTTGCAGGTATTCGCTTTGCTGGAAGTTATGTTCAAGCGGGACGATATGAAAATGGAGGACGTTTTTACAATTCTACACGGGCTAGATACAATACAAATTTATTAACCATTGAGGCTACTGCACGTTTAGGTTACGACTGGGGAGGAGTATTTGCCAGCTATAATCTCAATACCTTATTCAAAGAAGGCAAAACAGTTAATGTTTACCCTTTCAGAGCTGGTATTACGTTTAATGTTGATTATAATGAGATTTCTGAAGAAGAATTTGATTTTGATTTTGAGAAAACAAACAATAAAAGATATTCGCGTTAATTAAAATCAACACTAGTTTGAAAAGAACAGAAATGTAAATTCGTCGGATCAAAACACATCAGAAAATGGTTAAATGAAACTAATCCAAAATGATACTTACAATTCCTTTTAGGGTCTCTTTGCCTGTTTCAATGATGTAGTAATAGCTTCCCACAGGTAAGTACTCGTCATTATATTTGCCATTCCAAGGATTACTTAAATATGCACCTTTTTCAGATTGATACAATAATGATCCCCATCTATTATATACGAAGACTTGATTCTCTGGATAGTATGTGTCTATGTCTTGAATGTTCCAAAAATCATTCGTTAAATCCCCATTTGGAGTGAAAGCGGTTGGAACAGTAATTTCACAATTTAAAAATGTAACGTCAATCATATTCGGCCCTCCTTCGCAACCAGCAATAGTTTCAGTAACCCAATATGTTGATGTCCCAAGATTTTGATTTGGCAAATATGAACTTCCAGACGCTAAATCTTGTGTAAGGTAAACATCTGAATACCAGTTAATAATCCCTAAAGAACCTGAAACAATTAATGGTTGAATTGCAGATCCGAAACAAAATGTTCCACCTCCAATTACTGTTGGTATTCCTGGAGTAGGATTAAAGACAACTGTTACTGTATCATTTAAAAGTGTGGCACAATTGCTATCACTTAATCCGGATAATATGTATATTCCCTCAGAATTTCCCAATGAAATAGATGCCGTTGAAGAAGTTATTGATTGATTGTTTCCACCATTCAAATTATAGGTTAGCGTCCAGTCGGGATTACCAGAAACACTCGCAACAATTGGCTCTATAACATCACCATCGCAAAACTCACCGCCTCCTATCAAGGAAATTAATTGAGGTTGTTCCAATACATTAACTATTTCAGAAGCAGAGGCTATTGGACAATTATTTCCTAAATCAATGTTTGTTGTGAATGTTCCGGAAGTACTAACATCAATTGCATTTAATTCAGATCCATTACTCCACTGATTACCATTGAAATAATTTGAAGTCAATGTAACCGAACCTCCCTCACAGAATGCTGTAGGACCATTGGGCGTGATTTCTGGTAGCTGTTCTATTTTAAATATTGCTTTATAGTTCAATCCGTTATTATTAATGTAAATCGTGTCGCTGCATCCGTTAGTAGAAGTGAAACTACCAGGTACAGCGTAAAACACCTCCAAAATGTAATCACCTGGTGCGTTATTCGTCAAGTCGATATTGTAGTTTTCTTTAGCCCATTTTTGATCTCCAGGATAAAAACAAGGGCCACCTGTTGGGAAACTGTTTGTTCCTAAATTACATGATTCCTTGAAAGGTAAATCTAAAATGGTAAAAATGGGATTGGCTGGAGGATTCGTGGCTGAATAAACCGCATAATGCAATTTAGCTCCACAAACATTCGCCCCTGGATCTTTATAGGTTTTCACCTCACCGCCCCTCAAAATTAAAGTTCCTGAATTCTGAAAGAAAGAGCCGTAATCATATCCATTCAACAAAATACCAAGAGGATTGATTTGATCAGGAAGTGTGCCCCAAGTAGAATTGTAAAATTGGAGTGTATCACAATTCTCAACCATCGTCGCTGAGGCAAAAGTTCCATAGCTTGAACATGTTGTTGGCACAAAAACATCAATGGTATCTGAACAACCGTTAGAAGTTGTAACAAAACAATAATAAGAACCACTGCATAGGTTGGATGCAGTTGATGTATTTTGATTAATGTTGGTATTATTTGAATTGAACCACGTGTAAGTGTACGATCCCGAAGAACCTGAAGCTGAGATGGATGCGCTACCATTACAAATGCAAGACTGAGGTGATATTCCTACTAGACCTAAATTTAATGGTGTTGGTTCAGTAATCGTTACCGTTGTAGTTGCTATACAGCCATTAGCATCCGTTACCGTGATGTTATAGGTGCCTGCTATAAGACCTGT
>CAZOAH010000010.1:0-109327 GCA_964577845.1 uncultured Akkermansia sp.
GTTAACCCTGCACCAAGCGTAAATGCTGGAAATGACCAAACAATTTGTGTAGGTCAATCTGTCATCTTAAGTGGTACAGGTGCAAACTCCTACTCATGGTCGAATGGTGTTACCAATGGCATTGCATTTTCACCAACTTCAACTCAAACTTACACTGTCACAGGAACAAATGCTGGAGGTTGTTCAAATACAGATCAAGTCGTGGTGACGGTAAATCAGAATTCATACTCTACTTTAAATGAAAGCGCGCTTGATTCTTTTACCTTGAATAGTGAAACTTATCTTCAAAGTGGAACTTATACCCAGATTTTACCAAATGCATTGGGATGTGATAGTATAATAACATTGAATTTAACAATGGCTTATACTGGAATAAATGAATTCAAACCACTGACTTATATTCTATATCCCAACCCAGCATCAGATCAAATTACGATTAAATTAAATATTGCCGTATTAGGGTCACAATTCTCAATTTATGACCAAATTGGAAGAAAATTATTGCAAAAAGCGATTTCGAATACCATTACTGACATTTCTTTAGTTGATTTTTCAAGTGGCATATATACTTTGTACATAGAAGGAATAGGTTACAGCACTTTTATAGTTAAAAAAGATTAAATCAGTCAACATGAGTTAGAATTATTTTTGCGAAAGTTAGGGTATAATCTCCTCCAACCCCTCCCAAATCAGATTTGTCCGCTCCGCTTAAAATTACGAGACTTTAAAATATAAATCATGTTGTTTTAATATCCACTTCGCTAACTCACTTGCTGCCTCTTCAGCATAACGAATTAAATTTCAATCCCCGGCAATGGGTGAGTTAAATATTCCTACAGCCATTTCAGCCCAAAGAAGAATGAATAAAAAACACGCCGCTAAAATCACGAAAATTTTCACTTTTATCGAAGAAATTTTTCGAATTAAATATTCTAAACCGAAACCAAAAGATAAAAGCATTACAAAGGCTAATATAAAATCAAAAACAGACCAATTAAACGCTGTGTTTCCATCTAATTGCTCAACAAAAGGAATAATAAGTAACAGAACTATGCATAAAAGAATTATCCTTTGTGTTTTATTGAATTTACCCTCAAATTGCATCTTTTCAAAGTAATATTTAAATTTATGTCAGATTTTCACATGAAGAATTTAACTACAAAAACTCAAATAAATTGTTCAATGTACATTTAATCTTGTTATGTCTTACCGATTTGCACTTCAATTATTGATTATTTTTTTGAGTAAAAACTCTTTATTTGGTCAAGTAATCAAAACCTGGGAAATAGATAGTTTTCAAGTAAACCTAATTCGCTATGAACAGGTTAAAGAAAATGTTGGGATATTTCCAATAGACAGGTCCTCAGCTAAGGCATATTATTCCTTAATTGAAATAAGGAAGCATGGTAAAATAGTTTCCATGGGAGGAAATTACACTTTAAGCAAAGATTCTTGTACGATTAAGTTCTTTGAATTACCCGAACCAAGAATTAAGAATGGGAAGGTTGGTACCTACTACACGCTTGGGTTGTGCAATAAAAAAATTACCGCTAAAACGATTAGTAAACCAACTTGGAATTATAATGAAATTAGTAATGCGACAATTCGTCCCTTAGACTCCCTATATTACAATCCTTACAATCAGAATGAACCTTTTGTTGTTCCACATTTCGAAAGGGGTGAAAAAATGTCTTTACACCCCAAAATGATTGAGGGCTTTTTAATATTTTTTAATGCCAGTTACATTATCGCTCCCTATTACGAAAATGAATTTCCTGCCCCACACAACCCGCATTTCGAAATTAACTTTACTTATAATGGTATAGAAAAATCAGTATTACTTTACTGGGGTAAATACATTGCCGATGGATACGTGTACACTGGTGAGGGGTCCTTTATCGAACCCTCTGATCTTCGCTTTTGGGAGGCTAACTTGAAATTACTGGGATTATAATTACACGTTTGGGCAAGATAAATTCTTTGATATATAGCATGTTTAATATATGTCGTAATTTTGATTAAACTTGATCTAACAGCGTTAGCAATTATCTTGCAAACAACGACAAATTAACTCCAATATGATGACAAAACAAATTTTAATGTTAAGTATAATCCTCTTATGCTTAGGATGCAAAAAAGTGGATAAGTTCACCCAGTTTAAAATGCAATTTGATGCAACCGAAGTGATTCCTTCGGCAACTGGAATAAACTTACCGCTTAATATTTTAACTCCAGATATTCAAACAAATTCCGAATCTACATTCGAAATAAACAATACCCGGAAAGATTTAATAGAAGAAATTTCTTTAACAACCTTAAGCCTTTCGCTTACATCCCCTTCAAATGCGGATTTTAGTTTTCTTCAATCGATTAATGTATATATATCGGCTGACGGGCTTAATGAAGTTAAAATTGCATGGAAAGATAATGTCCCTGCTGATCTTACTGTTCTAAATTTGGATTTAACCGGCGTTGATCTGAAAGAGTACATTAAGGCCGATAAATTTTCTTTAAGATTGAATACTGTGACTGATGAATTATTAACTTCAGACCACACCATTGATATACATTCTGAATTTTTTGTAGATGCAAAAATATTAGGACAATAGAATGGTTAAGCAAAATGATATATATCTATATTCTACCAGAATCTAGTCCTAATTGTAATTTAAATTGAAATTTCAAAGATGATTCCAATCAATTAAGGATAAGAACCGGTAAGGTTTATAAATAGCCAAACTCAGGACGTTCAAATCCCCAAAAAAATTAAAAGTGCAATGACACAAGTGATGGCGCTTTTACTTTTTCACTCACTATCATTACCTTCAGTGCTGCTTCTCGGTCTGCTTCTCAATCAGAAAATTATATCAAAATAATTAAGGATAGCAAAAGATGTCAGCGTAATTCTAACCCATTTTCTGGGAATGCAGCACCGAAGGTAAGGAAGAAAAAAAGCAGAGTAGTGTTTCGCTTTCGCTCTCACACTTACTCTGCTTTTTGTACCCGAGGCCGGAATCGAACCGGCACTCCCGAAAGAACAGGATTTTGAATCCAGCGCGTCTACCAGTTCCGCCACTCGGGCTTCTGTCCTTAGAAGAGGTGCAAAAGTATCAAAATTCTATTATTTGAACAATAATTTTTCTAAATCAAATAAGAAAACTTCCATAATTTATTTGGTCACCTTAAAAACCTTCTTGCTATCTCCAACGATTATTTCAATAAAGTAAATGCCCGAATTCAAGGAAGATAGGTTTTCAAAAACAATGCTATTCAAATTCGGTTGTGCGGTAAACACTTTATTTTGAATGGTTCTACCAGATGCATCAATTATTGAGACATGGCAATTGTCAATTAAATTTGAAACTTCGAAACTGATTTCAATTTGATTGCTAAAAGGATTTGGAAACACCTCAACATTTGTGAAAGCCAAATCGCCTGTTGATGTCATACTGCATCCGTTAAGCGTCCCTGGAATATTATCATCTAACCATACCAACCTTCTTGAAATCCAGTCCTTAAGTCGTTGAACTTCCTCTGCGTACGTTTGAGAAGGCGCTTGAACCTCATAGGTTCCAGTTGCAACCCCCATATTGCCCCATACTTGATAATGCCAATTTTGACTTTCACTAACAATAGTTGCTATGGAATCAATTTGTTGATGAAGGTAAGTTTCATCTAACAATGACCTTCTTAAATCTTCATATCTGCAACGCAATTCATTTCTAAATGTACTATCCTGCAACAAACGAATATACCAGCCGGGAGCGTTAACATCTTGATCTACTTCTCCATACATGAATTGAGATCCGTCTTCGGAACCAGCCCACATATCCTTTAAGGCCCAATCAAAATCCCAAACTGGACCAGACCTCAACTTTCCATAGGTACCATCTAAATTGTCTTTATCCTTGAATAAAAACCTACTTTTCTTGTAACCGTCAATGTTTCTTGCCAATTCATTAATGATGAAATAATCTATAAAGGATCTCACACTAATGTACTTTCTGTATCCATTGACAGGGTCGTCGAAATTTGCTGAATACAAAGCTGTTTCAAAGGCATTCATAAAATTCTGAATGTATGTTTTTTGTTCAGGAACTATATATTGCGGTTTAGGATAATAGTATACGAAGTGAACATCAAGTCCTGGGAAACCAATTGGCGAAAAATTTGATTGCCACGAATTCGAATTGTCCCAATAATCTATTTTAATGATGTAACCACCCGTAACATCCAAACCAGAAGTCTCGAGAGAATCCAATTTTGCAATATCAACCCTGTTCGAGTCTCTTTTTATTTTTTCTGCTAATAGATAAATTCCTTGATATTCACCATTTAAAACCACATCAACATGTCTTGATCGTACTCCGTAATGGCCCATTGAGTCAAATAATTGAAAAGGTACACTATTTCTTGCAAAGGATTTATCATTGTAATTTGCTAACAATAACCAGTCATTTTCAGCAGGCATATCTATAATGGAAGAATCTATTGAATTGCCCAATGTGTCAATCAACTCGATGGAATAAGGTTTTTGAGGCAAAGAAAGGGAATAATTGCCACGGTATTCAATACCAATTTTACCGTTATATTCGTTAAACGGATCAACCAAATGGTTTCTATTCCCAGGACCATTGTAAACAATTCCCATGTCGGCAACTGTTTTTATGTCATATCCAATAGCTAAACCATTGGTTTCAATGACAACAATAGGTAAATTAGATTCTTTGAAAGCAAAATATGTAGCTGGATTACTTCCAAATGTTAATGAACAATTTATAACATTTCCGATATCTGCAGCATAGTCATCGCGCACTTTAATTTTCCAAATTCCATTGGGATTCTGTCCATTATTTACAGCACCAATCTGACCCATTGGAACAAAAGATCCTGAAAATGGAGCTGAACCAGATTGAATAGGATTGGGTGCATCTTGATTAAAACAAGTATTTGCCAAATTATCCTCTACACCACCAATACCGCTCATGAGAATACGTTTAGTACCGTCCGGTGCTTGAACCTCTATTGTTAAATCTGCCAAATAGGTATGATTTAAGTTTAAACAAACCGTTTCTAAACCAAAGTTGATGGTGTCAATACTGCTTTGAGAGACATTAACAATTATCGGAATCTCCAATGTTTGAAAATCATTAATTGCCCCACCTCCACCGTTGAATGTTTGTCCAAAAACATTAACAGAGAATAACAGTAAAAAGAGGAAAAGTCTCATCAATTCAATTTATTTTTGTTAAGTAAAGTAACGCATTAAAATCCAATGTCTAAAATACTTATTAAGAACATAAAAAAGTTATACCAGGTTGGTGAAGACATTCCTGAAACCATCAAGGGAGAAGCAATGAAAAATGTCCCAAATATCGAAAATGCTTATTTGGCTTTTGAAGATGGTTTGATAGTCGATTATGGGAACATGGAAAATCTTGAGGGAATATCCGACTGGCGAGATTTAGAAGTTATTGATGCTAGTGGAAAATTTGTTTTTCCTGCATTTTGTGATGCACACTCCCATATTGTATTTGCCAAGAGCAGAGAAGAGGAATTTGTTGACAGAATTAACGGTTTGAGTTACGAAGAAATTGCTTTAAAAGGAGGCGGAATTCTCAATTCTGCCCAAAAATTAGCCGAAACCGATGAAGAAGAACTTTATCAAAGTGCTTTAAAACGTCTCAACAAAATCATAGAAACTGGCACAGGAGCAATTGAAATAAAATCAGGTTATGGGTTATCTGTTGAAGCAGAGCTAAAAATGCTTAGGGTCATCAAACGATTGAAAGTAAATGCCCCTATTCAAATTAAATCAACTTTTCTAGGTGCCCATGCCGTTCCAAACGAATTTAAAGGCAACAAAGAAGCATATATTAAACTAGTTATTGAAGAAATGCTTCCGCAAATTGCGGAACAAAATTTAGCTGATTTTATCGATGTGTTTTGTGAAAAAAACTACTTTACAACCGAAGAAATGCAACAAATTCTTGAAGCTGGATTGAAGTATGGTATAAAATCGAAAGTTCATGTTAACCAATTTAATGTTTTAGGGGGTGTTAAGGCAGCAATTGATTTAGGAGCAAGATCTGTTGATCACTTAGAGCATATTTCCGTTGCTGATATCGAAGCTTTAAAGAATTCCTCTTGTATGCCAACACTATTGCCAAGCTGTTCTTACTTTTTGGGGATTCCTTATGCAGATGCCAGAAAAATGATAGATTCTGGACTTCCCGTGGCGCTTGCGAGTGATTTCAATCCGGGATCAACGCCAAGTGGCAATTTAGGCTTTGTATGGTCACTCGCCTGTGTAAAACTAAAAATGACACCGGAAGAAGCTTTGAATGCGCTAACCGTTAATGCTGCTTATGCTATGGGATTAAGCGAATCTCATGGAAAAATCGCTTTGGGAAGAAAATGCCCAATAATAGTCACTAAAGAAATCCCAAATTTGGCTTATATTCCATATGCTTTTGGTGAAAACCACATAGAAAGATTAATTTTACAGAAATAGTAGTTGTCAATTCAAATTTCAATATGAAGTTTTTCCAAATAAAATTGCTTATTTCTCTCCATTTCTTGGTTTTTGTTAGTGCATTTGCCCAAAAAAATCAGAATGAGAACCAATTGCTTTGGGAAATTTCGGGGAATGGATTGAATAAGAAAAGTTACCTGTATGGCAGTTTTCATTCGAATGATAAAAGGCTTTTTCAATTTGCTGATTCTGTTTATTTTGCGCTCTCATCCGTAGAGGCAGTAGTTCTCGAAACAGATATTTTCTCCCTTTTTGAAAATTGGGATACAAGAAAAGGGGATGTTAAAGTGCTGTTCGACAATAAAGGGAATCCTTATACGGGTACGAACATTCCTACGAAAACAATCTATGGAAATGAAGATGGAATGCCACAATTTCTGGATGCCTATTTTTTGGAATATTGCTACAATGCTGACAAATTTTTCTTCCCACTTGAAACGGTTTATGACCAGTTACAATCGATAGAAGATTATTTTAAACCCGAACTTGAAGGTCTTGCCCAAGGTGCATTAAACTTTACACAAGAAAAAATGATGGAACATTATTTAATGGGAGATATTGTTCTTCTTGATAAAATGATGAAATCTAACATGAGCCTTTTTCCAGGAATGTATGATGATTTGATTATTGACAGGAATAAAAAAATGGCAGAAGGACTGGATACAATTATAAGCAAAAACAGTGTATTTTGTGCAATTGGTGCAGGGCATCTTGCTGGTGATGATGGAATTATTAGCCTACTCAGAAAGAAAGGTTATAAACTTAGAAAAGTACAGGCCGTATTTTCTGAAGACCCTATCTCTGAAAAACAAACTGTTAAGTCATTCAAATCCTATACCTATGTTAATGATTCGGTAGGTTTAATAGCACAATTCCCAGGTAAACCATTGAACTTGAAGATCTGGGACAATCATCCTTATTTAATCTACCGTGAAATGGGTCAAGGCAATACTTATTCTGTTGAAATTATTCCAACCGATGGCTCCTTATCACTTCAAGAACAGGCAGCAATTTATATTGCATGTCCTGATGAAACGGCCATAAAACATATCATTTTAGATGATGAAACAGAAGTTTACGAAGGAATTTCTGATACTTATCCAGACGGATTACATTGGGTACGTGTTATGCAAAACGACAAGTTTTTGGTAATCATGAAAGCGTTTGGAGGTAATAAATTTATGAATTCTAACAGGCCAAAAAATTTCTTTACCAAAGTTTGGTTCGAATAATTCAAACGTGAACGCTAAAAATTAATATTTACATTCGGAACAGTCATTTTTATGATTCAATACTACTTTTATCCCACCTTAAAGAAGAACTTCCTTTCAGGGAAAATGGTTTTATTACAAGGTCCTAAAGGCATTGGAAAAGAAATTGTAGTTACTCAAATTTGCAACGAATTGGGAAAATCCTATTGTGTACTAGACCTTTCTAAAAAAAGCAATCGTAAAATTTTCAGCGAAATCAATCAAGACGTTTTTTCTGATTCCAAATTCAATGTCGACAGTATTATCATTTTGGAGGGACAATATATTTCCAATTTGACTTCACTTTTAGAGCTGGCATTTGCCGACGGCATAAAACAACAAATAACAATCCTTTTTTCATATACATTAAGTTTGGATCCAAAAGTGTTGAAAGTACTTGAGGAAAATGAATATTTGTTTCATATTTCCCCCTTAACATTTTACGAAATAGCCAATGAAAGCTCTGTATTTGAAGCAGAAAAATTATTGGAAGAACGCATACTTTTTGGATCATTCCCAGCTGTAATTAATTCTAAAAATCCGGAAATTATTCTTAAATCGTTAATTGACCAATCGTTGAAAACCATCTTCAGCAATAATGAGCGCGTCAATAAATTAAATTTATTTCGTAAGGTACTTCAAATTGTAGCAATGAATATTGGTGAACCACTATCATTCTATGAAATTGGACAAATTTGCAATCTTGATAATGAAACAGTTGAGCGCTATATTGAGTTGATGATTAACGCACAATTACTTATCAAAGTTCCATGCTACCACAATGAAAACCGCTATGAGCTGAAAAAAAGCAACGTATTTTATTTCCTTGACAATGGAATCAGGAACGCATTTTTGAACAATTTTAATCCTTTGGATATTCGAAGTGATGCTGAAAATCTGTGGAGAAATTGGCTGGTTGCTGAGAAAATCAAATGGCAAAAACTAAACGGTCTTCATTCTCAATTTTTCTTTTGGCAGTCGCATACTTCTCAAAGTATTGATATTCTCGAATTCAATAATCAAGGTGTAGAGGCATTTAAAACTTCGCTTCAAAAAAAATATTTAAAAGAACCGCCTCTTTTTAAAAAGTACTACCCTACGATTCCTGTACACACCATAAATAGAAATACATTTTTGAGTTTTTTAACAAAGAAATAAACTGATGAGATTTGTTGATGAAATCGCAGAGTACATTAAAAAAAATGAACTCAACTTAAATAAATTAACAATAGTTATACCTTCTCAAAGGGCGAAAAAATATATTTCATCAGCACTTTTTAAGACTTATAGCAAGCCATTATTTTCGCCTGATATTGTGACCATTGACAGTTGGATAAGACGAATATGCCCAAAGACAATAATTGACAAAACGCGATTGTTACTTACGTTACATGAAATTCATGTTAATAGTCCTTTTGCATCAGAACATGATACATTTGAAGATTTCATGAATTGGGGTTCAATATTATTGAATGATATAGATGAAATTGATCGTTATGAAGTTCCAAGTAAACTGATTTTTCAAAATTTAGCTGATATTAAAGATATTGAAAATTGGAGTTTCAATAGCGAAGAACTTTCAATGGGTCAACATAAATTCTTGGAGTTCTGGGATCGATTGGCCGAATATTATGAACTTTTACAGGTCAGTCTTGAAAAAAATAATTGTACTTATCTAGGTAAAGCCTACCGAATAATTGCTGAAAATATAGATTTGATTTTAAACAAAGAACCCGAACGGCAATTCATTTTTGCAGGTTTTAATGCGCTTTCAAAATCTGAACTAAAAATAATGCGTCAATTACACCAGCTCGGGAAGGCACATATTTTAATTGATGCCGATTTGTATTATTTGGAAGATAACAATCATGAAGCGGGAATATTCCTTAACGCGCTTCAAAATGATTTACAAGTAAAAGATTTTCCATTTATAAAAAATCAACTCAGAGCTAAATCCATGACGGTTAATGTGATTGAATGCGCACAAAAAACAGGTCAAGTTAAAGTAATGGGTTCCATTTTACAAGAGGCTTCTCAACAACAAATAGAAAATTCTTTGGTGCTTCTTGCCGATGAAAGTTTAATTGTTCCCGTTTTGCAAAATATTCCTGAAAATGTTAAAAAAGCAAACATTACCTTAGGTTTACCATTACTGCACACTGCAATCAAAACATGGACTGAACTCATCTTTTCCATTCAAGAAAGTAAAACCAGATGGAAAACTTCTGGAATTTACATCTATGACTTACAACGGTTTTGGAGCCATCCATTTGTGCTTTCAAGTATGGATCAAAAACAACGTAAACAAATTGCTTTACTTGAAGAAAGGTTTATTGCTAAAAACACTTTGTTTGTTAGTCTTTCAAAACTTGAAATAGGAAAAACGCATGATTCATTATTGCAAGCAATCACTTTAAATTGGGAATCTGATTGGCAAGTGGCTCTGAGTCAAATTAGAAATATGAATGCACTTGTCCATGATGCATTGAAAAACGCTCAGCCTTTCGAAAAAGCACTGATTCAAAGTTTCGACTCGGGCATCCAGGATTTTAATAATATTGTTAATGAAGGAATTCCAGCAATGACGCTAAAAAGTTTTAAGCATCTGTTTCAGCAGCATTGGGGAAATATTAGTATCGCTTACCATGGCAATCCAATTGAAGGGCTTCAAATAATGGGATTACTTGAAACAAGATTACTTGATTTTGAAAATATTATTATTCTTGGTTTTAATGAAGGGAATTTACCTCCTATTAATCCGATGCAAACTCTAATTCCGATGGATTTAAGAGCGTACTTTCAACTTCCAACACCACGCCAAAAACAAGGGCTTTTTGCCCATCATTTTTATCGGCTCCTACACCATTGTAAGAATCTAACGATTACTTATTGTAGCTCCAGCGAATCCCTTGGAAGCAACGAGGCCAGTCGTTATTTGCAGCAGTTGGAGTTGGAACTTCAAAGAAACAATAGCAATGTAAAAATCAGTAAAGAATTTTACGTGATTCCAAACAACAAAAGCGTCATCAGCAATTCAAATACTATTGAGAAAAGCCCTGAACTTCTAAAACGTCTGGATGAATTTTTCACCAAACCTATTTCCGCCTCAGCAGTAAATAAATATTTGAACTGTCCTCTAGATTTTTACTACCGTCACATCTTAGATTTTGGGGAGGAGGATTCCATTGAAGAGGAAGTTGAAAACAGTCAATTGGGAACCTTCATTCACCACACACTTGAAAAATTGTATGAGCCCTTTGCACGCCACGATAAAAATGGAATTTTAAAAGAAAAACAACCAAAAAACATCTTACCAAATGATGTTAAAGAAATGCTTGGCACATACAGCGCTTTATTAAAGGCAGAATTTATCAAACATTTTGATGGTGATGAAAGCGCTTTTGTTTCTGGAAAAAATCTTCTCAGTTACAATATAGCTCATGAATTAATGGAACGCTTACTAAAAAGAGAAATGGAATACCTTAGTGAGCAAACCCTACCGGTTTTTATAGAATATTTAGAAGTAAAACTATCAGCAGATGTTGAAATTGAGTGGAATGGAAATACCAGGAAGATTCCGGTAAAAGGATACATAGATCGGATTGACTCCATTGGCGATCAATTTCGAATTGTTGATTATAAGTCGGGGAAGATAAATAAGGATGATGTTAATTTTAAAAAGTCCCCTGACCATCAAGATTTAATTACAGGATTCAAAAGTGTAAAACATTCTGTACAGCTTGCATTCTACTGTTATTTGTTTCGAAAGAATTTTAATTTTATTCCTTCAGAGGCGGCGATCTTTTCTTTAATTAATAGTTCAGAGAGCCCAATTAAAATGCAGTCAGAAGTGATGTCTGTAGAAGAATTGGTAAACATTTTTCCAAAATTTATGGAACAACTTATTAAGGATATTTATGATGAATCTAAACCTTTCCAACACAAACAATCCTATGAAGTGTCCTTCTGTAAATATTGTGATTAAAAAAGCCTGAAAAGAACTTTATATTCCTGTAGAAAATATTCAATTGTTCTTTTCAGACTTATGAGGAAAATAAAAAACCAGTGATGTAAACCATCAATGTTAAGACGAGACCAAATAGAAAAGGTTGGTTGTTGAAAAAAAAGAATTAATACAACTCCAATTTCAAAGCTGTTCGATAATCCTTAATTTCTTCTCTATTAATTTTATGGTCAGCATTTTTTAGAAGATTGAGTAAGTACAAAAGATTTTCGTTATCCTCTATTTCTATAGGATATTCGTTGCCCTCATCATCCTCTTCAAACTGTGCTTGTACATCAAAACAATCATTTTCTGCAAGAAACTCATAAGTCAAACGCAACACTTTGGTTACCAGAGGATCTTGCTCTTTTAACGCATAGCCACGCAATTCTTTTAAATCATCAACTAAACCTGATGCATCAAGTCCTTTATTTTCGACTTTTGCAATTATTTCATCGAGTTTCTTGTTGGCTAAAGCTATTTTCATAATCGTAATAAAGACAAATTTGTTTTTGCAAATGTAAACATCTTATGAAATAAATACTCATTTTAGTTGAAATCATCCTTAATTTTTCTAATCTTTGAGGTATTGATAATTCTCAATACAAACACTTGTATTGAACAAATAATATCTTAAAAACTCTTGGGAGCACTAATATTTGATGGAATAATCGCAGGCCTCATATTAAGTATAATGTTAGGTCCTGCATTTTTTATTTTAATGGAGGTTACTATTAGAAGAGGTGTGCGTGCAGGTTTGGCTTTCGATGTTGGAATTTTTATTAGCGATGTTTTATATATTCTTATTGCTTTTTTATTCTATTCGCAGGTTGCAAAATTTATGACCGGAGAAAATCAAGGAATTATTCAAATCCTCGTCGGTGTCATTTTTTTATTCTTAGGCACCGTTACTTATCTCAAAAAACCAAAACCAGTTAAAGTTGATGAAGTTGGGAAAGTTATTCACAGCTCTAAAGATTATTTACTTCTTGCGCTCAAAGGATTTGTCCTAAATATGGCGAATCCATTAATTATTCTGTATTGGTTTATTATCATAACAAAGGCCGCAAAACATGCCCTTTTAACAGACTCTTGGGAAATGTCTATATTTATATATTTATGCGTTATTCTGGCAGTTTTCTTTTCTATTGATGTCGTGAAAATTCTTATCGCTAAAAAACTTAGATCCATAATTACGCCGCGTATACTGGAGGCATTGAATCAATTTATCGGCGTAATATTCCTTTTGTTTGGAGTTGTTTTAATTGCAAAGGGAGTGTTGAATACGATGTAACACATATGATTTTCAAAAGTTATAGTCCAAAATTTAAGCAATGGTAAAATACGCATTTTTGGTTTTAATGATTTTTTTTAGTGTAAAAGTACAATCACAAAAAGTACTTGAGGAAAATCTAACTGAAAAAGATGTTTTTTATTGGGATGCTTCGAAAAAGAAAATTCAATCAAAAGGCTCCTATTACAAGGACTTTTACAATACAACCATAGAAAAGCATGGCCAATGGTTGTATTACAGTGAGGATGGTTCACTTGAAGAAGAACGCAATTACTACAGAGATTTTCTCCACGGCAAAACAGAATTGTATTATTCAAATAAGCAAAAAAAAGAAGAGGGATACTTTAATTTTGATATACAAGATAGTATTTACAGAAAGTGGAATGAAAACGGAGTCTTGCTATTGGAAGGTTATTATTATATGGGTATTCCCTCGGGCGAATGGAAAGAATTTTATGATGACGGTATGCCAAAATCCATCACTTTGTATGAGGATACCTTGGAAAAGTTAATTTCATTTTGGATTCCCGATTCAGTGCATAGCCAAACAGTTATAAAGGGAACTGGAACAAAATATACCGTATACAATACCGGTGCACTTAAAGAATGGGTGAATTATAAAGATAGCTTAAAGCACGGCCCAAGTGTTGATTGGAGTATCTCGGGTGTAGCATTGGTTGAAGCTCATTATAAATATGGAATCCTTGATAGCAATTGGATTCAAAGATATTCATCGGGCCAACTGCAAAAAACTTGTAATTACAGCAATGGAATACTCGATGGAGCTTATGCAACTTATTATGAAAATGGAGATCCTAATGCTGAAGGTAGTTACGTTTTAGGCAAAAAAAATGGTTTTTGGCGTTGGTATACTGAAAATGGAACGATTGACATGGAAGGTACCTTTGAAAATGATTTACAACACGGCGATTGGAAATATTTCTTTGAAACAGGACAATTGTCATACAATGCCCATTTTGATAATGGAACGAGATCTGGTTTCTGGGAATATTTTTACCGAGGTGGTGAGAAGTACAGGGAAGGAAATTATTTGAATGATTTGAAAGATGGACTTTGGGCAACCTACTATGAAGATGGTACCACGTTAATGTTAGGATCATATCTTGAAGGTCTTGAGGAAGGCGTTTGGGTAAATAATTGGGAAAATGGTAATGTTAAAAATCAGTCTAGTTTTAAAAAAGGCCAATTAAATGGCCCTTGGTATTCTTATTTTGAAGATGGTGATTTGCATTTGTATGGAGAATATAAAAAGAATTTAAAAACAGGTCAGTGGGTTGACTATTTTGAAAATGGAAACCCTAAGGATATCGTATGCTATAAAATATTTCGAAAAAAGTCTAAATTGCGAATCATAGGAGAAATGGTGGAATATCAGAGTTTAAAACATGGTAGATCTATTTCATTCTCCGAAAAAGATTTTGAAAAAACAGAGGAAGGGAATTATAAAAAAGGTGAAAAAAATGGTCCTTGGATTGCATATCATCCGGGGGGGTATACCCCTGCTGTAATTACGGAATACAAATCCGGTATTTTGGAGGGCAGCATGAGAACGTTTGATAAAAAAGGGAGAATTGTTCAACTTGCCGAATATAAAGATGGCGTGCGTCACGGAAAGTTTGTGATTTATGACAGAAACGAAGAAGTACTTTATGAGAAGAAATTTGCCTTCGGTTATGAGGTTAAAGATAATGGTTTTGGATCCGGGTCTTTTAAACCTTAATGTTGTTTTAGTTTAATTCCAGGGTTCGTTTATGTACTTTTTTCTCATCCACTCACTCAAGTCGCACTTGGTTCGTGTCAAACAAAAAAGCACCTCCTAATTGAAAGTGCTTTGATCAGAGTGGTCTCAACAGGACTCGAACCTGTATCTAAAGTTTAGGAAACTTCTATTCTATCCCTTGAACTATGAGACCTTGGCATTGAATTGTTGCAAAAATAGTGTTTTTAAGAAAATTATATTAATAGCTTTTTACACCACTTAAACCTCGCAATATCACTGTAAAACAAAACTTAGGTTAATAGAAAGATAAAAATGGGTTTCAAATCCATTTGTCTTAGTTGAACGGTTTTAGACAATACATGTTAACGAAGTGTCATTTAGATTCCGTCTCAGACGGTGAGCGGGTGAGAACGATTTTACAAACGTTGGTTTTTTGTTTGATCATTATACCCTAGCAATTATTCCATTCGCACCTTTTCTGTTACAGTCGATTTAGTTAAAAATACCTACTTTTGATAATGGCAGAATTGAAAACAAAAGTTCCATTTACAACTTACCAAAAAATAGTTATTCTTATTCTTGCACTCACCCAATTTAGCGTTGTTTTGGATTTTATGGTGATGTCGCCATTGGGAGATTTATTAATTAAAGATTTAAAGATAACACCGTCACAATTTGGATTGGTAGTATCAAGTTACGCAATTTCGGCAGGTATTTCTGGGTTTCTTACAGCAAGTTTCGCGGACAAATTTGACAGAAAAAAGTTGCTCGTTTTTTTCTACAGCGGTTTTATTTTGGGCACCTTGTTGTGTGGTTTATCTGGATCGTTTTCATTTCTGGTTTTTGCAAGAATAATTACTGGTGTGTTTGGTGGTGTAATTTCATCAATTTCTTTAGCAATTGTTGCAGATTTATTCGACTTCAATCATCGGGGGCGGGTAATGGGATTTTTGCAAATGGGATTCGGCATAAGTCAAATATTGGGTATTCCAATTAGTTTATATATGGCCAATGTATGGGATTGGAAGGCGCCATTTTTTCTGATTGTTGGACTGGCGCTTGTGATATTGTTTACAGCAGTTTTGGTTCTAAAACCTATTAATGAACATGTAAATTTACAACGAGACAATCCCGTAAAGCATTTATGGAATACTTTGAGCAATAAGCAATACCGAGTGGGATTCTTAGCCACAGCTTTTATGTCTTTAGGCGGTTATCTTATGATGCCTTGGGGAAGCGCCTATTCCGTAAACAATATTGGAATAAGTCAAGCAGATCTGCCGCTAATGTTTATGATTGTGGGTGTCAGTGTTTTTGCAATGATGCCAATGATAGGTATTTTGAGTGATCGTATAAACAAATATACAGTGTTCTTAATGGCTTCGTTACTTATGGTTATTTCCATCGTAATTTATACCCAATTGCCTCAAGTACCATTATTCATCCTAATTATAGTAAATGTTTTCATGATGCTAGGAATCATGGCGCGGATGGTGCCATCTCAAGCGTTAACCGCCTCTCTGCCGGAACAGAAAGATCGGGGAGCATTCATGAGTATCAACTCATCACTTCAACAGCTAGCAGGTGGCGTTGCAGCAATGATTGGCGGATTGATCGTTACCCAAAAAAACACTTTGAGTCCTTTGGAGCGATTCGATATTTTAGGTTATGTGGTAATTGGAGTAATTCTGACAAATATCTTACTTACATGGAGGGTCTTTAAGATTATTAGGGAAAGAAATAATTCCAGTTTAATTAACTAGTCCTTCTTCTGAATGAATTTCTTTTTCTAAAGCACTATATTTGAGTGGAAATTACCGTAATATGCGAAATTTAATCTTTTGTGCTTTTATTTTTTTCACCCATCTCATTTTCTCCCAGGGTTTAAATTATGAAAAAGGGCTTTTGCCAAAAGCAGTCGTTAGCAATCAAATTGTTCGAACAAAAAATTCTGAAACCTACATTGCCTATGCCGAAAGTTCCAGCGAATACTCCAAGGATATCTATGTGAGTAAAATCGATACTAACGGAAATCAAATATGGGAAATCAATGCCTCCGCAAGTGCCTATCCTGATTGTTCGCCAATCAACCTAGAAATTAATTCTGATGGTTCTTTTTATTTACTGTCTTACAATATGTTGTTTTGTTACCCACTTTCCGATTTTAAATGGGTATTGCAAAAGTTTGACGCATTTGGAAATGAACTTTGGATAAGAGAATGGGATAGTGCCGCATGGGAGCCAAGTCAGTTTTCCGGTCTTACAATTCATTTCGACGAATCAATTGGTTTAAATTATTTTTCACCCAATGGTTTTATTGGTCTATTGCGTTTAGATGGTTTCGGTCAAACACTTGACAGTGTCAGTATTCAAAATACTATGACTAAAACAAATGGATATTTATCAAATGGAAATTTTATAGCAGCAGACCTACAAAACATTTATTCATATGATGGCCAAGGTAATTTTATAAATTCATTTAATGTTCCTGACGAAATCATGGAACTCAAGGTTTATAATGATTCTGTGTATGTATTGTCAACCAATCAGATTTATCTTTTAGGGTCAAATTTAAATTTGATAAATTCTTCTCTATTAAGTGGTTATAGTGGCTTAACAAGTCTTAAAGTGAATGCCGTCGAGGTGAGTTGCTTAGCAGAAAACACTGATAATATATTTGTTCTGAAACTGCAACACAATCTCAGCAATCTTCAAGTTCAAACAATAAGTTGCACACATAATACTGTCAGTACCATGGATTTTGAACAGAATGGTCATGTTTCTCTTGCAGAAGCTAAAAATCTCTTTGAAAATTATGCCCTTCGATTAAGAGACTATTCTTTAACTTCAGGTAATTCAGTAAGCATTACCCATTCAGATGTAGGATTAACGGATATCAATATTACAAATGTTCAAGTTTTAGCAGGACCTAACAGTCAGTATCTCGTCAAAATTTGGGGCGACGTTGTTTTAAAGAATTTTGGAACTACGACTGTACAAAATTGTAAAATTCTTCATTCATATGGTCCCCCAATAGATTATGCGTGTGGTGAAGATTATTATGATAGTCTGTTTACGAATTTGAATCTTGCTCCTGGCGAAAGTGTTGCTTTAGATCTTGGTTTAATACATGACAAAACGGAATACCTTCCGGGTCAGCAGCAAGCATTAAACTACAATTTGTGTTTATACACTGCCATTCCAAATGAATTGATTGATATGGTAAGCAACAATGATTTCATTTGTGAAAGTATATTTTTAGGTTACGCAGCTTTAGACAATTTGTCAAATTTTAACATTCAAATACAACCCAATCCATCGAATGGTAATTTTGAGATAAAAAGCGAACAATCCTTAGGGGTAATTGCCATTTACGATATAGCTGGCAAAATGATTTTGAGTTTTGAATCAAATGATAACAGCTGTTTGATCGATTTGAGCACCTATCCACGTGGAGCTTATCATGTGAACATTACTAATAAAAATGAAAGTTATCATAAACAAATTCTTGTGGTTGAGTAACCAAATAATTTGAAAGTTACTTTTATTTAAACTGAACGTTATTTTGAGCGGAATCATTAGAATATTCTTTAATCCTTCACATATCAACTCATGAAAACATCAATTTTAACGGCTTTTATTTTTATGCTTACCATGACTTCCTTTAGTCAGGACCTTTCTGAAGAAGAACAAAAATTATATGATTTGGTAATGGAATACCGCTCAGAGAAAGGCCTGTCGGAAATACCATTCTCTCCTTCATTAACATTAGTGGCACAGACCCATGTTAAGGACTTAATGGAAAATGACCCTACAAGTGATGAATGCAATTTACACAGTTGGTCTTCAAATGGGAATTGGACTCCATGCTGTTACACAGATGATCATGCAGAAGCAGAAAAAATGTGGTCGAAACCAGCAGAATTGACTGCCTACAAAGGCACAGGATATGAGATCGCATGTTATTACTGGAGTTCGAATCCTGAAATACAAATGACAGCGGAACAAGCTTTGGAACAATGGAAAAACAGTTCAGGGCACAACGCCGTTTTGGTGAATAAATCGATATGGAAAAATCGTGATTGGCAGGCAATCGGTGTCGGAATATATGGAAACTATGCCGTAATTTGGTTCGGTGAAGAAGAAGATCCACTAAACTAAGTAAAATCTTTTTACAAGCTATAATTTCGATAAGCGAAAATCCAAATTAAAAAAACGACTAATTTTGTAGACTTATTTCGAACTTATGAAGTGCTTTATTACCCTGGTTGTAATCTTGAGTTTTAATGCTACATTTTTTGGGCAGACCAATGAAGAAAAATATGCCCAGATCTCAGAAGACATTGAGAACCTACTAAAATATAAAGATAAAAGTCCAGCACAATTGAAAGGACTTCTTGCAGAGCTAAAAAAATACGTTAAAGGAAATGAAACCAATTTTGATGATCTCAAAAAACGTGTAGACCAATACGTTCTTCCTGTTGAAATAAAATTAACCCGATCAGATATCTACAATAAAAAATTTGATGTCGCTGCAAAGAAAACTAAAGAATTGAAAGTCGAATACCCTTACGATAAAGATATAGAAGTATTGGAAAAATATTTAGATAAAAAACTTTTTTCAAGTTACAAAAAAGCCATGCTAAAAACCAAACCTTCGTGGTTTTCATTAGAGCCCTCTTTCGCATTTTACAGTCTTGAAAAGAACATAAAAGGTTATACAAGCATGACAGATTTCAGTCCTGTATATGGTTTAGGATTATATGTCAAGATTAATAACAAAGAAAAAAGTTCCTTCAGTACCCGTAAAAAGTTTTCCTATTCGCAAATCGGTTTTAAAATGGACTACAGAGACAATAGTTATGTCTTAAATGCAAGTAATGCTCAAATAAACATTGACCCATATTTCAATTCTCAAATCAGTTTCATTTATAGAAAAACTTTGGGTTTAGATTTCGGAATTTTGAGCATCAGAGAAATAGGAAACATTCAAAACTTTTATACGTTTACTCCATCTTTTTATATTCCCATGAGTTGGCTGAGCTTTGGCGTTCATTCTCGCATTCTTACTGATTTTCAATCTACTAACCCTTTAATTCAATTTGGAGCTTCGCTTAAATTAAACATTGGATTATACAAACCGTTTACATTGAGAAACAGAGAAGAAATACATTCTCAGGTCATAAAATTCAAAGAAAAGTAGTTTTGCATGGTTTGCTTTTTGGAATTTATACCTTATTAAAATTTCAAAACAGTTTGTAATCCCAATTTATCCTTAACTTTGCCTAGATGGTTGCTTAAGCGACGCTGCGATTTGACAAACCCTAACAAGGTTACTTCATTAAGTTTGTTTCTACTTCCATTAATAGCCCAATCATGGGTTTAATAAATAATTATATCATATCAATGGGAAGATCACAAGAAACATTTAACAAGAAAGATAAAGAGAAAAATAAGTTAAAAAAACGTCAAGATAAACTTGCCAAAAAAGAGGAGCGAAAAGCGAATGCAAAGGATGGTTCGCTTGAAAGCATGATGGCATACGTTGACGAATTTGGTAATATTACAGATACTCCTATAGATCCTAAAATGAAAAAAGCCGTCAGTGCTGAGGATATTGAAATTGGTATTCCCAAAAGAGAAAATGAAGAGGTTGAAACAGTAAGAGAAGGTAAGGTCTCCTATTATAATTCTGATAAAGGTTATGGATTTATTCGCGATGCGATTAGCCAAGAATCTATTTTTGTTCACGTAAACGCTGTTTCAGGAACCATTTCAGAAAACGATAAAGTATCTTTCGAACGTGTTAAGGGTCCTAAAGGATGGAATGCTGTTAATGTGAAGAAAAAATAATACCTGTTCCGAATTTTATTCTTTAAAAATTTCTCCTTTCTTGTTGGCATAGAAAAAGGTTCCTCCCTCATTAATTTTGAACAGGTCGCCCTCCATTTGTATGTCATAAGAATAATAAAATTCTGTTTTTGTAGACCAGAACATGGAAGGAAACAGTACGGTTCCATCAGGTTTGAGAATACCATTTTTCTCCCCAATTCGGTAGGCTATATAACCTTCATTTAACTCATACAATTCATCGTACAATGTCCCAGATAAAGCTGTACCGTTTTTAAGGAAAATTTGCTTTTTACCGGACAACGTGGCATAGATAAAATTGGTACCAACTTGTATTTCCTCATATTTAATAGGAAGTATTAATTTGGCATTTAAATCTGCCAATCCTTTTTTCCCATACTTTTTAATTTCTCCAGGATATGAGGTTTCGTATTCTCTGCCAGTTTCTATAATCACAAGGTTCGTATCCATCGAATACAAATAATCAAAATTCAATGTAAAAACTACTTGTCCTTTTTGATTCAAAGCGCCCCATTTTCCGCCATAAACCCCGTAATCACCCTCTTCAGACCATTTACAACCTGTAGCTACATAAATTAGAGAATCGCTATTATATGCTTCTATATAATCATAAGAAAATGGCACCAAAAGGACATTGTTCTCATTTACCACACCATACTTTCCTCCAACCATGAAAGAGCCGTTGTCGCCTTCTTTAATTTTTGCATCTTTCCGAACAACATAATTTTTACCCAATGGCATTACTTCATCATAGATGATGGGAACTTTTACTTGGTTTTTTAAATCAATTACGCCCCATTTACCTCCTAAAATAATGAATTCATAATAATAGTATGTATTCTTCCCGCCTTTGTTAACTATCAGTTGATTTTTACCCCCTTGATATATTTCCTGGTATTCGAAGGGTATGATTTCGTTGCCTTGTTCATCAATAACACCATAATTCCCGGTGTGAAGTTCCATTTCATAATCGCTGTATGCGTTTTTTCCACGATTTGCAATGAAATAAATTTTATCTCCATCTTCACCCTTGAGCGTAATGCTTCTTAACTCGTCAAATACAGCAGGTATTATTACCTTACCTTGATGATTCAATACCCCCCATTTTCCTGAAAAAGGGTAAATCCCTCCACCATGAGACAAATATTCTGCATCTCCTCCAACGTTAAATAGAAACAATTTTGGATCCTCATAAACTTGTTCGATATAATTGTATTTGAAAGGAATGATTTCTTCGAATGAAGTATTTATTATTGAATACAACCCCATTGAAGGTTCCTCGTAGTCATTTCCTTTAGACACTGTAGCAAAACCTTCATTAAAATAAGGTAATTCATCGTACTGCAAGGTATATTTTGTAATTCCCTTATTTGCAATCCTGAAATGGTAATCTAAATTTGAATAATAATCCCAATCTTTATTGTATCTGTTGAATCCGAGCATTTCTTCTGTATCATAATAGGCTTCGGAAAACTCGTTGTTTAATAATTTTTGACCTTCATTATTATACAAACCATATTTCTCATCTAACCCTACCAAATAAAAATTTTTATTTGGTAGACGACTGATTTCATCAAAACTAAATGGCACAATGACTTTACCATTTTCATCAATCACACCCAAATAACCATTCTGCTTGACAATAGCCTGATCATCTTTAAAAAGCGCAGCTTCATCATATTCGGTCTCAATAAGTGTATTGCCATTGAATTTGTCAACATACTTGTATTTTCCATTTGTCATCAATTTGGGAACGTGGGGAAAAAGTTCGGAAATCTTATTTTGCGCCTCTATTTCATATTTTGAATTTGGAAAATCTCTAATGAATTTCTTGTAAGCTTCACTTGTATTGGTAACTTTTGCAACATCATAATTGATTTCACAAATGAGATCATCTACTAGAGCTACTTTTTTACTGTCCGGGTATATTTTTTTAAAATTATTAAGTGATGAAATATCTCTAAGGCCCGTAACATGCTCAAAATAAGGTATTTCATATAAAACCAAGAGGTCTTTTTTGTAAGTAGAGTTGGGATAATTTGTTAAAAATGTTTCGAAAGCATTAATTACAATATTTTTCTTTAAACTTTCAAAATCCAAAAGTTCGATTTGTTTCAATACATCAGCATTGTATTTCGATGTTGGATAAGTGCTTGTATATTTAAGGTACTCTGCCTTATCATTTAAGGCTGTAACCCTTTGAAATTCCAATTCGTGAATTTTTAATTCGATGGTTTCCTTTTTACTGCTTGTTGGATATAGATTTAGAAAGTTGTTGTAAGCTTCCAAGGTGTTTAATTCCTGCGCCGATTGGTAGTGCAATTCTTCAATAAATAAATTTGCCGCTTGAATGGAGGAGGTCCCCTCATATAACTTTTTGAATTCCTCCATTCTATCAACACTATTTAAAGTTTTATAGGATGTAATGGCCACAGCTGCAATGGAGTCCTTCACACGTCTGGAATCATAAAGGCATAGCTTAAAGTCTGCGCATGTTTCTTCCAATTCTTTTGACTCTTTAGTTGAGAGTAACGCTAAAGATTTGGAATAGTAAATAAAACAACTATCTACATTATAATTCGCGTATCCTTCAGACCCACACAATTTCGATAGAACAAAGAAAAATTTAGGGTCATCAGATGCTTTACTTGATACCTGTGAAATAATTTCTTCAGCTTTGGTGAACTCCTTGGCTTGAATGTATTCATAACACTTTTGTAGTTTGCGGTCTTGCGCTAAAATCTGATGGGAAATTAATTGAATGAAAATTACTGAAAAAACAATTTTTAATGTTCGCATAAAATATTCTTAGGTACTTTGGAAACTCTCTGCTTCAAAGGTAATATGAATTGAAATAATCAGGCTCAAATACAATGAACAAATGATATTCATCAATATCTTACTGTTTTTACGACCTCATATCTATTTTATCTAACATGCTTATACTAAAACGATGTTATTAACAATTTATCTTTTTATAAGTTAAAACGCGAACTGGTATTCGTACAACTCATATTTCTTAATTTAGCTGAGTCATGAGTAAAGGTGCTTCAAAATACGGAAAACTTGGATTGAGAACCAGTTACATATCTACCATAATCGGTATTTCACTCGTTTTATTCATGATAGGTCTTGTCATCGCAGGAATTTTGGGGCTTGAGAATGTTCAAAAACAAGCCAAAGAAAGTTTACAAGGCGATGTGTTTTTTAATGCAGAAATTAACGAAGCTGACATTAAACAAATTGAGCAAGAATTAAAAACTTGGACACAATTTAGTGATGTGTTCTTTGTTTCTCCGGAACGTGCCATAGAGGAATTTAGCGGCGACGATCAAAATGCCAAAGAAATACTAGCTGTTTTTGATGGAGAAAATCCTTTACCTCCAACAATTGGATTTAAACCCAAGGAGGAATTGGCCAACAAAGAAGGCATGGAATCCATTAAAAAGGCATTATTAAAAACTTACAGCACCCAAATTGATGAAGTAAACTATGATGAAGCCAGTGTTGAATCGGTAAATCTTGGATTTAAACAGTTCGTTTTTCTATTTCTCGCTGTCGCTTTATTATTGATAATTATTGCCGTAGCGATGATTAACAATACCATACGTTTGGCTTTATATTCGAAAAGATTCACCATAAAAACGATGCAATTGATTGGAGCCAAATCGTCATATATACGCCGACCATTTATGTTACAAGCAATTGCACAAGGAATTATTTCTGCTGTTATTGGATTGGCTTTATTGGTTACCTTGTTCTTCGCGCTCAACAACTGGTTAGAATCGATTGAAATCAGCTTTGATCTTTTAACTTTTATAATTTTAACCGCTGCACTTTTATTATTGGGTATTTTCATCACACTTATCTCTACTTGGTTCGCGCTAAATAAGTATTTGAGAATGAAATTGGATGATTTATATTAACTTTGAGTTATGGGTAAACAAAATTTAAACTTCGGCTTTTCAGAAAAAAACTACAAACTCCTTCTTGCGGGCTTGGGGATTAATGTTCTTGGATTTCTTTTAATGATTGGAGGTGGAACAGATGATCCCAATAAATTTGATGCATCTGCATTGTTCAGCAATGTAAGGATAACGATTGCGCCTGCACTTATTGTTATAGGTTATATCGTCATAATTTACGCCATCATGAAAAAACCTCAAACTGATACTTCAGACAGTAAAGATATTATTGAGGTTAAAGAAACATCCAACATTCAAAAACCTGCGAAGGGTAAAAAATAAATCTACAGATGGACAGTTTACAAGCAATAGTTTTGGCCATAATTGAAGGCCTGACAGAGTATTTGCCCATTTCTTCAACCGCTCACATGATTTTCACCAGTTCCATTTATGGAATTGAAACGGATGAATTTGTTAAACTCTTTCAAGTATCGATTCAATTCGGGGCAATCCTGGCAGTTGTTATGCTTTATTGGAAGAAGTTTTTAAATTTCAAATCTTATCATTTTTATCTCAAACTCATGCTTGCGGTGATACCTGCACTTGTATTGGGAAAATTATTCGACGATAAAATTGAAGCTGTACTTGAAAAACCTATTCCAATTGCCATAGTGCTGATTGTAGGTGGAATTATTCTGCTTTTTATCGATAATATATTTAAAAGAACTTCAATTGATAAAGAAGAAAATATAAGTAACAAAAAAGCAATATTCGTAGGTTTTTGGCAGTGTCTCGCAATGATGCCAGGTACAAGCCGTGCAGCAGCTTCAATTATCGGTGGTATGCAACAAGGTCTCACCAGAAAAATGGCCGCTGAATTTAGTTTTTTCCTCGCTGTCCCTACAATGCTAGCGGTTACAACCTATTCGGTTTTTTTGAAGGATTGGAACTACAAAGGTGTTGAACAAAAAGGTTTTGAAATGATTACCTCGAACAGTCAAAACATGACCATGTTTATCATTGGAAACATTATTGCTTTCGTAGTGGCAGCGTTTGCAATAAAATTCTTTATCGGATTTCTGCAGAAATATGGCTTCAAAATTTGGGGTTATTACCGAATTGTTATAGGCTTAATCCTACTCATCTATTTTTCCCTATAAATGGATTTTCAAAACGGAGAAACTTTACTTGTGGACAAACCACTGGGCTGGACATCATTTAATGTAGTGAGTAAATTGCGATGGCACATCAAACAAAAACTCGGTGTTAAAAAAATAAAAGTTGGACATGCAGGCACTTTAGACCCTTTAGCCAGTGGGCTTCTGGTGATTTGCACTGGTAAACATACCAAAAAAATTACCTCGTTTATCAACGACCATAAATCCTACACCGGAACAATACTATTAGGAAAAACAACGCCATCTTTTGATTTGGAAACAGACTTTAATCAAGACTTTCCATACGTTCACATCAATTCAGAAATGATTGAAACAGCTCGACAAAAATTCCTCGGAAAAATTGAACAAACGCCTCCAATTTTTTCAGCCAAACAAATCGACGGAAAGAGGGCTTACGACTTGGCGCGATCAGGAGAAATTCCAGAAATGAAAGCAGTACAAATTGAAATTCAAAGCATCAAACTTGAAATTAATCGTTTTCCGGAAATAGATTTCGAAATTACCTGCTCAAAAGGAACTTATATTCGTTCATTTGCCTACGATTTTGGTAAAGCTCTGGATTCAGGCGCAACCCTTATTGCCCTCAGAAGAACCAAATCAGGGGAACATTCCATTGAAAATGCAAAAACAATTGAAGATTGGATTAAAGAAATTCAAGCTTAATTAAACCAATCCCTTGACAAGGGCTCTTTGATGTTGTATCTTTGCACCCTCTTTTTAAAAAAGTAGCCTAAAAAATTAAGTATGAGTAAAATGAAACTTTCTGATTTCAATTTCAACCTACCGGAAGAATTGATTGCAGAATACCCAAGTGATAATAGGGATGAGGCACGTTTGATGGTGCTTCACAGAGATTCAGGAAAAATTGAACACCGCCTCTTTAAAGATATTACTGACTATTTTTCTGAAGGTGATGTAATGATCATGAACAATACCCGTGTTTTTCCTGCAAGAATGTATGGAAATAAAGAAAAGACCGGTGCAAAGATTGAAGTTTTTCTTTTGAGAGAATTGAATCGTGAAAGCTTATTGTGGGACGTACTCGTTGATCCAGCGAGGAAAATTAGAATTGGAAATAAATTATATTTTGGTGATGATGATTCTCTTGTAGCCGAGGTTATTGATAATACCACTTCTAGAGGAAGAACCTTACGTTTTCTCTTCGATGGTCCTTACGAAGAATTTAAAGCGAAAATCACCGAATTGGGTGAAACACCGCTGCCAAAATACATTAAAAGATCAGTTGAACCGGAGGATGAAGCCCGCTATCAAACCATCTTTGCAAAAGAAGAAGGTGCCGTAGCAGCGCCAACTGCTGGATTGCATTTTTCAAGAGAATTGTTGAAGAGACTGGAATTACAAGGCGTGAATTTTGCAGAAGTAACCTTACATGTTGGTTTAGGAACATTCCGCTCCGTCGAAGTTGAAGACCTGACCAAACATAAAATGGATTCTGAACAAGTAATCATTTCTGAACAATGCGCTGATATCGTTAACAATGCGAAAATCAACAAAAAAAGGGTATGTGCAATCGGAACAACATCTATGCGTTCTATTGAAACTTCTGTGTCAACGGATGGCCTATTGAAACCTTTTGACGGTTGGACGAATAAATTTATTTTCCCTCCTTATGACTTCAGTATTGCAGATTGTATGGTTACGAATTTTCACACACCACTATCTACATTGTTGATGATGATTTCAGCATTTTGTGGTCATGAGCTCATGATGGAAGGATACAAACAAGCTGTAGAAAACAAATACCGCTTTTACTCCTATGGAGATGCGATGTTGATTTTATAAGAATATGATTTCAAATTGAAGGCTGTCTGAAAAGATGGCCTTTTTTGTATAGTTATTTTACTTTACGAACTTGTATTTAAAAATACAGTAGATTGCTCTGAAACCATCCTTCCAACCTATTTTCTTGCCTTCATCGTAGGTTCGTCCATAATAGGAAATGCCAACTTCATAAATTTTTATGCCTTTAATACGAGCAAGTTTTGCTGTAATTTCAGGCTCAATTCCAAAACGTTTTTCTTTAATTACAATATTCTTGGCAATAGACACACGAATCAGTTTGTAACATGTTTCCATATCAGTTAAATTCAAATTCGTCATCATATTCGATAAACGAGTAAGAAACTTGTTTCCGATAGAATGCCAGAAGAATAAAATTCTATGTGGATGATGCCCTACAAATCGAGAACCATAGACCACATCAGCATCAGCATTGATAACAGGTTTTAGAAGTAACTCGTATTCATTTGGGTCGTATTCCAAATCGGCATCTTGAATGATTAAATAATCACCTGTACATTCTTGTATTGCACGATTGATTGCAGCTCCCTTTCCCTGATTGAATGGTTGTGAAAATAATTTTAAATTCATTTCAGGATACTTTAAACTGTAGGTGTTGATTCTTTCAACGGTTGCATCTGTAGAACAGTCATTAACCACAACCACCTCTTTTTCAATGTTTTCAAGTTGAACCAAACGCACCTTGTCTAGGATTAAACCAATGGTTTTCTCCTCATTGTAAGCCGGAATAAGAATAGATAATTTGTTAATTGCCATTTTGAAAAGTGATAACAAAGGTATCGAAAAGATATTTACTTCAAAGACATTTTCAAATGAGGAATAAAAGATGTAAAAAATTAGATTTTAAATCGGAACAAAATGCATTACAAATAGTTAATTTTGTAATGCTAAAAAAGTTAATATGGAGGCAGTTGCCCATCCCCTTTCATTAAGTAAAAAAATCCGGGCTTACGCTGTATTTACCAAAATGCGATTGGCTTCTTTGGTAATTGTTTCGGCTTTGTCTGGATATTTATTTGCCGGAGGAAACGATGGACTTCAAATTTTATATTTATTATTTGGTGGATTACTCGTAACTGCTGCTTCTAATGGAGCCAATCAAATTTGGGAACGGGATCTTGATGCCATCATGAAACGCACACAACACAGACCGATACCGATGGGCTTAATGACCGTCCGTGAGGCTTTTTTTATAGTTGTTATTTGTCTCATTACAGGTTCATACCTTTTGTTCTTGATCAACTTGTATTCGATGTTGCTTGGTTTGGCTGCGTTTATTTCCTACGTCTTTATTTACACACCAATGAAGCGGGTTTCGCCATGGGCTGTATTTATTGGCGCTTTTCCAGGTGCAATTCCTCCTATGCTTGGAGCAATAGCTGTTACAAATGATTTCGGATTGCTTCCAGGCGTGCTTTTCTTTGTACAATTCGTTTGGCAATTCCCGCATTTCTGGGCTATAGCTTGGGTTTTATATGATGACTATAAAGCAGCTGGCTTCTCTTTATTGCCTTCAAGTGCAGGTAAAACGAAATCTTCAGCTTTTCAAATTATGGTTTATTCTCTTGCATTAATTCCTTTCAGTTTATTACCTTGGGTACTCGACTGGACAGGAACAGTTACCCTTATTGTTACTTCAGTCTGCAGCGGTATATTCTTTCTCTACTCCTACAAATTATACAGAACTTGCGAAATAGCAGATGCCAAAAAACTAATGTTCGCGTCGTTTGTTTATTTACCTATTATTCAGTTCGTTTACGTTTTTGATAAAGTTGAAATATTAATTCCTTAAAATTATGAGACGAGATTATTATTCTGATTTAGATCCCGAAATTAGGGTAAAGACTAAAAAGAATTTGGTTTATGTGACCATTTTCAGTATTGTGATGTTATTCGCTGGCCTAACTTCGGCATACATTGTTTCTATGGGTGATTCCTTTTGGGTAAAGTATCCCTTACCGAATGCATTCTACATCAGCACTGCGGTTATTGCATTAAGCAGTTTGTTTTTAGAATTCGGAATTCGATCCATTAAAAAAGGTAAGCAAGCTGGACTTAAATTGTTTATTGCTTTAACCTTAATTATGGGCGTGGGTTTTGTTGTTTTCCAGTTTAGAGGATACAAAGCATTAATGGACAAAGGTGCCTATGCCGTAAACAATCATATTGTTACTACTGAAGGTCGCTACGGAGATTATTTCATGGTAAAATACAAAGGTTCTTTTGTTGAAGTGAATGGCAATGATTTTACAGTGAATGGCAAAAACATGACCGAAAGTGAAATGAGTCAGTATCAAAACTTCATGAGTCAGTTTTTGAATATGGAGCGTAACAAGACTCCAAATATTACAAATTATGGAGAGGATTTTAACCTCTACTACAACAATGAACCACTAGCATTGATAAATAAAGAATTGACCACACCTTCAGGAAAAAAATTAGAATATGTTGATTTGTTGAGATTAAAAGATTTGGCTGAAAATGTAAAATTAGGTCGAGGAGATTTTTTCCACCGCGGTAAATACGGGGAAGATTTTTCTATCTTTTTCAAAGGTAAAGAATTGGAGTACAAGGATAGAAATCTAGTTTTTGAAGGTAAAAAATTGGATAGGTTTCTTCAAATCAAAGCTATGGAAACTGCGGATACAGCAACCTCATATTTGTACATTATTACCTTTTTACATTTACTACATGTTTTGGTAACGCTCATTTACATGTTAAGAATGGTAATCTTCTCATTTTCAGGTAGATTTACGTCTGAAGAACACCTCAGCTTAAGATTAGGAGCAATTTTCTGGCATTTTTTGGGTCTATTATGGGTCTATTTGTTGCTTTTTTTACTTTTTATTCATTAAACTTGCATAAAAATTTTAGTAATGGCTGGACACGCTACCCAACAAATTGATTCGAAAACACTCTGGGGAGGTAAAATTTCTCCTTTCAGTACCAGTTATGGTAAGTTGATGATGTGGTTTTTCTTGGTTTCGGATGCGCTAACATTCGGAGGTCTTTTGGTCGCTTATGGTTTTACGCGTCACGATGCGCAAGATGCATGGCCAATTGGCGAAGAAACTTTCAACAGTTTGCCTTTTCTAGGTCACGGTTATCCTTTGATTTATGTTGCATTGATGACATTTATCCTTATTGTTTCTTCTGTTACGATGGTACTTGCTGTAGAAGCTGGACATAGAATGGACAAGAAAGGGGTGGTAAAATGGTTGGTTGCTACCATAATAGGTGGATTTTTCTTTGTGGGTTCTCAAGCATGGGAATGGAGTCACTTCATTCACGGTTCAGAATTCGGTAAAGTGGAATTAAGTGATGGTTCGCAAGCAATCGTTAAAGGTCACTTCGGTGAATTGGAAAATTTCACAGTTATTAAGGCTGGTCACGAACACAAAAAAGGTGATGTTATTACTGATGATTTAATGCACCAATACCAGCACGCTATTCAAAACGGTGATATTAAAAACGGAATCATTGAATTACATGATGGTTCTCATGCGACCATCAAAAAAGCTGCTGATGAACACATGAAACTAATCATTAAGAAAAATGGTAAAACCAACAAAATTGGTCAAACCATTGAAGGTGATGCAGCATGCAAGGCATATGCTGAAGCAGTGAACAGCGGCCAAGCGAATAGAATTATATATGGTGCAAACCTTCAACAAAATGAATACGGTCCACAGCAATACGGCCAGTTCTTTTTCTTCATTACAGGCTTCCATGGTTTCCACGTATTTTCAGGGGTAATTATTAATATCATCATTTTATTGGGTGTTATTGCAGGTACTTATCACAAAAGAGGTCATTATGAAATGGTTGAGAAAACCGGTTTGTATTGGCACTTTGTAGACTTGGTTTGGGTATTTGTATTTACCTTCTTCTATTTGGTATAAGAATTAAAAAAATCGCAATATGGAAAGAGACGACGTTATTGAGTATTCTTTAGATGCACATCACAGCGAAGAAGCTGGTAAAAAAATTAGAGCTAAAATCTGGAAAGTTACAGCACTACTTACTGTCGTAACTATAATTGAAGTTGCACTTGGTGCAATGATTAAGCAAGGATCAGATGCTTGGCCTTTCGTAAAATGGTCATTTATTATTATGACTCTATTGAAGGCGGGGTATATCGTTATGGTATTTATGCATTTAGGTGATGAAAGGAAGGCTATGAGATATGTTATTCTTGTTCCTTACTTTTTGTTCATGCTTTATTTAATTTATATCGCTTTGGTTGAAGCACTCGCAATTTCAGGAGCTTTACAAACTTACGGAAGTTAACACTATATAATGACATCAAAAGGCAAAGCCGGAAGAATAAAAGTAGTATTTGCATTTTTACTTTTATTTGGTCCGGCTTTATTTTTAATACTGATTTCCACAAGGGGTTGCGAACATAAATTCAAAACCTTGGAAGATTATGGTGCAGCCAAAAACTATCAGTTTACTGATTCACGAGGAAAAGTCTTTACGCAAGAAAATTTTAAAGATGAAATTGTAATCATCACTGTTTTACAATCCAGTTGTCCTTATGATTGTTCCTTATCCTTTTGGGCCTTAAACCATCATATCTATCAGCACATTAGAAAGAATAACCGCAAGAAGATGAAACAAGTTAAATTGATTTCATTTATTACTGATGGTAAAGGAAATCAAGTTACAGATTTAGAAACTGTTAGAAAATCAATTGCAGCCAATGTTGAAGATTACAATCCAGACATTTGGTATATTGGATCGGGTGATGTAAAATCTTTGTATGATTTTGAACACAATAAGCAAAGGCTATTGGTTGAAGGAGATGAGTTTTATGGGGGACAAGCATTTCAAGAATTGATGCTACTCCTTGATAAACAAAACCATTTACGCATGGTGCTTTCAGGAAAAACTGAAGGAATGGTTAGAAGAATGAAAGAACATATTGCGTTATTACAAAAACAATATGATAAAGAGTCAGCAAAATAAACTTTTAAACACATCTTTTGTTTTTTATTCAATGCGTATTTCATTCTTTATCAGCATAATTCTGCTTTCTTATAGTTGTACATCGAAGAAGAAAATTCATGTGTTGCCAATGATTGGAAACTATGATCTCGTTTATAGCAAAGTTGATGGTGTTGAAGTCGTAGATACTGTTTTTCCAAAAATTCCCAACTTTTCTTTTTTAAATGAAGATTCAATAAAAGTTTCTTCATCAACTTTTAAAAATAAAGTATGGATTGCGGACTTCTTCTTTACATCGTGCAGCACGATTTGTCCAGGAATGACTTCGACGATGAAAAAACTGAATGATGCCACCCAAGATTTATCCGATAATGTGCAATTTTTATCTTTCAGTATAGACCCTGAGACAGACCAGCCTAGTGTATTGAAAACCTACCGAAAAAATTATAAAATAACATCGAAAAACTGGACTTTTCTCACAGGAAATGAAGATGAAACACACAGATTAGGTGTAGAAAATTTCTATATTCACGCCTCAGAAGATGAAAATGCAACAGACGGATATGCACATGCTGAAGCATTTTCACTTGTTGATAAGGAAGGTTACGTTCGTGGTGTCTACAATATGGCTGAACCAGGGGAATTGGAAAGAATAGAAAAAGATTTACGTAAATTATTAAAGGAAGAATATGGAATCATTGGATCAAAGTAAAGTTGCAAAAGTTAGAAAACTTATTATTGCCGTTTCGATTGCTGTTCCAGCTGTTGTTGCAGTATTGTTTAAAGTTAAGTTAGAAGGTTTTGATTTTTCGTATTTACCCGCATTTTATGCCGGAATTAACGGGCTTACAGCAATAGTTTTAATTGGTGCACTTGTGGCTATTAAAGCGAAAAAGATGGAGGTGCATCGTATGCTTATTCGTTTTGCTTTATTGCTTTCTTTGCTCTTCTTGGTGCTTTATGTTTTGTATCACATGACATCGGATCCAACAATGTATGGAGACTCCAATCATGACAATAAAATTGATATGTTAGAATCGGTTAGAATTGGCGGGACCTCAATAATCTATTATTTTATATTGATATCTCACATTTTATTGAGCGTAGGTGTTATTCCAGTCGTTTTGTTTACCTATTTATTTGCTTGGCAAGGTGATTATATTAGACATAAAAAATGGACAAGATTCGCATTTCCACTATGGTTGTACGTGGCTGTTACCGGAGTGGTGGTTTATTTTATGATTGCGCCCTTTTACGTATAAGAATTACTTAAGAAATTCCGCTATTTCCTTCCATACATGCTCAGCCGCAATATCCCAGCTGAAAATTTCACTGCGTTTCAAACCTTTTTGGGCCAGTTCGTTTTGAAGGGTCTCCGAATTAAATAATATTTGCATTTGATTGGCAATGTCCTCAACATTATAAGGATCACATAACAACGCTGCATCACCAGCAACCTCAGGCAGGGAGGTTCGGTTACCACATATTATTGGTGTTCCGCATTTCATCGCTTCGACTAATGGGATGCCGAAACCTTCAAAATACGGCACATAAGTCAATGCTGTGGCTGACCCAACGATCAATGCCAATTCTTCCTGTGAAACATGACCTAAAAAGTGAATATCTTTTTTAATAGCATCTGTTATTCCCAAATCATCAGAACCTTGTTTCCACATCACTGCACCTACAATCACCAATTGTACTTCACAATCAATTGAAGATTTGAAAATCGTAAAAGCCTCAATCAAGCGTCTTACATTTTTTCTAGGATGAATCGACCCAACAAATAGAAAATAGGGTTTACCATGAACATAACGCAATCGAATTTCTTTTTGGGTATCCTCATTCAAAGGTTTATACAATTCAGACGCCCCATTCCATATTACGTTAATTTTATTAGGATAAATATGATATTTCTCGACAATATCAGCTTTGGAATAATTGGAAACAGTAATTATTTTGGAAGCCTTACTTGCAAATTTCGGAAAGAATTTTTTCAAATAAAGTCTTGCAGTTAATGGAATATCTTCCGGAAAATGCTCAAAATTGATATCGTGAATAACACCAATCTGCGGTATTCTTGAACCTAATGAAAGATAGCCATCCGGAGAAAAAAGCACATCAATTCGATGTTTTTTAATCGCACGTTTTAAGGCAATTTCAAACCAAATAACAAATAATACAGGATGCCTTGCTGGCGGTCGTAAAATAACTGGCGTAACATTTTGACCAAAAATAAAACGGGAATCAAACGGCCTATCAAAAAAGAAAACAAAATCATGTTCCGGGTGAAGTTCAACAAGGCGTTTGGTAATTTCATAAGAATACCAACCAAAACCTTCCATCTTTCCTGGAAGTAAAAATCGTGCATTGATTCCTATTTTCAATTTATTAAAAATTTAAAATATAATTAGTCTTTCTCTCCTGACCAATTGTTGTTTCTGGACCATGACCACAATAAATTATCGTTTCGTCTGGTAATGAAAACATAACATTATGAATTGATGCTTTAAGTTGTTGGATATCTCCTCCGGGAAGATCTACTCTCCCAAAACTACCCTTGAACAAAACATCTCCATTTATTACGAAGTTTTCTTTTTCACAATAATAAACAACATGACCTGGCGCATGACCTGGCGTAAATAAAACTTTCAGTTGGATTTCTCCAAACTCCAAATTTTCTTCACCCTGCAAAATATGTGTTGGCTCGGGAGAAGGCTCGTAAGCATTAAACCCATATACATGCGCATAGGATTCAACCGACCTCATCGTAAGCAAATCATCAATATGCATGTAATGATCGATTTCAAAATGTCGCAGTACAAAAGAATTTCCAAGTACGTGATCTATATGACTGTGCGTATTCAACAAAGCATGGGGCTTCAATTTATTGCTGGATATAAATTGCAACAATTCTTGTTGTTCATGCCGTTCATAACAACCGGGGTCAATTATTATACAGTTTCCATTGGAATCACTTAAAATATATGTGTTTTCCTGGAAAGGATTGAATGTGAATGTATGAACCATAACCGACATAGCGCAAAGATTTTGAACAAATTTACAAGGATAATTCACAAGAACTTTGAATTTATTTTTTAAATGAGCTTTCTTATCTTTGAAAGAAAAACAATGAAAATTTTAACAATATTATTCGGTGTTCTCATATTAGCATCTTGTGGAACGCATACGGCATTAAATCAATCTATTCGTGATGAGTTCAATTTAAATACTGAACAAGATTTAAGGAAAGTACAGTTTTACACCTCCAACCTTATTATTTTGGAAAAAAGTGCCTCCACCGGCAATAAGGAAACAAGTGATGACGGTTCTTTAGTAAAAAACTCTAAGAAAGAAGAAAACAGGGTTATTATTCCAGTCAATACAAAAGGTGTTTTTGATGGCTTGGGGCCAAATGGAGAATTAATGATACGTTTCGAAATGGGAGCTGGGAAAACAATTTTATTTACGCCAAAATCCAATAATCCAGAAGGTAAATACTACATTGTTGCCGATTGGACTGATAACAAAGGTGGTAAATTAACCTATGGAGAAGACACTTACTATGTAGTTTCAACAAGTAGTCAAGTTTATTTAGAAGTAATGCTGAAAAAACTTCAAAAAACTAGACGTAAAGACCGTTATGTAAAAGGTATGAAAGTATAGAAATCAATTAATAGAATCTTCCACTTGTATTTTAAGCCCTTTGATTTCCTGAGGGCTTTTATTATCCTTTAAAATACCTGTTTCATTTTCTGAAAGTTGCTGAAAAAGTACTGTCAAAATAAAACCTATCATAAAAAAATAAGCAGCAAACTTTAGCAAAAATCGTTTACTTTGCTTCTTTCTGACAAATTGAAGGATATTAATTCTACGAGGTGCTTCCACGAAATAAAATTAGATGAATTTGTCGTAAATTTGAATTAATGCAAAAAGATAAATACATTCTTATTACGGGTGGAGCTGGGTTTATTGGGTCACATACTTATGTTGAATTATTGAATAGTGGTTACATCCCGGTAATCGCTGATGACTTAAGGAATGCCAATAGATTGGTTATAAAAAATCTAGAAAAACTTACAGATAAGCCCGTTTTATTGGCAGAAATAGATGTTTCGGATAAAGAAAAGCTAGAAAAACTTTTTGAGCGCTACAATTTTGAAGGAATTATTCATTTTGCTGCCTATAAAGCTGTTGGAGAATCTGTAAAAGACCCTTTGAAATACTACGAAAACAACATTGGATCTTTGGTGCAAACATTAAAGTTGGCAGTAAAATATAAGGTTAAAAATTTCGTTTTTTCCTCCTCATGCACTGTTTATGGCGCTCCTGATGAAAGGAATGAAGTTAGTGAGGATCAAGTTCAATCTCTAGCCAATTCCCCTTATGGACAAACAAAAATTATTGGCGAATTAATCTTAAAAGATTTTAGAATTGCACACCCTGATTTTCGCATAATTGCACTAAGATACTTCAATCCTATTGGGGCCCACCCTTCTGGACTTATTGGCGAATTTCCTCTAGGTACACCAAACAATTTGCTTCCCTATATTACGCAAACTGCTATTGGTAAATTGAAGGAATTAACTGTTTTTGGAGCTGACTATGACACAGCGGATGGCACTTGTATTCGGGATTATATTCATGTTTGCGATTTAGCGAAAGCCCACGTAAAAGCATTCGAATTTGTTCAAAAATATGACGATGGATGTCTAGAATTTATAAATGTAGGGACTGGAAAGGGAAACAGCGTTTTGGAAATAATTCACCAATTTGAGCATTTGACCCAATTAAAATTGAATTATAAAATTGGTCCCAGACGCGAAGGAGATGTCCCAGCAATATATGCCAACACCGATAAAGTTAATCGTTTATTGAATTGGAAGCCAGAATATTCATTGTCAAATGCCATAGAACATGCATGGAATTGGGAAAAAAACTTGCAACATGAAAACTAAAGTATACTGCCTCATCCTATTTTTTGTACTATTAAAATTCAATTCCATTGCGCAATTCGATAGCGAAGGTGAAGATGAAATATCGCGATTCAAGCCTGGCACTTTTTGGTACTTGGACGGTTGGAGACCAACAAAAACCGATAAAATCAGAAAGTACGACCGACTCATTTTTGATGTTACCTATAACACTTGGAATGGAGACAAAAAGATATTAAGCAATTCGTGGAATTCGATTGGATTCAACTCCAATTTATATTTCGATATCCCTTTGAATCCCAACAATACAATTTCTCTAGGAACAGGTTTTGGCCATAGTTTTTTCCGTATTCAGCACAAAGGATTTTTGTCAAGTGATCCAACGGGTTCTTTCACTCAAATGAACGATTCTCTTATAAGTTATACGTTTGACAAGAGTATTTTTGCTGGTCACAACTTAAACGTACCGATCGAACTTAGATTCCGAAGCAAAGGATGGAAACATTTTAAGTTTCACATTGGAGGAAAAATAGGATACCAATTAAGGCTTTACAACAAAACCATTACCAATACAGCCGTTGGAAAAGATATTTATGTAAACCGTGGATTTCCAGATATTACCCGTCTAACCTACAGCGCACACCTTAGATTGGGATTTCGCAATTGGGGACTTTTTGGATCTTATCATTTTAATCCTATTTTCAAAAATTCTGATAGCCCTAAATTGAATCTGATTCAATTGGGAATCTCTATGTCACTTTTTTGAAATATGCTCATAATTAAAGAATAACCGTATGATGTTCCAAAAATGTTAATATATTCGTATTCAAATTTATAAACTCAAAAAAATGAAAAAATTATTCGTAGCTGCTACCTTAGGTTTAGCATTGGTTTCATGTGGTGGACCGTCGGTATGTGACTGTATGTCTTGGAACGAAGAAGCAAGAAAAGAAATGAAAGATGCAAAAGATGAAGAGGCAAGAAAAGCCGTAGAGGATAAGTGGAAAGATAAAGAAGACCAATGCACTAAGCTTGGCGAAGGAAAAACCGATGAAGAGAAAAAAGCCATGATGGAAGAAGCGAAAAGCTGTAAATAAAAATAAAGACCGGGTTCGCCCGGTTTTTTTGCTTTAATGCGTACTCCTTGAATTCCTAATTTAATTTTAAACAAGATTTGAGTATTTCATCAAGCAATTTAAATCCAATTTTAATTACCAAAAAATATGAAAAGAATATTCGCATCAACAATTTTAGGTTTAGCATTGGCTTCTTGTGGAGGGCCATCCATTTGCAATTGCAAAGAATGGGAAGAAGAATTTAAAAAAGAAAGAAGAGAGGCGGACAGCAAAGAAGCTAGAGACGCCGTGGAAGAAAAATGGGAAGATAAAAAAGAGCAATGTAAAGACTTTATTAAAGAACTTAGAAAAGAAAAGTCTCGAAAAGAAATTAAAGAAGAAGCAGAAAAATGCTCATAATTTGAAAAACCGGGTACATCTCGGTTTTTTTGTACCCTATGGTTTGTGTTTATTTTCAATTTTATTTTTCCTACCTTTGCCATTCAAAATTTAAAACGAACGCTATGAAAAAACTATTACTTGTATTCGCTGTTGCCTTATTAAGTGCAGCTTCAGTAAACGCACAATCTTGCACTCCAGGAGCCAATTATGCTGACTCCACTTATGGTGTATGGCCTGATACAACAACAAATTTCCCTCCAGGAGCTGTTGGTGTGCCTTATTCTACGGATTTGAACTTTAAAGTTCCAGATGAAGTTACTGCTGAAGTTGCTGGTAGTGACCCTGTTGCTCAGGCAGTTATCGGAAGTGCTATCCAAGATTTCACTGTGACTGGCGTTACTGGTCTTCCCGCTACAATCAATTATGCGTGTAACATCAGTTCTTGTACATATGCTGGTGGATCTAACGGATGTGCAAACCTTTATGGAACACCTGATGCAGCCGGAACATTTCCTATCACAATTGATGTAGAAGCAACAGTTTTGGTTGAGTTAATTCCAGGATTTCCAACCCCATTAACTGTTCCAACTTCATTCTCAGGTTATAAATTGGTTGTTGGTTTTGCAGGACAAATTGAAGGGGTAATTGATCCAGTTACGGTTAGCCCGAATCCAGCAATTAACGAAATCACAATCAATGGTTTGGCAGAAGTATTGAATGTAAATGCTATTCAAATTACAAATATGGCCGGACAAGTTGTTAAGCGAGTGAATCCAAATGGAACGTCTGTTAATGTGAATGTTTCAGATTTAGATAATGGAATTTACTTTCTAGTGGTTAACTACGAAAATGGTTCTGACATGGTGAAATTCATTAAGGAATAATAACCAAAAGTATTTTGAGAGAAAGAGCTCCTATGTGGGCTCTTTTTTATTTTACAATAATTCCAAAACTTTAATTACATCTTCAGGTGTATCAATGTTAGGGGTTTCTATAGCAGTTTCAACCACATGTATAGAGTAACCATAGTAAAGCCATCTCAACTGTTCAAGAGATTCAGTCTGTTCCAATAATGTAGGACTTAATAGCGTTATTTCCTTAATGACATCCGTTCTAAATCCGTAAAGACCAATGTGTCGCAAAAAAGGATAAAAAGTAAGCGCATCTTCTTTTAAATTAACTGCATTCGGCACTGCACTTCTACTGAAATAGATTGCGCGATGATTTTTATCAACCACTACCTTAATGCGATTGGGATTCTGAAGATCTTCTAAGGTAATTTTTCTTGATGCCAAAGTAGCAATTTTTACCTCATCCGATTGAAAAACTTCTATCAATTGGTTCAACTGTCTATAATCGACTAACGGTTCATCACCTTGAATATTTATTACAACGTCAGCATTGTTCATTTGATTTAGAACCTCTGCACAACGATCAGTTCCTGTCTGGTGATTTGGCGACGTCATAACAACCTTGCCACCAAAACGAATTACTTCATTGTGAATCCGTTCATCATCTGTTGCAACAATCAATTCAGAAATTAATTCAGATTTACTCGCACCTTCGTAAACACGCTGAATCATGGATTTTCCCTTTAAGTCGATAAGCGGTTTGCCAGGAAATCTACTCGACGCAAAACGAGCTGGAATAATACCGACTACGTGCATTAAAACTTCATTTGTATTTGTACCAAAAACATTCTTGGCGCTTGAACATCACCTGGACGAGAGGTTACTTCAACATTGAACAAATTATTTACCATTAAACCTATACGGTAATTTTCATTCAACTTATAACCCAAACGAACATCAAATACCAAATTGCCTTTATTATATATTTGACGATAACTTTCCAAACCAGGTAAAATATAAGTTGAACCAGCAATTGGCTTTTCAAAAACACGATCAATATTGGTCATGAATGAATTGTATCTTGACGAAAATCCAAAACTAAAAGATTTGTAATTGCACTCCACATCTGCTTTTGCCAAATGTTTAAAACGATACTTTAACATATTTGAACTGGTATCCGAAAAAGACATTAGGTAGGTTGGATTATCATTTAATGTAATTGGATTCATGTATGTATATCCTATCAAAGTAATAACCTCTACAGGGCCTAACTTACCAAAACTGTTAAATGAGAATTCAACACCTGTGATTCGAGCAGCCTCTGCATTTTGAGCTTTAAAACCAACCCATGAAAAAATATTTTGAGGAGTTAATATTACACTATCAGGATTAAAAACCCCAAATGAAAACTCCATCATATTGCTGTACTGATTGATAAATCCTGCAACATCAATGATGCCTTTCCATTCACCCATTTTCACAACTTGCTTCACACCAATCTCCGCAGCCCAACCTTTTTCAGGTCGCAAGTCAGGATTAGGAAAGATGTTTAATGCCCCAACACTCGTTTGCGTATAACGTTCCGCAACGGATGGATAGCGAATTCCCTGACCTATAGATGCTCTTAAATGGGTATATTTAAATAGTTCATAATGCGCCCCAGCTCTAAAAACTGGATAAACAGGAAGTTTGATTTGATTGGAACTGTCTTTTCCGATAAAAAAATCAGAGTCTCCAGTTTTTCCATCCATTATGAAATGTTCAATTCGAACACCAGCAGATAAATCCAATTTACCTATTTTATGCTCGTACTGTCCATACATTGAAGCATTATTTGACAGATGGTCTCCGAAAAGCTGGGATTTGACAGTATTGTAAATGTTGGATAAACCGCTCGTTAAGGTTATTCCATTTTTATATTTTCTTTGAAATTGGTAATCAGCAAAATAAACAGTTGCTCCATTGCTTTGGGATGTATTTGTTAAATTAGTATTTTGGGCAAAATAAACACGTGTTTTAAAATTGTGCACATTTCCTTTGTTATCCACATACTTTAAGTATGGATCAATAAATAGGCGCTGTCCTCGATTGTATGTTACTGTTGAGGACTCCAAAGATGTATCCGCACCTCCTGAAGGCTGGTATGCAAAAGTATCGCTTTGCCAAATTAAAAAATTTCCAGTTTTCTGAATTTGATAATTATAACTGATTCCAGCTTTTAAACGTTTCCAGCTTTCGGGTCTTAAATAAAAGGTTCCACTTACCCTAGCGCGATATTCCGATTCACCCTCTCTGTAACCATCATTGTGGAAACCTGTTGTCGAAATGGTATAACCCAAATTCTTATGCATTTTGGAGTGATAGGCCTCAACTTGCTGTTGCATTGGATTAAATTTTCCAGCCTCTTTCCACCAGTTCAATGTTGACCTTTTAGCATTATCATATATTCCATATTGCAATTTCACCTTAGTTTCCGGCACCAGACCAGGTTCTTTTTCAGATAAGGAAATCACTCCATTCAAAGCACCACTTCCATAAAGAACCGACGATGCTCCTTTCATGATTTCAATTTGCGAAGCTTGCTCCATCGGTATGGCATTCCATTGTGTATCTCCTGCATAACCTGATAACAAAGGCATTCCATTCCAGAGTAATAAAACACGACTACCTGTTCCGTATGCAAAACCAGAACCTCCTCTAATACTCACTTGACCATCCATAGTAAAAACCCCAGGACTTTGGTCAACGGCTTGTTCCAAATCTGTTATTCCTTTATTATCTATTAAAGTAGGCTTAATAATTTCCATTGAAATTGGAACTTCCTCTATTTCTTGTTCTCTTTTACCAGCAGACACAACAACGGTAGACATAGATTTTACAGGTGGAGCCATAAAAATGGTAATTGAACCAGCTTGTTTTATTACAGTTGTATCGTTTGCAAATTGAAAAGCAGTCGTAATAATAGTTATCGGAAAAGAATTGCCAGTAAAAGTAAATTTTCCATCTGCCTCAGTAATGGCCTTTTGACCATCAGAAGCTATAATTTTAGCTCCAAATATGGGAAGATAGTTGTCTTTTTGAAGAACAGTTCCTTCAACCTGAGAAAACGAAATAAAAGGAACCAACAATAATAACGTAATAAGTAATTTCATGGTTTAAATTCTAGCACAGCTCTCGAAAATACCAAAATTAGTTGAATTGACCTTTCTGTATTTAAATTTTATATTGAAGCTGTAACATGAAAGTTCGGGGAGCTTGAATGTCAGCAGGTCTGCTAACATATTCCGCATTTAGAATGTTGTTCACAATAAAACCCAACCTCAAATAGTCTTTGACATTGAAACCGATTCTAGCATCAAAAACTAAACTTCCCTGGTCATATTTTTCGCGATATTCTCGCAGACCCGGCAATACGTATAGTTCCTCATTTGTTGGATTCAAGTCTTCAATAAAAACCCTGTCAATATTTCGCATAAAACTATTGTAGCGACAAGAAATTCCCGCACTGTATTTTTTATAGTTCACTTCTACGTCTGCCTTTGCAAGATGTCGAAAACGGTATTTTAACATATTCGTAGTTGTGTCTGAGAACATCAAAATATAATCTTTATTGGTATTTAGGCTTATAGGATTCATGTAGGTGTATCCAACCAAAGAAATAACCTCAACATCCTTTATTTTACCGGCACTATTGAAAGAAAATTCTACGCCTGTAATTCTTGCTCTCTCCGCATTTTTTGCTTTAAACCCCACCCAGTCCGTAAGATTAGCAGGGGTTACGACGACTGAATCTGGATTATAAACTCCAAAAGTATATTCAATCATGTTGCTGTATTGATTTATAAAACCCGCTACATCTGCATAACCTTTCCACTCACCCATTTTTACAATTTGCTTAAAACCTATTTCTGCCGCCCATCCAATTTCCGGCTTTAAGTCGGGATTTGGGAAAATAATTACACCTCCACTTGAAGTAGCTGCATACCTTTCAGCCACGGAAGGAAAACGAATCCCTTGACCAAATGAAGCTCTTAAATGGCTAAATTTGTTTAGCTCGTAGTGAACACCACTCCTAAATATCGGGTAAATTGGCAGAACAGATGAAGAATCTTTATTCAAGTAAAAATAGGAATCTCCTTGTTTACCGTCCAATTCAAAATACTCTAGACGGGTTCCCAATGTAATATCCCATTTATCTTTTTTCCATTCAAATTGTCCGTATAAAGCAGCATTTGTAGCATTATGATTTCCAAAAGGTGCACTTAAAATTTTATTTTGACTAATGGTTGATCCAACAGATAAGGTAGATCCTTCTCTCCATTGCTTTTGAAATTGATAGTTGGCAAAATACATTTCTGCTTTAGAAGAGGCATAAATATTTGTTAGATCACCAGTTGAAACCAAATAATATCTTGTTTTTAATTCGTGTTTGTTGTTGTTTTTATCAAAGTATTTTAGGTATGGATCAACATTTAAACGAATTGACTTTTGATAGAACAATGTAGAGCCAGGCCCCATTGGATCCATGCCGCCTTGGGCAATATAGCCAAGAGAATCGCTCTCCCACAAAATAAAACCGCCGGTGTATTGGTATTGTGCATTAAAAAAGGTCCCTATTTTCAGCCTATCAAATTTTGCAGGACGATAGTAAAATGAACCTCCTAATCGTGCTCTGTTCTCCAACTCTCCCTTTCTGTAACCATCACTTTTATAACCATTTACCGAAAGGGTATACCCCATTTGCTTATAGGATTTACCATAAAATACATCTGACGTATAAAACATAGGGTTTACTGTCCACCATTTTAAACTCTCTCTTCTAGGATTTCCATATATCCCATACATTGCTTTCGCACTAAGTTCCCCATCTTTACTTGGGTCTTTTTCTGTTAAAGAGATAATTCCATTTAGAGCCCCACTTCCATAAAGAACTGAAGATGCTCCTTTTATGACCTCTATTTGCGAAGCGTTTTCCATCGGTATAGAATTCCATTTCACATCACCAACATCTGGTGAAGTCATTGGGATTCCGTTCCAGAGTAAAAGAACACGGCTTCCAGCACCATAAGAGTACCCTCCACCTCCTCGAATGCTAACTTGTCCATCCATTGCATAAACGCCAGGACTCTGATCAACTGCTTGCTCAAGATCTGTAATGCCTTTGTTGTTTATCAATTGGGGTTTTATAATTTCTAGTGATATACTTACCTCTTCTACTTTTTGTTGACGTCTGCCTGCCGAAACCACAACAGCGTCAAAAGTTTTAGTGTTTGATTCAAGAAATATTTTAATCGGGTTTGAGTTGTTAATAATAACTGTGTCCGAAATAAACATTTCTTTAACCACCATCAAAGTGCAGGGAAACACAGTACGGTTTAGAAGGAATTTACCTTGTGCATCTGAAGCAGCTTCCTTCTTTTGATTCACATAAATTGTTGCCCCCTCAATTGGACTTGCATTTTCGGAGTTTACTACTTGCCCTTCAATTTGAGCACCAACAGAAGCAGAAATAAGTAATGCAATTAAACTAACAAGATGTTTCATTAATTCGTTCGCTGATTAATAGCTTAACAAATTTATAATATTAATCATCATTTTGAACTTTTTCAACGAAGTAAACTGTAATAAAAATGTCAATCCCAACTAATATCATTAAATTGTATTGGGAATGGATACAGTGCAGGATAAATTATTGAAATACAAAATCGCTTTGAGTTTTTTAAATGGATTTGGAAATAAAAAAATTTCGAAATTACTTAATCATCTTGAAGAACCTGAAGCTGTATTTATAGAGTCATTGCATACTATATATCAAAAAACGGGAATTCAAAAACACCTTTTAAGGGCGATGAATCGTGAATTGGCATTAGAGAAGGCACAAGAACAAATTCAATGGATTCACAAAAAGGGCATTCAAACACATTTTTACCTTGACGCTAATTATCCGCGTAGATTAAGAAATTGTGATGATGCCCCTATCCTATTATATTCCAAAGGAAACATTAATTTAAACCCTTCATTTACAGTTGCCATTGTTGGAACGAGATCAGCAACTGAATATGGAAAGGAAATTTGTGAAAAACTCATTAGTGATATCAGTTCAGAGGCAATTCAAATTATAAGTGGCTTGGCTTATGGCATTGATATTATTGCGCATAAAGCATCACTTGATAAAAATATTGAAACTGTTGCGGTACTTGGAAATGGAATGAACAGGATTTATCCAAGCATACATTCCCAAGTAGCCCGAACAATGTTAAAAAATGGCGGCTTAATAACTGAACTTCCATTCAATGCCAAACCAGACCGCGAAAACTTTCCTAAGAGAAATCGAATTGTAGCAGGTATGGCTGATGCTGTTATTGTTATTGAAAGCAAGAAAAAAGGAGGCTCCCTCATTACCGCAGACTTAGCAAACGACTACAACAAAGATGTATTTGCATTCCCCGGTAATGTATATCAAGAAACATCGGAAGGTTGTAATATGCTAATTGCACAAAATAAAGCACATCTCATAACTTCCGGTGCCGATTTCCTAAAAATTATGGGATGGGATGGGATCATATCAAAAACAAATCAAGTGGAAATTAACTTCCAACTGGAACCCGATGAACAAGATATTTTTGAATTGATTCAACAAAATAAAAGAGAACACATTGATGTTATTGCGCAAAAAAGTCAAAAATCAATTGCGAATATCGCTGTCGTTTTGTTGAACTTGGAAATTAAAGGTTTGATAAAAAAATCAGGGGGAAATGTTTTTGGTTTAGCCTAAACATTTCCCTCTTTAATGAAATTAAATGCTATTAATCTTCTCTTTCAAAAAGTATTCCCGCACTTAAAAATCTTCTGTTATCAATTACATTGGCTTTGTCATAAAGCCCTTGGTAAATTTCATTTCTTGCATTGGATCGCAATCCACTTAAAATTTGTTTGCGCTCTGTTTCATAATTTGCTGCAGCAGGAGCTTGTGTTGTTTTGTCTATTCGAATAACATAAACACCTATGTCTCCAATCAAAGGTGTTGTCCGTTGACCATCTTTTAACCCAGAAAATATGGATCCAACCACTGTTGGTTCTGGACCAACACCATTAATTTGACCTGCAGAAAAATTAACATCTGCATTCATAACTTGCAAACCTAATCCTGAAGCAAGAGAATTTAGGTCTTTATACTTGGCCATTTCCGATTTAATTCGCTCTGCCTTCTTTTCTTTGATCAAATCCCTTCTCATTTCGGTTTCGACATCCTCAAAACTTGGTACTCCTTTTTTACGAATGGATGAAACAATTGCAATAATGTATCTGTCCTTGTCTTTAATTGGCGATGTTGTAATATCTCCAACCATTGCACCCTCTGAAAAGGCCAGATTCAATAAATCCTCCTCAGCTGATGAGGTAGTGAACCCTGTAATTTCAGGACTGTTTTCACGAATACTTAACATCTTAACATCATATCCCGATTTCTTGGCTAATGTGTCGAATAGTGCTATTTTTTTTGATGCAGAGGTTTCTGCTGATATTTTAGGCTCTATTTTATTCTCAATTAAATCATAAACATCACTTTCTAAAAAGTCTTTAGTATCTGCACTCGGTTTAAAAGATTTCTGTACAGATGCCAATACCGGGAATTTTGTTTCGTCTCGCTCTAAAACCTCAATAATATGAATGCCATACATTGTTTTTACAGTTCCGATAGTTCCAATTGGTTTTGTCGCACAAAATTCTCCAAATTCTGGTACCATTTGCGCCTCAAGAAAATTATCAATTAACCCTCCAGTTGGAACAGAACCTTGGTCGTCACTGTATTTCTTTACAAACTCCTCGAAATTGGTTTTGTTAATGAGTACGAGTAAACTGTCGGCCATTTTTTGTTTTTTATCAACTATTTTTTTGTCGGCAGCTTGATCTGTTTTTAATAAAATGTGTCGTGCTTTTAAACGCGTTGGAGTAAACCCAATAACTTTTGAAACTACTATATTGGTTCCATTATCATACGGCCCAACAACCTGTCCAATAACGGCAGATTTGAATGTGGTATCCAAATATTGAGGGTAACGCTGCTGCACACTTTGTTCTTTCTCATTGCCAATTGGAACTGCTGTTGCCAATTTTGATGAAGAATAAAATTTAACATCACTGTTTTTCATAACATACAATGAGTCGTTTGCTGACGATTTAAAACCATCAATGATACCTTGCATTGCGTTATTAAAATTGTTTGAATCCGATTTTGAAGGTTTTATGGAAATATCAAAGTATCTTAAATCTCTTGCATTCTCGCGTACTTGATATTTTTTATCTTCTTTGTGCTTTTCATAGTATGCCTGAATGTCGCTATCACTTACTTTAATTTCAGCATCAGGAATTTGATCAAACCTCTTAACAACAAAACTTATGTTTTTAACCTCTTTTTGAGCAAAATACTCATCTTCTGCTTCTAATTTGGTTACATACAAACCTTGAGAAACAATATCAAAATACTTGTCCGATATTCTTGCTTCTCTTAAATTTTTTTTATCCTCTAACCAGTATGTATTTGCGGAATTCTCCATTTCAGTAATTCGTTTTCTCAATAAATTAGGACTCGGCTTCCCCGTTGCTGAATCTAGTGAAAGCTCGGCAAGTTGCGGTAAAGGAGAAAATCCGGCTTTTTCATCTCCATACAGGTAAGCTTCAAATTCCTCTTCATCTACATCAATTCCAAGTGCCTCAATTTCCCTTGCTAATACTATTCTTTGTACTTCGCTTTTGAAAGCTTGATTGGCAGAATTCTCCTCATCATCGGTAGTGTATGGTCTACCACTTCTCATAGATTGCTGTTGGTCGGATTGTTTCCTAAATTGAACGGCTTTATCATATTTAACAGGATCAATTTTTTCACCATAAACAGTTCCATATCCATACGGATTCTCGGTTTGTCCAGAAATTTTTTGCCAATCACTTAGAACAAAAGCCAACAACGCCAAACCTACTATGATAACAATAAGTGCAGATTTTTCTCTGATTTTACCAATAATCGCCATATATTTTTTATTTAGGACTGCGAATATAGTGAGTTCCTTTGATTTATAAAAATATTTCAGTATTAATGAACGGCCTTAAAAAGGGAATCATACCATAATGAAAAAGGCTGCCTCAAAGGAAGCAGCCTAATTTATAAACAACCAATTTGAAAAATCTATCCTCCGCCTTTACCCTTTGGGGTTACAGGTGCAGCGGGCTTTGGCGTATTTTCTGGTTTTTCTTCTTTTGTTTCTGTTTTAACTGGAGGATTAACATCTGGTTTTACTTCTGGCTTTGTAACCTTTTCAACTTGTTTGTTTCCGCCATTTCCATTGCCCGAACCATTATTACCCCCATTTCCTGAGCCATTAGACCCATTATTACCGTTTTCAGAATTGTTGTTTCCATTATTTCCTGAGCCACTATTTCCATTTTGATTTTCAGAATTTCCACCTGAATTACCATTTCCATTTTGGTTGTTTCCGTTTTCATTTGGTATTTCAACACAAGGTCCAACCACATCACCATGAGCTTGGTGCGCTGGCCATGCTGACAATGGAATTTCGAGGGTTTGCGGATTTCCATTATTTCCCGGAGGGTAATGACAAATCGTGATTTTTTCCTCCTCTACTGGTGGTGTAGGAGGGGTTGGTGGTGTTTCAACACAAGTACCCATAACATCGCCATGTGCTTGGTGCGCTGGCCAAGCAGACAATGGAATCTCAATAGTCTGTGGATTTCCACTATTTCCCGGTGGCGTATGGCAAATTGTGATTTTTTCCTCCTCTACTGGTGGTGCAGGAGGAGCTGGTGGTGTTTCAACACAAGTACCCATAACATCGCCATGTGCTTGGTGCGCTGGCCAAGCAGACAATGGAATCTCAATAGTCTGTGGATTTCCACTATTTCCCGGTGGCGTATGGCAAATTGTGATTTTTTCCTCCTCTACTGGTGGTGCAGGAGGAGCTGGTGGTGTCTCAACACAAGTGCCCATAACATCACCATGAGCTTGGTGCGCTGGCCATGCTGACAATGGAATTTCGAGGGTTTGCGGATTTCCATTATTTCCCGGAGGGTAATGACAAATCGTGATTTTTTCCTCCTCTACTGGTGGTGTAGGAGGGGTTGGTGGTGTTTCAACACAAGTACCCATAACATCGCCATGTGCTTGGTGCGCTGGCCAAGCAGACAATGGAATCTCAATAGTCTGTGGATTTCCACTATTTCCCGGTGGCGTATGGCAAATTGTGATTTTTTCCTCCTCTACTGGTGGAGCTGGAGGAGTTGGTGGTGTTTCAACACAAGTACCCATAACATCGCCATGTGCTTGGTGTGCTGGCCAAGCAGACAATGGAATCTCAATTGTCTGTGGATTTCCGCTATTTCCTGGTGGCGTATGGCAAATTGTGATTTTTTCCTCCTCTACTGGTGGAACAGGAGGGGCTGGTGGTGTTACTACAGGATTGTAAGTTACCGTAATGGTTTGTGTTACCGTTCCGCAATCATTGGTTGCAGTTATAACAATTGTATTCTGTCCTGGTATCAACTTGAATAATGCACTAACTTTTCCAGTTGTTGGTGTAAATCCATTACTAACAATTTGTCCGTTTAATGTAATCGTAACTCCTTGAGCATTAGATATATTGGTGATACTAGCCGAAACCGCGAAGTCTTCCGCACTCACTGTTGAATTCAAACTAACTGGAGAACTAATACTTAATACGGGAGGTTTACAATTCAAGAAGTTAACTGAAATGGTCTCGGATACCGTTCCACATGGGTTTGTGGCGGTTATTACTATTGTGTTTGATCCTGGATTCAAATTCAATGTCCCTGAAACCCTACCTGTGGCACTTGAAAAATTATAATTGGTTACTGCCTGCCCATTCAAGGTAACAGTAACGCCTTGACTTTGTGTGACGTTTCCAATATTTGCACTGAATGTAAATGCTTCATTATTCACCGTCGAATTCAAACTGGAAGGTGAAATAGTGGAAATGGTCGGAGCAGTACAATTCAGATAATTTATACTGTATGACTCCGATAAGCTTCCACATGTGTTAACTGCATTAACAATTATAGTATTGTAACCAGGAGAAAGGGTTAATGTTTTCGAAATCTGTCCAGTAGATGCATTAAAACTTATATTACTCACAACTTGGCCATTAAGCGTAATGGTTATGCCACTAGCTGAACTCACATTTGCAACGGTACCAAGCAGATTGTATTGACTGGAAGTGGTTGAACTACCAGAAACCAAAGTATTTGTTAGTAAAATTGCAGGAGCATTACAAGTTAAACGCTCAATAATGTAAGTTTTACTTATTGAACCACAGTTATTTTGTCCATAAACAATTAAAATATTTGAACCAAGATTTAAGTTTAAATTTGCTGTAACAACTCCTGTCCCAGATTGGAAGCTGAAATTAGTTAAATTTTGACCATTTAAATTAAGTGTAATATCCTGTTGGCCTATTAAATTGGCAATTGTCGCCTCGAAGTTGTATGCACTGGTATTTACTGATGAAATATCAGTTGAAGGATTAATCGAAGAAATAACTGGTAAATTACAAGTTTGGTAATTTACAGCTATGGTTTGAGTTACTGTTCCACAATCATTGGTTGCCCTTAAAATGATTGTGTTCACCCCAGGAACCAGCACTAAATTCCCATAAACAGCTCCTGTGGCAGCGTTAAAATTGTAATTTTGAATATTGATCCCATTTATACTCAATGTAATTCCTGAAACATTTACAACATTTAACACTTGAGCAGAAAAAGCCAAATTTGCATTGTAAACCAAGCTGTTATTCGCAATAGAATTAATATTTACGATTGGATTAACGCAATCTCTTGTGTAGTTTACAATGTATGTTTGGGTTGTAGTCCCACATGCATTAGTAGCTGTAATCACAAAAGTATTTAAGCCTGGATTTAAAAATACAGCTTTATCAACCTGACCGGTTGCTGAATTGTAGCTGAAATTCGTCAATTGCTGATTATTCTGAGTAATGGTTATTTGATTACTTGCAGTGTAATTTACAATTGCAGCAAAATTGTAAGATTGGGATGAAACTGTAATTCCGTTAGTATTTATGGAATTGGAATATATTGTTGGAGATAAACAGCGCTCATATCTAATATATGAACTTGAAACTACACTTCCACAATCATTTGACGCATTAATTGAAAACGTATTTTCACCTGTTGTTAAGTAAACTGTAAAGCTTAAAATTCCTGTGTTAGCATCAAGATTATAATTATAAACTGGATTATTATTATGTGATACTGAAAGTTGTCCTCCATTTAAATTTGAAATAGATGCTTGAGCAGTATATGTTTGATTTTCTACTACTGAGCCAACAATGTTTGGATTTGTAAAGGCAACTAGAGGAGCATAACATTGTGTGTAAACTATTTGTGTTGTTTCTTGATCTTGACCACAATCATTTATTCCGATTAATTGTAAGTTATTGGTTCCAGATGAGAGATAAACATTTGCTTCAAAATAGTCTATTTCAGGTTTGAAAATAAAATTAGTTACATTGATCCCGTTTACCTTAAAGGAAAGTCCTTGTGCTGTCTCCAAATTTTTCACAGATGCTTTAACAGTGTAAAAACCTCCATTTGTGCTTACGTTAGTTGAATTATTAAACGGCGACGTAAACACAATTTCAGGGGTAAGACAATTCGAGTTGAAGTTGTTTATATTGTTTACGTTATTGTTATTAATGTTATTGGATGCAGTTCCTCGAGCTCGGAAACGAAAATTAATATAAAGTGAGGTGTAATGGTACAAGTCATTCTTTGAACGAATAGCAGAGGTAAATCCATCATAATCATCTCTTAATGTAAATGTTGTCTTATGTTCTAAACCGATGGTAGCTCTCTTTCCAACGCGATAACCAAGACCAAACCCTAGGGATGGCATGAAATCAATATTCCATTTATCTATGTCTGCGCTAGTGCCTTCCAAATTGGTCTCATATTGTCCATCGTGCAAATTGTAGAAATATGACGAACTTCCAATTTGACTGGGATCATAATTATAAATTCCGCCTGAACCCCCGATGGTATCACCAAAGCGCAAATCTCCGTAGGTTTGATTCCAGACCAAACCAATACCACCGAAAATATAAGGATCAAAACCAGTTTTTTCGGTAAGACGATTGGCATGTAAAACCAATTCGAGACTAACTTCATGATTTTGCGCCTGAAAATTATTCACGCCAAAACCCAAAGAATCCATGTAGGGTTTTAGTGTAGTGCCTGTATAACCTGCGGCATCCGTTTTAGATAGGTCCTGCCCATACCAGTATCCTCCTAAATATCTTCCACGAATATCAAAGCTAAATGGTTTTCCGTATGCATAATTGTATGATTTACCCAAAGTAAAACCGTAACCAACGTTTGTGTTATTCGTCACATCTGATGATTGCCATGTACCACCTAGATTTAACCCTAAAAACCACTTAGAACTAATGTCATAATCTACTTTTTGAGCATTTAAACCAAAGCTTAAAAACAATAAAAAAGTTAGGAAATAGTAATATTTCTTCATAATAATTGATTTAAATTCTATTAAATAGAACGATTTTTATGCCAAAATTCCTTAATTTAAATTAATAAAGAAAATAAAATGACACTTTTCTCGATTATATTTGGTTTTGCTTTTCTGAATTCATGAAATTAGTATACTTTTTAACTTCTTTCTTTTCCTATATTATTGTGGCCACAAATAGCATGGCCCAACCAACAAATAACGATTGTATAAGTGCCATAGCGTTATGTCCCAACACTATCGGAAACTATACAAACTCAGGCGCAAATGTTACCTTTTGTCCAGATTGTGAGGATGATTTCTCTTTTTGTTTTTCTCCGAACAATTCTATTTGGTTTACGTTTACAACCAATACTGCGGGAGGAGATGTAGAAGTTGCGTTTAATAATTTGATTTTTGAAAACAATCCGGGACAAGATAATGCAATTCAGGCTGCAGTATTACAAGCAATTGTTCCATGCGATGCTGCGTCATATACCTTAGTAAGCAATTGTGAATCAAATGCGACCGCTTCTTTTATTTTAAGTGCCCCAGCTTTAACACCTTCAACAACATATTATATTGTAGTCTCTGGTGATCAAAGTGGCGCAGGAATTACTATTCCTGCCGCTTGCTCTTTTGACCTCGAAGTTACCGGACTAGGAATAGAAAGACCCGTTTCTTCAATTTCGTTAACCACAAGTTCTACGAATATTTGTAAAAATGAACCCGTAACTGCAAATTGTCAAGCGTTGAATTGTCCTGGAAGTGGAGTTTATAAATGGTATGTTGATGGAAATTTAATTGCAACTACAACAGATACTTTTTTAATTACTTCGAATATTTCAGACGGTTCAATAATTACAGTTTCGACAGACTGTTATAGTTTGTGTACTGAAATTGTGGATGCAAGCTCTGGTGCATTCGATGTCTATGAATTTCTTTTGGATGCCGGTAATGATACCAATGTTTCTGGAGACAATTCAGTTCAACTCAATGGATCAACAAGCGCCTCATCTTATTTTTGGAGTCCAGCCTTTGGATTGAGCGATGCAAATATTTTAAATCCTATTGTTAACATTCCTGAAACGACAACATTTTCATTAACAGCCACAGAAAATGGATGCACACAAACTGATCAGGTAACAATTACTTTCGATGTGGGGCTATTTTTTCCTACTACATTTTCACCCAATGGAGATAATATCAATGAAAAATGGATAATTGAGGGCATTGAAAAATACCCCAATTGTTTGGTTCGCATCTATAACCGTTGGGGGCAAGAAGTTTATCAATCAACAAACTATAATGAAAGTAAGGCTTGGGATGGAACAATTAACGACAAACCTATGGCAGAAGGCGTATATTTTTATACGGTTGACCTAAATGAAGCTAACACTTCACTTTACAAGGGTAGTATAACGGTTATAAGATGATGATGTCACTTAAAAAGTTTCTTCTGGTTTGTTGTTTACTTTCATTTTTTGAGCAGGATGTTTTTGCGCAACAAAACACACAATTTTCTCAATGGAATTGGCATCAATTTCCGTTGAACCCAGCTCACGCAGGGATTAAATCCTACATGGAAATCCATTGCCTTTATCGGCTACAATGGGTTGGATTTGATGGCGCCCCAAGAAGCGGATTTATTGGATTATCTGCTCCACTTTATGCTAAACGTAAGAAATACCTAAGTGCGCGTCATGGTCTCGGATTCAGGATGGAATCAGACCGTATTGGTCAATTCAATACTACACGTTTTAATCTTGCCTATGCTGGCCACTTTAATTTTACTAAAGATACTAGACTTTCATTGGGATTATATGGCGGTTTGATGCAATTTGGCTATGACCCATCAGGATCGACAACAAACAGCCCTGATCCCAGTGTAATGCAAGAAAGTTCTGCTATTTTACCAGATGCATCATTCGGAGCTTGGTGGAATGGTGAGAATTATTACTTTGGTTTGGTTTGTGATAATTTATTGGTATCCAGATGGGATGACTTAGGAAGCAATTCCAGGCAGCGTTTTCACACTTCCTTGACTGGAAGTTACCGAATGCAAATCAATTCATTGCTCACATTTTTACCTGCAATAATGGTGAGAATTCCGCCAAAAGGTAAAATATCAGCGGATGTTTTAGGCATTTTGAACTACAGGAATTTTATTGACTTTGGATTGGGTTTCCGCACTGGAGACGCGTTAATAACGCAACTCGGAATAAAAGTCACCGGTCGTTTTGCACTTTACTATTCTTATGATGTAGGAGTTTCTGCTTTTAGATCTAACCATAGTGGTTCACATGAAATTTCAATTGTCTTTAATAATAGTATTCAAGCGAATGGGCCTGGAACAAAATGTCCTATGTTCTAGGTTTTAAATACCTTATTCAATTATCAGTGTTTATAAATCCTGGATAATGCTTGAAAAATATTTAAATAGTTTAGTCAAATTTGCTTGTTAACGATTAAACTTTTTATCATGCGCATTCTTATTTATTCTGCGGCTCTTTTACTCATCACATCGTGTGTGCCGATTAAAAAATATAATGAATTGTTAGCCAAGGAACAAACATGTTCAGAGGAGCTCGAAAAATATAAAAACAGCACATTAGATTGCGAAGGTAAATTAAAGGATGCTGAAGCTAACCTGAATACTTCAAGAGAAAAAGTTACCCAATTGGTTAAAGATACAGCGAGTTTGGGCTTAAAAATTCGAGATTTAACAACACAAAAAACAAAATTAACCTCTGAGAAAGAAAGTCTTAATTCTGAATTAGAAAAATTAAGGGATAAAGGCGCAAAACTAACCGCCACACTTCAAGCAGAATTGGATGCTAAAAATATTGAATTACAGCGCAAAGAAGATGAATTGCTTCTGCTTGAGGCAGAATTAAAGAAAAAAGAAGAATTGCTTGCGGAAAGAGAACAACGTGTGAACGAACTTGAAGAATTGTTAAAAAGGAAAGACGAAGCTGCACAATTATTAAAATCAAAAATTGCAAGTGCTTTAAAAGGTTTTGAAAATCAGGGTTTGACAGTAGTAGAAAAAGATGGTAAAATTTATGTAAGCATGGAGGCTAAATTGCTTTTTGCATCTGGAAGTACTGCAGTTGAAGCCAACGGTAAAAAAGCGTTGATAGAATTGGCAAAAGTTCTTGAATTGGAAAAAGAAATTGAAATCATCGTGGAAGGTCATACCGATACCGACAAATTATCAAGCAGCACCCATCCTAAATCAAATTGGGAGCTTTCGGTATTGAGAGCAACTGCTGTTGTTGATATTTTGATTTCCAATTCTAAGGTAAATCCAGCACAATTGATGGCTGCTGGAAGATCAGAATTCCATCCGGTTGACGCTTCTGATAAAGCTAAAAACAGACGTATTGAGATTATTCTTTCACCAAACTTGAATGAACTTTACGAGCTGATTAATCAAGACTAAAAAATTGTATCCTGACTATAACCAATCGTTTGTAATTTTTTTGGTGATTTGTTTACGAAATTTCTTTAGTACAGATTCGCGATCAGAGACATTACCGCATTTGACAATATCTGAACCAACACATTGTCCATTTCTATAAAAAATAAATTCAAAACTTACTGATACAATTTCATCACGATACATGGGAAAAAGATTACCCACACTTAATGCTTGTTGCAAATCATCCTTACAAGATGAGGGTTTAAATTTTTTATCATAACCCCTTACACTTACTAGCATATAAGTATCAACTCCCATACTTCTCGCCATTTCTTGAATAGAATCGGATGCAAGAATTACCGCATCGTTTCCAATTTTCATCAAATTAAGTGAAGGTACAGCTTTGATTCCCGCTGTGGAAAGCAATTCGGTAAGATTTATTTCAATAGAAAATCTATCTTCTTCCTGATCCAATTGCGCAATAACCAATGCATTTTTCAATTTTAAGTTTTCTACTTGGGCAAAAACACTAAAGTTTGTAAAAAATAATAGTCCTACTAGAAGATTTTTCATGGTGTTTTTTTTTAAAATATTTCTTTTGCAATGGCTTTAACCATTGAAGAATTAGACATGGTGTAATAATGAATGCAAGGAACCCCTGCTTCTTTCAACTCTTTAGACTGAGCGATCCCCCATTCTATTCCCAGTTGTTCAACATCTTTATTGTTTTTGCACTTCAAGAGTTCAGAAGATAAGGCATCAGGGTAGTCTATTTTAAAGAATTTTGGGAGAAACGTAATATGATCCAATGTTTTAATGGGTTTGAGACCCGGAATAATGGGTACTGTTATACCTATTTCTCGGCAAGCATTTACAAAATCAAAATACTTTTTATTGTCAAAAAACATTTGCGTTACAATATATTCAGCTCCAGCATCAACTTTTGCTTTAAGGTATTGAAGATCCGTTGTCATGTTCATTGCCTCAAAATGCTTTTCAGGATAACCTGCTGCTCCGACACAAAAATCAGTTGGTTCTAATTGTACATCGTCCATCATGTAACTACCACTGTTCATGTCTGAAATTTGGCTAATGAGTTCTACAGCATATTTATGACCATCTGTATGCGGACGAAACGTACTTTCTGTTTTTATCGAGTCTCCTCTTAACGCCAGAACATTGTCAATTCCTAAAAAATGTAAATCAATTAAGGCATTTTCAGTTTCCTCTTTGCTAAATCCTCCGCAAATTAAATGAGGCACAGCATCGACTTGATATTTGTTCATTATTGCTGCGCATATTCCTACAGTTCCGGGGCGTTTGCGAATTGCTATTTTTTCTAACAATCCGTTTTCGCGCTCTTTATAAATAAACTCTTCTCTATGATAGGTAACATTTACAAACCGCGGCTTAAACTCCATAAGCGGATCAATACCATCAAAGATTGATTGTATACTTTTTCCTTTCAACGGCGGAAGAATTTCAAAAGAAAATAGAGGTTGTTTTGCAGCTTTTAAATGTTCTGTAACTTTCATTGTTTCAAATCGTGAGGTGCAAAGATAAATTAGAAATTGTAATTCATTGATTTCAAACTTACATCATTGCGATTTTTAAACGTATTATTTAATAAGTGATTGGGCAAATTGTAAATCAATTTGGGTGGTAATCTTAATGTTTTCTTCATTTCCAGGAACACAATGAATTTGAAATCCTGCCTCTTCCAATAAAGTTGCATCATCAGTAATCTTATCATGAAAGGGAAGGTCGTACGCTTTAATGATGGCTTCTTTTATAAAACACTGAGGGGTTTGCACATGAACATATTCTGACCTCGGTACAGCCTTGGTTTGCTCATTTTTTATTTGCCGCAAGGATTCTTTTAAAGGAATGACAGGAATAACTTGACCAAATTGTTGGACAGCTTCAAAACACCTCATAATGGTCTCGTTGGATACAAGTGGTCTTACTCCATCATGTACAGCAATGAAATCACCGGTAGAAAACTCCAATGCATTTTTAATTGAATCAAATCGTTCCTTTCCGCCATCAACTATAAGATGTGGAATATTGCATTTATGTTTCAAAATGAATTCATTCCAAAATGTTTTCCAATCTGGGGGCAGGGTAAGAATTAGTTGTATGTTTTGGTCAAATTGATAAAACCTCTCCAAGGTATGAAGTAAAATAGGTTTATCTTTCAATGTAAGAAACTGTTTCGGGAGGTCTCCGCCCATTCTTTTTCCAATGCCTCCTGCAGTTATTATGACTGTAAATTGGGGTTTTGCCATTGATTAAAATTAGCATAAAAAAAGGTTGCTGGAAACCAACAACCTCCTCGATATAATATTTTAAAAGTTATTTAAGTTGATTTGGATTTTCTTCAGCACGTTTATTAAACTTGCGTTGCCAATTTAACCAATAAAAGAGACCAATAAAACCCAAAATGATAACGGCATTATTAAAAATATTTCCTACAGACTCGAAAAAACCGAAAGTCCAAGTTAAAAAATCACCTATTGCGTAAAAAAATGTTGTCATGTCAATCTTTTATCTGATACAAAGAAAATAATTTTTATTCAAAGAAACATCATTAATTGCAATAATTAAGTCAATTATTGTGAAATGTGAATTCCTTCAATGGCTTGGGTAAGTTCAATAAATTGTTCTACGGATAATACCTCAGGTCTCAAATTCAAATATGGGTGGTCAAAAGAAGTGTTAGCGATAATCTGCTTTAATGAATTTCTGATTGTCTTTCTTCTCTGATTGAATGCCATTTTTACAACTTGAATAAAAAGCTTTTCATCACACGGCAATTTTTCTCTTGCGTTTCTAACACAACGTATTACACCAGATTTGACTTTTGGCGGAGGGTTAAAAACATGTTGATCTACGGTAAAGCAATAGTTGATGGTATAAAATGCTTGCAATAAAACACTCATAATCCCATAGGTTTTAGACCCAGGTTTTTCTGCAACGCGCTCTGCAACTTCTTTTTGGAACATTCCCATTATTTCGGGAATCTGATCTCGATAGTCTAAACACTTAAAAAGAATTTGAGAGGAAATATTGTAAGGAAAATTTCCAACAACTGCGAATGGTTCTTTTCCCATTAGGTCAACAAGGTTTAATCTTAAAAAATCACCTTCAAAAATGCGGTTGTCAAGTTGCGAAAAATTTGATTTAAGGAAGGCTATTGATTCATTATCTACATCGATAACATAAATGTCCAAGTCACCTCTCTTAATTAAAAATTCTGTCAATGCTCCCATTCCGGGACCTATTTCCAGCACCCTGTTACAATTGTTATGATTTCCATATTGATTGCTAATTTTTTCACAAATGTTTTTATCTGTGAGAAAGTGTTGGCCGAGATGTTTCTTTGCGCGAACTGACATGTTATTTGAATTCTTCAATTACATCGAGTAGCGTGCGGAACGCGGCAAAATGCCCTTGAAATTTTTCTGCATGCTCTTTTTGCAATTTTGGAGCAAACTGTAATCGGTATTTTTCCAGCAATTCTGTAGAAGAACATAAATAAGTAATTGCGTAACTGCTACCTTGATCTTCTTCGGACTGTACTTTAGAAAATCGACTTTCAATAAAACAACCTGTTGCCATGACATCGGGAATATGAACAGCACGCATCCAATGCAACCATTCTTCTTCTTTAGATGGATCAATAGCGACGGTTACGTTGTATAAAATCATTTTACAAAGTTAATGTTATTCCTAATCGATTTTATTACGTTAACAGGTTGACTACAAAATAATCGATCAATTATGATAAAATCCTTATTTTTACTTGAAAGTACATCGTATATGGTATTATCAATGACTGGTTTCGGAAAATCCACCGGCACTTTCAACAATAAAAAAATAAGCATTGAAATTCGGACATTAAATAGCAAATCCCTTGATTTGAATTTTCGATTACCGAATAACTACAGAGAATTAGAAGCAGCTTTTCGCAATTGTGTTTCAGTCAACTTAGAAAGAGGAAAAATTGATTTTATCTTGGTAATTGAAGGAACGGGAGACACACAAAATTATGTGATAAATAAAGATTTGGCTGCAACATACTACAATGATTTGAAAGAATTGAATGAAATTATCAATGGCAGCACAGAAGATTATCTATCGCTAATTCTCAGGATGCCTGATATTTTCATCAATGAGAAACAAGAATTAAGTGTAGAGGAAAAAGATTGGATACTTGAATTGGCCACCAATGCTTGTTCTAGGGTTAATGATTTTCGTAAACAAGAGGGGGAAGCCCTTCACGAGGAATTCACCAATAGAATTAATGATATAAAATATTTGTTGGGGCAAGTCCCACAATATGAACAAGAGCGTATTACCAATATAAAGGAAAGGCTGAAACGTGGACTTGAAGAATTTGCCGGAACGAAGTACGACGAAAACCGTTTAGAACAAGAGTTGATTTTTTATATAGAAAAGCTAGATATTTCGGAGGAAAAAATGAGACTGGGTAATCATTTGGAATATTTTTTAGACACATTAAAAGTTGAAGCATCTGGAAAAAAACTAGGATTCATTTCACAAGAAATTGGAAGGGAAATCAATACACTGGGCAGTAAATGTAATCATGTTACGATGCAGAAGTTGGTTGTAGAAATGAAAGACAATCTTGAAAAAATCAAGGAGCAAGTTCTTAATACACTATAGCAATGCCAATGGAAACAAAAGGTAAATGTATTATTTTTTCTGCCCCATCAGGAGCTGGAAAAACTACAATAGTTCATGCTTTATTGGCTAAAAATCTTGGTTTATCATTTTCAGTTTCAGCATGTAGCAGAGATCCTCGGCCAAATGAAATAAATGGAAAAGACTATTATTTTTTGGGCATAGAGGGATTCAAGAACCAAATTAAAAATGATGCCTTTATAGAATGGGAGGAGGTTTACACCAATAATTTCTATGGAACACTTAAAGAGGAAATCACAAGGATATGGGATGAAGGTAAAGCTGTCATTTTTGACGTTGACGTAATTGGCGGATTGAATCTCAAGAAAATTTTCGGGGATAAAGCTTTAGCGATATTTGTTCAGCCTCCAAGTTTTGAAGAATTGGAGCATCGATTAAGGCAGAGAAGCACCGAAAGTGAAGAAAAAATCAATCAACGGATGTCGAAGGCAAGAAAAGAGTTGGAATACGCAACTCAATTCGATAAAATTCTGGTCAACGAAAACTTAGAAATAGCTATTGATACTGCAGAAAATTGGGTGAAACTATTTCTTAAAGCATGAAGATCGGATTGTATTTTGGAACATTTAATCCAATACATGTTGGGCACCTCATCATTGCCAACCACTTTGCCAATGTAACCGAATTGGATCAAGTTTGGTTGGTCGTTTCTCCGCACAATCCGCTTAAAGACAAGTCCACCTTACTAAAGGATTTTCATCGATTGGACATGGTAAAAGAGGCCATTGAAGATAATCTCAAACTGAAAGCTTGCGATATCGAATTTAAGTTGCCCAAACCAAGTTACACCGTTACAACTCTAGCACATTTGAAAGAAATTTATCCCACTTATGAATTTTCATTGATAATGGGTGAAGACAGTTTGCACAGTTTAAACAAATGGTATAATTACGAAGTAATCCTAAAAAATTATAAAATATACATTTATCCAAGAGCAGTTTTAAGGAACGAAATCTCTGAAGGAAAAATTCCAAACGTACCTTTCCACAATCATTCAAATGTAAAAATTTTAAAAGATGTTCCAATAATGAGAATTTCTGCAAGTTATATTCGGGATGCTATTAAAAATGGAAAAGATATTAAGTATTTGGTTACTGAACCTGTTTTAAGGTATATTGAAGAAATGAGATTTTACAAGTAAATTTATTCTAAAATGATTTTTTCGATATAAATTTTACCTTTTAATTTTCTTGGATTCCAAATGTACAATTTCGTTTTACCATCTCCGTGAATGATAAAAGTTCCTTTAAATTTTTCATTTGCTTTCAAATCTATCAAACTGTAATTTGATCCACTATTATGGTCATAAATCAAAGGAAATCCATTTATCGATGCTTTTAATTGTATTTTTATTTTAATGTCTTGTTTTGAAAGGGGAATAAGGTTATTTAATCCAATAAATTCCTGATTTTCTGAAATATTTAATACTTTATCAACTTTTACGGTTTTGGGATTTAGATTATTAGATTTCGCTATACTGGGATCGTATTTTAACACAATAACCCCTTCTGTTTCATCATTTACATCATTTATCTGTTCATTACTCACAAATTCGCGAATTACATGCAAGTGTGGATGATTAATTATTTTTTCCATTGGAAGTAACATTTCCATAGGACCAAAATGGCTATCTCTTACAATTAAATCTCCGGGTTTTAAGGTTGTCCTTAAATCATTATCCAAATCAGTGAAAGTATAATAAATTAACTTATTATTACTCTTAAATGGATTCTCGCCAAAAGCAAAAGACAGTAAAGGGAAATGATAATAAACTTTACTTTCCCCAAGGCTTTCCTCCTTCAAATAATTTGCGGTATTTAAAATTTCCGAATCCAAAGCATCAATTTTTTTGGGATAATACTTCGTTGAAAAAAGCGCGTAGGCAATTCCTAAAGCGAAAATATATCCCAGCCACTTCGAGATGATTTGCCTACTCCAGGGAATATTATTAATTGCTATTAGGTTCATGACCAGAAAAACTGGTACGCCCTGAGTAGCAATACGGGTTAAACCTAATGATCCATTTTGTCCTGTTGCCCAGAAATAGGTGTGTGCAGATAAAATTCCAATAAAAACTCCGTAGCTGAAAATCCATAAATTCCAATCAATCTTTAACCTTTTAAATAACATATAAAAAAATGATGGAACCGCTAAAATGAAAATATACAAGCCTGGATTTCCCAAATAATTTTTATAGGAAAGTAAATAATGGTTCCATGAGCCTGACCCATAAATATTGTTACTCATCTGATATGGGCTTTGGTTAAAATACCAAAAGAAATCGCTGTATACAAAAACCCCTACTATGCTGTAAACCAAAAAAGCACTTGCGAGAAGTGGAATGTATTTATACTGTTTTGCAAAAAGCAACAAGGCGAAAGCCAATAATAGCGGTAATTGACCTTCGCTTCGTAAAAAAGGCATTGTTGACACTACTAAAGCAAACCAAAAATATTTTTTTTCACTTAGCAAAAACAAAGCCCCCATTAAACTCAAATTGAACAAAGGTTCTGTCATTCCACCTAAAATGGTATTCGCTATATCATGTGCTTTGAGAAGAATTAAGGGTAACAAAACTTGCAAATAAACTGGAACTCCTTTTTTTCGAAGCAATTTATATCCAATTATTGCCGTGAAAGCAAAAACGATAAGATTAAAAATAACCATCCCATAAAAACCGAATTGCGCAAAAGGAGACGACAAAAGGATAAATAAAGGCTTTCCCCAATGGTGAAGAAAAAGTTCAGGATTTTCCCATGATGCGTTGGAAATAAAATAATGCATAATACCATCCCCAACATCATTAGGAACGGGACTTTTGAGCATCATGTATATGATCCATGCAGTACAAAAAAGCAGCGAGGTACCAAGAATTATGGATTCACGAAACTGCTTATTCAATGAGAGCATTATAATTTCATTTCAGGAACGAATTCCGGCACTACTATATCTCCTTCTGTTTTGGCAACAATTTCTTCTACAGAAACACCTGGTGCTCTTTCAATAAGGTGAAATTTATTGTCTTTAATTTCGAGTACAGCCAATTCAGTAACGACTTTTTTTACGCAACCAACTCCTGTTAAAGGCAATGTACATTCTTTGAGTAGTTTTGATTCTCCTTCTCTATTACTATGCATCATAGCAACAATAATATTGTCAGCAGAAGCAACGAGATCCATAGCTCCTCCCATGCCTTTAACCATTTTACCAGGGATTTTCCAGTTGGCGATATCTCCATTTTGGGAAACTTCCATGGCTCCAAGAACAGTCAACTGAACATGTTGTCCACGAATCATAGCAAATGACATTGCTGAATCAAAGAAAACTGCACCTTTTCTCACCGTAATGGTTTGTTTCCCTGCGTTGATTAGATCGGCATCTTCCTCTCCTTCAAAAGGAAAAGGTCCCATTCCTAAAACGCCATTTTCAGATTGAAACTCAACATCTATTCCTTCTGGAATATAGTTCGCTACTAGCGTTGGAATACCAATCCCGAGATTGACATACCAACCATTTTTTAACTCCTGAGCTATTCTTTTAGCAATACCGTTTTTATCTAAAGCCATTATAAAACCTTATTAGTATAAATTAGGATTTCTTACTAACTGTTCTTTGCTCGATACGTTTTTCAAAATGCTGACCTTTAAAAATGCGTTGAACAAAAATTCCTGGTGTATGAATAAAATTTGGATCTAATTCTCCTGCTGGAACCAGCTCCTCAACTTCAGCAATGGTGATTTTTCCTGCCATTGCCATCATTGGATTAAAATTTCTTGCAGTAGCCTTGAATATGAGGTTCCCCTCTGTATCCCCTTTCCATGCCTTTACAATTGCAAAATCTGCAGTAAGCGCTTCCTCAAGAATATGTGGTTTTCCATTAAACATCCGCACCTCTTTACCTTCGGCAACTTCTGTCCCAAATCCAGCTGGTGTAAAAAAGGCTGGGATTCCTGCTCCGCCAGCACGACATCGTTCAGCAAGACTTCCCTGCGGGATAAGGTCTACGATCAATTCTCCTGAAAGCATTTGCCTTTCAAATTCAGCATTCTCTCCAACATATGAACTAATCATCTTCTTTATTTGTCGGTTTTGAAGTAATAATCCTAAACCAAAATCATCTACGCCTGCATTATTCGAAATACAGGTCAGATTTTTTACTCCAAGTTTCACCAATTGAGCTATAGAGTTTTCCGGAATACCACAAAGGCCAAAACCACCAAGCATTATTGTCATTCCATCCTGAATACCAAGAAGTGCTTGTTCAACGTTATTTACTACTTTATTCATTTTATAATCCTAAGTCGTTTTCTTCTACGGCGTTTTCATCTGGTGGCGGCGGAAGTGCTGGTTGTTCTGTGTCAGAATTGCTTGACGATGATCCTCCACTATCTCCTCCTGAACAATTAAACATTGTTTGATCGTAATCACTTGGTTTTTGAAAATCGACAGTAGCCAAAGCAATATTTGGATCTTTATACACTTTTTGCATGTAGTAACCATACATAGGTAGTGCCATTCTTGCCCCCTGTCCCCATGTCATTGTTGTAAAGCGAACTGAACGGTCTTCTGCACCAACCCAAACACCTGTTACTAATTCTGGGGTAAGCCCAACAAACCAACCATCAGAATTACTCTGTGTTGTTCCAGTTTTTCCAGCAGTTGGCCAGCGCACGTTGCCCCATGATTGACCTCCACGAAGGCTTCCTGCAGTACCTTGCGTTACAACTTTTTTCATCATTAAAAGCGTTTCATAAGCAACTGTAGGGTGGTATACGGGTACCGGTTTTTGATCGGCTTCGTATATGGTTTTACCATTTCTGTCTTCAATTCTAAGAATTGCTGTTGGCGGCAAAAATGTACCATTATTCGCAAAAACACATTGTGCTCCAACCATGTCATACAAGGAAATATCCATAATTCCTAGACAGAGTGAAGGCACTTCTTGTTCAGGGGTCAGGAAAATGTTCATTTTCTTCAAATGTTGGGAAACAGCTTTGGGTCCTTGGTAGCCTCCCATTTTTTTCATTACAGCAACAGTAATATTGTTCATTGATTGCGCCAAGCCTGTTGATGCCGAAACAGAACCAGATCCTGAACCTCCGGCATTTTTTGGACACCAAATTCCATCAACTTTTCCACTTGCATCCATAAGGTCAACGCAATATGCAACATTTGCAAATTGGTCACAAGGGCGAACAACTTTCAATTGCATGGCGGTAGCATAAACAAAAGGTTTGATTGTTGACCCAACCTGTCGTTTTCCTTGTCGAACATGGTCGAAAGCAAAATGTTTGAAATCAGCACCACCAACCCATGCTTTAACAAATCCTGTTTTGGGATCGATAGAAATCAATCCTGCATGTAAAAAAGATTTGTAATACCTTATGGAATCATTTGGTGTCAATATTGTATCTTTCTCTCCTTCCCAGGAAAAAACGCGCATTTGGGCAGGAGATTCAAAATTTTCCTTTATTTGATCCTCAGTTAGCCCCATATTTGATAAAGATTCGTATCTCAAAGAATTCTTCCTTGCATTTTGCATTATCTGCTCAACTTCCTCTTTAGATACATCTTTAGAAAAAGGGAAATTCTTGAGTGATTTATTGTTGTCATCAAAAGCCCTTTGCAAATTTTCTTTAAGGTGCCTTCTTAGAGCGTTTTCAGCATGATATTGCAAATTGGTGTCTATAGAAGTGTAAATTTTCAAACCATCCCGATAAATATCATAAGGCGTTCCGTCCAATCGATGATATTTAAAAGATCCATCGGCGTTTTTTTGCATCAAAAGGGTTGAAACTTCTTTTCGAAGGGACTCTCTAAAGTATGGAGCCATTCCTTCTTTATGATCAACAGGTTGATAATTGACAACAAGTGGTTTGACTTTTAGTTGGTCATAATCTGCACGTGTTAATTTAACGCGCAGCGCCTCATTACCGGCCTCACTATTTTTCAACCATTGCATGAGTACTTGGTTACGACGTGAGACAGCTCTCAAAGAATCAGCTGATCTGGCATCTTTAATTTCACTTAAGGTTACATTTTTAGGATCCTTTTTCTTTTTTTTGGCAACATCTAAACTATAATTCTTGACCCTGAAGCTGTAAGGGTTGTATAATGTTGGATTCTTACACATTCCTACTAAAGTTGCGGCTTCCTCTTTGGTTAAATCAATAGGTTTTTTGTTGAAATAAACTTTAGCCGCATTTTCTATACCCACCGCATTGTACAAGAAATCAAATTGATTTAAATACATGGTTATGATTTCTTCTTTGGTATATCTTTTTTCGAGTCGGGTTGCAATAATATTCTCTCTTGCTTTTTCGTTGATGCGTTTCATCATACGACCAATCCTTCCTAGATTTTCATCACCAACCTTTCCTCCGTTAGCCCTTATGAGCGCTTCACGCTCTCTTTGTTCTAAAGTAAATAAAAGTTTTGCCAACTGTTGTGTAATTGTCGATGCTCCCCCAGAACCACCTGCGCTAAAAACGGCTCTACCTAAAGCTTGAAAATCTACGCCCGAATGTTCATGAAAACGCTCATCTTCAGTTGAAATTAATGCATCAACTAAGTAAGGCGAAAGATCTTTGAATTTTACGCTTGTTCTGTTTACCTTAAAGTACTTACCAAGTTCCGTTTTACCGTCATCAGCATAAATTATAGATGCTTGCAATTCCGGTGGATTATCGAGCATTTCTACCGAGGGTAAATCATCCTCTGATTGAAATAGTAACAATGAGGCTACAAACAAAAAAGGAAGCAGTGACAAAGACCAAAAACTTATGGTCATAATTTTTTTGGCACGGTCTGAGAGTAATGATATATTTTCTTTTTTCGCCATTCGGTAACTTCAAATTGATTATGTAAAAATAAAGAAAACTTTGTTTTAAAATGTACTTTTCAGCTATTGTAGAATATCTCTACGTTGACTATCCAATTTTAACAAAATAAAGAGCATGATTGAAAAAGACATTAAAGAAGACCCTCCATAACTGAAAAACGGCAAAGGAATTCCAATTACTGGTGCAAATCCTATATTCATTCCCACATTGATAGCAAAATGGTAAAAGAAAATCATGGCAACAGCATAGGCATAAACCCTATTGAAAGTCGCTCTCTGTCTTTCAGCAATTATAATAATTCTTACCAGTAATAACATGTAGAGTGAAATCAGAACCAAAGAACCGACAAAGCCCCATTCTTCAGCAAATGGGCAAAAAATAAAATCTGTTTCACTTTCAGGGACATGATTACTTTCAACACTTGAAACTGAGGCGTTTTGATATCCTTTTCCCATCATTCCTCCTGAACCAACTGCTGCCATTGCGCGATTGCGATTGTAATCTTCCCCGTCAGGATCTTCCTTCAAGCCTAAAAATAATTCTATCCGATCTTTTTGGTGGTCGGCAAGACCTTGAAAACCAATATTTACAATAGTGGACCAACCCGCAGTTAACAAAAACCCAATAAATACAATAATTAAAACCCTATTTCTATCGCGTTTAGCTGATAAAAATCGAAGCACAAAATATCCCAAAACAGCAAAAATTGCAAGCGATAAAATAATAATCCAAATACCGTTAACAGGGGTATTGGGGGCAATTTGAAAGGTGATGGATTCATTGCTCATCAGTAAAGTTATCAGACTCAAAAAGACAAGAATGAATAAAATAGGAATGAAATGACTGCCTACCCATGTATGTTTAAATCTAACGCCAGGAATTGCATTCACAAGTTTTAGAACTAGTGGGTCGTAAGTTATACCCTCGCGATACATCACAAATAAAAAGGACGTGAAAACAACAAAAGTACCTGCATCTGGTTGAAGTAAAATTAGACTCATAGGAACGAGTATAATGGCATTTGCAGAGAGAACAGTATTTATAGTTTGTTGCTTAACATTCACGTTACTAATGAAATGTGCTAAAAGTAATGCTGCTCCAATTTTCGAAAATTCGGCGGGTTGTATGCCTAAACTTCCTATTCCCAACCATGCCTTGGCCCCATTAACAGCGGGCATGAACAACACAATTACGAGTAAAACTACTGTAAACAGATAGATAGGAATACAAAACTTTCTGTAAATATCAGAGTCAATAAGAAATACAATCAAACCGAGAAACAAGGAAATAGATATCCAAATTAATTGCTTTCCGTATTTTTGAGAAAAATCGAAAATATTGGGGTGGTCTTCATTGAAAGCTGTGGAGTAAACAGTTGCCAGCCCCATAGCAAGGAAGATGATGTAAATTCCGAAAAGAATCCAATCAAAATTTGCCAATAAAGACTGTCCTTGCCTCATGGTTTAATAGGAAAAATTTGCGTTTAAAATAGTTTGTTCCCTCTCAGTTTCTGTTATTGTATCGTTAATATATTTCTCGATCATTAACGAAGCAGTAGGTGCTGCCCACAAGCCTCCACCTCCTTTTGCATTTTCGATAAAAACAGCAATCGCAATTTTAGGTTTGTCCATAGGAGCAAATGCTAAAAAAACGGAATGATCTTCACCATGAGGGTTCTGCACTGTTCCTGTCTTACCACAAATTACAATATCTTTTAGTAGTGCTCTTTTTCCTGTGCCACCTGATTCATAAATTACCCTTCGCATGCCCTCAATGATTACATCAAAATGTTTGGTGTCAATATTGGTAAAATTTTTAGTTTTAAATCTTTCCAATGGGCCTTTTTTACCTATCGATTTAACAAAATGTGGTGTAATATACCAACCTTTATTGGCAATAATTGCTCCAATATTGGCAATTTGAAGCGGGGTAAGCATTACTTCTCCTTGACCAATTGAAATGGATCGAATTGTTGAGAATGCCCAATTATGGTGACCATACCACTTATCATAATAAAGTGCATCCGGAATCAATCCGGGTCTTATTCCAGTTATGTCTGTTTCAAGTTTTTTTCCAAGACCGAAGCTATGCATGTATTTTGCCCACAAATTGAGTCCAATTTCAGCATCTTCAGTTAATTTTTTCTTTTCATTTTGCTGGATAATACGTCTTGTAACGGCATAAAAATATGGGTTGCACGAGTGCTTTATTGCATCAGCCAAGTTTCCTGCACTTGCATGATTATGGCATCCCACAACTGACTTATCGCAAGCAAAACCGGAGCTTTTTGAAATTACACCTTCCTGTAAACCAATTAAAGAGTTTAACAACTTAAAGGTGGATCCTGGAGGATATTCTGCCGCTAGAGGTCTCGGGAATAGCGGTTTGCTTTCATCTTTTGCCATCAAACCATAATACTTGGATATATTTCTTTTTCCTATTAAGAGATTCGGGTCATAAGTTGGAGCAGATACCAAAGCTAAAATTTCGCCTGATTCTGGCTCAATGGCAACTATACAACCACGTTTATTTTTCAAAAGTTTTTCTCCATATGCTTGTAAATCGATATCTACACCTAAATGTAAAGCTTCACCTTGCAGCGCTGTAGTATCAAATTTTCCACCTGCGTATGATTCAATTGCGTTATTAAGTGCAGAAGTAACAATATATTTGATTCCTTTTCTTCCCCTCAATTCCTTTTCATAATAACGCTCCAAGCCGGCACGGCCAATATTATTTCCCGGTCGATAAAATTTATCTTTATCAATTTCATCTTGGTTAACCTCTGAGAGATAACCAACAATATTCGCTGCATTCGCATAAGGGTAACTTCTCATGCTTGTTGCATCTTCATAAAAACCAGGAAACTCCTCTAACCTAGGTGCAATTTGCATTACCTCCTCTAATGTAAGTTCTTTGAGAAAAGGATATGGTTTAAATTTCTGATAATTTGGAGTGGTTTTTCCAGTTCTTTTATTTTTATATACGCCTTCCCCTTCTCGAATTTCCTTAAATCTATTAGTAACCTGTGCAGGTGTCCAACCAATAAGTTTAGCAAATGCGACCGTATCAAAATCTTTCATATTGCTTTCTACCACCATAAGGTTGTAGTAGGTTTTATTTGTAACTATTTTTTTTCCATCCCTGTCATAAATAACACCTCTTGGTGGAGTAATTTCCCTTCTTTTCTCAGCAATTTGTTGTGCTCTTAATGCCCATGAATCATCAACCACTTGCATGTAAAAAAGGCGAAAGGAATAAATAATTCCAACCAGGATAATAAATGCAATTAAAACGTATTTTCTCGCATCGACATTCATACTACCTTGGTTTTGTCACAAACAAAATTTGTAAAATAAATGCCATTAAAAAGGAAACAGGAACACTTAGCACTGTTTTTTGTAAAACGAATAAGATTTCATTAAATCGAAAAACCTCCATGTAAAAAAACCAGAAATGATGTAAAGTTAAAAGTCCTCCAAATACAGATAAAAACCATAAAAATCCCATTTGATAACTATCACCTTCTTTTACATTCTCGTAGCCATCGCGAGGAGAAAATAATTTTAGAAATAATGGGCGACAATATGCAAAAAACAAAAGGGAGGAGGCATGCAGGCCGAAAGTATTGGAAACGGCATCAATGCTGATTCCTAAAACAAATGCTAAAATCAACAATGGAATGGTTCCAAGATCGATAGGCAATAAAAGGATAAATAAAGGATAAACCATAGCTTGAATTCCATAACCTATTTCCAATTGATTTAATAAGAGCACTTGAATTAAGCCAAGAATTAAAAATCGGACGCTATGTTTAATCATTATGTTCATTCTTCATCTGATGGTATAGCAAATTCAATTTTTTCTAGTTCCTTTTGCAGTCTATTTTTAACAACATAAATATTCTGCAGTTTTCTGTAATCCTCTGAAAAATCTATTCGAACATCCCAAAGTGGCTTACCCTCTACAGAAACGATTTCTCTAACTTTACCTACAACTAGGCCCTTCGGAAACACTCCTGAGCCAGCACCTGTAATAACCTTTGATCCAATTTTAATTTTATAGTCGTTTGAGATTCCGGAAACGTATCCGATTTCAGGAGATTTTCCGTCCCATTTCAAAATTCCTTTAATGCCCGAGGGTTGAATAATTACATCAACATTAATATTTTCTGATAGCACAGATTTAACTAAGGCATAATGTTCACTAACATAAAACACCCTACCTACAATTCCTTTTTCTGAAAATACGCCCATTTGGGTTTGTATACCTTGTATTGAGCCAAGATTAATGGTAAAATAGTTGTTTTTTCTGGTTAATGTTGCATTAATTATTTCGCCTGCGATGTAATCATATTGTTCTTCATAGGTTGTGTCATTAATTTTAAAAGTTTCATTCTCAATTTTCATAAAGCTTTCAGGCAGTCGTTTACGCAATAAAATATTTTCTAATTGCAATGCTTTATTGTTTGTCTCTAAATTAAAGTGTTTTACAACATTGTTTCTTGCCGAAAGCATTGAGGCTGAAATGGAATTTGTAGTCGTTAAAAACTGAGATTTCGGGTAGGATACGTATGAGAAATAGTTGTAAAGCGCAAATACCTGCAAAACAACAAAAATTAAAAAGACTCTGAATCGCCGAAAGAAGGCAAACAAATTGCGCATATACAAAGATAGAAAAGTCCAAACAATTTATCGTTGGACTTAACGCATTTTAATCACGTATTAAGAACTGGAACTTATCGATATTTTTCAATGCGATACTTGTCCCTCTTGCCACAGCTCGAAGCGGATCTTCAGCAATGTGAACGGGTAGTTTGGTTTTGGCAGAAATTCGTTTATCCAATCCACGTAGCATAGAACCCCCACCAGCCAAATAAATCCCCGTTTTATAAATATCCGCAGAAAGTTCAGGTGGTGTCATTTCGAGTGCACTTAGAATTGCCTCCTCGATTTTAGAAATTGTTTTATCTAAGGCATGAGCTACTTCAGCGTAAGAGATAATGATTTCCTTTGGAATTCCGGTCATCAAATCACGACCTCGAACAGCAAAATCCTCAGGTGGGTTGTCTAATTCTGGCAATGCTGCTCCAACCTCAATTTTTATTTGTTCAGCAGTACGTTCACCAACAAGAATATTATGTTGACGGCGCATGTATTCTTCAATATCATTGGTGAAATCATCTCCAGCAATACGAATTGATTTATCGCAAACAATACCTCCAAGGGCGATTACGGCAATCTCTGAAGTACCTCCACCGATATCAATAATCATATTTCCCATTGGCTCTTCAACATCAATTCCAATACCAATCGCTGCAGCCATTGGCTCATGAATCATGTATACTTCTTTAGCACCAGCATGTTCTGCAGAGTCTCTAACGGCTCTTTTTTCAACCTCTGTAATTCCAGAAGGAATACAAATTACCATTCTCAAGGTCGGATTGAAAAGTGAACGCCCGGGATTAATCATCTTGATCATTCCACGTATCATTTGTTCTGCGCTTTGAAAATCTGCAATCACTCCATCTTTAAGTGGTCGAACCGTTTCAATCAATTTGTGGGTTTTACCATGCATTTGTTGTGCTTTTTTACCAATAGCTACAACTTTTCCAGATTGAATATCTTTGGCAACAATTGAAGGTTCATCAACCACAACCTTATCATTTAAGATAATTAGGGTATTTGCTGTACCTAAATCAATCGCTATTTCCTGAGTCAAAAAACTAAATAATCCCATTTTTTGTAATGTCGTTCTTGCTTAATCACTTATGTGACCGCTTGTTAATCGTAAAATTCGACTTTTTGTTTCAAATATTAATAAATTTTCTAATAATTAATGTTTAAAATGTCGTGTTCCTGTAAAAACCATCGCTAAATTGTTGTTGTTACAATAATCAATGGATAATTCGTCCTTTATGGATCCCCCTGGCTGAATGACTGCAGTAATACCCGCTTTATGAGCAATCTCTACGCAATCAGGAAACGGAAAAAAGGCATCAGACGACATACTTGCACCATTTAAATCGAAGCCAAATTGCTTTGCCTTATGAATTGCTTGGTTAAGTGCGTCCACACGTGATGTTTGACCAGTTCCACAAGCCAACATTTGATCATTTTTAGCCAAAACAATCGTGTTGGATTTGACGTGTTTAACGATTTTGTTAGCAAACAATAAATCCGTTATTTCCTTTTCTTCTGGAGAACGTTTTGTTACAACTTTTAAATCGGTTTCATCCTCTGTTTTCAAATCTTTATCTTGAAACAATACACCATTTAATGCGGAACGGAATTGTTTTTTAGGCAATACTTGAGCGTGTTGAATTAACAAAATACGGTTTTTCTTTGTAGTTAAAATGTCAATCGCGGCTTGTTCAAAGGCTGGAGCTATCAGTACTTCAAAAAACAGGTCATTCATAAGATTTGCCAGGTCTTTTGTTACACTGGTATTTGAAATAAGTATACCTCCAAAAGCACTAACGGGATCGGCTTCCAAAGCATCATTGTATGCAGCTTCAATTGAATCCCGCGTGGCGATACCACATGGATTATTGTGTTTCAGAATCGCAAATGTTGGACGGTCGGTTTTAAATTCTTCCATTAAATTAACGGCAGCATCGACATCTAATAAATTATTGAAAGACAGCTCTTTACCGCTAATTTTGGTAAACATTGCATCCAGATCACCGAAGAAAATACCTTTTTGATGCGGATTTTCACCATATCGCAGTTCATTAGATTGCACAATACTTTGCTTGAAATACCGAGAATCACCTTCACAAAAATAATTGTGAATTGAGGTGTCATAATTGGAAGAAACATGGAAAGCATCACCAGCAAAAGCCTTTCTTTGAGTTAGCGTTGTGTAACCTTCTTGATTTTCAAGGATTTGAACAAGATTCCCGTATTGCGATTGCATGGAAATGATAACCACATCATTATAATTTTTTGCAGCTGCGCGAATTAATGAAATACCTCCAATATCTATTTTCTCAATAATTTCCTCGTGTGAAGCACCAGAAGCAACAGTCGCTTCAAACGGATATAAATCAACAACAACCAAATCAATTTCAGGAATATCAAAGGTTTTCAATTGCTCAGCATCATCTGCATTATCACGACGGTTTAAAATTCCCCCGAATATTTTTGGATGTAAAGTTTTAACTCTTCCTCCAAGAATTGAAGGATAAGATGTCAAATCCTCAACCCTTTCCACTGATACTCCAAGACTTTCAATAAATGCTTGTGTTCCGCCAGTGGAATATATTACAACATTGTTTTTATGCAATTCTCTTATTAAGGGCTCCAATCCTGTTTTATCAAAAACGGAGATCAATGCTGATTGTATGCGTTTATTATTTAAATCCATTCGAGAAAAATAAGGGACAAAGGTACACTAAAATGTACTTTTGACATTGTAAAATTTAAGAAAAGGTTTAAAATAGCCAGGTTAATTTTCCATCTTAAAATTGTATTTTCGTTCAAATGATTTTGATGGAAAGAATTTGCATTGTTGAAGACGAAAAAAGCTTAGCGGATTTAATTGCATTGAATTTGGAAATTGAAGGCTATAGTGTAAGTTTGTTTTCTAATGGTCGTCGCGCTTTGGAAAGTGTAATGGACATGCAAAACTTCGAACTTATCATTCTCGATGTAATGCTTCCCGAAGTTAGTGGTTTTGAATTATGCAAAGCAATACGAAAACATCATTCCGTTCCTATTTTATTTTTATCAGCGAAAGGAACGACAGAAGATCGGGTTGCCGGTTTAAAGCTTGGCGCAAATGATTATTTAAGTAAACCATTTGATTTGGAGGAACTTCTGCTGCGTGTTCGAAACTTAATAAATCTAAATCGCAAAGAAATAGCAACAGAAGTAATTATTGGGAATAAACGTGTTAGCTTTTCTACTTTTGAAGTTGTAAATCTGGAAACGAAATCTACACTATCTATATCGAAAAAAGAGAAAGAGCTATTAAAACTATTTATTGAAAACGAGGGGAAGGTAATATCAAGAGATGAGTTACTGGATAAAGTTTGGGGAAGGGATCAATTTCCAACAAGCAGAACTGTAGATAATTATATTTTGGCGTTGAGAAAAATATTCGAGCCCAACCCTAAGGAGCCTATATATTTTCATTCTATAAGATCGGTTGGTTATAAATTTACAAACCTTTAGGATATTAAATAATAAAACAATTGGATCGAAGAATATACTTGTTGCCATCCTCAACAAGAAGGGCTTCATGATGGTGTTCGTGGCCAAAAATTACTGCCCCTCCTTTTGGTGGTTTTACATTAATTCCAAAATCATTGAAATGGGTTGCGCCACCTATAAAATCATCAGAAAGATATACAACTAGAGTGTAAACAGAGGATTCTTCTCCAATCACAGATGCGGCATCAGAATGTCTAGCAATGTAATCTCCAGGATTGTATTTGTAAACTTCTACATTGGCGGGATGCATTTTGATAGAAGCTGAATTTTTACCATCGCTAAGTAATATCTCAGCCAACTTTCCATTTATTTCCTGAATAATTTGCTGATCTTGCACAAAAACCTCTTGGTTGTGCCTTCCTTGTTCAAACTGACGCGCTTGTTTAAAGCCTTTTAAATAAACCCTCTGTATGATATCATCACAACTTTTAGTATCAATTAGATGAGGGACAACCCAAATTTTGTTTTCGGAGACAAATGTTTTTTTCTTTAATGTCCTAGAAAAGAATTTTTTGATATTAAACATTTAGCAACTCTTCAGTTTTTTCAACAATACTATCTACGATTATCTTTCTGCTGTATTTACAATACTTTGTTTCGGTGCTGGCAAAACTTCCATTTTCGTATAGTTTATTGCTTGGAGCTCCTCCTCCACATACATCAAAATAATCACAACTCTCTTTACACATTTTAATTCCCGTCATAATTTCGGTCAACATTCTTTGAAATTTAGGCGTATCTAAGGCGGACATGTATCCCGATTCATTGATATTACCAAGAGAAAAATCACCATATTTTTCATCAGTCATGCCTAACAATTCTGGAGAGAATGTAGAGAAGTTTCCATCGGTATCCAACGAAATTATTTTCAATGGTCTGAGCATTTGACCCAAATGAAACTGATTTCCTTCAAAATTATTTTTCAAAAACATTTCATTAAACCCGAATATTTCACGGACATGAATGTAATTTTCAGGATCCAATTGGAGGCTATATATGGTTTTCCAAAATTGCTTTAATTTAACTTCTTGTTCACTTTGAATAGTGCTTCTTGCATTTACACCATCTTCTTCATCGATATTGAACCCAAGGGATCTGCAACCCAATTCTTTAAAAAATTGATAAATTTCATTGGGATAATCTAGGGCAAAAGACGTTAAAACGGCTATGGCACTGAAACTGATATCATTTTTCTTTAAGAATTCTACCCCTTTCATGGTGCTTTCAAAGGTACCTTTACCTTTTCGATTTAACCTGAATTTATCATGAATGAATTGCGGTCCATCACAACTGATTCCTACTATCATTCCTGATTCTTTAAAAAAGTCGCACCATTCCTGATTAATCAATGTAGCATTGGTTTGGATGTGTTGGCGAATTTTAATCCCTTCTGGTGTAATTTCTTTAAGTCGCTCATAAATTTCCTTGTAAAAAGGAAGTTTTACCGCCATTGGTTCTCCGGCATGCCAAACGATACTGAATTCATCCTTAACCAAATTTTCATCAAAGAGGGTTTGAACTGATTTTATTACTGTATCAGTTGATATTTTTTTTGTGCTTGCCCTATCTGGTAAATAACAATACGAGCAGTCTATATTACAAAATGAGGATCCTTGAATAATCAAGAGATCAATTGGACCAACAGGGATTTTCATGGTTATTTTAGATTCAACTGTTACTATCTAAACAAATTTAAAAAAAATCTTTTTGGAAGCCTAAAATGACCACGAACAGCTAAATTAACATCGGGTGAAGATGTTCCGATTGTTGAACCATCATGAATGATATTTTCAGTTGGTGCTATGTATACTTCCATGGGGTCTATTCTCACTCTTGTAAGGGGATATTCAGGATAATTATCAAAAAAAGCATGCATCACAGGGTATGGATTCTGACCGCCTAAAATCGGCTGCGAACCGAACAATTCAGCGATTTTATCAAAAGGTAAATTAATGAACATCAAGTACCTCGGTTCTAGACCGAGATTAATACAAAAACGATTTCTTGCTATCAGTTTGTCAGGTGTCTCTCTTGCTTCAAAGCTGTCTAAATGCAAGCCAATAAAAAACTCATCACGTCTATTAAAAGTTGTTGTCGTTAAATTACCGTCTCCCAAAAAAATATTATGTGGAATGGCTGTTCCTTTTTGAGGGGACGAGCGTTCAAAATAATGAATGGTTTCATTTACCAAATTTCTGTATGTAGTTGTTAGTGTAATTCTTTCGAGGGATTGTCGAGTGCCATTTGAACCCATTTGCAATGCTTCAAACCCTTGACGTATTTTTTTTGGCAATTGAACCAAAGCAACATCATTAAATTTGGACCTTTCCTTTTCAGGAAAAAGCAGTAAATCCATTTCATTTTGGTTCGGTAAACGCCATGCCCCTTTGGGAAGAAAACACCGGTTCTTGCATGGCCATCCATTTATTTCTTTTACTTCCTGTGTTCCACCGCTCAACTCAATACGATTGGTTAGACCTTTTTCGGTGTAAATTCGGATTCCTTGTTGAAGATTCATTTAAATGTTAGGAATTTTATAACATACAAACATAAAACAAATTCAGTTTTAACTTTTTCAGCCGAAAAACTATTTTGAAGAATAATAAAAAAACTACTTTCCAATTAATAAAATCCACTCAACCATCTTCTGCATCACCTCTTCTGCAAAGGTTTCCTCAATTGTTGCATATTCTTCAATGTTGCATTGCTGACAATGCTGAAACAAATGATTTAACCCTGGCAAAATAAGTGCTTCGGAATTTTTATTTTTCGATTGCTTCATCCATTTTAAAAATGCTTTATTATTGGATGCTGCCGGTACTTGAACGTCTTCTGAACCATTGATAGCTAAAACTGGCACATTGCACAGTTTATAATAATCTTGAGTTCGGTATTTTAAAAATTCTCTACCCCAATCGTTATTCAACAACATATTCATGGATATTTTGATTGACATCGCTGATGATGAAGCCTTCACTTTTTCCGGAGCTTTTTTCAATTTTTCATCAATGAACTGACTGATTAAATCACTTGCTTTTTCGCGACTTGATTCTTTCCCAACGATTTTACACACCCCTTTGAATAAAGATTGGTTCCACTTTGCATATGCTTCACCCAAACCACTCTTTAATGGAATCAAATATTGTTGTTCCAATAAAACCTCCTTTCCACTTAATCCAACACTCGCCAACTCAATTACAAAATCAATGTAGTCATTTTTTGACGCTGCCATCAATGCATGCATGCCGCCTTCAGAATGACCAGCAACACCTATTTTAAAATCACTAAAACTCGTATCCAAAGCAATAAAATCGACACATTGACTTACATCACTCGCAAAATCAGCTAGCGATGCCTGAAAATATCCGGCAGTACTTCCGCCCGTTCCCCGATCGTCGAAACGTAAAGTTGAAATTCCGTTTCGTGCCAAATAATCTGCAATAACCCAAAAAGGCTTGTGCCCCAATAGTTCGCCATCTCTGTTTTGAGGACCTGAACCAGAGGCCAGAATCACAACGATATTTTTATTCAATGAATCAGTAGGTGTAGTTAAGGTCCCCGTTATTTTATATTCACCATTGGGGATTGTAACATCAAGCGTTTGATATGGATAAGGGGCTTTTGGTTCTTGGGGGCGTTGAATGGTTATGATTTCTTGTGTGGCCCGTGTAAAAACCGCATCCCATTCCAAACCATTTTGAGACATCTTTCCATTAATGGAATCCTTTTCATCGGTTAACTTTCCTTCGAAGTTTAATCCGCCTTTTTTCCAATTAAAAATGATTAGCGTATCTGAAACCTCAACAGCCGCAACTTGAAAAGGTTGTTTACTTGGTTTGTCCGGATCGCTCAAAAAAATTGTTTTTACCCCGTTTGAATCAGCAACTGTCATATCCATTCTAAGTGCTTTACCCATAACTGTAAAGCTGGTATGCCAGATTCCATCGACTTGAGCAGTTAATTGTTGACCGACAAAGCAGATTATTAAGAGTAGAAATTTTTTACTTTTCATTAATAAGATTGATTATAGTTTCGCATTGAAATTTTGAATTGAAATGTTCCGAAATGAAACTTTTCCGAGTTTCATATTCTGCTTTTGATAAGGTTTTTTCATTCAGTTCTAAGAATCTTTTTGCGAAATTTTCAGATTCATTTTCTACATTACAGAACTTCTCCAAACCATCGTATCCGAGCATGTTTTTATTGCATAAAATATGTCCCTTTGTACCCAATACATTCATCAATTTCAATTTAATTCCAGACGGGGCTTCAGAATAAAAAACATGAATTTGTGCGCTTTCTTGCAATGATTTCAATTCGCTATCGGATGGATTTGCGACTAATTGTACATAATCCCTGCTACACAATTGCGTCAACCTTGCTCCAGGATTTTTGCCGGCAACAATTAACGGGAAATCTTCTGATAGGGCTGATTTTAATGTTTTAATCAACCAAATTGCGGCACTTTCGTTTTCTGAAACTGATAAGTTCCCATGAAATAAAGCCAAAGGTTTTATTGCATTTAATTCAAATTGCGGTAACTCAAAAAAGGCAGGTACATGATACGATGATAAATTAATCTTTTCAAAATAGCGTCGATCACTTTCCTTTATCGCCAATACTGCTTTGGCCTGTTTTAGAATACTGTTGTAACGTTCTAATTTTCTGGCTTCAAAAAGAAAAAACAAGCATTTAAAAAAAGAAGCATTTTTTGCCAATTCACGATAATATTCATGCTCAATGTTATGCATTCGAACCATGGTTACCCGTTTGGCAATTTCATGATGCTCAAGAATTCCAGAAGTATGAAGACCTTCCATCAGAATTGGAGCGTCATCCTTGAGTAAATTATCAATTAATTCCTTAGAAAAGCGGGATTGAACAATGAAGGGACGTTTGCTGAATAAATGCAAAATGGAACGCGATCGTTTATAATAATGGACGGTTGCATATTTTTCCAATTCAGCTTGTTGACCTCGACCGTATTCAAAAACATGCAAAGTCAATTCGAGACCTAATTCATGCAAAGCTTTGATTCGGTAAAACATATCTATTGCTCCTCCGTAATCGGCAGGAAACGGCACATCTAATAAAACAATATGTAGTTTTTTTTCAATCAACTTTTGGATAAATATCTTCTAAAACCTCACACTCTTTTTCCCAATTTTCTAATAAAGCTGCTTTTTCGCAATTTGCTTTCATTTGGTTTAAACGCTCCTTATTTTTTAAGAGTGCGTTTATTTTTTCAGAAAGATTCGTCGCAGAAAGGTCTTCTATAACTTCTCCGACATCATGTTTAAGGACTATGCGACTAACTTCAACGAGATTTGTACAAATAATAGGAGTTCCTGCATGAATGTAATCAAAAACCTTGTTGGGCAATGAGAATTTATAATTGATATTGTTGGCTTTATCCAGTGTTAACCCCAGGTCGGCGTGAAAGGTAAATCGCATCATTTCTTGATAAGGTCGCTTACCGAAAAACAACACTTTTTCTTGCAAGTTTTCTTTGCTTACCGTTTCCTTTAAACTTGGAATTACATCACCATCGCCCACAAAAATCAACACGGCATTTTCAATTTGTTTCATAGCCTCAACGGCTTCCTCTGCTCCACGATGAATATTGATTCCCGCACCTTGCAAAATGATTATTGTTTTATCCTCTGGAATTCCGAGTTTTTGTTTTGATGGTAGTTTTTCAGGATTCCATTTTGGTGAGACATTGCGAACCACGAATAATTTTTTCTTGTATTTTTCCTGATATAGTTGCGCAATGGATTCATTCACAGTATAAACTGTTTTTATTTTCGGAAAAATCCATGATTCGATGCCTTCCCAAATGCGTTTCACCCTTTTTCTTCCTTCCAATTCCGGAACCTCAGTAAAATATTCATGGGAATCGTAAACCAAGCGGCATTTAGGTTTTAATTTGCTTGCGGCATAATTTCCGAGCAGTGTATCCAAATCATTTGCAACCAACAAGTCTGCTTTACGAAAAGCCAAGAACCAAAACAAACGAAAGTTGAACGCCGCATAAAACAATACACCTTTATCAAAACTCAACTTCATGCGCTTCGTTTTGTAGATTCTATCAGAAAGGGTTTGGCTTGTCTTTCTTAATCGACCAACTAGCGTGACCTCATAACCTTGATTAACCAAAAAGGCACATACTTTATCTACACGATTATCGGTGTACAAATCGTTGGTTACGGATACAATGGCTTTTTTCTTTATTCCCACAAGCCAAATTTAACCAGAAAACAGACTTTAAAAAGCAATTCTAATTTTGGATGATCAGTTTTTTAAGTGCTGAACCATTGGCAGTTTTAACACTCACAAAATAAACTCCATTCGCTTGGTTTAAATTGATGTTTGCGGTTTTGCAATTGAAACTTTCTTTGAATAAAACACTTCCAATCGCATTTTTTACTTCAAGATCAAAAGATTTGTTTTGATTGAAATCAATATTGAATGTTCCATTTGAAGGATTTGGATAGAGTTCAAAAACAATTCCATCCGCTAACTCTTGAACGTAAACATTGTTTTGAGATTGGCATGGAAAACCACTAGAAATATCATAAGCATTTTGAAGCATTTCAGCAATGTTAATTACATTTTGAACATTGGTTAATCTTGAACCGCTTCGGTCATAAATAAAGGCATAATCTGCACAAATACTACCTCCAGCAGGAAGTGTTGGTTCTGCGATGGTCAATAAACCCCTTCGGTCACCTGAAGGATTGTTATTGCTTTGTTCGTGCCAGGCATTGGCATCGTTTGGGTTTCCGGAATACATAAAATTCGTTGCAGAATTGGTAAACGGATTGATCCAGTCTGTACTGTCACTCCATTGACTGTTCATCAATAACCAAAATGTAGTGTCTAAATTGTATTGGGAATTGGTGAAAAATCCTGCATTTTCAAGTTGGTGGGATAAGGCAACTACTCCTTGGCAGGGCGGGTTGTTCCCGTAACCAGCTTGACCGTTTGCAGATTCGTCCGTATCATCGCCATTATATCCAAAAAGCACATTGTTAGGCGCATTGCAACCAATGTAATCATCAGCATAGTTTCCAATATCAAAATCGATAAACAAGGCTTGTCGATAATCGGTGTAATTCATATTGCTTCTGTTGTAAACTTTTGTGTTGAGAAATGTCGTATTGTTGAGATAATTACTAGATACAAATTGATAGAACATGGCATGTAATTCAATTCCCAATTGGTTTCCGTCTGGGTTAAAAGATTCATCATTCATGATGATATAAACAGCTTGGTCTCCTCTGATATCTGGATAATCGCCCTGTGCAGGATCATAAATACCATTATTATTGACATCAATATACGGAGCCAAATGACTGGCTACTCCCAAATTCACATCACCATTTCCAGGCCAGGTTAAAATAGAATTAGGCATGGTATACCCTGAATTTTGATAATTCGCAATATGAGTTTGAATTTCTGCTTCGCTCACTTTCCATAGTGCATTTTGATATAAATTGGAATAATTCGTTGAGCCATAAGCAATCGACTCCGCCAAAGGACCTGAATGAAAAGCGCTTCCAGAACCGCCTGAGCTGTAAGTTTTTCCTGAAACGTGTAAATTTCCAAAAGCATCTTTGGCACCAATCCAATAACTTCCTGCATAAATTGTGTTTAAGCCACTGCCTTTTGGGACTTCATATCCTGCAATACCTGCTGAAGCATTGTAAAAAAAACCGCCTTCATCGTTTAAAACGGTTTTGACGTTGTTGAAATCCAAAAGTGTATTATTGAGAACTTGTGCATTGGTTAAATGCCCAATAATGAACAAAGGAATGATTCTGAAAAATTTCATTGTGACTTTAATTAAGAGAACAAGTTATAAAAAATTTCGGCCCAAATAACTTTACTCCAAAATTCGCTGCACCTGCTCAAAGGCATCTTTGATGTGTTTAACTTCAGCAAAAACAATACGCAGGCGGTCGTTTTGTTCGGCCAATTTACAGCCTACCGCATTACGTTGGATATGATTTAAAATTTGGGTAAAGGTTTCGGTTTCGTAGAATGGTGATTGTGGGTTCGCTATAAAAAATCCTACCATCTTTCCAGATTTGATAACCAAACGTTCAAGACCCATTTTTTCGGCAAGCCAGCGCAATTTAAAGGACAAAATCAATTCCTTAACTTGTTTTGGTAGCGGACCAAAACGATCTACTAAACGATTGGAAAAGGCCTCCAATTCTTCCTCATTTTTCAAGTTATCCATTTCTTGGTACAAACTCAAACGTTCTGCAACATTGTTCACATAATCATCTGGAATCCTTACCTCCAAATCCGTTTCTAAGACACAATCTTTTACATAGTTGAGCAGAGAATCCGTATTGCGGTCATCAAATAGTGATTTGAATTCATTTTCACGCAATTCATCTATGGCTTCATTCAAGATTTTTTGATACATTTCAAATCCTATTTCAGAAATAAATCCGCTTTGCTCACCACCCAACATATTTCCAGCACCTCTAATATCTAAATCCTTCATAGCGATGTTGAATCCGGCTCCCAAATCTGAAAACTGAACAAGTGCTTCCAAACGCTTTCTGGAATCAGAGGTCATAATCGAAAATGGTGGTGCTATGAGGTAACAAAATCCTTTTTTATTGCTTCGGCCTACACGTCCACGTAGCTGATGCAAATCACTCATTCCGAAATTGTGCGCATCGTTAATGATAATGGTATTCGCATTGGAAATATCGATTCCGGACTCAATAATCGTTGTAGCCAGTAAAACGTCGTATTCGCCATTGATGAAATCCATCATGATTTTTTCCAGCTGTTTGCCATCCATTTGTCCATGACCAATTCCCACACGAATTCCAGGGCAAAGGCGAGAAATCATCCCGGAAACTTCCTTAATGTTAGACAAGCGATTGTGCACAAAGAAAACTTGTCCCCCCCGACTTACTTCATATGCTATTGCATCGCGTATGGTTTCTTCATTGAAATGAATGACCTCAGTTAAAACAGGCTGACGATTCGGTGGTGGTGTATTGATGATACTCAAATCACGCGCACCCATCAAAGAGAATTGCAATGTTCTTGGGATTGGAGTCGCCGTTAAAGTCAATGTATCGACTGTAGCGCGAAGTGTTTTTAATTTATCTTTCACAGCAACACCGAACTTTTGTTCTTCGTCGATAATCATTAATCCCAAATCCTTGAATTTTACCCTTTCAGCAGCAAGAGCATGGGTTCCGATAAGTATGTCAATTTTACCTTCTGACAAACGTTTTAAGGTTTCGGTAGTTTCTTTTGCTGATTTGAAACGGTTTAAATAATCAACAGTTACCGGAAATTCTCGAAGACGTTCAGAAAAACTGCGGTAATGCTGCAAAGACAAAATTGTCGTTGGGACCAAAACCGCTACTTGCTTTCCGTCTGTTGCTGCTTTGAACGCAGCGCGTATAGCAACCTCTGTTTTTCCAAAACCAACATCCCCGCAAACCAAGCGGTCCATTGGTGTTGAAGATTCCATGTCTTCTTTTACTGCTTGTGTTGCTTTCAATTGATCCGGAGTGTCTTCATACATAAACGAGGCTTCCAACTCATTTTGCAAATAGGTGTCTTGTTGGAAAGCAAACCCCGGTTGGCTCTTGCGTTTTGCGTACAATTGAATAAGGTCGAACGCAAGCTCTTTAATCTTGCTTTTCGTCTTGTTTTTTAGCGTAGTCCATGCTTGGGTTCCCAATTTATTCATTTTTGGAACCGTTCCCTCTTTACCGGTAAATTTAGAAATGCGGTGTAAGGAGTGGATGCCGACATACAATACATCACCATCCTTATAAATCAGCCGAATGGCCTCTTGCGGTTTTCCATTGACATCAATTGTTTCCAGTCCAGAAAATTGTCCAACGCCATGATCTATGTGCGTAACGTAATCTCCTTTTTGCAGGTTGTAAATTTCTTTCAGTGTTAATGCCTGTTTGGCTTGGCGGAAACCTTCTTTCAATCGGAACCGGTGGTATCTCTCAAACAGCTGATGATCGGTGTAACAAACCAATTTCAATGACGGCGCAATAAAACCTTCGTGAAGCGCTAAATGCATCGGTGTAAAAGTCACCTCTCCACCAATGTCTTCAAAAATTTGAAACAACCTATCGATTTGCTTGGGTTGATTGGAGAAAATCAAATTGGAATAATGCTGCTTTGATCGCTCCATCAAATCATTACGTAACAATTCGAAATTTTTATTGAAACTAGGTTGCGGTAAAAAATCGAAAGTAAACTGATGATCGGTTTTAAAATGATACTCAGGTCCCCATTCTATTAAAGATCTGGATGTCAATGCTTCACCAATTTCAGTAGGATGCACATACAAAACGGATGGAAGCGAATGTTTTACCGTGTCAGAAAGTTTATTGTAAGCCTCTAGGGATTTATCGTATTCTTTCTGAATCGTTGAAGTAAGTTGTTCGTATGAGGATAACCAAACCGTACATTCATTCCCAAGAAACTCAAAAAAACTGCCGTTGGCTTCTAAATTTAAAGCCCCCTGAACATTGGGAATGACATTAAAAAACCGATGGGTAGCAAGAGATAATTGACTCCCGGCATCAAATGTTCTGATTGAATCCACCTCATCACCGAAGAACTCTATTCGGAAAGGATGGTCATTGGAATAAGAATAAACATCTACAATACCTCCTCGAATGGAAAATTGTCCAGGTTCATAAACGAAATCAACACGGTCAAAGTGGTATTCCAATAACAATTCATTGATGAAATCAATGGAATAAGATTTCCCAACTTCAATTCTCAGCGTATTGTCTGCCAATTTCTTTTTTGTAGGGACTTTCTCAAAGAGTGCTTTGGGATAGGTAACCACCCAAACATTTTTCCCATTGTTGATGCGGTCTAAAACTTCTGCTCTGGCTACCACATTGGCATTATCTGTTTCTTCCAGTTGGTAAGGAACGCGATAAGATGCCGGATAAAACAGTACCCTGTTATCATCCGGATACAGACCTTCCAAATCATTGAGAAAATAGGCTGCCTCTTCTTTATCGCTTAAAATAAACAAATGATGCCCAGGAACTTGCTCAGCAAGTGACGCTGCGGAAATGCTTCTAGAAGAACCTACCAATCCTTTCCAATGTATGTTTCTTGGTGTTTTACTTAAAACCGTTGCCGTTTGATCAATTGCGCCAATTGCGCCCCACTTTTTTAAGAATTCTGAAGTCTTCATGAATGCCTACAAAGTTACGATAAAGATTGAGGAGATTGGTCATCAAAAAACAAGTATTAACTTTCAAATTTCGAATTTAAACACGAGAAAACGCCTTCCTTCAAAGGATTAAAATGATTTATCAATAACCAATTAAAATTAAATAGTTTTTACAATTTATAGTATATTTGTAAATAGTATTTTTTATTATGGGAAGAGAAAAACCATTGCTTTTACCAAAACACAAGCAAATTTTAAATGAGTTGGGGGAGAATATTCGGCTTGCTCGATTAAGAAGAAGATTAAGTACGACGCAAGTGGCAGAGCGCGCCAATATTACGCGACCGACTTTATTGTCCATTGAAAAAGGCTCAGAAAGTGTGGGTCTTGGATTGTATTTTCAGGTTTTGATGGTACTTGGACTGGAAAAAGATCTATTGTCTGTTGCTAAGGATGATATACTGGGAAGAAAACTACAAGATGCCCGTTTGATTATAAAAGAAAGGGCTCCAAAAAGACAGAAATGATTGAAAAGAAAACCACACGCAGAGTGATATACGTTTATTTTGAGGAAACTGGTAATCCCTCTCCCCTTTTTATGGGAGTTTTGCATGCAGATAGGTTGAGGGGCAAAGAAGTGTTTTCTTTCGAGTATGATGCAGGATGGTTGAAAAAAAACGTTTCGTATATGCTTGATCCAGATCTTGATTATTATTCTGGAGTGCAATACCTCAATGATGAGCATAAAAATAATTTTGGAATTTTTCTCGATTCCTCCCCTGACAGATGGGGTAGGGTCTTACTTCAACGAAGGGAGGCTGCTTTGGCCAGAAAAGAATGCAGGCCTGTTAAAACTTTATGTGAAACGGATTACTTATTAGGGGTATTTGATGGCCATCGAATGGGATCCTTACGTTATAAACTTGACCCTAATGGTTTGTTTTTAAGTGCAGATTCCGAACTTGCCAGTCCACCATTTACCTCAATAAGGGAGCTGGAAACAATTAGTTTAAAACTCGAGGAAGACACCTATTTTGATCATGAGGAATATATAAAATGGTTGAAAATGCTAATTGCTCCAGGTTCTTCTTTAGGTGGAGCAAGACCAAAAGCAAGTGTATTGGATGAAAATGGTCATCTTTGGATTGCAAAATTTCCCAGTAAGCATGATGATATTGATATTGGTGGGTGGGAAATGGTAACGTATCAATTGGCCTTGAAATGTGGAGTTACGATGTCGGCAAGTGCTGCTCGAAAATACTCCGGAAAGCACCATACTTTTCTCACAAAAAGATTTGACAGAACGAATTCAGGAAGTCGGATTCATTTTGCATCAGCAATGATGCTATTAGGTTACACGGATGGAACTAATCATAACATGGGTGTGAGTTATTTGGATCTTGCCGAATTTCTTATCCGCAACGGTGCCAATGTCAATGGTGACCTTGAGCAATTGTGGAGGAGAATAGTTTTCAATATATGCGTTCGCAATATTGATGACCACTTAAGAAATCATGGATTTATCTTAACGGAACTGGGATGGATTTTATCCCCTGCATTCGATATTAATCCTGTTGAGACCGGCATTGGATTAAAGTTGAATATTTCTGAAAAGGATAATGCTTTAGATTTGGACCTTGCGATGGCAGTAAGCCCTTACTTTCGCCTATCTCAAAAACAAGCCTTGTTGATTATTAATGAGGTAAAAACAGCGGTAAAACAATGGCGCACTGTTGCCCAAAAATTTAAGTTTTCCAAAATGGAGTGCGAGCGCATGTCCACAGCGTTTTTGGTGGGGTGAGGGGGTGGCATTTAGGTTATTGAAAACAACTGTTTCATTGAATAAAATTTAGTAATCATTGGAAATAACGTAAATATGACTGAAAATTAACTTTAAAATTGGAATCGTTTGTGCAGTCAAAATTTCAAGTAGTATTTTTAATAACCGCTATATTGTTTCTTGATAAACAAGTACCAAAGGAGATGAGGATGTTTATGTTTTTTGTTTACAAATTTCTAAAATAACAAACGTTAAGTTTTAATAATGGCCTTGGATTTTCTGTTTTCCAAACCGAAATGTGTATCGTAGTTTTAGCGGAAGCCGAAGGATCACCGCTAAAACAGATTCACAGGAGGAGCGGAAATTGTTCGACCGGAAAGATGAATCGTTAAAGAATTAAGAATACGAACAAAAGAAAAATCCTAAGCCTTGATTTTTTGCTCCTCTTTTTTATCAAGAAAAAAGTGGAAAAGAACAAATATCTATACTGGTTAAAGCAATATAGAATTTAGGTTTAATAGGATTAAAAATGAGTTAAAATATTAATTTAACCGCTTTTCTATAAATTATGAAATACCAATAAAACCCCAAATGAAGCAATTGAAAAGGCTGAACACATGATGCGACACTATTTTAAAGATTTATAATTATGGAGAAAAAACGATTGAAAACAATAAGCTTAGAGGAGGTTACTGACAAGTATATAGGTAAACCTGGAAGCATCTCTCGTGAGGCCTTTGAACAGGAATTGCGACTTGATTTGTTGGGTGAAGCCATTAAAAAAGTGCGAAAGGAAAGAAACTTAACCCAAGAAGAATTGGGTAAGTTGGTGGGTGTTCAAAAAGCACAAATATCAAAAATTGAAAATCACATGAGCGACGCCCGTTTCGAAACCATTCTCAAAGTGTTCAAAGCATTAAACGCCAAAATTCATTTCAACATCGAACTGCTGGATCAACGAGTGAGTATTGGGTAGGGGGTTAACGGATTGATTTTGAATTCATGTAATTTATAATTAATTCCTCTTTCTGCTTTTCAAATTCTTCCTGAGAGGTAAGACCATTTTCAAGCATTTTTTCAAGAGTGTATAATTTACCCCGGGTAGCAAGAATTGCATTAAGTCTTCGCTCATTTTGGTTTATCTTTTGTTTTGCAGAAAAATATTCTTCTTGAATTTTTAATTTTTCTTCATCAAAGCGTTTTTGATCCCATAATCCTTGACTTAAAGAACTTTTAATAAGTTCATATTTCTTGTTTAAATCACTTCTTTTAAGCTCAAGATCGATTATTTCATTACATAACTTTGATATTTCAGTACTGTTGTTGTACTGCAATATGTTTAACATTTTTTCAACTCTCGCGTTTTTTTGTACAGTTGGCTTTGAAGTTATTGCAGCAATTATCCAAAGAATTAATGGAACTATAAAAAAGGCCGAGGTCATTCCTAGCATATAAGGTAATGACAAAATTGGTCGACTATTTCCAATTTTAACCTCTGCCAATTGCGAAATTCGTGCTATCCATCCAATTGTGCAAATTGCGGTAGCTATCCATGAAACAACAACTATATTCCTCATTTTAGTTTCTATTTATAAAACGCAGGACTACTATTCCACCAACAATAGAAACAACAAGAAGGGTTGTTTTAAATCCATCCGTTTCATCGGGATCAATATAATGATCAATGCCCCCATGCCAACTGCATGTTCCACTACCAGTGGAATGGCTACGCCAACCATCATTGCAAATTGCACCTTTCCCTTTCTTGCATGAAGAGAGTAATAATACAATAGTGATTAGAAAGATCCTTGCAGCAATTTTTACTTTTTTTAAAATCATATCACGACGGTAATTTAAGAACATGATTTAAATACAATTGCCATTAGAATAAATGCAATCCCTGCTTTCAAAAACCAAGTTAATCCAGAATTATCCTCTCTTCCAGACGGGTCATTTCTAATAGCTGCAGAAATAGCTTCTCCCAAGATAAACCCTAATAATCCAACAACGAACATTCCAAAATATATCATTTCTGTAGGTTTTTTTAAATAAAATACATGGCTAATCTAACTCTCTGTAAAAACAATATTTTTCATATAATTTAATGCATATCAAATTTTAATAGTTAGACATCTAATCTTTTTACAAAGCACCTATATAAATCAATATTACAAAGTAAAAAGTACTGCACCAACTAATAATATTAATGATATCATACATCCAGAATTAAATTTTTCTTTAAATGTTGATTCGTCTTGATGGTAGATAATTTGATTAATTTCCTGATGTAGAATTTCAATGTCTGATATTGTAATAATTTGTGTTGATAAAACCGCTTGAAAACCGTTCCGCCCATTTTTTTCAATTAATGTTCGATCCTTAACAAAATACAGTAAATATTGACCAGGCGCTTGAGGGCAAAAAAACTTATCCATTTCATTGTATGGCTCTCGATTATATTGGACGACTTCTTTGTAACCAAGTTTTTTAAGTTCTTGGCACCTTATTTCTTTGGATAACATATTTAGTAAAATTCACTTTAGGATTTACTGAAAAAGCGATTCATTAATGCTTGTGTTTTTTGAATAATCAAAATGTACTGCTCTTCATCTATTCCAATTTCCTCAGCTATTCCTAAAGCATAATTTAATTCAGAATCGGGCATTTTACCATCTGCCGCAACTAAGCTGTGTAAAGAAACAATAAACCACTCTTTTTGATTTTTATCTAGTGTATTTAGGATTCGAACTATTTCATCATTTCCTTTTGAAGCTAATGCCATAAAGATTGGGTCGTCAAAGTCTATGTCTAACATGTGGGCTGACTCTTCTATTTGCTTAATTTCATTTGGATGTGCGTGCCCATCTGATTTGGCAACTAATATTAAAGCTCCAATAATTGCCGCTTTCTGCTGTTTTGTGAAGCCATTTCTAAAATTGTAAAGTTCTTGCATAAAAAATAGTATAGGAAGTGTTTTACATTTAAATCTTTTAATTGAGAAATAACAAAAATGCCGTTAAATTTTGCATAGATATTCCTGAAATTATTGCCACCAAAGAGCCGTCGGATGAATAAAAATTATCCCCTTGAATGTAGCCAAGTACATACCCTGAATTGTCATAGAGAGTGCTATTTGAAAACTTAGCTATAGAAGAACCTTGACAATTTATAATGCTTGTTCCAGAAACACCTCCAATACATTGATTGCTGAAATTATAAAACCATCCATTTGAATAATAACCAAGAGGTTGATTGAAATTATTTAAAATTTGACTGTTTTCATATTTCCCAATTATACTGCCATTTGAAGTTGAAATAGTTCCGGATTTATATGTTTTTTTAATCTCATAAGATCCAGAATTATTTAATTGATAATTGTTATTCATATATTGCTTGGTATAATCACCTTGAACTGTTGTCCATCTTTCAGGAGAACCACCATTCTCTATATATTCAAAAAAGGCATTATTTTGAATATTTTGTTGTTGATTGTTGTTGTACTGACTAAATGTAGTTTGGTAAAAACAACAGGATAGGGAAAAAACTGCGAATAGTGTCTTCATATTAACTGGTTTTGTTTAATTATTCAAACTTAAATTTTTCAACCAAGTGTCAGGCGATTCCAAAATCATAATAAATGAAAATAATTTATAAATCATGCAAATGACACATTTAACAATGCGTTTCAAAATCTGTATTCAGTTAACTATTCAGGAATCAATAAAATAGAATAGGCATGAGTTGATGCATAGCAATCCTGTTTGATTCGGTTTTCAGATATAATGCAAGCCTCATAACATCCGTTATATCTTGCCTGATTAAACCAAACGGTTATCAATTTATCTTTTCCAATAAAATATCCGTTTTCATTTTTATACCCTGGAAAATGATTTATAATTTGGTTTGAATTTCGATTGAAAACGGAGTCTTTAGACAATTCTAAAAAGTCATTTTCATTCGCTAAACGATACCCTTCTGGACAAATATTTCTTGAATCGCTTATCGCCCACCAGTTGTATAATAAGCCATATTTCTCATCATTTTCAATTTTGTTTTCAACATGGCAATATGCAGGAGTCTTTTGCTTGCACAAAGCGTCCCACTCTTTTTTAGTGAAGACTTCCTTTATGGTATCGCCGTTTTGAAATAAAAACACTTTATATCGGTGATTCAGCCAACTGTATTTTTGCCATTGATCTTCAATGGGCTTTTCTTTATTATCGGTAGTTAAATTAAAGGTGGATAATATTTGATCTTTGAAGAAGTAACCTGCAGCTGACAATAAAATGATTAACAATATAAACACTTTTAAAACTCCAAATCGTTTCGGTTTTAGGACTTTTTGTGGTGGTGTCTTTTGTCTTGCTGAGTTGGAATGAGGAATGTTATCTGAATTGATAAGTTCTTCTTTTTTGTTTACGGAATCAGTAGATTTATTATTGCTTAAGTTTTTGGAAGAAAGATTATTTAATATTTCTTTAGATGATGAATTGACTATGTTATCATTTTTATAACTTAAAGCTTCGTTCGTCGCATTAACCGCAACTATTTGATGCATATATTGAAATGTAGAATTGGTAACATCATTTATGATTAATCTAAATTGAGTGAATTCAACTTCACTAGGGTTTTTATCAAGAATACTATAATGCTCAACGAAAGGACTTTCATAGAAAAAAAAATATCTTTGAAATCCTATGTTAATAGCAATTTTTTCAGCTAGAACCATTATTTCTGAAGGTAAATCTATAAACCTGGTTTCTAGTAAAGATTCTATTTGATCATCATCAAAATGTGGCTTCAATTTTTTAATTTTTGAAAACAGGTAAACTAAAAAGTCATGAGAAAGTTGTTCCCATTCCTGATTCCTTAATTTTGGTTTAAGAATCATTAAAGAAATAAAAGTAGTATACATTAACACCTCTATTTTTCCTTCCTCTGTTAGTTTCCGGTACCTATAATTTTTATCTAAGTATTCTACATTTAATCTTGAGACTTTAGCAATTTCTATTGGCAATTTAAAGTCATCCGAAAATTCACTATCCAACATGCTCTCTTGAATTTTATATTTTTAAATTTCTTGTGTATTCTGCAATTTTGAATAGATTTTTAGTATTCTCCTGAATGGATAAAAATGTTGGTAATTAAATTGTTATTAGAATCTAGATAGATGTATTTAAAATTTATTCCAACAACATTTGATATCGCTATTTCTTGTAGCGAATTATTTCTGTTATTTTCGATGAAATATTTCTTTGATATAGAATCAAACTCATTGACATTTGATTTCAATTTATAGATGAACTCAATATTATTATCATCATTGACAGTAATGAGAATAAGCGAGTCTCCGTTATCATAGCCAATTGGTAAACTATCTTTTATTTTTGAAAGTTGTTCAAAATATGCGTTGTTAATATTGAGCCTTTCTCCCCTTTGATCTTCAGCATCTACACGGGATTTAGAAAATAAAAAAACACAAATTAACAGAACACAGGAAGCAACAACAAAATAGGTAGGTTTTATTTCCCAGTCCGAAGTGTCCTTCGAATAGCCATGTTTCCAAATATCATATATACCTAAGGCGAAGAATAAAATCAATTTCATTTCAACACCGTATATTATCATTATCCCACCAGTCAGTGTAAAAAGAACTAACCCGAGACCAAAAGTGAATTTATTTGCTTGGTTTTGGTATTTCATTGTTTAATTTCGTTTGTCTTCATGCCAATTAATCATTTTTTTCATGTTACTTACCCAAATCATGGCTATTATTGGCAAGAACAATCCAAAAACAGCCCAACCACCTGGATTTCTATTCAGTTTTATCGCTTTTTGGGCACAATAGATTGCCCCAACTATTCGGAAAACAAAAAATAATATAGCCAGGAGAAATCCCCCCATTGCTTCTTCCCTCATTACAGTTTGATATTTAATTGTTCAACAGCTATTTTTTTAAGTCTTTCGAGTTCATTATAATTTCTTCGATTTTCAGTTATTTCTTGAAAAAGCGATTCCACTTCATTGTGAATCGGGGTTCCTACAAATAAATCAGGATGACATTTTTTACTGAGTTGTTTATATAAGTTTTTCGAGTTATTTATATCCATCATCAAATCATTCATGTTGATCTGTGCGTTTTTAGCTTCGCTCATCAAACCTCTTTTTAAAAGCATGTCCTTCCTAATTTTCAGAAAAAGAACAACAATTAATATTGAAATAATAAACAATTCTGTTAAGGCGAAGTATTTCCAAAAAGGCGAAGGGATTTCAGGTTTTTGTGTTGTTTTGGAAACACTTATTAACGATAAACCCAACTGTACAATCAAATTCATGAGATATAAAAGTTAGTATAAAAAACCTCCAATATTTGCATAATCCTTCAAGGCCCATTTTAGTCCATTATACCCTGAATTGTCGTGGACCTCTAAGGTATCCCAGCCAAGTGCTACAAGTTTCCGCACTAGCTCTTTATTATCTAAAATTACCCGGCCTATTTCTGTCATTTCATCTCTTTTTAAAGGTCTTTCTGAAAGTGCTTTAATCCGAAATCCACCACCAAACAATTTAGAAAATGTATGTCTGTAATTGCTATCTCCTCTGGTTATTTTTGCTTCTAAGAGGGTGGGCGCGATTCCACCGATAAATGCGTTTTTTGCTGCCGCATTAAAATCACGAATCAACCGATTACGTTCAGACATTTCTCCAAACCAATCTATTATTTGAATGATTTTATGCCACATGATCTTAAAAATTATCTCTCGACCCTTGGTTTTCCTTCGGGTCATCGCCAAAACGATTAGAACCCTTTTCACCGCCACCAAAAATTAAAAAAAGTGGCACAAATGGAACTATTTGCCACCAACCACTTATGCCAACATCGTGACAACGCTTAGAGCCTTGGGCCCAAAAAAACCAAAGTAAAGGAATTAAGAGTACGTATGAGAACACCATTGCACCCTGAAGATTTTTGTCGTTACCCGCAATTCCAACGGCAATTAATTGCGACATTACCCGTCCAACGGCAAAAATAATGAATGATAAACCGTATTCCGTTCTTCTAATTCTTCCTTCAAATGAAAATGGATTTTTAAACATGGTATTAGTTTTTGTAGATTTAATTTGGTATAACAAGCACCAAGAACAATGGACAAAAGATGTTACTAGCGCTAGAATCAAAATTATTTACACTAATTGAATTTTTAAGCCAGTTAAAATCATAATATATACCCCTATCGCATTTATTATGCATCATGAAAAAATAGAATCCTTTAATAAATCCGAAGATGTTTTTATATTTGTTCAAAACCCTCAATCGTGCACACCATGCTTATCGGTCAGAAAATCAAGAAGCTTCGCGAGTTAAAGAACCTTACGCAAGAGCACATGGCAAATGAGTTGGGGCTTACACAAAGTGCCTACAGCCGCATGGAATTGGGGGAAACAGAGGTTACCTACTCCAAGTTGGAAAAGATCGCAACGGTCTTCGAAATGAAACCCGAAGAGATCATTACGTTCAATGAAAACATGGTGTTTAACATCATGCACAACGATGTCGGTAACGGTTTGGTAATCAATAATAATCAGCTTTCAGAGGGCGAGAGAAATCTTTACGAACAGCAAATACAATTGCTTAAAGATGAGGTTGATTTTCTTAAAGGCATGATTGAAAAAGTGCTGAAATAAGGAGGCAAACCAGGCTACTAAAATGGCGCTCTATTCATAACGCATCGCATAAACTACCCGATATTTGAATAAAATTCTAAAAAAAGTGGTTGGCTTGTTTTACAAAATTGTGTGTTGTGTGCGTGAAAATACTGCTTTATAGCACGCAATACAGTTAAGAATAAATTGGATTTTTGAGGCCAGAGGCGTCAGTTCAATCAAAATGGTTTTTTGTTTTAAAATGAAATTTTATTTATAGAAATACCAAATAGGAACGATCGTCTATTTTGCAGTAGAAAGTTTAACTGATCTAAACCAATAGTGAATTCTGAAAATTCTGTAACATTAATCGGTTTGAAAAAACTAATTTTGATCATTATATTTCCAGGACTCAAAATTACTTATGGTCAATTACAATCCAAAAAGCTGGATAACGCTAATTTTTGCCTTTCATAAAAGTGATACGTTTCGTATTCTTTGGAAGGAAATTCTTTACATCGGACTTTTCACTTTACTAGTAGCATTTTTGGAATTGCACTATTTTCCAAATGCCGAGGTTTTGGATAAACTCATTGCCGTTTATTCATTGATTGGTTTTGTGATCTCTTTGTTGTTGGTTTTTCGCACAAATACGGCCTATGATCGCTGGTGGGAAGGTAGAAGAAAATGGGGCGAACTGGTTAATGATTCGAGAAATTTCGCTGTTAAACTTTCGAGTATCCTGAGGGAGAAGGAAGATAAAGATTACTTCAGCCGACATATCGTGAATTACGTTTATGCTACTAAAGAGCATTTGAGAAATGGGGTGAAATTTGAAGAATTGGATTTAAGTGAAGAAGAAATCCAAAAACTGCAGAAATCTACACATGTTCCCGTTGCCATTGTTCAGGCCATGTATGCCAAGTTAAATATGTTATCATCAACTTCGAAAATTACACAAGAAGAATTTTTAGCACTTGACAAAAACTTAAATACATTTATCGATGTTGTGGGTGCCTGCGAAAGAATTAAGAATACTCCTATACCTTTTTCTTACAGCTTATTTATTAAAAAATTCATTTTCATTTACATCACCACCTTACCCCTAGCATTCGTGAATCAATTTGGGTATTTCTCCTCGCTAATTGCCACATTTGTGTTCTATGTCTTGGTAAGTATGGAGGTTCTTGCTGAAGAAATTGAAGATCCTTTTGGGGAAGATGATAACGATCTGCCTACAGATACCATTTGCGAGCGCATTAAGATAAATATTGAGGAGCTTCTGAACACCTCATATTAAGTTGATTATCAGCACCAAAAAAAAAGAAGGATGACAAACCTCTTAAAGCATTAATTGGAATTTTCAGTGCGTTTTATTAAATTCGCTTTGTGTTAACAGTCGATCAACTTGTTGGAGAGCTTTTATTGCGTCACAATTGTGTGATTGTTCCTTCTTTTGGAGGTTTTATTGCCAAAAAGAAATCTGCAACAATAGATTATACCACAGGAATTATTTCACCTCCTTCCAAGTCGCTTTTGTTTAATCGACAACTCATCAACAGTGACGGCTTGTTGGTTGCTGATTTGGCTTATAGAAATAAAATAAGTTATGAAGAAGCAACAGCATTGGTGGATCAACAAGTTAGTGATTGGAACCAATCATTAAACAATGGTGCCCGCGTGGTTATAGATAAAGTGGGGTTTTTATTTCTTGATGGAGAAAAGAATATATGTTTCGAGCAAGACCGTTTTTTCAATTTATTGCTCGAATCCTACGGTTTAGGAAAAGTTGTTTTCCTTGCTGAGGAAGATGTTGCCTATGCACAACAAACCGTTATTCAGCATCAAATTTCAGAGGAAAAATCAGCGCCAGTTATTGTCTTGAATACAGAAACCTCATCTAAAATTGAAACACCGGTAGAAAAGGAACTTGAACCAAAAATTATTACGCATCCTGAGTTGAAAAAACGTTCCTCTGCATGGAAATATATCGCGGCAGCTTGCTTTTTACCCATAGCGTTTTATTCAGTTTGGATTCCCGTTAAAACAGATTTTCTTGCATCTGGCGTTTTGAGGTTAGACCATTTCAATCCATTTGCTTCGGAAAGTAGATCAAAAGCTTCAGAAGCAACAATAAAAATTGAATCAGTAAATGCAACCACTACTTCGCAAGAAATTGATGCATCTCAAGTTGAAGAAGTAACTGTTATTACCAATCAAGAGCCTGTTGAGCCAAATTTAACTGAATCGATTGAAGATAATGTTGCAGCGCCAAAGCCTACTGTCGCCATAAAATCTTTTGATTACATCGTTGGCTCCTTCGCAGATCCCATAAATGCACAAAAGAAGATAGAAGCGCTTCAAGCACTTGGGATGAATGCATTCATAAAAGAAACCTCAGATGGCATGACTCGGGTGAGCATCGGAACAACATCAAATGCAAAAGATTTAGAAAGCCTTTCTCAAGAAGCCGCCAAACATGGAATCAAAGGTTGGGTCCTTAAAAAATAATGTAACCATTATGGGATCCTTGATTTTCCCAATATCAATAAAACAAACATGAATAAATTATTACTTGGTCTACTGTTTTTTACTTCGGTAAATGCCTTTGGACAAAAAACAGAACCTTTCACAAAGAATTCAGCAGAAAGCAACTACAAATTCTCGAAAGTATGCCTCTGGGACGCAACACCAGTTCAAGATCAAGGATGGACAGGTACATGTTGGAGTTTTTCTTGCTTGTCGTTTTTAGAGTCTGAATTGATTAGAATGGGCACAGCAAGCCCTTCAGTACTTTCAGAAATGTATATTGTTCGGCGTGCTTATGAGGCTAAAGCAGAAAAGTACATCAGAATGGATGGAAAAGTGAACTTCAGTGAAGGGGGTGCTTTTCATGATATTCCTTTCGTTATTAAAAAGTACGGTATCGTTCCTCATGAAAAATACGATGGTTTGGTTGGAAAAAACAAATCATACAATCATGGCGTGATGTTCACTGAGCTTCAAGGTTCCGTTACACAGCAACAAGCGTCCGGTGAAGGAATTTCGGCAAAATGGAAAACAGCATACGGAAAAATTCTTGACGAACATCTTGGGAAAGTTCCAACAGAATTTAAAGTTGATGGTGTTTCCTACACGCCAGAATCATATGCAAATGCGATAGGTCTGAATATGGATAACTATGTTTCCTTAACATCTTTCACCAATCATGACATGTATGCGGAGTGTGAACTGGAAATTCCTGACAACTGGGCTTGGGGTGAAAGTTACAATGTTCCTTTGGCGGATTTGTTTACAGCATGTGAAACTGCACTTAAAAATGGATTTACAGTAGCTTGGGGTGCGGATGTTTCTGAAGATGGATTCAGTTTTAGCAACGGATTGGCCATCGTTCCGGACCAAAGTACCATTGAAGTAAAAGGTTCAGATAACAAAAATTTCTCAAATGCTGGCGCTGAAAAACTTTCTGATGCGTTCATTAATCCAACGAAAGAAATGGTTGTTAATGCAGAAAACCGTCAAGAGGGTTATGATAATAAAACCACAACAGACGATCACGGTATGCACATTGTTGGATTATACACCGACCAAAATGGAACCAAATACCTTTTAGTTAAAAATTCATGGGGAACAGACAATTATCCTGAAGGATACTTATATGTTTCAGAAGCATACTTCAAGTATAAAACCATCAATATTTACTTGCATAAGGACGGTATCTATCCCGAGTTAAAAGCTAAGTTAAATTTATAATTAACTGAATTTTAGCACAATATGCTGATGCAGTGAATTTTTTTTGTACATTCACTCATCTAAATGATGCTACTATGGAGCGTTTAACACCCGCAGAAGAGCAAGTTATGCTCAAACTTTGGAAATTGAAGAAAGCTTCTGTCAAAGAAATTCAAGCGTTGTATGCTTCGCCTATGCCAGCTTACAATACAACTTCAACTATTGTTAGGATTTTGGAAAAGAAAAAATTTATCCGACACGTAGCTCAAGGTAAAGGGTTTATATACCTTCCAAAAATATCACGAGAAAAATACAGAGATTACCTTATTGCGCATCTTGTTTCCAATTATTTCGATCAAGATGTAACTGCTTTGAAGTCGCAACTTTAATTCAAAACAATTTAGACAATTAAACCAGCAGCAACATTTCTTGCTTCCCTGTCAAAGTCAATGTAATCCTCAAGGTTTGGATTCTTTTTAGAAGAAATTGAATTCATCGTCTTTTCATTTATTGCCGCAATGTCCAAAAAACCAATTTTCTTATCCAGAAAAGCTGCAACAGTGATTTCATTTGCTGCATTCAAAACACAAGCTGCAGTTCCACCAATTTCCATTGCTTGAAATGCCAATGATAAATTTGAAAAGACACCGGTATTAGGTTTTTCAAAAGAAAGTTGCGGATAATCCATGAAATTGAAACGCTGAAAATCAGTTTTTAACCTTCCTGGATATGTCAATGCGAATTGAATTGGAAGTTTCATGTCAGGTAGTCCCATTTGTGCTTTCATGCTACCATCCTCAAACTGAACAATTGAATGAATGATGGATTGAGGATGAACAATAACATCAATTTGTTCCGGTTTTAAATTGAACAACCATTTGGCTTCGATGACTTCTAGTCCTTTATTCATCAAGGTTGCTGAATCAATGGTAATTTTCGCGCCCATCGACCAGTTGGGATGTTTCAAAGCTTGTTCTCGTTGAACATTTAGCAATTGTTCCCGCGTCCATCCCCGAAACGGTCCTCCTGAAGCCGTAAGATAAATCTTCTCAATTTTATTATGGAATTCCCCAACAATACATTGAAAAATGGCCGAATGTTCAGAATCTACGGGATAAATATTAACCCCCTTTTCTTGTGCAGCTTGAGTAACCAATTCCCCTGCGACAACTAAAGTTTCTTTATTCGCCAAGGCGATATCTTTACCTGCATTGATGGCACTTAAGGTAGGTTTCAGTCCAGCAAATCCCACCAAAGCGGTAAGTACAACATTAACTTGTGTGGATTCAACCACCTGACATAAGGCATCAGCTCCTGTGTACACATGTATGGGCTCATCTTTCAGGGCATTGCATACCTCATCATAAAGTGATTCTTCGCCAATTACAACACTATTGGGTTGGTATTTAAGTGCTTGTTCAATCAGTAACTTTGAATTTTTTCCCGCAGTTATTACCTCGAGACTGAACAATTCAGGATAATTTGAAATTACCTCAAGTGCTTGTGTCCCGATTGAACCGGTTGAGCCAAGAATCGCTATGCCCTTTTTTATCATTATTCAAAAGTACAATTAATGGTCAAATGACAAGGGAGAATAAAAGGTAAACTCCCTATGAATGACAAAAAAGCGTACGTTTTGTTTTTAACCGAATCGCTATCTCACTGAAAACACTATTCGGCATGATAAACTTCATCCTCTTCAATCAGTTTTTCATTGCGCATTCTGAAAAACAACTGTACCAAAGCAATAACATCTTTTTCACAGTAAACTTTAATGCGTTCCAAATCACCTTCTTCATAGTATACACGCGCCACATCCGCGCCGGAAATATCATCTTTTGGGGTTGGAATATTAAAAATGTGACAAAGCAAAGCAAGAGAAGTAAAGGCTTTATAGTCGCCAAATTTCCACAATTCTAGGGTGTCAAGAAAATTAACCTCCCATGGTTTTTTTCCAGCAATGTTAAGAATTTCGGGCAATTGTATTCCATTTATTAACATCCGCCTACAGATGTAAGGAATGTCAAACTCCTTGATATTGTGTCCACACAAAACATGATATGGCGATGTACAATAATCTTCTAAAAGTCGCTTAAACTGATTCAAAAGCGTTTCCTCGTCATCATGATAGTAGGAACGCAGTCTTAATTGTTTGCCTGTTGATGTATAACGAACAAATCCAACAGAAATACAGATAATTTTTCCAAATTCCGCATAAATTCCACTTCGGTCTTTGAAAACATCTTCTACAGTTTTTTCCTCGTTAATGAGAAATCTGGACTTTGCTTCAAAAAGATAGCGGGTAGTAGGATCCAAATCTTCAAATCGGTAGGTTTGAGGTACTGTTTCAATATCAAGAAACAAGACCTTGTCAAGAGGTACTTTTTCTAACATAAACTTAGGTTTGGTTGCTTGAAATTAGCGAAAAAATTGGAGAATAGCTTTAAAAAGGTCATTTTTGCGTTGAGTTAATCAATATGGCAGAAAACATCATCAAAATTAAAGGCACACGAGCTGAACAATATCAAAATTTATTGCCTCAAATAAAGGCTTTAACGACAGGCGAAACAAACCAAATTGCGAATATGGCTAATATTGCCGCAGCGCTCAAAGAAACCTTTGATTTTTTGTGGATTGGTTTTTATCTTGTGGAAAATGAAGAGCTCGTTTTAGGACCATTTCAAGGACCTGTTGCCTGCACAAGAATTTCATTTGGAAAAGGTGTTTGCGGAACAGCATGGAAGGAAGAAAGAACCGTTATTGTTGATGACGTAGATTCATTTCCCGGACACATCGCGTGTAGTTCGCTTTCCAAAAGTGAAATTGTTTTACCCTTACAACATGAAAACAAAATTATTGGCGTTCTAGATGTTGACAGTGCCAACTTAGCTGAATTCAATGAAACAGATGCTTCATATCTAAAACAGATTTGCGAATGTATTTTCTAAGCCGGTTTCTGTTATTTTTAAATATTGTGTTGATACTTGGTTGTGCGCAAGTAGGTGAAATATCTGGCGGTGAAATAGATGATGCTGCACCAAAAATTGTTCACGAAAAAAGTACGGCAGACAGTTTAACCAATTTTAAAGCAAATTCCATTACACTAACCTTTGATGAGTTTTTTGAACTTAAAAACCCGGAACAATCCATAATCATATTGCCGCAACACGCAAAATTGACAACTGCCATCAAACAAAAAGAACTTATAATCTATTGGGAAGATACCCTAAAACAAAACACTACTTACGTCATTTACATCAATAATGCAGTGAAGGATATCAACGAAGGCAACGATTCCCTTTACAAATTGGTTTTCTCCACAGGAAATTATATCGATTCATTAACCCATTTTGTTGAAGTTCGAGATGCATGGAGTCAACAGCCTGTATCCAATTGCACTGTTGCGCTATATAGTGCCTCTGATTCTGTAACACCAACTTACTTTTCAAAAACTGATAGGAGTGGAACAGCTGCTTTTGCATTTTTAAAAGGTGGAAAGTATAAAATATTAGGCTTCAAGGATGATAATAGCGATTTGAAAATACAGGCATCCGAAAACGTTGCGTTTCAAAAAGACAGCATCGTCATTTCATCTGATACAACTCAAAACAAAACCCAACTCAGACTTTTCAATCAAGAATCCAAAAAACAAATAAATTATACCTTTAAAGGACCGGAAAGACTAACCATTGCTGCGAATTTTAATTTGGATACCTTTCAGCTAAAGATCGATAAATCAATTATCGATTCATCGCAAATTGTTAAACACAGCACTGACAGTTGCTCGGTCTTCCTTCAAAACATTTTGGAAAATGGCGTGGAAGTAATCATGAACTCGAGTGCTTTCAAAGACACCAATAATGTTCGTGTACTAGATAAAGAAAAAGTTGCGAACCTGAAACTTAAACCCTTAGGTGATTTGAGTCAACTGTTTGCTGGAATGCCAATTGGTTTTGAAACAAATGCCATAATTACATCATTCGACACAACTAAAATATCCATAAAGAACGAAAATCAAGAAATTATTCCTTTTACCGCACAGGTTGAGAAAAATCAGCTGTTTTTAACCCTTAATGTTTTGGGTTCCATTAAGGGGTCGATTGGTTTTAAGCAAAATGCTATCTCAAACCTTAGACAGCAAATACAGGATTCCATTCAATTCAATTTTGAAGTTAAAACGGAGGATGCATTCGGAAAGATTCTAATTGACGGAAGCAAACTTGAGGGAAATGTTATCATATTTCTTTATAAAAAGGATAAATTTATCGATAAAATACCGCTACATGCCGATGGAAAATGTGTCTTTGATCGGTTAATCCCAGGAGAATATTCTTTGAGTTATGTTTTAGATGAAAATGGTAATTCCAAATGGGATACGGGTAATTTAAACAAACAACAACAACCTGAATTGGTGAGGTGGTACCCGGGTATGGTTAAAGTTCGACGAAATTGGGATTTAGAGCTGGTATTAAGCCAAGACTTCAAGAATGAGTGAATCGAATGTGATTTCAAAAAGTTTTCAAGGTTGGAAAATCTGGCTGGCTATTTTCCTTGGGATCGGTGTTGCCGGATTTATGTTATTTAGGGGATTTAATGAGGTTAATTTTGTAAAAGATAGTACTTCAGGAACCCACATTTGGATTGATGGCAATCAAGATGGAAAAATTAACTTTAAAGACCCTAAGGAATTTCAAGCTGTTGTTAGTGGGGGAGATTATAAAATACAGAAAGCGACAGATTTATTAAATGACATTAAGTGGTCTTCAGGAACAGTGCTTTGGATTTTATTAGCGCTTGTTTTTGTGATTGGTCGAGATTTGTTTTACATGTTCAGGATTCGACTGTTAACCCGTAAATTTTTATCTTGGAAACGATCCTTTTTTGTAATAATGATGTGGGAATTTGCCTCTGCCCTATCCCCTGGTGTTATAAGTGGATCAGCAGTAGCGATGTTTATATTAAATCGTGAGAAAATACCATTGGGAAAATCCACTGCAATAGTGCTTATTACCACATTCATGGATAATTTATTCTATGTTATCCTGATTCCTTTGGTTTTTATTTTTATCGATAGTCAAGAATTGTTTCCTGAAAATTTGAGTGGAAGTGGTGTTTCTACTGTTTTTTGGACAGGATATTTTGTTTTTTTAAGCATTGTATTGTTCTTCTTTAGCGCCATATTTATTTTTCCATCAATGGCCAATGGTTTTTTTAAAGTGGTTTCGAGAATTCCCGTTTTCAAACGTTGGAAAAAAGGAATGCTTCAAATAGGCGAAGATATTGAGCTTTCAGCAAGAATATATAGAAAAGAGCCTTTAATATTCTGGATTAAAGTATTTCTTAGTACTGCAGGAAGTTGGATTTCCCGTTTTTTAGTTATTAACGCCTTGCTTCAAGCATTTATAAGTCTTGGGGTTTTACAACATCTTATGGTTTTGGGTAAACAATTGGTACTGTGGTTGCTGATGCGTGTCAGCCCAACACCTGGTGGAAGCGGAATTGCCGAATATGCTTTTGGTGAATTGCTAGCTGATGTTGGGGGATCGATACTTTTAATTAGTATCCTTGCTCTTTTATGGAGAATGATATCTTACTTTCCATACTTATTTATTGGGGCTTTCATACTGCCAAAATGGTTAAAACAAACAGATAGAAAGGTCAAGGATAATTAAAAAAAATTTTATAACACGCGGAAGCCAATAGAATAACCGCTAAATAAATTAATGAGTTGTTGATGCCTATCAACATCATTATAGAACAAAATCCTATCAGTAATAAAACAAAAAAGTACTTAACGAACTGCGATTTCCATAAATTTTGAATGGTATCGGTTTCATATTTTTTCAAACGTAAAAATTCCATTTTGTATTTCTGATATCCAGAAATGAAAAGAAGCGGAAAAAGGATGTATCCTTGAGCAATTCCCATGTCTTCATAGCTTAAAAACAAACTTATTTGCGTTTTGAAATCGATTGTTGGAATTAAAAATGTAAACCCAACATGCATTAGAAAAATTAAAGACGTTAAAGCGAAAAAATCTGTTATTCCAGGTAGCAACCAAGATTTATTTACTTTTTGAAAAGTATATATTTTGGCAAATTTTAAATGCAAAAAAGCTTCTGAAAAAATCAGTTCCAAAATGAAGTAAAGTACTATAAAATACAAATTCCATTCCCACAAAAAATAACCTAAAAGTGGAATAATAGTGTCTCCTAATACTTCAATATACTTGGGATTAACGCGCATATTTCAAAACATCGGCTCTTTTACGAGACAACTCAAAATCTGGATTGAAATGCAAGGCCTTTCCATATGCGCGCATGGCTGCACTCAAATCTTTTTTGGACTCATAACATGTCCCCAAATTGTGCCATGCCTCAACCAATGTTGAATCCGATTGTGCAGCAGAATTGTAATAATATATGGCAGAATCCAACTGATTGAAATTATGTTGCTTTATTACACCAATTTGGTTAAGTGCTTGGGCTTGGTAATTCAATTGCTTGAGCTTGATCATTTTTCTATATGTCAGCATAGCCTTTTCCGGTTGTCCGAATATTTGTTGCGCATAAGCCAAGGCAAAAAGGGTTTCAGCATCCGTAGGTTTCAATTCCACCGCCGACTGATAATATTGAATGCAAATCTCATCATTTTCTGATTGGTAAAGTGCTCCCAACATAATATAGCCCAAATGAAAGGTATTGTCCTGTTGTATCGCCGTTTCATAAGAGGACTTCGCCAATTTCATGTTACCCAATTTCAAATATGCTGATCCTTTGAGTACATATGCATCCATGTAGCGTTTGTCAATTTTCAAGGCTTGATCCGCATAACTTATTGCCTTTTCAAAATCAGACTCGTGCTCCAAATTGAAAGTAGATCCCAGTCCCACGATTGCTTTGGTACTCTTCGCATTTTTTTTTGTTAAATACTCATAATGTCTTCTTGCTGCCATAACATCCTCTCGTGACCTTGGATACCTATTAGATAAAGCATCAGCATACAACATTCTCACGTCAAAATTTAAACTATCCAATCGAAAAGCCTTTGCTGCATCTCTAAATGCCGTGGTCATATCAAAGTCTTTAAACTTCTGATTTCCTCTTTTAAGAAGGGCATTAACATAACTTTTCTTAAACTCCACATTTGTCGTATCACTCAGATATTCTTTTTCGCGCAAAGTAACAAGGCTATCAATATTTCTTGGCTCATCTTGGCCACTTTGTAGATCATTTGAATCGTTACATCCAACCAATAATACAATTAGGAAAATTCCAAAAATTCTCATTAAATGATTTTTTACAAAAATACGGTTTTTGGTGGCTTCGGTGATTCAATAGCAACTTTGCAAGCGTAATTCTGTTTTTTATAAATGTTTGTAAAAAAGAAAATCAATATTATTTTGAAAGAACTATATCTCCAGACATCTTACCATTGTTTGATTTCCATTTTCCTTGACCAGAATAATTCCATCCAGTTACATTTTCATTATCATCTACGGATTGGCACGAATTCAAATAAACAGTAAAAACACCATCCCATTTGTCATCTCCTGGTTCAGACAAAACCAATTTGAATGAATTGCCATCATAAAGACATTCTCCGTCTCCATCCCTGTCATCAGGATATATCATGCCCTTAACAGCGCGTTTATTAGAGCCGGCAATATTGTATCCAGAAACGATATTGTTTTCAATGTTTTCGAGAACGATAGAAAGCTTTTTATCCCTTAGTTTTCCAGTCCATGTACCCAATAAATATTTGTATTCCGCTTTAACAGATTTGGCATTTCCCGAATTAATAACACCAGTTTCCGCTGGAGTTTCAATTTGTTTATTGGCTAGACTATCTTCAGTTTGCTTCAATTTAGACTTTTCTAATTCTAACTTTTCTTTTTCCATTGCCAGTTTTTCTTTTTCCAAATCAATATTTGAAGTATTTTCCGAATTTTCACATGAAGAAAATAATAATACCGCAAGAGATAAAAAACTTAATTTGAGTAGGGTTGAATTGATCATGATTTTTAAGTAAAAGTGAATAATTTTTTTAAAAATAAAAAAAAATTAGCACTGCTCATTTAACCGTGATTGAGCACATATTTATAAAACCAAAAAACCCCAACGTACGTTGAGGTTTTTCTTTTGTCGGGGCGGCAGGATTCGAACCTGCGACCTCCTGGTCCCAAACCAGGCGCGATGACCGGACTACGCTACGCCCCGAGCACTTAATGTTTTTTGTTTTCGTGAAGGGCTACAAAAGTATAAAGAAAGTGCGATTATACAAGTAAAAATTTTCAGCAAAGAGAAAATCAACAATAATTTCCGGCTCGAACCCTGCGGGTTCTCATCCCTTTTCCTTCACTTCGTTGCGGAGAGAGCGGGATTAGCTGCGCTGGTCTTCGCTACGCTACGGCTCGAACCCT
>CAZOAH010000011.1:0-67848 GCA_964577845.1 uncultured Akkermansia sp.
CCAAATAGACACACTACGTAGACCTAACAAATAACCTAAGTAGTTGTACGTAGAACCCCACCTTTCTTCGATATTTACCGTTGGCAAACTTGGAATAACGGTGGATTCGGAAAATTGCAGAAATATATTTTATTTGTATTTTATATATTGCCTAAACTATCATGAAGATGCAATGTGTTTATCATTTAAAATGTGCTGATGATTCATTTTATATTGGGTTAACCAACAATATTGGTAGTCGTTTGACATCGCAATTCACTGGGTAAGATCACAATTCTAATACGGCTCAGCTATTATTCGTATAATTGACTAACAAAGAACTAAACTACGCACCAATGCAGACTGTAAAAAGGGAAAAGCAAATTAAAAATTGGTCAAGAATCGAGGTTAGGTGGATGGGAAAACTTTTTTATCAGGGAAGTTGATTAATGCGCCTTTTTTGATGCCATGATTATCAAATAAGCTCCTTCAGCGAGACCATTGGCTTTTGGGGGATGCTAGGCTTTTTGGGGATGATTTATTGTTGATGCACCACCCAATTAGATAACAGGAATTGTCACCGATTTAGCTATACTATCAATAAGATTTAAATGGTAGTCATTCATTTTTCCGTCTCTATCGATAGATTGAATAATAAGTTCTTCGGCACCATTATTTTGCATCAGTTTTGCAAATTCCATATGATGGAAGTACAGTTTATTTTGTGCATCATTACGGCGTTTATTCAACTATATAAGAGGAATTGCCTACCATTACATATTACGAACGTCCAATAATATCATGGCAAACGAAGTAATACCATTTTGATAGTCGATGATGGCAATCATGAAATGCTTGACGACTTTGTTATTGTTGAATTAATAACTTCTCGGTGATTGTCTTATCATCTGTTTTCATTCTGATAAAATATGCTCCAGCGCTTAAACCACGAATATTTACAATAAAATTATAAGTTCCTGCTTGTTGCGATTGAAAAGGTAAAACGGTTCTAACAAATCTACCTCTTGGGTCAAGTAAATCGATTCCAACATTTGCTTCTTCAGCTACCAAAAGGGAAATATTCACCTCTGTAGCGGCAGGATTGGGATATACAGGCAGTAAGGCTACCGGTTCATCTGTAAGGTTTTCACAAATGCCATTGTCAGCAAGTAAGGTTTCTTCCAAGCCTGTTATACTGTATGCAATTCCATTGACACAAATAAATGCCTGTTCGATATCTTCAACTGCACCTGTGGCTGGTGGTTTCCCATTGAATACATAAATGGTGTCTTTGGTGGGATATAATAAACCAGAAAATGTTTCATTGAAAAGCGCCCCTTTTTCTGTTTCCATAGAGAAAGGAATGCTTGTAACGTTACTTGTACCGTTGTTTGTCACCACAACACCGACAGTATACCAACCATTTTCTTCATCCAAGAACAATTGATCCAAGGAAATATCTACAAGCGGTTCTAGTACCGTTAAACTTTGTGCGGCAGAATCCACACAACCTGAGCTATTCAATCCAATTAAGAGGACATTTAAGGTTGAGTCAATAAAAGTATTTGTGTAGGTGTGTTCTGGGTTTACATCGTTATCAAAGCTTCCATCACCAAAATTCCACAAATACACCGCATTTCCAATACTGTTGTTATTGAAAGCTATCGGATCTCCAGCAGCAGCAATATTAGACCCAATTTGGAAAGACACATCTAGGGTGTCCGTAATGTCTAAAAACAAGGACGTACTCGCACTACATCCCGCATTGGAGAATGTGGTTAGCTCCACCTCCTGTTGCCCTGAAGCACTCCATAAATAGCCAGCAGGCGAACCGGAGAGCGTATCTGTGGCATTCACTATCCAAAAACTGGAATCTATGCTACCGTTTAACACAGAGGATAGGTCTGTTAAGGTTCCATAGCTTCCCACGCAAGCTGGACCGACATCAATTGAAGCCAATGGCGTTGGATTGATGGTTATCGTGGCACTTTGAATTCCGTTACAACCAAACTGATTGCCCACTTGCAGCGTGATCAGGTACAAACCATTTAATGGATACACTTTAACCGGATTTGGCAAAATAGATGAAGTATTGTCACCAAAATTCCAGTTGTAAATTAAACCATTTCCTGTTGGTGTATTGTTAATAATATTGGCCTCTTGGTTTTGACAACTGTTTTCAATTAATAATTCAACTTGCGGAGTTGGATCAATAACCAAAACCTGAGTTATGGAATCTTTACAACCATTGGCATCTGTAACTGTGAACTCCACGTTATAGGATCCTGAATTATCAAAAATTCTATATGGTATAGGAATAATGGAATTGTTATAAGCTCCAGTTTGTGGCATACCAAAATCCCAATAATAACTTGTAATGGCACCACTTCCGGCTGTACTCAAATTGGAAAATTGAATGGTTTCACCTTGGCAATGGCCTGTATATCCAAAATCTACTGTGGGATTGGCATATATTTGAATGGTATCGTAAAAATATGCCCCACAAATTCCTTGAGAAACATACAGTTCCACCGGATAAATTCCAGGCGAATTGTATAAATGAGAAGGATTCTGCTGATTTGAAGTTTGGTTATCACCAAAATCCCACTGCCAACCATCTATAGGAGCAGCACCCGCTGGGAGGCTATTGTCATCGAAAAAGGCTGAAAATCCATTACATACATTTGCTGTAGAAAAATTTGCATTTGGGGCTACTCCAACTATATTAACGTTAACAGTATCTTGAGCTATACAACCGTTGACATTTACACTTTCAAGAAAATATGTTCCAGAGGTATTGACTTGATAATTTGAAGGTTGACCTGGGGTAGCCGAACCATTCCACTCATAAGATACCGTAACGCCTGCACCTGTTTGTAATGACAAAAGATTACCCGAGCATAAATTTACGTCTGGACCTAGGGTGGCTGTGCTTGCATAATTATCCACAGTTACAAATAATGTATCTGACTTAATAAAACAACCAAACCCATCTGTAATTTTCACATAATAGCTTCCGGCCTGAGAAATTGTAAAGGTTGGAGTCGTAGAACCATTTTGCCACAAATACGAGAACGTTGGGGTAGGATAAGATGGTGCCCATGTAAATGAACTGTTTTCACATAATGAAGTTGAAGTTGGGAAGTTCATTGTAAATGGTGGAAACACTTCTATTGAATCGGAACTAACGTTGCCGAGGAAATCTGTAACTATAACCCAGTATATCCCAGGAGTTGTAACTGTAATAGAAGAGGTTGTTGCACCAGTTGACCAAGAATAACTTTGATAAACACTTTGTGCTTTCAATACTATGTTAGAACAAACTGTATTTGCATTCATTATTGTATCAGCGCCCAGACTTACCGGCGGGGCATATTTATACCTTAAGTAACTATCTACTAAATACTTATCAGCAGAAGACAACTCATTATTGTATATTAATATTTCACCAATATCGCCCTGGTAGTAACGGGTTGCGACTCCTCCATATTTTCCAATTTTCAATGTTGCTGTCGAATTGGGAAGTGCAGTTGGAATGGAATTGATTGTTGATGTTGTTAACGAATTATTGTTTTTATAAAATTTCACTTTATTAACTTGCGTTCCATTGTATACAAGAGTCAAAAGTGCAGGTTTAAGCAAAACCATATCAGCATTTGTGGTAAATACTTTTTGATTTCCTGGGTCAGTAATGTTAAAACAAGGAGCAAACATCAACTCATCAGGTAGAGCAAATTCTGTTTGCCATGCCCATGAACCCTGCGTTTGGTAATCCCATTTTGCCAAAATTGTTTTATTAACAGCAACCACAGTAGGCTTTACTAATACAAAAGCTTGAAAGGCATCCGTAAAATCAATTGAAGCATTATCCGCAATTTCAAGAAAGTCATTAACTCCATCGAAACGCATTATAGATTTATTGTTAATCAAACTGTCAGAACTCACAAACAATGGTCTTTGAGTCGACGAAACTTGACCAGCATTGTTAACATTTGAAGTAATATCATTTAAATTCTGAACATTTCCAGCACTTAATGTAGTGCCTGAATTTGGGTCTAACCATACACTCAAACCAGGAACAGATAAGGGGGAAAATAAGACAAATGATTGCACATTAGACCAATTTGAGAACACGGCACCGTTAATACTTCTAACCCTCCAGAAATGAGATTGGCCGAAATTGGTTAATCCATTTACTAGGATTGAATTGTTAGACGTTGTTTGATCAAAAATAAAAGTTGTAAAATTAGGATTAAGTGAAATTTGAATTTGATAGTTCAAATTGGTGTAAACATCTTTATTCCACCTAAAATTAATATTGGTCTCTTTGGTTATCTCATTGGAATGGGGATAAATAAGTTCAGGAACAAACTGGGCGTATGAATTATTTGAGTATAAATAGCAAACAAGAACATTTAAAAATACTCCAATAAATTTCAAAATGAGATATCTTTTTGAATTTTCCATTTATCACGATATTTCGGAATATAAAAATAACGCATTTAATTGATAATAGATTTAATAAATTCATTTTGAATCGATTTCATTCATCAAATGCCTTGTTATGAATAGATTATATAAAGGTAGTAATTTATTATAATTGAGAAAAAACACTATTTTTGAAAAGGATAAAATTTTTATCCTGAAGTGCTACTTAATGAAACAGAAAAATGAACATTGGACAGAAATCATTTCCCCGAAAAGAGGATGGCTGGACATAAATTTAAGGGAAATCTGGCGCTATCGGGACCTCATTTTTCTCTTTGTACGAAGAGATTTCGTGTCAATCTATAAACAAACAATATTAGGCCCCTTGTGGTTGATAATTCAGCCTCTTTTCACAACACTAATTTTTTATTTTGTCTTTAATCGAATAGCAAAAATATCCACTGATGGAATTGATCCGATTCTGTTTTACCTTTCGGGAATTACAATGTGGAATTATTTTTCAGACTGTTTTCTCAAAACGTCCAATACATTTACTGCGAATGCCTCAATTTTTGGAAAAGTTTATTTTCCTCGAATGACTACCCCAATTTCAATTGTTATTTCAAATTTGATAAAGTTTTTCATTCAATTGCTTCTTTTCGGGCTTATTTCAATTTACCAAATTAATGTTAATGGTATTGACATTCAACCCAATTATTATCTATTATTTCTACCCTATTATATTTTTTTGATGGCAATAATGGGGTTGGGATTAGGTATCTTTTTTTCAGCACTTACAACAAAATATCGAGATTTAAGCTTTTTACTCGCATTTGGCATACAACTTCTGATGTATGCGACTCCTATAATTTACCCATTAAGTTACACACAAGGGAAATTACACAGCATCTTGTCATACAACCCGATTTCTCCAATTGTTGAAAATTTCAGGTATTCCTTCTTCGGAGTTGGAATTTTTGATACTTCTGGATTAATTTATTCCAGCATATTTAGTTTTTGTGCTCTTCTTTTTGGAACAATCCTTTTCAATCGAGTAGAAAACAAATTCATGGATACCGTTTAGTTAAAAAATAAGAAGATGCAGGTCATCAAAGTTGAAAATCTATGCAAACAGTACCAATTGGGTCAAGTGAGTACCGGAACCATTTCCCATGATTTAAACCGTTGGTTTCATAGAATTAGGGGTAAAGAAGACCCATACGAAAAAATAACAATCGAAAATGCAAGAGAAGAAAAAGCAGATTCAAATTATGTTTGGGCCCTTAAAGATGTTAATTTTGATGTAAATCAAGGAGAGGTTTTAGGAATCATAGGAAGAAATGGTGCTGGAAAAAGTACCTTATTAAAAATTCTCTCCAAAGTTACCGCTCCAACCAAGGGAAATATTAAAATTAGAGGCCGAATCGCCTCTCTTCTTGAGGTTGGAACTGGATTTCATCCTGAACTTACTGGTCGAGAAAATATTTTTTTAAATGGCGCAATTCTGGGAATGACAAAAAATGAAATCAGATCGAAATTCGATGAAATTGTTGTTTTTTCTGGCGTCGAAAAGTACATTGATACTCCTGTCAAAAGATACTCATCGGGAATGTACGTGCGCCTTGCATTTGCTGTAGCTGCACATTTGGAACCAGAAATATTGATCGTAGATGAAGTACTTGCCGTAGGAGATGCTGAATTTCAAAAAAAGTGTCTCGGAAAAATGAAAGACGTGAGCCGTCAGGGAAGAACAGTTCTTTTCGTAAGTCACAATTTGGTTGCTGTAAAATCGCTATGCCAAAGAGGAATTTTAATGGAAAGAGGATCAATAACCTTCTCTGGAACTGCAGATGAAACAGTTGAAAAGTACATGAAAGCGAATGCCGATCAACTCAATCCTAAAATTTCATTCGACACTCCAGCTGAGGCCATTGGTAACGAAATCATTAAAATTAGACAAATCGCGATAGAACCCAGCAATCCGTTTATTTCAGATGAAATCTCCATTCACTTTTCATTCTGGAATCTTTCAAATGAAGACGAAACGTTTTTGGCATTTGACATCCTCGATTTGCACGAAGAGGTAATTTTTGGTTCCGGTTTTAAGTTTAAAAAAGATGCCAATAATTTATCTTCTGGAAGGTGCAAAATCCCATCTAACCTTATGAACGACGGTATATATTCCATTCAACTGTATTTCAACTCTGCTGAAATGAGACCGTTGTATCAATTAGCAAATGCTGTTTCATTTGAAGTTGCCGACAAGGAACGTAATTATGCCTATTTCGGAAAAATTAACGGTGCTGTGCGACCTAAATTAAATTGGGAAACGGAATGAAAAAGGTTGCAATACTTCAATCCAACTACATTCCTTGGAAAGGGTATTTCGACATTATTAAAATGGCTGATGTTTTCGTTGTGTATGACGAAGTTCAGTATACAAAAAACGATTGGCGCAATAGAAACCAAATTAAAACAGCCAATGGCTTGTCATGGCTTACCATTCCTGTTATTCAAAAATCGTTGAATCAGAAAATCAATGAAACATTCGTTTCTCAAAGCAACTGGAATAAAAAACATTGGAATTCAATAACTTGTAATTATTCCAAAGCACCATTTTTCAAACAATTTGAGGAGGATATCAAACAACTCTATTCCTCAATCGAAACCCAAAATCTATCAGAAATCAACAAAATTTTCATTAAGAAAATCAATAAAATTCTTAATATTCAAACAGAAATAATTGATTCTCGTTCCTTAGAGTTGAATGGTGATAAAAACGAACGTTTAATTGATGCAGTAAAAAAGCTAAACGGTACGCATTATATTTCTGGTCCAGCCGCCAAAAGTTATCTTGATTTGAATAAATTTGAATCTGAGTCAATTCAAGTTGAGTGGGCCGACTACAATGGATATCCAGAATATTCTCAGTTGTTTGGGGCATTTAAACATAACGTAAGTGTTATAGACTTGATTTTTAATGAAGGATTAAATGCAGTTAATTTTCTTAAAAACGTATGAAAAAACTCGCCATAATTGGATCAGGAGATTTAGGTAAACAAATTGCACAATTGGCTTTCGATAATTCCCATTATGAGATTTCTGGGTTTTATGACGATTTCGAACCAATAGGGAATCTAATTCATGGCTATCCTATTCTAGGAAAAATTGAGAATATCGAAGATCATTTTGAAAATGGAGCTTTCCAAGAATTACTGATTGGAATCGGTTATAAACATATGGATTTTCGGCAAGAACTATTCAATCGTTTAAAAAACCATATTCCTTTTGGAAAAATCGTTCATTCATCTTGCACCATACATCACTCCGCTTCCATTGGTTTTGGATCAATCCTCTTTTCAGGAACCCAAGTGGATATGGGTAGTGTAATTGGCGAAAATTGCATAATCTACAATGGATGCATTATTGCTCACGATACACAAATTGGCTCACATTCAATTGTTTCTCCTGGTGTTCAAATTGCTGGTTTTTGTAAAATCGGAGGAAATGTAAATTTAGGAATCGGAACAATTGTATCAGACAATGTTAAAATAAAAAGAGGCACAAGAACCGGAGCAGGTGCAGTAATCGTCAATGATATTAATGAGGCAGGGCTTTACGTTGGAATTCCTGCAAAAAAAATAAAATCATGAAAATTCCTTTCAATAAACCTTTTCTTGCTGGTAACGAAACGAAATACATTGAGGATGCAGTACTTTCAATGAAAATTTCTGGTGATGGAATTTTTACAAAAAAATGCCATGCATTTTTTGAAGAAAAATACGGTTTTAACAAGTGTTTATTAACCACTTCCTGCACAGATGCTTTGGAAATGGCAGCAATACTCATTAACATTGAACCTGGTGATGAAGTTATTATGCCATCATATACTTTTGTATCAACAGCAAATGCTTTCGTTTTAAGAGGAGCGCGAATAGTTTTTGCAGACTCTTTGCCCAATCACCCGAACATTGACGTTTCTAAAATTGAATCTTTAATTACCAATAAAACCAAAGCAATTGTTCCTGTTCATTACGGAGGAGTAGCCTGTGACATGGATGAAATCCTTGCATTGGCAAAAAAATACTGCCTTTATGTAATAGAAGATGCCGCTCAAGCGATTGATTCCTATTACAAAGGGAAACCATTAGGCAGTTTTGGGCACCTTGCTGCATTTTCATTTCACGAAACAAAGAACATTATTTCTGGTGAAGGTGGTATGTTGGTCATCAACGACAATCAATTTTCAGAAAGGGCTGAAATCATTCGTGAAAAAGGAACAAACAGAAGCCAGTTTTATCGAGGTGAAGCTGACAAATATGGATGGATGGATATCGGTTCCTCCTTCTTACCTTCCGATATCATCGCTGCTTTCTTGTATGCGCAATTGGAAAACATCGAAAACATTCAAAAGAAACGTATTTCGCATTGGAATTCTTTCTACAATAAGCTAAAACCAGTAGCAGACCAAAATCATTTCACAATTCTTGAAAGTGGCGAAAATAAAACAAACAACGGACATCTATTTGCGCTAATATTAAACGACCTTGAAACACGTTCAAAATTAATTTCACACCTGCGGGATCAAAGCATTCTTGCCGTTTTCCATTATTTAAGCCTACATAAGAGTCATTTTTACGCCGACAAACACGATGGAAGGGATTTGTATAATTGTGATAAATTTTCAGATACACTTATGCGCTTGCCCTTTTATTACGATTTGACGTCAGAAGAAATTGATTTAATTTGTAATCATATCATTGATTTTTTTGATGGAAAATAAAATAAAGGTTCTTTTTGTTGTTTCTGAATTTTATCAGGCAGGCACCCAAAGGTTTACCTATGAATTGGACAGGGCGCTCAACAAAGTCCTTTTTTCAGTTGAAATTTTATGTCTTTTGCCATTAAATGCTAGTGATCGTTTTAAAGATTATTACTATCAAAAACATATAGAATTGGGGTCGAAGATACATTTCATTAATGAAATCAATCAACTCACTTCGCCTTCTCTCAAACAAAAATTACAGCGTCGTCTTTTAAACAAGCCATACCAAGATGAACGTTTTCAGATAAAATCGTTTTTTGATCAATTCGATTGTATTTCGATTATGGGCGAGTACAATTTCAAGGAAATTTACAAATACATTACAATTGAGAATAAGCAGAAATTACTCATTCATATACAGAACTCTAAATTTCAAGTTCCATCAACCTACGACTACTTTCCAAAGAATCAAGAATTTCACTTTGTGTCAGGATTTCATGAAGGTCAAATAGAAGAAGAACTATCAGAATTTAGTCGATTTAAACATACCTATTACAATTTGAATTTCAAATTTGAAAACACCTTTGAAAAAACAAATTACCAATCTTCAAGAACACCTAAAATTGGCATTTTCACAAGACTTACACCTGCAAAACCGTTAGATCCATTTATTTATTCGTTTCAATTGCTAAAAGAACAAATTCCAGAAGCCGAATTACACATTTTTGGAAGTGGAGATCCTTTAATAGAGGGAGTTAATCGATATGTTAAACAATTGAAGCTGGAGCAAGCGATTCATTTTCGAGGTCATCAAGAAAATATTTTAAAAGCTGCTATTGAAGACAATCTCGATTTGGTTTGGGTTCATGGATACCATGGTTTACCTGGGGGTTGGGTAAGTTTTGATCTCAGCACAGCAAAGTTTCCTCAATTATTTTGGAATTTTGGTAACAATGAGAATTCAAAGAATTATTCTTTTTTTCCAATGTTCAATTCAATTCGCGAATTAGCAGATAACAGTATACAAATATTACAAGACCCGAATTTGGCACAATCACTTGCGATGGAACAATTTCAATATACCAATACCCACTACAATATCGAGAACAATATTCAAGTGATGGAGGCATTGTATCAAACTATAAAACAATGAAAAAAGTGAAAGATGATTGTAAACTATAAACTTGGTGAAAATATCATTTCTTTAGAATTGAACGGGGATACCTATGTTGGTTCTGATGAAGTTTTACTTTCACAGGATGAAAACCTCATTGAAAATACCACTTGGCATAACATCGGATATAGTATAGAGCAATTTCTCACCGATCAAGAGTTCATTGCGATTCAACTTGGGATAAAGGAATTAATTTCAAAAAAAATATCAGAAGCTGGAGGCTTAACCGATGCGCATTTTAGATTAGAGGACTATCATTTATATGTTGATAACGAAATCCATTTGAACTTCGCCCGTTTAATTCAATCAGGATGGAACGTTAGTGAATTTCCAATAGACATTCAAGAAATTAATCATCGTATATCTGAAATTATAGGGCAAGAGGTTTCTACAAAGGCAAAACACGTCGACATGAATAATTTTTTCGTGCGTGTTGTAAGACCTCAAAATTTTCAAGATAACAACCCTCCCCATCGGGATGTATGGCTTGATCGACTTCGTGATGCAGTGAACATCTATGTTCCAATTTGTGGGAGTAATGAGCAAAGTTCATTAGGACTTGTGCCCGGAAGTCATTTATTAAAAGAATCTGAAATTGAACGAACTGTGCAAGGTGCTGTGTTAAATGGAACAAGTTACACCGTACCTTGTGTAATATCTATCAAAAATGAAATGCCAAGTTTGATTAGACCCAATCCTTTAGAGAATGAGGTTATGTTGTTTTCACCCTATTTGGTGCACGGCGGAGGATACAATTTTAATGATAATCAGACGAGAATATCACTCGAGATGAGATTTTGGAAAATTTAATTCATTGTGATTAAAAGAATAAAAAACAAATTAGAACGTATAATTAGTTTTTCATTGATAAAACTTCGTATCGCTGTATACAATAATTTTAATCGGAGGAAACAAGAGAAAAATCTGTCCTTAAAATTGTCTAATAAAACAAAATTAAAGGATATTTATTTGCATAATTCTGACAAAAAAAGGGCAGTTGAATGCACGGAAAACGATTTGAATCTAAAGGAAGTGATTGTGACGTGTTACTTCACCTTAAAACCAGACCCACAAACAGGAACCGTAAGAAGCGCTGCTGATTTTAAGTACATTCAACCATGGTACGACTCCATAATGAAAATTGGTGTCTTCGGTATTGTTTTACACGATGGACTTGATCAAACATTTATCGATCAGTACTCAAACGAAAAGGTTCAATTTAGGTATTGCCAATTGGGTAATTATTCAATCTTTGAAGAGCGTTGGCTCTTGTATCATCTTTTCATGCAGCAATTGCCTCATTTGGAAAAAGTATATTTTACAGACAGTAACGATGTTTTTATAACCCAAAATCCATTTACAATCATCACGAATGACACAGCACTTTATGTAGGCCGAGACAATGCGAATCGCATCAAAGACTCAGGCTGGCTAAAAGCGGAATGCGATAAATTTGTTGAAGAAAGCAATTATAAAATTCCAAACACATACCAATACCAGTGGGTATATAATGCCGGGGTTTGTGGAGGCTCGCGTGAAACTTTGTTTTTCCTGACTCAGGAAATGACAAAACTTATTTTCAAAGCAACAAGTAACCATCACAAAGACATGACCCTTTTGAACATTGTCATTCATCAGCATTTCTTTCCCTTTTTATCGAAGTACAACTGGGAACAACAACTTGTTGATCCAAAAAATGATGCATTTGCCTCACATTCACAGCTAATAACGGGTTATCCTTTCAACAGTGGTTTCAAAGATCATGATTTTAATTCAACTGCTTATTTCATTCACAAATAGTCCATTATGACAAATCCACTGGTTTCATTTATCATCCCCTACTACAACGCAGGTGCAACCATACAAGAAACGGTTGATTCGATATTTAATCAAACGTATCCCAACTTTGATATTTGGTTGATTAACGACGGTAGTACCGACCCATTTTCTATTGAAAAACTAAAGGATTTTGAAGGAAACGACAAAATTCACTTGCTTCATCAAGAAAATGCGGGACCGAGTGTGGCACGAAATCTTGCCATTCGGCATTGTAATGCTGAATATATTGTTCCTTTGGATTCCGATGATTTAATTGATTCACAAAGTATTGGGGAAGGTATTATAGCATTTAAAAATGCAGAAATCGGAGTTGTTTATGGTAATATTGAATATTTTGGAGAGGACGAAACGCTTAAAATTCAATCCGATTTTTCCATAGAACGTCAGTTAATTATGAATCAAATTGCAGTTACAGCTTTGATTCGAAAGGCCGTTTATAATCAAGTGGGATATTACGACGACTTCCTTAGCAAACCAGGTTTGGAGGATTGGGAGTTTTGGCTGAGGGTTGGACAAAGCAACTGGAAATTTGTAAAATTGGATTGTACGTTTTTTAAAGCACGTTTAATTAACTCCTCAAGAACTTTTCAAGTAGCCAATAAGAATTTAGACCTCATCAAAGATTATGTTTATAAAAAACATTCATCCTTTATTATAAAAACCTATAATGACATTTATTACCATAAAAAACAATTACTTGAAAGCCCCGATTATCGAATAGGATCTGTGATAATGGCTCCCTACCGGTTTATTAAAAAGAAAATTTTCAAAAATGGGTGAATATTCAGTCTACCGTATTTCCGAGTCCCACCTTTCCGATTTAGGCATTATTTTCAAAGATGCATTTGGACAAAAAATGCAGCAAGAAAAATTCTTAAAAAAGCAAAAAACGGGACTTTTTGGAGACGAATTTGTTGGTTTCATTGCCTACGATGAAAATAATTCACCAGCTGCATATTACGGAGTCTATCCTTGCCAAATTGAGTATCAAGGAAAATTTTACTTGGCCGCACAGTCAGGCGATACCATGACTCACAGTAATCACACTGGAAAAGGTTTGTTTACACAGTTGGCAACTAAAACATACGAATATTGCAAAGAAAATGGATTTCATTGTGTGTTTGGCTTTCCTAATGAAAATTCATTTCCCGGATTTATAAAGCGTCTCGGTTGGACGCATTTCGACAATTTAACCCCCTACCTTATCAGAGTGAAATGCATTCCTTGGATTCGCTTAAAAAATACATTCAGGCTACCTCAATCTATTCACAACAAATGGTGCCAATTCCTTTTGAAATTAAAGAAAAAAGGTAAGGTTTTCAAAAGCTCGTGTCATACCACAGAGCATCCGGTAATTGATCACTCGAAAGAATTTTTCGACTACAAATCATATGAAGAAAACTATTTAATTCAAGTCAATGGAAAAAATGTGTGGGTCAAATTTGATGATACTTTTTTACTTATTGGAGACCTCGAAAAATGTTCTGAAGCTGAATTTTTAGTAGTCATTCGAAAACTGAAAAACATTGCATTTTGGATGGGATTGCCTCACTTGCGCTTCCATGCTAGCTCTGACACATGGGGAGAACGCATGTTCAAAAAACATGGTATACCAATGGAAGTGAATTATCCCGTGGGGGGAATTAATTTTACGAATAAAATACCGCTTGAAATGATGAAATTTACCGCTTCGGATAACGATACCTTTTAAACATGAATTGGATTGAACGTAAAATTCTTGGTTTTTTTGTCAAAACAAAAGGTGTTTTTTCCAAACCGTTGTTTGCTGGAAAAGGCCTGATATTTATGCTCCATAGGGTTTTACCTGAGAATGAAAGAAATCAATTTGACTTGAATAGAGATCTTGCGATAACACCAGAAAAGCTTGAAGAGTTTATTCTCTTTTTCAAAGAAAAAGGGTATCAGTTTATTTCACTAGACGAACTGCATGAATGGCTTGAAGGCAAAATATCCCTTTCACAAAAATTTGTTTGTCTCACATTTGATGATGGCTACAAAGACAACCTAAGCTATGCCCTACCCCTATTAAAAAAACATGCTGTCCCAGCGACGATTTATATCACCAATTGTCTTCCAAATGGTAACGCACTTCTATGGTGGTACTTATTTGAAGAACACTTAAAGACAGCAAATCACTTTATTTTAAACTCATCGGTTGGAAAAGTCGAATACAAATGGGAGACAAAGGAACAAGCCTATAGTCAATTCGGAAAAGTTGGTGAATCAATCAAGTCAATCCCATCACCGGAGTTGGAGTCGGTATTGATGGAGGCATTCGGAAAAACCAAATCCGAACTTGAACACTTGTGCATGTCTGAAGCATTGACATGGGAAGAAATAAGGACCTTATCCAAAGAACCCCTAATTTCAATCGGTGCACATACCATGAATCATATTTCGGTGAAACAACAAACCGCTGACCTTGTGAAAAGCGAAATGTCAGCATCAAAAAAAGAAATTGAAAAATACATTGGTCAAGAGGTGAAACATTTTGCGTATCCCTTCGGAGGAGAATTTGACGTTAGTTCTCGTGATTTGCAAATCGCCAAAAATGTTGGATTTAAAACATCCACACTAAATCAACCTGGGAATATTTTTAAAAACAACCATAAGAACCTGCAAGCACTTACACGAATGCCCTTGGGAAACGCTACTGATTCTGAACGATTGACGAACTATTTGAACGGGATATATCATTTTTCAGTTAATGGATTCAAAACAAGTAAATACAGTTGATTTATGCAGGGAAATGATATCGATATTTCAATAGTAATCGTCAGTTACAAAACTCCAGAACTTCTCAGGGATTGTTTGCAATCGATCATTGATACTACGGCTGAAATAAACTATGAAATTATAATAGTAGACAATGACTCTGGAGACGAATCAGAGGAACTCATCAGAAAATACTTTCCTCAGGTCAAATGGATCAATAGTGGTTACAATGCTGGCTTTGCAAGAGCAAATAATTTGGGGATTCGCAACGCGACGGGGACATATACCTTAATTTTAAACCCTGACACCACGCTTAAGGAAGGTTTTTTGAGACAATTGCTTTCATTTTATCAAACCCAAAATGAAGTTTTCAAAAATAAACTTGGATTTTTAACCACAAGAATTATTTCAAGCACTGATCAATCATTGCTTATCGGTACAGGAAGAAACTTTGTCGGATTTAAGAAGGAAATGAATAAAAATCCTTTTGTAATATTCTTCAAAAGAATCTTTCGATTAAAGCATGTGAAATATGACCCATACATTCAACATTACCTCAATCATGAAGTTGATTTTGTTAGCGGTGCATGTTTTTTAATTAGAACATCTAAATTAAAAGAATATGAATTGTTCTTTGATGAAGATTTTTTTCTGTATTTCGAAGATTTGGAATTGTGCTATCGATCTAAGCTAAAAGGCCTTAGACATTATTTTTGTGGTGATTTAGAATTATTTCATGTGAACTCAGCAAGCACTTCCCAGTCCAAAAGCAGAAATGAACAAATAAAAATCTCAGAGTATCTTTTCTACTATAAAAGATTTAATCGATTACAGTTTAATCTTTTGGGCTTTCTTATTCAAATTAATCTGTTTCTAAATATCCTTTTACTGAGAAGAAAAAAGAATTTTAAAGAAATAGAATTATTACATTTAGAAAGAGAAATATTTAATACCTATTATTTTCATTTGGACAAGCACCTCAATAAAGGTAATCTGCAAATGAAGTCGTTTTTAAAGTATGATCAAAAAGTTAAAATCTAAATTTTTTGGACCGGATAACAAAATTCTAATCGAAGGTTTAAAAAATAAAATTGAATCCATTCGTAAACAAAACGATTGCATTGTTTTATTCGGATCGCCTACAGAAGGTAATTGGAAAGGCATTGCCAATGCAACAACCGGATTATTCCCAAATAATTCTATAGAAATTCCTCAATGGTACTCAAATTCAATTTTCTCTGAGAAAGAAACAATAGAAATCTGTGCAAGTATAAACGAGGTTCGCTTCAAAAAAGTCATAATCAGTGGTTTTGCTCCTTACTTTTTTAATTGGATTGAATTACTTCACCCATTCGCAACGATAGAAATTATTTTTCACGGTACCATTAGTGAATTTCATGAAATCGACAAACAAAAGTTCGTTTCCAAATTAATTCATTTAGGCCAAACCGATGTCATAAGTAGATTTGGGTTCGTCAAAAATGGCTTGGATAACGTATTTTCCAACCTATATGGTTTTAAGACATACCACCAACCTCTTGCCACACCTCAACTACCTCCAGATATTAAAAAACTAGAACTCGATCGAAGTAAAATTCATATCGGTGTATTTGGGGCAGATACTTTTAATAAGAACCTTCACAATCAGGTCATTCATGCTTTAATGATTGAAAATGTTATTGTTCACGTTTTAGATAAAAGTGTTTTCCAGTATTTGGGAATGGAGGAGCGAATTGTTGAACATGGCAAAAATTTGCAAAGAGAAGTGTTTTTGTCAATTTTAGGCTCAATGGATTTAAATTTATATATGTCTTTTAATGAATCTTGGGGGTTGGTTGCACATGAAAGTGAGGCAATGGGCGTCCACTGTATCAGTCAAAGTGATACAGACTACTTGCAATTAATCAAAGCGAAATTAAAAAAATGAAAATCCTCCATATCATTCCCAACCTAAAAAAGGGCGGTGCCGAGCGAATTGTAATAGACATTATGCGGCATCTGAACAAGGACCCGTCGTTGGATGTAAAATTGGTTCTTTTCGAAAATCAAATTGAATATAATGTAAAGGATCTTGAACCAATTATCGAAATCATTCCATCGTATGTGCGCTTATCGCTTTTACATAAAAATGAATATACTGTCAATGGGCTTCAATCCTATCTTGATGCTTTTCAACCTGCGATTGTTCATACGCATTTGTATGAAGCTGAAGTGATTTCAAGGAGTTGCTTTTACCCAAGTGCCAAATGGTTCACTCATTCGCATGATCGAATGCAATCATTCAACAATTTAGCATTGCGCTCACTCAACTCAAAGCGTGCTTTAACCAATTACTTCGAAAAAAAATACTTACTAAAGAGGTATACAGCAAATAGAGGTAATCATTTTATTGCCATTTCAGAGAATATTGAACTCTTTTTAAAATCTGTATTGCCTAAGAATGGCTTTCCAATTCACTTACTTCCAAATGCAATTGATGTAAAACGATTTAAAAAACCTACGAAGTTTGTTACATCAAAGGATCATCTGGTTTTTCAGCTCATTTCGATTGGACGAATGGATTCGAATAAAAATCACCAATTTTTAGTTGATGTCGTTCATGATTTAATTACTAAACAAGTCCCTGTTCACCTTACACTCGTTGGTGATGGTGCTGAGCGTGATGCTATACAAGAAAAAATAAACCAATTACACCTGCAACAACACATTACGTTGGTTGGGCTACAAGAACAAGTAGAAGAATACTTATGGAATTCCGATTTATATATTCACAGTGCTCTTAAAGAAGGCTTTGGACTTACCTTAATCGAGGCTATGGCAGCAGGATTACCAGTTGTAACATTGGATGGTGGAGGAAATAAAAAATTGATTCGTCATGGAGAAAATGGGTTTATAATCGGTGAACAAGATGTAACTTTGTTTTCTAACTATATTACCACCTTTGTTCAAGATAAAACATCATTGGAATTATTTTCACAATATGCCATTGACTTTGCCAACCATTTTGACATTACGACCTACTGTGATAATTTAACAATGATCTACAAAAAAGCGCTTTAAATGTGTGGAATAGCAGGAATTATTGATTTTGAAAAAAAGCTTCAACTTAATGAATCCATCCTTCGTCAAATGGCGAAACCACTTACGTTTAGAGGACCTGATCAGGAAGGATATTCCTATCATAATACGCCTAATTATTCGTTTGGACTTGCTCACAAACGCCTGAGCATTCTTGATTTGTCGGATGCGGGGAAACAGCCTATGTGGAATACTGAGAAAGACTGTGTCATCGCATTTAATGGTGAAATATACAATTTTCCAGTATTGAAAATGCGCCTTGAAAAGGAAGGTGCAAGTTTCAAATCGTCGAGTGATACGGAAGTTCTTCTTGTGGCTTATCAGCGTTGGGGAATTGATCAAATGCTCAAGGAAATAGAAGGTATGTTTGCTTTCACGTTGATTGATCTATCGAAACAACTTGTTTTTATTGCGCGTGATCGATTTGGAGAAAAACCACTGTATTACCATTCAAAAGGATTGTTTTTAGCCTTCAGTTCTGATATTCGATCTTTTCAAGCAATTGGAATATCCCGGGTAATTAACTTGCATGCTTTAGGTTATTTTTTCTCTGAGATGACGACACCAATTGATTCTTCTATTTATTCAGAAATTAAAAAACTTCCACCCGCAACGTATATTCAAGTTAGCAACAAGGGAATAATACTAAGCGAATATTGGAATTTAAATTATAAACAAAAAACAACGTTGAGCCTGGAAGAAACGTTGAATCACACCGAATTGTTGCTTGAAAAGGCGGTTCAAAAAACCTTGCTCTCCGATGTTCCCGTTGGTTGTTTTTTAAGTGGTGGATTAGATTCATCGCTCGTTTCCTTATACGCTGCAAAACACTATTCTACCCAACTTAAAACATTTAGTGTAGGATTTGAGTACGAATCGTTCAATGAACTGCCATACGCTCGTGCTGTTTCGAAACAAATCGGTTCTGAACACAATGAAATAATCTTGAACCCAGACGATTTGTCAATTGTCGATGCATTATTAAAAGAATATGGTGAACCATTTGCAGATTCATCCGCAATCCCAACTTATTATGTTTCCAAATTTGCCGGAAAAAATGTGAAAGTGGCTTTGGGCGGTGATGGTGGTGATGAAGTTTTTGCAGGTTATCGCACCTACAATCAAGGCTTGCGTATGCAACAATGGTACAACAAACGTTTTTTAGCTGTTCCATTGACAGTCTTGAAAAATCTGACAAATTCAACGAAAGCATCTTATTTGTCAGGAGTCATGAAAAAAGACCCTGTAACTTTAGCGGGTGCACTCTACAGAAACATGGGGTTTTCGCAACAGGATTTAAAAGAACTCTTCAATGATAAAGGGTTTTATGAAGCTCCAAAACGTGAACATGAACAAGCAATCATCAAAGCTCTGGGAGAAACAACCGATCTATTTGACACTTTACTACACGCTTCAATAAAAACGCGTTTGGTGAATGATTACTTGGTAAAAACCGATCGTGCAACCATGTTCAATTCGCTGGAATTAAGAACCCCTTTTTTAGATAAGGATCTTATCGAATTCAGCAACAGTCTTCCATATGATTCGATAATGCACCAAGGTAAAAACAAATACATTACCAAAAAAATAGCTGAAAAACATTTCTCAAAGGAGTTAATATATCGGGAGAAACAAGGGTTTGGCATTCCGATTGGTGAATGGATGAAAAATGTCTGGAGAAAGCAATTTGAAGAAGTGGTATTTTCGCAACAACAAGTCATACCGTTGAACTATGCGTTTATTGATAAAATTTGGCAAGAACATTTACGCAATGAAAAGGACCATTCGCATCGTTTGTGGATTGTCTATGTTTTTCATAAATGGATTCAAAACGAATACTTGGCGGCATGAGTAAGAAAAAGATTCTTTACATTGCCAACGGAAATAGTATTCATGACGTAAAATGGATGTCCTATTTTTCAGAGCAAACTGAACATTATCAGTTTTTTTTATTGGTGGACAGCCTAAATCCCATGTCCCAAGAAAGAATTGATCAATTAACGAAATTACAGATAACGGCTCTGGAAGCAATGAATCCAATTATGCTTTCTCATCCGATTCATACACTTCGCGCAATCCTTTGCAAAAAACGATTGATCAGTTGTATTAGTTTGCAGCAAAGATTAATGAGAGAGGGATTTATTTTAAAAACCTTGACAAAATAAAATAAAGCATGATCATTTTAATTACAGGTGTTGCCGGATTTATTGGAGCGAGAACAGCCGAATTGTTGTTGTCCGAAAAACACACAGTTGTTGGAATCGATAATCTCAATGATTATTATGATGTAAGAATTAAAGAACACCGTTTGTCAATTCTTAAGAAGCATGAAAATTTCAAATTTCTAAATGAAGATATTGAATCACACCAAGTGTTAGAAAAAGTTTTTTTGAAAAATAATTTTGACATTGTTATCAATCTTGCAGCGCGGGCAGGTGTTCGTTATAGTTTGGAAAATCCTTTCATTTATGCACAAACAAATCTGATCGGATCATTGAATTTATTGGATCTAATGCGCAAATTCAACGTTAATAAATACATTATGGCTTCTACTTCTTCAATATATGCAGGAAGCGAAATGCCGTACAAAGAAGACCTTCCTGTTAACAATCCTATTTCACCTTACGCAGCTTCTAAAAAAGCAGCTGAATTAATGGCTTTCACTTATCATCACCAGTTTGGAATTGATGTGACAATCTTGCGCTATTTTACAGTATTTGGTCCGGCAGGACGTCCGGATATGAGTATTTTGAGATTCGTTAAATGGATAGATGAAGGTAAACCTATTTTACTTTATGGAGATGGTTCACAAGCAAGAGATTTTACCTACGTAGACGATATTGCCAAAGGGACTATTAAAGCTGCATTCACAAAAACCGGATACGAGATTATTAATCTAGGTGGCGGAAACAATCCTGTGAGTATGTCAAAATTAATCTCCAAAATCGAGACTTTCCTAAACAAAAAGGCAATCATCGATAACAAACCATTTCACAACGCAGATGTTGACAGTACCTGGGCAGATATATCAAAAGCTTCAAGGATCCTGAATTGGAGTCCTGAAGTTTCACTGGATGAAGGATTATCTGCCACAATTGACTGGTATCACCTAAACAAAAATTGGTTATCGGAAATCGATTTTCACGATAAAAAAAACTGATTCGTAAAATGAAAATCTTGTATTTTTCTGATCATGGACCCTACAGTTCAACATTTATCCGTCAGGATGTTGAAGAGATATCCCACAGACATGAAGCTTTATATTTAGCGGCGATCAGCGATCAAGAATATGAGTCGAAAAACATTCAATCGGAAATAATTCATTATCCTGCACATTCTCTCCGAAGTAAATTACTATGGAAACTAGAAAATGCTGAAATCAGAAGTAATTGGTTTAACAGAGAATTTCATGAAAAATTAAAGATAAGAATAGATTCATTCAACCCTGATATCATTCATTGCCAATTTGCCTATGAAGGTTTAAAACTGTGGGATAATTACAAAACAGACAAACCTGTTTTTATCAATTTTAGAGGCTACGATGCGTCCTACAAACTGCAGAATAAAAGTTATGTCCGACATCTAAAAAAGATCCTAAGCCAATCAAATGTTTATCCAATATTTGTATGTGAAGCACTCAAAAACAATCTTTTAGCTAAAGGAATCACATTGAATAAAAAAAATTTGGTTTTGTATACAGGTGTTAATACCAGTAATTTTATAAGAATAAACTATCAGAAGAAGAAAAATCCTGTTTTCATACAAACCGGAGCTTTTAATGCAAAAAAGGGACAATATATCACATTAAAAGCTTTCAATCAGTTTTTAAAGGTCAAACCAGAAAGTGGCGCAAAACTAGTCTTTATTGGTGAAGGAGAATTTCTAGAACAGGTAAAAAATGCGTCAGTGAAATTTGGAATAAGTGATAAAGTTGAATTCAAAGGTAAACTACCCCAAAAACAGATCGTTGAATTATTAAACGATGCAACAGTTTTTGTTCATCACAGTATCACTGCTCCGAATGGAGATCAAGAGGGAATTCCGAATGCAATTGTCGAGGCAATGTCTATGGAAATGCCAATATTGAGTACTTATCATAGTGGAATCCCTGAATTGGTAGAAAATAATGTTAATGGGTTGTTATGTAAAGAAAATGATGTTAATGAATTGACAAAACAAATGATTGAAATTATCAGTTGGTCATATCTACCAGTAAACAGAGAAAAGGTTGAGAAAATGTTCAATTTTCAAAAGCATATAGCTGTACTGGATGAATTTTATCAATCAATATTTGTATCCTAACAATGTTGCAAAGCTTTGTTGGATCAATCTGCTTGTTAAAACAATTTGTCGATTTATTTATTCAGATAATGAATAATTCCATTCTCAACTTAATAAAGATTAGTTTTAATTTTGTAATATACAATTAGAAATGCACACAACCTTAATTGCCGGAACCCGACCAAATTTTGTAAAAATCGCACCGATAATTCATGCGATTAAAAAGGCACAAAAGGAAGGTGCGGCAATTGATTATCGCTTGGTTCATACCGGACAGCATTACGACCGGTCCATGAGTGGTAGCTTTTTCGAAGACTTAAACATTCCCGAACCGGATAGTAATTTAGAAGTCGGTAGCGGCACACAAGCTGAACAAACTGCAGCCATTATGATCGGGTTCGAAAAAGAACTCTCACAGTTTCCAACCGATTTGGTCATCGTAGTTGGTGATGTCACCTCTACCATGGCCTGCGCACTTGTTACAAAAAAAATGAATCTTCCCCTTGCCCATGTGGAAGGTGGAATTCGCTCGTTCGATCTATCCATGCCGGAAGAGATCAACAGAAAAGTAACGGATAGTATCACCGATCTTTTCTTTACCACTTCGCGTTTTGCCAATGAAAATCTAGACAAGGAAGGAATCGATTCAAGCAAAATTCATTTCGTTGGGAATGTAATGATCGATACCTTACTCGCTCAATTGGATAAATTGCGTGAACCTGCACTTTTTAAAGAAAATGATTTAGGAAATCAAAAATACCTGGTACTCACACTTCACCGTCCTGCAAACGTTGATGATCCTGAAAATTTAAAAAAACTCCTTCTGACGATCCAACAACACAGCTATAATTGCCCGGTAATCTTTCCCGTGCATCCTCGCACGAAAAAAGTGATGCAGGAACATAACATTGTCGTTCCACACCTCATCACAACCGAACCATTGAGCTACGCTGAATTCAATTATCTGGTTAAACACTCCTTCGGGGTAATTACCGATTCGGGAGGAATTACAGAAGAGACAACTGTTTTAGGGATTCCCTGTATGACCTTGAGAGCCAATACGGAACGACCGGAAACTTGTGTTGTGGGAACCAATGAATTGATAGGTACAGATCCGGCAAACTTATCTGCGGCTCTTGAAAAATTATTCGCAGGGTCGTGGAAAAAAGGTGACATTCCTGAACTTTGGGATGGGAAAACAGCCGAAAGGATCATCACTCAAATCCGAACTATTTACGCTATTTGATCATGAAGATCCTTGTAATTTCTCAACATTTGTTTCCGATGCAAACTCCGCGTGCGCACCGAACAACTGAGTTGGTAAAAGAACTGGGAAAACGTGGACATGAGGTGACCTTATTCGCTGTTCTGGGCAAGTACGATTATTCATCTTTTGAAAAAAAGTATGGCGTGAAGGTAAAGAATCTACCGTTGAGGTGGATGGTTCATCCGTACAACAGCGATAACGACAAGCGCAGGACACTTGTAGACAAAGTCTTAGGAAAACTTCTTCAGAAGTTGGAATTTCCCAATATCGAATTCAAGCGCCGGGTACCCGAGATCTTGAGAAAAAACCCCGATTACGATGCATTGATCACCATTGCCGATCCCCATCAGATCCATTGGGGTGTTGCCTCTTTGCGCAAAAAATCTGCGCATCTCGTTCCGCCAATTTGGATAGCTGACTGCGGTGACCCTTTTATGCTGAATGGAGGAGCAAATCATCTGTCCTATTTTGAAAAGTATGAAAGGAGATTTTCTGAACAATGTGATTTAATTACCGTTCCGGTTGAAGAAGCAAAAAAAGGATATTACAACGAATATCATGAGAAAATAAGAGTTATTCCCCAAGGATTTGAATTTGAAGAAGATCAAAATAGAATTGAGCCAAACAATGCAATTTTAACGTTTGCCTATGCCGGTGTATTTTACAAAGACATTCGCAATCCGGAAACCCTCTTGAACTATTTAAGTTCAGTCGAAAAAGATTTCCGTTTTGAGGTGTACACACCCGATCCTTCGTCCATAAAGCCTTTCCAATCGAAATTAGGAGAACGACTCGTTTTGAAGTCACCTTTAGAACGAAAACATCTCATCGCGGAATTGAAGAAAATGGATTTCCTCATCAATATAGAAAATGTAAATAGTCCTGCACAAATTCCAAGTAAATTGATCGATTACGGAATAACAGGCCGACCGATACTTTCAGTGAATCCGATGAATATCAACAAATCTATGATTGACGAATTTCTTCATAGAGACTATACCAATCAATTCATTGTCAAAAATCTTCAGCAATACGATATTAGAAATGTCGTTGACAAGTTTTTGGAATTGATCAATGAGAAACAAGCGACTGCCCGATAATATAAATATTCGCGTTAACTTTCATAACGGCTTGCTTGAAACTAAATTGCCGACCGCATGATTTTTGGCCAAATCAATACATTCTCCTTTCGTCGGCCACTCGATCAGCCAAAAATGGTATCGAGGGCGGTGGAACACTGGACTAGCATTCAAAATTATACCGACCGAGTTTCCAAAGCCTAGCGTTAAAATTAGTCACCAAAAACATTTAATATTCAACTATAATTGAACACAACTATTGTAAGGATATTAATAATTAATAGAGTTTATAGGAAAATTATATAAATTACTCGAGCAACTGTATATGACTGGTTTTAATTTTTGTCCCGTAAAAAATACTGATTACCAGCAATGCACACGCTGTGTCATGGACACTTCTGATCCTATAATTGTGTTCAACGAGAAGGGTGAATGTAATCATTGTGCTGAATTTATCGAAAAACGGTCTTTACACAAATATCAGGGAGTCACAAAAAAGAAAAATTAGGTTGTTTCTTCTTTGACTTTTTGAATTTTGAGGAAATTTGAATCTTTAATGTCTAATTTACTGATATGCAATATGTTTCCATTGTATCCAATACTCTTCTAAACCTTCCGGTGTTTTCTTCAAAGGACTGATGTATATTTTTTTGTTTTGTACTAAAGGTGGATTAGCATTGATTAATCTGTATTTTCGTTTTGCTATATCCGGAGCATGCCCCCATCCCCCGCTATGATCAAAACCAGTCATGGCATCTTGCCTCCTTTTTACTTTTACAAATGGGATTTTCAAATAATAGTGTACACTGTCATTGCCATCCTTCATACCTTTAGTTGTCATGACAATTTTTGAAAAATCAACCTTAACATAATTTCCTTCCTCGTATAAAGACTTCAGTTTCTGACCAACATACTTTGCCATTAAATTGGAAAAATTATGTGCGATATCTGTCCCTGTTAAATTTAGCTGCTCAACATATCTTTCATCCACAAATTCAGGTCCCGAATAACTTCCTTCGCAGCCGTTCTCGTCGCAAACAGGAGTGTCAATATGAAAGTTCAGCTTTGACAATTCCAAAATGTCGCTTTCGGAACTGGTTTTTGTATTTGAACCAAGGTTCGATGCAACAACATCTACCTCGTTCGTACAAGAATTCAGTGTGTAAAAAAAAGCCAACATTAAAAAATAAAATCGCATAACTCAATTAATTTTCATTCGAATGCGCCACTCTTTGGGGTATAAATTGTTAAAGCGATTACCAAGATGGTTGATCCAACCTAAAGGTTCACCCAGATAATTTACAAGTATAAATCCCTTATTATTTGGCGCCATATTAAAAGTTTCACCCTTCAAATATTGCAAAGACTGATCTAAAGTCAATTCAATACTTTCTCCTTTGCAACGAATGAAAGGATTCAAAGCCAATTCTTCAGATGGTATGAACTTTTTACCTAAAAGAGTGGAGATGGTTGTTCCCGCTTTAATGACATACAATTTACTACTCAGGACTTGCGCAATAGCCTCAAAACTACTCTTTGGAAATGCCAACAAGTAATCCTTCCATTGAAAAAAGTCATGATTTTCAATCTTACTCCATTTTTCTATTGAAGACAAATCTCTACAGCTTTTCCAATCATTGAAATTAACTTTCCTCAACTTTTGTCTTTGCCCATCATTTTTTTTGAGTAAAGCAATAAAGAATCCTTCTGACTTTGTAATTCCCGGAATGGCGTAATAACCAATTCCATTTCTTCCTTTGACGAAAGACTCATGAACTTCGAAAAGTGTGATTTCTGCATCAAATTCATGTGCGATTCGCAATACATTGGATTCGTTTTCACTTTCATTTAACGTGCACGTTGAATAAATCAAATATCCACCGGGTGCAAGGGCGTCCCAAACATCATCAATGATTTGTTCTTGCCTAGCGGCACACATTTCTACATTTTTCAGTGACCATTCATTTCGAGCGTCTGGATCTTTTCTGAACATTCCTTCGCCTGAACAAGGTACATCGGCAACAATAACATCGAAAAATTGAGTGAGTTGATTGAAATCTGAAGGTTTATTATTTGTTACGATTACATTGGAAACTCCCCATTTACTCAGATTTTCTTTTAAAACCATGGCGCGGTTATTAACGAATTCATTGGCCACAAGTAAACCTTTTTCCTCTAAAAATGCTGCAATCAAAGTACTTTTACCTCCAGGTGCAGCGCATAAATCGAGAACTTTCGGTGCAGAAGGTAAGTCCAATTGTCTTAAAACTTGATCCAAAACCATTGATCCTGCTTCTTGCGGATAATAGCATCCAGCGTGAAACAAGGGGTCTAAGGTGAAAATCGGTCGTTTATCTAGATAAAATCCTTTCTCACACCAAGGAATGGTTTCTGACAAATTCAATTCTGGTTTTGTTTTTTTGGGATTCCAACGGATAGAAATCGGTGCAGTCGAATCCATGTTTGAAAGTAGGGAATTATCCAAAAAAGGGTCGTTAAGCACATTTTTCTCAAAATCTTTCGGTAATGGAATCATGGTAGTAAAGTTAAGGAATCTTATTTTGCTTCCACACTTACCTTCCAAACTGGAGTGGTATTGTTTGCAAGCGCCACCACACTTACCGCGAATCCAACAAGCCAAAGAAGATCTTTATCGTCATGAACTACCCATTGATTTTCCCGAAAAGCTAGAGGCACTTTTCCATCTTTCAAAATATCAGATACCAATTTTGAACCTGACAAACCTATTGGTCTCATCCGATCACCATCAATCCATTTTCTAAGTTTTAATTCACCAACAATCTTTTCGGGATTCAAGTAAATGGAAAACTTATCGAAAGAATTTGGAAGTTGAACATTTTTTTCAATCACCATTTTTTTGAGGATTTTCGTATTTTCTTCATTCATTAGAAATCTGAAAGCTGCATCTTCTTTGAATATTTTTTGAATGTCTTGATTGACATTACTCGCTGAAAACTGTAAAAATTTACCATTTTCACTTTTTCGGAGTTTGATTAATCTGGAGTAATAAGATGGTTTTATGTCAAACATTCTTAGCAGTTCATTAATTTCCTCTTGATTCATGGAATCAAAAATTTGAAATTTAAGAATGTGCGTCTTACAAACCTCATCAAAAATTGGCTTAACATCAAGTTCCAATTGTCTTTGTTTCTCTTGGAATTTTTCAATCAAACACAAAACATCACTTTTCAATTTTGGATGTTGGGTTTCCATTTCCGGAATGAAAACATGTCGTAATTTATTTCTCGAATAATCCAATTTCTCATTGGAAACATCTTCGCGCCATTTGAGGTTTTCATTTAAAGCATATGCATGAATTTCTTTCTTTAAGAAAGGAAGCAAGGGCCTTAAATACATCTCATTTTCTTCCAACATGCATGACAAACCCATCATCCCTCCTCCCCTTGTCAAGTTGAGAAAAAAAGTTTCAATTTGATCATCTGCGTGATGCGCCAATAAAATTTTGGTATTTCCATCATCAAAAGAATTAAAAAAATCATACCTCACTTTTCTTGCCTCTTGCTGAAGATTTCCGCCGAAAGTTTTAAGCTGTGATTTTAAATCTGTATTCAAATCAAAATAATCTATACTATGGTCTGAACAATATGACTTAATGAATATCGCATCCAAATCGGAATCTTCACCTCGAAGATGATAATTAACATGCAATACTATCGGATGAAAATTCAACTTGATCAGAGCATGCAAAAGAACCATGGAATCAATTCCTCCGCTACAAGCAAGCGCAATTCTTTGATTGTGATAAGGTTGAAGAAAAGCTTTAATATGCGTTTCAATATTACGCATGCAAGGCCTTAATAATCTTGTCAATCTTTGTTTGGCATTCCTTGAACTCCATTTCAGGCTCTGATTCAATGGTTATAGCGCTGCCTACAGCGCAAGAAAGGTATTTTTTTTCGGCGTTGTAGATTAAGGTTCTTATCACCACATTTAAATCAAAATCACCATTGGGCGCAATATAACCGATTGTTCCGGAATAAAGTCCACGCTTAAAAGACTCATATTCTTCAATAAGTTCCATCGCTCTTTTCTTTGGCGCACCCGTCATTGACCCCATGGGAAAAGTTGCCTTTAATATGTCAAGAAAAGTAATATTCTCACGCAGTTCACATGAAACAGTAGAAATCATTTGGTGTACCGTCTCAAAAGTGTAAATACCACAAAGTTCATCAACTTTAACACTGGACTTTGCTGCCACCTGTGACAAATCGTTTCGAACTAAATCAACAATCATGATATTTTCTGATCGTTCTTTTGGATTGTTTCTTAATTGTTCTTTGATTTTTTCATCCTGTTTTTCATCAAACCCTCTTGGTGCGGTTCCCTTTATTGGCTGAGTTATAAGTTTATTACCTTCTTTCTTCAAGAAACGTTCAGGACTTCCACAGAAAATTGAAAATTCATCAAATTGGACATAAGCCGCAAAAGGCGCTTGTGTCACTTCGTTCATTTTAAAAAAAGCATCCATTGGAAAATTCAATTCGCAGTGCTCCGCATAAAATTCCTGACAAAAATTAACTTCATAAATATCGCCTCTTTGAATGTGTTTTTTTAATTGATGAACTGTCTCAATATATGTTTCAAAATCTATTCGTGATTGAAAATCAATTTGATAATTGTGAAAATTTCGATCGGTTTCTTCTTCCAAAAAGGCACTCAAAAAATCTAAACTCTCATTGTTGCGTTCGCCTTTGAGAAAAGAAATTTCTTCCCTATTGATCTTCACCACATATTCTGGAATCCAAAAAATTGCATCTGGAAAACTTAATCCATCTTCATTAGTCGAAATTAGTGGGTAAAATCGATTTTTCAAATCGTAAGAAAGGCACATGAATATGTATTCTGAATTGTTTTTATTCAGAAAATCTTCTATTTTCTGAAAGCCATCTGAAACTTTTAAAATACACCTGCGCAGCTCACCGAACGCAAGAATTCCTGAGCCGTCATTACTGTTTAAATATGCCTTGGTACTGAACACATCGCAAAATTAGCAAATAACACGTTAATATATTTACGCATGATAATGACATTAGCACTAACTTTAAATAAAATTTGCGCGTCAAGAAAATATGCTGTACCGTATTTTGAGATTTATTATTGGTAATGGAATGCGTCTTTACTATCGAGAAATCAAAGTAAAGGGCAAAAATGAGTTGAATCAAAACGGTCCAATGATTATAGTTGCCAATCACCCAAATACTTTAATTGATGCTTGGATTATTGCTTATCATATAAAAAAACCCGTTTATTACCTCACGAAAGGAACATTTTTTAATAACTCCTTTAAAAAGTGGATTTTGGGCAAATTATACATGATTCCTATCAACAGACCGATGGATTCAAAAACTTTAGGAGTTGATAATCGAACTTCATTTGAGGCATGTTATGAAGTTCTAGAAAATGGTGGAACACTAGTTATTTTCCCTGAGGGAAATAGCATGATGGAAAACACACTTCGTGACCTTAAAACTGGGGCAGCTCGCATTGCTTTAGAAGTTCAAAAGCGCAACAAAATAAAAGAAAGCATAAAAATTTGTCCTATTGGATTTTTTTATTCGAAGGGACATAGGTTTAGAAGTTCAGTTCTCGCAAATGTTGGAAAAGCCTTTAAAATTGAAACATTCGTTTCGAAGTATGTTGACGAACCTTCAGAAACTGCAAAGTTGCTTACCAATGAAATTAGGGTGGCAATAGAAAATTTAATTATAGGAACCGATAATCAAAATCAAGAAATTTTTATTGAACGAATACTTCTGGCGCTCCAAACATTTAATAAATTCAAAAATATTGAAGTTAAACAACAAGAATACAAACTGGTCAAACAGCGCATTCAGGAATTCCAAATACATGATTCAGAAATTTATATGGAACTGGAAGCGAAAATCATGAAACTTGAATGGTTAATGGATCATTTGAGAATTCATCCAAAGGCTATACTAGAAGCGAAAAATGATTCTTACCTAAGGAGATATTTTTTGATACCATTATTTATATTGTTTGCTTTCCCTATTTTTCTTTTTGGATCATTCTTCCATATAATCCCATTTAAATTGACCCAATTGCTGATGCCGAAGCTGGTCACTACCAAGGAATACTATGCTCCGGTAGCAATTCTGATAGGACTGTTCTTGTACCCTCTAAATTATTTGTTGATCTTCATATTTCTCAAATATTATTTTTCATGCGGCACTCTTATCCTAGTTTGTGCAATTCCTTTTATTGCTGCATCTGGAATTTTTGCCTTTCACTTTTCGAACTACATCAAACTCCTGCTTAGTCGAGCAATGTTTTTTGTTTCAAAAAAATCGGACAAAGCATTACTATTAGAAATAGAAGAAACATTAGAAGACTTGAAAAACCAAATAATTCCTTCTTCTGTATAGCAATTTGCTTAAAATTCTTGTTGCAATATGTAGAATTTACCTTTCGGATCAATTGAAATTGACTTGTTCGATATCTTTACCAATTTAAATTTAAAGTCCCTATCATTCAACAATTTCACAATTCCTATTTTTTGATTTTTTTCATTAAACAAAGAGAATTTCTTCTCATTTAGATTTGGATTGTTTTCATCGTTACTTGAAAATACCAAATCATCCAACCGAGCCATTCTTAAGAAACTTTCATTTGCCTTCACCTCATCACCAATTTTCTTTTTAACCTCCCAAATGTATCCTTCATTTTTACTTAAATAAAAGAAATTTTGGGCGTTTTGCTCGAGTATTCGACACGTTACATAAAGACCAGCGATTTGAGAATTTCGAATAATTTGATCTTCCTCTAGATTATATATAGAAGGAAATTCTGGAAGTTTTTTGCTGATATCAACATCATTTAAAAATTGATTCCATTTGATAAATGCTTCGGGCTCTTGCAACTTTGGATTGGCTCCAATAAGATCAAGTAATTCGTCCCGAATTGATAATTTCAACTTGCTCAATTGTCGAAAATAATCAGACATATCAAGAGCAACCAAAAAATCATTTTCTTTAACAAACTCTCCTGATTTAAAAGGAACATCACCTTTTTTCAATTTCCCAGCTATTGAAAAACTTACTGGAAATAACTTTAAATATGAAACATTCAACCATATGGTATCACCATTTGTAGCAATGGTATCAAGTTTAGTTTTTTCACTTTTTTGATTACTACCCGCAACTTCATTTTTGATATCTTTTTGTTTTACAATATCGTTTGAATTTTGATTAACAATTAGCACACCAAACAAAATGGTAATCAAAATCAATGCTATAACAATGACATGCTTCATAATTCGTAATTAAAGATACATTTTAGAACGAATAATTTCAAAGAAGTCACTAATTTAGCCTTAATGTGCGGAATATCAGGATTTTTTGATTTTAACAGCTATTCCACTCCGGAAATTTTAGACAAAATGACCGATGTATTGACGCATCGCGGTCCTGATGGTCGTGGGGTTTATTTTGACGGAAATAAACATGGTACTCTCGGTCTTGGTCATAGGCGATTATCGATCATTGACTTGAGTGAAACTGGCAAACAACCGATGTCCTTTTCAGAGCTATTTATAACCTTTAATGGAGAAATATACAATTATCAGGATATAAGAAAGGATCTAATTTCCAAAGGTCATCAATTTACTGGAAATTCAGATACCGAAGTGATCCTTCATGCATATAAGGAATGGGGAACTGCATGTCTTGAAAAGCTAAAAGGCATGTTTTCATTTGTTATTTACGACAGGGAAAAACATAAAATAACCGCAGTTCGCGATCGTGTTGGTGTAAAACCGCTTTTTTACTACTTACACGAGGGACTATTCATGTTTTCATCGGAATTAAAATCTTTCCACCTTCATCCTAATTTTGATAAAACACTAAATAAAAATGCGGTAGCTGATTTTATTCAATATGGAAACATTCCTGGTTCACAATCGATATTTAAATTTTGCAATAAACTTCAACCTGGTCATTATCTTGAATTGGATTTAAGGAATGGTGCACTTTCAGTAAGTCAGTATTGGAACGTTTATGATGCATTTAACAAACCTAAACTAAAAATAGATTTTGAGGAAGCAAAAATCATCACGAAAAATAAGCTGAAAGAAGCTTTTGAATTGCGAATGGTGGCTGACGTTCCAGTGGGAGTATTTCTAAGCGGAGGATATGACAGCACATGTGTCACCGGATTACTTCAACAAAACATTACAGAAAAACTGAAAACTTTCACCATTGGTGTTCCCGATATCGGTTTAAATGAAGCCCCTTTCGCGAAGGACATCGCTAAGCATTTCGATACAGACCACACCGAACTGAATTGTACCGTTAAAGATGCATTGGACTTGATTACGGACCTTCCTTTCTTTTATGATGAACCGTTTGCTGACAGTAGCGCTATTCCAACGATTTTAGTGAGTAAAATGGCTCGGAAACATGTAACGGTAGCATTAAGTGCTGATGGTGGAGACGAGCTTTTTGCCGGCTACAATCGTTACGATTACATGCTCAAATATGGGCGCAAACTTGAAAAAATACCGAAAATTTTCAGAAAATCATTGGCAGGAGCAATGGGATTAATTCCTGCGAATCAAATTCCAATTCTGAAGAAAAAATACAACTTTCATCAACGTTATGAAAAGGTAAAAAAACTGCTTAAAGAGTTTGATAATGAAGCTGTAATGATGAGCCTAAGTCAGCAATTTACATCAGAACAATTGGTTGAAATTCTCAAGTTTTCGCACCAAGATAATCGGGATTTGGCATTTTTCTCCAAAGAACTAAATTCAGAATACAATACACCTTTATCATACATGTTGGCAATTGATTTCCAAACCTATTTGGTAGATGATATCATGCAAAAAGTCGATCGTGCTTCAATGGCAGTTAGTTTGGAAGGTCGGGAACCTTTTCTAGACCATGATTTAATCAATTGGGCTGCGCAACTTCCCGACAATTTCAAATACAATGCTGGAATTAAAAAATATATTTTGAAGGAAATTGTTCATGATATGGTTCCCAAGGAAATGATGGCAAGACCGAAAATGGGATTTGCAATTCCAATTGCCGATTGGTTGGCGAAAGATTTAAAACCTGTTGTTGAAACCTATTTATCCAAAGAATTATTGGCTCAACACAATTTATTTAATACCGATTTTATCGAAAAATTAAAAACTGATGTTTTCAATGGTAAAAAAGAAATGGCTTCAAAACTTTGGTATTTCTTAATGTTTCAAATGTGGTATGAACGGTGGATGAAATAATTCGAAAATAATTTGGCAAAAGTTCTTTATATATCGTACGATGGAATGACCGACCCATTAGGCCAATCTCAGGTTTTACCCTATCTCATTGGATTAACAATTCAAGGGCATGAATTTCATCTCATCAGTTTTGAAAAAAAAGGCAGGTTTGAGGAAGATCGAAAAAAAATTGAAAATTTGTGCGACGAATCAGGTATACATTGGCATCCATTATCATACACAAAAAAACCACCATTACTTTCAACAATTTATGATGTTAAGCGGATGTCTGCTATGGCAAAATCACTGCACATCAAACATAACTTTGATATTGTCCACTGTAGAAGTTACATCTCTGGCTTAATAGGTTTGAGCATTAAAGGGAAATATCAGACCAAATTTCTTTTCGATATGAGAGGTTTTTGGGCAGATGAACGCCTTGAAGGAGGTATTTGGAATGGCAACAACCCAGTTTTCAAAAGGGTTTACAATTTCTTTAAAGGCAAGGAAAAGCAGTTTTTCATCAAATCAGATCATATCATCTCTTTAACATCAGCAGGTAAAAAAGAAATCTTGAAAATGCAACCAACTATTTCAGAAAGCAAGATTACTGTAATTCCTTGTTGTGTAGATTTGGAAAAATTTAATCCAGACAATTATTCTGAGGACCAAATTAATTCAATTAGGCAGGAACTTAATATTCCTGTAAATGACATGGTCTTGGGTTATGTCGGATCGATTGGAACATGGTATATGCTCGACGAAATGTTAGATTTTTATATTGTTTTTAGAGAAAAATATACTTCATCAAAATTCCTTTTCATAACTGCAGAAAATCCAAATTATATTTTAGAACGCGCTAAATCTAAAAGAATATCAGAGGAATCGATAATAATTAAAAAAAGTACTCATAACAGCGTGCCATCTTACATACTGACATTTGATTATTCGATCTTCTTTATCAAGCCCACTTTTTCCAAATCTGCCTCATCACCGACAAAACAGGCAGAATTAATGGCGATGGGCATACCAATAATTTGCAATTCGGGGGTTGGAGACACTGATACAATTGTTATTGAACATTGTGCAGGAAGTGTAATTCCTAACTTTGAGAGTCTAGCATACAAACATCTATTAGATGAAGGAATTAAGTTTGATAAGTCAAAAGCCTCCAAAGCTGCTCAAAATGAATTTGGTCTGAGGGAAGGTGTTGCGAGATATCAAACAGTTTATGAGTCATTGACTTTCAGTGGATTAACAAAGGAAAAGTAAACGTATGCCAAAGAGAATTGCTTTTATTGCTCCCTATCCATACGCCCAAGCGCCATCGCAGCGTTTTAGATTTGAACAATACTTCGATTTTTTAGAAGATCATGACTACACCTATACATTATTTCCCTTTTATGATTTTAAATCGTGGCAATTACTCTACACAAACAATAGCGCATTTCGCAAAGCTTGGGTGGTTTTATCATCCTATTTCAAAAGATTTTCATTGCTATTTAAGCTCCGGAAATTTGATATTGTTTTCATTCATCGCGAAGCAACACATATCGGTCCTCCGATCATTGAATGGTTTATTGCAAAAGTCTTGAAAAAAAAATACGTTTACGATTTCGATGATGCGATTTGGCTACCCAATTACAGTGAAGGAAACTCAAAATTTCACAGATTAAAAGCTTATTGGAAGGTGAAATATTGTATTAAATGGGCATATCGTGTTTCTGCAGGAAATGCTTTTTTGGCAAATTATGCGAAACAATTTAATAAGAATGTTACCATTTTACCGACAACAATCGACACTGAAAATTATCACAATTTAAAATGTCAACACAATAAAAAACCGACAATAATAGGTTGGACAGGCACACACACCACGATGCAATACCTTCAAACCGTTGTTCATATACTGCAGGAAATTGAAGAAAAATATCCAATTGAAATCCACATCATTTCCAATGAAAAACCAGATTTAGATTTGAAAAATTTAGTTTATACAAAATGGCGAAAAGAAACAGAAATTGAAGATCTTGTTAAATTTTCTATTGGCATCATGCCTTTAGAAGACAACATATGGGCTGAGGGTAAATGTGGGTTTAAAGGATTGCAATACATGGCTTTAGAAATTCCAACAATAATGTCGGCTGTTGGAGTGAATAAAACAATTTTAAATAATGGTGTAAATGGATTTTTAGTAAAGGATTCTAATGACTGGAAAACAGCATTGGTCTCATTAATTGAGGATCACATGCTAAGACAAACAATTGGTAAAGCAGGGTGTGAAAGCGTGAAAAAAAATTATTCTGTTCTTGCAAACAAAAGTTTATTTCTAAGTTTATTGGAGACACAAAACTGAAATACAAGTCTTAAATTTTCAAACAAATGCAGCTAATTTTTGCTACCCACAATCAAAATAAGGTTATTGAAATACGATCCCTTCTTCCTGAAAAGATGGAGTTACTGTCTTTGAATGACATCAATTTTCATGAAACCATCGCTGAAACTGAAAACACTATTGAAGGCAATTCTCTATTGAAAGCTAAAACCATACAAATGAGAACCAACAAAAATTGTTTTGCTGATGATACTGGTTTGGAAGTTAACTTTCTAGGTGGCGCTCCAGGCGTGCTTTCTGCAAGATATTCTGGTGAAAATGCTAATGATAAAAATAACGTGGATAAACTATTGCACGAAATGCGCTTTGCAACGGACCGATCTGCACAATTTAGAACGGTGATTACTTTATTAATTGATAATAAAACCTATATTTTTGAAGGTATTATTGAAGGGAAAATTGGATCAGTGCCACAAGGTAAAAATGGTTTCGGTTACGATCCGATATTTATCCCCGATGGCTATGAAAACACATTTGCGGAAATTTCTCTTGAAGAAAAAAACAACATAAGCCATCGTGCGATTGCATTCAGGAAAATGATTAGTTTCTTGAAAAATATGCCTTGACAAATATCATTATTAATTTTATTTATTTCTATTATTTAATTTTTTAAAATATCCTTTATTTCTAGCCATTAAATGGATAAATTTGCCACCGGTTCTTAATTCCATTTAAATGCAAAATAAATCAATAATCAACTACACTTTAACCGATGAGGCTCCAGCACTGGCGACCTATTCACTTTTGCCAATAGTTAAAGCTTTTACAAAGTCTGCAAACATTTCCATAGAGGCTAAAGATATTTCATTATCTTCCAGAATTCTTTCAGCATTTTCAGAATATTTAGAAGAAAATCAAAAAGTTGAAAATGCACTTTTAATTCTTGGAGAGTTGGCTAAAACACCAGAAGCCAACATTATAAAAACGCCTAATATTAGCGCTTCCATACCTCAATTAAAAGCAGCAATAAAGGAATTACAAAATAAAGGTTTTGCTTTGCCGGATTATCCTGAAGAACCAAAAAATGATGAAGAAAAGAAAATTAAAGCTACCTACGACAAAATCAAGGGAAGTGCTGTGAACCCAGTTTTAAGAGAAGGGAATTCAGACCGTCGTGCACCACTTTCAGTTAAGAACTATGCCAAAAAACATCCGCATACAATGGGCAAATGGCTATCAACTTCAAAAACACATGTAGCATATATGAAAGAGGGAGACTTCTTCCATAACGAGCAGTCTTTGACCCTTACAGATGCGGATACATACAAAATTTTATTTTTCGACAGAAATGGCAATGAAACGATTTTAAAAAGTGAGGCTCCTTTGCAAGCTGAGGAAGTTATCGATGCCACTTTTATAAGTAAGTCGAAATTGATTAACTTTTTGGAGCGGGAAATAAAAGATGCAAAGGAAAAAAACTTACTTCTTTCACTTCATCTCAAAGCAACAATGATGAAGGTTTCTGATCCGATTATTTTCGGTCATGCTGTAAAGGTGTATTTTAAAGATGTTTTTGATCATTTTGGAAATGCTCTAGACGAATTGGGTGTAGATGTGAAAAATGGTTTTGGTGATTTATTGGCTAAAATCGAAAGCTTACCTGAGCAACTCAGAAATGAAATAAAAGTTGCTATCTCCTCTTGTTTTGATAATAATGCTAAAGTTGCCATGGTAAACTCGGACAAAGGTATTACCAACCTTCATGTTCCAAGTGATGTTATCGTTGATGCTTCTATGCCTGCGATGATTAGAAATTCAGGCCAAATGTGGGATGAAAATGGTAAATCTCAAGATACCAAAGCAATACTTCCAGATAGCAGTTACGCAACAATTTATCAAGTTGTGATAGATTTCTGCAAGAAAAATGGAGCATTTGACCCTGTAACAATGGGAACAGTGCCCAACGTTGGGCTAATGGCTCAGGCAGCGGAAGAATACGGATCACATGACAAAACTTTTGAAATCAAAGAAAATGGAACAGTAAAAGTGGTTGGTTCCAGTGGAAAAATATATTTTGAAAATCATGTTGAAGAAGGAGATATTTGGAGAATGTGCCAAGTAAAAGATGGACCAATTGAAGATTGGGTTAAATTGGCTGTTAACCGTTCAAGACTTTCAAAAACACCTGCTGTATTTTGGTTAGATGAAAATAGAGCACATGATGCCCAACTTATTAACAAAGTAAAAGTTTACCTTCAACAACTTGACACTTCAGGATTAGAAATTCAAATTCTTTCTCCAAACGACGCAATGCAATATACCTTGGAAAGGATAGTGAAAGGTCAAGATACAATTTCGGTAACAGGTAACGTTCTTAGAGATTATCTCACAGACTTATTTCCAATTTTAGAGGTCGGGACAAGCGCAAAAATGCTTTCAATCGTTCCTTTAATGAATGGTGGTGGATTGTTTGAAACAGGAGCAGGTGGATCAGCTCCCAAGCATGTTGAACAATTTATACAAGAAGGACATTTAAGATGGGATTCATTAGGAGAATTTTTAGCTCTTGCAGCGTCCTTAGAGCACAATGCAATTGTATGCAATAATCAAAAAGCAAGGGTTTTGGCGAAAGCACTTGACTTGGCAACTGGAAAACTACTTGAAGAAAATAAATCTCCAGAAAGAAATGTAGGTGAACTGGATAACCGTGGAAGCCATTTTTACTTAACTTTATACTGGGCTAATGCTTTGTCAAATCAAACTGAAGATCTGGAGTTAAAAGAAAAATTCCAACCAATCGCAGATGCTTTAATTATTAATGAAAGTGTAATTCTTTCTGAATTGAATGCTGCCCAAGGAAAACCTTCAGATTTAGGTGGATATTATGCCATGAATGCTGATTTAACTGAAAGTGTTATGCGCCCAAGTAAAACATTTAATGAGATTATTGAGACATTAACTGAATGAATTTAAAAGCCATTATTTTAGTCGCCGTAGCTATCATTTGCAACAGTAAACAAATGACCTTGGCTCAAAAATTCACCCCTGAAAACTGGTTAGGTAGGTATTCCGGAACGATGTTTTTATCATCTGGAACAGAGGGACAACAACAAGAAATTGAAGTTATTTTCGATTTTAAAGAGGTAATGAAGGACTCGAGTTGGACCTATATCATGACATATAAAAGTGAAGAATTAGGCGAATTAACAAAAAACTACCTAATCTGTAAACCTGCTGGAAGTCCCCCACATTACTTTGTTTTAGATGAACTTGATGGAACCAAAATAGATTTAAGTTACCGCAATGACGCTTTCGTTTCATTTTTTGAAGTGGACGGAATGTTTCACGCTTCCTCATTAGCAAAAATTGAAAAGAATACCCTAAGATTTGAGCTGTATGGTTCATTCAGTTCTCAGCCAACAAATGTTACAAATGCTGAACTTTTTGACGATTTGGGTAATAGTGGAAACATAACCGTTGCAAGTTTTAATCCTATTTACTGTCAAACAGTTCTTCTCAAAAAAAATCGTAAATAAGTTCTATTGAAAAAAATCGCTGGTATAGGAGCAATCTTGCTGTTAACATTTGGCTGCGGTACTATTTCGCCTGAAGCACCTGATTATGAGGTATCCCCTTTACCTCCAATAATACCAACCCTTTCAACCATTCATGCACCAATTACATTAGAACTAAAATCATATTTGAACGAAGCAGAAAAATCCGTTCCAAATAATCTAAAAGGTGAGGAAGAAAATTGCTCAGGAGTAAGTTATTCTTATACATTTAAAAGAGAACCTATTGTTTTCTATGGATCTGAATCAACCATGAATTACAAAGTAAATGGTGCCTATGGTATCTCAATGAATTATTGCCCCACATGCACTTATTTGTTTGATGATGAAGGAACTTGTATAATCCCCAGAATATATCTAAGTTGTGGTGTAGACGAAGCCATGAGGAAAATGAGCTTATCCTATGCTACGACGATTGCAGTGAATAATGATTATACTTTCAAATCGTCAACAGAATTAAAGGAATTCAAATTGATTGATCCCTGTGAAGTTTCACTTTTTAGTTTTGATGTAACAGGACAATTAAAAAAACAACTTACGCCTGTATTAACTGATCTGGAAAACGACATCGACGAACAAATAAGGGCCTTAGATATTAAACCACAGTTGAACGAACTTTGGGAATTGGCAAATACACCAATTCCTTTTGAAGACTTTGGCTATTTAAATATTAATCCGAAAAACATTTCTTTAAATAAATTAACATTCAACGGCACAAAAGCTCTGTTAGATGTGGCCATTAGCTTACAACCATCCTTTACAACATCTTCAATTACTAAGGGTAATACAAAATTGCCAAACCTTACCAAAATAAATGCAAATGATGGATTTAATATCGCCTTGGATGTTTACGCCGGTTATGATTCTCTCAGTGGCATAATAACCGATCAAATAAAAGATGATACTATTTTCATTAAAAAAAATGCATTCATTATTAAGGACTTGCAAATATCTGGAACTGTAAATCAAGAAATAACTTTGAAAATTAACTTTGATGGAAAAAGAAAAGGAACATTATATCTTATTGGTCAACCAACTTATGATGCCGTGTCACATGAAATATCCTTTCCTAATCTTGATTATGATTTATCATCTAAAAATTTATTACTCCGAACTGCGAAATGGTTGTTGAACGATAAAATTCTTTCGACCATAAGAGAGCAAGCCAAATACAATATTGATAATGAACTCCATAACTTAAAAAAAGTACTTCAAAGTGAGATAAATAAAAACAATAATGAACTTTTTATGCTAAAAGCTGACATAAAAGATTTAGATTTATCTCAGATTTTTCTTGATGACAAGAACATTATACTTCGTCTGCATACAAAAGGAAACGTTTCAGTTTTGGTAAAATGAATGTTTTAGACAAATTGGCATTATTCATGTTTAATTCTACTTTTTAAAAATTATGAAGTATTTATTCCCATTAGTTTTATTGTTATTTCAATTTAATCTTCTCGCACAAAAAAACACTTTTTCCATTTCAGACTGCGATGGTTTTAAGCAAATTGAAAAATCTGGAACCTACAATTTAAAATTTACTGGCGAAACTGGCAAGAAGGATGATTTTTTAAAAAATTCCGTTTTAAAAGACTCATTGGACAAAAATATGATCTGGGTTTCTTTTACTCCTACACAAAAGGGGATTGCATCTTTTATGGCAGAGGTAGATAGAGAATATATACAAATGGTGATTTTTATGGGATACGACATCAGTTGTAATACTATTTATAATGGTTCGACTAAAGATTATTTAAGAATTACCAAGAAAAATCAAACCACTCTAAGCACAAAATCTCAACTGACTGATTCTGAGTTAAACGATATTGAACTTAAAACAGGGCAGAAATTAATTATTGGATTTAGCACGTTAGCAAAAAGTACAGGGAATCTTAGTTTTAAGTTTAACTACACCACTGAGACAACTGATAGTGAATTAATTGAGCTTGTTGATAACACAAGCAACGAAAATGGTTTTCTTATTAGATTTTCAATTCGAGATCTTGAAACAGATGCCCCTGTTTTTTCAACAACGACAATTGAAGGTGATGAAGAATTGAACTCCATTTATCTAGGATCCGATATTTTAGTCAATTCAAGTGGTTCTACAACAGTAATAGTAAGTTCTGAAGCCAAAGGATACTTCTTTAAGGATACTACTTTTGAAATCACAGGAAAAATAGATGAATTATTCGTTTTACATCTTGATAAAATTGGGGTTGGGAAAACGATGAAAATTGAAGAAATAGAATTTGAAGCTGGCACAGCAGAGGTGAGTCAAAATAGTAAAGATGAACTGGATAGATTAACACATTTCCTTTTACTTAATAGTGAAATTGAAATTGAAATACAAGGACATGTTTTTGCCGAAGGCGAAAATACAATATCGACTCAAAAAATGTCTGAAGAAAGAGCTAAAACAATTATGAAATATCTTATAACTAGTGGTGTAAGTAAAAGTAGACTTACGGCTGTAGGATATGGTAATACCAAACCAATATATGCAAATGCAGAGAATGAAAAACAACGACAAGCAAATAGACGAGTCGAAATAAAAGTTAAATAAGTAATTATATTGTCATTATTTCCTTTTCCTTGACTTCAAGTAAGTCGTCAATTCTTTTTACTCCAGAATTGGTGATTCCCTGAATTTCGGATTCCGCATCCTTGAACATATCTTCGGACAAACCTTCATTTTTGAGATCTTTTAGCATATCCAGAGCATCCTTACGGTTATTCCGAATTCCTACTTTCGCATGTTCACATTCTGCTTTTGCTTTTTTAACAAGATCTTTGCGTCGTTCTTCTGTAAGTGGTGGAACAGATATTATTAAAACTTCACCATTATTTTGTGGAGCGAAACCAAGATTTGCATTAATAATTCCTTTTGCAATTTCGTTCAACATTTGTTTTTCCCAAGGCTGAACTGTAATTGTTCGCGCATCCATTGTTGTTATGTTTGCCACTTGCTGAATGGCTGTTGGAGATCCATAATAATCAACCATTACTCCATTGAGCATTGCTGGAGTTGCTTTACCAGCTCTAATTTTCGAAAATTCATTCTCCAAATGAACAATTGACTTTTTGTTTTGAGATTTGAATTCATCAAATATTAATTGAACCTCTTCTGTCATATCGTTAATTTATTTTCTAATCCTAGTTATTCACAATAGTTCCAACCTTTTCGCCGGAAAGTAATTTAAATAAATTTCCAGGAGTATCCATGTCAAACACAATAATTGGCAAATTGTTTTCTTTACACAATGTAAAGGCTGTCATATCCATTACTTTTAACCCTTTCTCGTATGCTTCATCAAAACTGATTCGATCATATTTCGATGCTGTATTATCTTTAAATGGATCGGCAGTATAGATACCATCAACTCTAGTACCCTTCAAAATAACATCCGCATTAATTTCAATTGCTCTAAGTGATGCTGCAGAATCAGTAGTGAAAAAAGGATTTCCTGTTCCTGCTCCAAAGATAACTACCCTTCCCTTTTCTAAATGACGTACCGCTCTTCTTCGAACATAAGGTTCAGCAATTTCTTTCATTTCAATTGCAGATTGCAATCGTGTTTTAATTCCTTCTTTTTCTAAAGCAGCCTGAAGCGCCATTGAATTGATCATTGTGGCAAGCATTCCCATATAATCTCCATGTGTGCGGTCCATACCACCTTCCTCAGCTTGAACTCCGCGAAAAATATTCCCTCCGCCAATAACAATTGCAATCTCCACACCTAAATTATGGATTTCTTTGATTTGTTTGGAATATGACGCCAATCTCAAATTATCTATACCAAATTGTTTATCACCCATTAAGGATTCACCACTTAGTTTTAACAGAATACGCTTGTAATTCAAAATCAATTTATTTGTGAACAAATATAATTTATGTTCTTTATTTAAAAAACCTAAAACAAAAAAAAAGGCTATCAATCGATAGCCTCTTATTTTTAACTTAATGAAAATCGTCTAAAGTCTGTAACTGTCAGATCTTTCTCAGATGAACTCAGAAAGTCAGCTACGGTTAACTTATTATCACGAACGAAAGCCTGACTTAACAGTGTATTTTCTTGGAAAAATTTGTTTAATCTTCCCATTGCAATTTTTTCAGCCATGTCAGCAGGTTTTCCCTCTTGAATTGCAAGTTCCTTACCTACTTCAATTTCCCTCTCAATAGTACGTGCATCAACCCCATCTTTATTCAAAGCAATAGGATTCATTGCCGCTACCTGCATTGCAACTTGTTTTCCCGCATCTTCTGCAGTTTCTGAACCACTGTTCAGTCCAACAAGTGTAGCCAACTGATTTCCTGGATGGTTGTATGCTACAACCTTATCAGCTTTAATTGTGCTGTAATTAGATAAATCTAATTTTTCTCCAATTACACCGATTTGTTCCGTTATTTTCTCGTCAACAGTCAATCTATCGTCATATTTTAATGCTTTCAAATCATCTATAGATGAAGGCATATTATTTAAAGCAATATCAACTAAAGATTGTACAAGTGCTCTGTAACCATCATTTTTGGCAACGAAATCTGTTTCACAATTCAATGTTAGAATTACACCAGACTTTCCATCTGCACTCGACTGAGCGATAATTAATCCTTCTCTCGCATCATTATCACCTCTTTTGGCAGCAATTTTTTGTCCCTTTTTTCTTAGGATATCGATAGCAGTTTCAAAATCACCATTAGCTTCCACCAAGGCGTTTTTACAATCCATCATTCCTGCTCCAGTTTGTTGACGGAGCTTATTTACATCTGCAGCAGTAATTGCCATTTCAAATAAATTTAAAATTTGTTATTAATCGTTTCCTTCTTTTGATTCTGGTTGTGCTTCTGCACCGACTGTTTCTTCAGCAGTCTCTTCTTTCTCACCTCCTTTAGCTGACTTTCTATCCTCCAGACCTTCTTTAATAGAACCACAAATGGCATCAAGTATTAAAGAGATAGATTTGGTTGCGTCATCATTAGCAGGAATAGGGAAATCAACCAATTTAGGATTTGAATTGGTGTCAACCATTGCGAAAGTAGGGATATTCAAACGTTTAGCCTCATTCAAGGCAATATGCTCTTTCAAAATGTCAACGATGAATATAGCTGCCGGTTGACGCGTCATGTCGGCTATAGATCCAAAGTTCTTTTCCAACTTCTCACGCTGACGGGTTTTAAATAACTTTTCTCGTTTATTCAAAGTCTCCCATGAGCCATCGGACTTCATTTTATCAATGGTTGCCATCTTACGAATTGACTTTCTTGTTGTTTGAAAGTTGGTTAACATTCCACCTGACCATCTTTCTGTAACAAACGGCATATTCACTTCCGCAACCTTTTGGGCAACGATTTCTTTCGCTTGTTTTTTTGTTGCAACAAACAATACTTTTTTACCTGACTTGGCAATTTGTTTCATTGCTGCGCAAGCCTGATCCAAATGAGCGATAGTCTTGTTCAAATCAATGATATGAATTCCTTTTTTCTCCTCAAAAATGTATGGAGCCATTGCAGGATTCCATTTTCTTTTCAAGTGACCAAAATGAACACCTGCTTCTAATAAATTTTCGAAATTAACTTTTGACATTTTTCTTTTTTTAAAATTGTTTACATTCCTTTATTGCCATTCAAGGCACTAGTACATCACAACAAACAAAGGGTCCTTTCGGAAGATACTTTGTAGTTTGGATACTAAACAACCAATAGCCCGAATTAACGCTTCGAGAACTGGAATTTCTTACGTGCTTTGGGCTGTCCAGATTTCTTACGTTCAACCATTCTAGGGTCACGTGTCATTAAGCCTTCAGCTTTTAATAATGTTTTATTTTCTTCAGCAACCTCAACCAATGCTCTTGAAATACCTAAACGAATTGCCTCTGCTTGGCCATTAATTCCACCTCCAAACACGTTTACTTTCACATCATATTGTCCTGTTGAATTGGTCAATACGAATGGTTGTTGAATTTTTGATTGAAGAACAGCGACAGGAAATGCTTCTTTATAATCTTTTCTGTTAACGATTACCTTTCCGGATCCTTTTGTCAAGTATACACGTGCAACAGATGTTTTACGTCTACCGGTTGTATTGATTACTTCCATGCTTTTTATTTAAATGTATCTAAATTAAAAATTTCAGGTTGTTGCGCTTGTTGCTTATGCTCAGCTCCAACATACACTTTAAGATTCGTATATAACTTTCTTCCCAATTTATTTTTAGGGAGCATTCCTTTTACAGCCTTTTCAATCAAACGCTCAGGGTGCTTGCTTAACATTTCTTGAGCCGTAGTAATGCGCTGACCACCAGGATAACCCGTATATCTAACGTATTCTTTATCCACTAGCTTTGTTCCGGAAAAAGCAATTTTTTCAGCATTGATTACAATTACGTTGTCCCCACAATCTGCGTGTGGTGTGTAGTTGGTTTTGTGCTTTCCTCTGATAATCTTAGCCACTTTACTTGCCAAACGACCAACTGTTTGACCTTCGGCATCAACAACCAACCACTTTTTATTAGCAGTCTCCTTATTACCAGAAACGGTTTTATAACTTAACGTATTCACAATTCTTCAATTAAATAAGACATTTACCCTATTTTGGGGGTGCAAAGATAGAACTTCTAAATTTATTAACAAATGATTTTTTAAAAAAGAATGGAAATAATTCACTTTTACCATTAATAATGAGAAAAGAGGTTCCGATCAATTATTTAGATTTGAAAGAATTTATAGCATTCACGGTAAAGTCGCTCAATACCAAGTTACCACTAATGGCTGCCCTCTCAATCAACAAATTGTCCCAATGATCTGTTCCCTGCCAGAAAATTGACTTCAACTGGGCCATGGCTTCAGGATTTGATTTCGCTAACTTGTTTGACAATTTTAGGATTTCAGCATCCATTTCTTCCGTTGAATCATAAACATCTGTAAATAAACCCTTTTTCTTGGCCCATTCAGCAGAACGCCATTCTGTTGCATTGATGGCAAGTTCGCTCATGGCTGATAGTCCAATCTTTCTTTCAACGGCAGGCCCAACAACAAAAGGACCTATACCCACTGCTAATTCAGAAAGTTTAACATCTGCGTATCTTGTTGCCAGACAATAATCTACTGCAGATGCAATTCCCACACCACCACCAACAGCTTTACCATGAACCCTACCAATAATTAATTTTGGAGCTTTTCTGCATGCATTAATTACATTGGCAAATCCAGAAAAAAATGTCTTTCCGGTTTCCAAATCTTTAATCGCTATTAACTCGTCAAAACTTGCTCCAGCACAAAAGGCTTTTTCACCTCCTGAAGTTAAAACAATCACCTTCACTTGATCGTCATTTCCGAGTTTTGTAATTGTTTCAGCAAGTTTGCTTAAAATTTTACCTGGAAGTGAATTACTCATTGGGTGCCCAAATTCAATTGTAGCAACACCAATATCGTTAATATTAAAATTAACATAGCCTTGATCTTTATCTAGACTCATCGTGTTTAAACTGTTTAATGATTATAGAATTAATATTAGTTTGGCCTTTGAGCTTTTTGAAAATGGGGTTTCTTTTTAGACTCTTCTTTATTTTTAATTGGACGATTCCCTTTTGGGGAGGCAATTTTAACATCCAATTTACGCCCGTTAATTTCCATTCCGTTCAATGCATTAATTGCATTAATTGCGTGGTCTGTTTCAGCCATTTCTACATAACCAAAACCCTTAGAACGTTTGGTATCTTTTTCAAAAACAACATGAGCATATAGTACAGGCCCAAAAGAAGAAAAGGTAGTTCGCAAATCATCAGAGGTTATTTCCCAGTCTAAATTTGCTATAAAAATATTAACCATTATTTTTTATCGAAACATTTTATTTTAATGTGAAGCTATCAGAACCGATTAACATTCCGTCACAATAAATCTTAATTTTATAATTTCCTGAAAGCGCTGTTTGTCCTTTCAAATCATAATAAATTGTAACATCTACACTTTGATTTCTGTAATCTATTTCTTTTTTATCTGAATAAGAAATTGGACCACTATCAGTTTGAAGCACATTGGTTGATTTGGACTGCATTGTTTTACCATCCGGATTCATAATCTGCATGTAGATTACTTTTGTACCTGCTGACGCTAACGTATTTTCTGACAAGGTAAAGGAAGAACGTATTTGAACTGTATTTTTGGCTTTTGTTGTTACTTCTGAAGTATTGTTCAACTTCATTTTTAGCGCCTCAGTAACAATCCCATAAGCCTGTAACTTTGCCCCTTTTTTAACCTGCTCTGCCTTTTGTTCAGCATCAGCTTTATAGACATCTCTTTCTTCTATTGTTGAATTCAATTTAACCGTTCTATCATCTAGTTCTCTTGTCAAATTATCTTTTTCCTCATTCAATTTGACAATATCACTCACATAGCCCCGCATTATTTCTCTCAAAGTCTCATTCTCTCTTTTAAGTTTTGCCAATTGAGATGCATTCATATTTTTTGTGCTGTTTATTTCGTTAATTAAGGCTTGAATTTTTGCCTTTTGAATATTCAATGAGTCTGCTTTGCTTTTGTCTTGCTCAATTAACGCATCATATGTCTGAAGCATGTTTAAAAAATCTGCTTTTAAATCGCTTGCAGTATTAATATCTCTATCTCCTAAGTTAGCTGAGAGCAATTTCTTTAATCCATCTAATTCAGTTTGACTTTTTGTGAAACCTTCAGAGCAAGCATTTAACTCCTCATTTTTTTGCGACCACAAATAGGCCATATAACCGATACCTCCGATAAGAAGTAAAATTATGGCCATTAAAATTAAGGATGTCTTTTTTCCACCATCATTTCTATCTTCTTCAGTCATAGCTAAAAAATTATAAACAATTACAAATGTAAGCATTACAATGTACGGATTGAAATGTTACATTATTTTTTACGAAAATTATCTTATAATTTCAGCGAATGATAATTTTCCATTAATTCGACGCAGCACATTCAACGGATTTTTATCCTTCAGTAGATCTGGAAGCAATGCATCAGGGAAATTTTGAAAACATATAGGCCTCAAAAATCTATCTATCGCATCAATTCCAACTGCACCAAATCTATTATCTGTTGAGGCAGGAAACGGACCCCCGTGATGCATTGAATCACATACCCTAACCCCAGTTGGAACATTATTAAAATTTACACGACCAGCCTTGTTTTGAAATATTGATATACATTTCATTATCTTTCGATCGGTGTGAAATTTGGGATCAACAAAAATTGATGACGTCAACTGACCGTCCAATGATTCAAGACAATCAGTAAGTTCTGAATGGTCTTTGCATTCTACGACCATACAAATAGGACCAAAAAACTCTTCCTTGAAGATTAAATTCGAAATAAAAAAGGATCCAGAAATCCTAATTGCCTGAGGAAAAACTGAGGATTTAGAATCTATTTGGAACCTATCAAATTTGAACACTTCATAAAGTTTATCCAATTGACTTTCCAAGTTATTCTTAAGTCTTGGATGCACCATTGTTTTAGCACCATTATTTTGAACCTTTTGATTAAGTATTTGGATGAAATCCTCTACATTTTCTCCAGACTCTATAAAAATCAACCCAGGTTTTGTACAAAATTGACCCGCATCATTGGTTATTGATGTTGCTATATCACTGGTCCATTTATCCATATGCTCACATAAGGAGCGATTATCAACCACAATTGGATTGAGACTGCCCATCTCTGCGAATACTGGAATAGGTTCATTACGTTTCGCCGCGATGTCAAACAAGGCTTTACCACCCTGCAAGCTACCGGTAAAAGCAACACCTTTCACCATTGGGTGGTTAACTAATTTAGCACCAGCTTCAATACCTGATCCGTTAAGATTTGAAAATACTCCGTCTGGAAGATTCGTTAATTTCTGAGCTTTTATGATAACTTCTGCGACCAACTCTCCTGTACCTGCATGCATGGGATGCGACTTCACAATAACTGTACATCCTGCTGCCAAAGCAGAAACAGTATCGCCACCTAATGTAGAATATGCAAGAGGAAAATTACTTGCACCAAAAACAACAATTGGCCCAATACCAACCTTTATTTTACGTGTATCCGCACTTGGCTGATTGTGAATTTGAATCGAAGTATCAATAGACGGTATAATCAATTCATTTTTTTCGAGCAGTCTTGAATATTGTTGAATTTGGGTTATCGTCCTATTGAATTCATTTTCAGCCCTTAATTTTGAAAGCCCTGATTCCAATTGATACAATTCCAAAACATTCTCCCTTGCAACGAGCATTTCACTTTCCAGAGCTCGAAAGAACATTAATTTCTGCTGTGATGAGAAAAACTTGTATTCTTCAAAAGCTTTTGACGCAAGCACTACTGCTTCATTTATTTCGGCAGATGTGGCATCAAAAAATAAAGTTGGATTTTCTTTTTCTAGATAGTGATTGTATGTTTGAAAAGTTATTTGACCTTCAGCAGACAATCGTTGTCCAATGTAATTCTTTCCCGTTATCACGGTCAAAATTAAGCTTGATGAATCTCAAAAGAATAGGTTTCCATGATTTGATTGCACAGCAATTTCTTACAAGCATCTTCAACTTTTAAAGAAGCCTCTTCAGTTGATGAAGCATCAATAAACAATCTGACATGACGACCAATTCTTACGTCTTCGATTTCAGGAAGGCCTATACTTTTCATGGTGTTGGATACTGCTTTTCCTTGTGGATCAAGTAAGGCATCGTGTGGCATTACGTCAATTTCTGCTCTGAACTTCATTTTTTTGTTTTTGTAAATTGAAATTAAAGATGGATAAAATTAGGTATAAAAATACAATTATAGGTATCGACCAAACTTTCAGCGATATAATTAAAACCGCACTTATTGAAAGAAAACCATACTTAATGTAGTTCGATTTCCAATCGAAGGTTGAAAATTTCAAAGCCATTAATGGAATCTCTGTAATCATTAAAAAGGCCATTACAATGGTTATTGCACCAACAATATAAGTGTCAAAAATGTATAGATATGGTCTTGGATCAAAGGACCATTTTCCAAAATCAAACCAAAGTAGTAATGGAAAAAAGGTTAAAAATAAAGTGTTTAGTGGTGTCGGAACTCCTAAAAATCCATTTGATTGCCGCTTATCTAAATTAAATTTTGCCAGTCGAAACATCGAAAGGATAGGAATTATTAATGCGATTAACGGAAAGTACTTGATTGATGCATCCATACCATTTGGCACACCATAAAAAAGCGCGTTCACCCATGTATTCCATTCATAGTGAACGTGGGAGCTAAATGCTTCCTTATTATATACAGGTCCTCCGAAATTTATTGTGACAACCAGTACAACCATCATCATTATTCCGGGAGCAACACCAAAAGACACAACATCAGCAAGGGAATCCAGCTGTTTTCCCAATTCACTATTTGACTTAAATATTCGGGCAGCAAAACCATCAAGAAAATCAAAAGATGCTGCAAAAAGCAACAATATAGGCGCCCAATCTAAACGACCACTAACTGAACATAAAATACTAATTAAACCACAAAATAGATTTGAGGCAGTTAGGATATTGGGCAAGGTGAATAACTTCATTAAAAAATCAAAATCTAAATCAGAATATAAAAATTGAATTCCGTAAATTTACCTTTTAATATTACAGAGTCAAAAGCGGAGTATACAATTTTTTTACGATTATGGTGTTAAGTAATTGAAATTTTTAATCTCTACCGATAAATGAAGTCGATTATCATTTGTGTTATAAGTATAATTTCTTTTCAGCTTTATGGACAAGATGGTTCGCTTGCTCCGAAATACTCGAACGAATTTTTATCTATTGGAATAGGCGCAGACGCTCTCGGATTGGGGAATGCAGTGGTTGGCCAAACTTCAGGTGTAAACTCGGGTTATTGGAATCCAGCAGGATTAACCAAGGTTAATGATTGGCTAGAAGTTGGATTAATGCATTCTGAGTACTTTGCTGGAATTGCAAAATATGATTATTTGGGTTTGGCGCACAAGATCGATGACAAAAGTGCGGTTGGTTTTTCAGTAATTAGATTTGCTGTTGATGACATTCCAAACACAACGCAACTCATAGACAATGCAGGCAACATTGATTATGACAAAATAACCAGTTTTACTGCTGCCGATTATGCATTTTTAACAAGTTACTCCAGAAAACTTGGAGTTGAAGGACTTAGTGTTGGTGGAAACTTCAAAGTAATTCATAGGAAAGTAGGTGATTTTGCTAAATCGTGGGGTTTTGGTTTGGATGCTGGCATTCAATATGATTTGGGAAACAAATGGAAATTTGGCGGCATGTTACGTGACGTGACTTCAACTTTCAATGCTTGGGTTTTCACTTTGGACGATGCTACAAAAGAGGTATTTCTTGCCACTGGAAACGATTTACCTGAAAATGGACTTGAACTCACTTTGCCAAAACTTATTCTTGCTGGATATAGAAAATTTGACATCACTGAATCTGGTTTGTATGCCTCTTGTGAATTGGACTTGGATGTAAGTACTGATGGTAGAAGAAATACATTAATAAGAACCGGATTGTTTTCAATTGATCCCCACATGGGGATTTCGGTAGGATTTAAAAACTATGTTACAGTTCGAGCGGGTTTTTCAAATTTTCAATATGTTAAAAATTTTGACGATAGTCAATCTTTAAATTTTCAACCAAACATTGGTTTAGGAGTGAATCTTAAGAATTTTTATCTTGATTACGCATTCACCGATATAGGTGATGCATCCGTTGCGCTATATTCGCACGTCATATCTTTAAGATTGAAATTGAAAAAACCTTCCAATATGAAGTGATATGAAAAAGTTGTTTGTTTTCATTGCCATTTTATCATGTGTTTTATATTCCGAAACATTAAATGCTCAAGTTTATGGGAATGAATGGATAAACTACAATCAAAAGTATTACGCTTTTAAGGTTGTTCAATCCGGAATCCACAAATTGGATCACTCAACATTAGTTTCATCAGGAATTCCTGTTTCATTATTTTCAAGTTCGAACATTCAAATTTTTGGGAAAGAAAGTGAAATACCAATTTACATTGAAGATGGCGGTGACAACCAGATCAATTCTGGAGATTTTATTCTTTTCTATGCCGAAAAAAATGATGGTTGGTTGGACACTAGTTTATATGAAAATCCTGAAGACCTCGGTAATCCAAAATACAGTTTATATAACGATACTATTGAGTATTTCTTTACATGGAACAGTCAAAACAGTAACAAACGATTTGTCGTTGAAAGTGATCAAGCCATTACCAATTATACTCCATCAAATTATGTTTTATTTGAGAAATTTCAATCATTTAACAGTGCCTACAACGAAGGAGAAAAAACCTCTGATGCGTCAAGTTCTTTTTACACTTCTGGAGAAGGCTGGGGACTTTCACCTGTAAATGGCGCCAGTGGATTCACGTGGACAAATTGGAGCAGTACCGTTTTGGATCATATTTATCAAGGACCAGACGCTCCTGATGTACTATACAATGCCGTAACAGTTGGTGTTTCCAATGCAAATTTTACCGGTACAGGAAACCACCATTCGCGACACACAGTTGGAGCAAGTAATATAGTTATTGCGGATTCAATTTTTCAAGGCTACAAAGCCATTCATTTCAATAAAAGTTTTAATCCAAACATAATACCCGCATCTGGTCAGACAAATTATAAAGTTTCGATTGTAAATGATCAAGGGGCGACAACGGATTTTCAATCATTGAATTACTGGTCTTTTCTTTACCCCAGAAATCCTTCAGTTGGGAGTTTGATGAATTCATCTTTTAAGGTAATTAACAGTGCTTCGCAAACAAAAATTAGAATTGATTTATCAAATATTACATCTTCAAATCCTGTTTTATTTGTTTTGGGTACAGCTCCAAAAAAAATCGCGTTAATACCAAATGGTAGCAACTATTCTCTATTATTCGCCAATAGTCCCGATGGATCTGATCAAAAGGTTGTGATTGAAGATGCTTCTAATTTTAAAGTGATTAATTCATTGAAGGCTGTCAATGGAAATGGAAGTTTTAATAATTATGCAAATACATCTATTTATAATGTTGAGCAGGCATTATTGATGATATATCACCCTAAATTGCAATCCGCGTCTGTAGAATACGCCTCATACCGCTCCAGCGATCCGAACGGAGGAAACTACAATGTAATTCTTGCCAATATCAATGAACTTTATCAACAATATGGGGGAGGAATTCCAAAACATATTAATGGAATAAGAAGATTTGCTCATCACATTTACGACTTGGCTACAGAAAAACCTTTGGGCTTGTTTTTAATGGGTAAAGGTATTCGAGAGGCGAATGTTTCTGGACTTTCTTCCACTGGTCCGGGAACTCGAAATAATGCAGTCAATTACGAATTATCACTTATACCTTCATTTGGTCAACCTTCAAGCGATGTATTAATTACTGCAAATTTACCAGGAACTACAAAATGGACACCGCTAATACCCACTGGAAGAATTTCAGTTCAAACGAATCAGGAACTGTTGGATTATTTGGACAAGGTTAAACTATTTGATGCCAACCAAAATCAATCATCTGTTTATAATACTTCAACGAAAGATTGGCAAAAGCATGTATTACATTTTGTAGGCGGTACAAATGCTACGCAACAAAGTACTTTTCAGAGTTATATGACCACCTTAGAAACAAAAATTGAAAATGAATACTTTGGTGGCTTGGTACATACTTTTGCAAAAGTTGGGAATACGCCTTTAAGCCCTTCTGAACTGAATGTCATCATGGATCGCATTCAAGAAGGTGTTTCGTTGATAACATTTTTTGGACATGCTGCTCCAACTACGACTGGATTTGAAATTAACATTGACGAACCAGCAAATTGGAATAACAACGGAAAATACCCTTTGATTTTCACCAACTCTTGTTACAATGGCAACATATTTCAGTCAGGAAATTCCAAATCTGAAACTTTTGTTGGCATTGCAGGAAGCGGTGCAATTGGATATTTAGGGCAGATTAGTCTAGGTTTTGCAAATGTTCTAAATTCATACGCAAGTTTATTTTACAAACAAATTACTGAAATAAATTACGGTTCAACGATTGGTGAACAACTGAAAGCGACAGTTGCTTCCATGGAATTCCCTGGTGCAGGGCTTGCCATAGAAAGCACAACGACACAAATGACATACAATGGTGACCCCATGATACGCTTAAATTATCATGAAAAACCTGAGATTGAACTTTTGGAAGAGAACATCACCTTTTCACCTCAAGAACTTGATCTTACCGTTGATAGTATAGAAATGCACATCACTTTAAAAAATTTGGGTAAATCGATTACTGATACTTTTTCCTTAGAAGTCACAAGAGATTTTCCAAACAGCAATTCTGATTCAGTTTACGTATTTGCTATTCCTAATTTGGATTACACATATGATTTATCGTTTAAAATGCCTTTACAATCCAATATCGGTGTTGGCCTAAATAATTTTACAATCAAGGCAGATATACCTGATAATATCGATGAAATTTATGATGAACTGAACAATAATCAAATCAATAAAACACTTTTTATCAATGTAGAAGGCATTCTTCCTGTAATACCTTATGAGTTTGCTGTTGTTCCGGATGACAGCGTTACTTTAAAAGCTTCAACAGTGAATCCACTCGCTGAATTTAATACTTACAGGTTTGAAATAGACACGACAGACTTGTTTAATAGCCCGGAAAAAAGATATGCAGTGGTTTCAGGATTTGGAGGTGTAAAAGAAGTAAATCCAAGTCAATGGATATCGGCTTCTTCAGGAATAAACTTGCCATTGGTCTGTGAGGACAGTATGGTTTATTTTTGGAGGGTAGCTATTGATGAGCCCAACCCAACTTGGAGGGAAAGTTCTTTTCAATATATTGTTGGTAAATCAGGCTGGGGACAAGACCATTTCTTTCAATTTAAAAAGAATGGATTTAATGGTATTGCCTATAATACAAGTCAAAGAAAAAGACTTTTTGGGCCTAATTTGAGGCAACTTACTTGTGACGTAAAAAGTTCTTCAGGCATTCCTGCCATTTATGAAAATGCATATTACCTAGATGGAAATCAAGAAGAATATGGGCTTTGCCTTACTACCCCAAGTTTATATGTTGCCGTAATTGATCCATTAACAATGGAACCTTGGGGCACTCGATTCTTTGATACCATAATGCAAAATCCAAACAATAACTTTGGCAATGCCAATGATCTTGGCGCTTGCCGCAATCGGGTAGAAAATTATTTTATTTTTCGACAGAATATCAGTTCTCAACTTGACAATTTCAACAGTATGATGGCCGCAATACCAGACAGTCATTATATTCTGGTTTATTCTCCAATAACTGCACTTTATGATCAATGGCCCTCAACCGTATTTTCAACTTTCAGTGCTTTAGGTTCAGATAGTATTGTTCCTGGTATTCCAAATTTACCTTTCGCATTTTTCTGCAAAAAAGGAGATACTTCAACAGTGGTTGAAGACATTGCTCAAGTTTTTGGAGAGGATATTCATATTGAAGCATTACTGGTTGGATCTGATTATATTGGGAAAGAAACATCCACTTTAATTGGACCTTCAGCAAATTGGGGAACTATATACTGGAAACAAGACGCATTAGAAACACCGACGTCAGACTCAACCATATTGAGTATTGAGGCATATAATGCTGCTGGCATTCTTCAACTTGTTATAGATACACTTTTTACCGCCAACGATTCAATTCTCTTGCTGAATAATCTGGTTAACGCACAAAATTATCCATTTATAAAATTGTCATCGCGTTACGAAGATTCATTAAACTTCACTCCTGCCCAAATTGACAGATGGCATGTGTTGTACACCCCACTCCCTGAGGCCGCCATAGATGGAAGTAATGGCTATACTTGGCTGCCAAATAATGACACTATAACCGAAGGACAGGAAGTGAAATTTGCCGTTGATATTAAAAATATTTTCTCTATCCCAATGGACTCAATTTTGGTGTCCTATTGGGTTCAAGACGCTAATGAAGTAAAGCATCTGATTAATTACAACAGACAGGACTCTTTACTAGTAAATGAAGTATTTAGAGATACCGTGACCTTTTCAACTATTGGTTTAAGCGGATATAATTCATTATGGATGGATTTAAATCCATATGTAAATGGAAGTTTATACATTACCGACCAACCGGAGCAGACACATTTCAATAATGTGCTTCAGTTACCATTTTATGTTATAAATGACGAAGAGCACCCTATTTTGGATGTCACTTTTGATGGTCAGCATATCTTAAATGGCGATATTGTTTCTCCTTTGAGTGAAATTCTTATATCTCTAAAGGATGAAAATCCATATTTAATTATGGACAACATCTCAGACACTACTCTTTTTGGTGTTTACATAACAGATCCAAATGGCTTACAAAAGCGAATTCCATTCATTGATGCAAACGGAAATACCATAATGCAATGGATTCCTGCAGATAGTCAAAACAAGAGGTTTAAAATTATTTATCCTGGAAATTTTGATTTGGATGGGATTTATTCCCTTCAAGTACAAGGATCTGATAGAAGCGGAAACCTTTCTGGAGACTTGGAATACCGTATAAACTTCGAGGTAGTTCATGAATCTACGATAACGCGTTTATTGAACTATCCAAATCCTTTTAGTACAAGTACAAAATTTGTGTTTACACTAACAGGTTCAGAAGTTCCTGATGAAATACTTATTCAAATTTTGACTGTTACAGGAAAAGTGGTTCGAGAAATCACAGAAGATGAATTGGGTTCCATTCATATTGGAAGAAACATTACAGAATATGCATGGGATGGACGAGATGAATTTGGTGACCTTCTTGCAAATGGGGTTTATTTATACCGTGTGCTATCCGAAATTAATGGTGAATCCATAAAACTTCGTGAAACAAATGCGGACCAATATTTCACCAAAGAGTTTGGAAAAATGTACTTGTTTAGGTAACTAAAAAAACCGACAACTAAAAACAGCTGTATCATCGATCAAATCCAATTCTCCACGCCATTCGTCCAACTTGGAAAAAAGTAAATTATTCAAATCTTCCATTTTTAAGGGATAGAAGGAATTGACAAGCTTGATAAGTCGTTCAACGCCAAAATATTCGTTGTTTGCATTTTCAAGTTCAACAACACCATCTGTATACAGAAAGATGGTTGTATTGGGTTTAAGTGTTTTTTTTCCGGTTTGAATAAAAGGTAATTCATCTAACATCCCTAAACCAATGCAACCTTCGGTTAGCATTTCAACTTTCCTACCATTTGTAATAAACGGATGGTTATGGCCTGCATTAATGTACTTCAATTCCCTTGTAGTTGCATTATAGTGTGCAATAAAGAAGGTAATGAATTTTTCACCCTTGGCACTTCGCATGACTTTCTTATTGAGTTCTTCTAACATAAACTCCAAATCAAAACGCTGATAATTGAATACCGTTCGAATGGTTGCTTGAAAGTTTGCCATAAGCAATGCAGCACCAATTCCCTTTCCGGAAACATCAGCGATGCAAATAACATATTCATCATCACCCAAGGGGATAAAATCATAGTAATCTCCTCCAACCTCATGTCGAGGTGTGTACTTTGCTGAAATATCCATTCGACGATTAGACGGAAGATCGGAAGGAAAAAGTAATCGTTGCATCTCAGAGGCTACTTCCAATTCTTTCTTAATTCTTGCCTGAATAAGACTTTGTCCTGCCAATCGAATGTTTTCAATTGCAACAACAATGATATTGGTGAGTGTTTGAATAAATCCCAAGGTATCAAGCTCTTTAGATTTAACGATTGTATCAAAAGAGAAGTCCCCTTTCAAAAGCAAGAAAGCAATCGGACTTTTGTTGTGAAAAACAGGAATAACGATATCAAAAGCCTTTAAAAAATTGGAGTGAGATGATTGAATTTGTGTGATATCCTGAAACCTTAACAGTTCGCTTGATACATCTAAATCTTTAATACGCCCTTTGTAACCATTTTTAACGATGCAATCCCACTCATTGGACTTATTGAAAAGTATGAATCGCTGGATTCCAATTTGTTCATTGAGAATGAAACTGTAAATTCGTAATAATTGATCAACGCCAGCATTATTGTTGATGGCCTTCGTTATTTCTAACAAAGAACTCAACATAAAATCCTTATCCTTGATTTGATCCTCAAGAATCTGCTCGCGCAATAGACTCATTTGATTTTATCAATGATTTGAGGCAATCTTCTCAAAGAGGCCAATTCTCTAAATTTCTCTTTAACTTCTCCGCATGGACTTCCAAAATAGGTTTTGTTGCCTTCCAAATCCTTTGAAACGCCGGACTGGGCTAAAATAACTGCTCCCTCCCCTATTGTTAAATCGCTTGCAACACCCACTTGCCCCCAAAGAATGACACGGTTTTGAATTTTTGTACAACCAGCAATACCAACATTTGCAGCTAATAAGCAATCTTCGCCAATTTGAGTATCATGACCAATATGCACTTGATTGTCAATTTTAGTTCCCTTACCTATTTTCGTTACTCCGGTAACGCCAGCATCTATGGTACATAATGCCCCAACTTCAACATTACCTGCAATATGCACAGTTCCACAGGTATGCATGCGATGATAACCATCCGTTTTTTTCTTGTAATAAAAAGCATTGAATCCAATAACGGTGTTCGGACCAATAATCGAGTTATCTTCTATAACTGTTCTGTCGGCAATAAATGCTCCTGAGTATATTACTACGTTTTCACCTATAACTACATTCTGACCGAGATGAACATTAGGATAAATAATGGCTGATGGGTGAATTTTCGATTCGTTAATTTCACCATTAAATTCATGTTTCAAAGGTGAAAAATGCAACGTTAATTTATTAAAATCGTCGAATGGCGTAGCTGAAATTAATAACCCTTTTCCTTCTGGGCATTTAACCTCTTTATCGATAATAATTGTTGTTGCAGCACTGTTTAATGCCTTATCATAATACTTAGGATGATCAACAAAAACCAAATCGCCATTTTCCACCATGTGAATTTCATTGATTCCGATAATTGTATGGTTGGGATCTCCAATGTATTTGCAATTCAAGAATTCAGCTATTTCAGACAATCGATAAGACTTCGGCAATTTCATGACAACACTTTTTTTAAAATTACATCAGAGAAGAACGCAAAAAACAAATAAATAGCCTGTTTTATCACCTCATCTCTGTTAATACTATTTCATACTGGTAAAATCTTATTAAAATTGCAATTCATTAAGAAAATGACAGCAACGCATTCAAAATTTAAAACCGCTATCAACGCAGCTTATTTCAGTATTTTCGGGAATTTAGCTTTGGCTATAACGAAAGGAATAACGGGTTATTTTGGAAATTCTTTTGCGTTGATTGCAGATGCTATTGAATCGTCTTCAGATGTCTTTGCATCCCTTTTGGTGTTATTTGGTTTAAAATATGCTTCTCGACCACCTGATGAAAATCACCCTTATGGTCATGGAAAAATCGAACCATTAACCACGTTTGCCGTAGTTGGATTTTTACTCATTTCTGCAACCGTTATCTTTGTTCAGAGTATTGATAACGTTTTCACACCACATGATACGCCAGCACCTTTTACACTATACGTCCTCGGTGGTATCATTTTGATAAAGGAATTCTTCTATCGTTTTGTTATTCGAAAAAGTAAGGAAACGAACAGCAGTTCTTTAAAAGCTGATGCTTGGCACCATAGAAGTGACGCAATTACATCGCTCATGGCATTTATTGGGATTTCTGTAGGATTATATTGTGGTCCCGGATACGAAACTGCCGATGACTATGCCGCTATGATCGCTTCACTTTTCATTGTTTATAATGCGTACCTTATTTTTCGTCCAGCTTTGGGTGAAATTATGGACGAGCATCTTCATGATGCATTAATAGATGATATTCGCAAAGAAACCGAAAAAGTAAATGGTGTCATCGCAACCGAAAAATGCTATGTGCGAAAAATGGGAATGCACTATCTGATTGATTTACATGTTGTCGTGAGTTCATCTCTTTCAGTAGGTGAAGGTCACGCAATTGCACACGCAGTCAAAGATCATCTAATAAACGAGATACCTGATATTTTGGATATTCTCATCCATATCGAACCCGACGAAATTACAGAAACGGCCTATTATTAAAAATTCAATAGCTGATCTAATGCATCTTTAACATGTTGGCTATTGGTCAACAGCGCAGCCTCCAATGTTGAATTCAATGGAATTGCCGGGGTATCAATAGAACCTATAATACCAATTGGTGCATCCAAATATTGAAAATTATCACGTTGTATACGACCTGCCAATCCAAGCGTGAACGTATTTTCTACAGATTCCTCTGTCACCAACATTACCTTTCCATGTTTTTGAGTCGCATTGTTAATCGCGTCAATATCCAATGGATTTAGAGATCGCAAATCCAAAATTTCAACTTGCCCCTCAAAAGTTTTCGCTGCTTCCAAAGTCCAATAAACGCCTCGTCCATAAGTTATAACGACACATGATGTTCCGTTTTTTATTGCATCAGACGAAGCTTCTTGCACCGTTCTTGCCTTACCAAATGGAATAATATAATCCTCGTCAGGCTCAATGGACATCGCTCCTTCAGTTCCGGGGATTTTTGACCAATATAAGCCTTTATGTTCTAACAATACAACTGGATTAGGATCGTAAAAAGCTGCTTTCATTAACCCTTTAAGATCTGCTCCTGTAGAGGGATAAGCCACTTTTATACCTCTAATGTTTGTGAGCACAGATTCTACACTTGAGGAATGATAAGGTCCACCAGAACCATAGGCTCCGATTGGAACGCGAATAACACAGCTTACAGGCCATTTTCCATTGGAAAGGTAATATGAACGGGATACTTCAGTAAAAAGTTGATTCAAACCAGGCCAAATATAATCAGCAAACTGCACCTCAACAATTGGTTTAAGACCAACAGCAGACATTCCCACAGTTGAGCCAATAATAAAAGCTTCTTGAATTGGCGTATTAAAAACCCTATCGTCTCCAAAAGTTTGTGCAAGTGTGGCTGCTTCTCGAAAAACTCCTCCCAAACGTCCACCTACATCTTGACCGTAAAGCAATGCTTCAGGATGTTTTTCCATGATTTCTCGCACAGCGAATAAGGCAGAATCCACCATTACCGTTTTCTTCTTTCCTTTAGGCTCGCGTTCCCCTTTTTCTTCCGTGATAGGGCTTGGAGCAAAAATAAAATTGGTAACCGATTCTGGATCAGGATCAGGAGCGTTTAGTGCATTTTCATAGGCTTCATCAACCTTTTTACGGGCAGCAGCCTCAGTATTTACGATATCGGCTTCATCAATATTATTTGCCCTTAAAAGTTGTTTCAATTTGGGAAACGGATCTTTTTTAGCGGCTTCTTCCAAATCATCCCGATACCATTCTTTTCGTACTCCTGAAGTATGATGACCTAAAAGTGGCACCTTTGCATGGATTATAAACGGTCGTCTTTCCTTTCTTACCGTTTCAAAAACTTCATTTACTGTATTAAATGCCAACTCAAAGTCAGTCCCATCTATCGTGCGAACTTCAATACCGTTGAATCCTCTAGCATATTCGGACATGTCTTGAGCTCGTGTTTCTTTAGCATTTGCAGAAATATCCCAGCCATTATCTTGAACCAAATACACTATTGGAAATTGTTTCAAAGCCGCCATCTGAAGTGCCTCGGAAACTTCTCCCTCAGTGCATGAAGCATCGCCTAAGGAACAAACCACAACTGGATTTTCACCATTGTAATCTGGATTCAACCCCAACTTTTCTTTGTATTGAATTCCCATTGCTACGCCGGTTGTAGGAATTGCCTGCATTCCTGTTGCCGAAGATTGATGCGGAATTTTCGGCATTTCTTCACGATTCAAGGATGGGTGACTGTAATAGGTTCGGCCCCCTGAAAAAGGATCTTCTTTTTTGGCAAAAACTTGAAGCATAAGCTCATATGGTTCCATTCCTATTCCTAAAAGGATGCTATCATCTCGATAATAAGGCGCCACCCAATCTTGAGGTTTCAATTGCATTCCTACAGCTAGTTGAATGGCTTCATGACCTCTAGAAGTAGCATGAACATATTTCGAAGTAATTTCCTTATTCGCTTCAAATTTCTCCGCCATAGTTTTGGCAGTGCTCATTAATCCGAATGCTTTCAGCAATATATTTTTTTGCACGATGCGATTTTTAAAATTCTAATATTGGTCAAATGCGCGCCAAAATTAACACAATATAATGGAACAACTAAATTGGCAATCTGTTTATTGATTGTTATCAATGATGTATTGCAAGACTTTTTCTATCAAATGAACCCGATCCTTTCCAACGACATTATGTTTGTGCATCGGATAAGGAAAGAAATCCATTTGGATACCCAATTCAACAAATTTTTGCACTAAGGCTAAATTATGTTGCATTACAACAACGTCATCTGATGTTCCATGAATTAATAGTAAATCTCCCTTTAAATTGCCTGCATGCGTTAAAAGACTAGCTTGTTCATAACCCTTTGGATTTTGCTCAGGTCTGTCCATATAGCGCTCACCATACATGATTTCATAATATTTCCAATCTGTAACAGGTCCGCCAGCTACACCGACTTGGAAGACATCCGGTTCACGAAGCATTAATGAAGTTGTCATGAATCCACCGAAAGACCATCCATGGATAGCCAATCTCGTGCTGTCTACAAAAGGTAAAGATTTCAAGTATTCAACTCCTGTTAATTGATCTTCAATTTCAACAGTGCCCAATTTTCTATGGATTTGAGACTCGAATTTCACGCCTCTTTCTGCAGAACCTCTGCCATCAACAGTGTAAACAAGATAACCTTGTTCCGCCATCCAAAACATCCATAAATCCGCATCATCCAACCAAGAATTGGTAATCATTTGAGCATGAGGTCCACCGTATACATAAACCATCACAGGATATTTTTTTGTTGGATCAAAATTGCTGGGTTTTATCAATCTGCCATACAATGTGGAACCGTCATTTGCTGTTAAGGTCATCACTTCTGAAGTTCCTACTGCATAATTCGCTAATTTTTCTGGACTGGTAACGAGCTCTTTCGCCAATTTCCCATTTGTGGAATAAATCGCTGACTTATGTGGTGTATTGTGATTCGAATACCCATCATAGAAATGCTTACCGTCCGACGAAAGTTGAAAATCATGAACACCTTCAACAGATGTTATCAATTTTTGCACACCATTTAAATCTACTTGGTAAACCATTGTATTTAAAGGATTTGGACCTGTTGCAGAAAAATATACCGATTTTCCATCTGGACTTGCGGTAAGAATAGATTTCACCACAAATTCATTGTTTGTTAATTGCTTCAACAATAGACCATCAATGTCGTAGTAATATAAATTGTTGAATCCACTTTTTTCTGAAATCCAGATGAAATTGTTCGATTTTGGATTGGGAAAAAATGCAGGATGCTCAGGTTCCACCCATGTTTGACTGGTTTCTTCAAGAATGGTATTGATAAAATTACCCGTTTGTGCATCATATACATTCAGCCACATGTGGTCTTGTTCGCGATTGACTTCTGCAATAAGAATGAATTTACCGTCAGGAGTGAAAGTTAAATTGGTCAGATAATGGTCTTTCTCTCCTCGAGGAGCAATCATTACAGTGTTACCACTTGCGAGATTATACAATCCGACTTTTGGATATTCAGACAACTGTCCTGCCATTGGATATTTTATAAAATCTGCTTCCCCAGGCGTTGCGGTGATATCAAGCAAGGGATAATTATGAACATCTGTCTCATCTTTTTGATAGAAAGCCAAAATACCACCATCAGGTGACCAAAATAGACCACCGCTAATACCAAACTCGTTACGGGCAATAGATTGTCCAGAAACAATGTTTGGGTCCGTGTTTTCAGTAACATTAATTTCCTTTCCCAGGGCAGTAGTAATTTTAATATTATTATCAATTGTGTATGCCAAATCTGATCTTTTACTTATTAAGGGATTCGCAATTTCTTGAGAAAATGAATGAATCAGACTGCCTTTTTTAGTGCTCAAATTATAGGAGTAAAAATGCAATCCATCATTTATACTGAATTCATCTTTTGATATCCATTCTAAGCCCCAAAAACTATATAACTCCGATGCCAAGGCTTCATTTAATTGCTTAATGGTTAAGATAACCTCCTCATTTTTTCCGTTAACAGATGATTTGAACAAAGTTTGATAGGATTTATCGTTATAGGAATAGGAGTCTCCATTAGGAATCCATTGAAAACCATATAATCGGTCCGGCCCGAAAGTACGGTATTGACCTAAAACGGCATCTTTAAGAGTCAACTCAGTTTTCTGAGCGAAAAAAGACGCGGTTAAGAATATAAGAGCACTGGTCAAAAATAATTTTATCACATTATTCATAACTTGAAATTTAATTTTAATCAATAATTTTTCACTTTTTCGAAGAACAATAGCATTGGACGTGCGTCTTGGTATAATTTTACAATTTGATTAATGAAATTATCTGATAAACATGACTTTGCATCCAATTGATGATAAAAATACCATTGTTTATTAAAAATAAGCGGTTCTTCGGCTGCTTTTTCTTTCAAATGGGATGGAAGTATTTTATTTTTCTCTCCTAAGATCGAACCGAAAGATTGTTTGAATTGATTGGAACTGTACAACTTTTGAAATTCAGGCAAGTATTCCGCCAATCCTTCTCTAAAAAACAGCAAGCCTTCACCTGAAATCTCATAAACACCACCGTAAACACGAACATATTTGGGACTTAATTCCAAATAAACTCCATTTACGTTCGTTGATTTTTTACCTCCATTTCGGAGAATTGCCGATAACATTAACTTATATGGCGCTTTATCTTTTGAAAAACGCACATCACGATTGATTCTGAAAATACAGTCTTTGGCTTGCAAGTTTTGGAAAGACGCATCAATTTCACTCAGATTGAGAATAACCTGACTAATAAAATGGTGAAAAGGTTCCTTTACAACCGTTTCATAACGTTTTCTATTCAGATCAAACCAATCCTTATGATTGTTTCCTGACAAATCAATAAAAAACTGCAAAAAATCTTGTGAGAAAAAAGCCATTATTTCTTTTTACAAAAGTAGGCAATCCGATTAATTCTCAATGTAACTATTAGAATTATAAATACCTTTACTTAAAATAAGTATTATGAAACACGTAACATTTTCATCCATTGAAAAAGCAATAAAAAAGGTAGACCATCTGAATGATGAAGAATTAGAAGTATTATCGGAAAAATTTGCTCTTGCTCAACCGACGCTCTTAGGTTATGCAATGACCGCACCAGAAGAGTATCAAAATGAAGAATTGGAAGGACTGCTTATTTATTACTTCTGTTTGATTTCCGAAGCTTTTGAACAACAAGGATTGGAAATGAATGCTATTTCAGAGGAAGAAATAGACGCTTTCGAAGAACCTTTTTTCGAAATGCTCGACGCTTATTTTGAAAATGACGACGCGGAATTATTGGAGGATTTTTGTGATCAACCTGAATTATCTCAGTTTATGGCAATGGAAATTTCTACCGAGGATGAAGATGGATCCTCTTTGAGTGATGAAACGGCCACACAACTTTTTATTGTGAGCTTAGCAATGATTACACTGATGAATAGGGCTTTGAAAGCCTAACGACAATACTTTTTTTGAATCCTCAATAATTTTGATATGAACAGACGCTATACAGAAAGAAATTCTTTTCGACTGAATTTTGGATTTTTTGCCCTTGTAATGATTTTATCATTCACGGGTTGTAGAAAATACGATGAAGGAGGTAAATACAGTCTAACCCGCAGTCATCTCAAAACAACTTGGAATTTAAAGCGACTGACCTATAACGGTTATGATGTTACAAATTACCTACTCATTTCAAATGTTAATCAGACTTTTGACAGGAACAAAGCGTACACATTAAGCTATACAAATTCTCAGGGTCAAGAAATTGTTCAAAACGGTAGCTGGGATTATGAAAAAGCCTCGTTTGGATCATTCGATATATTCGGATCAACCTCAGGAACACAACCCAATGTATATATTTTTATTCCAAATTTATTAGACACACCGTTAGAATTGGTTCCTGGAGCTTTTCTCAAATATAAGGACAACTCACTAATCATTTGGAAACTAACCAAAAAAGAATTCCATTACGAGGTTGGATCTTGGGAGTTTTGGTTTGAAAATTAGCGGTATATTGCACTTTACTCCGTTACAAAAACTCTTTCAATAGTCCCGTCTTCATATATAAAAAGTAAAACAGTATTTTTCATAAATGGTGTTTCTTTTCCATTGAGGTCTATCATTTTTAATAGTTTCTTATTTGAAGGCAATTGCAAGGATTCCAATTCTGTGAAACTTAAATTGAGGTTTAAGGTAATTACGCTGTCGCAACCCGAAACATTAGTCAACGTGTCATAATATGTTCCGCTTTGGAAATAGTATTGGCCATTCACAGGCCACGAGTAACTATCGACAGCTTGTTCATTTTGTATGAAGAAATAGGAAGATAATTTTCTTTAAAGTATTTGAATGATTCGTCTGATATAAATATCAACTTTCTTCTTAGCCATTTTTTTTGTAAAAGATTGAATTTCAAATAGGATATACTATCATCAATAGATATAAAATTATTATCATTTTTATCAAAATAAGTTATTGCTTGAGTGGAAACAATTGGATTTTCCTGCGAGTAGACTCCTTTAAAATGAATTGAAAGGAAAATTACTAAAAAAGATAAAAGAAGTTTTTTCATTCAGTTTACAATGCGTTACATACAAAAATGACCATTTCAAATTGATATTTTTTTAACCGTCATTCATTATTAGGGGAATTACGGTAATATCTAATTTTACCTAATTGAAATTTGTCAATTGATTATTAAAAAGTAAAAGTATTGCACACAAAAAAGGGAGGCTATTCGCCTCCCTTTTTTTTCAGACCACCTAAACTAGTTTTTAACGCAAACTATGTTTTACTATATCGGTA
>CAZOAH010000012.1:0-39204 GCA_964577845.1 uncultured Akkermansia sp.
CATATATCGCTTAATAGTTTAGTTTTAGGTTAGGGGCTTTCTCAAGAAAGTCCCTTTTTTACTTTTAGCATTAACGGTAATTTGAGTTCAATTAAATTTGTTCTTACTTCGTCCATAAAAGTGTAATTGTAAGGTAAATTTTTACTTTATCTTTGTAAACAATCCAATTCTTATGTCAAAAATCACTACACTCAACGAATTTATTCTGGAACGTCAAGCAGACTTCCCTTTTGCCACGGGAGAGCTTTCAAGAATACTGAGTGATATTGCATTTGCATCAAAAATAGTTAGTAGGGATGTGCGTCAAGCAGGCTTGGTTGATCATATTCTTGGTGCCCAAGGCGGTCAAAATATTCAGGGAGAGGAACAACAGAAATTGGATGTGGTTGCGGATTTGGCCTTTATTAAGGCTTTTGAAAATGGTGGAGAAGTTTGCGGAATAGCTTCTGAGGAAAATGATGAATTTGTTGCATTCTCAAGTGAAACTGCAAAAAATGGACAATATGTGGTGTTGTTTGATCCGCTTGATGGTTCATCTAACATTGATGTAAATGTATCTATAGGAACAATTTTCTCCGTTTATAGAAGAACTTCAAAAGTTGGTCATTTGGCAACGGAAAATGATATGTTACAGCCCGGGTCTGCTCAAGTCGCCGCTGGATATGTTTTGTATGGGTCATCAACAATGTTGGTATACACAACAGGTAAAGGTGTGAATGGATTTACACTTGATCCATCAATCGGAGAGTTTTGTTTATCTCATCCGGACATGAAAATGCCTGAAACAGGACGGTTGTACGCCATGAATGAAGGCAATTTAAATATAGTTGAACCTGGTTTAGTTGAATATATTGAATATTGTCGCAGTAACGAAAATGATAAAGGAGGACCATATTCAGGTCGTTATATAGGATCATTAGTTGCTGATTTTCACCGAAATTTAATTAAAGGTGGCATATACATTTATCCAGAAACAACAAATTCCCCTGAAGGACGGCTACGTTTGCTTTATGAATGTAACCCTTTGGCATTTATAGCAGAACAAGCAGGTGGTTTAGCAACTACAGGAAGGCAAAGGATTCTGGACATTCAACCAACACGCCTTCATCAGCGTGTATCTTTTTACATCGGATCAAAAAAAATGGTTGAAAAAGCAATGAGTTTATTAAAAGACTAAATTTAAAGTTTCGGCTTTCCTAATTAACAGAAAAAACTTCAGATAATGAGAAGTAAACTTTCAAAGGTAGGAACTACAATATTTTCAACCATGTCAAAAATGGCACTTGATTATGGCGCTATAAATCTTTCTCAAGGTTTTCCCAATTTTCCAGTTGATCCAAAGCTAGTAGCTATTTTAGAAAGAAAGGCATTGGAAAATGTCCACCAATATGCTCCAATGTCGGGAAATCCGCAGTTATTAGAAAATATCGGTGCCCTTATTCATAAAACATACCAACGGCAAAACAACCCTTTGTCAGAAATTTTAGTCTGCGCAGGAGCAACCGAGGCCATTTTTGCTTCAATTCAAGCATTAGTATCTACTGGTGAGGAAGTCATTATGTTTGATCCAAGTTATGATTGTTACGAGCCTCCTATTTTACTTTGTGGAGCTAAATCTATTCGTATTCCAATGACAGATGAATTCAAACCTGACTGGAATATTCTTAAAGAAAAGGTATCACACAAAACGAGGATGATAATCATAAATAATCCGCACAATCCATCAGGAACAGTTTTGGACGAAGAAGACTTCGGCGTTTTGGAAGATATTTTAAAAGACAGACCCGATATCGTTTTACTTTCTGACGAAGTATATGAATTCATAACTTTTGAGAAAAAACACATTTCCGTAAATACGAGAGAAATTTTAATCAATCAGAGTATAATTGTTTCTTCATTCGGTAAAACCTTCCACATTACAGGCTGGAAGATAGGATATCTAATTGCGCCTGAATCCTTGCTAAATGAAATAAAAAAGGTTCATCAGTTTTTGGTTTTCTCGGTTAATAGCGTCGCGCAAGCCGTTTTAACTGATTATTTGAATCATATTGATGTGGCTGAATTAGCCCCATTCTACCAGAAAAAAAGAGATTACTTTAGAACCCTTTTGCAGGGAAGTAAATTTGAACTTCTACCAAGTGAAGGCACCTATTTTCAACTGGCAAAATACGATCAAATTTCTAAAGCCGCTGATGTTGAATTTTGTGAAAAATTAGTCAAAGAATTCGGTGTTGCTGCAATACCATTATCGGTGTTTAATGAAGATGCCAAAGATCTAAAAGTCATTCGTTTTTGTTTTGCGAAAGATAATGATACACTCGAACAAGCAGGAGAAAAACTATGCAAGATTTAAAAGTCGCTATCGTTCAAGCCAATCAAGTATGGGAGAATAAAAATGCAAATTTAGAGCATTTTGAAATTTTACTTGAACCCATAAATAAAGATCAAGTTGATTTAATTATTTTACCGGAAATGTTTCATACAGGATTCAGCATGTCTTCCAAAATTTTGGCTGAGGAAATGGAAAGATCTATAGGATTAAACTGGTTATCAAATTTAGCACTTAACAAAAATGCCGCGGTTTATACCTCATTAATTGTAAAAGAAAAGGATTCCTATTTCAACAGAGGCGTTTTTATATATCCTGACGGAAAAATTACTGCCTACGATAAAAGAAAACTTTTCACCCTTGCCAATGAAGATAAACATTACACAGCAGGAAATGAAAATGTAGTATTAGATTTCAAAGGTTGGAAAATTCAATTGCAAATTTGTTACGATTTAAGGTTCCCAGAAATCTGCAGAAATCATATCGAAAAACAAGGAGACCCTTTGTACGACATTTTAATTTATGTTGCCAATTGGCCTGAAAAACGAAGTCATCACTGGAAAAGTTTATTATTAGCAAGGGCTATTGAAAACCAATGTTATGTAATTGGTGCCAATCGTGTAGGTACGGATGGTAATGGGTTAAATTATTCAGGAGACTCATGTTGCATAGACGCATTAGGTCAGGAAATGAACTGCATTTCCAACAAAGAACAACTTCTTTTCGTTACTATTTCATGGGAAAACTTGGCTCAAGTGAGGCAATCCTTGCCCTTTTTAAAGGATATTTCTTGTTAAATAAGTCACAGAAGTACAATTAAAGCAAGTTTTGAAATATATTTGTTAATCTAAAAATAACCAAGACGATGAAAAAAGTATACTTAAGTTTATTATTTGCGGGGTTAGGAGTAGCATATACTTCAGCGCAAATTACACAAAGAGCGCTGCCTTCAGCAGAGATGAGCAGAACACTTCCTAAACCAGCTGCTGAATTACCAACTGAAAAAGCTTTAGGAACAACATTCTGGCAGAACAGTTTTGATAACCCTGCAGATTGGACAATTGATAATAGTGGTCAAGCTGGAGGTCAATTCGGCTGGACTATCGACGCTACTTCCGATGGTTGGTATGCAAATGGAATCAACTCAACATCTGGTGGAAATTATGCAGAAGTATCTAACGGAGATCCAACATTAACTACCCCTTCTCAAGCTTTGGGTGTAACTTACACAATGACTACTGCTCAGCCTATTGATTTAACAACAAGCGGTACCAACATCACTTTGTCTTTCCAGCAATTTGGGGCAAGATTCAATGATTTACAAGAAATCCAAGTTTCTACAAATGGAACGACTTTCTTTGCAGTAGGAGACAATATGGATAAACCCGTACTATCCGCTGCAGGAGGGTCTGCATATTCAAATCCCGATTTGAAAACAATCAATTTGGGTGGTGTCATTTCAGGGGCAACACAAATTTGGATTCGTTTCAGTTGGACAACTGCATATCCTTCAGCAGCAACGAATCCTAACGTTTGGATTACTTATGGCTGGTACATCGATGATGTTAAACTGACTACAAATGCTGATTACGATCTTGAATTGCAATCAAATTACTGGGGTACAGCTTTCTTGAATTATTACCAAATTCCTCTTGCACAAGTTGCTCCAATTGATTTTACCGCTAATGTTTTTAACGGTGGTACAAGTTCAATGACAAATACAAAGTTAAATGTTGATATCAATTCAGGTGCGTGGACTGGTTCTAGCCCTGCTGCTACAATCGCTTCTTTAGCATCGGATAGTTTAGTTGTTTCAACACAATTTACACCAAACAGTGCTGCAACAGCCACATACAATGTTGTTAGAACTTTGACCTCAGATAACCCTGATGATATTCCGACTAATAATGCTTTTGCACCAATTACATTCTCAACAACAAATTACGTATATGCAAGAGATAATAATGTAACTACAGGAGCAGGAAGCACATCAAATGGTAATGACGGATTTGAAGCTGGAAACCTTTTTGACATCTTCTCAGACCAAACTGTAACTTCTATAATTGTTAAATTAGCGGGTGGCGGAAATGGAACTGCTTTAGGAACTGAGATTTTTGCTAAAATTTATTCCATCGATCCAAATACTGGTGATTTCGTTTATGAAGGTGAATCAGATCCTTATGTAGTTGTTGCAGGAAACACGAATACTAATTTAAATTTACCTTTAAATGCTCCTGTTAACCTAATTGCAGGAAACACTTACCTTGCTGTTGTTGGTTCATTTGGAACAGGTTTAAAAATTGCAAATGCTGGTACTTCAGATCCACAAACAAGTTTCTTTTTAGATATGCTTGATGGAACATGGTATTACCAAACAAGTACGCCTTATGTTCGTTTGAACTTCGATCCATCAGGAAGCATCGCTGAAGAGGAAGCTATTTCTGCAGTTGTTTACCCTAACCCTACCGTTGGCGAAACATCAGTAAGATATAACTTAATGAGTAATTCTGACGTGACAATTGAAATTAAAGACATGACTGGAAAAACAATCCAAACTGTTTCAAAAATCAATCAGTCTTCAGGAATGAATGAATTGACATTCGACACAACGAATTTTGCAAGTGGCGTGTACTATGTTTCTGTGAATACAGAAAATGGAAGCACAACTAAGAAGTTCATTAAAAAATAAATAAATTCATTAAAGAATTTGAAGTGGCTGTCTCAAAAGGGCAGCCACTTTTATTTTCAAGAACCTTATAATGTCAGAAAGTTTAACGATATATTTAGGCCTTTTCGGTAGTAGTTTTTTAGCAGCTACAATTTTACCTCTGCAATCTGAAGCCGTTTTAATTGGTATACTCCTATATGGTTACGACCCTACCCTTGCATTATCTGTGGCCTCACTAGGAAATGTTTTGGGAGGATGCACCAACTATCTTTTGGGATACTGGGGCTATAAAAAACTTACAAAACGTAAAAATGAAAAATTCGAAAAATGGAAACCATTTATTATGAAGTATGGCGCTTTATCAGCATTTTTTTCATGGTTACCCTTAATTGGAGATTTTATTTTGGTTTTTATCGGGTATTTAAAAATCCCATTTTGGTCCGTATTCATTTTTATGTTTTTCGGGAAAGTTTTAAGGTACTTGATCATCTGCCTTCCATTTTACAATTAAGACTTAATCTCAAAGAATTCTGTAAAATAAACATTCATTACCTTTACTGAATTAAAAGCATAAGATGCTCATAGATACTCACACACACCTATATGATGAAGCGTTTGATTTGGATTTGGAAAATGCAATTCTTTCAGCAAAAGAAAATGGCGTAACAAAATTATTATTGCCCAATATTGATATTGCATCCATACCCAGAATGAATGCGTTAACCCAACAACATCCAAATTTTTGCCTACCAATGATGGGGCTTCACCCGGGGAGCGTCAATGAAAATTGGGAACAAGAATTAGAAATGATTCGAATAGAATTGTTTTCTAAAAAGTTTATAGCAGTCGGAGAAATTGGAATGGATTTGTATTGGGATGACACATTTGTAAAAGAACAAGAAATTGTATTCAAAACCCAAATAGAATGGGCAAAAGAACTAGGTTTACCTATCGCTATTCATGCCAGGAAAGCTTTTGAAAATATTTTCAAAATCTTAGATCAACTCAATGATGATAAGCTGACAGGTGTTTTTCATTGTTTTACAGGATCTATGAATGAGGCTAAGAAAATTCTTTCCTATGGTGGTTTTAAATTAGGAATAGGTGGTGTTATAACCTACAAAAATGCGCACATTGCCGAAGTAATTAGAGATTTACCTTTGGATTGTATTGTTTTGGAAACCGATTCTCCTTACTTGCCTCCTGTGCCGCATCGCGGAAAAAGAAATGAGAGCGCTTATCTTGTGCATGTGGCGGATAAGATCGCAGAACTTAAAGAAATGACAAGAAATGAAGTTGGAATCATTACCAGCAAGAATGCCGCGGAATTATTTAAATTGAACGCAAATGAAAACTAAAAAGCCAAAAGTATTAATTATTTACACAGGTGGGACTATTGGCATGATTAAAGACGCGTCCACCGGAGAGCTGAAAAGTTTCAATTTCAAACATATTTACGAACATGTTCCTGAACTTAAACGGCTTAATGTCATTCTTGAGAGTATAAGTTTTGAGCAACCCATAGATTCATCAGAAATGACACCCAGTCATTGGGCACAGATGGCTCAAATGGTACACGATAATTACAATAATTTTGATGGTTTCGTAATTTTACATGGCTCTGATACTATGGCCTATGGAGCATCAGCACTGAGTTTTATGCTTCAAGGATTAAAAAAGCCTATAATTTTAACCGGTTCTCAGCTTCCGATTGGAACCATTCGAACAGACGGAAAAGAGAATCTAATTACTGCTATTGAAATAGCTGCTGATAGAGATCAATCTGGAGAGGCTGTAATTCAAGAAGTTGCTGTATACTTCGAATATTCTCTTTACCGTGGGAATAGAAGTTCGAAAATATCCGCCAATCAATTTGAAGCGTTCAACTCTCCCAACTTTCCAGAATTGGCAGTTGCTGGAGTAAATATTGAATACCGTTATGATAAACTGTATAGAACAAAATTACCTGATTTACAATACTTTCCGAAAATTAACAGCCGTGTGGGCTTAATGAAAATCTATCCAGGAATTCCATTTGATGCCTATCACAAAGTATTTGATACCCAATACACAGAAGCCGTTATAATCGAAACTTTTGGCTCAGGAAATGCCCCGAGTGATCAGAATTTCAGAAGCTTAATTGAAAACTTCATGAAGCAAGGCGGAATTGTGCTGAATATTACCCAATGTGGATCTGGAAGTGTTCACCAAGGAAAATATGAAACAAGCACATATTTCAACAAGGTTGGTGTTGTAAGCGGAGGCAATATGACAACAGAAGCAGCACTAGCAAAGCTGATGCATATTCTTGCATATTACGAAAACCACACCGAGCGCATTCAAAAATTGACTGCATCGATTTGTGGTGAACGCGATTGAATTAGATTACGATATTGACAATTTTACCCGGAACTATAATTACCTTTTTTGGAGCTTTGTCCTCCATCCACTTTTGGACATCTGCGTTTTCGAGAATCATTTTTTCTATTTCTGCAACGGACAAGCCCATTGGCAACTCAATTTTTAGTCGCATTTTTCCATTGAAAGAAACAGGATATGCAAAACTGTCTTCCACTAAATGCTTAGAATCAAATTTAGGAAAGCTCGCAAAACCAACGGTACCTTTTGGATGACCCAATCTGACCCATAATTCCTCTGCTAAATGCGGAGCAAATGGCGCTAATAAAACTGTTAATGGTTCTAATACTTCTTTAGAATGGCAATTCTCATCTGTCAGTTCATTAACACAAATCATTAAATTGGAAACACAAGTATTAAACGAAAAACGTTCCAAATCATCGGTCATTTTTTTAATGGTTTTGTGTAATGTTTTCATTGCTGTTTTTGAAGGCTGAAGATCATCTACAATTAATTCACTTTCATTGTTGACATACAACCTCCAAAATCTTCGAAGAAAATTATGAACTCCATTTATACCTTTGGTATCCCAAGGTTTACTTTGTTCAATAGGGCCCAGAAACATTTCATACATGCGCAAAGTATCTGCTCCGAATTTCTCAATCAATTCATCTGGTGTTTGCACATTGTATTTGGATTTGGACATTTTCTCTACCTCATGTCCGCATAAATAAGTGCCGTCAGGTTCTGTGATGAAAGTAGCTTCCGAAAACTCAGGGCGCCAATTTTTAAATCCTTCTATATCTAACTTATCGTTATCAACAAGCGAAATATCGACGTGTAAGGCTGAAGTTTCGTATGCTTTTCTTTGGTTGAAAGAAACAAATTGATTGGAATTTTTAATGCGGTAAACAAAACTACTTCTTCCTAGAATCATCCCTTGATTGATTAGTTTTTTGAATGGTTCATCAAATGGAAGAAAACCTCGATCGTATAAAAACTTTGTCCAAAATCTTGAATAAAGTAAATGCCCTGTCGCGTGCTCAGATCCACCAATATACAAATCTACCTGTCCCCAATATTCAATTTTATCTTGAGATGCAAAAGTGTTGGGATTTTGAGGATCCATGTATCTTAAGAAATACCAAGAACTCCCCGCCCACCCTGGCATGGTATTGTATTCCATGTGCTCTCCCTTATATTGCTCCCAATCTTCTTTTTTTGCTCGAGCTAATGGCGGTTCTCCATCTTCTGTTGGTAGATATTTATCAACCTTAGGTAAGGTGACAGGAAGTTCATCATCATTAAATAATTTCGGTATTTCATTTTCAAAATATACTGGAAACGGCTCTCCCCAATACCTTTGACGGGAAAAGACCGCATCGCGTAATCGGTAATTGATCTTTCCTTTACCAATACCCCTGTTTTCAATCTCCTGAATCGCTTTCAGAATGGCATCCTTAGCTTTTAGTCCGTTTAGAAAATCTGAATTTGCAATGTTAACTTCTTTGTCGGTGAAAGCCTGTTCAACTACATCAACATTTTCGAATATATTGCGAATTTCTAAATTAAAATACTTGGCAAAATCATGATCTCGCTGATCTCCACAAGGAACAGCCATGACCGCACCTGTGCCATAACTTGCAAGAACATAATCGCCGATCCATACTTGCACAGGTTCCTTTGTGAATGGATGTTCTGCGTATGCTCCCGTAAATTGTCCTGTTATATTCTTTACATCAGCCTGACGGTCACGCTCTGATTTTAGGCTACTGGACTTTTTATATTCAGCAACTTTGTCAGAAAAATCAGAAGTTGTTATTTTATCTACCAAGGGATGCTCTGGCGCAAGAACAATAAAAGTTACCCCGAAAATAGTGTCGGGACGTGTTGTGAACACTTCAATTTTATCTTCCGAACCCTTCAAATTAAAAAAAACAGATGCTCCCGTAGATTTTCCGATCCAATTGCGCTGTTGTTCTTTGATAGATTCAGACCAATCAATTGTATCAAGTCCGGTTAACAATCTTTCGGCATATGCCTTGATCCGCATTGACCATTGACGCATTAATTTTTGTTCTACAGGATGACCTCCACGCTCGGACACTCCGTTAACCACCTCATCATTAGCCAAAACAGTTCCTAGAGCTGGACACCAATTTACCCAACTGTCTGCAAGATAAGCCAAACGGTAATTTTGAAGTATCGCTTCTTTTTGTTTAGCGTCAAAGTGATTCCATTCTTCAGCATTAAAAATCTCAGTATAATCTGTTACTGCCTGAATGTTTATATTTCCCTCTTTTTCTAATATGTCACATAATTCATTAATTGGTCTCGCACTGTCTTTTTGTGTATCATAGTATGAATCATAGAGTTCTTTGAAAATCCATTGTGTCCATTTGTAATAATCTGGAGATGACGTACGCACCTCCCTGCTCCAGTCAAAAGAAAAACCGATTTTATCAAGTTGTTCCCTGTATCTTTTTATATTTTCCGCTGTTGTTATTGCCGGGTGCTGACCTGTTTGAATGGCATACTGTTCAGCTGGAAGTCCGAAAGAATCATAACCCATTGGATGCAAAACATTGAATCCAAGAAGCCTTTTGTATCTCGAAAAAATATCAGAAGCGATATATCCAAGCGGGTGTCCAACGTGTAAACCTGCACCCGAAGGATAGGGAAACATATCGAGTACATAAAACTTATCTTTAGCAGGATCCTCTGTAACTTTATAAGTGTTGTTTTCTGCCCAGTAGGAGCGCCAAAACTGCTCAATTTCTTTAAAATTATATTCCATTTTTTACTAAGTCAACGCTGAGAACATCAAAGATAACCAATGCGCAGTGAATTGTAGGGTCAATATTTCAATTGTTTCGGTTTAAATTGTATTTTTAACTTCATCTCATGAATCCAAAGTTTAAGTTTTATTCGCCCTTTTTATTTTTACTACTGGTTTGTAACACTAATACTTTTGGACAATCAGGAACTGAAAATGACTTAAAATTAAGCGTAAAAAAAGCCATAGGAGAAGCAAATATTTTAGACGCACAGATTGCCTTGGGAAGGTATTATAAAAATACACAGGTTAAAAAAGCCGATTCCATTGCCATAGTAATTGGGAATTCCACAAATAAAAACAAGCCTTTAAGTTATGTAAAATCCTTACTTTTTCATGCGGAAATAAGTGAAATATTAGGAAATCAAGAGGCATATTTAAAAGATATTGAATTGACTATACCGATGGTCAAAAGCATAAAGGAAAATAATGTTTTGATTTCACTTAACAATTTTATTGGCCATTACTATTTATTAAAACTTGATTACAATAAAGCACATCAATATTTTCGAGCAGCGGAGAAATTGGTAATAAAATCTCGACAAAACAATTTGATTGCTGAAACCTATATATATATGGCTTTGCAGCATATGTATTTAAATAATAAAGATTCAGCTGAAATATATACTGACAAAGCTCTTTCCTATGCTAGGAGATCTGCTTCAAAAGAAATTAAAGCACACTGTTTAAACATTCAAGCTAAAATTTTTGATTATTTCGGTCAGATTGAGTTAAGTGTCGCAAAAAATATCAATGCCCTTCAAATTGCATCAGAAGCAAATAATTTATACCAACTCTCCAAATTCAATCGAGAAATTGGTATGGCACAACGAACCATTCTTAACCTTGACGATGCTGAATTTTATTTTAAACAGTCCATCGAATTTGCCAAGCAAATACAAGATGACAGGCAGTGGGCCTTAGGTTTAAACAATTTAGGACTTGTTTACTTTGATAGAAAGGAATTTTCTTTGGCACTTAAAACAACGGAACAAGCAATACTCATTTTACAAAAACTGAATGATTTTAATGGTCTGGGTGAAACATACAATAACCTTGGAATAATAAATCGAGAGCAAAAAAAATTCGTAGAGGCAGCTTCAAATTTTAATCAAGCGTTGGTTTATTTTGAAAGTACCAATAACAAAGAAAAAATAGCGGGTGTTTATCACAATGTTGGAACAGTCTTTCAAAAACAAGGTAAATTCAAGAATGCACTTAATTATTTGGAAAAATCTATACAGATAAGGGAAAAATACGGCTCAAAAAATGAAATATACAAAACATATAGGGTCGTTTCTGAGGTATATAAATCATTAGGGAACACGCAAAAATCACTATACTATTTGCAGTTATATTTGGACTATATGGATGGCAATACAACCATTCAAAGTGCCAGAAAAATAGCAGAACTGAGTGAGGCTTATCGTTCAGATCAAAGGGAGCGGCTTATTTCTTCGCAGTCGGATTCTATATACAAACAGCAGCAGGAAAAAACCCTTACAGCTACAAAACTTGAAAACAGCCAACTTAGAAATAACCTCATGTTCTATATCATTGTAGCATTAATTATAATTGCTGGTCTTGGTATAATAATCGCTTTTTATCGCTGGAATCAAATAAAAATAAAACAACAACGCAAAGAGGCTGAAATGTCACAAACTCTGTTAAGGGCTCAAATGAACCCGCATTTCGTTTTCAATGCGATGTCGGTAATACAAAGTTATATTTATGAAAACGACACCATAAATTCATCAAAATTTTTGGTAAACTTTTCAAGGCTCATGCGCCTTATTCTTGAAAATTCATCAAAAGAATTCATTCCTCTAGTTACTGAAATTGAAATTCTCGAAAAATACTTGGCAATGCAAAAATTGCGATTTGAAGAACGATTTGAATATCAAATAAATATTGATGAAAATATTGATTCTGATTTTACTTTTATTCCTCCTATGATTACACAACCATTCATAGAGAATGCAATAGAACACGGACAGCTTCATACCATAGAAGGAGGTTTTATCAATGTTTCCTTTAAAAAATTAAATGATATGCTTTCTGTTCATATTACGGATAATGGCATTGGAAGAAAAGGTTCTATGACCAATAAGAAAAGCAAGGCCCACAAGAGTATGGCCATGCAAATTACAAGAGAAAGAATTGACAATCTAAATAAGAAATATAAAACATCTGGATCCCTTGATATTCAGGATTTTAATAAAACTTTGGAAACTGGAACAAAAGTATTAATATTGTTACCTCTTCGAGAGGAAAAACCTAATTCCTAAAACTATGAAAAAGGCCCTAATCATAGATGATGAAAAACGTACAAGGGAATTAATCGCTAAAATGATTGATTCTTTTGGGTTTGACTTAGAAACCTTTCCAATAGGTGAAAACGTGCAATCAGGAATTGATGCCATCGAAGAACTTCATCCCGATATTGTTTTTTTGGATATTCAAATGCCCGACGGAACTGGTTTTGACGTTCTTAGATCAACAGAGTACAAAAATTTCGAGGTTGTATTCATAACCGCTCATGAAGAGTTTGCGATTAAAGCAATTAAATTCAGTGCTTTAGATTATTTACTAAAACCAATAGATCCCTCAGAATTAAAAACTGCAGTTGAAAAAGCAATCAAAGCTATTAATGATAAAAAGGACGAAAAACAGTTCGAAACTTTACATCATAATATCCAACCCAATCAAAAACGGAGACTTGTTTTGAAAACCCAAGAAAGTGTTCATGTTGTGGAACTGGAAGATATTATTCGTTGTGAGGCTGATAGAAATTATACTTCGTTTTATCTAAATGGTGGAAAACGGATTTTAGTTTCTAAAACCTTGAAAGATTATGAAGTGCTTTTGAGCTCACACAATTTTTTACGCGTGCAACAATCGCACTTGATTAACCTCAATTACATTGATCGATACGATAAGGGAAATGGCGGCTGCGTAGTTATGAAAGACGGCTCAGAAGTGCCTCTTTCGCCAGCCAAAAGAGAATTGTTCTTTAGTATTTTAGAAAATCTATAAGAATAGGCTAAGTAATAGGGCCCTTTTACTCGACAGAACTTAGAAAATATTCATTTGAAAAACTGATTCCGAAAAAAGTATCTACATTCAAATTATAAAATCATCGGTTTTTTAGTTTTTTGACATAAAGTAAAGATACGCTGCTGTGGGAGGCAGTTTTCATTTTCTAGTTTGAATAAGAGTTTAACAGTTCTAAATCTTTACTTTATTGATTGCTGATTTTATCAGAACTAAAAAATCATTGAATTTAAAACATTTACTTCCCTTACTACTTGGAAGTTTGTTGAAAACTAAAAAGTTAACTTACTACGCAAAAAAAGGCTGATGGGGATCAGCCTTTTTTATTTTCATGTGTTATTAGACTTTTTAATTCACTGGAAAATATACCCAACGGTCGTTGATGTAGATGAAAAATGACAATGAATGACCAGCTTGAGAATACTCGTTTTCCAAGAATTTGATGTGGTATGCTGTAACATTTGGTTTAAGTTTTCCGGCCAGCTCGTACATTCTCCCCGGGCAGGAACTGCAATTTTTTAAAATCACATCATTTGTGTTAAATTCAACAGCTCTGCAAGCCGATTTGTTTTGAAATCGTGTGTAAATTCTGTCAATGTATTTTTGGAGTTCATTAAAACCAAATGCATATTCATCATATATTTCTTGTGCATAATCTGATTTGAAAACAACTTTACAATCCTCGAGATTTGGTTGATGCTGCAATATTTCTTCTAAGAGTTCTGCTTGTGTGGTATTTAAAAAAACCTTAAAATGCTCTTCAGGGTCGGTTTGTTGTTGCCTGTATGGATCTAAACTGATTAAAGGATCTTCTTCCAACATATTTCCATCGAAAGCTCCGCCAAGTGTGCTTAAATATTCGAAATAGTCTTCAATATTGGTTAAAGTTATTACCGGAGCATTGAATTGTTGCAATACCCCGTCATTGTATGAATAATTTCCGTCCAATAAATTTACATTGTTCTTTCCCATAAGTAAAGTTGGATTTCTCATGTAATATTGATGAGCATAATTGACCAACTGCATGTCTTCCAAATAGTTTCTATATTGAAATTTATAGGTATAAAATTCATAGTCATCATCTTCATCAATTTGAAAGGTATTATTATAAAAGCTAAGTTTGAAATGAGTGGAACTTGTTGGAAAGTAAAAATAGGTTCCGTCATGTAAATATCTTGATGACAAAAAAACGGCAACAATTTTATCGAATGCATCTTTTTTGTTTTCACAAATTACAGCAACATCATTAGAACCATCATTATCAAAATCCCCATCTGCACGTGGGGTGTATCCATCTATATCTTTGAAGAGTTGGTAACCTTTCGGTAAATTATAGGTTTGTTGAGCGTTGGTGTTTTGCAACAGTAAAAAGGAAAACGCAAAAAGTATGATGATCTTGAAGTTCATGTTTATTTTTCAGTGAAGGGATATTTTAGATTGAAATTATCAAAGGACGGTGAAAGTATTTTTGTTTCCAGAATTTTTTGCTTGGATTTATCGGTTTTTTCGTCGTACGTTTCCTCGTATTGGGTCACTTTTAAATCAAAAAATTCACCAGCAACCTCATTGTTGACTTCAATCGGTTCAACCGTTGTATAAATTAATTTTTCCAAATCTTCTCCTCCAGGATACGCATAATAATACTCGAGGAAAATTGGGAAGTCTTGTTCGATTAAAAACCATTTTTCTTCTCCCACATCTTGACGTATGTTTTGGGTAAATGCAATTACGTGTTTATCTGGACCGATATTTACAATTCTTTTTTCTGGTATATAATTCATAATACCAAATAGGTCCACCATTGGATTAAAACCTTCTAAAGCCCATTCATTTTCTTGCTTTGAAAAAAGTGCCAAACCTATACAAGGGGCGGTGGCAACAAATTCTTCAAAATTACCCTCTTCTGTAATTTGAGATGAATGGGTTACAACCAATTGATAGCTTTGTTCTACACCATTAAAGCTTAATATTGTATCTATTTGTGTGTAGGCGTTTCTGTCAGCATCAATGGGTAAAAAGGTGCCAACTGGCGCTTTCCATTTTTGATGGTTTGTTGTAATATCATAAGAACCACCAACTAAAAGTTTTAAGATGTTTTTTTCGTTGAATTCACTATTTGAAATGCTGTATGTTGGTTCCTCATCGCTAATATAGGTCTCAAATTGTTCGTTTTTAAATAAAAATTCTTCATTGGTAGTATCTTCATTTCCCCCCAGACTTTGTAAGGCTTCCTTTGCTATTGCTGTATTAAACCAGCTTTGGTCTGTTTTCTGAGCAGAAGATTCTTCAGCGAACCCTGCATTCTTGTATATTCCAAAGTCTTTTAAATAGTTGATATATTCATTAATATTAGAAAGTGTAATTGTAGGTAAATCTATATTTTGGGTTCGACTATTATTGTAGGTATTGTAGGAGTAGGTGTTTTTCAATAAATTAATTTTACATTCCTCTGGTTCCATAATTGGTTCATGGTATTTATGATTAAACGAAATTAGCCGCATTTCTTTTATAGCCTTGTTGTAAGTAAGACAGAGATTGAAAAAATCAGAATAACTGTTTGATTCAACAATCAAGTTTTCTTTTTCTTTTCTAAAGCCAATTTCCGAACATTTTGTAAAACTATCTAATGTAAATGTTGCAAACGCAGATTGGTTATATTCCTTTGAGGAAAGGAATATAATTATTAAACTTTCTCCAGTTTCTTTTTTACAAGCAATTGCCCCATCTGGTTTACCGTCTTTGTCAAAATCCTCTTCAATAGTTGCCGGAAATCCTGGAGATGAGGCTATACGGGCATAACCTTCAGGGATTTGATAATTGATTTGTGAGAATAAATGGCTTGTTAAAGTTGGAAATATCGTTAACAAAAATAATTTTATAGAAATTATTGGATTCATGGGTTAAAAGTATGTTTGTTAATTCCTTTTGCAATATTGTCTTTCTTAAAAAAAACGACCCGTTCATCACAATCGATTTTATCTGCATTTCTAATTTCAAAAGCATTTTGAGAATCAACGCATAAATTAAATCCTGATCCCCAATGAACTTCCCGGCTGTCATCCCACCAATTGGCCGCAGGAATAGTAGAATGCGCATGCACATAAATTTCATATAACGACGAAAGAGTTACCGTTGCAGTTTTGTAAGGTTCAATTTTATACCACCTTTTGGTAGTCCAGCATTGATTCGATTGATCGTATTGTGCAATGGCGCTATAAATTGTGTTCCCAGTGTTGTTATACATTTCTAAGCTTTGTTGGCTGTATAAAAGGTTGGAACCAAGAAAAAGAAAAAAAGTAAATAGAAGTTTCATAATTATTATTTAGTTAAAGTTTTAGTGTTTAACATGAGGCCTGATAATCTTCCTCCGCAGATATGATCGTATAATCTAAGTAATCAACTTTAGGGGTCCAACCATAAATTTTATGCTTAAAATAAACCGAACCACCAGCAGGAAGAAACTCCATAATTGTAAAGGTTTCAGAGTTTAATTCTGCGCCAGTTTTTGAAAAAAATCGAACTTTGATTTTAACGTTTTTAAAATTTGCCAATGTGGCAGAATTGTAAAGATTTCCTTCTATAACAGTATTAACCGCTAGATTTACTCTAGATGAAAAAGATGCTGAAATATAGGTTTTAGGGTTTTTAATTTCTTTATTATACAATTCTTGACGTAATTCATCCTCCGTTTTCTTTTTTGCTTTTTTCGGTTGAGAATATGTTGTCTGAGTGTTTTTATTTTGGTAGCTCTCCGCTGCTGGTGCTGCAGAACCGTCCGCAGTAGCTGCAGGAGCATATTCAGTTGTGGGAACATCTGTAACTGAGGGAGTTTGCTCGTTATTGTTTGATTTCTTTGACTTCCCAATATTCATAACCAAGATGATAAAAACTAACAAACCTAAAGCGATACCAGACCAAATGAGAATCTTTTGCCGGCGTTCTCTTTTTTCTTCCGCATCTTCTGATATTACTGTTACAGTGCTTTGTAATGGCGGTGGGCCCGTTTGGTTAAGTGGAGGAGGTACCGCCTTAAACAATACCTCCAACTCTTCAAGTTCTTCAGCTCTTACCCAATGACGCAATCCTTCCTTCCAAACCAATGTTTCTTTGGTAATGTTAAGGCTTTTAAGTTGGTCCAAGTTAACTGGACCTAAAGGCTTCCCTTCCAGTGAATAGTGGTAAGTGTTCATTTTGTTTTAAAATAGGTTGAAGTAGAAGTAGTCTTTTTTATAGTTCTTCGGCAACTTGTTTGTAGTCGGTCCAGTCTAAATCTGGTTTTTGTGCCAAGCCATGCTCACTAACGACAACAACTTTAAAAGTTGAAGTTCCTGGATCTAATGTTAAAAGGTCCGTGTCGGTTTTGTAAACACGCACAAGCCCCAAACCATGGACGGGCGTGTAGGTAGAAGAATAATTACCATCGATAGGTAATGTGAAGGGTAAAGCTACCCAGTCTCCGGATGTGTTCTGAATGTAGACAAAGACAGCTCCATTGTCAACAACATCTTGAGTAATTTCAGGCACACTCATTTCACAATAATAGGAAGGATCAAGATAATTCCAACTTACAGTGTAGGTGTCTGAGCTGATATCGGTATTTCCTGCATCGTATTTTCTACAAGAACCCAATAATATTCCAAAAAATAATAAGATCAACAGGTTCGACTTCATAAATATTAAGTTTTAGTTTAAAAATTCAAAAACGATTTAGATTTCTTTCATACATTTCCAACATTCTTTACACACAAATATAATAATAATTGATTATTTCTATTTAAACTAAAAATAAACACATTTAAACTTTATGTAAATCCATTTTTACTCTGCTACTTTTAAGTCGTGAAAGAAAAACTAGCAGAGCGCATTCGTTTATGCAGGGTATCTAAGGGTTTGAGTCAGCAAAATGTTGCAGATGAATTGGGAATTACCGTGGCTGCCTACTCTAATATCGAGCGTGGCATTACCGATGTTTCGGTGTCTAGGGTTTTTCAAATTGCAGAAATTTTTAACGTACCTGCAGCGCAATTAATCGAAGAACAGATAAAAGATGTTGTAAATGAACCTTCCTCAACCGGAAACTACACGTCAAGCCTCACACAACAAGTGTATATGCTCATTCAACAAGTGCAACAGCTTACCACAAGATTGGATCGCATGGAGGAGGAATTGATATTACTAAGAAAGAATCGAGAATAACACCACAAATTATTAAATAATATATTATGCAAAACAATAGTTTTTTTGTATATTTGAATAATATATTGTGCAAATATGCTAATAAACAGCCCAAAAATCAAAGATGTAAAGCTTGAAATAGGCCACTTGGTTAAATTGTACCGTAAAAGCGAAAAAATTTCTCAACAGGAACTCGCAGACAAACTCGGTTTATCAAGGATTACAATTCAAAACTTAGAATCTGGAAAAAACTTTACAATTGATACGCTTCTCAAAGTGTTGCAGTATTTTGATAAGTTAAATGAATATTTTGAATTTATTGTGAACGAAAGAACACAACTTGAAGAAATCAAACCCTTATATGATTTTTAATGGGCATTCATGATATTATATCCATAAATTGTTTCGGTAAAGAAATCGGACGCTTGGGGTATGATTTACAACAAAACTTCTGCACTTTTCAATACAATCCTGAATTTTTAATAGATTCAAATTACAAAAACCTTTTCCCTCAGACAGGAATTATAAAAAAAACGCATAAGGTCCAAGTTTTTCGGCACTTTAACAACGACACTTTTAAAGGTCTGCCGCCGATGATTGCGGATTCACTTCCAGATGTTTTCGGAAATATTATCTTTAAAAAATGGTTGGATGCTGGTGAAAAAAGGTTAGAACAAATTACAACAATTGAACAATTGACTTACGTTGCCAACCGCGGAATGGGCGCATTGGAATTTAAGCCAAGTAAAACTTTACCAACGTCAGTGGGGATTGATTTAACTGAAATCACTCAAGTCCTCTCAAATGTTCTTGACGCTAAAAGCGCGCAACAAGAATCAAATCTCAATAGTGAAACACTTTTAAATATTTTTAAAATTGGTTCTTCTGCAGGAGGTGTGCGACCTAAAGTTTTAATATCACAACATAAGCAGACATTGGAAATTATTCCCGGTGACTTGAATTTTGATGCGGATCACGATCACTATTTGGTTAAACTAAATTTGGTTGATGAAAATGGATACAATAGAGAACAAATAGAGTATTGTTATTACCTCATTGCAACGCATATTGGTGTCAACATGATGCCATCCAAAATGATAGATAAAAAGCACTTCGCAACCTTGCGATTTGATAGGCAAAATGGTAAAAAAATTCATACTTTAACTGCCTGTGGTTTAACAGGATGGGATTTCCTGAACCCAAAAGAATCCAGTTATGAAAATTTATTTGAGCTGGCCTATTTTCTTAAAGTCCCCCAACGTGATATTGAACAATTATTTAAAAGAATGGTGTTTAACGTTGTATTCTGTAATACCGACGACCATTTGAAAAATCACGCATTCTTTTATGCTGAAACGGAAGACAGGTGGTATTTAACACCAGCTTATGACCTCACCTATTCACTCAATCCACTATTGAATTATAAAAAAACAAGCAGGGCGCTATCTATTAATGGGAAAAGAATTAATGTTACGCTTTCAGACCTTTTAAAAATAGCAGAAATGTACACCATTAAAAACGCAAAAAAAACCATTCAAGAGGTACAAAACGCCATCAATTTATGGTCAATTAAAGCAAAAGAATTAGAAATCCCAGAACATATTATTAAAAGTGTTCATGCCGATTTTATTAAACTGATTTAGGCTTACTTCCCCAACAAACGGGCAACGTATTTTCCGATAATATCGAATTCTAAATTCACGCGTGTCCCTATTTCAAAAGTGTGAAAATTAGTATGTTCATAAGTGTAAGGAATGATGCAAACTGAAAAACGACCAGGAGCCGAGTCGACGACAGTGAGACTTGTTCCATTTACAGTTATTGAGCCTTTTTCCACAGTAACGTCATTCGTTGCATAGGAAAACGTGTATTTCCAACTTCCATCTAAATCTTCTATGGTTTCACAAACCCCTGTAGTATCAACGTGTCCTTGAACAATGTGGCCGTCGAAACGCGCATTCATGAGCAGACAACGTTCCAAATTGACTTTTTTACCAAGGTGCCACTGGTTAAGGTTGGTTTTTGCAAGTGTTTCATCTATTGCAGTTACAACGTAAGTGTCTCCAGAAATCTTTACAACGGTTAAGCAGCAACCATCGTGCGCCACACTTTGATCTACTTTGAGCTCTTGAGTGAAAGGGGATTTGATGGTAAAGTGAATGTTTGTTCCTTGTTTTTCAATGGAAACAACCTCTCCCAATTGTTCAATGATTCCTGTAAACATGTTATTTTTATACAAAGATAGCATAAAGTACCGGTTTCCTTTGGCAACTGTAAAAACATAAATCATGAAAAGATTCGCAGCACGACTGCTTCATTTGTTTCCTTTTCGCTCAATGAATCTGATCGAAAAGCGCGAACGTGCCATGGAAAGAAGGTTGCGCAACAAAGGAATCATGCCACGGCATTTTGAATCCGATACGGATTGCGTTTATTACTGGGAAGGCGGTTCGGGTCCGGCCTTACTTTTTTTACACGGTTTTGGCGGCAACGCAATCTTAACCTGGGAAAAAGAATTGCTGCTTTTTTCGAAACAGTACCGTGTTATCGCACCCGATTTATTGTGGTTTGGAAAAAGCCATTCAACACGGGAACCAAATTTAAAAAGCCAATGTGACACCTTGAATACACTTTTGAAGCATATAGGCGCACAAAGTGCGGTTGTCGTTGGTCAAAGTTACGGTGGTTTTCTAGCCCTAGGTTTGGCAAAATATTATCCGAGTTTGGTCAATAAAATCGTTTTAGCGAATTGTCCAGGCACTACTTTTAATAGTGAGAAATTAGACATTGTTTGTGAGCGTTACGGGGTAAAGGAAATAGAAGATTTGTTCATTTGTAAAAACCCAACCTCTCTTAAACATTTGTTTCATTTGGTTACCGAAACACGGCCTTATTTCCCGAATTTTATATGGTCGCAAATGTACAATCAGCATTTTTCAAAACACCATAAATCCCAATATCAATTGATGCACACCTTGCGTCAAGAGCAAAAAAACTTCGAGGATTTAACTTTTTTGGAGGGCCGTTCCATCCAGATGATATGGAGTGAAAATGACCGTTTGTTTCCTTTTGAGGAAGGTAATTATTTTGCCGAATGCGTTCATGCAAAGATGGTGGTGATTCAAAAAGTTGGTCATGCACCGCAGTTTGATAACCGAAAGGCTTTTACGGAGGCAATTAAGCGTGTTTTAAAATGACTCGTGTATTCCGAAAGTCAACATGTAAACAAGGATGAAATTATTTGCAAATATCTGCGATCCCCAGGAAAATATATTTAAAGCAGTGTTAGATAAATTTTTCAAAGGTCAAGCTGATAATAGAACTTTAAGTTTAATAAAAGAATAATATGCAAAACGTTGGTTCAGATTGTTGCGAAACAGGTTCTTTGAACAGCAATAACATTTTCAATATATCCAATCTTACAGATGTTCAAATAGAAATAAGCCTAACTCTAAAGGAATGATAAGAATATTACCAATTTGGCTTCTTACTTTCGGGATCAATTCATTTTGTTCTGGACAGACAGCAAATCACTCAACTGTGAATAAAATGGAATATTTTGTTGACTTAGAAAGACATGTTTCCATTTTGTCAGGGTTCAACTTTTGGAGAAATTTTTATGGGGAATTAGGACTCGCATTAAACCAGTATGGACGGGTTGGACACCACCCTGCTGCATGGGCTTATTTCGTTTCCAATGAAATTAAAATTGACGACAACATCTTACTTGGCCCCAAAATCGGAGTTTGGGCAGGTGGTGGAGTTGGTGGAATGGCAATGGGACTCAATTTAATTTACTATACTGATTTTGACCAATCTTCGTTGAGAATCCGACCAGAAATTGGAATGGGTTTCGGACGTTGGAAAGTTGTATATGGCTATAATATACCTTTGACAAATAAGATTTTAGAAGGTGTAAATAACAGCAATATTGCTGTTGCACTTATGTTTGGGGTTAAAAAAATAAAGACTATTCAACGATAACTTAATATGGAAAAACATCCGTTTCACCTGCTTGCAATACACTAGCCGTCATTCTAAAAAACAAACTTTATGAAACAGAAACTTCTCCTATTCCTAATAATGTTGTTTCCAAATGTCATGTTTGGCCAGAAAAAATATAAGCATGAGTATAGACAATACTTGATCAGTCAGGAATCAAGTTTATATATCAATATATCTCAGCCTTTTAACGCTTTGTATTTTATCCAAAATACATTAAAAGGAAATAACTATTGAGAATAGAATATCAATAAATAAGAAGGTTTTTTAAAATTGACTTTAATTGTCAGTAGGATTGTTAATATTTGAATGTTATAAACCTACATTGCATTCCGTTTATAAAAAATATTTCACCTTCCACCAATCACGAAACCGCTAGGCTGGCTTTTTAAGTCAGCCTTTTTTGTGTTTTTACTTTTTAATAAAAACCATTGCGTTACTTTAAGCAATACACTCATTTAAATAAAGGACTTAAAAAAAAGAGTTATGAAAAACAATGATTATATGAACTACTTGGCCTTGAATCAGAATATTTTGAACAAGATATTTGTAGTCGGCGGTGGGCCTCAATCTAAAAATGAAAGCATTCCTTACACCACTTCCGAAGGAATTGTAGTTTTCCTTAATGGGGTACACGTAATTCCAGAAAATAGTGATATTGTTCAATGCTTCAATATTGGAGCCATGACCCATCCCGATGCCATGATGGGAATGCCGGGCTCAAGCGGAGATTTAAACTATCAAATCTGCATAACGGAACATGAGTATTTGATTTTGGTGAGTTTGAAACTCAGTGAATTCTCAAATGGAAAGTCAAAAGCAGCAATAGACTTGCTAGGCCTGGTGCAAAAAGACAGCCTTCCACCTCATGTTGAAGATCACGAAGATAATTATGGATTTATTGCTCAACAAGTATTGAATTGCCACTTTGATAGCTTATTTATGTATTACGAAACGATGGAAGATCTGAAAGATTGGGATTTTGATGAAGAGGATGCATTATTTCATTTTGTGAAGTCCTATTTTGAAATGAAAGGGGATAAAGATTAATGGAGAAAGCGTTTAAGATTTATGGAAAATAACTTATTTTAGATTGTTTTATACTAAGTGTCATGAATACCCCTAATGCTTAAATTACCATATAAATGCAAAGGTTGATTTTCTTCATAGGGTTATTTATCAACAACAATATTTTTCAAATAGCTTTTTCCCAAAACAAACTTTACATTTCCCCGATTCTCAATTTTAAAAGAAGCATTTGCTTTGTGGATCCTGCGGATTTAAATAATGATTTACCCGCAGGGCTCGGAAACCAATTTTTTTACCAACCTTATGCTGTGGCATACAGTACAAATTTTGTGAAGCATTTAACCTTTGGTTACGGATTATCTTTGGGTTATTCATTTCGAAAGGACACTAGATTTCTGAATTTGACCTTTACAAAAGATGCTGCTGATTTTGGAGCTAACTCTACTTTTCGTCCTTACAATAGTGAAATTCATACAGGATTTGGAAGCACATTATGGAATAGGTTTAAAGCGTATTAATGCAGATTACAGTATGCAACTTTCTAAAACAAGAGGATTTTTAACACCATGGTTGCATGCTGGATTAGGCTGTTACATCAACACGAATTCGTGGACAACAACCTTCCCTTTTTCCTTTAACACACCACTCAATCCAAATGGAGATTTACTTTTATTGGCATATATACAACCATTTGAAGAAAGGCGAATTAATGGTCTTTTAAAACTTGGATTGAGCAATGATTTTTATATAAAAAAGAATTATTGGTTTTCTCTGAACGCCTATTACATTCAAGGATTTGGAACCGCAAGCAGAATCGAATTTGTTCATGAGTACCTTCTGAATTCCGAAGTTGTAAAATCAGGCGTCGGTTTAATGTCGAGGGGCTCTGGATTTTATTTTGAAATTAGTAGAAGGTTTAAGATTTTTACACTCAAAAAGTAAATTATAAAATATTAAAATGGAAAAAATTAAAGTGTCCGTAATTATAGAAGCAACTAAAGAAAAAGTCTGGGATTACTATACAAATCCGGATCATATTGTCAATTGGAATTTTGCGGACCCGAGTTGGCATTGCCCCAAAGCATCAAATGAACTTAAAGTTGGCGGAAGGTATTTCGCAAGAATGGAAGCCAGAGATGGAAGTTTCGGATTTGACTTTGAAGCTGAATATACTGAGGTGATACTTCACACAAGTTTTACTTATCGTTTCGGAGGTAGATATTGCATGGTAACATTTAATGAACAAGACAACAAAACTACCGTCACTATAATTTTTGACCCAGAAACAGAAAATCCAGTGGATTTGCAAAAATCAGGATGGCAAGCAATATTGAATAATTTTAAAAGTTACGTTGATAATTTAAAATAATTGTATTGTGAAAAAGCGAAAGTTTGAAAACCTTAATCAAAGCGTTAAATCGTTTTCTCATTTCTTATTTCGATTAGGGCGCTACAGTCTTTTCGCATTTTTGTTGGTTTCATTTTCTGTGCTATTTGGTACAGTTGGATATCATTATTTCGGAGCAATCTCTTGGCTAGATAGTTTTCATATGGCTTGCATGATTTTAACCGGAATGGGCCTCGTTGTCGAAATGACGACCTCATCTGCAAAGTTATTTTCCTCAATTTATGCTTTGTACAGCGGTGTCGCATTTTTAAGTATTACAGCAGTTTTCTTTGCACCTATTATTCATCGATTGCAACATATTCTTCATGTAGAAAATGATGATAAAGAATAATAGCGTTGTATTTTGAGTGTTTAGAAGTGTATTGAAGTTTTTAAAAAAAAGGAGGCTATTTTACTAGCCCCCTTTTTTCGATATGCAGTTAGTCTTGGACACTCAGACTCATTTCTGTTGACCCAAGAGCTTCTTTAATTTTGATTTCAAGTTCTTCCATTAATTCGGGATTGTCCGAAATTATTTGTTTTACTGAATCACGCCCTTGTCCTAGACGTGTTTCACCGTAGGAGAACCAAGAACCGCTCTTCTTTAAAATATTTAATTCTACACCAAGATCTATAACCTCTCCAACTTTAGAAATACCTTCACCATACATGATGTCAAATTCCGCTTTTTTAAATGGTGGCGCTACTTTGTTTTTTACAATTTTAACTTTCACACGATTACCCATTGCCTCATCGCCTTCTTTTATTTGAGTTGATTTTCTGATATCTATTCGAATTGACGCATAAAATTTCAATGCGTTTCCACCTGTGGTTGTTTCAGGATTCCCGAACATCACACCAATTTTATCTCTAAGCTGGTTAATGAAAATACAACAAGTACCTGCTTTATTTATTGAGGCTGTAAGTTTACGTAATGCTTTTGACATTAACCTTGCTTGTAAACCCATTTGTGAGTCGCCCATTTCACCTTCAATCTCAGCTTTTGGCGTTAATGCAGCAACAGAATCAATAACTATTAAATCAATTGCGCCGGATCGAATTAAGTTATCGGCGATTTCTAGAGCCTGCTCACCATTGTCAGGTTGTGATATTAATAAGTTGTCAATATCAACACCGAGTTTTTTAGCGTAGAACTGATCAAACGCATGCTCTGCATCAATAAACGCAGCTATACCACCTTGTTTTTGAACTTCTGCAATAGCATGAATTGCCAACGTTGTTTTACCGGAAGACTCCGGACCATAAATTTCAATAACCCTTCCTTTTGGATAACCTTCAACACCAAGTGCCAAATCCAATGCAATTGAACCCGTTGGAATAACATCCACTTTTTCAACAGCGGAATCTCCAAGCTTCATTACAGCACCTTTACCATACGTTTTATCCAATTTCTCCATTGTAAGTTGGAGCGCTTTTAATTTTTCTGCATTTACTTCTTTAACTGACATATCGAATTGTTTTTTAGGTTTAACCCTGTTTATTTTAATTTACATTACAAAATTATTATTGAAGGTCGTAATCAATTTACGATGTATAAATTTATTTGAAAAAATTTACCACTTCATTCGCATGGTCTTTTGTATTCGGCTTTTCTATTATACCCACAATATCATGATGCTCATTCAATACATAGGTAGTGCGATGAATACCCACATATTCCTTTCCCATGAATTTTTTAGGACCCCAAACGCCATAAGCTTTTAAAATTTCTTGATTCGTGTCTGCAATAAGTGGGAAGGGCAATTCAAATTTTTCTGCAAATTTTTTGTGTGATTGTACATTATCTGCACTTACACCAATTATTTGAATATTTAAAGAATTGAGTAAAGCATCATTATCCCTCAAATTACATGCTTGTGTCGTACATCCCGGAGTGTTATCCTTAGGATAAAAATAAATAGCAACCCTTTTGCCTTGGAAATTTTCTAGAGATACACTTTCTCCATTTTGTGACAATCCTTCAAAATTTGGAGCCTTTTCCCCAACCTTCAATAATCCCATAACGATAAGTATTTAAATATTAATTGACGAATATTTAATCAAATATAATTGATTTCTAAATACAAGACAAAATAATTCGTTGAAATGTTTAAAAAATGATTAAATCTTAATCAATTAAACCATTGTATTTATCTTGCATTAAAAGGTAATGGTCGAGTTGTAAATTTATTAGCTCAATTGATACTGGCGTACCAGCTTTTTCAATTTCTTGTTTTTCAGCACGAAGCTCCTCAATCTTCTCATTGATCGCTGTTAATATATAATCTACATTTTGAGGTAAAAACAATTTGGTATAAAACGAGCCATTTGCCTTCAAATATTTGTATATGTCTACTGCATCCGACAAAACTTTATCTGCATTACGAATAACAAAAAAGGTGAACGCGTTCATCGCTCCAATTTCATCGAAACCAATTACCTTGCCCTGTAAAAATATTTGCTGAAAAAAGTTCATGTCTTCAGCGCTTCCTTGAGATCCATATATTTGGGCAACACCAGATAACATGGTTGAAGAATTTTCATTTTCTAAAGCCTTTGCTTTATTAAAGGCCAACTCGGGATTGATTTCTTGTAAATTATTTAGACAATAAGATAACACCATGTAAGAAGAGTCCTTTGATAATATGTCCACTAAAATCTGCTCCACTTCCTGAACCTCACCGTTATAAACAAGATATGTTAGTGCTGACTCGCGAACTTGAGAATTCGGATCTTGGCTGCTTAACAATTTCATTTTTTCGAGCGCCAAATTCATGTTTGTACCAGTTAACTTTGAGCACTTTTCAATAGCCGTCATTCTAATAGCCCAAAATGGATCATTCAAAGCGTCTAAAATTAGTTTTTCCGATGCTGAAGCGTTGCCTTTGGCTCCAAACAGTAAAGCATCTTTTCTTGCCTTGTATCTCGAACCATGATAGTATTGGTATTGGTATTGCTCTACGGGTTTGGTTTCAGATATTTTTGCCAAAAGCATTTGTTGATTATCGAAAACCACACAGTTTAAATGACCATTTACTGGAAACCCGAAAGTTTCGTCTAACTCATCAATGATTATTTTATGGAGCTTGATACCATTATTATCATGAATAGCAATCTCAACAGGAAGCTTGTAAATTGGAGATACTTCTAAATCTTGATTCTGTTTTATATTCAGTTTAACCATTTGATTTAAACTATCATACTCTTGTGTTACTTTCAAAACAGGATGTCCGGAACCTAAAAACCATTGATTAAAAAACCAATTTAAGTCCTCTCCTGAAATCTTTTCAAAAGCCAAACGCAATTGATGAAATTCAGCAGGCTGAAATTGATTATCCTTTAAATATTGACTCATTCCCGTGAAAAATGCATCATCACCAAGGTAATTTCTTAACATGTGCAGAATTCTTCCTCCTTTATTGTATGAATGTCCGTCAAACATTTCTTCTTTATCGGTATAGTCGAACCATATAAGGTCGTGATAACCCTGCATTTGGGAGGATTGATAGTAACCATCAGCCTCTTTTCCTGCTTGATAATCAGCCTCATCAATACCATAGCGGTATTCATCCCATAAATATTGAGAATAATTTGCGAATGATTCATTTAGCGGGAGATTAGACCAAGACTCACAAGTTACCAAATCTCCAAACCAATGGTGAAAAAGTTCATGAGCAATAGTTGACTGATCATTATTGTCCAAAAGTTCTCTTGAATTTTTATAAACATAATCTCCAAAAACGACAGCACCAGTATTTTCCATTGCTCCAGAAACATAATCTCTTACCACTATTTGATGGTATTTATCCCATGGGAATTCGTAATTCAATAATTTGGAAAAATATCCGATCATTGCTGGTGTTTCTCCAAAAATAGCTTTTGCGTAGGGTTCCCATTTTGGCTCAACATAATAATTAACTTCCATTTTTGTCCCGTCAGGTCGCGTGTAAGAATCTTTTACAACTTTAAATTCACCGATACCCATCATGAACAAATACGGCGCATGTGGTAAATCTTGTTTCCAACAGTCTGTTCTTGTTCCGTTTGAATTCACTTTTGAGGATACCATTTTTCCATTCGATAGGGTTGCGTATTTGGAGTCAACAGTGATATAAATCTCTTGTGTTGTTTTTACATTTGGCGCATCAATAGTTGGGAACCACACTGAACTGGATTCTGTTTCTCCTTGTGTCCAAATTTGTGGCATTACTCCTTTATTTTCACCTGTTGGATTGATAAAATAGAGTCCTTTATCTGAGGTAATTGCTTGGCTTCCTGAAGTGTTTCTTTCGTTTGGTTTGGCAGTGTATTGAATGGAAACGATGTAGGATTCATTTCGGTTGTAAGATTTGTCCAATTTGATTTTTAAAAATGAACTGTCATAACTGTATAACAAATCCTTCGAATTCATTTTTACCGATAAAATATCCATTCCTTTGGCATCGAGGATTAAACTGTCCGAAGGATAGAAATGAGGTCTAGCTGTTAATGTAGCCACACCATTCAGATAACATTTTTGCCAATCAAAGCTTACCTCTAGTTTTGTGTGAATTAAATCGGTTACAATTGATTCAGCGGATCGATATACAGCATTTACTTCGGTTGCGACACCATTATTCTCATCAAGTTCTAATGCATTCATAGCATCAGACATTTGGTCTACAACAACATCTTCTTCTGACAATTCTCTTTTCGCGCAAGAAAATAACAATACTGAAATAGGTATAATTAATAATAAACGATTCATAAAATTCATTAAAATGGTGTTGTACAAATCTGCTTATTTATTTTCAATTCTTGTTACTTTTTGTCTTGAAGCCATTGAATATTTTATTTTTGTAATCAGAAAATAATTCTGATGGGGTCGAAATGGAAATTTGATGGAAATGAAACTTTGGTGAAGAGTGGAGCCAGGATAGAGTGGCACGATAATAATTTTTTCGCATTAACTTACCAAGGAAAAAGTTATAACGGCGAAATATGTTCGGACAATTCAGAACAAAATGAATTAATTATTAAAGTCAATCATCGTGTTTTCAATTTGAAAAGAATAGGTGAACTAGATGAATTAATTGCGTCTTTAGGTTTAGATAAACCCAAGATAAAAAAATTAAAAGAAATACAGGCTCCAATGCCCGGAAGAATTCTTGAAATCAAAATTAAGATTGGACAAGAATTGCAGGTTGGAGATGACGTCCTTTCACTTGAGGCAATGAAAATGGAAAACGTTTTAAAAGCAGATGGTTTCGGAAAAGTGAAAGAAATTTTAATTGAGTCTAATCAGGTTGTTGAAAAGGGCGCCACACTAATTGTCTTCGAATAATTTATCGACCGGCAAACGTTCTTTTTATAATTGATGGATAAACTTTACCAAATTCAATAATACACCAAGATTTAAACTTTTTTAGCTCTTCAGGGTCTGTTATCCATCTGAGGGCTTTATTCAATTCTTTTTGAAATAAAAATGCATCAAAGCTGACTTTTGTAAGGATATTTTTTGTTAACTCAAGCATAATTTTTCGTTTTTGATTTTCCTAAAATTAATGACAACATCAATTTATAGTTACAAATATTTGTTAAAAATCATGCCAAAAAATGTCAATAAAAATAGTTTAAGGAATAAACTTTTTCTTTATGACTTGATAAATTTCTAAAGTCTCCATATCATAGACATAAATCAATAAATGCATGTTTTCAGCATTATGAATGCCTGTTTCACCTCCAGGGCCCAGCTCGTTCGGAATAATGTAACTGTAGTCCAGATAATATTTACCATTTGTCATTAAATCCTGGGTTAATATGCGTCCCCAAGCTGTACCATCCAAGGTTCCTCTCATGATATCTCTATGCACATAATTTGGAGTAAATACATTTTCAACGTTTTGAGGACCTACTAATGAGTCTTCAATTATATAAACCACCATTGCCAAATCATTGGTAATTTGATTATCGATTTTCTCTACTTCAGTATGCAAGAAAAATCCATGTTTGGGTGATTCAAAATAATTGATCTTAGCTTTGATTGCTATTTTCAAATTAGAATTGAGAACCGCATCGGATTTTGTTTGCCAAGAACCAGAAGCAGGAAAATATTCTCCATTATCATTGGTTCTGTTTACTGTACCTCCGGGGTTGCCAAAAAAACCGGAGTTTGGTAAACTATTTCCAAAAAATGAACCTAAAGCCAAACCGGGAGGATTCCAAAACGGAATGGTGTAACCTAGACTGCTATTCGTGTCTTGGAATGAGGACATTCCGCTTACAGTGTTTGATGCATGAATACTTGCAATAAAAATTCTTGAAGGATTGGCAATGTGAATGCTATGTGCAATTTCTCCTGCAGCAGGGCAAAAACTGCAATTATGACCTGTAAAATCTTCTATTAAGACATTTCGTTGAGGATCATCATTTGGTATTGTAGAGAAATCTGGCCATTCATTGGCAAGATAATCACTCCAGTTTCCCGGATAAATGGTGGTATCTAAATCTGTATTTATTTCAGAGGGAAAGGGATTATCAACTTTATCGCATGATGCAAGTAGCAAGCTAAAAAATACCGGCAAAAAGAAAATTAGGTTTTTCATACTTAAAAATTAAAAACTATGGGTAACGGATAGTGTTAGGCCATATGAAGCTGGTACGGGACGACATACACCACCGACGCAAAATAAACCTGCTCTTTGCCTACCAAATGATGCTGTTACACGGGTAGCCTCACGCACATATCCAACCGTAGCATATGGATGATGTGCACGGTATTTTTTATCCGGATTTCCAAAATTATATTGATCCATCAATGCAACAAACCACGAAGAATTGATGGTATATTCAATCAATAAAGTAGCCCAATCTCCTTTATCTACAGGTCTGGCATCACCGTATTTAATCGTGTTTTTATTACCAAAATCTACCAATTTAACATCATTTTCTACACTATCCCTTCGGTTTACAAATAAGGTTTGAAATTCTGCTCGCAATGATTGTTCAGCATTGATTTTATAGCCCAATTCAAGCACAAATACATTGGTTTTTATTAGGCCAACTTCTTTAGTAACACTTGCAACATCATTATTAAGCGTGATATTATAATAACTAAAAATGGCATTTAGATTTTTATTAAATTTCTTAGAAATATTAAAGTTAAAATCCTGCCAATATAAACTATCACTCATATCAAATAGACTTGATGTATATGTAACCCCTGTTGAATCTAACGGATTAATACCCGAAGTATGTCGCATAGGTCGATATGCGCTCGAATAGTTGAAGTTAACAGATGTTCCATATTTTCCGCCCAGTTTCGAGTTCTTCTTAAAAGTATAGAGTATTTCAAATTGATAAGCGATCTCACCAACTGGTTGCGTTGCATAAGGATAAAGTGATGATACCAAATTGTATGTGTGTGTTTTATTTAAAGATGGTAAATAGTTAATAAGCACATTTTGCAATTGCTTCGTTCTGTCCGACCTGAAGCTCATGTTATCAACAGATTTTGCAGACAATAAAATGCCTAAACCTTTTTGTGAGTACCCCAAATTCGCTACGGCGGCATGTCCTGGATTGTAATTGTAGCCATTATCTTGAGAAGGGTCTTGACCTTTGGTCATGTATTCAGCATCAAAATATAACTTCCCGTAACGTAATTTTGCCCTACCACCATAAACACCAACGTTTTGTGGCAGTATAAGTGTGGAATTGTCATCTTTTTGAAATTTACTTACAAAGGAGCCTCCAAGTGTGATTTGGACTTGCTTTCCATTTTTCGTTTTGAGAAAATTCTCTTTGGTAATTGCTTCATTTAAATTGATTTCACCATCAAACCCGCGTACAATACCTGGACTATGATCAATTCTTCCCTCGATAAATTGATAGCGTTGGTATCCATAAACGCCTTTGATAACAATACCTTTATGAGGTCTAACAACCAATTTTAATCCATCAAGCATGTTGTCGTAACCAAGAGCTCTATCCTCATAAGCGCGAAGCGAAAGTCCGGAACCAAACTGTTCATAAAAAGAACCAACCGTTATGTCAATGAAGCCATTATCGTATCCCACGTAACGCATTCCGATTCCCGTTCCATCAAAGTTTGCTGGATAACCTTGAATTCTTGGCAAGTAGGATTCAAATCGCATGCCCGCCTTAAAATTGCCTTGGGTATAAAATACATTCATGTAAGAATTTAGCAATCCTTTTTCCAAAGGTTGAGTTGCTTTGATGACACTATCTTCCAAAAGATATTGAAAAGTGCTTTCCAAATTACCCGTAAAATTTCCTGTATTGATTTGAGAGAAAGATGCTTTTATACCGAGAAGGAATAGCAACAAAAAATAAATTTTAATTTTCATGTAGTTTGCAATGGTTGACAAATTTAATGTAAACCTTTATTTATTTGCAATTTCCAAAATAGCTTCGTACAATTTATTTTCGTCACCAGGAGCATAATTGTTGTGGGAATATACAATCTTTCCATCTTTATCAACTAAAAAAGTATGTGGCACATTATTCACGCCCATCGCCCTTTTGAAATCTCCATTAGGATCCAATAGCACAAGATAGTCCCAACCTTTTCCATTTGCATAAACAGACACAGAACCTTTTGTTTTTTCGTCATCAATAGATACCGCTACCAAATTAACACCTGTTTCTTCCTGCCAATCCGTGTACAAATCATGAATGGTATTTAACTCGCGTTTACATGGAGAACACCAAGTTGCCCAGAAACTTATAACAACAGGTCCATCAAAACCTAATGCGCCGGTATTTACTGAATTCCCTTCCATGTCGGTTAAATCAACAGATGGAAGCATTTTAACATCTCCAGAATGCTCCTCTGTTTCTTGAGCAAAATTGGAAATTGATAATAAAATTGAGAACGAAAGAAGAAATATTTTTTTCATGAATTATAAATTAGCTTTCGCAGTTTGTCAAAAAACTTGCCATTGTCAAATATACGATAGAATTTTATGCTGATAAAACTTTCAATGAACTGTATTCTTGTAATCCTAAGACTCCTAATTTTATAAATTCCAAATGCTTCAACGAAGAAAAATTGGTTTAAATCTTGTTGAAGATTGAAATAAAACTAGGTTAGCTTTAAAAAAAAAGTTATTTTTAAGGTTCAGTTTGGTTTGAATTGAAAATTTTCGACTTATGAAAAAAATATTACTTTCTACATTTTTGTTAGCCCTTGGATTGAATGCTTTAAGCCAAGGAGATGGGATTTCCATTCAAGTTAATGGAATTGGAACTGACATTTCAGGTGGTTCTCATTCTGTTAATTTATATGGGACTTCACCAGATTTAGTAGGGGGCATATATGAGGTAAAATTCAAAGTAACCAATACAACTGGTTCGGATCAACAATGGAAAATTACAAGGAAGAAGATTTCTGTTCCGACAACTTGGGTTGATCAAATATGTTGGCCACCGCTTTGTTACAATGCATCTGGAGATGTATATTCTACACCTAATTCTGGAGGAAATCCAGCTCCAACAATTGTTGATGGCACACATTTAACAACTGATAGTTTAGAAGCAGAATTGAAACCAAGAATTACACCAGATGTTAACAATGCCAGCTATGCGATTTACAGGTATTATATAACAGATGTTGTAAGTGGTAATTATCTCGATTCTGTTGACTTAAACATTAATTTTACTTTAAATACTGCTTTGGTTAAACCAAATCCAGTAATTACGGTTAGTCCCAATCCTGCGTCGGAAGTGGTTACTATTTCCTTAGGAACCAGTGATGATGCAAATATTAGAATCGTGGATGGTTTAGGAAAACAAGTGCTTTCTACAAGTCTAAATAATGGACAAAAAAGTATTGATGTTTCGGATTTTAAAACTGGGGTATATATTATTACTATCGATGGTTCTGGAATTAAAGCAGTAAATAAAAAACTCATTATAAAGCATTGATCGATTTTTCTTATTAATATTTGAAAGCTGTCTCATTGTAGGCGGCTTTTTTGTTTAAAATAATTTTAATTTACTTTGATAAAAAAATTAAAACGACTTGATTAATTTTCGATGCGGTGCTTTATACTGATATATATTTTCATTAACTCGATGAGTTTCGCACAGCAAAACTTTATATTTCAGCATCATTATTTTAGGGACGAACTGTTAAATACCTCTCGAAAAGATGTTTTTATGGGGTGTGGTTTTTACCCTGTTTTAGAAAGTGAATATAATCTCAATTATGTTATCCGTGATTCAAGTAAACAGTATTATGACTTTACTGAAATGCTGTTCAAAAAGCATTTAATAGAAGTAAAGGGTGAAGATTATTTTTTAACGATTTCCCCAATAATTGATCTTTCTATTGGAAAAGACATAAAGGATACGAATAATCGGCGCTTATTTCAAAATACCCGAGGCATTTATATTGAGGGTGATATTTTAAAGAATTTCTCATTTTCTACAGCGGTTTTTGAAAATCAAGCTCGTTATTCGTTATACGAAACCGCATATTACAAGCTTTTAGGTGAGCGTTATCCCAATCAGAGCTCTGGGGAATATATTACCCAAAATGCTGTAATACCAGGAGCCGGGAGAACAAAACCTTTTAAAGATGATGGTTTTGATTATGCTTATGCAGTGGGAAATATAATTTATAAACCTAAAAGTTTTTTAACTTTCAGCGCAGGAAACACCTCACATTTTATTGGAGATGGTTACCGTTCAATGTTAATGTCGGACAATAGTGCACCGGCGCCATTTTTTCGAATAGATTGGAAAATAAATAAAAAGTGGAGTTATAATTATTTGCGTTTTAGAACTTTCAATCTTTTACGAAAACCATTAACCACAGCTGTTGAAGCATATTACGAAGCTAAGGCAACATTAGCAAATTATTTATCTTTCAAACCCAATGAAAAATGGATTATTAGCCTTTTTGAAGGAGCAATATGGTCGAAGGGAGATTCTATTCAATCCTATCGTGTTAATCCGCTGTTTTATAATCCAATTCCAGGTATTGCAGGAATTTTTGTCAAAGATTCTTTATCTTATAACATTCTAGGTTTGAATATTTCTTTAAATTTTTTGGAGCATTTTCGTTTTTATGGTCAATTAGCAGTTGGGAACTATCAATTCAAATCATTTGCATTTCAAATAGGCACAAGGTATTATTTGAAACAAGGATTAAATCAAATGATGTTTCAATTGGAAATCAATAGTGCAAGAAACAATATATATGTATCCTTAAACGATAGACTTTCATACAGTCACTACAACCTTGCTTTAGCGCATCCTAAGGGGACTAATTTTAATGAGATTTTATTCAGATTCAATTACTCCTATTCAAGATGGTATGTTGAAATGAAAAGTCTTATTTACTTATTGCAAGATCATTTTAGCCTTGCCTTGTTGGCGGGTAATAAATTTGTAGATATAAAAACTGGCACTTCTATTTTGGAAGACATTGAAATGGGTTACCGTTTTAATAAAAAAATGAATTTAACCATTTTCTTCAATTGGCAATTTCGTCATGACTCAACAGCTTTAGCTTATCAAACAACCAATGTTTTTGGCTTTGGGATAAGAACGGGAATAAATAATCATTACAGAGATTTTTGAAAGTTATTCTAAACATATTGCTAATTATATACCCTAGCTTTGCTTTTTGTCAATCTGGTTTGGGATACCTTATTGAAGAATTGCCATCGGATTCAATATGTTCAAATAATATTCAATCACACTCGTCAATCTTTCCAAAGGCATGGCAGGTTTTTAAACCTTCCAATGACAATTTAATTTCAAAAGTTAAGAAAAAGATGAGCTTCGGTATTAATCCATTGATTGACTTACAAGCTGATTATAGAGAAAAAATAAATTATCGCATAGGAACAGGGTTTCAAGTAAGTTCTGGATTTGGTAATAAATGGTATATCCGTGCATCTTACTTGCAAGGTTTGTTAAATTATGATTCGATATTTCTTCCACGTGCTTATTTCAATAAGACTTTCGCTAAGAATGAAACATATGGTGATTTGAGAGGGAGAATTTCTTTTACACCTAATAAAATATTCAATTTTCAAATTGGCCTTGATCAGAACTTTATAGGCGAGGGTTGCAGGTCAATGTTTTTAAGTGATTACGGTCGTCCGTATCCTTTTGGAATGATTCGCTCTAGATTTTGGCGACTAGAATATGATGTTATCTATCAATTTTTTAGAGAACAGTTTAATGACGGGTGGAAACAAAAAAATGGCGCAACCCATTACATAAGCTTCAATGCCGCTAAATGGTTGAATATTGGTGTATTTGAAACAGTAGTTTTTCAACCTAAAGATACATTGTTGAATAGAGGATATGAGGTGGAATATTTAAATCCTGTAATTTTTTATAGACCTCAAGAATATGCTTTAGGCTCATCGGACAATGTTTTATTGGGACTAAGTCTCCATGCAAAATATAAAAGCCACAGTTTTTATACACAATTTATATTGGATGAATTTTTTCTCGCTGAAATAAAAGCGAAATCTGGTTGGTGGGCCAATAAGTTTGGTTTTCAAGCCGGCATTAAAGGTCATTTGAAATTTGGGGCGTCAAAGGGTTTTTACAGAATTGAACTGAATAGTGCAAGACCTTATACCTACGCTCATTTATCGAGTGATCAAAATTATGGTAATCAAGGGATGACCTTGTCTCATCCTTTTGGAGGTAATTTCGCTGAAATTCTGGGTGAATTTAAGATTCAAAAATCAAATTGGCTTTTAAAATTATTTATTAATTATTCTTTGCGAGGATTTGATAAAAATGGATTTAGTTATGGGGCTGATATTTACAAACCATATACAATGCGACCCTTCGAATATGGTCACCAAATTGGCCAAGGTATCGGTAACAATTCACTAATAGTGATATTGACAGCGGGCTACACTCCATTTAAAAAGATTAAAATTCAATGCTATACTGAGTTTCAAGTACGATACAATAGCATAATTAATGATTCTGAGTTCCTTCCTATTGTAGGTATAAGAAGTCAATTATGGAACGATTACAGAAATTATTAAATCATTAAATGAAAAAGGAGCTTGCCAAAAACAACCTCCTTCTCCACCAATATGTTTTAATTGATTACAGACCGATAATATTTTTTAATTCTATTTCGGTAATTTGTTTTTTCGAGCCGTTTTTATCAAGATAGTTTCTATTGATCAATTTACCATGGACTGCAACACGCTTTCCTTTTTCAGCATATTCTTCTATAAAATTTGCCATATTACCCCATGCAAATATGTTGTGCCATTCCACTTCAGATTTTATACTACCTGAATTGGATTTATATTTTTTATTTATTGCAAGATTGAATCTTGCTATTTTTTTTCCGTTTTCGAAATTGGTGATTTGTGCATTTTTGCCAATATTTCCAATTAAAGTGATGTGATTCCTTAACATATATTCTTTATAAAATAATTAAATCGTTTACTTCTATTTCCTGATAAAACGTTGAGGAGCCATTGCTTTTATAAAAGTTTGAAACCAATTTACCCTCAATAGCAACCTCAACGCCGTCATCACAAAAATTATCTATTATTTGAACCCATTTTCCCCATGCAAAAATGCGATGCCAATTGCTTTTAGTTTTTTCGTAACCCTGACTATTGACATAAGTGTCCTTTGTAGATAAGATAAAACGTACTACTTTACGACCATTGGAAAGCTCAGTAATTTTGGGTTTAGATTGCATCCTTCCTATTAGATTTACGTGGTTCATTGAGATGTTTTTTAGACTGTTATTACTTTTTAGATTTTTCTACATTGGTTTCCGATTTCTCGGTTTTTCCAGTTAACAATAAAAATTCTGTAGCTTCAATAACAGTCCCATAGCGTTTTTCACCGGTTTTGGACTCGTATGATTGATGAACCAATTTACCCTCTAAAATTATTTCCTGACCTTTATTGAGCGCCTTTTTAACCCTTTCCGCTGTTTTCCCCCATGCATTTACGTTGTGCCACTGGGTGTTTTCTTGCCAATTTCCCGACTTGTCTTTGTAGCTTTCATTTGTTGCTAATGTGAATCTCGCCAAAGTATGGCCAGTGTCAAAAGTTGTAATTTCAGGTTGCCCTCCTAGACGACCAATCAAACTCACTTTGTTTCTTAATGTGTTCATGTTTGTAATAATTTAAAAGTTTGAAAAAATGTTAGTTTGCCGATTCGATTCATAATGTTGAATTCGACTTTGCAAAATTCCAATGGTTTTAAATTATTATTCGGTTGGTATTCATTTACTTTCGATTATTAGTCGTTTGTAAATAATTAAATACGGCTCAAACCAAAACAAAAAAGCCAACTCCATTTCGGAATTGGCCTTTAAGTTTGCGTTAAACAGAGATCTTTATTTTTTTTC
>CAZOAH010000013.1:0-33929 GCA_964577845.1 uncultured Akkermansia sp.
CTGATGGTACTGCCCTTTTGAGGGTGGGAGAGTAAGTCGATGCCACTTTTAGAAAAAACGTCCTCTCCGTATTGATTGGACGTTTTTTTTTTGAATCAGCTTTTTTTTCAATTGTATTACAACCTCACAGGCTTTTATAGCTATAAATTTTCTATGTAAGCATATAAACACTACCTTTGCTATCGCAAACTAAAGTTATGGACAAACCCGCTTTTTTATATGATCATGTTGTGCGTCATGCTTGGCACCGCATTTCTCGAATGTACAACCACATGGCAGCGGATCAAGATCTAACGATGTCGATGGGTTTTATTCTACTTGCTATCGGTAAAGAGGGTATACTCAGTACACAATTGGGGCCCAAAATGGGGATGGAGCCCACATCGCTTTCCAGAACACTTAAATTGATGGAAGAACGTGAACTCATCTTTCGTGTAATTGATAAAAAAGATAAGCGAAAAGTGCATCTTTATTTGACCGAAGTGGGAATTGTAAAGCGAAAAGTCATCCGCAATTTTGTTGTTGGCTTCAATGAGCGCATCTTTCGTGAAATCGCCCCTACTAAAATGAAAGCTTTTTATGAAGTTGCTGAAAAAGTAGATAAAATGATTGAGGAAGAATTGTTCAAACAAGCACAAGTACTCGAAGATGATGATAATTTGGAGTAGTTTTCTAGGATAAGTCTTTCAATAAACAATATACCTCCAAATCATTTTTCCCCATTGCGTAATTCGGGTTCAAACATTTCTTAATTTCAAGGTTCGAATTCGCTACAAACCATGCTAAAAAACAAACGATTAAAGAAAGTACTCCGCTATGGCCTACTTTCCGTCATTATCCTATACATTGGCGCATGTGCATTCATGTATTTCATGCAAGAAAGTTTCATTTTTTTACCTGAAAAAATTGATACTAATGCTGTGATTGACATGGGAGTTCCGACTGAAGAGATTAACTTTTCAGTGGATGACGCCCAATTGAATGGGGTTTTATGTAAAGTGAATCAATCCAAAGGTTTGATATTTTTTCTTCATGGAAACAAAGGTAATGTCTTGTACCAAAAGGCAGCCGCTAAGTTTTACAACGATTTAGGTTACGATTTCTTTACGTTCGATTATCGTGGTTTTGGGAAAAGTACCGGATCTTGTTCCAATGAAAAACAGTTTTTTGATGATATTCATGCAGTCTATGCGACCATGTCCAAAAAATACGCCCAGAATTCGATAACTGTAATTGGTTATTCACTTGGATCTGGTCCAGCAGCTATGATTGCATCTGAAATGAATCCGAAAAGATTGGTGTTAATCGCTCCCTACTTTTCATTGAAAGACATGACTATTCGGCGTTATTACGTGATTCCAACTTTTTTACTTAAGTATCCGTTCGAAACAAATGTCCATCTTCAAAAAGTTAAAGCACCTACATTAATTGTCCACGGTGATCAAGATGCTGTATTACCATTTGAAGGGGGTAAACAATTGTCCGAGTTGCTTAAGAAAACAGATCTATTCGTGTGCTTGCCTGGATACGGTCATGACGATATGGAAATGAATGCAGATTTTAGAGCTGCGTTGTCTTCTTTCTTAAGTAATTGATTTTAAATGAATTTCTTTTTAAAGAAATGCTTATTATTAACTTCAATGGTTTTTGGTGATTAATTGTCGCAAAAAGGCGATATGTTAAAGGGAATAGAAAATATTTTTTTGGTGAGTCCAATCAGGAAAATTTGACTTTTGAGGTTCAAGATCAATCAGGAAGGATTCTTAGCACAGGAAAAATAGATGAAAACATAAAATTGTCAAAAATTGATTTCTCAGCTTTTACCAACGCTGTATATTTTATTAACGTTAAAAGCCATGACAAACTTTTAATTAATTATAAAGTCGTTAAATTGTAAAAATAATTATGCCTAAAGTACTATCGAAAGTTAGATTATTACTTTTATCTCTATTTGTATTATCAAATCAATTTAAAGCACAGGTAGATCATTGGGAAACAGTTGTTCAGGATAATGATTCTTGGTCTTACATCGTGCCAAATGCTTCAACATCTTCCAATTGGATTCAACCAAGTTTTGCAGTAGCATCATGGCAAACTGGACCCGGAGGATTTGGGTTTGCGGATGGTGATGATAATACGATTATTCCAACTTCCAGCGTAAGTGTATACCATAGAATAGATTTCAACATTGTTGATCTTTCAGTTATTGCGAAAGTTATTTTGAACATGGACTATGATGATGGTTATGTAGCATACCTAAACGGCATTGAAATAAGTAGAAACGGCATCGGTGGAACAGGTCAGCCTGCCTATAACGCTTTGGCAACAATTTCTCATGAGGCTGCTTTATATCAAGGTAATTATCCGGATCAAATTGTTTTCAATATTGCTGATTTAAATGGTATTCTATTGAATGGAATGAATACACTAGCTATTGAAACGCACAATCAAACAGCGACATCTTCGGATTTAACGTCAAGAGCTTTTTTAAGCCTGGGAATTACTGATGCTTCGAGTAATTATGGACCCACGCCTACATGGTTTAACCCTCCTTTCGAATTTACAGCATCCAATTTGCCAATTATTATTTTAAATACCGATGGGCAGAATATACCCGATGAGCCAAAAATTGACGCTACAATGGGAATTATATACAATGGTGAAGGTGTTGTCAATCATTTTACTGACCCAATGAACGAGTTCTTTGGAGATATTGGGATTGAAAAAAGGGGTTCATCCTCCAATGGATTTCCCGCAGCTTCATATTCCGTAGAAACCAGAGGCCCAGATCCATTAATCAATTATAATGTTTCTGTTTTCGATTGGCCTGTAGATAATGACTGGATATTGTATGCCCCTTATACGGATAAAGCACTTATTCGAAACGTTTTGACTTACCATTTAGGCAATGCGACCGGCAGATGGGCGCCAAGAACAAAATTATGTGAATTGGTTCTGAATGGTGAATACATGGGGGTTTATGTAATGATGGAACGCATTAAACAGAATCCAGGTAGGGTAAATGTTGATGATCTGTCGCCAACAGATACGCTCAACAACGAATTAACAGGTGGATACATCATAAAAATCGATAAAACGACAGGTGGTGAAACAGTTGTTTGGAATTCGCCATACACAAGTGCTGCGCCTGGTAATGGTACAATAGGTTTTCAAATGCACGATCCAGATCCTTTAATGATGCATCCTTCTCAGCTTCAATATATTCAAGGGTATGTGATAGCTTGGGAAAATTCTCTGGCGTCTTCTGATTTTATGGATCCGGTTTTAGGTTATAGAAATTATATCGATGTGCCTTCATTTATTGACTTCTTTTTAATCAATGAACTTTCCAAGAATGTAGATGGATATCGTATTTCGACATACCTCAACAAGGCTAGATTGAGTGAAGGTGGAAAATTGTATGCTGGTCCTTTGTGGGATTTCAATCTTGGTTTTGGAAATGCAAATTATTGCCAAGGCGGTCAAACAACGGGTTGGGAAATCAACTTCAATTCCATTTGCGGTGGCCAATGGCAAAACCCATTTTGGTGGTCAAGAATGTTACAAGATTCAACTTATGCGCATGATGTAAAATGTAGATGGTTGGAATTACGTCAAGGTGTTATGAGCGATTCCAGTTTGATGAATTACATTGATAGTTTAGCAATGGTTTTGGAACAACCTGCAATTCGTCATTACAACAGATGGCCCATTTTAGGGACTTATGTGTGGCCAAATAACTTTATTGGAAATACCTATCAAGAGGAAATTAATTATTTAAAAACTTGGATTACTAACCGACTTGCATGGATGGATGCCAATATGTTTGGTACTTGTAATGATTTGGGTCTTGTTGAAAATGATAATACAAATCAAATTCGCGTTTATCCAAATCCTGCCAAAGATGATATTACTATAGATTTACTTGATATTAAGGCATCAAATATTGTTGAGTTGATTTCTCCTCTCGGGCAAGTGCTGCAAAAGGACTTGATTTCATCAAATTCCACTTATAATTTATCATTAGAAGGTTTAAATAATGGCTTGTATTTCATTAATGTTTACATAGCTGATTCTCTTTATCAAACAATTAAAATTATCAAAGAATGAAACGTTCCATAATCGTTTTTGCTGCCCTACTAGTAGGATTAAGTATATTTTCATCATGTAAAAAAGTTGAGGGGCCAGGAGGTACTGCCGCTATTAGAGGAAAAGTTATGGGTTCTACTGCTGACATGGTAAATCCTGGAGATGCTGAAATTATTAACGTCACCGTTAAAAGTGGTGTTGACATTGAACATGGCGAATATTGGCTGTTAAACGGACCTGTTAATGGTCAGCTATACTACATTTGGTACAATAATCCAACATGGGTTTCCAATGGTGATCCGCAGTTGCAAGGTAGAACCGGAATTCAAGTGGATTTCAATTATAGTGATGATAATATCACCGTTGCTATGAATACTGTTGAGGCCCTAAATAATGCGGTAACTAGTGAGTTTGTAGTAGATGTATATCAAGATATCATTACCTTAACATCCAAGGCAAATGGAGATTTGGTTGATGCTGATAATGGAAATATCAGTTTCAATGTTGACGTTGCCAATCAAGGTGATGCCGATGAATTGATTCCCTCAACATCAATTTCAATGGATGACGAGCGCGTTTATTTAATTTATGGTGAAGGGGAAGTGTTTAACGAGTCCACTAAAACAGGAGCAGAAGGGGTGTATACTTTCGAAGGATTGAATCCTGGTAAATATCGTGTATATGCACTTTCAACTGATGTGACTACGGGTCAAAAATATCCTGTTTATAAGTCAATAGAGATAACTGAAAAAGGATCCCTTAACGATGCAGGAACAATCGATGTAATTTTTGAATGAAAAAACTGATTTTTTTAGGCTGTATTATTTTGCTAACGCAGCAAAGTATACATGGACAAATTGGAGATTGGCAATCACGTATAGGCCTTGAAGCAGGCTTTAAATTAACCAAGAAATGGAGCTTTGATTTTGGTGTTCAAACACGCTCTAATTTGAGTGACAAAAGCTATTTAAGCACCAACATAAGTATGCAAGTTGATTATGCAGTTTTTAAAAATTGCAAATTGGGTTTGTCCTATCGTAACAGTATGCAACCCAACGAATTCGCTTATCTTGATGGAAATAATTTGAGTTACAGAAATCGTTATCAATTTTTTCTGAAAATTGACCCTTCAAAATTGTTGAAGTTGGATAAATATTTGGATGTGGATTTACGCAGTATCATGCAATATGAGCAATTTCAATACAAACGGAATCAGATCTACTGGCGGAACCGAATTAGCTTAGAGGCAAAGTTGAAGTCCAAGTTATTGCGTCCATACGTTTCATTGGAATTGCTATACCGTTTCAATCAGTACAGTTATTTTTTGGATAATATGCTGGTAAATCAAGGACTTATGAATGAATTGCGATATATTGGAGGCATCAAATTCAATCTGAATAAAAATAACACAATCAATACTGCTTTGATGTTTAGAGATTACAGAACCAATAAAAACACAAAACCGGTTTTTTTAATTACTTATTCACACAATTTCGGGAGAATTTTTTAGTCTAGGTAACTACTTTTTTGCCGTCGAAACGAAATCCTTTAAATAATAAGGTTCAAAATAAGCCACTTCTTCGAATTCGTTATTTTGGAATTTTTCGTATGCCTTTTGAATTTGTCCTGTGGCTGATGAAAAAATTGTTGCGTCATAAATGCAATTTCTGCCCTTCCATATTTCAGCTGCTTTTAAAGCTCCGTCACCGAAAAAGATAAATGGCTCAAATAAATTGAAGCTTTCTTCATCTATAATTTCCGCCGATATTGGTAGCAAAGTTTCCATTTTTCCATCATAAATTGAGCAATATACCTCCATGCGACGTGCATCAATCATAGCGCACAAATTAGAATTTGGATGCTTTTCTCTGGCAATTATAGCTAAGGACGTGAGTGCATCAATTGCAATTAATGGAATTTTTAAGGCGTAACAAATTCCCTTTGCTGTTGATACACCAATTCTCAATCCAGTGTAGGAACCAGGACCTGATGCAATCGATACAGCATGAAGTTGATCGATTTTAATTCCAGCCTCATTTAAAACGTTTTGAATGTATAAGGTTAGGTTTTCACCATGGGAAAATTCTTCTGTAAGGCTTTCTTTTAGTGATAGGATTTTTCCGTCTCTGGAAAGTGCTACTGAGCATGATTTGGTCGCGGTCTCCAAATGTAAAATTAACGTCATTCCTTAATCTCTAATTTAAAACCTATTCCATGAACATTGGAAATTTGAATATTGCTGTCTTCTCCCAAATATTTGCGCAACTTGGTTATAAAAACGTCCAAACTTCTACCAACAAAATAATCGTCTTGACCCCATACTGAATTTAATACCATGTCACGAGGAGTTACTTGATTTTTGAATTTACAAAGCAGTTTTAATACCATTGCCTCTTTCTTCGTTAGGGTCTTTTCAAAACGCGAATGTTTTAAAATGAAATTCTCCATATCGAAAGTATATTCACCAATCGAGATTACTGTATTTTCTTTCTTGTCAGTTACGATTTTAATCCTTTTCAATAAAGCAGATATTCTCAATTGCAATTCTTCAACACTAAATGGTTTTGTAAGATAATCATCTGCACCAGATTTGAAACCTTCTACCTTATCTTCAGTCATAGATTTGGCTGTAAGAAATAGAATTGGAATTTCTTGATTGATTTTACGAATATCTTTTGCCAATGAAAAACCGTCTTTTCTTGGCATCATCACATCAAAAATACAAAGATGAAAGGTGTCTTCATTGAAGCGTTTTAATGCATCCGCACCATCTGTGCACAATGTTACAGTATAACCTTCACTTTTCAATTGATCAGAAATGATAAAACCTAAGCTAACATCATCCTCAGCAAGCAATATTTTTATTTTCATTGGAAATTAATTATCGTAAATATAGAAATTTACTCGTAACTACCTAAAAAACAAGAGCCCCAAGAAAGGGGCTCCTATTACACTAATCAACCTAACCTACTACTACAATACAAAGTTAATAATAAAAAGGTTAGTGTCAAAATGACGTTGTTAAAAAAAGTGAAAGAAGCCTGTAAGTTTTCAGATCAAATAAACTTTTTTTTTCTCTTTTCGGGATTAAAAAACTTAAATTTGCATTGCAATATAAATCGTTTATGGTTAAGATTCTTGTTATTGATGACGAAGAGGATATTAGAGAATTGTTAATCTACAATTTGAAAAAAGAAGGTTATCTTGTTTTGGATGCTGAGAATGGTGAAAAGGGTCTAGCTGTAATGAGGGAATCCAACCCTGATCTAATTATACTTGACGTTATGATGCCAGGTATGGATGGTATTGAAGTATGCGAAGCCATTCGAAATACGCCCGGTTTCAAAAGTACATTAGTTTGTTTTCTTACTGCAAGAAGTGAAGATTATAGTCAGATTGCCGGTTTGGATGCAGGTGCAGACGATTACGTATCTAAACCTATTCGTCCAAAAGTTTTAATAAGCAGAATCAATGCACTTTTAAGGAGAAAAGGAATGCTTTCTGATGACAAAGACGTCACGAAAGATTTAATTATTAATCGTGAAAAGTATATTGTAGAAAAAAATGGTGTAGTCATTCATTTGCCTAGAAAAGAATTTGAGTTATTAGCGCTATTGGCATCCCGCCCTGATTTTGTTTTTGAGCGGGATATTATTTTAGAAAAGGTTTGGGGTTCTGACATCATTGTAGGGGACAGAACCATTGATGTTCATGTTAGAAAACTCCGCGAAAAAATAGGAGATGAGTATATCAAAACTGTAAAAGGTATAGGTTATAAATTTATTGAACAAACAAAGTAAGCGTTCATATTAATTTCATATTGAGCTTATGTTAACTGGATATTACTTTGAATTAACACACACTTAACCTTTAAATAACCATGTAATAATTGCAGGAAGTTTCCTTTGTGTCGACAAAAAAAACGACATGAAATTCCAATTAAAACTTACTATTGCCCTTTTAATTAATACATTTCTTTCTTTCTCCCAAACAGGTGTTATCAAAGGAAAAGTATTTGATGCCGAAACTGGTGAAGCACTTCCTGGATCCAAAATCACCTTGGTAGGTCAGAATAAAGGTGCAACATGCAGTATGGATGGAAGCTATGTCATTTCACAGTTAAGTACGGGGATTTATCAGTTGAATATAACCTCGTTTACCTACAGTAACAAATCAATTACAGATATTGAAGTAAAAGATAAAGACACAGTGTTCTTAGACATCAGTCTTTCTAAAGGCGCTACAGAAATGGGAACGGTAACAGTTACCTTTAAAGTTGAAAAAGAATCTGTTGAAAATATTCTTACACTGCAAAGAAACAGTATCGCTGCAATGGATGCGATTTCCAGCCAAGATATCAAAACGAAGCCGGATCCCAAAGTTAGTGATGTGCTCAAACGTGTCACAGGTGCTAGTGTGCAAGACAATAAGTTTGTTGTAGTTAGAGGTTTAAGTGACCGTTACAATTTCGCATTTATCAATGGAGCATCGCTACCAAGTACAGAAAGTGATAAAAAAGCTTTCGCCTTCGATATTTTTCCGTCAAATATGCTAGACAACCTAATCATTTACAAAACTGGAACTCCTGACATGCCGGGTGAATTTGCTGGTGGAATAATCGATATCAATACCACCGAACCGAAGGATAAGGATTTTCAGTCCATTCAAATAGGTGGAAGTTATAATGCCATTACAACATTTAGGAATTTCATGACTTATGAAAGCAGTATTATGGACGTTTTTGGTTTGGGTGCACAAAGCAGAGCCATTCCTGATGGTATTCCAACAACAGAAACATTTGCCACTTTGGATAAGGACCAAAAAGGTGAATTGGCTAAGAAAATGAATTTCAGTTGGGCTGGAAAAAACAGATTGGCTTTACCAAATTTATCGCTACAATATTCGATTGGAAAAAACTATAAATTTTCAGAAAATACGGAACGCAGTTTTGGATGGGTTTTCGCTTATTCATACCAGAACAATTTGTCCTTTGCGAAAATCACGAGAAGGGATTACGAAGAACAAGCGACTGAGGTAGTTTTAAAAACAGAACTAGAGGATTCATCCTACACGCAAAGCATTATTAATAGTGCGATGTTCAACACCTTGCTTAAATTCAATAACAAGAACAAGTTACAACTTAAACAAATGTATTCCATCAATTCTGATGATAGATTTAATGTAAGAAGAGGAGCAAGAGAGTTCGATAATGATCCAAGACAATTTGAAAAATCAAACAACATTTGGTATACCCAAAATAATATATATACTGCCCAGCTTCTTGGAAATCACGATTTAAAAATTGGAAAAATCAACTGGAATGTTGGATACAGTAATGTTCAACGTGATATTCCAAATTTGAGACGTGTGGTATACAGAAAGTATGCAACTGTAGAGGAAGATTCAGCGCAACAATATGTTGCTGTGGTTCAAAACAACGGGACGATTCCAACCGCAGCGGGTAACATGTTTTGGGCAACAAGTTCTGAGAATATTGCAAGTATGAAATATGATTATTCTAGAAATGTGGAATTAGGAAAAACAAAACACGAAATCAAAATTGGTGGTTTTCATCAAATTCGTAATCGTGACTTTGTTTCAAGAAACTTCGGTTTTTCTCAATACAAACCTACTGGTGGTAGTTTTAACAGTTTGGTTTTATTGCAACCTGCTGACTCCATTTTTCAAACTCAGAATTTAGGTTTAATCAGCACTGGTCTTGGAGGATTCAAATTGGATGAGGCATCCAATGTAGATGACAGCTATCAAGCATTTTCTTTCTTAAACGCAGGATACTTAATGGCCAATTCTCAATTACATGAGAAGTTGAAAATTGTATACGGTGCGCGATTAGAGTCGTACAATCAGCAGTTTAATTATATAGAATTTGGTTCTAACTTGGCTAAAAACCTGGATACTACGGTTAATGACATTTTACCATCTGTTAACTTGATTTTCTCTCCAACAAAGCGAATCAACTTGAGATTGGCTTATTTTAAAACAGTTTCACGACCTGAATTTAGGGAATTGGCACCTTTTGCTTTCTACAACTTTATTCAAGATAATATCCTTTCCGGAAATCCTGAATTACAGCGTGCCACAATTAATAATTATGATGTGCGTTTTGAATATTTTCCGGGAAAAAACCAAATCATTAGCGTTTCAGGTTTTTACAAGGAATTGTTCAATCCAATTGAGCTAATTAACAGAACAGGAACTTCCGGTGCACCAGAATTGTATTATACAAACGTTCCCAAAGTGACCAACTTTGGAGGTGAGATGGAATACCGTATCAATTTTGGGTTTTTATCGAAACAAGATTCAATTGAGGATAATCTATGGAGTGGTTTAAATGCATACACCAATTTATCGTTGATTAAATCAAATGTTGATTTGTCTCAGGTGGTTGGAAGTGGTGATGGCAGACCGCTTCAAGGCCAATCTCCTTACATCATTAATGCTGGATTAAGTTATGCGCATCCAACACAAGGCTGGGTTGTAACTGCTTCATACAATATAATTGGTCAACGCATATACATAGTAGGAAACGTTCAAGAACCAAGTGTATGGGAAAATGGTCGTCATGTTGTCGATTTTCAAGTTTCCAAAACTTTCAAAGAAAAATGGGAAATTAAGTTAAATGTTAAAGACCTTTTGGCGCAAGATTTGGTTTTCTTCCAGGACCTTAATGGTAATCAAAAGTTTGACAATGAGAAAAGCGGAAATACGGCTTCATTTGATCCAAATAACCCTACTTCAAATGATAAATTCCTTAAAGGCCCAGATAATGTTTGGCAAGAAATTCAATTCGGTCAAACGGTGTCTTTATCATTGAAGTATAATTTCGGAAAATAGTAGTTAACATCATTTTTTTAAGCAGGGTTTCGTCCCTGCTTTTTTGTTTTTATATATATCAATTTCAGAGCTTTAGAATAAGTTGAATAGCTTGTTAACATAAAAGACACATTGCTTAATATTTATTTAAATAAAGCATAAAACTGTTATAACGCTAACCCAATTTTTTGACTGTTTCTTTGCCTTGAAAAATTAAGTAAAGAAATTATGAAAAAGATTATGATGTTAACTGCACTTTTCTTAGCAAACAGTGCTTTTTCCCAAAATGCATTCTGGAATGTCGTCAATTATAAAGGCGCTTTCCCTGTTACAGATGGCACGCCTGCAACAGATTGGACCAGTGGTTGGGCAAATTTTGATCCTGAAAACACTGTTTATCCTGCAACAACTACAACTGTTTCAACTGATGTTACAACCAATACAACTTGGTCAGGTGTTATCTTGTTGCAAAATAAAGTTTATGTTAAGAATAATGCAACTTTAACTATTCAACCTGGTACAATTATCCGTGGAGATAAGTTAACACAAGGAACACTAATTGTTACAAGAGGAGCAAAATTAAATGCTATAGGTACTGCAGCACAACCTATTGTATTTACTTCGAATGAATCCGTTGGTAACCGAAATGAGGGAGATTGGGGTGGCCTTGTTATCTTAGGTCTTGCTAAAAATAATCAACCTGGAGGAGTTGCGAATATTGAAGGTTTGTTACCGACAACTGACACCCAATTTGGTGGTAACTTCGACAACGATAACTCGGGAACATTAAATTATGTTCGTGTAGAATTTGGAGGGATTCCTTTAGAACCAAATAAAGAGATTAATGGAATTACATTCGGATCTGTAGGTTCTGCAACAACTGTTGATTATGTTCAAGTTTCATTTTCTGGAGATGATGCGTTTGAGTGGTTTGGTGGTACTGTAAATTGTAAGCACCTCATTGCATACCGAACGCTAGATGATGATTTTGATACAGATTTTGGATTTAGAGGTAAGATTCAATTCGGTTTGATTATTCGTGATAAAGATCTTTACGATGCTCCAGGTGATTCTAATGCTTTTGAATCTGACAATGATGCAACTGGATCTACTGCTCAGCCGAAAACAATGCCTATATTTTCTAATATTACGATAGTAGGACCTAAAGGAAATGGAACTGTAGCTTTACCTGTAGGAGAGAAGTTTGAAAAAGCGTTTCGTTTAAGAAGAAATACATCAACTTCAGTTTTTAATTCATTAATAACAGGATGGGAAAAAGGACTATCTATCGAAGGTAGTGCGGTTGTGGCGAACGTTAACGGTGACTCACTTGTTTTTTCTAATAACATACTTACCAATTTGGTGAATGGAACAAATGCTATTGTATCTGCAGGTGTTTCACAATCATTCTACAATAGTTTTTGGAGTGCTGATGGAAACGACTCTACAGCAACTTTAGGTCAAGTAAATTGGGTGAATATTTTTACACCACTTGGAACAACTCCAGACGCAAGATTACAAGCAAACAGTGTTGCTGCTACAGGTGCATCTTTTACACATCCTAAATTTTATAACGTAGCAATGCCTACTGTTACTGCTTCTGTAACTTATTGTCAAAATGCTACTGCTTCTGCTTTAAGTGCAACCGCTAGTTCAGGAAATTCACTAAGATGGTATACCCAAGCTACAGGTGGTACTTTTACTACAACGGCTCCAACTCCTTCGACTCTTGCAGCGGGAACATTTAATTATTATGTTAGCCAAGTTAATGCTGCAGGTGACGAAAGTATGCGTGCCTTGATAACAGTAACGGTAAATGCACTTCCTGCAACGCCAACAATTACAGCTGGCGGTCCAACATCTTTTTGTACTGGCGGTTCTGTTGTCTTAACTTCTAGCGCTGCTACCGGCAACGTTTGGTCTACAACTGGAACATCTTCGTCAATTACAGTTTCTACATCTGGTTCTTACACAGTAACGGTAACAGATGCGAACAACTGCTCCTCAACTTCAGCAGCTACTGTTGTTAACGTAAGCAATGCTCCACTTCCAACGATTAACGCAACTGCAACAGAAGCTTGTTCTGGAGATTCAATAGTTGTAACTTCTTCAGCTGCAGATTCATACTTGTGGAGCAACAATGCAACTACACAAAGTATTACTATTTTGAATACCCAAACAGTAAGTGTTACCACAACCAATGCAAATGCTTGTAATGGAGTAGGGACTTCTGCTCCGATAACAATAACATTTAATCAAACACCAACAGCTGCTGGTTCTTTCACTACAAGTGGTAACATCGTTACGTTTACAAATACTTCAACAAATGCAACTGGATACTCTTGGGATTTTGGAGATTTCACGAATTCTTCTGCTACTGCTCCTACTCATGCTTATGCGGCTAATGGTTCATACGATGTTGTTTTAACTGCAATCAACGGTGCTTGTACAGACGAAATCACGCTACAAGTGGTAATCTCTGTTAGCTTGGATGAATTGAATAATGAAACACAATTTATTGTAGTACCGAATCCAGCAAGTTCAGCAGCTGAAATCAGAATGCAATCTAATACATCTGAAAGTGCATATTTGGTGATTGTAAATCAAATGGGTCAAGTTGTAGCGGTTAATAATGTAAACATTGTATCAGGTGACAATAATATCATTTTAAATCTCGAAGGATTGAGCAACGGTTTGTATACAGTTCTTTTGAAAGGTGATACCATTAATGCCAATCAAAAACTTCAAATTAATAAATAAGTAGCTTTTTAGAGTCACCTGTTCGCAGGTGGCTCTTTTTTATTTCATTAAATATGAAGCAACCAGCCAAAGGACATACTTTACTTCTGATCGATGATGACAGCGACATCCTCGAATTCTTAAGTTATAATCTTAAAAAAGAAGGTTTTACTGTCTTCACTGCTTCAAATGGGGAAGAAGGTGTTCGGTTGACCCAACAATTGCATCCCTCTCTTATTCTTTTAGATGTGATGATGCCCAAAATGGATGGAATTGAAACATGTCAAGTCATCCGCAAAGATCTTAATATTACACAACCTATCATCGCATTTTTAACTTCACGCGCTGAGGACTATTCTCAAATTGCTGGTTTTGAAGCTGGAGGAGATGATTACATTACAAAACCAATCCGACCAAGATTACTGATTTCAAAAGTGGAATCTTTACTTCGTCGTCTCGATAGACCTGTTGAAAATAATAGTGTCGAAGGAAGAAAATTATTCAAAATCGATCGAGATCGTTTTACTGTAGAATTGGATGGAGTTGTTATGCTTTTTCCAAAGAAAGAATTTGAATTACTAGAATTGTTAGCAAGTAGACCGGGGAAAGTGTATACCCGAGAGCAAATTTTAAACATCGTATGGGGAAATGAAACCATTGTTGGTGAACGGACCATAGATGTTCATATCAGAAAATTAAGAGAAAAACTGGGAGATTCGTATATTCGCACTATCAAAGGCGTTGGATATACTTTTAGTGAACAGTGAAGAATCTTAAACCCATTCATTTACTTATTGGTGGTAGTGCCATCATTTTTGTTTTAACACTTATCGTTACTATTGTAATTGATTTTCAAATTCTCAATTTCCCTATTTGGGTTATGATAGGCCTGCCTTTTCTAACCGGTCTTATATCATTTGGTGTCTTTTATTTTTTTATTACCCATTTTATAAATGACCGCTTGCGACTTTTATATCGCTCTATTAGAACTGGCAAATTCACCAAAGAGACTCAACCTTATTTTAAAATTACAGATGATGTTATCGCCGAAGCGGAAAGAGAAACCAAGCTTTGGGCAGAAGAACAAAACAAAGAAATTTCCAAATTGCAGGAACAAGAAGCATTTCGAAGGGAATTTCTCGGAAATTTGGCTCATGAATTAAAAACACCAATATTTGCCATTCAAGGCTATATTTTAACCCTATTAGATGGTGGTCTTGAAGATGAAAAAGTGAATCGACTTTTTTTAGAAAGAGCTTCGAAGTCAACAGATAGGATGGTAAGTATCATTGAAGATTTGGATCAAATCACCAAACTTGAAGTGGATACTTTAACCATGGAAATGCGCTCATTTGATATTGTTGAATTAATAAATGAAACAATCGATGCGCTTGAAATTATGGCTAGGGACAAGTCTTTTAAAATCAAATTGGATAAGGATTATACGCCACTTTTCGTAACTGGTGACCGTCCAAAAATTGGACAAGTGCTATTTAATCTATTAACCAATGCCATTTTTTATGGTAGCGAAGCGGGTAAATGTGAGGTTAGACTTTTCAGAATGGACGAAATTTTAACTGTTGAGGTTTCTGATAATGGTCCTGGAATAGAAGAAAGTCATTTGGTTAGATTATTCGAGCGTTTTTATCGTGTTGAAAAAAGTAGAAACCGAAATGAAGGAGGAAGTGGTCTTGGTTTGGCGATTGCGAAACACATCATCGAGTCTCATGGCCAAACCATTTCTGTGAGAAGTACAATTGGCATTGGAAGTACTTTTGCCTTCAGTTTGGATATCAGTAAGAGTCAATCAAATGTGATATATTCTTCACGAGGTTTGCCGATTAATTAAAATCGTAATCTATTTCCCACAAAAACAATCCGCATGCGGGAACAGACAAAGATGCAGCACTGCGATCTTTTTTGTCAAGAATATGATGGATATCTTTAACCTCAATCTTTCCTGTTCCAACATCAATCAAAGTTCCTACTACCGCTCGAACCATATTTCTTAAAAAACGATCGGCAGTAATTTCGAAATATAAACTTCCATCTTCCTCTTTCATCCATTTGGCTTGTTGAACCTCACAAATATTTGTTTTAACATCGGTATTTACCTTTGAAAACGAAGTGAAGTCCTTTTTACCAATAAATATTATAGCCGCTTCATTCATTTTATTGATATCCAAAAATTGCGGATTGTACCAACTAAAGTTGTTTTTAAAAGGATCTTTCTTTTGATGTATAAAGTATCGATAAGTGCGCGAAATGGCACTGAATCGAGCGTGTAATTCCTCTGAAACTTTTAGAATTTTAAAAACAACAACCGCATCCGAAAGCATACGGTTGAGTTTGAAAACCATATTTTCAGTATCACATTCTTTGGGTAAATCTACGTGAAAGTAGTACTGTTTTGCATGAACACCAGCATCTGTTCGTCCACATCCAACTATTGATACTTCCTCCCCCGATAACAATTTTGAAAAAGCATCTTCAATTATTTCCTGCACCGAAACGGCATTGGGTTGACGCTGCCATCCACAAAAAGATTTGCCATTGTATGCAATTTCAAAAAAGTAGCGATGCATGGATTAAATTATTCCAAATACAAGATAGCTCCGTTTTGATAATCAACCGAATAGTTGAATTGAATTGATTTGGTTTCTCCAGAATTCAATTTTGACTTCCAAGTGATAATACCATTTTGATCATTCAATACACCATCGCCATATTCTCCATTTTTCACTTTTATGTCGTTGTCATTTGAAATTGGGAATTGATCTTTAATCAAAATTGGAATGGATGCACCACCGTTATTTTTGATTTTAATTTCCCAGGTTACTTCAAATTTTTGTCTTGAACCAATGGTCTTGTTTGTCGATTTTTCTTTTATTCGCGTACGATCGATTTGGATTTTATTGTCTTTACCAAGAGAGAATGATAGTGTGTCTTTTGTTGAATTCACATCAATATAAGTTTTGCCTATATACGTTCCGTCGAAATACATATTTGCTTCACCATTCAATAAATTTAAACTTTCCCATCCTGATACTTGCGCAGATAAATATACTGAAGGATCAATTTTTGGTGCCGTATGGTATTCGTAGGATGCTGCCAAATCGTAATTCGAAATGTTTACTCGTTGCTCGGTTCCGTCAGAAGGAATGGTGAATTTAGACTGAATCGCATATTCAACACGTAAGTCTTTTTGAGTTACTGTGGTAGCTACCGTTGGCGACCAATCGTATGCGTAACTATTGTAATTTCGTTTTTCTTCATCTCTGTATGCCTTGTCTTTTCTGCCACGATTGAACAATTCCATCTTTCCATCAGCAATTACACCGGCAGCATTTGGTGCTGATGAATATGAGTAGTAACCGTTAGCATCCCCGAAACTTATAGATTCACTAACAGTGTTCACATTTTTATAACTAACAACTTGAATTTCTTCCAGTTCAATTTCTTGAGGTTGAAGGAAAAATTTTAAATACGGGCTGTTTATGGGTAATTGAACCGACTCATATCCAATATAAGAAACGATAACATAGTTTTCATTTTGAGGAACTATTACCTCAAATTTTCCATCGAAATCTGTAACAACACCAATAGATGGATTGGAAGGAAATGAAACTTTAGCAAAAGGCAGTGGTTCTCCTGAGACAGCATCTATGACCTCACCTCTTAATTTTTGTCCCCCGTAATTGAATTGCGGAACTTTTCGTTGTTGCACGTATTGTTGTTGTGGATAATTGTAATAATACAAGTACCAAGGCTGTAAATCTGGTTCTGTTGTGTTTTCGTAAGGATCGTTTGTTGATAAAACAAGATCAACATCTTTCCATTCTATTCCGGTTGTTTGACTGATTAGTCCTTTTGCTTCTAATTTGACAGGTTTTCCAATTCCATCACTCCGCATGTCGTAATAAGGTTGCCAAGATGCATTAGGTGAAATGTAAGAGAAAGAAAAAGATGCTGTGGTAGCTTTTGCCACATCAAGTTCCACAACAATTTCAGAGTAATTTATTACTGGTTTACTGCGTTGACTCATAATTTCCTGTTCAATTTGATTCATCTCAACAGCTAACTTTTCGAGTTCTTCATAAATTGCAGTTTGACGTATGCCAATATCTGTTAACTTTTCATGCATAAATAAATATGCCTCCTTCAACTCAGTTATTTTTAAACCTGTTTGGCTTGATGTCAAATCTCGGTTACGAAGAATTAAATCCTTATCATAGGATAATACGTTGAATTCATCCCTTAATTTTTGATCTTCAGTCTGTAGTTTTTTCTTCTTTTCATTCAATAAATTGATTTGTTCATTGGTGATGGTGACGTCTTCATAATTCTTTCGTGTCGTAACAGAAAGTATAGTAAGATCGCCTTGAGCTTTTACCTGAACAGAATTGGGGTCAATGAAATCAGTTAGCTTATTCAAAACAACTGATTGTTTACCTGGTTTTAATTCAGTAGATGCCGAATGCTCTACTTGTGCACCTTGAAAGAAAACAGTTACTTTCTCAATTGTAGAACTTACGTTGGTTTCCTTTTGAGCATAATAATGGGCAGAAACGAATGCCAAGGTTAAAAGAAGGATTTTTTTCATAGTTTATTTTTAAAACGGATGCACTTACAGTGCTTATTCCATAAGGTTCAATTTATTTTTTTACGGGAATAATAAATCCTGTCATATCCATCTCGAAAATATCAAGGCTTCCTTTCTGACCCGTTAATGATGTCGATGAAATCATGGCCTTGTTCAGTTCCGGGTAGTAGTAAAAATGCGTATCATTATTTACGGAATTGATAGTGCCTCCAAGATTTACTGGTTCAGACCATTGGTCATTTTCCAATTTTTGGCTAACATAAATATCCAATCCACCCATACCCACTAAACCGTCAGAGCTGAAAAATAAATATTTTCCATCTGGTGTAATGTATGGAGTAGTTTCCCTACCAATGGTGTTGATTGTTTCTGGTAAAAGTTTGGCTTCTCCCCATTTTCCATCAATCTCTTGAACAACATAAATATCCGAGTGCTTCCGTTCTGCATTTCTATCACTTACAAAATATATAGTTTTTCTGTCTTCGGTCATTGTAGCTGAACCTTCGAAGTACATGGTATTGACATTTTTGCCATCTAATGAAGTAGGAGAAGACCACCTACCTTTTTTATTTTTCTCTATGTAAAATAAGTCAGAGCTTCTTGTTTCATCGGTTTCCAAAACTTCTTTATTAATTGTCATTAAACCAAATTTACCATCACTTGAAATGTATGTTAGTGCATCAAATGCTTCTGAATTGAAATTTTTTAAATCATTAGTAATGCTATCCCATGATTTGGTTTCGGAATTGTATACAGCCCGATAAATATCTTCAAAATACTCTTGATCATCTGGATTCATTTGACCACCAGTTGAGGTGTTTCTTCTTGAGGTAAAATACATTTCTTGGCCATTATTCGTTAACATACCGCCGTAGTCGTTGTACCCTGAATTGATATTTAAGACTGCAGTTCTTTTCGGAGTCTCTCCTTTTGTTACGGATTCAATTGCATATTCACATTGTGAAATACGTAGTTCTAAATGTAATTCTTTAGCTTTAAAACTTGATAAATATTCTAGAGCCTTTTTGTAATTCATCAAAGCAGAGTCCAATTTATTCAACCTGTGATAACTCTGACCAAGCATAAAATAAATTTCCTTGTCTACCCGCGCTGAATCCGTTAACAATGCTTTTTGAGCATAGTCCAAAGCATAACCGTAATTATATAAATTGTAATGTCCTTTTGAAATATAAAAGTAGGGTCTCCAATTTTCTGGGTCCAAATTCGATGCTTCTTTGAAAGAGTTGATCGCATCTTTATTTCTGCCATCAACCAACATTTTCATACCAACGTCAATTATATTGGAGGCAGTTACTTTGTTCACTAATTTGAGCGAATCTGGTGGATTAGTATTTACATTGTTAGCTTTAGCGCTTTCATTTGAAAAGGAAAAGCAAATAAACAACATTGCGATTTTCAAAAGGTAAAGTTTTGATGCCATTGGATTTTGGAATTTTTAATACAAAGAAAGGAATTTTTCTGGGTTAAAAGATGATATTAGCTTGATTATCAAACTAGGTTTTTTTTAAACCGATAAAATTATTCATTGCAATTGTTGCTGCCACAATTGTTAATATTGGAGCGGTGGAGGCTGCAATCCAAAGTACGGCATGCAAGGTAAATTCTGCAATTTGGAAAATAATACCTTCATTAGAAAAACCATGGAAACTGAAAAGAATTTCTAAATTAACCGGCATAAAAATCAAAGCTGAATAAATACTTCCAATTGAAATGGCTAAACCACGGTTTTGACGCATGAAATGAACACTATCGTGAAGATTCATTTTTAACCTTTCGTATACATAATCTAGAAAACTAAATCCATAATAAAATGATCCAATCACAAAAATGATACTTCGGGCTGCAATATGTTTCGCTTCTCCCAAAATGAAAAATGACATCAAGAAAACTACTATGAAAAAACAATATTGCCAAAGAATGTTTCGAAATGATACACGAAGTCCTCTTTTTACATCATGTAAAAATTGTGTCGAATTAAAAGGATATGTGTTTCCTGTTAAAATGTGCTCTGTTTTTACACTAAGATGCGCCAATAAAGGAGATAATGCGATAACTACCAAATATTTAGCAAAATTCATCAACATCAAGGCAATGGATATTTCAATAAGCATGTATACCAAAACCCAAGTCAATGCATTCATGTTTTCTGCGTCTGTATTGATTTGATGATTTTGGATGAGTTCTCCGATTTTATATACGGCAATCATAAGTAGTGCAGGAAACACAATATACCAATACATTTTGTTCTTTCTAATGAAAGTAAGAGCCTGCCAATAAGCTTGGAGTCCGAGAAAGAAGTTCTTGAAAAAACGCACAAACAAATTTAAAAAAAGTGGAAGAAAATCTATTCTTTTTTGATTTGTTATCTTTGTTACATTATTAATTGCATTAAAAAAACACATCCGTCCATGACACGTTCTGCATTAACAGCAATTTCCTCTATTGATGGCCGATATATTGACAAAACTCAAGAATTGGTGGCATATTTTTCTGAATTTGCACTCATAAAATACCGTGTAAAGGTTGAGGTTGATTACTTCATTGCATTAACAGAATATGGAATTGCCCCATTGAAAAATTTTCCTCGCGATAAGTTCGAAATTTTAAAAGATTTGTACCGCAATTTCTCCGAGCAAGATGCCCAATGGATTAAGGATTCAGAGAAAATTACCAATCATGATGTTAAAGCGGTAGAATATTTTATCAAATATAAACTCGAAGAGCTAGGTTTGTCTCAGTTTAATGAGTTTGTGCATTTTGGATTAACATCCCAAGATATAAACAACACAGCAATCCCACTTTCAATTAAAGATTTTCTTAACAACGAATACCTTCCACAACTTGAAAAATTAATTGAGCACCTTGTAAGCCTCCAAATGCAATGGGCTGATGTTTCAATGCTTGCCCATACGCATGGACAGCCTGCATCTCCAACACGCTTGGGGAAAGAGTTAAAAGTTTTTTCAGAACGGCTTTTGATTCAGAAAAAACAACTTGTAGCCTTACCGTATAGTGCGAAATTTGGCGGAGCTACCGGAAATTTTAATGCCCATCACATTGCTTTTCCCGATCATAACTGGGTGGAGTTCGCCAATCATTTTGTAAATGATATTTTGGGTTTGAATAGAAGTCAAACTACAACTCAAATAGAACATTACGACAACTTAGCAGCCATGCTAGATTGCTGTAAACGCTTGAATACTATATTGCTGGATTTAAATCGTGATATGTGGTCCTACATTTCAATGGATTATTTCAAGCAAAAATTAAAAGAAGGTGAAATTGGTTCATCGGCAATGCCTCACAAAGTGAATCCTATTGATTTCGAAAATTCAGAGGGTAATTTGGGTATTGCTAATGCATTGTTGGAGCATCTTTCAGCAAAACTACCCGTTTCTCGTTTACAAAGAGATTTGACGGATTCAACCGTTTTGAGGGTTCTTGGTGTACCTTTTGGGCATACGTTTATTGCATTTAAATCAACAGAAAAAGGCTTGTCTAAATTGTTGCTCAATGAAATTCGAATTCAACAAGATTTGGAAGAAAATTGGGCTGTTGTTGCGGAAGCCATTCAAACGGTTTTAAGAAGAGAAGGTTTCCCTAAACCTTATGAGGCTTTGAAAGACCTCACCAGAACAAATAACAAAATAACCAAAGAGTCAGTTCACGAGTTCATCGATTCACTTGAACTGAATGCCAGTTTAAAAGAAGAATTGTATAAAATCACTCCTAATAATTATACGGGTATTCAACTTGTGTGAAAATACCTTAATTTAAATACATGAAAAATTTAACTTTAATCATATTTCTTTTCTGCCAGGTTCTTATCCTTGCTCAAACCAATAACATACGTTGGGGCGAATTGAAAACAAAAAGTGGACGCCTGATTAATCTACTTCCGATTTCTGGAGATGATTTTTATTCACTTAGTTACTCTGGAGGTAATACACTTGGATCATACAGATTAACCCATCACATTGATTTTGAAAAATATGCGACTGGTAAAATCATCAAAAAAGCAGCAAATGGTATTGCAAATTTTGAAGATGTTAAGGTAGTCAACAATAGGATTTTTGTTTTTTTATCAGATAGATTTTCAGGTGAAAGCCAGTTTTATATTCAAGAATATGATAACGAGGCCCAACCTATTGGTGTGGCAAAGGAAATAGCAAGCTATTCTTTTGATAAAAGTGCAAACAAAGGCTTCTTTAGTGTAATTACATCTAGAGACAATAAATACTTGGGTGTAGTTTGGGAAATACCTAGTAAGAAAGATAGAAGCGATCGCTACGGCTACAAAATTTTTGATGTTGACTTGAATGAAATCAATTCAGGTGAGTACGAATTACCCTTTGAGGGAAGATTCAGTGAAATATCAGAACATTATTTATCCAATACGGGTGATTATTTTATCTGTGTAAAAGAATTCATGAAATCCGAAAGAACCAGCTTGATAAAGCACATGGACTATAAGGCTATGCACATATTACACGCAACCGAAGACGGAATCGAGGACTTTGAATTGGATTTGCAAGGTAAAAGGGTAGAGGCCATGACAATGAATTCTGATAATGAGAGAATTTTAACTTTAACTGGAGTATATGGCGATAACAATATTCCTGGTGTTTCAGGAATATTTTATGTTCGCGCCAACTATGATAGTCAGGAAATAGTTGACCAAGGCTTTGAAGGTTTTGGTAAGGATTTTATTACACAAGACTGGACAGAAAGACAAAGAGAAAGGGCAGATAGACGCATTCAAAGAGGTAGGGCCGAACCACAATTGTACAATTACGTAATGAGACAATCCGAAGTCATGGAGGATGGGAGCATCGTCGGTTCATTGGAGCAGTACTTTGTACAGGTATTTACATACACAGATCCACGCACTGGTACTTTTCGACAAACCTTCACTTATTATTATAACGATATTATAGCATTTAAAATTGGTGTAAATGGTGGTTTTGATTGGTTAAAGAAAATCAATAAATATCAGGTTTCAACTAATGATGGTGGTCCTTTCAGTTCTTATGCAAGGTACGTTAATGATGGTAAATTATGTTTTATTTTTAACGATAACGAAAAGAATTATGATGAATTGGGAAATTACATTGAAAACGATAATTTCTTCTATCCGGCGAATTTTGGTAAGAGAAGAAATGCCGTAGCAATTGTTGAAATAGATCTTGCCGATGGAAACATTTCCAGAAAAACGTTTTTTGATCGCGAAGAAATTACTGCACTGGCCATACCGAAGCTTTTTCAAATGGATTATCAATTGAATGAAATGCTTTTATATGCAGTTTACGGCAGAAAAGAGCGTTTCGGTATTCTTCCTCTTAAAGATTAGATTTTACAAAATATCTTTTGTTTCTGGTGATAACCGCAAAAAATATCGTCGCAAAACCAAGATAATAGCAAATCAAGCCAAGAAAATCACCGCTTTTAGAATAGTTTGTTACTTCAGTGTTTAAATTTAATTTCGCACGTAAAGACGCAGGTTTCCACCATTCAGTTTGTTGTAAAACATCGCCCCTTTGATTAATAAAACAGCTGATTCCCGTATTTGCTGATCTCGCAACACAACGCCTATTTTCTATAGCTCGTAATCGGGAGAAACTCATGTGTTGTTTATGCCCCGGAGTGTCTTGCCACCACCCATCGTTTGTCATTACACAAATTAAAGAAGCCCCTTTTTTGCATTGTGCTGCACAAAATTCACCATAAATGGATTCATAACAAATCACAGGAGCAATAGAGACACCCTTGTTATTATAGACTTGAGGCTGTTTCTCACTTCCCATGGTACCTGATGCGCCTCCTTGATCAATTGACATTTGTTCCAAGATTGGAAACCAGTCCGTAAATGGTACTTTCTCAACTCCTAGGACCAGTTTGCTTTTATGAATGAATTGAGGGTAAACCGTTTTATCGATTAGCACGGAAGTATTGTATACTTCATAAAAACCTCCTTGCCCGTCAGGTCTAGATGCAATTGAATTGGGCTTGATGAAATTCTTGTAACTTATTGCCCCAATCAATAAATTGGCCTTAATCGGTTGAAGTCTGCCAAGAATGTATTTGTAAAAATCTTCTTCTGGAAGTTCATTTTCTATTACTCCTTGTCCAATAGCAGTTTCTGGAGCGAGAATAAGCTGCGTCTCAGGAGTTGATTTTTTCACTCCAAGATCCATTATTTTGGTAATTTGTTCTTCAAAAGGTGATACAAACTTTTCATTATACGGGTCAATGTTCGGTTGGATAAGGACAATCTCATATGGATTTGTCTTTTCTTCGTAATTGTAATAAACGACAAGTGATGCACTTAATGGTAAAATGAGTGAAGTCAGAAAACCAATACCCAATTTAGTATAAATTGCATTTTTATTTTTATGAGTTAGAATATTAACGAGGAATAAAAACCCTAACAAGTTCACAACCAATACCCAAAGGGTGCCACCTTCCACTCCGGTTATGTTGTACCATTGAACAATTTGAGGTGTAATCGAAAAATAATTTCCTAGGGTTAACCATGGCCAAGAAAGCTCCCAATAAAAATGGGCGTGCTCAAAACCAATCCAAATGAGTAAAAGAGAAAGATACCCGATGTTTTTTCCCAGATGTTTTTTAGAATAATGAAAAAGTTGAAAAGCTAAGGTCATAAAGAGCGCATTTAGGGTAAATGCCATATATGCCCCACCGGGACTTGCATATGCAACCCAATATGTTGTTCCAACATTAAAAATGATAAAAGTAATGTAACCATGAATAAAAAGCTTACCTGAACGGTAACGGTGCTGTGCAATATCATTTTCTACGAAGAGAAGTGGAATCCAAGCAAGAAACACCAAATATGTCAAGCTTCCTGTGTATGGAAATGCTATAACCATTAGAATTCCACTAAGGACACTCAGTAAATACCTTTGTATTTTCGTTAATTTGAGCATTATAAGCAAAAAAGAAAGGACCCGTAGGTCCTTCCGATTTATTTAATATTTGTTTATTTGAATACAATCATCATTTCAACGCGACGATTTTTTTGTCTTCCATCTGCAGTATCATTCGATGCAATTGGCATAGTTTCACCAAAGTACAATGTGCTTAATCGAGATGCATCAATACCTTGTGCAACCATAAAGTTTTTCACAGCCTCAGCTCGCTTTTTGGATAATATTAAGTTCTTTTGATCGTCTCCAACATTATCAGTATGACCAGAAATTTGCAGACCCCAACTTGCTTTCTTTTTCAATACATCTGCAAGTTCTGTTAACGAAGGAAGTGATGTTGTTTTGATAATATCCTTTCCGGTTTCGAATTCCAAATTATCAAATGCAGTTTTCAGAATTTCCTCAACCTCTTTTTCAATTTCCGGACACCCTTTGTTAGCAATTGTTCCTGGAGTAACAGGACAATCATCATCTTTATCCAATACACCATCACCATCTGTATCTTGATAAGGACAACCTTTATTGGCAATTGGTCCAGCTAGATTAGGACAATCATCATTTTTGTCTAATAAACCATCATTATCTGAATCTGGCCAAGGGCATCCTTTATTTTCTTTAGGACCATATTGGTCAGGACAATCATCTAAAAAGTCAAATAACCCATCTTTGTCTGTATCAGGGCAACCTTGGTTTGATAGTGGTCCAGGGTTGTCGGGACATGCATCATCTTCATCTTTTATACCATCGTTGTCTCGGTCAGGACAACCATTAAAGATTTTTAATCCAGGGATTTCAGGACAATCATCTTTTGGATCGATGATGCTGTCATTGTCTGTGTCAGGACACCCGTTGTAAATTTTTAAACCCGCTAAATCAGGACAATCATCTTCTCTGTCAGGAATCTTATCTCCGTCAGTATCAGGACATCCTTGGAATTCAGCCAAACCGGCATTTTCAGGACAGGCATCTGCTCGATCTGGAATTTTGTCTCCATCTTTATCAGGACATCCTTGAAATTCGGCAAGCCCGGCCTCCAATGGGCAAGTATCTTCAGAATCTTGAATTCCATCACCATCTGTATCAGGACAACCTCGAAATGACCAAACGCCAGGAACGTCAATACAAATATCCATTTCATCCGACACTTTGTCCAAGTCAAGATCGTTGGGTGCTGTGTATAAAACAGGAACCCTTAATCCAGCATATAGAGCTGCTCCATTGATCTTTTTTCCGGAAGCGAATAAAAAACCGAAATCGTTTACTCCAATTGTAAGCGGTCCAAGACGGGTTCCGATTCCTGCCTTAAAACCAGTGTAATTGTTGTATGAAAGTGGAAGGTGTAAACCAAACCAAGCGTGATCAAAACTTGGTGTAATTGCAATTTGGTTTGGAACCCGCACACGGTTGGGATTTTGACGATTTTGTGCGCTGATCATTCCTGTCGCATTCACATAAAACCACTTCCAAATGTGATAATCAAACTGTAAACTAATAGCTGTCGGTAAATTCATGAAGAATGTTCTACCCGGATCTTCAGCTGCTGTCCAACCATTTGTTGGGTCATTAATAAGGGAATCAATCACTTGGTCTGCGCCTAACAAACTTGTTACGGTATCAAAAACTTGGAGGTTGAACAATTTTGTTGTATTCACAGAGAAATCACGACTTAAGCCTCCTTTAGTAAATTTCATTCCACCAATATCCAAAACAGATATTCCGGCTCTAATTTTATATTTTTCTTGATCCTGCCGCCAAATGTTGGTTTTTCCATCCATATCATATTTGTATTCTTTCCAATCAGGACGCCATTCGTAAACAAAACCTAGGTCGAGTCCTAAACCAAATTTAGAAGCTGTTTGTAAATTGGATTGTCCATCCAAAACACCTGTTGAATAACCATAGGAAAAGTCGCCTGATAAAAACTGAGACGTATCGGCATTGAACAAATTATAATTGAAATTCTTGGTATGAAAGTAAGCAGCAGTGTAACCGGAAAGCCATTTGGCCTTACCTCCAAATTTCATAAAATGCTCACCATCATCCTTTAATACTTGAGAATAAATCAATCCATACTCCATCCAGCTCATGTGGTTGAAATCCAATAACTTCTCGTTAAATTTTTGATTCCATAGGTTAGGCAAATCCAGCTCGTTTTCGCCTAAAACAGCGAGTTTTGGATCAACATCATCGATATTCGTAATGGTACGGAATTTCACTGCGGCACCAATCGCAATTTTTGGATTGATATGAAACATGAAATTCAATACATCAACCTGGATATTGTTGTAAAAACCAAGTAACTTTTTTGAGTCTACACTGTAATTTTTAGTAAAATATCTATCAAAAAAGGTTGAATCCGGGTTCATCCATGATGAATAATTGGTATCAAGAAAAGATTTGTACCACCATTTAGGCATGTCTTTGGTGTCAAAAGAAAGTGCATTGGTCCAAAGTGAGGAATTGAAACTCCCTAAATTGACATCCACAACAAACCTTCCATCTACGAAACTTGCCGGTTGTAAATCAGTATTCATCACACCCCCGTAATTGCTGCTGTGAACACCTAAATAATTTTGAGAAAGAGTACTAAATTGAAAAGAAACGATTAGAATTAAGGTACTTAGTATTTTTTTAATCATGATTATAGTTTTAATTGAGCATTTTTTCGGCAACCCTATATTGTATTAAATATTTATCAACGACTGTGGTTAAAATCAGTTCACCATCAAGAAGATTCAACTGTCCTTTAAGTGAACCTTCAAAGGAATCATCCGAAACCATACGTCCGTTTGAATGGTATAAATATACGTTATTTTCTATTCCGTCTATGGCCAAAATGTAGTAGGAGTTATTCAAAATTACTCCTGATGCATATTCTATTTGGTTAAAATCTTTTTTGATGTTACCAATTGTAAAGCCTGTGGCATCCAATAAAGTCACACCATCTGGTCTTCCAGCTGCAATCAAAGGGTGCGAGCAACCATAATAACTTCTGAAAAGTTTCCCGTTTGTTGGTGGTTGAATTGCAGTTTCAACACCTTTTTGATCAAAGCGACTAAGGCCATTTGATCCTGAGCAGAAAATTCCGATTTCATTCGATTCAATTACGCCAACCGATCCTTTGTTTATTGAAAATGAACGGTGTTCAGCTTGACGCTCCAAATCAAACATTTTAAATTGATTTTCACCTCTCACGCCAACAAACAATTTGCTTTGACTCACCCAAATGTCAAAAGGCGCAGTAACTTTTTCAATTCCCGTAGCGAATCTATAAACCATTGAGCCATTAGAAGCATAGACATTGATGTTACCTGTAGCATCAGGGAATGCAAAGTACATTTTATTTTTCCATTCAAATGATACTGCTTGCTGAATTGGGTTGTTTGAAATTTTTACTTCATTACCAACTGCATAATTACCGGATTTATCGATTAAATGAATACCTTTTTCACATGTCACCAAAAGAGTTTGAAGTTGCTCAAGATATCCAATATGTCCAACTAATTTTGATCCTAAATTTTTCACCCATTGCAAGTTGCCTCCATTATAATAAATCAATTCGTTTGTTGCTGTTGCGACTGCTACATTTCCACTGCCATTGAAAGCAAAGAAGTCCTTTATGTTTGCATCAACATTTATAGTCAGTGAATTATTACTTGTTGAGGATGTCTTCGTTTCATTTGCATTCATTCCTTGAATGTGCGTCTCTAAAAGCCTATTTTTATAAACAGTTTTAGAATATTTCTCTTTTGCATTAACAATACGTTGTGAGACCAAAGCTGGTAGCTCAGCGTAAATATTTGAAAGCGCATTATGGTCCGTGTTTAAAGTGTTTCCCAATTTATTTTGTGTAACGATTTCAACGCATTTGTTTTCGTCATGAGAAATAACCACATAATTGTTCATCAAGTAAACGTGCAATCCATTATCCTTCTTAAAGATGCCCTTTAATAAATTTAGGTTTTCAAAATATCCGTGGTCCTCATTATCAGGGCTAACTTTGAGGTTGTCAGCAAGAACTTGTAGTGGGTTTTGACCAGGTAAATAATCGCTGACAAATAAGGGTTCATCATTAATATAAATCAAAACAAATCCTTTGTCCATCCATTGAAAAATTGGACTTTTCTCCTCTTTGAAAACATTATTTTGAGCGAATACTTTTTCGTAAAAAGCATAGTCTTTTATGTTTTTCGGTAGAACTGAGGCGAAAATTTCTTTGTCGTTTACCTTATTTCCCTTGAGGTTCTCATTAGTACGTGTGATAAATTCTACTTTGTTACCATCCGTAAAATAAACGTCCCTGATGGTAACCTTATTATCTAAAAAACTGACAATTGACGCATTTGCTTTCTTGTCAAAAACCTGCCAGTCATCAATTGAATTTGTTTTTAAATCTGCTTGATGTACATATAAGAACTCTCGGTAATAACTAACTTGAAAGCCATCGCATTCAAACGAATTTAAATGGGTTGATTTTAAGTTTAATCCAGAATTTTTAAACAAACCTGTTATTTCTGACCTGCCCCACGTTGAAGACTTTTCAATTAAAAAATGTTTTCTATTTGCACTGATGGCTAATCTCGAATCATTTTCCAAATTCGGGACAATTACGGATAAGAGTTCTTTATTTTTTGCAATGGTTTGAAATTGTTCCATGGCAATCCTATAGTCCGAAGATTTGTTCACAATGAGTAATTGACCATCTTCTTTACCGAATAATTTTGTAAGACTGTAAGCTTCTTTTTGATCTATTAATCCAATGGAAATATAGAAAGTCCAACCGCCTACTACTACCAAAAGAAATATTAGAAGGATTCTTCTAAGCATAAATGATACAATTCAAAGCAAAATTATGCAATAAGGCATGAGTGAACTGATAAATTGAGAATTTAAATGAACAACGAAGTGTTTAATCAAAAAGGTTTAATTGAGAATCACCAAGTAAATTAAATGTTAATCTATGAAAAGTTGTAGCGCCATTTTTTTTTAGAACATCTCTGTGCAGTTTTGTTGGATATCCCTTATTAACATTCCAACCATAGTCTGGATATAATTCATGAAGTTGGCACATGATCTCGTCGCGATAAGTTTTCGCTAAAACTGATGCCGCAGCGATGGAATAATACAAAGAGTCACCTTTAACTATGCAATGATGAGGAATATCCTCATATTTATGAAATCTGTTTCCATCAATGAGAATTAGCTCTGGTTTAATTTTTAACGCACTAATAGCATGTTGCATCGATAAAATGCTGGCATTCAGTATGTTTACTTCATCAATTTTGTTGTTGTCCACACTGCAAACTGCAAAAGCAATTGCTTCCTTTTCAATGATTAATCGTAATATTTTTCTCGATTTTTCCGTCATTTTTTTAGAATCATTCAAGTCAGGATGCTTAAAATCTTTGGGTAATATAACTGCGGCACCAACTACCGGACCAGCAAGACAGCCACGACCAGCTTCATCGCAACCTGCTTCTATTTTATCTTGAGAAAAAGATGAAAAAAGTTGATTCATGAATTCAAAGTTGGCAAAAAAATTGTATATTCGGATTCGTTAAATGCAACCAAGACATATTAATTTCGTCTTTATTACAAAATTTTAAAAACTATGAAATCTATTATCCTTTTTACGCTTTTCACATTTTCATTCGCATTTTTAGGAATTTCTCAAGATGCCACAACAACTGTTAAAACCTTATCTGTTGATGAGGTTAAAGAAGGAAAAAGTACTGGGCTTTATACGTTTGTCTATCCAGAAGGAACCGCAGCTGATGTCGTTGAAGATGCTTCACAATATTATGTTCAATATTTCACAGTACAATACGATTCCAATACAAATACGGCAATTGTAAAAATGATTACCAATGATGCTATGAGCAGAAGAATCATTACACGTTTTCTTACAGCAAGTGGAATGCAGCATGTTCTGGTTGGCGATAAATTGTACGATACCCAAGAATTTTATAATAATTTGTTAGCAGATTAATGGAAGTCGCGTAGGCGACTTTTTTTTGGATTTTTTTTTTTGCTTTTTTCCTTTATGTTTAAAATTATAATTTCATCATGGGTTGCGTTAGCAATCGTTTCATGTTCCAATTTAAAAACAATTCATAATTCAAATAAAAAACTGGGAGAAAGCTATGGCCCAGTAAAGGTTGATACTTCCAATGCTCAGGAGTTTTCAGCGATGCTTGAAATCATTAAGCGGATAGATGAGCCTACGGAGTTCACTTTTAGTGCGCCAATAAATCAAGTTTGCCTGAAAGCTGGATGTTGGGTTAAATTAGATAAAGGAAATGGCGAAACTTTAATGGTTCGTTTTAAGGACCATTTCACAATTCCAGTGGATACAGAAATTGGGACAGAAGCTTACTTTCATGGAGTGGCTTATTGGGATGAAATTTCGGTTGAAATGTTGAAACATTATGCTGAGGATGCAGGTAAATCACCTGAAGAAATCGCCAAGATTATTGATCCAGAGTATGTGATGAGTTTTGAAGCTGACGGGATTTTTTTGGTGAAGTAGTTTCTGTATTTGTTTCAAGTGACCAAAAAAATCGACATTCATTCTTTTCTTCTTGAAGCAAAAAATAAACCTGTAATTGATGTGAGGAGTGAGGATGAATTTTATTCTGGTCACATTCCGAATGCAATTAATATTCCGATTCTCAGCAATAAAGAAAGGGCAGTTGTTGGAACACTTTTTAAAAGGTATGGCAAACAAAAAGCAGTATTAAAAGGTTTGGAACTGAGTGGCCCACATTTCGCAGATCGTCTTAAACTTGCGATAAAACAAATTGGTAATAACGATCCTTTAGTTCACTGTTGGAGAGGAGGAATGCGCAGTTCCTTTTATAGTTATCTCTTGGAATTTTATGGGTTTTCACCTAAAATTCTGAATGGCGGATATAAATCCTACAGGAAATCGGTACATGCTTATTTTGAAAATTCTTTTCAATTCAAAGTGATTGGTGGTAAAACTGGAGTAGGTAAAACCAAGATTCTTCAAAAGATGAAAGAATTGGGTTACCAAGTAGTGGATCTTGAAGCCTTGGCCAATCACAAAGGATCTGCTTTTGGTGGAATTGGTATTGGAGCGCAGCCCAGTCAAGAGCAATTTGAAAATAACTTGTTTCATCAAATCCATCAATTTAATATTGAACTACCCATTTGGATTGAAAATGAAAACAGGACAATAGGGGATAAGGTGATTCCAGCTGCCATATGGAATCAAATGATTAGGGCAGATTTGATTGTTTTAGAAAATTCCGAGCAAAAAAGGCTCGAAACAATTGTTAAAGAATATGGTCACCTGGAAATTAATGAACTGAAGTCTGCTTTTGAAAAAATAAGTAAACGTATTGGTTCTCAACATTATAAATCTGCAATTCAAGATTTGGACTTGGGTAACATTGAATCTGCTTTCGCACGTGCGTTAACCTATTATGATAATTCGTATACCTTTAACTTGGAAAAAAAAGGTCGAATTCCTAAATCAATAATAAATATTGAGGGCCAATCATTAATGCAAATCGTCGCTGGTTTAAGAGATAATTAGAAGATGAAATTGACTCAATTTACTAAAGGGGGTGGTTGTGGTTGTAAATTACCACCGGAGAAACTTTCCAAAATTCTAGATGGATTCAAGACAAATAATTCTTTTGGCTTATTTGAGGGTAATGAAAATTTTGATGATGCTGCAGTAATTGAAATTTCAGAAAGTGAATACCTGCTTGCAACAACCGATTTCTTCACACCAATTGTTGATGATCCGAAAGATTTTGGAAGAATCGCAGCGGCAAATGCCATTAGTGATATTTATGCCATGGGCGGAACCCCAATCCTTTCAACAAGTATTTTAGCATGGCCACTTGACATCCTTGACGAATCATTGGCTTCAGATGTATTAAAAGGTGCTACAGAGCTTTGCGCGGAAGCCAATATTGCTATCGGAGGTGGACATTCAATTTCCAATCCTGAACCCATATTTGGCTTGTCAGTTATTGGGCGTGTAAAAAAGGAAAACCTTAAGAGAAACCATACTGCTCATGTTGGGGACATATTAGTTATGACCAAACCCTTAGGTTCTGGAATTCTTTCAACGGCAATGAAGCGTGGATTACTGGACGACCAAGCTAAGCAATACTTGGTGAGTCAATTGAGTATGTTAAATAATTTTGGAGAAAAAATTGCCCATCTTAAAGGTGTTCATGCTATGACAGACATCACAGGTTTTGGACTTTTGGGTCACTTAATTGAAATGCTTAAAAAGAATCAACTTTCAGCTATTATTAAATATGATACAATTCCTATGTTTAAAAGCGTTCAAAATCTCGCTCAAAAGCTCATCTATCCTGATAATACCATGCGCAACTGGAATGCCTTTAAAGATGATGTTGATGGTATTTCAGGAGAATCATTGATAACACTTTGTGATCCCCAGACTAATGGAGGCCTGCTCATTGCCGTTTCAAATGAAGCTATGAAGGAATTGGAAACATTAGCATATCAAAACAATCAGGAAATATTCATCATTGGAAAGACATTAAAAAGTAATTTCGTGAAGCCAATCAAAATTGAAACTTAAATCGTTTTTGGTAACTTCTAATATCACCCAACCACAAGTCATCTATTTAATAAAAACACAAAAGCCATGGGGTCTGACGCCATGGCTAAGTGAACCAATTTTCCCG
>CAZOAH010000014.1:0-31353 GCA_964577845.1 uncultured Akkermansia sp.
CCAAATAGACACACTACGTAGACCTAACAAATAACCTAAGTAGTTGTACGTAGAAAACAAGCAAGAACCAATAATTGACTCAGAAAAACAAATTTTTCGGAGTGCTTAAAATTGTATTAAGTTCTGCTGGATTTGATTTATTCAAACCAGATTATTTTAACGATGAGTTATATAATTGATATTACCAATTAAATAGAATCATCATTTTTTTAAGACTACAATATTTGGAAAGCAATTAAACAACCTTAACCAAAATGAAAAGTTTAATATTTACAATAAAGCACTCATTTTTTTAACATTACAAAAATCCAATTACGAAATAAATAGAATAATAATATCCGCAAAGAATTTTGAATAGTACATGGAGAAAAATTAAGTTTAAACACTTAGTTTCCGTAGTATTTTCCGCAACTAAAATAAGTTGAAACTACTTACACCGTTCAGGAAAATGATAATGAAATGCTGGTAAATGTCACAGAAGAAAAAAAATATTTTTGAGTGTCAATTTGATAAGATTGAATTACTCCATCCCACCAGGCTGGCAACAAGCCGGTAGTTTTTTAATACTTTCCTCAGAGGCTTTCATTTCGTCAGCGTCATAGCCAGTATCGTTTAGAATGGCTTTTATGTCATTCAAACTTATTTTTGAAGATTTATACTTAACAGTTACGGTATTTTCAATCAGATCTAATTCGGCAAATTTGACACCTCGAGTATAGTTTAATGCATCCTCAATTCGCTTTTCGCAATCGCCACACTGGGCAGAGGTTTTTAAAATTACCATTTCAAGCTTTTTTTGACCATTACTCGAATGGGGCAAAACAGCAATAATTAATAAAAGAAAAATTGTTTTCATGTTTCTAATTTACGTTATTTTTTTGATCGTTTAATTGCATAACGAAATCCAATGTAAATATTTGTTCCCATAACAGGGCCCCAAATTTCTGTTGCATCGAATGAACTACTAAAGGGCTCATTAGCAGCGATTATGGCATCATGTTGCTTGAAATTCGTTAGGTTCTCTGCGCCTAAATATATATCCCACTTTTTGTATACATAGGTAATTTGGGCGTTTAGCATTGGGTAAATATCACTGAAGGTAGGTTGGCCATTAAGGTCTAATCCTGGAAGTCTTGACCTCCCAAATATTGATAAGGTAGCATTGAATTCCCATCGCTTATTTTTTGTGATGTAACCTAAATTAATAAATCCTCTTTGTTTTGGTATCATCACTTGTTGCTGTAATTTGCCACCATATTCAGCTTTTACATCAAGATATTTGAAAGCAAGTCTAATTTCAAGGTTTCTTAAAGGTTCAAAGCTGAACTCAGCCTGAAAACTGTTCGAATAAGATTTTCCAAAGTAATTTTTAAAAACAATTGCTGTAATTGAAGCGTCCCTGTCTACGATTAGCTGATTTTCAAAAAAGGTACGGTAGAAATCTAATGTTATAGTCGCTCTTCTTTTATCCCATAATCTCAAATATTGCACAACTGAACCTCCAAAATTCCATAATATTTCTGGTAAAATTTCCGATGGCGCAACCCATTCTTTTGATGAAGCCAAGAGGGAAATATTATCAATCATGAAATTAGGTACCCGCCAACCTTTACCTGCCGTTAATCTTAAATCTGTTTCTTGAGTTAATAAGTATTTAAGATGCATACGAGGGGAGAATTGCCAACCAAAAAGATTATGGTAATCTACACGAGCGCCTGTGACAGCTGTTAAGCGCATGCCCGTAAACGTATATTCGCCAAAAACTCCAGGGATGTATTCAATTCTATCTGCTTGAATGGAGTCTGTACGTTGCTGTATATCATTGTAAACGCCACTCAAACCAAATTTAATTTTATGATCCAGACTGTTAAGAGCACCATCAAAAATGGCATTCACATATCCTCTTGTTTCTTGACCTTCAAATCTTCTATTTCCGAACTTTGCTGAAAGTTCTTGGTATTTGGCATGGTAAACAATACCAATTGAATTATCCGGATTTTTTAGGAAAAATCCTGTTTTTGCAAAGGCATCAATGTGTTTTGAGTCTATAGTTACACCGTACTTTCCATCGTTAGAATTCGGTCTGAATCCATTTTGTCCACCAAACTTTTGGTCCCAATATGTATTTACCCCAAATTGAGCCTCCATCTTTTCCCCTTGAAAGTTCCATCGGTTCATGACTGCCAAATTGTTTCCTTTTGGAACATCACGAAAACCATCATGATTGTGATCAATATCACCAAACATCCCTGATGCATGAAGGAAAGAACCAGTACTCCATTTCTTAGATAATACTTGACCCGCATTTGCATTAAATTCAGCTCGACCAAAAGCACTTGTATAACCGTTGATGTATAATTTTTCCATCTCGGATGGTTTCTTGAGCTCAATATTTATAAGTCCTGCCATCGACTCGTAGCCATTGACAACATTACCGGTGCCTTTTGTAATTTGCATCGATTCTATCCATGCTCCGGATAAAGCATGCAGCCCAAAGGCGCTTTCCAGACCTCTTAGGAATGGAATGTTTTCCAATTGAATTTGGGTGTAAACTCCATCCAAGCCCATCATTTGTATTTTTTTTGCGCCGGAAACTGCATCGGTTATATTGACATCCACCGACGCGTTGGTTTCAAAAGATTCGGAGAGATTACAACAGGCCGCCTTTCTTATTTCTGCTGAAGTCAATTCTTCAATATGCAGTGTTTTTAATCGCGAGATGGAATGCCCTTTTTCTCTCATTCCAATAACCACTTCGGGTAAAAGCTTGTCTGAATATAACAATACATTTAAGGAGATAAATTTATCTTTTTCACCAACGATCAATGTGTCGGATAAATATTTTTTAGCAGAGAAAATAAGTGTATCAGGAAGTGTTTTTGGCAGAACCAATTCGAATTGTCCTTCCTCATTACTTATACTGTATTCTCTGTTTGATTTAAGTGTAATCTTAGCCCCTGAAATAGGAACTTTTCCATTTTCATCATAGCCGAAAACAGCACCTCTTAATTGAGCCTTGGTTGCATTTATAAAACATAAATACAACATAAAAAATAAGATTTTTTTCATGAAATAAATAATTAAACTGAGTAATATAAATTAATCGCAGTCCAATAATTTAAATTCTAAAAACTTGATTTTTAATTAATAAAATTCTACCGTGAAATTTAGGCGGTGGGTCGATGTATTTATTAATACATTCAGAATGAATTTGAGTAAATGAAGGTGAATTTATTGGAATTATCTCATTATACACTAGTATCCCATAATGAGATAAATCTTCTTTTCCCTTGTAAAAATCTAAAGATATTTTAAAGCATTTGAATTCATCTGAGCAGCAATTATCCTTAAATTGAGATTGTTTTGATTCAATTTTGTTTTTCTTGCAACAATCTGGTAAAATTGAATCGGTAGTTTCATTTTCACAATGGTCATTACTGTTAAAAATATAAGCAGTGAAAAGACCATCTTCTTCGCAGTAATGCTTGAAAATAGTAAGTCCAATATTCCCTATGAAAAGGTATATTACAAGCGCACCAAATAATATGGGTTTAAACCATTTCACGAAACAAATTTACACGTTAAACTTGACATAGTAAAATTAAAAATACATCCGATTCTTGGAATTTCAATTTAATGATTATTCAAAGGATCAAGGCTTATCTTTAAGATACAAAATTCTCCGCTCAAGTCTGAAGAATTATAATTGAGAGGCCATTAATGAAAATTGAAAGGGGTATTTTAAATAACTTAGCTGAGGCTTAACTTGGGGAAAAATTGAAATTCGTTATTTTGTGTTTCGAAATTTAAACGAGTTTTCATAAGGATGTCTCAATAAAATATGTGAATTTCCTTTTAAAATTTAAATACAATACAAGGCAACCTATATTTTAATAATTCGTTAAGCAAAAAACATTTCTGCGATGGAAAAACAATTATCAATAATATTTACGTTCGTCTTTATAATTTTTTGTAAGAATTCAGTTTTTACTCAAATCAATATAGACCTTCCAAATTCGTTAAATGGAATAAATTTCGCAGCCTATGAGGTCTTTTGTCCAAGTAACGATGAATTTGATCAAGAGCAATTGCTACTGTCAATCACCAATACAACAAATGAAACAATGGAGATTTCATGGAAAAGTGAAATTTGGATAAATGGAAACTGTGCAAATTGTTCTGTTTTGGATGAATATATGCACAACTTGGTCATTTTACCTAATTCAACATTACAAGCGCAATGTTTTGATAATATAAACCGAGATTTGGTTTATTTCATTCGATTTGATGATCCTGAGACTACTATAACAGATTCAACATCTGAAATTTATTTTAGGGATTTAATGGTAAATGAGTTTAATAATTAAAATGATGAGAAAATTTCTACTGATTTTTTGCTCCATACCATTATTTTATACTGTTAACATATTAGCACAGTGTAATGTAACAATAAATGCGAGTACTTTAACCGTTCCATGCGGAGGGGGAAATGTAGTATTAACAGCAAACGGTTCTGGATACAATACTACCCCTATTAACAATTCATTTGATTTGGGAAATGCTGGTCCGAACTGGTCAATTTCACCAGCGGGTCAATTTAACAATCCGTGTGGCCCATCGGTTGATGGCGGAACATACATGTGGATGGGAAGTTCTACTGCTGCACCAAGAACGCTTCAAACCGCGCAGTTAGATTTGACTTGTGGAGGAAATGTATGTTTTTATTTAAAATTTGCACAACAAGGAAATTCTTCACCATGTGAAGGCCCTGATTTAACAAGTGAGGGCGTTTATTTTCAGTATTCTATAAATGGTGGAACAACATGGACTACAATAAATTATTTTCAACCCAATGCAGGAGGAACTACTGGTCCTTATTTGAATTGGGCTCAATATTGTTTTCCAATACCAGCGGTCGCACAAACAACTGCTACAATATTCAGATGGTATCAAGGAGGTAGTTCAGGATACCAATACGATCATTGGGGAATTGATAATGTGGTAGTTACAGCCACAAATTGTGGATCTGTTTGGTACGATTGGGCTAATATTTTAGGAACTGTAGGACCTACTGGTGACCCTGCCTCTCAAAGTGTTTTTGTTGCAAGTGACTCAACTTTTACAGTATGTTACACAGACGGAAACGCTTTCAATTGCTGTCAAAACATTACCATTTCCGTTGCTGGAATGAATTCACCAACTGCTAATGTTACTGATGAATCTTGCCCAGGGAATAATGATGGGTCAGTTGTCTTAAGCACCAGCGGCGGTGTTGGGCCTTATGAATATATTTTAATATCAGGTCCGGGGATAACAAGCCCCCAAATCGCCACAACTCCTGCACCTACACCAACATTTAATTCACTTGAGCCCGGAAATTATACCTATGAAATCAATGACCTAGGAAGCAATTGCACTGTAAATGGTTCATTTTCAGTAAATACACCTGCTCCTTTCCTAATTAATCAATTGGATATTACAAATGAAAGTTGTGTCGGTACATGTGATGGCACTGTCACTATTAACGCACCAGGAGGGGTTAATTTTGAGTTGGATAATGGCATAATCGTTAATTTGCCTTTTATTGACCAACTGTGTTCAGGAACATATGAACTGACGGCCACTAATGCAAATGGTTGTATTGATATTGATACTTTTATAATATCACCTGCTATTCCATTGAATTTCACTACTTCAGTTGATACAACAATTTGTGAAAATGGAACTGCGACATTAATTGCGAATGCTTCTGGAGGAACTGGAAATTTTACATACACATGGGACTCAGGACAAATAAATGATACAATTGCTGTTTCACCTTCTGTTACAACCACATATTCTGTTTTTGCGACAGATGATAACGGATGCGTTACATCAACTCAAGATTTGCAGGTAAGTTTGATTGCGCCTATCGATTTGAACACTACACAATACTACATTGTCTGCGAGGGCGATAATTTAGTATTAACGAATACAGTTACAGGAGGAAATGGAAATTACAGTTACTCATGGGTTGATTTGAATTCAGGATCAATTTTATCGAATACCTCAACTTTAAATATTGCCGTAGAGGATCCCATGTCGCTTACATTAACTGTTGAGGATGCTTGCGAAAGCACTCCAGTATCCTTGCCGGTAACTTTGGACATTTATGAAGTACCAGAAATAAACATAATTGCAACACCTAATGAAGGTTGTACTCCATTAGAAGTGACTTTCTTTTCGTCATGTGACTTATCAAATGTGAGTGGTTTTATTTGGAATTTAGGGATAACAACTTCTACAGACACTATTCCGACGGTAACTTACATGAATGAAGGTTGTTATGATGTTTCATTTGCATTGGAAACCAGTGATGGTTGTTTAAATTCCCAGACTTTGAATGATTTGGTTTGCAGTTATCTAACTCCCATTGCTGATTTTCAATTTATCAATCAAGAACTTAATGAAATGGACCCTTATTTCGGTGTTGTGAATACGAGTTCATTCGCGGATAATTATATATGGAATGTGAATTCAGAACAGTTCAGCTACTCAACAAGTGATTTTGATTTTGATATTGATTTACCGGTTGAGGTAAGTGGTGAATACGAAGTTTGTCTTGAAGTTACAACCAATTATGGGTGCGTTGATACCTTATGTCAGTATATTCAGATACAAGAGAATATATTGTTGTATGTTCCTAATACTTTTACCCCAGATGGTAACGAATACAACAACGAATTCAAACCTATAATTAGTGGTATTAGCGTTTATAGTTATTCCTTGGAAATTTACAACCGGTGGGGAGAAAAGATTTTTGAATCTCAAAATCCAGAAATTGGTTGGGACGGTACTTTTAAAGGGGAAATTGTTCCTCAAGGAACTTACACTTGGAAAATTAGCGCAAGAGGGTTTAATTCTGGTGTTCCTTTTGAACCCAGAACAGGTTATGTAAACTTAATTAGATAGTTGTTTTAATTTTTCATTCATATAATTATTTGATTTTTCAAAGCAGAGTTAAACAAGTTGTGTGTTAAATTGTCATTACTCAACAAAACATCTTGGAAGTTTAAGTTAAGTTTGCAAAAAAGAAAGTTATGAATGTTCCGGTAACAGTATACGCTGAAATGACACCCAATCCTTCAACGATGAAATTCGTTGCGAATAAATATTTACTCATAACGGGAGATTCGGCAGAATTTTCTTCTAAATCTACAGCTAAAGGTTATTCACCAATGGCTGAAGAACTGTTCAATTTTCCTTTTGTTAAAAATGTTTTCATCGCAGCCAACTTTGTTACGATAACCAAAACCGAAAATGTGCCTTGGGATTTTATCACCATGGAATTAAGAGAATTTGTCAAAGAATGGGTAGGAAGTGGTAAAGATGTTTTGATTCAAATGCCACCTGTAAATGAAGTTTCAGAAGATGAAACCAAACCAGTCAAGGTTTATGAACCTTCTGAGTATGATGATGCCATACGAAATCTGTTGGATGAGTATGTAAGACCTGCAGTTGAAAATGATGGCGGCGCCATTGAATTTAGAGGTTATGAAAGTGGAGTAGTTACTGTTGCAATGAAAGGTTCTTGTGCAGGTTGCCCTTCTTCAACTGCAACATTAAAAGGAGGGATAGAGAATTTATTAAAATCTCACTTACCTGAAGTAAAAGAAGTAATTGCGGAAACAGTTTATTAACTACAACCAAGAAAACATAGATTCTAGATCTTTTGGTTTAACCCATTGACCCATTCTTTCCATTAATATGGCTTTCAGTTCTTCCTCGGAATAAACATCCTTGCCTTTATCTTCATATGTTAATATTCCAGCTGGTAATTCAACTTTTTGTACCTCTTTTGCAAAATAAACAACACCTCCATCTTCGGTAGCTAAACCCAGAATTGCACCAGGTAAGCCCTCAAAGCCCTCAGGACCCATCGAGGGAATTATGTCAATGGCAAACCAAGCGTAGATTCGGGTCGTATCATTCATCTGCCAAATGGCTTTGCGGCAGTTGTAACCACTGATTTCTCTCTTGCTATCTGTAATTTTCCAAGATCGCTTGTCCATGGTATCTTTAACATACGCAGGACTACCCCAAAGGTCCATCATGATAAATTTCTCACGTGAATTGCTGTTTTGATAAACAGTATTTCGGGTAGTTAAAAATTTCATCCAACCCCCATCAACTGCTTCTTCTTCTTCAATGGGTCTAAAAACCGATGTAGTATCGTTAAAAAACAATTCAAAGTTTTCTATGCGGTATTTATTTTCCTCAGTAATGAAATTCTTCATTCTTGGATTATCTCCAAACCGTTTTTTTAAATTGGTTTTTCTTTCGTATATTATTTTACCGGAGGTAATGAATTGAGAGAAAACATGATTGGTCATCAACAAAAATGAAACAATCAATGTAATTTTATTAATGCCAGCCTTTAAAATCATCTTCTTTTGTTTTGCGATTATTGAATCTGTAATTCAGTTTTAGTAAGAAATATCTGGATATAATTGTTGTCCTGTAATCCTTGACAATGTTCCCATTTACTTCACGTTGCGCATTGATGTTTTGATTGAGTAAATCATTACCAATAATTGACAACGTTAAGTTTTGGGTTGCTAGGAATTTCTTGCTGATTTCCGCATCCCATACAAAGTATTGGAAATCGTAGAATCCTTGACCTTTTTGCGTATTTTTGGTAAAGTTTCCTTCAGTTTTAATTACAAACCCAAGAGGTAATGTCCATTTCACACTTGCAGAATAGTTTTGCGAGGTAAATGGCGTATTGGAAACTGAACTCAATGAACTTACAGGACTGTTATATGAAACGGAGGAATTCAATTCTATCTCTAGAGAATCCCATTGAAAATCAATCTCCATAGATGGAGTGATGGCAAAATTGTCTGTTACGTTTTCTAATCCGCCAACAAAGTTTTTTGTACGAATAAAGGAACCTTCAACACTAGGTTGAAATTCTATTTTTTGATCCATAATTGGGAGTCCTCCACCAACCCATCCGAAAGCAGAGAAATTTCCGTCTACATTAACGGTTTTTGACGTGGTACGGCCAAACTGATCAAAATCAATTTCGGTTCCAAACGCGTTATTGATGAGGTTCATAGAAGCGCCAGACCAAATATATTTTCCTGAAAGTGCATTCCAGGTATTGAAATTGACATTCAATTGATGAACATAATTTGGCTTTAAATCTGGATTTCCAATTTGAATGCGATTGGGATTGGTATTGTCTGGTATGGGTTGCAAGTCTGTAATTGTTGGTTGTTGAGAGCTTGTGGTATAATTCACAGAAAAACGCTTACTCATGCTTGGTTTAAATTCATATTTGAATTTTGGTAGAATATTGTTAATATTTTGATTCACAATTGAATCTGTAATCAAATTGGTATTGTCAATCTGAATGTTCCTTACAAATGTTCCAATTGAGAAATAATGCTTGAATGCTTCATAAATAAGTTCAGTTCCTACCCGGTTTTGCATTCTTATGTTTTCAAAGTTGTTGGATAAATCTTGTCTAAGAACTGTGTAATTACCCGTGTATCCGTCATAGGTTTCTTTATTTTGATTGGATAATCCATATTCGAACAAGTAATTTACATTTACTTTCCATTTTTTTGAAATGGGCTCAAAATAACTGAATGTACCGTAATGACTTGTGGAGGTATTTGCATTGGTTTTTTGTTGATTGATTGTATCCATTGGCAACAAAGCATATTTAGCTTCTGATTGAAGATAGCCTTCTGAACTGTTATTGTTCATGTTCAAGTCGTAACGCACTTCAAGCTCTCTTCGTTTCTTATTAAACTTTCGGTAAAGCCGTGTTGTATTATTAATTCGTAAACCCTGGGATTCGTTATTGTTGTTAATCGATGTACTTAAAGACTCGAATCCATTTTCTCCTGTAAATGTTGAGATATCTGTGCTTTCAGACATTGCATTTTCAAAACGTACAGACGGTTTAAATTCGAGTAAGGTCAGGGAATCCAGTTGACTGGTGAGTGTCAAATTAATATTGTGGGACTCATTTTTAGTAAAATTTCTGGTGGAGTCGTCAGTAAAATATGTGGTGTCTGAAAGAAAGTACTGTGATTTGCTTGCTGATCTGGCATCCAATTGATCATTATAGTAGGAATAATTGAACAAAAGCGCTGTGTTTTTATTTTTCCCGAATTTGTCACTGTAATATATTCCTGCTTTCAATGTCTGAGGAACACCACTAGAATTTTTTCTATTGTCTGGCTCCCAGAAATTTCCGTTGGCACCTGATTCGTTACTTAAGCCAAATTTATTCATATCGCCTCTACCAAAATTAGAACGGGGTGTATTAGAACCCAAGGCAAAAACAGAAATCTTTTGTTTGTTTGTGAATTTGTTAAAGAGCAATTCACCTTCATAGAAAGGACGAGAGCCAAAGTAATTGTCTAGTGGTGTAAGCGCCAAATCAGAGGCTCCAGATACCCTTCCAAAATATCCTTTTTTGGCTTCTTCCTTAAGTTTTAAGTCCAATATATTTTGTTCATTTTCAGAACCTCCGATGGTTTCACTGTCTTTCTTTTTATAGATTTGAACTGTTTCTACACCGTCAGCAGCAAGATTTTTTGTTGCAATAGTTGGGTCTGTACCAAAGAATTCATCACCATCTACAAGAACTTTATCAATTGCTTGTCCTTGAGAAGTAATTTTTCCATCTTTATCTACCTTTATCCCCGGTAGTTTTTTGAGCAAATCTTCAACAACGGCTCCTTCTGCTACTTTAAACGAATCTGCCACGTACACCAAGGTGTCCCCCTTGTAATAAATGGGGTTTTTATTAGCGTAAATCAGAATTTCTCCTAACTCCTTTGTTTTATTGGGCATTTTAATATCCCCAAGATCAATCAAGTTGTTATCTTTTTCACCGAACACAAATACTTTTTTGTCTTCAAACTTGGGATGAGAAATGACTAATGTAAATGTATCAACATCTAAATTTTGAATCGAAAATTGACCATTGCTGTCTGATCGGTCAAAACCAACCATAATTGAATCGCGCATGCGAACAGCAATAACAAGAGCATTTTCCAATGGTTGGATGCCTGTTGAGTCAAATATATTGCCTTTTATTTGGGCACTTTGAGCGAAACCAGAACTGGAAACAAAAAGTAGTAGAAAGCCAATTAACTTGGAAAGATTTTTCATCTATTTAATTTTAACAGAAAGCAATATTAACCATTTTAAATGATAGGTATAAACAGTTAAATCACCAAACAGTTTAAATTGAAGAAAATTACGGCTTGACAATGAGTTTAAATCCTTTACCATGAATGTTCATGATTTCTATTGATGGATCCTCTCTTAACATTTTTCTAAGTTTAGCAATGTAAACGTCCATGCTTCTGCCGTTAAAATAATTATCATCTCCCCAAATGGCTCTTAAGGTAGCTTGACGATCTAAAATTTCATTTTCATTTTTTACGAGCAACTTTAAAAGCTGATTTTCTTTGGTAGTTAATTTTTTATCGCCTTCTTTTAAATGAAGAATCCTAATATGCGGTTCGAAGGAAATACTGCCAATTTCCAAGGTTTCATTTTCCTGAGAATTTGTTGGTATCGTTCTTCTAGTAATGGCATTAATTCTTGCCAATAATTCTTCCATTGCAAATGGCTTCGTTAGATAATCATCAGCACCAATGGCGAATCCTTCCAATTTATCTTCTTTCATTGCCTTGGCCGTTAGGAATAAAATAGGAATGTTTTTATCGATTTCTCTGATTTCTTTAGCCAAGGTAAAACCGTCCATTTCTGGCATCATCACATCCAAAATACAGAAAGAAAAATTCCCGGAAACAAACTGTTCGAAAGCTTTCTTCCCATTTTTCGCCAATGTAACATTAAAGCCTTTAGATTTTAAGAATGCATGAAGTAGATTCCCTAAATTTTCATCGTCCTCCGCTAATAAAATATTGAGTTGATTTAGCATATTTTGTATTCGTTAATTGTAATTATAAATTCAGAGCCTTCTCCAAATTTGCTTTTAACTTTAATTTCCCAATTATTCAGATCTATTATCGCTTTTACATAACTAAGTCCTAAACCAAAACCTTTTACATTGTGAACATTTCCCGTTGGTACACGATAGAGTTTATCAAAGATTTTAGCCAAATGCTCCTTCTTTATGCCAATACCTTCATCTTTAACGCTCATTACGAGCTTTTTATTTTCTTCACTTAATCTTATCATGATTTTTGGAACTTCTTTACTGTATTTTACAGCGTTATCCAACAAATTCTGAAAAATATTGGTGAAATGCACTTTGTCAGTATAGAGTTCAATAGATTCTTGCGGTAATTCAACCAAAATTTGACCACCAGTTTGTTGAATTCTAAATCGTGCATTTTCTACAACTTCATTAATAATAGGACTAACGAAAAATGTTTCTTTTTTCAGTTTTAACTCGCCCCGGTCAATCACTGCACTTTGTAAGATTCTTTCAACCAATACTCCAAGACGTTTATTTTCATCTTGAATCATCTTGACAAATGGTGTGATTTCACTTGATTTTTCACCCACCATATCTTTATCATTCATGGCCTCACAAGCCAATGAAATTGTGGAAATAGGGGTTTTAAATTCATGCGTCATATTCGAGATAAAATCATTTTTCATTTCTGAAAGTCTCGCCTGGGCAACTATTGTTTTAAATTGAAAAATCAATGCAACTATAATCAATACAACGAGTGTTAAACTGGCAACTAATGAACCCCACATTTCCTTGAAAATGAATCCACTTTTATTAGGAAAAAATAGATGTAAATGCAAATTTTCATCAAGGATGTTACTAGGGAAAAGTGAGGCGCTTTGTGTCTGAGTTGTGTCTAATTTGGATAGGTAATGATCAGAAGTTGTTTTAAATTTAACCGGTAATCCATCTTCATCGGTAATCATAAATCGATAATCTTTAGGCAAATTATCGTTGGCAAGTTCATCTTGAATGACAGAATCGAGAAAAATAAGATCTATTCGTTCATCGGGATCCTGATATACATTGTTTCTGAATGCTTCGATCATCATTTCATTGATGAATTTTGCTTTTTTGAAAATTTGTTGTGTTACGCGTTGGTCCAGTTGAATTGAAATTTGTGAACTGTCAGTATTGCCTATCGCTTTTCTTTCATTATTGAATAAATCCTTTAACTGTCTCACGTCTTTGGCAAGTACTTTTTGTTCTGCACTTAACCCGGTGATTGTGTCAAAAGCTTTTCCCCGAATAATCAAATACTTTTTTTCTTCACCGTTATCATATATTGTGGTATCCTGTATTGATATAGATTGCTCTGAGGACATCAAATGCTGAAATTCTTCTTTTAAAACATCTTTGTAGTGTGTACTAAAGTCATGATTCACAATGTGCATGTATCTTCTTAAATCCTCAGCCTTTTCATGATGAATGGCAATGCGCTCTAAAGATGTAGAAAGGGTCGATTTGAATTCTGTATGTTTTCGGTCATAAAGCTGAGCTGTTTGAAAGGCTTGTGTTACCAATAAGGCGAGTAATGCGATAATTACCACCACTACAACTCTTGACATTCTAATTTTTGAAACCATTACTGACAACGAAAATAAGCAGCATCTTGCGAGCATTTATTGGCTTAACTTTTTTTAACACGAGAGGTTGAAAATGTCAAACATTTCAGTGTAGTAAATAATTATTGAACATTTTCGTTTCTGGAATTGAAATAATCTTGATTCAAGGTTGTACATTCGCATTCATGACCTTCAGAACGATTTTGTCGGGTTTGGTTTTGCTCCTATTCTCAAGGGGTAGTTTTGCACAATATTCCAATTTAAGAATTGTAAAGTTGGCAACGCCTTGCGTTGATGTTAAAATTGATTCCTTTTCAATTTATGCGAGTAGTTTTGAGGTTTTTTGCACTGGAGAAAAAATAGAAAATTACAATTATACAGCTGATTTCTTAAAATCTACCTTTTCATGCAGTTTAGAATGTGAAGATTCAATAGAATTGAGATTTCGCGTTTTTCCAATGGATTTATCTAAAATCTACCAATTTCAAGATACTTCAATCATTTTTAATGAATTTAAAGATGACCGTGAAAAGTTTTTACAAACTGAAATTTATACAGTGGAAGATGTATTTGGCGGCTCAACAATTTCAAAAAATGGAAGCATTTCTAGGGGGGTGACGTTTGGTAACAACCAAGATTTAGGTATCAATTCGTCCCTAAATTTGGAACTTTCTGGTGAAATAGGTCCCAACCTTAAATTATTGGCATCTGTTTCAGATGATAACCTTCCAATTCAGCCAGATGGAAACACCAATAAATTACAAGAATTTGATCAAGTTTTTGTGCAAATTTATAACGATAAACTAAAGCTGATAGCGGGAGATTTTTGGTTGTATCGTCCCGCAGGATATTTTTTAAATTACAGAAAGAGGGCACAAGGCTTATCATTGAATTACCATTGGGGTAAAGATTCCACAAGTGGATGGCAAACACAAATAAGTGGAGCCTTGTCAAAAGGTAAATTTGCACGACAAATCATTCAAGGAATCGAGGGAAATCAAGGACCTTACCGGTTAATAGGAAACGAAAATGAACCATTCATTATCGTTTTATCCGGAACGGAACGCGTTTTTATAGACGGTCGACAACTTTCGCGAGGACAAGAATTTGATTATGTCATTAATTACAATACTTCAGAGGTTACTTTCACCACTAAAAACTTAATAACCAAAGATTCAAGAATCGTTATTGAATTTCAATATTCTGATCAAAATTATGCAAGGTCTTTGACTCAAACAACAACCAGTTATCAATCAGAAAAATTTAGTTTCTGGATCAACGCATATGCTGAACAAGATGCCAAAAATCAAACTTTACAACAGGATTTGTCCTTTTCCCAGAAGCAGTTGCTTTCCCAAATTGGCGATTCTTTGACGTTAGCAAGAGCCAATAGCATTGATTCGATTGGATTTATCGATAACCAAGTTTTATATAAAATGGTTGATTCCCTGGGATTTGATTCTGTATTGGTATATAATGTAAATCCAGATTCTGCTTTTTACCGTGCTGTATTTACTTATGTAGGACCAGGAAAAGGAGATTATATTTTCAGTAATTTCAATGCACTAGGAAGGGTTTACAAATGGGTGGCGCCTGTAGCAGGTGTTTCTCAAGGAGATTACATTCCCTCAAGGGTTATAATTACCCCAAAAAAGAAGCAAATGATTTCATCAGGGGTAGAATGGAAACTTGGAAAATACCTCAAATTGAAATCTGAATTTTCAGCAACCACGAATGATTTAAATACCTTTTCGTCTATTGATAGTCAAGATGATTATGGTTTTTCGAATTTCACCAAGTTAATTGGCACCATAGCTCTTTCTTCTAGACTGGGAAATCCATTATTACTGGAGACGTATCTTGAATTGGAGGCATTAGATAAAAATTTCAGCCCTATTGAGCAATATCGTGCAGTTGAATTCGATCGGGATTGGAACACAAGGAATAAAGGTTATTTTGGAAATCAAATTTCGACAGCACTAGGTGCAACATTGAAAAGTAAGTTGAATGGATCGATTAACCTTGCTGCACAGCAATATGCCATTGGAAATGATTATTTCGGATTGCGCGCAGCCACTGATGGCAGATGGAAACAAAAAGGTTTCAATGCAGTTTGGGATGGAAGTTATTTATCATCTTCCGCCGCACAAAAAAATCAATTTTTGAGACATAGAAGTGATATTTCTCAATCTTTAGGATGGTTCAAATTTGGATATATTGATGATCAAGAATTAAATAGTTTTCGAAATGAAAGCGGCGTTTTAGGGGCTAATAGTTATGGGTTTTTTGACTATCAATTTTATCTTGCAAATAGCGATTCAATAAACAACAGTTTTAAATTATTTTATCGTGAACGATTGGATCAACGATCCGACAGTTTAAATTTTTCAAGAGTAGCAAAAGCGAAAAGTTTTGGCACTGAAGTAGCTTTTACAGAATGGCGTAACCATCAGTTGAAATTGGTGTCGAGTTACAGGGAATTAAAAATATTAGATTCCAATTTGATTGATCAAAGTCCTGAAAATACTTTGCTGGGACGAATAGATTATGAGATGAAAGTATTTAAAGGTGCAATATCTGCGAATAGTTTCTACGAAGCTGGTTCAGGTCTTGAATTGAAAAAAGAGTTTCTGTATATCCAAGTTAATGATGGGCAAGGAGTTTACACATGGATAGATTACAATGGTGATGGAATCAAAGACCTTAATGAATTTGAAGTGGCGCAATTCGTAGATCAAGCGAGTTATATAAGGATATTTACACCAAGTAATGAATACGTAAAGACCTATTCCAATGAATTTAATCAGTCGATTAATTTACGTCCGGAACGCTTATGGTCTTCGAATAAAGGAATTTTAGGATTTATATCTCGATTTTCCGATCAAGCACGTTTTCGGGTCTTGCGAAAAACCAATATTTTTCAAGGTGGCGCCGCGTTTAATCCTTTTGTTACGGATGTGAGGGACTCTAATTTAATAGCTGCCAATTCAACCATTCGCAATTCGTTGTTTTTCAATCGTACTTCGAGCATTTTTAGTGCTCAATATACTTACCAAAAAGTGAGTGGTAAAACACTTCTGGCGACCGGTTTCGATGCAAAAGCTACAGAAGCACATGAATTGTCTTTTCGTTGGAACATACAACGCGTTTTTGCAATAGAACTCAAAGGAGAAACTGGAACAAAGAGTACCATAGCTGATTACACCTCAGGTCGTAATTATTCCTTGGATTATAAATTAATAAATCCGAGTTTAATATATCAACCGAATACTGTTTTTAGAATTACCCTAGATGGCCGATATTCCAAAAAAAATAATGCAATTGAATATGGTGGAGAATCCGCAGATGTAAAAGAATTGGGAACAACATTCAAATATAATCAAACTGAAAAAGGAAGTTTTCAATCTGAAATTAAAATGGTTGACATTCAATACGATGGCATTCAAAATTCGGCCTTGGGATTTGAGATGCTGGAGGCTTTAAAGCCAGGAATAAATTATACTTGGAATATTGGTTACCAGCGCTCTATATCCAAGAACCTACAAATTTCGATTCAGTACAATGGAAGAAAGTCTGAAGGGAACAAAACCATACATTCCGGTGGGATGGAGGTAAGGGCATTGTTTTAGAGAAATAAAAAAGGTGACCATCAAGCCACCTTTTCAATTGAAATTTATTTCACAACGTGTTTTGTCAGATGGAATGACCCATCTGATAAAATTAATCGTATTAAATAAACACCTGGGTTTAAATAAGTATTATCCATAGAAACTACATTAATCCCTTTCTCAAAATCTAACGTTTTATTGTTTATAATTCGACCTTCAGTATCGAACAAAATCAAACTCGCGCCTTCACATTTTTCTGAAGCATCAAAGAATAAATCAAAATTAGCTTCTCCTGGATTCGGAAAAGTGTAAAATGAGGTGGAGAAATTATAATCACAATCAATCGAAATCGGACCAAAAGTTTCCCATACACCGTCATTATCAAACTGTTTGAGTCTGTAATAGACCTGATCTGAGTTTATTTCACTATCTGTAATGGCATAAGTCAATTCTATATTAGAGTTAACAGCAGCCATTTGCACAGCAATGGGCTGCCAGTTTTCGCCATCTCTTGATTTTTCAACTTCAAAATGACTTGTGTTGTGTTCTGATGCCGTTACCCATTTGATCGTGGTTCCACTTTCTTCACAAGCCGCTTGAAATGAGACCAACTCAATAGGTAGGGCAGTGTTTACATTTGGACCTACGGTAATCCATGAGAAAGCATCAAAATTTGATAGTTGTACCACATTAGTGCTTGAGTTTACACTTCCATATTCGGCGTTCCAACTTGATCCTGAGTTCGTTGACCTAAAGACACCAAAATCATTTTCTTGGGATAATATTTCAGGTCCTATTTCTTCATCTAAGTAAGTAAATTCTAGATTCAAATTAAGTCCTGGATTTGCTCCAACTGTGTAATCGGAACCATTGAATTGTGGAGTTACATCGTAAATTCGGTATACACCTGGGGTAGAACCAGACAGAGAACCAATTCCAAACGATCCTGCTCGCGAATGGCGTCTGCGAATAACAGTTGTGCCCAATTGGTTTCCAGTTGTGTTAAATGTCAGACCAAGATTTCCAGGGTTACTTGTAACATTAGACCCAATTGAAGCCGTTCTTTCGATATAACCTGAAGCACTATCACAATAAACACGATGACCAGATCCTTCATTAACCAATATTCCCGTTGTTCCAAGGTTAAGAATGTGATTGTTTAAGTTAAGGTCCTTGTTAATTAGGTTTATTTGGTTGACAACATTTATATCCGAATTAATTTGTACCTGATTACCACCTGTTTTATCTATGGTCAAATTATAAAAAGTGTTAGTTAACCCATCACAAACGATGCTATCGGTTACATTCGATCCTATCATTCTTATGGTGGCAGTTCCTGGAACGATTGAACCGTGGTTAATCAAACTTCCGTTCAAGGAGAAAATACCACTAGTTAGCGTCAGAATTGCAGACGAATCAATAATAATATGTTGAGCACTTGAAATTAAACTATTTATTGTTGGTTGATTCGCAACACAAGTTTGATTTTTCGGAATTCTCACCACATCATTTGATGATGGAGCTCCTGTTGCCGAAATGTATGAAGTTCCGTTAAATCGAGTCCAATTGTCAGCCAGTGACCATTCAGTATTGATTTTACCTCTCCACACCAAGTCATTAATTGCCGGATTGCCATTCGTATTTAGTGAACTTACACTTATCGTGTGAACAGGTGTTGAACCAATACATGCACCATTTGTTATCGTTGCCTTGAAGTATTTTGTGGTATTCACTGTGCCTATTGTATTTCCATTGAGGGTGGTTCCTGTTTGACCTAGCACATTCGTAAAATTGACGTTGTCATTGGAACTTTGCCACTGAATGCTACCCGTTGAATTCGATAAGGTAATATTTGATGGTATATCTCCAATACAAATATTTTGATTGTTGCTTATTGATGCGCTGCCTTGAATGGTTGCTGTTACTGCAGTTCTTGTTGCGGAGACGCAACCTGTACTTACATTTCTTACCGATACATAATACGTTGTAGTTGCACTAATTACTGGTGTGGTGAAAGAAGTGGCACCACTTGAAAGTAGGTTTCCTCCTGTGGCCGCATCGTACCAATCTAAAGTAAGACCAGCGCTAACTGTTCCATTAATCGTTGCACTTCCAGATCCACATAAACTTACATTTGGGATGTTCGCTGTGGATGAACCTGATAGGACAAAAGTACCACTTGAATTAAATTTATGAATGGTATATCCACCGGATTGAGTAATAATTCCACCTGTAGCAACAGGTGTTCCCAAATATTTTATAATTACAACACCAGATCCACCATTTCCACCATTTCCACTTGAACTACCATTGGCACCTCCGCCACCTCCACCACCTCCGGTGTTTGCGGTCCCTGAAGTTCCAGTCAATGAATTACTTCTTCCTCCAGCACCGCCGCCACCGTTTCCACCTGCCATTGAGGTTGTTGTTGCGGTACCACCACCACCACCACCACCATAGAATACAGAAGTTCCGCTAATGTTTAAGGATATTCCAACCCCACCAGCAGAAGAATTACCTCCTGTTGTATTTGCCCCTGCAGCACCAGCGCCTCCACCTCCTGCACCATTGGCGAAACAACATCCATTTCCATTGTTTTGGTTTCCTCCTTTGTTACCTTGTCCGGAAGTTCCATTTCCACCTAAGGAGCCATTAGCACCGCCACCTCCAGATCCACCTGAGCGACCAACTAGTCCATTAGAACCACCACCACCTCCACCTGTAGCTGTTATTGTTGAAAAAGAGCTATTGCCTCCATCATTACCACTTCCATGGCTTCCAAGACCAATTCCACCATTACCAACAGTAACAGGATAAGATCCACTATTAATTGTAAATGAGGAATTGTAAACGACACCACCAGCGCCACCTCCTCCAGCATGTCTATACCCACCAGCGCCACCTCCTCCTACTACTAAAACCTCTGCATTTATCGACCCAGTTCCGTTAATGGCATCTGCTGGAATAGAATTTATTGTAGCGGTAACTGCCACTCTTGGAATGGATGTGCAACCATTAAAGGTAACATCTACATAATACGTTGTTGTTGAAGAAATGGATGGTGTTATAAAGTTTGATCCTGTGCCTAGTGAGGCACCACCCGAAGGAGCGGCATACCAATTTAGTGTTCCGGTTGCCGTGCTAGCACTTAAATTAACGGTTCCACTGCCACAATTTGAACCAGAAGTCACAACAATTGCAGGTGGAACGGTAACACTAATGGTAACAACATTTGAAATTACTGATGCACAAGTTCCACTTGTCACAACTGCTCGATAATATCTAATTGAAGTCAATGTACCCATTTGAGCCGATGTTAGGGTAGTTCCTGTCGCTCCACTAATGTTTGAAAAGGTAATATTGTCTGTAGATACTTGCCATTGAATAGTACCCGAAGAACCAGTAAGTGAAATCACGGAAGGTGCTGTCCCTGAACAAATAGTTTGATTAGCTGATGCGGTTCCACTCACTGAATTAGGTGATACGGTAATTGCACCTGAAACATTACTTGTTGTTGAGCCTATTGTATTTGTTAAAATAACATAGTAATATCTTGTCCCAACGACATTTGTTGGGGGCGTATAAGTGTATGATGTTGCTCCAGAAATGAGCGTGCCGCCTGCTGTGGAAGCTGTGGTATTAGAATACCATTGGTAACTTATTGCAGTTGGACTCGTTGCACTTACCGATAACGCAGTTGATGATGAATTAATACATAAATTTTGAGCTGTATTTGAAGGCTGGGTGTTGATTGTAGGGCCATTTACAACTGCCACAAAAGGTGCTTGAATTAACAGTTGGAAATAATTTCCTGAAGCTATTTCCCCCAGATTATTTCGAATCTGTCGCATGTTATCAACAGGAATCCAATGAACACCATTTCCATTACACGCTGTATGAATCACTCTTTGATGTAAACCATTGTTTGATGTTGCGTTGCATCCACCAGCAGAGAATGATGCGCTTAAAGTATTCGTGCCAGTCCATGTATTTATACTATTATCGTTACCGCCTTTATGAAGTGCCTGGTTGTTCACAATCCGCGACAGAATTGTAGAATTTGTATTTTGAACGTCAAGCTGTCCTGTGCTTACATAAATTCTCGCTTTTGTTGCTGAACCTAACTTAGTTAAGACAGCGGGTGCCAAAATACCTCTTGCTGAATTGGTTAATGCTGTTTGTTGTGGCATTGCCCCACCTGTTGAGCCTGAAAAATCAATGGCTACCTGAACCCAACCACCAAGTTTTACATAGGTGCTAAAAGTGGTCCCTGTGAGGTTAAAGTAGTAAACCCCTTCAGTACTGATGTTTTGAGCTTGCCCAAGTTGAGTAAATGGACTCGAAGCAGTACCTTGTTGAGCGTTCGACTGATTTTTTAATAACGATGTCAAGAGGATTGCAAATAGTAGAATGCATCGTTTAAGAATAGTTTTCGCAACTAAATAACTTTTTGTTTTCATAAGGTTGTAAACTTTGGTCTGAACAAATTTCACTCGAAGACAAAAAATCTTGTCATCTTGCCACCAAACTTACTTAGTTTTTGGAGTCGGGTTTCACCCTTTAGTTGTTCTTTGAGCATTTCAGTAACAATTTTTAATGTTTTAGTAAATGTTGAAACAAACTTTTCTGCTCGACGTAACCAATTTTCTAATCCATTTTACTGAATTTTAGGTTTGGAAATTTATTTTAGAATTACTTAGTTTTTTAAACGATGAATTGGGAATTGATCGGTAGTTTTTATTTGCTTTTGGCTGGATTTATAGGATTTGTTACCCTAGGGCTAATATTATTTTCGATAAAGTCAAATAAACTGGTCAATGTATTTTTAGTGTTGGTCTTTTTCATGGCATGCACAAGAATGCTCATTAGAAGTTCATTCGATTTAGATTTTCAAAATATCGCACAAGATTTTGCGCAGCAATACCGTTCGATATTATTGGTTGCATTACCACTCATTTATTTATATTTCAATGCCATTATTGAGGATATTTCGAGGTTTAGGATTCGAGATTTGATACATTTTATAGCACCATTTTCAGTACTTATTTTTAATATATGTGCACTCGGTTTTCAAATTTTAGATTTGGAACAAATCCGTTTATTGAATTTCTTTTTTAGCATCGGTTTTGCAATCGTTTATTTAAGTCTTTCTTACCGGTTGTTAACCACCAAACTGTGGAAAAACTCAACCGGTGTGAATTCCGCCCATTTTCGATTAATAAAGAATTGGACGATGTTTGTTTTTGCTATTTGCTTTTTTCTGGCCTTACGACTCATTGTTTCATTGATATACGAATACTCAACGCACCGTCAAATGACGGGTTTCTCCATGACCGCAGTTCAAGCGACTTTTTGGTTGATCTTATTCATTAAGGTATTGCTTTCGCCTGAAATTCTTTTTGGTCTTCCTAAGTTAAATGAAAAGGTTCATTCCTTTCCTGATGAGGTAGTTTTGCATGTAGAAAGTCATTGGAATGTTGAAGATGTAGTCATATCAAATCAACAAGACAAAAAATTAAAAGAAAAAATTGATCCTCGTGTATTTCAGCTTATAGAAGAAATTGAATATTTGGCTGAGAAAGGTAAGTTTTTTCGAAATCAGAAAGTTACAATTCATGACATTGCGAATGAATTAAATGTTCCGGTAAGTCATATTGTTTATGTGTTTAAATACCATTGTAAGCTAAGTTTTATAGAATACAAAACCCTTATAAAAATTGAAGATGCGAAACTATTAATTGAATCGGGTTTTCTTTCTACAAATACACTCGAATCTCTTGCTGCAGAAGTTGGTTTTTCATCATACAATCCATTTTTTACCTCTTTTAAAAAGTTGACATCTATGTCGCCTAACGAGTACTCTATTTCTCTAAATAAATTGAATAGAGCGGAGGTGGAAAAATAAAATCGTCAACTCGGCGTTAATACTAAAATTCTACTAATGAAACATTTTGGATTTTTAATCTTATTACCTTCCTTTATTGTAGGAATCTTTTCTTCATGTGGTGGTGAAATAGAACGCGATGGCGAAACCAAAAAACAACCTCAAATCGCACAAAGCTCTATACCACAATCCGAAAGTGAAGCTCCTAAACGAAATATTAAAAATGAAGATACTCTTGTTGGCATCAACCGTGAGGTTATAAGCAAACCGAAGAAATCAAAAAAAATTATTATTCCACAGGTTATCCCACCAGATCCGGATCCTGACCCATGGCCTTATGATCCCTATTGGGGGTGGGAGCCCATTGACCCACCATTGCCTGTTGAGCCAGAACCGCCTGGCTACGTTGAACCAGTTTTAATTGCTGAAGTGGAGGCAGCATTTCCTGGCGGTCAATCCGAAATGATGAAATTCATCAATAACAACATTAAAATATCTGAGTTTGATCTTGAGTTAGGCTGTCAAGGTAAGGTATATGTAAGAATTGTTGTTACCACGGAAGGAAAGGTAACCAACCCTGAGGTGCTAAAAGGGATAAAGGGGTGTCCAGGCCTTTCAAAATCTGCTTTGGATGTTGTAGCACTGATGCCGGATTGGATTCCGGCAGTAAATTATGGTAAAAAGGTATCAAGTTATGTCACTTTTCCGATAGTAATCAAATACCAATAGGATTACTTCTTTCTGAAAAATATTTTTATTGGCACTCCACAGAAGTCAAACTGTTCTCGTAATCGGTTTTCCAAGAATCGCTTGTATGAATCAGGAATATATTGTGGAAGATTACAGAAAAAAGCAAATGAAGGCGCATGTGTTGGCAATTGCTGAATATATTTTATTCGAATGTATTTACCTTTCATTGCCGGTGGAGGAGTAGCCTGAATGATTCCTTGCATTACCTCATTTAATTTCGAGGTCGGAATCTTTTTGGTGCGGTTTTCATAAACCAACATGGTTGCTTCAAGCGCTTTGTGAATACGTTGCTTATTTATGGTTGATGTAAAGATGATAGGAACATCATTAAATGGCGCCAATTGTTCCCTGATTTTCTCTTCATAGCGCAACATTGTGTTTTGATCTTTTTCTACCAAGTCCCATTTGTTAACTAAAACAACAACACCCTTCGAATTTTTTTCAATAATGTAATAGATATGTAAATCTTGTTTTTGCAATCCTTCCTCAGCGTCTATCATGAAGATGCAAACATCAGAGTTTTCAATCGTTCTGACAGATCTTAAAACAGAATAATATTCAATATCTTCAGTCACTTTCGCCTTTTTACGAATTCCTGCGGTATCGATGAGTAAAAAGTCAAAACCAAAAGCTTTGTAACGCGTGTTTATGGAATCTCGAGTCGTTCCCGAAATGTTTGTGACAATGTTTCTTTCCTCGCCAGTTAGTGCATTTACCAATGACGATTTTCCTACATTAGGTCGACCTACTATTGCAATTCTAGGCAATTCATTACGCTCATTTACAGATTCATCCTCCTTATCAAAATAGCGAACGACTTCGTCCAACAATTCACCTGTGCCAGAACCATTTGTCGCCGAAAGATCGAATACATCTCCCAAACCCAATTGGTAGAATTCTGCTGATAGCCCAATTCTATCATTGTTATCCACTTTATTTGCAGCTATTAATACAGGTTTTTTAGATTTACGAAGTAATTGGGCAACTGTTTCATCCAAATCCAGAATGCCACTCATCACATCAACCATGAAAACAATAACCGTCGCCTCTTGAATAGCAATTTCAACCTGTTTTCGAATTTCACCTTCAAAAACATCTTCTGATCCCTTTATGTATCCACCGGTATCAATAACAGAAAATTGAATTCCATTCCACTCTCCTTTACCATAAAGTCGGTCACGCGTTACTCCGCTTACTTCTTTAACTATTGCATTTCTTGATTCCGTAAGACGGTTAAAGAGTGTTGATTTTCCAACATTTGGACGTCCTACTATGGCTACGATATTGCTCATTTTTATTTTGATGTGCTACTTAACAACTAAACCCAGTCAATTTAGTAGCCGTATTTTTTAAGTTTTACTTCTGTTGATCGCCAGTCTTTATCAACCTTAACATAAGTTTCAAGAAATACCTTTTGATCTATAAATTTTTGAATTTCCAGTCTCGCTTCACGACCAATTCTTTTGATCATTTCACCGCCTTTTCCAATTAAAATTCCACGTTGTGAATCACGTTCAACGATAATTAAAGCACGAATTCTTGTTAAATGATCTTCTTCAATGTATTCTTCAATTTCTACCTGACAACTGTATGGAACTTCTTTATCGCAGTGCAAGAATATTTTTTCGCGAATAATTTCACTAACAAAGAAACGCATCGGCCGGTCGGATAATTCTTCTTTATCGTAATATGCCGGACTTTCAGGAACCAAATCTAAGATGCGTTCCCACACAGCTTGAACGTTAAAGTCGTGTAAGGCTGAAATAGGGTAGACTGTGGCATTTGGAAGCCTTTCTTGCCAGTACTTCATGCGTTCTTCCACTTGTTCCTGGTTACTGAGATCGATTTTGTTCACCAGGCAAAACACGGGAACCTTCAATTTTTGAATTTTCTCTAAAGTCTCCTGATGGTTCATTTCGTTTTCCTTGGTATCAGTTATGAATAAAAGGACATCGGCATCCTTTAAGGAAGTATTTACATACTCCATCATTGTTTCATGCAGTTTATAGGCTGCGTTAACCACTCCCGGTGTATCTGAAAAAACGATTTGGTATTCTTCGTCATTAACAATACCTAAAATTCGATGGCGCGTTGTTTGTGCTTTAGAGGTAACAATGGAGAGCTTTTCTCCCACTAAACGGTTCATTAATGTAGACTTGCCCACATTCGGACTTCCAACAATATTTACAAAACCTGATTTGTGACCCACCTATATTTGAATTTATTTGCAAAGTTACTAAAAATTGTGGGGAGAGGGAAAGGACTAATGTTGAAGTGTTGCATCTATTGTTAATAATTGATTAGTTTTTAATTTTACCGCATATAAATGATACTAATTTTAATTAGAAAAACGATAAGTTTTTTGGTGATTGGTTTTGCTATCATGCGCATTCAGGCTCAGCCAAGTCAGGGTTACAATTTATATCTCTTCGTATACGAAAGCGATCAAACGCATTCCGGAGCTGGTCATATCGCATTAGCATTTGGCTGTGATTCATCAAATCTCACATACTATACAAAATACCGACAACATGATGGGGGAGGAAGAAAAATTTCCAATTTATCTTATTGGAACGCATTAAACTTTGATAAAGACAGTCTGAAATTCCAAGATAAATGCCCAGCATTGGTGTTGAAATTGAAAGCACAAACCCCAGATCTTCATCAACTTGAGAAATTAAGTGATCATTGGAATTTGAATGAACCGTGGTCACTTTTCGTAAACAATTGTACAGATGCGGTTAAACGCGTGCTACGCGCCACAAAAATTAACCCTGGTCTTGCTTTTTTAATAAGTACACCGAATGAACTCGTTGAGGATTTGGTATATCATAATGCAGAAAAATTTAGAAATGAAGAATTTTCGGTTTTATCCGGTGATTTGTGTTTTTACCTGAAAAATGAACGAAATGCCGTTCCTCAAGCTCTTTTTGGGAAGCGCAACATAAGAAACAGAAAGCCCCGGGAAGATTGCTATTAATAGTTTTTAAACTTAAAAGTTTTAAAATTCATTAACCTAATATTTTTTTCAGTTTCATTGTAATTTCTTTTCAATCCAAAAAGCAAAGGCTTAATTTGTTAAAAATCACAGGGTTTCTTCGACACTTTTTAGAATACTACCAATCGAAATTTACAACATACCTATACTGTAAAATAATTACGACCGATTTATTTCAATGAAAAACCTTAAACCTTAAACCTTGAACCTTAAACCTTAAACCTTAAACCTTAAACCTTAAACCTTGAACCTTAAACCTTAAACCTTAAACCTTGAACCTTGAACCTTAAACCTTAAACCTTAAACCTCAACCCTTCCTGTATTTGATCCCGTTATATTCAGAAGATTTAAGTTGATCTATCAGTTTGTAAACTTTTTTCGAAATACCCTCAGCCTTATTTTTTAGCTCCAAGAAATCTGTATCATCCAAAATCCCGTGATCCGAAGCGCGATACAATTGAGATCTACATTCCCCAGCCGAAGCTTTTGAAATCCATAGATATTGTATAAATTCTTTGTTTCCGCCACGCTCAAAACCTTCCGCTATATTGTCAACGATACTTCCACTTGACCTAAGTATTTGATTGGTAAGTGGAGTGTCATGATAATTTTTGAACTTTTTAAATGTATGATAAATCTCCTTACTTAATGCTCTGCTTTCTTGCCATACATCTAAATCCTCAAATCGATTTATTTTTCCTCTCATTATTTCTGAATTATTTATACAATCGAAATTTACAACATAACTATTCAGTAAGATAATTATGGTCGATATATTTCATTGAAAAACCATAAACCTTACACCTTGAACTTTACACCTTAAACCTTAAACCTTAAACCTTACACCTTACACCTTAAACCTTAAACCTTAAACCTTACACCTTACACCTTACACCTTAAACCTTACACTTTACACCTTAAACCTTACACTTTAAACCTTAAACTAAGTAATAATACTTACGCCTCCTCCGTATTTCCAAATAAATTGATTACGCCCTTATTAAAAAAACATTAACTTTATCGCAAACCATCGCATCTTCGTCTGGTCTTTTTGAAGCAACTGGGCTTTCAAAAAGAACAAGAAGTAAATAAATTATTAACCAACTAAAAAAAAATAACTTTTTTCGTCTTCTATTGGGAAAATTTTTCCTAAAACGGGACAAAGGATTAACAAACATTTGACAAATTACACTTCTCAACGAATATTTTATACTACTTTTCGAATATTTAAAATTGGCACTGTTTTCCCATTTAGGTTAGAGCTTTCGTCTAGACCACGAAACGTTAAAACGCTAAAATTCTAAAAACTATGGAAAATTGTACTAATCAAAGTAATTTGAGAGCAACCAAATGCTCGAAATGGAGTCTTAGACCGATTATTTCGGTTCTTACGGTACTCACAATTCTATTATCGTCCTTTTCAAGTGTATGGGGACAATTTTCAATTGTAGGTACAGGAACAGCCTCCAATACCACCACAACCTACCCAGCGCCATATGGTAACTGGTATTGGGGTGCAAGACATCAGTTTCTAGTAACCGCTGCTGAATTAACCGCTGCTGGGATTCCTGCTGGTGCAACAATTTCTTCACTGGGTTTCAATGTTACCGCAGACAACGGAGCTACAGTGCATACCAGTTTTCAAGTGGTGGTGTATTCCACTACTTTAGCCAATCCTCTTGCTAGCGCGTATGTCACTACCGGACAAGTATCTTCTAGTGTATCAACAAATTACAACCCTGTTTTAGGTTGGAATCAACATGCCCTTACACCTTTTGTTTGGAATGGTACAAGTAATCTTGTCATTCAAACCTGTTTTAATAATAGTAGTTACACCAACAATGCGGCTACTCAATGGACAACAAATTTGGCAGGAACAAGTATTAAATCAAGATATCGTAGAGCGGATGCAACAGGGGTATGTGGAAATACAGCTACAACTGCTACTTCAACCACAACACGTCCAAATATACGCTTTGCATGGGCCAATTCTACAGCTTGTTCTGGAACGCCTTCCGCAGGAACTGCAGCAATAAGTGCGACTTCAGGATGCGCATCAACTGCTGTTACGCTTTCTGCCTCAGGAATTTCTTCCGGTTCAGGTATAACATATCAATGGCAAAGTGCACCTGCGGCAGGAGGCCCTTGGTCTGCAATAGGCGGTGCAACGTCTTCATCGTATGTCGCTTCACCTGCGATTACAACTTTTTATAGATTGGTAACAACATGTACAAGTAGTGGATTATCAAATACTTCATCAACAGTTTCTTATTCTGTTAACACATGTACCGGCTCTATTACGATGACCGATTCTTGGGGTGATGGTTGGAATGGTGCGACCATGACATTAAACGTTAATGGTGTGCCTTTTGCCACATATGGGCCTTCATTTACAACAGGTACTTCGCAAACTATAAATTTTTGCTTACCGGCGAATTCAAGTTATACTCTATTCTACAACGGTGCAGGGACTTACCCGGGAGAAGTAGGTGTAAGTTTAAATATCAATGGAACAGTTGTTTATTCAGTTGGAGCGGGTGGTGCTGCTGCTGGTACAACTCTAACAAGTGGTACGGCTTGTCCTGTTGGATGTGCTGGAACACCTACCGGTGGAACAGCTGCGGCCTCAATTACTTCAGTTTGTAGTGGTTCAACCACAGCACTTTCCGCAACGGGTATGTCAACCGGTGGCGGAATTACCTACCAATGGCAGTCGTCTCCAAACAATACAACTTGGACAAATATTGGTGGTGCAACTTCTGCAACATATAACGCAACGGTAGCAGCTTCTACATACTATAGATTGGTAACAACATGTACCAACAGTGGTTTGAGTGCAAACAGTTCTTCGGTGCTTGTTAATGCAGTATCATGTTGTAACTACACATTCAGAATGACGGATTCATTCGGTGATGGATGGAATGGTGCAACGATGCAGGTAAGAATCGGAACAACTGTTGTTCAAACAATAGGTGCAACATTTACAACTGGAACTGTTCAAAACGTATTGATACCAATGCAAAGTGGAACAGTTTACAACTTGTATTATGTTGGCGCAGGAACGTATCCAACAGAAGTAGGTATTCAAATAATAGATGCGAATAATACTACTATCTATACCTTAGGTGCAGGTGCAGGAACCGTCGGGACCCAATTAACTACTTGGACAGCATCTTGTCCAACACCATGTACCGGAGCGCCATCTGCTGCAAATGCAACAGCTAATCCTAGCCAAGTTTTTGCGGGTGGTACTACAACATTATCGTTAACTCCAGCGCAAACTGCAACTGGAATTACTTACCAATGGCAATCTTCTTCTGACAATTCAAGTTGGACGAATATTGGTGGTGCTACAGGAGCTACTTATGTAGCTACCCCAACAGCAGCAACCTATTATCGATGTATAATTACTTGTTCATCAAGTGGACAAAGCACCAATTCAGGTTCAACATTGGTGTCATTTAACGCATATTGTAACCCATCCTACACATATGGAACGCCGGATGGAGATTTGATTTCAAATGTTGTTATTGCAGGTACAACCTTGTCGAATAATACAGGAACAACTCCAGGATTGGCATATTATAACTTCTACACTGGACAGCCAAATTATACTGCCGATTTAGTAGCAGCTAATTCTTACAATGTATCAGTTTCTGCGGGATCATTTACCAATCAAAACTTTGCAGCGTGGATTGATTATAATGATAATAACGTCTTCGAAGCATCTGAAAAAATTGGTTTTTCAACCGCCGCAACAACAGTAGCTTTCGAAACAGTTAACTTTCCAATAAATTTATCATGTACGCCGCCACTTGGCCCTCACAGAATGAGAGTTCGCGGTGTATATGCAACAGCGGGAAGTACAATCGATCCTTGTTTGAATTATGGTTGGGGTGAAACAGAGGATTATATTATTAACATTGTTCCAGGCGCGCCGTTTACACCAGCATTCGTATCTACCCCGACTACACCTAATTGTGTTGGTGTTCAGGTAACATATACAGCAACTGCAGGTCAAACAAACTATGCATGGACGTTCCCAGGAACAGCAGGTGTAGATTATACACTAGTTAGTGGAGGTAATTCAACTTCAAATACCGCAACAATTGTATACAACAACAGTGGTTCGAAAACAATTTCTATGAATTATGCGAGTCCATTAGGTTGTGCATCTTCTGGAGCAATTAACAATACAATTGCAGTAGGTGCAGGTACCCTTGCAACTTCAGCGGTAAACGGAGACGTAATCTGGAGAGGTGCAACAAGTGTGGATTGGGCAACACCATCTAACTGGTATTTCTACAATGGTTCTTCATATACTGTTGCAGGTGCTGCACCTAATAATACTACAAGAACAATTATCCCAAACAACACTTGTGTAACGCAACAACCGTCAGTTGCAGCAGGAACAACAGTTAATGCCAAGGATGTAGTAATCGAAACAGGTGCAACCCTTACAATGACAACAGGAACGTTGAATGTGAATGGAAACTTTACCAACAATGGAACTTTCGTTGCAGGAACAGGAACAGTTGCATTCAATACTGCAG
>CAZOAH010000015.1:0-22734 GCA_964577845.1 uncultured Akkermansia sp.
CATGAAATATTATTTGATTTAAAATTAAAAATTGATTCTATAATTATTAAAAATTAAATTACCTTAAACTAGTTGAATCTGCTGGAAAAATTTTATAATAATCAATCAATGTTTTGGTTGGATTATCATGTAACCAAATATGAGGATTTTCCTTATAACAATCCCATACTGTTTTCCCTGGATTTTGTTTTAACCAAACTTCTTTTTCAACCTTTGGATTTTTCGGTTCAGGTACAGGTATTCTAGATATTTTCTTTTTGGTGAAACCAACAAATATTAAAGAAATGGACGGTAAAAAAAAAGCAAATATTCTCCAGGGAATAGCTTCTCTATTGGCTTCAATTGCAATTTTACCAACCCATACTACAATTGCTATTCTTGCAATTACTCCTAAAAATCGAATATAATTAATGTTTTCAGAAAACCTTTCTATTCGAATTGCATCATTTTTTATTAGTAAATAAAGAATAAGTTGAGACAACAATAAAACCGCTCCAATAAATATAGCACTTTCATTACCATCATAATTTGGATCATATGTAGGATTTGAGTTGGGGGCAGGTGAAGTTTTTGGCGGAGGTGGAGGTGGTTTTGGGAGAAATGGCCCAAATTCAGGATATTCAGATATTTCCACCCAATCACTATCGCCATTTTTACAAACTAATCCTTCTCCTTGTATCTGTCTTAAACGCTCAATTAACTCATGTTTAACAAAAGATCCTTCCTCAATTTTGTTGGTTTTTTTATTGAATAAATAATAGAAATCAGACATTTTAACACCAATCGTTTAACTAAAATAGTCATTACTACTCATATTCATGAGATGTTTGGTCAAAAATAATTTAACTCCCAAAATTGATAATGTTCGTTTATTTTTTAATCAAAATAAGAGAATATGATTTTTATTAAAAAAGTCAATGAATAATTTGTTGTAATATGAGCGATAATAACATTAATCCCACAATCCTTACCTTCCTTGGCGGTGCGGAAACAGTCACTGGATCAAAAATACTTCTCGATGCATTCGATAGGCGTATCCTTATTGACTGTGGACTTTTTCAAGGATTGAAAGAACTTAGAAAATTAAATTGGGCTAAATTTCCTGTTAATCCTGATACTATTCATGAAATTATTCTAACTCATGCACATTTAGATCATACAGGTTATCTTCCATTATTGGTGAAAAATGGTTTTAAAGGTCCTGTTCATTGCACATCACCTACAAGAGACTTAACTGAAATCATACTTTTTGATAGTGCCAAAATTCAAGAAGAAGATGCTAATAGAGCAGATAAATACCACTACTCCAAGCATGATCATCCACAACCTTTATATACCATTCAAGATGTTGTAGATACTTTACCGTTACTTATTTCACATGAATTACATGAATGGGTGCTTCTATCCAATGAACTTCGGTTTCAATTTCACAACAATGGCCACATATTGGGCTCTGCTTTCGTTGAAATGCATATTAATGGAAATACAATTGTATATTCTGGAGATATAGGAAAGCAACATCCTATGTTAATGTATCCTCCAAAGAAAATAAAAAACGCTGATTATTTGGTTTTAGAATCCACTTATGGTGAGCGCTTACATGAAGAAGAACCCTTAAAGAACTTGCTTCTGAATGTTATTGAAGAAACATTGGATCGAAAAGGAATTCTAATGATTCCATCATTTGCAGTTGAACGCGCACAAGAAATAATCTATCTGCTCTACCAATTGGAACAAGAACAAAAACTTCCGAAAGTTCCCATATTTCTAGATTCACCAATGGGAGTAAAAACTACCTCAGTATATAATAGTTTTCATGAATGGCAAAACATTTCAAGATATGATGCTGAAAACATGTATGACCAAGTTCATTTCATCACCAATTTTGAACAATCCAAAGCCGTTGTTCAAAACAGGGAACCTAAAATTGTCATTGCAGGAAGCGGAATGATGGAAGGTGGACGCATTTTACATTATCTAAATAATCATATTGAAAATGAAAGAAATACACTCTTATTTGTAGGTTTTCAATGTGAAGGGACTCGTGGAAGATCCATTTTAGAAGGAAGCGATTATATCAAGTTCTTTGGCGAATACAGAAAAGTAAAATGTCAAATCAGGAGTATTACATCATTATCCGCTCATGGGGACCAAGCGGATATAATAAAATGGTTAAGAAATTTCGAAAAACCTCCCAAAACTACTTTTATTAATCATGGTGAACCGCATCAATCCGATGCACTGCGCGTAAAAATTGAACATGAATTGGGATGGAAAGTTAAGGTTGCAAAAATGAATGTGCCATATGAACTTTCTTAATACATTTGTTTCATGGAACATTTTGCTAAACTACATCTTGATGATGTGGCTTTTTTCAATAGTTTATTGGGTGAACGAGCTTATTCAAATGAAGAGGTAATTCAAGAATATGGCCATGATGAGACTGAGGATTTGCAATTCAATCCTGCTATAGTTTTGAAACCAAATACTGTAGTAGAAGTCTCTGAAATCATGAAATATTGTAACGATAGGAAAATTCCGGTTACACCTTCCGGAGCAAGAACGGGATTAAGTGGAGGATCACTGCCCATATACGGAGGTGTGGCACTTTCAATGGAAAAATTCAATCGCATCCTACAAATTGATGAAAAGAACCATCAAGTGATAACTGAACCAGGGGTTATAACTGAAGTTTTACAAAATACAGTTAGAGAAAAAGGTCTTTTTTACCCACCAGATCCAGCAAGTAAAGGAAGTTGTTTTATTGGTGGAAATGTTTCTGAGAATTCAGGAGGGCCAAAGGCTGTAAAATATGGTGTTACTAAAGACTATGTCCTCAATTTAGAGATTGTCTTACCTGATGGAAATATCATTTGGACGGGTGCAAATGTTTTGAAAAATGCAACAGGCTATAATTTAACACAATTGATTGTTGGTTCAGAAGGTACATTAGGAATCGTGACAAAAATTGTATTAAAATTAATTCCCCATCCGACACAAACTTTATTGATGTTGGTTCCTTTCTTTGATGCTTCGCAAGCGTGTGAAGCTGTGGCAGCTATTTTTCAAGCTGGAATTACGCCAAGTGGTTTGGAGTTTATGGAGCGTGATGCTTTAACTTGGACTCAAGATTTTACGCAAGACTTTACTATTGAAGTCAAAGAAAATCATCAAGCGCATTTACTCATAGAAGTTGATGGTTTTGACACAGATCAGCTTATGCAGGATTGTGAGCGTATCGTGGCTGTATTGGAACAATTTGAAACAGACGAAATTTTGTTTGCAGAAAGTGAAGCACAAAAAAATAGTCTTTGGTCACTCAGAAGAAAAGTGGGTGAAGCTGTTAAATCACAATCTATATACAAAGAGGAAGACACAGTCGTACCTCGGTATGAATTGCCTAAATTATTAAATGCCGTTAAAACCATTTGCAAAAAATATGGATTACATTCCGTCTGTTATGGTCATGCGGGAGATGGCAATTTGCATGTTAATATTATTAAAGGCAACCTTTCAGACGCAATTTGGAACAACGATTTACCAATTGCCATAAGAGAAATATTTGTTGAAGTTGTAAAGCTTGGAGGAACCATTTCAGGGGAACATGGCATTGGGCTTGTACAAAAAAGTTATATGGATATTGCTTTTCCTGAGGTTACATTAAATCTTATGAGAACTATTAAAAAAGCCTTCGATCCGAATGGAATATTGAATCCGGGAAAAATATTTGATTAGTTGTTCAAGAAATCCATGTCACCAGCCTTCATCTTTTTATATGATCTGGCCAGATAAGCTAAAACTACGCGCATGGAATCAAAAGCTTCCTCGGTTTCAGAGCTGATTTCCTTTTTCTGAAGCCTTAGTAAAAGCTTCATGTACATGGCATGAAAAAGAATTTCGATATTGTTTTTTTCTTTAAGATTTGATTTTTGTTTGAATTCATCAAGATACGTATTTGCCCTATCAAAAGTTGAACGGTACTTGTCATCGTTCGCCAAATTCAATAGTGTATTATGCAAATAGGATAACTCTACAATTATTTCTCGAATTTCATCAATATGCCCATGCTTTTCCAATCCACGTTGTTTCATTTGTGAAATCAACTGCATATACCATTTTCGGTATTCTGAAAGGAATGATTCATCGGGAAGTTGTGGTATAACAAATTCAGATAGAATTCTTTCTAAATCAAAATTATAAGCTCTGATTATATCTTCAATTTGAAAAATATAGAGAATATATTCAGCTATATTTTCTTCTTTTTTTTGACGTGCAATTAACATCTCACCTATTTGGCATCTTTTTCGATTTCCTTTTGATGCTGATTGAGATATGCTGTAAACTCTTTGGTCACATCCATCGATGGATTGATGTAGTTAATTTGACCTCCAGGCCCCTGAATTAAAAGCACATCTATTTTGTTTTCTTCGCAATACTTTTTTCCCCAAGTCTCAATTTTTTTGGAGATGGTTTCCAATTTTTTAATGGTTTCTTCCTCAAGTTTTGCGCCTTGTGTTTGTTGATACTGCATCAACTCAGCCTCCATTGTTTGTGCTTGTTGCTGAATTTTTATTTGTTCATTTTCAGAAAGCAAGCCACCTTGTAACTTTTGATTATTTCGGGTGATGAATGCTTCGTAATCTTTCGTTTTCTTTTCAATTTCTTTCTGGAACGCCTGTTGCTTGGAGGTAACTATAGCTTCCTCTTCTTTAAAATACTCAAAATACTTTTTGATGCTATCACTGTGATAATAAGCGATTTTTAAACCTTGCGTGTCACGAACTACAACTTTAGGAGTTGTATTTTCATTTTTTTCTTCTTGCTCACCTTCGCTGCAAGATAAAAGCAATCCAGAAAGAAAGCTTAGGTATAATAATTTTCTCATTGTTGATTTTTAATGGTATAAAAAGCCTTCTCCCAATCTCTTCTCATGGTTAAAAACCGACTTAAACAATTCTTTAGAAACTCCTCTGACAACATTTTATCTATTGCATTTGAGTCCTCGATATCGAGTTCATTGATTTTGTAGGATTGTTCATATTGTCCCAATTCAATCTTCAAAATATATTTACCATTGTATTGGTGAAGCTGAATTTTATATCTTTCGTGCGGTATTTCTTTGACCATTCTCATAATTCAAAAATAGCTAAAAAATGAGAAAAATCAAGTGCCAAGGAAATCAAATTGCCATTGCAATATCATTATCTAAATATTCTTTGAATTCAAAAGGCACCTTTACCATATATGCATAATCTTGACCTACTTCAAACATATCTTCGTCAGATTGTCTGTAGTACCAATGTACCTTAACATCCATCCCTGATTCTGTAAGTTCGTTGAGCTTGTATAGTAAAAATAGAATTCTTTTTGACGAGGAAATATTGAAGTACTCTAAATCTATTTTAATAATCGTTGGCCTTTTAGGCATCATTAGATAAGATTCGAACCAATTGAGGACAGGCAGCCAAAACTCATCAGGTTGATCTGGAATAGATCTACCTTTAATTTCCATAACACCTGTTCCAAAGCAAAAATGAATCAGAGGTGTTTGCGCCGTCGGTTGAATTAACAAATCATTCATAATGCATCATCAATCAAGTGCAATTTGCAATTTATTTTGCTGGACAAACAAATTTTTCTACTAATTGAAAATTATGTATGACCAATAACAATTTTTAAAATGCCAAAATACATATTTTTTGAATAAAACATAACTTTCATTGAATAAATGTAGGTTTTCAAATAACATTTCAAACATTTCGTAATCAAAATTTGATTTACTATTGCCGATGAAATGTATTGAAATTAAGATGTTTTCCTATTTAATGGTATTTCAACCTTATAATCGATATTTTTATTTAAAATTTACTTTAGTGAAATTCCAAATTGAAAACCTACGATTGATTAAAGGCAATGAAAGTCAACATTTTGGAGCCATTTATTCATGTATTGATGCTAAAAACAATGAAAAATTAATTTTAAAAAGGGTTTCAAAGTCAAATTTAAAAGGTATTGAATCAATAAATCGGGAGTTTTCTTTTCAGTTGAAATCAAAAGCATTTCCTGAAATCATAGCGTTTGAGGAGGACGAGGATAATGTCATGCTTTTGTCCAAATTCAAAAATGGTGAAAGATTGGATGTTTACTGGAAAACGGTTAAAAAGAAAATTCGAATTTCAACTTTGAAGCAAATTATTTCCGCATTAAAACCAATAATGGATTTGATGGAACAAGAAAAAATCGCTCATTGCGATATAAAACCGTCAAATATTCTTATTGAAACGAAGGAGGATGGTATCAAATTATCAATAATTGATTTTGGAATGGCCACACCATTTTATTGTGAGGAATCAAGAGAACTCAAATTTCCACTAGGTTATGCCGCACCAGAATTGATTCTCAATCATTTGGATTTGATAAACCAGAAAACTGATGTTTTTTCCATTGGTGTAATGATTTGGAGACTTTTCGCCGATAAAATACCATTAAGTCATCCCAATCCTAGTATCTGTACCAATTTACAACTCAATTTGGCCTTACCTGAAAATGAAAATATTTCAAAACAACTTTTGCAAATATTAAATAAAGCCACCAACAAACACAGTTTCAGTTTACCGCCAAATCTAATGCGTAATGAAGAAGTTAAAACAAATCTAAAAAACGCTATTGACCAAAGAATTAATTTCGAAACACTTCAGAACGAAATACTCAATCTTTCTGAAAGAAAAAGTTGGTTTTTCTAATATAAATCCTTTCGAAAACCCAGAGAAAAATTAAAGATCAAAGGTGAATACAAGGTACTAACTACACCCTGAGCCGTTGCATTGTTAGCAGTTGACAAAATCATGTATGCTGCATTCAAATCAAAATAAAATGTTCCTACTGCCGACGCTGTGTACTTTAAACCACCACCAACACCTACTGCCAAATTAAAAATTGAACCTTTTGGAAATTCAGTAGTTGGCAACGGGTATTGCGCTTGACTTACCGGACCATAATCATAATTTCTTCTTACCGTATTGAAAACAAACATCATATTTCCTCCGCCATAAGCGCCGAAACCAGCATCATAACCATTTCCTATGTAATACCTGTTTCCGCCTTCAATAACAAAGTAATCCATAGAATTTTGATAGTTGATTACCTTTCCAGGCAATGAGGGGTCAGAACTGAATAAATATAACTGGTTAATGGGCTTATCCAATTGCCTTAAATAATATGTTGCACGACCATAAAAAGATAATTGATCATCTCTTGGAATTTCTCCACCAAAATGAAAACCGAAATATGGTGTTGGCGTAGTAAAACTTTTCAAGGTGCTAATTCCAGCACTCAAACCAAACTGTGCCATTGCAGCCTTAACACCGAATAGCATAACGAATAAAAAAACAATCTTCTTCATAATACATTCCATTTTGGAGATACTTTTATAACCCTTTGATAAACTTCGCAATTTTCATCATGAGCACCTTTCAAGTACCCAATACTCATTAAAAATTCTTTAACAATCTCCCCTCCCACAAATGTAAAGTACTTTTTGAAAAGTTTTACCCATTCTTCGATAGTTTTTGGATGGTTTTCATCTAACCAATTTTTAAATGAACCAAAATCATTTTGAATTTGAATAATAACTTTAGCATTATTGATAACAGCATTTATTTTCAATTTGTTCCGAATAATTCCAATATTATTCATTAGCTCATCAAACTTTTCGCTATCAAATTGCGCGATTTCATGAATACTGAAATTATTGAATGCCCTTCGGAAATTCTTTTCTTTCTTGAGAATCGTTTCCCATGACAATCCAGCTTGATTGATTTCTAGTATCAACCTGCCAAATAATTCATTGTCGTCGTGAATTGGAAAACCATAAAGATTATCATGATACTGCCTGTGAAGATTATCTGCATCAAGATTTTTACAAAATGTACAATAAGACATACTCAATATTATTTCTTTAAATTAAAAATTATAATTCAAGATTATCCATTTTTCATTTGTCAATATCTTTTTAACTGACTAAGTTTGATTTACTGTAACTGTTAAACAAAATGCTGTATTGTTCACAAAAGATTAAACTATTGATGTTTTCCATCACTTTGATTGTATTCTCTGGAAATGGACAAATTACTTGGGTTAAAGACAATTATTACAAAAAAGGTAATTTCTTCATTTATTGGGGATGGAATCGGGCAGCCTATACTTTATCTGACATTCATTTTAAAGGTAATAACTACGATTTTACGCTACATAACGTGATTGCAAAAGATCGACAGTCGCCTTTTGAAGCAAGACTTTATTTGAACCCCGCCAATATGACGATTCCTCAATATAATTTTCGTATTGGATACTTTATTGATGACCATTACCAAATTTCTCTTGGCGCAGATCACATGAAATATGTCATGCAGAATGATCAAACTGTAAAAATTGATGGCTCTATTTCTAATTCAGGAACTCAGTACGATGGTAATTATGTTAATGACGACATTGTATTGGCAAAAGATTTCCTGCTTTTTGAGCATACTGATGGTCTAAATTATGAAAATGTTGAACTCCGACGATTTGATGTACTTTTCGGTAGAAAACAATTTCATTTCGCTTTAAATGAAGGTTTTGGACTTGGCGTACTGGTACCTAGAACAAATACTACGCTGCTCAACAATAAAAGATATGATGAATTTCATTTGGCAGGATATGGATTGAGCACCGTTCTGGCTGCAAACCTTACTTTTTTCAAATACTTCTTTATACAAAGTGAATGGCGCGGTGGGTTTATTCATATGCCAGATATTCGAACAACAATGTATAAAGAAGACCGCGCAAGTCAAGCTTTTTGGTTTTCTCAATATAATGTTGTTTTTGGTTGTAATTTTAGGTTCAACAAAAAATAGATTAAATGGCAATTTTCGAATTCAATGGTTTCAAGCCAGTTATTAAAGCTTCCAGTTTTATTCATCCGAATGCAACAGTAACTGGAAATGTGATTATTGGCGAAAATGTTTATGTTGGGCCTGGTGCTGCCATTCGGGGTGATTGGGGAAAAATTATCATTGAGGACGGTTGTAACATCCAAGAAAATTGCACCATTCATATGTTTCCTGGTACAACAGTCTGGTTAAAAAAAGGTGCACACATCGGACATGGAGCTGTTATTCATGGCGGAACAATCGGGGAAAACTGCTTGATTGGAATGAACAGTGTTATAATGGATGATGTAGAAATTGAGGAAGAATCGATTATTGGAGCATTGTGTTTTGTGCCTGGAGGTATGAAAATTACGCGAAGAAGTCTTGTTGTAGGAAATCCAGCAAAGGTCATCAAAGAAGTTTCTGATGAGATGATTGCATGGAAAACGAAAGGAACAGCGTTGTATCAAGCCTTGCCGAAGGAATGTCATGAAACTTTAAGATCTTGTGAACCATTATTGGAAATAGAACCCAATCGACCTACTCAAGAAAATTTATACAAAACCTGGAAAAAAACTTCGAATTAAATTATTCCTTCATAAATGGGATTAATATTGATGATGAATTCTCAACGGTCAAAAAATAAGTCAGATTTGTCCTCCAACTTGAAATCCTAAATCTTGTATTGGTTGATGTAATCTTTGAAGTTTCAATCAATTCACCTTTCGAATTATAAATAGAAAACGTCCGTCCAACATATTCTTGTGGGCAATTAATTACAACCTCATCTTTAGCAGGATTGGGGTAAATTAAAACATCATTTATTTTTTTTTCATTTAATCCTAAACCATTAATATAGTTTTCCAAATATGGCTCTAAATCAAAACGATGCAATTTTTGATTGGTTGTTAATATGGATTGTTGAAACCTTTCATTACTCATAAAATAGGTCAAACCATCACTTGTCGTAATGCCTTCAATTTGATGAAAAGGTAAATTTATTCCTAGGCGGCGTTTATTTCCACTAAAAAAATCATTTTGATTAAAATCATAAAGCAAGTATGCGAATGGTTGTAAAGTTTCAGAATACCCACAAAGGACTATCAATTCCGGATTTTCATGATAAACTGCGCCTGTAACTAAGCCTTGAACATCAAATTCAGAAATAAAATTAGCTGAATGAACACCCGGTAATTTAGAAAATACATACAATCTCGATTTATTCGAAACCCATTCTTTAGAGAATAAATAAATACTATCCTCTTTTACAATAAATGCCTCGCAATCGTAATCTGTATTATTGGCACCAGTTCCAGAAAAATCTGTTTGTGTTGAGTAAGAAAAAAATATTGTGTCTACTTCAGGATTACCGGCAATAATGCTATTTTTCGCAATACGGTAAATTTTTAGATCGGTTCGGTTACCGTTTCCATTATTTCCAAAATCACCAAGATAAATATAAAGACTATCTTGATCGACATCTTCCCAATCGTAATTACTCAATTGTCCAAGATTGAAACCTATTAATAGAGCTGGATTTGTGAGCGTATCAATACTATATAAGTTAATATCCGAATTGTCGTTATGTGTCCAAATGGCGCCATCCCAATACAATAATCCAGAAGTTTCAATTGCATTCGTAGGCAAATCCCAAGAAACAATTGGATTTATGTTTGTATTTGGATAAAAACAAGTTCCGTCGTTTTGACTTGCGTTTGAATTAAAATTCGAGGCTAAAGGATCTGTACAACCCAAAATTTGGGCATTCAAATTCAACGCGGCAAAAACAAAAATTATGATAAAAACAGGCTTCACTCGAGGCTCACTAATTTTCAGCTTTGATGTAATGCATTTCAACACGTCGATTTTTCGCCTGACCAGCCAATGTTTCATTACTTGCAATTGGCTTTGACTCTCCAAAATATGAAGTATCAATACGATCGGCCGAAACACCATTTGCCACCAAAAATTCTTTTACTGCGTTAACCCTATTTTTGGATAACCACAAATTATAAGCTTCACTACCATTGCTATCGGTATGTCCTTCCAAAGAAATTCTTAAATCTGGTCGTAATAAAAGCATATTTACCAATGCCTCTAAATCAGGATGAGATTTTTTCAAAATGATAGATTTGTCAAAGACGAACTCAAGGTTCTTTGATGCCAAATCAAGCACACGTTGCGCCTCCTCATCTGATGTTGAATCTATTTCAGGCTGTACATATATTGTATCAACACGTTCCACAATCAAGGTGTCAATTTGCTTTTCAATAACAATGATGGTATCTGTTCTAGGCTGCATCATTCTTTGCGCAAACAAGGTATCCTCCTCTTTTTTACGACAAAACTTCAAACCTAAAATCAGCTCATGAGAACCAGAGGAATATTTTGCAATATTTTGCATTGGCACTTCGTAACTATAGCCTACAAAGAAGAAATCTTTGATATTTAACCCAATTCTTCCAACTAGTCCAACCTTTGTTCGGTATCCAAGACCTCCAAAGACCATATTCTTATATATGACATCTGCATTAAAGTCGAGTTGAGAATTGTTCGCAATTCCCTTGTACATTATTGAAGGTTTGATACCAAAATTATTATTGATATCGAAACGGTATCCCATAAATCCAAGCATGTGTCTTTTCAGTCCATAACCATCTAAACCAGAATATCCAAAATTAGAATAGGTTTGAAGCACCTGTTTTGAAGCAAAAGAAAATTCGAATCCTTTAAATTGATAAAGCAATCCCAATTCGGTGTTTATTGAAGAAGCGCTTTGACTGCCACCATTGATGATATTATCCAGATTATCAAATGCAATGGCACCATCAGGATTTACTCTAAATTGATAATAACCAGCAGTAAGTCCAAGACGAATATTGTGCTGCCTTGCGAATGTTAATCCATAAGATACTGAACCTGATGCAGCAATTTGTTGCAACATTCCCAATTTGTCAATCAAAATACTTCCGCCAACACCTAAAGATTTGCCAATTCTAGAATTCACACTTAAAAAACTGGTTACCGGAGCACCATCCAATTTAACCCATTGGTTCAAATGTGAAAAATACAATTCTGTACAGCCTTGTTCACCTGCATAAGCAGGATTAATTGAAAAACGATTGTAACCGTATAAATTGGATTGCGGAGTTTGTTGAGCAAAAGACAATGATCCGAAAACAAGAACAGCTTCGACAAAAAGTATAAATTTAATTTTCTTCATAGCCCTATTATTTCTTGAATCTGAATAAATTAACCGTTCCCTTGTACTCATTACCATCACACATAATCGAATAATAGTAAACACCATCTGGAAGAGGTTCACCATCTTTGGTTCCTGCCCATTCATTCTGATAATCAGAAGTTTCGTAAACTGGTTGCCCCCAACGATTATAAATGGTCACAGCACAACCTGAAATTTGAGTGTAATCGGAAATCTTCCAAGTATCATTCTGACCATCATCATTTGGCGTAACAATATTACTTATCTCAAATGGACCTTGACAATCCACAAATGCGACCTCAAAAGTAACAATCGAATCACAACCAAGTGGATCGGAGAATACCTCGGTATAGATTCCACTTTCAGTAATTGTTTGCGCGCCAAATGTTAATGTTTCACCAATACAAAGGGTTGTATCGGTATTAAATGTAACTGGATCATCGACAAACAGATAAAGTGTTGCAACAGAATCACAACCTTCAGTGGTGACATAACTTTCCGAATACACACCAGCTGATGTCAATTCTTGCCCTCCAAAAGTATAAGACTGACCTTCACAAATTGTAGCACTGAAATCACTATCCAAAATAGGATTTACAGTTAAATAAAGATATCTAATTGAATCACATCCATTAGCTGCAGTGTAAACTTCTTGATATGTTCCGGATGCTGATAGTGTTTGGGAACCAAAGCTGTAAGTTTGTCCTGCACAAATAGTAACAGTTTCTGAAGAGGTTGGTGTTGGCAATACCGTTAAGAATAACGTTGCTAATGAATCACAACCACCAGCTGCAGTTAACGTGGCAGTGTAGGTTCCAGTCTCATCATAATTTGTTCCGTTGAAAGTATAAATATCACCTTCACAAATTGAAACACTTGTGTTAGATGTGAAAATTGCCTCAACAAATAAATTCGTTGTTACCGTAGAATCACATCCATTGGCTGCAGTAAATACATCTGTGTAAACCCCTGAAGTATTATAAACCGATGTTCCAACAATATAAGTATTTCCTTGACAAATGGTAATGGTTTGTTCGATTGCAGAAGGTTGCAATATGGTTAGAGTTGTATAAACCGCACTATCACAACCATTTGCCGCAGTGAATACATCAGTATACAATCCTGCAGTATTTTGATTTGCTCCTTCTAAGAAAATGGTTTGACCTTGACAAATACTTGCGTTAGCAAAAACTTGAATTGGATTGATAATACATGGATTAGCGCATGCAGAGGCGTCTATTGTAAAGGTATATGGACATGCTCCATCCGACACTGAAACTGTATAAATTTCAGCAGATGGCACAGGAAATGTAACAGTTGATCCAGCAACAAATGAGCCTGTTGCTACTAAATTTCCTGCAGAATTTTGTATCGTGTAATCGAAATCTGAACCATTAAAAGTCGCCAAACCACCAGAACTTGAGAAAGTAATTTCACATGTTGTATTGTTATAATTGGAAACAGGAACAACAGGTTGTAAGAAAACAACTGGTACTCCATTTTCAACAGTTGAGGAAGTGCACGTTAAATCACCCCAATTTGCAGGTTCATCTGCAAGTGGCGAAACCCAATAAACTTGGTTAAAGGATGGATTTCCAAAAGATCCTGAACCATTGGTATTATTTACAAAAACTCCATTAGCTGTTTGAACAGAGTCAATAAAGGTAAACCCTGAATTAAATGCTGGATTCGGAACCGGATTCGTTGAATGAATTACGTAGCCCAATTCTAAACAACCTGGTATATCTAATGTTGTTTGTCCGATACCATTTAACATTATACCTGGTTGCAGCGTATCACCAAAACAAACAAATGCCGTATCAGGTTGTTGGGCAATCGATATGATACTTCCGTTCTCCAATTCAACAAAAACATCTCCTGCGAAGCTTGCGACTTCTCTGATATATTCAATAATGTATTGTCCTTCATCACCTGGAGAACCACCATCCAATTGCACAGCATAGATTTTTCCGGGTGTTAAACAACATAAAGATTCTTGTGTTCCGTCAAAACCGGCAGAACCTTGAAGTAAAGGTGTGATAATAGGCGTTGTTTGTGTACCATCAGTAGTATAAGTTGCAGGATTCAAACCTCCATAACATTCAGTTCCGTTAAGTAATTCATATATCGCATATCTTAACGTATCCATTCCAATATATGCCCTGATATTCATTTCAACCGCTCCAGAGGCTGGCGCAGTAAAATAATGCCATACGGTTTGGTCTGCCCTATCCCCTTGAGCCACAGCTGCACCAGGTTCACCAGCCAAATATTCGCGACAAGCAAATTCGTTTGATCCTGCCACCGCTTGAAAATTTGGATTTGCACCCGCAGGAGTAACTGGAACCTCAAAAAGTGGATTTGCAAAAGCCAAACATAGAATATCATTCCCAGGAGGATTTGGCGTTGGATCAGCAACAGAGGGGTCATATAACCAATTGGCAATGTTCTGAGCACTTAGAGGAGTAACATTATCCGAAGGGTCCACCATTCCATAATATTTATATCCTGGTTCCAAACATTGAGCAATAATCACTGCACTCGGGTCACCACCCAAAAAGCTATTGGTTCCACCATCATCAGCATCTATAAATTCAAGATTTGCACACGAATAATCAGAAGGGATGCCCGGAGCAAAGCGCTTGTCATAACCAAAAAGTGCATTATTTTCTCCATATAATGCAGACTGATAATCTGTTTCAAAAACGATTCTACCATTTAAAGGGGCAACAAAATTTAACCAAACACTTTCATTCATTACCGGGTTGTTTGCCGCAGGATGGTTATAGTCATAGGCATGGTAGTTATCTGGGTCATTATTGGTGTGGGGTGCGCCAGTTTCTCCAAAATCGTTACCTCCGTCATAAGCACATCCAAAATCAAGAATTGCAGTAACTGGGCTGTTAGAGGAAGAAGAAATCACATTCGTTAAAGGAGTTACAGTAGATGACTGACAAGGAATATCCTCAGAATCTCCAGACGGCCCTCCTCCCAAATCATTAATTCTAATTTGTACGATTCCGGCATCATTGGCATCATCGCCAACAACCTGAACATAATAAGTTTCTCCAGCTATTAATTTTTGGTAACTGATCAAAGGGACTGGATCACAGGCATTTAAAGATATTTGCGCTTCAGGGTCAACTCCAAGTAAATCAATACCATCTGAAAATTCAATGTGGGATAAATATTCAAACTTATCTTTTACCAGGGAACCGGTTATAGGTTGGATTCCTGTTCCACAATTACCACCATCCGCTGAATGGTATATTTCAATATAAGTTCCAAATTCAGTTCCAGCTAAATCCGTTGTAATTTCCACTGAACCACTCGGTGGTGCAACAAACTTGAACCATGCTGAAGAATTGTTAGCTGCCACATCTCCACCTCTAGGTTCGTTTACCTCCAGATCGTTGCTCAAACAAAACGCCGTTGTATAAGTAGTGTTTATATTAAATAAATTCGCGTTACAAATGTCATTTTCAAGAATTATAGTTCCCGGTGCAAAAGCAATTCTAAGCACTTCTAAATTAATTCTATATACCTGATTACATCCTCCATCTGTACTATTTGCTTGGAAAGTATAAAACAATGAACCTGGAGCACCAGGAACAGCCATCGTAACATTTTGAATACCAGTCTCGCCATCAGTAAGTCCAAGGACATCATAATTTCCTGCATCATCATTTTCATATGCTTCCCATGCTAGATTGATATTACTCGGCACATCACTTGGACAAACATACTGGTGATCAAAGAAAATTGCATTGTTTGGGACAAAACTTCCACTAGGACTAGTAACAGTGTATGGCCCATTATTTCCATTTACAAAGGCATAATTAAAATTGAATACGCCAAATAAAGCCGGGTTGTTATTGGTATAACCAATGGTATTATCAGTTCCTGTGAATTCCCATACGAAATCACTGTTTCCTGTTAAAAAACCATCACAATCTACATTATTAAGTGTTTGAACGGACACAACACGAACACGTATTATCGCTTGTCCTTGAGCATTCAAAGAAAAAAGCAAAAGTAATAGTGTGAGCGCCCGAATAATTGATATTCGAGATTTTTTCATGCTGCAATAATACAAAAAAATATATTACACCAGCATGGTTACAGGAGCTTCCATATATCCTTTAAAAGATTGAAGAAAAGCCGCTCCTGAAGCACCATCGACCACTCTATGGTCACATGACAATGTTACTTTCATAATATTTCCTGGAACAACTTGGCCATTTTTAACTACTGGCACTTGTTTAATACCACCAACGGCGAGAATACAGCTATCTGGAGGATTAATTATTGCTGTGAACTCCTCAATTCCGAACATTCCTAGATTGGAAATAGTGAAAGTATTTCCTTCCCAATCAGATGGTTGAAGTTTTTTATCTTTAGCCTTTTGAGCATAATCTTTAACTTCGGCACCAATTTGCGAAAGACCTTTAGTATTTGCAAAACGAACTACAGGAACAAGCAGCCCATCCTCAACAGCTACTGCGACACCTATATGGACATGCTGATTGCGTCGAATAACATCACCTAACCATGAACTGTTTACATTTGGATGTTTCGTAAGTGCCATAGCCACTGCCTTAACAACCATATCATTAAATGAAACTTTGACTCCTTCCAGTTTATTCATGGCATTTCTAGAGGCAATTGCAGCATCCATATCAATTTCAAGAGTAAGGTAGAAGTGTGGAGCGGTAAATTTACTCTCTGCCAGCCTTCTAGCGATGGTCTTACGCATTTGAGAAACCGTTTCATCATGATACGATTCTTGACTTAATGGTGCTGTACTTATTGATTGAGTTGGCGCATTATAAGGAACATAATGATCTACATCCCTTTTGGTTATGCGTCCCCCCTCTCCTGTTCCTGGAATTGCATGAATATCAATACCTTTTTCTTCTGCTAATTTCTTTGCCAATGGAGAGGCAAATACACGATCACTATGCGAACCAATATGTGATGGAGTAACGCTTTTCACAGGTGCGACAATATTTGAAGCAGCAACAATCTCAGTTTTGGTTTCCTTTACAACTTCAGATGCAGATTTTGGAGTTTCAACAATCGCCTCAACTTTCGGAACTGAATCTGAAATCAAAGCACTAATGTCTTCACCATCATTTCCAATTATCGCCAAAATAGAATTTACCGGTGCTGTTTGGCCTTTTTCCACACCAATATGCAATAATGTACCATCATAGAATGATTCAAACTCCATGGTTGCTTTATCGGTTTCAATTTCTGCAAGCACCTCGCCTGACTTTACTTTATCACCAACTTTTTTTGTCCATTCAGCAACTACACCCTCTGTCATGGTGTCACTCAATTTAGGCATGTAAACTACTTCAGCCATAAGATTTATTTAATTATTGAAAATGAATTAATAATTTCTTTGGTATTCAATGATATATGGATAATCGGATTGCATGTATACATCTTTATACAATTCGTCTGGACTTGGATACGGGGAAGACTCTGCAAATGCAACAGACTCATCAACTTCTTTTTTAACCCATTCATCAATTTCTTGAATTTGTTTTTCTGTCAACCATTTGTTTGATTGAATCATTCTTAAACAATGTTCAATAGGATCTTGTTCCATCCATTCGGAAACTTCCTCTTTTGTTCTATACTTTTGAGGATCTGACATCGAATGACCTTTATAACGGTATGTTCTAATATCTAATAAAGTTGGTCCGTCTCCCCTTCTTGCTCTGTCAGCAGCTTCTTCGATAGCATTATGAACATCTTCCGGACGCATACCATTAACAATCTTAGAAGGCATTTCATAAGACAAACCAATCTTCGATAAATCGGTAACGTTTGTTGTACGTTCCACAGAAGTACCCATTGCGTAATTATTGTTTTCAATGATAAAAATAACGGGAAGCTTCCAATTCATTGCCATATTGAATGTTTCATGCAAAGCACCTTGACGAACAGCCCCATCTCCCATAGAAACAAAGGCAACATTATCTGTTCCATTATATTTTTCAGCAAAGCCAACTCCCGCTCCCATTGCAATTTGAGCACCGACGATACCATGACCACCCATGAAGTTTTTTTCTTTATCAAAAAAGTGCATCGAGCCTCCCTTACCTTTTGAACATCCTGTTATTCGGCCAAATAATTCTGCCATCAAAACTCGAGGATCTGTACCAAGCGCAATAGGATGCGCATGGTCACGATAAGCCGTCATGTGTTTATCACCAGGTCTGCAACCAGATACTGTCCCAACAACAATAGCCTCCTGACCTATATATAAATGACAAAATCCACCAAATTTTTGTTGAATATACAATTGACCCGTTTTCTCTTCGAATTTTCGAATCAATAACATGTCTTTGTACCACTTTATGTAAGTGTCTTTGGAAAACTTAGACGTTTTGGACGCGGCCTCCTTTTTCGTAGTTTTTGTAGGTTGATTTGCACTTTTAACCGCCATAATTTGAAAGCTTTAAAATATGAATCGCAAATATAGGAATTTATAAAATCAATATTAATGAAGAAAAACTAGAATTTTTAACCTTTAAATAGTTCCAAAAGCAAATGGTAATAAATCTTTGACATTTTTAAATACTAACGTTTTCTCATTTTGGGAAACCAAGATCACACGCATTGGTGCCGTTTGACGTATTTCTGTTTCCAACATGACTTGCCTGCATGCTCCGCACGGTGAAAGAATTTTATCAAATGGCAACAATTCACCTTTGGCCACAACACAAATCGTTTCAATTTTTGTATCAGGAAATTGTGACCCTGCAAAAAATAACACAACCCTTTCTGCACACAAACCAGAGGGATATGCAATATTTTCTTGATTACTACCTGTTAAAATCGTTGCATTATCCATTCTCACTGAAGCCCCTACATGAAACTCACTGTATGGAGCATAGGCATTTTGCGAAATTTCGTAGGCTCTCTTTACCAACTCCTGATCAGCATCACTAAGCGACTTCCATGAATCAAATTCGTAAAATTGTATTGTTAAGTTTTTCTCCATTGTTGAAAAATTGAAACTTGACATACGAATTCACTAAAAATTAGTTCCAAAAAAAATCAATGTGTTGGGTTTATCTTATTCTCACTAATTTTGCATGGCTATGAATCAATACAGAAAAGTTGCTTTCTACACCTTGGGATGCAAACTGAATTTTTCAGAAACTTCGACTATTGCAAGAAATTTTGAAGAAGGTGGTTTTGCTAAAGTTAATTTTGAAGACAATCCAGACGTTTTCGTAATCAACACATGCTCCGTAACAGAAAATGCCGATAAGAAATGTAAACAGCTTGTCAAGAAAGCAAATCAAATTAATCCAGATGCATTTGTAGTAATAATTGGATGTTATGCCCAATTAAAACCAGAGGAAATTGCCAGCATCACAGGGGTAGATTTGGTGTTGGGAGCCAATGAGAAATTCAATATAATTGAGCACTTAGAAAAACTGGAATCAAAGCAAGAAAAAGCAATAACAAGTTTTGAATCCATTAAAAATACAAAGGATTTCATTCCTTCATTCTCTTTTGGAGATCGAACACGATCTTTTTTAAAAATTCAAGATGGCTGTGATTATTTCTGTACTTTTTGCACGATACCTTTAGCTCGCGGTAAAAGCAGAAACGCAAGTATTAGCAACACTATTGAAGAAGCAAAAAAAATAGCTAAAACTGAAGTAATAGAAGTCGTATTAACAGGCGTAAATATTGGCGATTTTGGTCAAGGCGGTGACGAAAATTTCTATCAACTCATTCAGCAACTCGATGAAGTAGAAGGCATTGAACGATATCGAATTTCATCTATTGAACCAAATTTATTAAGTGATGAAATCATTTCTTTTTGTTTGAACGATTCAAAACGATTTGTACCACATTTTCACATACCCTTGCAATCTGGTAGTAATGCGCTATTGAAAGCTATGCGCAGAAAATACCTGAAGGAATTGTATGCTGAAAGAGTGAACAAAATCAAGTCATTAAATAAAGACGCTTGCATCGGTGTTGATGTGATTGTTGGCTTCCCCGGTGAAACCGATGAATTATTTAATGAGACCATGGAATTCTTAAAAGACTTAGATATTTCATACTTGCATGTTTTCACGTATTCAGAGCGCGCCAATACTTCAGCTCCAAAATTGGGACAAACCGTTCCGATGTCAGTAAGAAAAGAGCGAAGCAAAATGTTACACATCCTTTCTGACAAGAAAAAACGGGCATTTTACGAAAGTCAGATAGGTAAAGAATATGATGTACTGTTTGAAAAGGAGGAAAACGAAGGATTAATGTATGGGTTTACGCAGAATTATCTAAAAGTAAAACATACAATGGATATTCATTTAATTAACTCAATAAAACAAGTTCGATTGATTTCTATTGATCGAGATGGCATTGCCAAATGTGAATTGATTAAAGATTAAATTCGGGAATTTTCCAAAAACGAAACACTTTCCCATTTTAAGAAATATTTTCCATAATTTGGAAAAATAACTTTCTTTTATAAAGCTAATCTTCTCATTATCAACAACTATAATTCTTGGTATTATTTTTACTACTTTAAGAACAGAGCCGTCAGACCGCTCGTTTTTATTTATTAACGCAAACTTAAAAAAATGTCTCTTTTTTTCAAAACTCCTATTAAAGGTACTTCAAGTTCAAATCGTTTTTCAGGATTAATTCTCCTTGTTTCAATTTTCATCTCTTCATTCCAAAAATTCAATGCCCAAACTGCTTTGTGTGTCGGAAGCACCGCCCAAATGACATACAGTGGTTCCGGTGGCACTTGGGTTTCAAGCAACAACAGTATTGCCACAGTTAATGCCACAGGATTGGTCACTGGTGTTTCATCTGGTACTGCTAGTATAAACTATCAAACCACTTCGAATGCATCTGCCTACCTGTATTGGACGTTCGAAAGCGGAGCAACAAATAATGGAGGAGGAATTTTTACCTACACGCCAACAACAACTTCAAACTCAAGTGCCTTGACAGGCATTATAACGCAAACAGGTAGTGGCACACATGAAAACTTTTCATGGGCGACAGGTTCTCCTGGGATGGTGGCTGTTCAAAGACAAAACCCTTCGAGATATACATACATTCAATTTACCACTTCTGGTTCAACCACTGTTAACAATGTTACTTTTAGAAAATATCACAATAACAACTCTTGTTGTGCAGGTTCATCCTATCAAATGAAAATGCAAATCCAGATTTCTGGAGGAGCTTGGACAGATGTTGGAAGCAGTTTTACATGTAACAATGGTAATTTCGGCGCAAACATTAATACATCAGTTAATACAATAGTACCGGCTGGCACTCATAAATTAAGATGGGTAAGAGTTTCTGGGTCAAACGGTAATGATTATTTTGCTTTAAACAACGTTCAAATTAATTGTACAGTCTCAACCGCAACGAATGTTAATACAAATAGTATTATCGTAAATCCAACTCCAGCTCAACCAAGTGCAATCAATGCTCCTGTTTCAATCTGCTCAGGCACAGCAGGTACTTACAGCGTTACCAATGTTTCGGGCATCACCTATAATTGGACATATTCTGGAATCGGAACAATATCTGGTTCTGGAAATAGTATAACCTTAAACCCAACAACTGGTGGAACTCTAACTGTTACGCCTTCTAATAGCTGTGGATCAGGATCAGCTCGAACTTATACAATTTCTTTAACTGCATTAAACGCTGGTGCCCACAATACCACTGCTTTGAGTATGTGTGATGGCGGAAATCCGAATGCCTTAACCTTTACAACCGCCGTTTCTGGTGGAAACACCCCTTATTCTTACCAATGGCAATTGAACAATTCAAATATTGCATCAGCTAACACAAACTCATTCGATCCACCAGCTTTAACCCCAGGAACATATTCATACAATTGTAAAATAACTGATGCTTGTGGAAATGTAGTATACACTTCACCGAAGGTTATCACTGTAACAGCTGACCCAGACGCCCCAAGTGCAACTAAATCTCCCAATGTGAATGAAGTGTGTTTTGGAACCACATTAACTATAAATACACCCACATATGGAACGAATAACGGTCAATCGTGCGGTTTCGAGTATGCTTATTCCACTAATAATGGTTCTACTTGGTCAACTACTTCCTCAACCATACCTTCATTTCAAGCAGTAAGCGGTTCCGTAAATAAAATTAGAGTTCGTGTTGTTGGAGGTTGCGCATCAGGTTGTAACGCAAGCACATGGACAGAATACTCCTGGAATGTAAGTTTGCCATCAACATCCAATGCGCCTTCAAATGGCGATTATATTTGGAGAGGCGGTACCAGTTTGGACTGGAATACAGCTAATAACTGGTTCAACTACAACGGATCAACTTACAACATTGCAACCCAAGCACCACAAACGACTAATAATGTTATCATACCTCAAAACCAAGCGTGTGTTGCAAATCAGCCAACAATTGATGTAACCACTACTGGAAATGCGAAAAACCTAACTATTGAATCAGGTGCAACCCTTACAATGACAACAGGAACGTTGAATGTGAATGGAAACTTCACCAACAATGGAACTTTCGTTGCAGGAACAGGAACAGTTGCATTCAATACTGCAG